>NZ_JACSPU010000002.1 GCF_014836985.1 Planococcus wigleyi | reverse complement strand
AGCTCTTTGGGTCATAAGCCAACCCAGCTGCGCGGCAAAAAACGCCACACTGCTGGTCTGTCTTATGCCCGGCAGAGCTACATGGGCGCTTTCGCTTTTCTCATTATGCATTTAATTTGCGCAGTTCCACTCGGCGGATTTTTCCGGAAGCTGTTTTCGGCAGTTCATCCAGAAATTCAATGACACGTGGATACTTGTAAGGCGCCGTAATTTCTTTTACATGATCCTGCAGTTGCTTCGTCAAAGCGTCTTTGTCTTTAAAATTGTCCGGGTTACGGAGTACCACGTAGGCTTTGACGATATTGCCACGGATTTCATCCGGAGCTGCTACGACGGCACATTCCTGAATGGCTTCATGTTTCATCAATGCATCTTCGACTTCGAAAGGCCCGATCGTATAGCCTGAACTGATGATGATGTCATCACTTCTTCCTTCAAACCAGAAATAGCCATCTTCATCGCGCGTCGCCTGATCGCCTGTCAAATACCAATCGCCGCGGAATGCCGCTTGCGTCCGCTCGGGATCTCGGTAATATTCCCGGAACAAAGCCGGACAATCGCGATGGACCGCGATATCTCCCACTTCTCCGACAGCTGTCGGCTGTCCTTCATCATTGATGATGTCAACCGGATTGCCAGGCGTCGGTTTGCCCATCGATCCAGCTTTTACTTCCATATCTTGAAGCGTTCCAACCAGCAAGGTGTTTTCCGTCTGGCCGTAGCCGTCACGGACGTTAATATGGAATGCCTGCTGAAAAGCTTCGATGACTTGACGGTTCAATGGTTCCCCCGCAGACACTGCAGACCTTAATGCCGGCAGCTTGTATGATGCTAAATTCTCCACTTTTGCTATGATCCGGTATTCTGTCGGCGTACAGCACAGGACATTAATGTTTTCTTTTTCCAATAACTCAAGGTATTTCAAGGCATCAAACGGCCCATTGTAAACAAAGGCCGTTGCACCCAATGTAATCGTCGACAAAAATGGACTCCAAATCCACTTCTGCCAGCCTGGAGCGGCAGTTGCCCAAACCACGTCTCCACTTTGGACGCCCAGCCATTTTGTTGCTGCTGTCCGGACATGCGCATAGCCCCATCCATGGACGTGGACCACGCCTTTTGGATTGCCGGTGGTTCCGGATGTATAGGACAGGAAGGCCATATCTTCCCGGTGAGTCGGAACGGCGTCAAAATCCGGTGATTCCTTTTCTGCTAATTCCTCAAAAGACTGCCATCCTTCTTCTTTGCCCCCAACAATCAATTTATTGCTCAGTGCAGCCGCTTCTTCATCAATGGAATTGGTTTCCGCAGTGGTTTTGTAATGCGCCACGATTCCTTTTGCTCCTGAATGATGCATCCGGTAAATCAAATCCTTCTTTCGAAGCATCTCCGAGCATGGAATCGCGACAATTCCAGCACGCAGACAAGCTAAATACGTGATATATGCTTCAGGAATCCGCGGAAGGATGATCAGCATCCGATCCCCTTTTTCAATGCCCAGCTTCAGTAAAGCTTGTGCGTATTGATTCATCTTGCCGACCAGTTCTTTATAACTCAGGTCTTCACGATTGCCTTCGCTGTCCAGCCAGCGAATCGCCAACCGGTCGCTTTCTTCTTTATATTTCTCCAATTCCGAAGTGATATTGTACTGCTCCGGAGCAATTAAATCTTTGAAATCCATATGTCAGCCTCCTATCTCTTTTTCTTCATGCCGGTGGAATGATCAGGTAATAGACACTCGCTAAGAAAACAAAGGCTGCCAAGGCTGCCAGATATGCCTTTTTAGCAGTGAAACTTTGCGTGGTTTTAATGATTTTCACACATACCAGATACATCCAGACAACACCAATTGCCAACAGCACATAGACCAATGGATGGCCATTCCCGGCTTCCGCCAAGTAAGGAGCACCGAGCAAGCCAGGCAATAAAGCGACGGGAGCCGCTCTGTTGATGTCCCGCAAAAGCCCTTTTCCGCCAAGTCCCTTGGATCCTGCCCAAAGCAGCAATGCCAAGCCGATTTTCGTGATGAAAGCCATCAACAGGCCAAACAGAATGAAAATTGCCGGCACAATGAAGTTTTGCAGCAGTGCAGAATCGAAACTTGCTATGTATGAGGCATTTGACGCGATTGAAATCGCCCCATAGCCTATGCCAACGATGAGCAGCAGCAGATTGCTCACCCATTGGGTTTTCGGCAATTCTAAAAATGACCGAAAAGATGAATCATTCAAAGCAACCATTTTCCCGACCATTTTGCTCACCCTTTCTTTCATTGTCTACATCCCCCAAGGCATCAATGCCCAAATCGCAACAGCAGCAGAAACGACTACCGTAATTCCGGCACCTACCGTACTGTTATAGCGATACGACTTGATATCCTTCCATCCGTGGATGCGTTCAATCAATTCAATATCCGATTGCTTAGTCAATTTACTTTGCAGACCTGGCATACGGTTCGTGATATAAGAAACGACAATCAGCAGGATAAAGCTGATCGGCACAGCAAGCATGGCACCGGACAAGCCCATACCGTCCGTCACTCCGTGTCCCGTCAAAACGATGCTTGGAAAGACGAAGGGAGACACGATGATGTAGATGGCTCCACCAACAACAGATGCTGCAATGGCTCCGAATTTATTGGCTTCTTTCCACCAAACTCCAACGATAATCAAAGGTGCATTCGTAACCCCTGCTAAACCGAATGCCCAGAGTATACTGACGACCAGGAAAGCTGGCGGTTGGATTGCCAGCAAGATACTGACCAATCCTCCGGCAAAAATTGCGATAAAACCGATTCGCAAACTTAAACGCTGAGGAATATTCGGCTTTAAGGTAGCGATAATGTCCTGTGAAATCAAAGCACCAATGGCCAGCAAGTTTCCGCTCAATGTTGAAAGCCCAGCAGAAATCGCCCCAGCAATAACAAGTGCCGTCACCCATTCCGGGTTATAGACCAAGTTCAGGATGATCGTCAATTTATCAGCATCTCCATCTGAAATGACTAGGCCCTGAGTGGCGGTGGCATAAACACCAACGAAGCCCATGGCGTATGTGGCAGAGAAAACCAAACCTAGAATAAAGGCGAACCAGACCATCGCCGAACGCGCACTTTTCAGATTAGAAGCTGTGTAAACCCGCATCGCTAAGTGAGGAAGGCCCAAAGCTCCGATTGTCAGTGCCGGAATAATGGAGAAATACCATTTTGGTGAGAACTGGTAATCAAAGAACGTCGGCAAAGATTCGAGCATCGCTGGAACCATATCCGAATAGAACAGCGGCGGGAAATACCAGCCTGTTGCTCCCACTGCTTTCATGATGGCCCCAAGCGGCAAAATGAACATCAAGGCAATGATAACCATCTGAATCGCTGCGTTGTTTGTCGCTCCGGCCATTCCGCCGATTGTGATATAACCGACAATTATAATTCCAAAAACAAAAAGTCCGGTTAAATAAGGAATACCCAATAACGTTTCAAACGTAATGGCAATTCCGATCATCTGGCCGAGTGCATACATGATGGAAACCAAAATCATGAAAAGAGCCGCAATGATGGAAGCTGTCACTCCGTATCTGTCGCGGATAAAATGTGTAGGCGAGAAAGCGCCCATCCGGCGAAGGCTTGTCCCGTAAATAATTGTGATCAACGGTATTGCCAGAATCAGCTGAATCCACAACATGATGAATGGAACCTGGAGTTGGAGGATCAAGGCCGTAATGCCAAGGAAAGTCGCCAGACTCATGTAAGTTGCAGCCATCGCCAATCCGTTAGTAAAAGCTCCGACGTTTCCGCCGCCTGTGTAAAGATCTTTAGCAGATGAACTTTTTCGGTTGGAGACAAATCCCACGATATAGAACAATAAAAATGTTGCTCCCACGACTGCTAACCCTAAAATCGGATTGGATAATTGCCAGTTTTCTGTTTCCATCATCTACACATCCTTTACTTCGTCGGAAACTCCGAGCGCATCGTTTTCACTATCGATCTCATCATCGATGCGGTTACCGATTTTCCCAGCTACAATCGTCAAAAAGAAAACGCCGAACCATCCCATTAAGATCGGCACGATGTACATAACTGGAAAACCAAGCAACATAGCATCTACCGGGAAAATGGAAAAGACTAATCCTACGTTCCCCACTAAAATAAAGGCAGCTGTCATCCAAATGGTGAATTGGACTTCTTTTTTATACGCTTTCATCGTATCCCCCCATTTCATTTTGATTGTTCTAAGTCTCCCTACTGAGCGTTCGCTCAACTGCAGAATGCTGCTCTCCCTTCAAATATTATTTAGATAATAACTTCCTTGATTGTAACCGCTTGCATAAAAACAAGTCAACAGAATTTTTAAATTATTTAAATAACTATATCAGAAGTATTATTACTCTCCTAAAGGTCATTTCAACTCTCTTTCAAAGGCTAACAACATATGTATAAATAGCAATAAATCTGTATATTCTTGAGATATACAGATTTTTTCTGTATTTCAATATAATTTTTATTGTCTTATAAATAGTTGAATTAATTCCCATTAAATAATAAAACCGAGTAATTATGCGGAAAAGCTTTTGAGAATAAAAAAATCCCGAAGGGCAGCAATGGCCCTTCAGGGTTTTGATAATCAACTTATAGATTTGGTTTGTTGTTTTCCTTATCCATTTTGGCTTCCAGTTTCTCAAGTTGGCGCTTCGCAAATTCGCGGCCGCCAATACCGAAGGAAATGGCGAATGCTACGGCAAGCCCGGCGATGATGAACAAGAATGCCAAGTTCACAATATTGGTTGCGAAATTCAGCTGATCAAGAGTCATGAATACAGCAATGATGATAATTGCGTATTTGACAATGGCTCCAAGGAAGCGGTTGCCGGAAGCCTGCTTGATGTAATTTCCAAGCACACTGCCCCCAATCAATCCAAGGCCCAGGATAATCAGTGAACTGATAAGCAATGGCAAGTAACCGATGATTGCTTCACCGATGCCGTTCAATACATCCAACTGCAGCACATTCATCGCTTCCACTGTAAAGAAGATGATGATGATTGCCTGCACCACTTTGCCGATGATATTCGCAATATCAAAGCTTGGCGTTTTGGTTTTATCAGGATTCAAGTAAGTCGAAAAGCGGTTGATGCCTGTTCCATTCAAGAGGCTGATCAATAGATCGCCTATAAATTTAGCGATCAGGACACCTACCAAGATTAAGATGATCGCTACAAAAATATTCGGGATCATGTTCAATACTTGGTTAAGCATATTGACGATCGGCTCAGATATTGAACGAATATTCAAGGTTTCCAATGCAATCGTCAAGATAGGAATCAATACGATAACGAAAACTACATTTGCCAAAACATTGGCTAATGTCGATTTATCGCCAGTATCCATTCTCGCTGTCCCTGTCGAAGCACCACCAGTTCTGTTGGTGAATTTGTTGAACCATTTATCGATATTGATCGCTGTCAAAAGGCTGAATACCAGATTTTTAACAAACTTGGCTACAAAGTAGCCGATGACCACAATAATGATGGCCATGAACAGATTTGGCAGGAATGCCAACAATTTGTCCATCATATTCGAGATTGGCTGTGCAACATTGTTCATGTCCAGTGCCTGCAGCACGCTTGGAATAAACAAGATAAAGATGAGGTAATAAAGAATTTTCCCTATAGAATCCAGTTTGCTGTCCGCATCTTCTTTTGTTTTAGCCATATGGCCTTTCACCATAGCTCGGTCTGCCCCTGCTTTTTTTAATCCTTTCGTAAAAATGGCCCGAACGATCGTCGCTACTATCCATGCGATGAGCAGTAATAATAATGCTCCCAGAACGTTTGGAATATAATCGATGATCGTGTTGCCGACTCCTCTGAAAGAATTCCCTACATCATTCATATACTCAACTCCTTTTTGTTTTTATGTATCCTTTCTACTATCCCCTTACCGCCCTCCTGGTAAACTCCTTCTCTAGCTGATCGGCAGCCAAAAGAAAAAACCATCCTTTTAAGGATGGTTTTTAGGAACAACGAAAGGACTTCTAAGAAGCAGGAACCCCTCTTTTATCGCCAATGGTCAAAATCAATATCCCGCACAGAAGCAGCCCGACTCCCAGCCACGACAGTCCGCTCAGCACTTCTCCGACAACCGCTACCCCTAAAACAGCAGCTGTCAGTGGCTCAGCCAATGATAAAGTGACTGCAGAAGAAGAGGGAATCTGCTTTAATCCAAAAGAAAAAAGCAGATAGGATAGACTGGTTGCTCCAATCCCTAAATAGATGATCAGAGAAAAATTGAGCGGTACGGTTATGTAGCTTACATCAAACAGCAATAAAAATGGCAGCAGACAGCAAGCACTCAATGAAAAAATCACAGCGACTGCAGAAACAGTCTCCATCGCCTTGAGAACAGATTTACTTACCAGCGCATAAACTGCAAAAGAAAATCCAGCGCCCAAAGCCATAGCGATGCCCACCGGATCCACCAGTTGCTGGCCTTTATTGGCAAATAACAGCACGCAGCCGGTTAATGCCAGAAGCGTCGCACTTCCCCAGATTCGGTCAGGTTTTCGGTTTAAGGCTATCCACTCGATCAATCCTGTTAGTACAGGTGCGCTTCCGATGGTGACAACGGTGCCGATAGCAATTCCAGTCATCTGGACGGAAGAAAAAAATAAAGGTTGGAAAAGCGCCATACTGATGGCTGCAAGAATAGTGGCAGGCCATGGAATCGTCCGGACCGATAGTTTCCTGGCTACAATTACGAACAACAGTAAAGAAAAACCGCCAATTGCTAAACGAAAAGCGCCGATTGATAGCGGATGGACTGCTCCTTGAAAAAAAGACTGGGCTGTACCTGTGGTTCCCCATAAAATTGCAGCCAGCAAAACCAATAAATACGCCATATAATTCAACATCAACACCCCTATTTTTGAACTTCTTCTTCTAACATACCATGGCATCAATGGTTTGAGATAGCGGTCTTCTTCTATTATAATAAAAGAAAAGAGGAGGAGATCCCATGTATATGACAGTCCAGGAAACTGCCGCATTTTTATCCATGCCTGAAGAACAAGTCAATCGCTACGTATTGGAAGGCCGTATTCGCGCAGTCCATGATGGGGAGCAGTACATGATCAACACCTCTCAGTTCGGAACACATTTCCAACAGCTGGAACAGGCCAAGCAAGCGCTGGAGGAATGGCGAGCCACGCCGATTCCAGACGATGTGGATATCAAGGACGAGGATTAACCAAAAAAAGCACCTGATGTGGGATTGGATTCCCGCCTCAGGTGCTTTTTCATCAAATCCCGCTTAGCGTGTAAGCTCTGGCACTAATAAGCTTTTTAATTTTTCTTCGATAAAGCCGCCCCATTTTTCAAATTCCACGAGAAAACCATCATGGCCAAAATCGGTTTCAATGATCTCCCAGCTCGCATCCTTTTGCTCTTCAAGCCAAGGAACCAGCAATTCACTCGGATACAGCAAGTCATGCGTAAATGATAGAGCATAAACCGGAACATCAAGAATGGTTTCTCCGATATCGTGTGTGTTCATTGCTTTCAGCAGCAACAGGTAGCTATTGGCATCAAACCGCCCTGCCAGCTTCTTCCCTTGGTAATTCAAATAAGACTGCACATTGAATTCTTCTCCGGCTTTGCTGCGTCCGAAGCGCTGATTGAACATGCTGCCGCTGCGATAAGTGACCATTCCGGCCATTCGCGCGATTTGAAATCCCTTCAGCTGATCTGAGCTTTCATAATTCCCTTCATTGAAATCCCTATCGTTTTCAATAGCTTGAATTCCAATATGGTTAAAGGCGAGGCCATAATCGCTGTAATAAGGAGTAACAGCCAATGGGAGAATGGCATCCACAAATTCAGGGTACAATTTTCCCCACTCCAAGGTCTTCATGCCTCCGAGCGAACCGCCCAACACTCCTGCAAGATGATTGATGCCTAATTTCTTTAACGCATTATATTCTGCGCGAACCATATCACGTATCGTCAGGGTCGGGAACTTAGCACGGTATGGCTGCCCTGTTTCTGGATTAATAGACAATGGGCCTGTTGATCCGTGGCTGCCTCCCAACACGTTAAAAGTGATCACTTGAAAAACATCTGTATCCACCGGCTTGCCTGGTCCGATTAACCCTGCCCACCATCCCGGGTTTTCTTCGGATCCTATTGCATATTGATCGCCCGTCAATGCGTGGCAGACCAGCACAGTTGGAGCATTTTCATCTCCATGACGTTCGTATGCCAGCTCTACATGATTTATCGTCTTCGTTGAATCCAGGGTTAATGAGCCAATGGATACTGTCGCCATTCAAATCCCTCCTTAAACGTTTTCCAAAACTGCGGCCTGAATGGCCTGCTCCAAATCGGCGATTAAATCTTCCGGATTTTCCAAACCGACCGATAAGCGGATCAATTCTTCCGTTACACCCGACGATTTCAGCTCTTCATCATTTAACTGCTGATGTGTAGTTGAAGCCGGATGGATGATCAACGACTTGGCATCTCCTACGTTCGCAACATGGGACCAGAGAGCCACACTGTCGATTACTTTGCGGCCCGCCTGCCGTCCGCCTTTGATGCCGAAATTGACAATCGATCCGAAACCGTCATTTTTCAAGTATTTTTTAGCCAATTGATGTGATGGATGATCTTCAAATCCAAGGAAGTTGACCCATTCGATCTGCGGATGCTGCTTCAAGTAGTCTGCAACAATTTGAGCATTGCTGCTGTGTTTCGGAATACGCAGGTGCAAAGTCTCCAGTCCTTGGAGCAAGGCATGTGCACTTTCCGGGCTCAATGAAGGACCGAAGTCACGAAGCAGCTGGACACGCAGTTTTGTCGCAAATGCAGCATCCGGTACATCGATGCCATAACGCAATCCGTGATAGCTTTCATCCGGCTGTGTGTAATTCGGGAAACGTGGATTGTCCCAATTGAATTTTCCTGCATCCACCGCAACACCGCCGATGGTCGTGCCGTGTCCACCAATCCATTTTGTAGCGGAATGAATGACCACATCAGCACCGAACTCGATCGGGTTGCTGCCATATGGTGAAGCAAATGTATTGTCAATCAATAAGGGAAGCCCGTTTTCATGGGCGATTGCCGCTACTTTCTCTACATCAAAAACGTTCAGGCTCGGGTTGCCGATAATTTCTCCGAATACCGCTTTTGTTTTATCGGTGATTGCCGCTCTAAAGTTTTCAGGATTGGTTGCATCAACAAATATGGTTTTAATGCCGTAACGCGGCAACGTATTGGCGAATAAATTATAAGTGCCGCCGTACAGGTTGCTGTCCGCTACGATTTCGTCTCCTGCTTCAGCAATATTTAAAATGGAGAACGCAATTGCCGCCATTCCTGAAGATAATGCGACTGCAGCAGTCCCGCCTTCCAATAACGCCACGCGCTGTTCAAATACATCAACTGTCGGATTCATGATGCGTGAATAGATATTGCCGGTGTCTTTCAGACCGAAAAGGTCTTGTGCATGCTGCGTATCTTTAAACACATAAGAAGTGGTTTTGTAGATCGGCACCCCTCTCGATCCTGTTGTTGGATCCGCCTGTTGTCCGCCATGCAGCAATAAAGTTTCTGGTTTTAAGTTTGTCATTTTCTATTCCCCCTAATTTTTTTATTCATGAAAATCACCGAAGAGGACAGCAAAAAGCCCCCTTCGCTAAGAAGAGGGCCGTAAATTACGGAGTTGCCTCCTCTCATCTGTCAGAACCTATCGTTCGGTTCTGTAGGAATTAGCACCTTTCCAGACATGGTCGTCTGTTGGTTGCCGGGCATCACAGGGCCTATCCCTCCGCCACTCTTGATAAGAGTTATTAAATTTAGTTTTTAGTCTTGTTGAGAAGTATAAAAATTTTAACAAGGTTTGTCAACCCTATTAGTCAAAAAATTTTGAAACCTTGTTTCTTCCCAAACGTTATCTTCTAGTATAGAAGGAGGAATGAATATGCTTGGATGGGTTCTGCTGTTGTTTATCGCAGGCTATGGAATCGGTTGTTTGCACGGTTCCCTCGCAGCACAATTTTTATCTGGGGTGAATGTCAAAAAAGAAGGCGTCAAAAATTCCGGTGCTTCCAATGCCGCCATCGTGCTGGGTTGGAAATACGGTTTGCTGGTTGCTTTGATCGATATTATTAAAGGCTTTGCCGCTGTCGCAGCTTGTCGTTTTCTGCTGGAAAAGGGTGCCTTTTCCCCCGAAATCATTTGGACTTTTCTATTTATAATAGGTGCTGGTGTCGTATTCGGCCATAATTTCCCATTCTATATGAACTTCAATGGCGGCAAAGGCACGGCTTCGGTGATCGGTGTCATGCTGGCACTGGACTGGAAGCTCGGGCTGGTTGGCCTGGCACTGCTCATCGGTGTTTCGCTTGCGACCAATTATTTGGTCATTGGTGTACTGGTCCTTTACGCAGTCTATTTTGTTATCGCTTTCGGTCCTGCCGTCGGACCATGGCCATTGCTGACAGCTTGTGCTTTATTTGCTATGGCCATATGGAAACATAGCGAAAATATTATTCGAATAAAAAATGGAGAAGAGAAGAAAGTTTCCTCCATATTCAAAAAGAAACCAACAAAACCAGTCTGAAAGCGGTTCCAAACTCGTTATTCTCTTCATTTCAAAGATTGTGAAATAAATATCAATAATTCCCTTGACTTTTTTGTTATTTCACCATAAAGTAAGAACCACGAATCGAATAGCATACATCACTTTCTTATCAAGAGAAACCGAGGGACAGGCCCTAAGACGTTTCGGCAGCAGATTTGTTTAAAAGCAAAAACTGTGCCAACTCCTGCAGATGCTCTAAAGCATTTGGAAGATGAGAATTAGATGGTTTCAACAGGAGCCCTCTTTTTTCTTATGGATGAGAAAAAAGAGGGCTCCTTTTCCATTTTCTCAGAAGAATGTGAGACACCGTCGATTTAATAAGATCCATTACAGCATGAGGAGGTTCAATCACCATGATTCAATTCGAAGGCGTCTCCAAGACCTACCAATCCGGGAAACAAGAAATCCATGCCTTGAACGGGATTGATTTGACCGTCGAAACCGGCGAGATTTACGGAGTCATCGGCTTTAGCGGAGCCGGAAAGAGTTCATTGATCCGCACCGTGAACCTGCTTGAACGTCCTTCTGCAGGACGCGTCTTAATCCAAGGGAAAGACATTTCCACTCTATCCAGCAAAGAAATCCGAACCATCCGTAAGGACATCGGCATGATTTTCCAGCATTTCAATCTGTTGAGTTCAAAAACGGTTTACCATAATGTCGCGATGCCATTGCTGCTCGCTAAGACACCGAAAAATGAAATTGATGAACAAGTGAAGCAACTGCTGGACTTTGTCGGACTGGCCGATCAGGCACAAAAATATCCCGACCAGCTGTCAGGCGGACAAAAGCAACGCATCGGCATTGCCCGAGCGCTTGCAACCAACCCTTCCGTTCTGTTATGCGATGAGGCAACATCAGCGCTCGACCCCCAAACGACCAAGTCGATTTTGGACCTATTGCGCAAAATCAATAAAGAATACAACATCACCATCCTGCTCATTACTCATGAGATGGGAGTTATCCGGGAAATTTGCGATAAAGTGGCTGTGCTTGAAGCAGGAAAAGTGATCGAACAAGGCAGCGTCTTCGACATTTTCTCAAATCCGCAGCAGCCGACCACCCAACGGTTTGTCCGTTCTGTCATGAACGATGAACTTCCGGAAACCCTGCTTGCGCAAATCCGCAATGCCCAAAGCGATAACGCGATCTATCGACTGCAGTTTACAGGAAATTCCGTCGGCCAACCGTTCATGTCCCGTGTCTCGCGTGAATTTAAAGTTGACTTGAACGTGCTGTTCGGCAACATCACCGAGTTGCAAGGTGTTCCATACGGCAACTTGATCGTCGAATTTGCCGGCGAACCTAGCGAAATCCAATTGGCTTTGTCCTCTATCCGGAAAAGCAATATTGATATAGAGGAGGTCAATGATTATGTCCGTTAACTACGATCAGATTTTAGAAGCTTTATGGGAAACCATTTACATGACCGGCGCGGCATTCGGCTTTTCCCTATTGATCGGCTTCCCGCTTGGCATCCTGCTGGTGGTCACCCGCAAAGGCCATCTGCTGGAAAATGAACCGGTTTCCAAAGTATTGAATATCGTCATCAACATATTCCGCTCAGTTCCATTCATCATCTTGATGGTTGCCATCATTCCGTTGACTCGCCTGATCGTCGGCACGTCCATCGGAACTGCAGCCGCCATCGTCCCACTGGTCTTTTACGCAGGACCTTATATTGCAAGACTTATCGAAAACTCCTTGTTGGAAGTCGATAAAGGAGTAATTGAAGCAGCACAGGCCATGGGAGCCACGCCGATGCAGATCATTTTCCGCTTCCTCATTCCTGAAGCTTTGAGTTCACTGGTTCTGGCCTTGACCATTGCGATTGTCGGCCTGATCGGAGCGTCCGCAATGGCAGGCGCTATCGGGGGCGGAGGCCTTGGCGATTTGGCCATCACTTACGGTTACCAACGATTCGATACGCTTGTGATGTTCATCACCGTCGCAATTCTCGTCGTACTCGTACAAGGCGTCCAATCGCTCGGCAATGTATTATCACGAACTGTCAGACGCAATTAAAAAATAAATATAACCTAGAAAAAAACTGGAGGAATTACTCATGAAAAAAATTACAGCATCCGCATTATTGGCAGTTTCAGCTTTGGTCTTGGCAGCTTGCGGAGACGACAGCAGTTCAGAAGGAAACACGAAAGTGACGCTTGGCATCAGCGGTTCCGATACTACTATCTGGGATTACATTGCTGATAAGGCAGAAAAAGAAGGAATCGATTTGGAGATTCAAACCTTTTCTGATTATGTCGCGCCGAACCTGGCACTTGCCGAAGGCGAACTTGATTTGAATGCATTCCAAACTATTTCTTACTTTGATGAATTCGTCACAGAACACGATATCGACATTGTTCCGATCGGTTCTACGGTAATTGCGCCTATGGGCCTGTATTCCGATAAATATGAGTCGATTGATGAAATTCCTGAAGGCTCCCAAATCGCAATGCCGAACGAAGCCACCAATATGGGCCGTGCCCTGTTGCTGCTTGATGAAGCGGGATTGATCACGCTTTCTGAAGATGCCGGCCTTACCGGAACAGCAGAAGATATCATCGACAATCCAAAAAACATTGAAATCATGCCGATGGTTTCCGGCCATACCCCTCGTGCTTTGCCGGATGTCGCAGGATCGGTCATCAATAATGGTGTCGCAGTTGATGCCGGCTTGAATCCGACAGAAGATCCGATTGCCGGTGAAAGTGATACAGCTACCCCTTATATCAACTTGATTGCCGCAAATGCGGAAGATGCCGATAATGAAGCTTACTTGAAAATCGTTGAATTGTATCAGCAAGAAGACACAGCTGATTTCATCATCGAACATACAAAAGGCGCTCAGATTCCGACTGTCGTGACAGTTGATGAACTGGTCGATTACCAATAAAACAAAACCTAACTTAGGAGGAGCTCCAATGACACTTATCAAGGAAGCAGCCCAATCCATTTCCCAGTCCATCGATTCCAAGAGCGAGATTTACATTGAAACAAGCCAAGCGATCCACGCAAACCCGGAAATCGGCAACCAAGAGATTTTCGCCAGTTCGTTATTGATTAAACGGCTTGAAGACGCTGGATTTAATGTCGATAAAAGTGTCGCCGGGCATTACACTGCTTTTTTTGCCAGCAAGGAAAGCACACTTCCCGGTCCGACAATTGCTTATCTTGCCGAATATGATGCACTTCCTGGAATTGGCCACGCCTGCGGCCACAATATCATTGGAACAACCAGCGTTGCTGCGGCTATCGCACTCGCAGAAACCTTAGAGTCAACCGGCGGCCGTGTGGTTGTTCTTGGAACTCCTGCAGAAGAAGGCGGACCAAACGGCAGCGCCAAAGGCAGTTTTGTCAAACACGGCCTGCTCGAAGGCATTGATGTTGCTTTGATGCTCCATCCTTCCGGAAATTCGGCTGTCACAGGCCCTTCTCTTGCAGTCGATCCCTTGGAATTCCATTTTTACGGCAAACCAGCTCATGCAGCAGGCTCGCCTGAAGAAGGCATCAATGCGTTGGATGCAGTGCTGCAATTGTTCAACAGCATCAATGCATTGCGTCAACAATTGCCTTCTGACGCTCGGGTTCACGGAATCATCACCCATGGCGGCGATGCACCGAACATCATTCCGGAATACGCGGCTGCCCGTTTCTATATCCGCGGAGATTCCTGGAAGAAAACATCGGATACAGCCCGCAAGATCCGGGCGATTGCAGAAGGCGCTGCTCTGGCAACCGGTACGACCGTGAAAATCGAACGGTTCCAGAATGAAGTACGTGATTTGGTCATCACCCCTGCTTTGGATGCAGTTGTCCGCAGCGAACTCGAAGCACAAGGCGAGACGGTGGCAGATTCCCGCATTTCCGGCCTTGGTTCCACCGATGCCGGCAATATCAGCTATGAAGTCCCCACTGCCCATGGCTATATCAAAATCGGCCCTGAAAGTTTGATTGCCCACACCGAAGATTTCCGTGAAGCCGCTAAATCTGAGGATGGCGACAGAGCTTTGATCAAAGGCGCTAAAGCATTGGCCCATACCGGCTATCGCCTTCTGACAGAAACTGTTCTTCTGGATCAGGTGAAAGCTGCACATGCCGAAGCCGTGAAAGCAAAACAAGAGAAGTAATGGAGCGATGTCCTGAAGGGGCATCGTTTTTTTATTTGTGTCCAGAGTTTTCATCATTTTCCTGCTTCATGCTAAAATATGATTAGCACTTAATTTAGGAGGAATTTTACATGTTGGAAACCTTGATCGAACGGCTGGTCCGTTATGCAAAAATTGATACACAATCTGATTTCAATAGCGAATCCACCCCTTCTACCGCAGGGCAATGGGACCTGCTTCATGAACTGGAAAAGGAAATGAAAACAATCGGACTTACGGACGTCGGCATGGATGAAGCCGGGTATCTGTTCGGTACACTGCCTGCCAATACAGATCGGGAAATTCCGGTCATCGGTTTCCTGGCACATGTTGATACCGCAACAGACTTTACCGGAAAAAACGTCAACCCTCAACGCATCGACAATTATGACGGCCAAGATATCCCGTTGAACGACAGCATTGCGATGACAGTATCGGATTTTCCGGCGCTTAAAAATTACGTCGGCCATACTTTGATTACCACAGACGCGACAACTCTTCTCGGTGCTGACAATAAAGCCGGGGTTGCTGAAATCATGACCGCTATGGAATATTTGAATGCCCATCCTGAAATTGAACACGGAACCATCCGTGTTGCTTTTACACCTGATGAGGAAATTGGACGCGGCCCCCATAAATTTGATGTGGAGCGCTTTGATGCTAAGTACGCTTACACCATGGACGGCGGTCCTCTTGGCGAATTACAGTACGAAAGCTTTAATGCCGCAAGCGGCAAGTTGATTGTCCAAGGCAAAAGCGTCCATCCGGGATCTGCAAAAAACAAAATGGTGAATGCCCAAACAGTCGCCATTCAATTCCAAGAGGAAATGCCGAAAAAGGAAGTTCCTGAATTGACCGAGAACTATGAAGGATTCATTCACTTGAACAACTTTATCGGCAATGTGGAAACAGCGGAATTGACTTACATCATCCGTGATTTCGACAAAGAAAAATTTGAAGACAAAAAACGGCATATGCAGGCAGTTGCCGAAAAACTCCAGCAGCAATACGGGGAAGAGGCTGTGCGTTTGGAAATCGAAGATCAATACTATAATATGCGTGAAAAAATCGAACCGGTCATGGAAATCGTCGATAATGCAGAACGTGCAATGACGGCATTGGGCATCAAACCGGATATTGTGCCTGTACGCGGCGGTACAGATGGCTCACAATTGTCCTACATGGGTCTTCCCACTCCGAACATTTTCACAGGTGGAGAGAACTATCATGGGAAATACGAATTCATTTCTGCTGAAAACATGGAAAAAGCAACGCAGGTCATCATTGAAATCGTGAAATCCGCTAAATAAAAACAGCATCAAAAGGGCGTATTGGACTGGATCCCATACGCCTTTTTTGATTTAGTTTTGTTTTTCTAAACTCCAACGCACAGTTGTTTGAACCATAACCCAACCTGGTCATGCTCCGCAGAGCTACACGGGCGCTTCCGCTTTTCTTTGTCCAGCTTCATCGGCCAACTCCTCGGGACATAAGCTGTTTTGGCTGTGCGGCTGAAAACACGCCGCTTCGCCAATCCATCTTATGCCTGTCGGAGCTAAGCGGCCGAATCAGCTTTTCTTTATTGTCCAGCTCCAGCGCCTAGAACCTTGGGGTCTTAAGTCCGCTTGCCTGTGCGGCTGAAAACATGCCGCTTCGGCAAACTGCCTTAAGCCTGTCGGGGGTCCGCAGGATGCGGATCATATAAGCGTCGCGACAGGAAGTCGCGCATTTAGCTTACGTTCCCCAAACAGGCGCTTCCGCTTTTCTTAGATAATACTTCTTCCGTTTTGCGCCAGTGCGTAATGAATGCCGTGCTGCAAGGTTTGGAAACAGTTGAATTTCGACAGATCGATGGCCGACTCTGTAATGGTCATGCTCATCTTCGCTGAAATCCCTACCAATACCGTTTGTGTCCCGATCATGGCTGCTGTCAATCCGAGTTTTTCAATCAGCATCGCAGCAGGCTGCGTAAAATTGTTGTTTAATCCGGTAAGGTCCAATATTAAATACTTGGCTTTATGCGTCGGCAGGTTCTGCAAGGTTTTCACCAACAGCTCTTCTGCCCGCGCTTCATCATAACTGCCCAATAACGGAACCACTACAATGTCTTCAAGAACCGGGATGAGCGGGGATGAAATCTCTTTGATCATTTCATTTAGTTCCCGCGTTTTTTCATCCACCAATCGTTCCAGCTCATTGATTTTTTCCGCTTCTTTCAGACGGGACAGATGATGGATGTTCTTTTCAATCGTCTCTTCCGAAGGGAAATACTGAATAACGCTTTCTTCAAAACCGTCCAATTGATGATGGACAACTTTATACCAAATATTCTGTTTGAACAATGAGGAGAAAATACCTGCATAATGGGCAGGCAGGAAACTGCCTCCTTGCTCTTTCCTTTGCGCGATGTTAATGGTGTGCTCCCAACTGTTTTTCAGATGCACTTCAAGTGTCTGGGTTTCTTCGTTAAGTTCTTTAATTTCCGCTAATCCCCATCCTGCAGATGCATATGTATTGGTGATCAGGCCTGCAGCCTCTTCTATAGAAACGCCTTTCATGCCCTGGAAATATTCTCCCACTACAAGCCCTTGGCGAAATCCAGTTGATTCCAGTACGACGTTTGCCGCGTCTTTCCCTGAAATCTCTTCTATGGAATCAAAAAACATTTTCATGGCTGATGCAGTCCAAAAAAGAACAGATTCCTGTCCTTCAAATAAGAAACGGCCTTCAGCCAAATCCCATTCAAAATTCAAGCCGCCTACTGTTATTGCTGGTTTTATATCCATTTTGAAGCCCCTTTCGTTCATTGGTTCTATTTTACCACATTGGTTATATAGCTTATGGCCATCATGCTATTTTTTAATCTTTCCTTAAATTTTCTTTCCAATCCAGATAAATATTCTACTAGATATCCATACTTGCTCATACAGTAATACAGGAAACGCCAATAAGCTTCATGTTTTAAAAAATTTCTTTAAAGGAATACAGAGAATAACACTAAAAGGAAGAGGTGCTTTACATGTCAGACAAAAAACCATTCGATCAGGAAGACCGCAAAACAAGAGACGGTGCTTCTATGGATAATCCAGAACAGTCAAAAACAGATAAAAAAAGCCTTTCCGAAATGCATGAAGAGGAAATGAATGTCGATACCATTCCGATTGAAGATTTAAAACAGGAACAGCAGGAAGAAAAAAATCCGCGTGCCACGAAGAATAATTCTTCCAGCGAAGAGAAGTTTCCTGAGTAATCAATATGAATTTTCGTAAAAGTGAATGCTTTCAAAAAAGACCGCTGAGGCTATGCTCAGCGGTCTTTTTATGCTATGCTTCTCATTTGAACAGGAGTGAATGAAGATGAAAAACTGGATTTATCCACTTATGGTAGTCATAGCAGCAAGCTGCTACGGTGTGCTTTCGACCATTATCAAAGTGGCTATGAAAAATGGATTTACTGCTGCAGAAGCAGTAACCGCTCAATACTTTATAGGGTTCGTTTTAGCGGCTCTTTTATTTTTTATTACCCAACGCAAAATGCCCAGAATTAAAGGATGGAAGATTTTGGTTCTGTCAGGCAGTTTTACAGCTGCTACCGGGATGGTCTATGCGCATTCGCTTAACTACCTGCCGGCTTCACTTGCTGTAGTCCTGTTGTTCCAATTTACTTGGATCGGCATGTTCCTCGATTGCATTGTCCATCGCAGATGGCTGAAACGGACAGAAGTCATTTCATTGATCTTTTTATTTGCCGGCACCTTATTGGCAGCCGGCATTATCGGAACCGACTTGAGCGGCATTCCTTGGCAAGGATGGGCTTGGGGAATGGCTGCGGCTTTTTGTTTTTCAGCGTTCATGTTTGTCAACGGCAAGCAGATCGAAGGCATGGATACGTCAGCCCGCCTTTTTTACGTATCACTCTTTGCAGCAATCGTTGTCGGCCTGTTCCAAACACCTGAGATCGTTTGGAACGGGCAATTGTTCAATGAGGGCCTATGGGTTTACGGATTGTTGCTCGGATTTTTCGGTATCATCATGCCCATCTATTTCTTTTCCGTCGCGGTGCCGCACGTCGGCTCAGGAATTGCTTCCATATTGAGCGCCATGGAACTGCCGGTCGCTGTAATCGCATCGGTTCTTATCCTTAACGAAGTGCTATCACCTCTTCAAATTGTTGGGATTTTCATTATCTTAATCGGCATGGTGCTGCCAAGTGTATTTAATCGGACGCCCAAAATAGTCGAACAGATTTAAGCCTGCTGCATAGCAGGCTTTTTTTCATGCTTTTTTATTCCGTCTGCCGTAATTGGCTTTATGTTTAGTTCGGACTTAAAAAGGAATAGATAAGTACAAAGACAAAAGGAGTGGTATGGATGAATCAGGAAGACGTAAAAAAAGCAGCATTAAAGATTTTAGAGGACAGTTACATCGGTACTTTAGCAACAATTAAAGGAAACAAACCCCATTCTCGCTATATGACTTTTTTTAACGATGATTTCACACTCTATACGGCAACAAGTAAAAAGACACAAAAAGTAGATGAACTGGAAGCGAATCCGCATGCCCATATTCTTTTAGGCTATGACGGCGAAGGGGTCGGCGATACCTTCCTGGAAATCGAAGGCAGCATGTCCCTGAACGACGATCGCGAAATGATCGACAAAGTATGGAATGAGCATCTGGAAGGCTGGTTTGAAGGGCCCGACGATCCAAACTTGATTATTTTAGCCATCAAACCTGACCGTGTCCGTTTAATGAATAAAAAAGGACAAGAGCCGCAAGTGCTGGAATTGTAAATAAAAAACGGCTCAATTGTTTGAGCCGTTTTTTATGTTTGAAGAATTTCTCGAAGCCCTTCTTTGTTGAATAACAGATCTTCGAGTGTATATTCATCTAGGACACTCAGATAAGCGTGAAGAGCTTTGCCCAGAACACCGCGCAGACCGCAAATCGGCGAAATCGGGCAGCGGTTAGTCGCTGAATCAAAACATTCCACCAAATTGAAATCGTCTTCCATTCGCCTCACTACAGTTCCAACATTGATGTTTTGTGGAAGGTCGGCAAGGCGGATGCCGCCCCCTCTTCCTCTGACCGTCTGAATAAAACCGGCTTTGCCCAGTTCAAAGGTAACTTTCGTTAGATGGTTTTTTGATATATTATATGCTTCAGAAATTTCCTGTATCGTCGTCAGTTTATCTGGTTCCTTGGTGCCTAAATAAATCAAAACGCGTAATGAGAAGTCTGTATACATGGTCAATCTCATTCTTTTCACCTCTTCTGCATGTTCATTATAACGGCTTTTCAAGAAGTCTCAAAGTAATTGAACCTAATAGAATCTATCTGGAAAAGGAGTAGATCATTATGCTATCAGAAGAAACCCGCACAATTGTTAAATCCACTGTCCCCGTACTGGAGGAACATGGAGTAGCAATTACGACAAGGTTCTACAAGAACCTTTTTGAAGCCCATCCTGAATTGCTGAATATCTTTAACCATGCCAATCAAGCACAAGGCCGTCAGCAGACAGCACTGGCCAAAGCTGTTTATGCAGCTGCTGTCCATATCGATAACCTGGAAGAAATTCTTCCGGCAGTTGTCCAGATTGCCCATAAACATGTTTCTCTCGGTGTCTTGCCCGAACATTATCCAATTGTTGGTGAGTATTTGCTGAAAGCGATGAAGGAAGTTTTGGGTGATGCTGCAACTGATGAAATCATTGATGCTTGGGCAGAAGCTTACGGCGCCATTGCTGATGCTTTTATCGGTGTTGAAAAAGAGATGTATCAGCAAACCGCGGAACAGGAAAACGGTTGGAATTTCTTCAAGGATTTTATTGTCGCCCGGAAAGTGAAGGAAAGCGAAGTCATTACTTCCTTCTATTTGAAACCGGCTGACGGATCCAATGTGCCCCCTTACACACCCGGCCAATACATTTCTGTGCGGTTGGCGATGCCTGGTGAAGAATTTTTAGTGATTCGCCAGTACAGCCTTTCACAAGCACCAAAGCCGGATGAATTCCGTATTTCCGTTAAACGCGAAAACGACAACGATCCGAATGGAGTTGTCTCCAACTACTTGCACAACAGCATCAACGAGGGCGATCGCATTGAAGTGAGTGCACCTGCCGGCGTCTTCGTCCTCGATGCGACGAAGACATCACCCGTTGCATTTATCAGTGGTGGTGTAGGGATTACACCAATGATGAGTATGTTCGAAACTGTGGCAAATTCGACGCCTGCACGTCCAACCACGTTCCTTCATGGCGCACGGAATCCATTGCAGCAAGCATTTGATGACGATATCCAAGCATATGCCATGATGATGGACGATGCCCGTTACAAAACCGTCTACTCTGATGAGCCAAATGGTTTTATTACCCGGGAAATGCTCGAGGAATACGTCGATCCGGCAAGTGACGTCTATGTCTGCGGACCGGCGCCATTCATGGAAATCATGATTCGGGAACTGCACGGCATGGGCATTCCGGAAGAGCAGATCCATTATGAGTTCTTCGGCCCTGCAATGGATTTGAATACTAATAGTTAATGAAGATTCAGTGGCCTGGCTTATGCTGGGCTTTTTTTGTGTTTTCCAGAGGCTGAAGTTATTTCATAAAGTATTTCAATCGTTATGGAAAGTATTTTAATGCAATTAGAAAGTATTTCTGCCCAAATAGAAAGTATTTTTGGGAAATCGGAAAGTATAGCCAATAAATAGAAACGTCCAATCCTTTTATGTAATTAAATATGAACAAATTCCTCTTCTCTCTTATGCCCGTCAAATCTACACGGGCGCTTTCGCTTTTCTTATTGTCTAGCTCCAGCGCCCAGATTCCTAGGGTCATAAATCAACCCAGCTGCGTGGCAAAGAGCGCCACACTGCCGGTCTGCCTTATGTCCGTCAAATCTACACGGGCGCTTCCACTTTTCCATGTTGTGACTTTTCTGTGAAGTTAAATGTGTCTAAATTTTAAAGATGTATTTTAAATATATCTTTAAAAAGGATATGGGCGTATAGTCAAGATATAGAAAACAAAAGGAGAGATTGAGCATGTTATCACAAGAGACAAGAACAATCATTAAATCCACAGTACCGGTATTGGAACAGCACGGAACAGCAATCACGACTGTATTCTACAAAAATATGTTTGAAGCGCATCCTGAACTTTTAAATATCTTTAATCACGCTAACCAGAAAAAAGGGCGTCAACAGGCTGCATTGGCAAACACGGTTTATGCCGCAGCCGTCCATATCGACAATTTGGAAGCCATTCTTCCAGCAGTTGTGCAAATCGCCAACAAACACGTAAGTTTAGGAATAAAACCTGAACATTATCCAATCGTCGGTGAATATTTGTTGAAAGCGATCAAAGAAGTATTGGGAGATGCCGCAACTGATGACATCATCAATGCCTGGGCAGAGGCTTACGGCGTCATCGCAGATGCCTTTATCGGCGTTGAAAAAGACATGTATGAGAAAATGGAAACGCAAGAAAACGGCTGGAGCTTCTTTAAAGAGTTCACTATTGTCCGCAAAGAGAAAGAAAGTGAAAACATCACTTCTTTCTATTTGAAGCCAGCTGATGGAAAAAATGTTCCGGTTTATCAGCCAGGCCAATACATCTCTGTCCGCATGTCCATTCCGGGTGAAGAGTATTTGTTCAACCGCCAGTACAGCCTTTCGCAAGCTGCACGGGAAGATGAGTTCCGCATTTCCGTGAAACGCGATGCGGACAACGATCCGAATGGCCGTGTATCCGTCTATCTCCACGACGAATTGAATGTCGGCGATCGCTTTGAAGTCAGCGCGCCTGCTGGAGAATTCGTCCTTGATACTAAAAAAGATACGCCGGTAGCATTTGTCAGCGGCGGTGTCGGCATCACACCGATGATGAGCATGTTCGAAACTGTGGCTACATTGACTCCCGAGCGTCCAACTGCTTTCCTTCATGCAGCGCGCAATGAAACCTTGCATGCTTTCGATAAAGATATCCAAAAATACGTTGCAGCTATGGATAATGCGAGCTATAAAACGCTTTATTCCGATCAGCCCCAAGGCTATATTACACGAGCGCTATTAGAAGAATATGTCGACATCACAGGCGATGTCTATGTATGCGGGCCGGTACCTTTCATGGAAGCCATGATCCAAGAACTTCGGGCACTTGGCATGAAAGAAGAACAGATCCACTTTGAATTCTTCGGTCCAGCCGTTGCTCTTCAAACAGCATAATTCAACAACAAGCTGTCCGTTCATTCATCGGACAGCTTGTATATTCAAATTAAAAGGACCTGCCAAATTGGCAGGTCCTTTTAACGATTATTTTATTGTTTTCATTTCATTTTGCGAAGCAGATAGAGCAGGTAAGGTGTTCCAATCAATGCCACGACTAAGCCGCTCGGAATGTCTTTCGGCGCAATCAGGATGCGTCCGACAAAGTCAGCCGTCACCAGCAGCAGACCACCAAGCAAGCCCGAAGCAAGCATCAGCGGCAAATGCCTGAAACCAACCAGGCGTCGGGCAATATGCGGAGCCACCAGCCCTACAAAGCCGATGGTGCCGACAATCGATACAGCAACCGTTGAAATGGCGACCCCGATAATCAGTGCCCACACGCGTGTAGACCGGATGTTTAGTCCCAGGCCAGCTGCAACATCATCACCAAAAGTCAGTGTATCCAGACTGCGCGTCAGATAAATGGCCGGCCATACGAAAATGGCCAACAAAATCAACGCGAATTGGACATCTTCCCACCCCTTGCCGTACGTACTTCCTGACAGCCATACCAATGCACTGGCCACTGCCAATTTCGCTTTGACAATAAAGACTTGTGTCGCTGCCGAGCCGAAAGCGGAAATGGCGATGCCCATCAAGGCAACCAGCATTGGCTGGAAATTATTCTTCCAGGCTGTTACAAGAATGATGCCAAGCGCCAGTGCCGCTCCGACAGTTGCACCAAGTGGCATGAATTCAGGCGGAATGGCTGGAAAAATGACCAATAGCAGCATCGCTCCGGCCCCTGCCATGGACGTAACCCCGAGCACACTGGCATCAGCCAATGGATTTCGCAGCACGCCTTGCAGTATGACGCCAGTGATTGCCAGCATCACTCCTACAATAAAGGAAGTCAAAACACGCGGCACCCGGAAATTCCAGACAACCGGCTCCATCCAGGCGAATGTCCAGGCAGAACCGTTAAAGCTTAAAGCCAATACGGTAATCCCTAAAATAATTACTACCAAAATCGGTACAATGAACTTCAAGCGGATTGGCTTCGTGGTGCCGCCCATTTGCCGCTCTCCGCGCTTCATCGATTTGGCCGTGCGCCATGCCAAATACAAAAGCCAAGGGCCACCGACCAATGCAGTCATCGCCCCTACCGGCACTTCCTGGCCAGGCTGGATCAACCTTCCCAACACGTCAGCACCGATTAAAAAGACACTGCCCCAAATAAAGGAATGGATGAAGATCTGGAGATGCCCGCGTATGCCCATCATCCGGACAATGTGAGGCGCCATCAGGCCGATAAAACTAATCGGCCCCACTACACTGACTGTCGCAGCCGCCAATACGATGGCGACGCCCCATGAGACAAGTTTCACCAACCGGACATTTTGCCCAAGGGAAGACGCAATGTCTTCTCCCAGCGATAAAATATCCATTGGTTTAGCCAACAACAACGCACCAATAAACATCAGCAGAATCACTGGTGCCGCAAATTTGACGCCTTCCCAATTCAATTGGACCAAGGTTCCTGAACCCCATAAGAACAAGCCATTAGTTTGATTTTCAAATAATAATTGAAGCGCTCCTGTAATCGAAGCAAAAAGCAGCGAGATGATCATCCCGGTCAACGCCACACGCACCGGTTCCATTTGTTTGCCGGCAAGTCCGACAACCATTAAAGAAGAGAGTACCGCCCCTAATAGAGCCGTGATGAACGGAAATCCACCGACCAAACCCGGAAAAAAAATGGTGGAAATAACAACAAAGAAAAATGCTCCGGCATTGATGCCCAATGTCCCCGGAGACGCCAATGGATTGTTCGTCAAGGTTTGAAGAACCGCTCCTGACACAGCTAAAGCTCCCCCAGCAAGCAAGCCGATGACAAGGCGCGGAAGCCGGAACGAGACCACAATGTCCTGAATTCTTCCCTCTGTCCAAACGCCTGTCAGCAATTCCTTAACGGTGTAATCAGCCTGTCCTTGTGTCAAATGGATAATAGACAGCGCAATAAGCAGGAAAAAGCCCGCTGTCAGAGAGACAGTGGACTTGTTCATTAATCTTCGGAGCATTAGTCAGTCACCAATACATCAGTGATTTGGTTCATCAATGTTTCAGCAGACAACGGTCCTCCATAAAGCCACGTATCCGCGCCTAAATCATACGTACGGCCTTCTTTGACAAAGGCAAGATTTTCCCAGACCGGGTTTCCTTTAAGCTGGTTTTCATAAATATTGTCTGTGTCAGGAACTGTATAGAGGTAGTTGGCATCTTCGTATTTCACCAATCCTTCTACATTGAATGTGCTGGAACCAAAGACTTCAAATTGATCCGGCTGATGGACATTATTCAGACCGATACGCTCTAAAATAATGGAAGCCATTGAGTTAGGCGTAAAGACACGAATTTCAGGAGCCTGTGCTCCGCTGTAGGCAAGCGTTAAAATAACATCTTTTGTTTTTAAGTTCGCCGCTTCAATTTCAGCAGCCTTTTCTTCATATTGCGCTTCCAGGTCAGTCAAAACCTGTTCGCCCTCGGCTGTCTTTCCTACCGCTTTAGCGATTTCAAGGAAAGTCGTTTCCATTTCCTGATACAGATCGATGCTTTCATCTTCAGGATAAGGATTGAAAATGACAGTTGGAGCAATCGTCTCCAATTGTTCGATCATTGCATCGTGGCGGAAGCTTACACCAATTATCAAGTCCGGTTCCAATGCAGCGATGGCTTCCAGATTCGGTTCCTGTCGCCCACCGACATCGACAACGGTTTCATCCAATTGCGGTTCGATGTTTACGTAATCCCCGTATTCCGCAATATCGGCCATTCCCGCCGGCTGGACACCGACTGCCAATAAATCTTCCGCATACGTCCATTCAAGAACAACTACTTTTTTAGCTGGCGCATCCAACGTCACTTCACCGTTGGTTCCTTGAATCGTCACTGGCTCCGCTTCTTTCGATGGCGTTGCTGTTTCTTCTTCAGTTGATGAACAAGCTGCTAATATAAGTATAAGAAATGCTGCTATGACCAGTAATAATCGCTGTTTCATTTTGTAATCCCCCAAGCGTTTTGATAACGATTCTCAATACGTCTTTATTCTAGGTCTATCTGTCACATTTGTAAAGTGTTTTCTAGCAAACGTAGTGAAAATTGTTCTCATTTGATAAGAATTTATGCTATAGTAACGGTAACGAAAATCCTATCAATGAGATTACAGCACTAGATATGGAGGAATTCTGCAATGACAACAGCGGTCAAAACCAACGATTTATCAATTGGCTATACCGATAATCTGCTTTTTGAAAATTTGAATTTATCGATTCCGCGCGGCGAGATTTCGGTATTTGTCGGCAGCAACGGCTGCGGCAAGTCAACGCTTCTTCGCTCGATTGCGCGTTTACTTAAACCTCAAGAAGGTTCTATATTATTGGAAGGCAAAGAAGTGCACAACATGTCTTCACGAGAAGTTGCGAAGAAGATGGGCATCCTTCCCCAATCACCGGTTTCACCGGAAGGTCTGACAGTACATGATTTGGTCAAACAAGGCCGTTACCCACATCAGTCGTGGCTAAAACGCTGGACTGAAGAAGATACGGAAAAAGTTGAAGCCGCTATGAAAGCGACTCGCGTCGATGAATTCCGCGACAAGCCAGTTGATGAATTGTCGGGTGGCCAGCGCCAGCGTGCTTGGATCGCGATGACGCTTGCACAGGACACAGAGATTATTCTATTGGACGAGCCGACTACTTATTTGGACATGACACATCAAATTGAAATTCTGGATTTGCTGTTCGAGCTGAATGAAACGCAGGGGCGCACCATTATTATGGTTCTTCATGACTTGAACCTGGCTTCCCGTTATGCGCATAATATTATCGCCATTAAAGACGGCGAAGTGTTCGGGCAGGGCACACCAGAAAACGTCATCAATTGTGACTTGGTGCGTTCGGTCTTCGGAATGGAATGCCAAGTATCCAAAGACCCATTATTCGGCACTCCCCACTGTGTTCCGTTCGGCAGAGGACGCTGCATCGTTCCTGAAATCCGGCAAGCATTGAGCAGTGCCCAATAATGGAGAAACTCGATCTTTTTCAAGTTCATCTCCGACCGAATGCTACTGGATTTATGACTTTATCTGAAGGTATGGAAAATCGTTCTCTTGAACTGATCGCAAAAGTTCGCCAAGAATCCGGAGCACCCACTGAAGCCGTAGCAACGTCTGTCTTCATGCGGCGCTTCGGTTTTTTCATGTCCGCTCAGCTCTATTTATTGGCACATCAGCAAGTATGGGCAGGCCCGCTCGATGAAATCCATTTGACTGACGCCGAATATGGCATTGCTTTCGAACTGGATGGGAAGTGGATGAGGCAGCGCCAGGAAGGCGACCTCGAAATGGTGTTAAAGGAATATGGATGGCCAGTTGTAGAGCAGTTCCGAAAAATCGGACCTGTTTCTAAACTGATTCTGTGGGAGAACATCTGGGGATATGTTATCTGGATGTATGGCATGGAAGATTCAGCACAGGCACAACAGGATCTCCAGGATTTATTGGCGGATTCATTTTGGCAGCCCGAAATGCGCAAATCGCATTTCAAGCAGTTTTTGGACGGACACAGTCTGGAACAGTCACAAGCCGAGTACAAACGTGTCACATGCTGCCTCTACAAAGAGTTGCCCGAAACAGACAAATGCCCTTATTGCCCTTTACGAAAATAAACGCCCTGCTGTTGAGCAGGGCGTTTTCCTTTTGTATCTTTCAAGTCCTTATTTCAGAAACTCCAGCCGATTGCCGAACGGATCGAAAATAAAAAAACGTTCGACTCCGGGAATGCTGTCGTCTTCCTTCACTTCAACATCGTTGGCTGTCAAATAATCTTTCAGTTCAACGTAGCCGCTTACACGGAATGCAGGATGTGCTTTTTTTGCTGGCGCAAAAGGTTCTTCAACCCCCACATGCAATTGCTGCTCGCCGAACTGGAACCATACTCCGCCTCTTCCTTTAAGAGGCTCCGGTTTTTCAATTTCCAGCATGCCCAGAATGCCAGCGTAGAATTCTCTGGCGGCCGCTTCTTCGCCTGCAGGCGCCGCGACTTGTACGTGATCGATTCGTAAAATAGAAAATCCCATCTTATCACTCCCTCTCCACAAGTTTAGCTAATTTAATTTAAAAAGAATATGCAATTGTTTTTAAGATTTGCCATAAGATAATCCTATCACTTTGCAAACGATCTCATTTTGCCGTAGCATGAAAAATAAAGAGGTGATTCAGATGACACTTCCCCAACAAGCCCGCTATGCATTGAGCAACCAATCAGTAGCAGTGGACCGCCCCCTGCAACAACCGCTCAGCCAAGACATCCCGGCTATGATCGAAGAATTGAAAACTTGGTGCGGAACCGATAATGCCGGAGTAGCAGTATCTTTTTTCTTTCGCCAGTATTCCTTGTTTGTCACTGCCCAATTCGGGCTGATTCATCAGTATGGCGGTTATTTTTCGGTTCCTTGGCGCGAACTGCAATTTGATCGTGTCCATAACTACGGTTTGCCGCTTCTGCAGACACATGTACAATCATCAGATTTCCAAATGATTGCACCACATGAAAGACATCAAGCATTTCACGAAATTCTCTACCGGCAAGTCGATGAGTTGCTGAATGAATTCAAGACATACATAAAAATATCCCCCATCACTTGCTGGGAGAATGTGCTGGGCTCAGTTCTATGGTTTTACGCCGGAATGGAGTCCCGGGATCCACGAAAAGCTGCCGAAGATATGGATTGGCTATTGGATTCCGCAAATTGGAAACCCGTCAAAACTTCTTATATGGCCAAGCTCCTTGGTGATAAATCGTTGCAGCAAGCCGTTTCCAAGCCCCTTCGCAAAACGTGCTGCTTATATAAAGAATTGCCGTCTTTTGATACCTGTACATTTTGTCCAAAACCTAATTAAAACACCTCAGCATTTTGCTGAGGTGTTTTAATTAGACTTCAAATACTTCATGAAGGATTTTACCGGGGTCGTTGTTGATCAAATTTTTATATACGCAGCTGGTCGGTTTCTTTTGCAGCGCTTTTGAGAATGATTTGGCATGTTCCGCTTCCCCAACCACATGAATTTCTTCCCATTTGCGTTCTTTCTTCAATTTCTCGATTTTGCTGCCCATGTCTTTGTAAAAGCGTTCGAGATTCTCTTTTAAGCGATGGTCCAACTCATCAACTGGGCTTCCGCCGCCGCTGCCGCCAATAACCGGACTGTTGCCTCCAGCTGCACCGCCGCCAGTCGAACCAGCTCCTGATCTTCCCTGGATACGGCCGGAACTGCGTACGCCTTTCTGTTCTGTCCATACTTCTAGTCCAGCATCAAACTCATAGAAGAATTCTTCGTTGATGATCCCCATTGAAGTATCAATTACACGGATTCCCTTAAAGCTGGGCAAAATGATGCCCGCGTAAGGATACGCTTTATACATATATCGAAGCTCTTCTAAAACTGGCTTAGTTTCCCAATGAAAACTTGTTTTAACTGGAACCTGCACATAGTGCACAGACCAAAGATCGTTATGCGGTGATGCAAAAATAACGACACCCTTTTGGAGGTCGTTTTGGTTGTCCAAAATTTCCTTCTCCACTTTTTTTCTTAAGGTTTTATAAGCCTGCATTTCTTTTTCATCATTGGATGCTTTTAAATATTCGTCTAATCGTTTTAATCCATTTTTCAGATGGATTTTCCAAGCCCCGTTTTGGGCATTCAAATCAGCTGGATTGGTATTCAGATAAACACTTAACACGCAACGGTCTGGACATTCAAAACTTTTCAATTCCTGGATTTCGTCGTATAAAGTCATTCATTCATCATCCTCCTTGTATTCCATCCTTGTTACTTGATTACCCTGAAGAACTTTATTTAAACGAATCTTCTGAATGATTATCAGAACAACGTTTAAAATCTTCAAGCAGTGGTAAATAGAAAGTACGACAAAAAACTATAAGGGAGTGTGTAATAGAATGGAAAACATCAACAAACAAGTTGAAGACAAATTAAAGAACACAGATGACAAGAAAAAAGAGCAGATCTTAGCTGACTTCTCCGTATTCATCAATTACTTGGGCGATAAGGTGGAAATCGGTGAGAAGATGGGCTTGAGTGAAGAACGCATCGCCCAGTTGGCCGAGAAAGTAGCTGGATATTTAGCTAAAAAAGAAGATCCGAAAAACAGTGAAGAATATTTATTGCAGCGCTTATGGCAGGTTGGCGATAAAGAACAGCAGCATATGCTCGCACACATGCTTGTGAAATTGGCGAAAGAGCAAAACTAAATCATAAAAAGGCCTTCCTCAATGGGAAGGCCTTTTTTCATAGAGTTTGAACATCAACAAGTAAACAAAACCGCTGGCAAGCGCAAGCAAGCCCAGCACACCAAACGTCCATGCAAAACCGAACCAGGCCGTCATCGGAATTGATAAAGGTGCAATCATCCGGCCAATTGTATACCGCAGACTCGCCGCTGCGAAATATTGGCCGCGCATGTCCTCTGGCGCCAATTTGGAAATGAAGTTCTGCTGCAGCCCGACCACCATCAATTCTGCAAAAGTAAAGACAGCCATCGCAACCACGAACATCCAGAACCAAGAAGTTAACGGGAACAGCCACATTGCCAATCCGTAGAAAGCAGCCGAAGTGAAGAACACCCATTTCTCAGGGAACTTGGTCATCCACCGGGTGATAATCACCGTCAACAACGCCACAAACAATCCATTTTCAGCTAATAAAATACCAAAGGAAGTTTCTCCTGTGACGGACCACTCACGCCCAAAAAGTGAAGCCACCGTCTGGCTGTCGATCGTTTCTTTCAAGTAGACTGGAATCAGCAAGTCCAATTGCATAAAGGTCTGGGCTCCTAAAACTCCTGCGATGATGAACAATAAAAACAACCGGTCTTTAAAGATCAGTCCATACTCTTTAAATTGTTTCGAAATTGCTCCGACCCACCCTGTTGCCGTTTGGGATTGCCATTTGTCCACCATTGCCTGCGACAAGGTTTCTTTTGTCAATAACCTCAGCACTAGGCCCAACATCATCGAAATGGCTGTAACGGCCAACAACAATTCAAAACGGTAAGAAAAGAACAGCACGGCGCCGAAAAGCGGACCTACTACAACCGCAATATTCAAGGTTGTATAGAAAATGGCAAAAACATCACTGCGGTATTTTTCCGGTACAACATCCGCAATCATGGCTTGGCTAGCCGGCCAATAAAGAGATCCGCACATTCCAGCAAGCGTAAATGCCACAAATCCGAGTTCTGGAGATTGCAGCCCAGGTGAATTGGCAAATGCGAAAATCAGAAATGACAATCCTTGAGCGACGGAAGCCACCACCAGCATACGCCGGCGTCCAAAGCGATCCGCGCAATAGCCGCCCACCAGGTTTGCCGCCACAGAAAACACTTGGGAAATCACCAGCAGCAAACCCGCTGTCCCTTTGCCGAACTCTTCCGCAAAATATATCGCTAAAAACGGGAATACCATCCAATAACTTGTATTCATGAAAAATTCGCCTACAAGGCGAACTTTTAAACTTCGATCCCAATCCTTCAATCTCATTCCCGTTTCCCCACGTTCGTCTTTATGTCACCACTGTTTTGACAGAGGTGCTGTTACATCAGCTCCAATAATCGGTAGCTCAAGCAAATATCGATCATCAAGTCTTTTCGCTCTTTGGCGAATTGAATGGAGATCCGTTCTTTGTCGCGCTCAATAATTTTTCCCGCACCGAAAACACGATGCCGGACTTGGACTCCTTCACGCAAGTCATCTTCTGAATCGATGGCATTCGGATTATCCGGTACTTTTACTTTAATCGGTGTTTTGACAGCTGTGCGCTGTGGGCTCACTTGCCGTTTTTCAGGGATGATCAAGTTACGCACTTCCCCCACAAACCGAGATTCGCTGTCGTAGCTGATCAGTTCCAAATGATTTTTAGCCCTCGTCATTCCCACGTAAAACAGACGGCGCGCTTCTTCCAACGTATCAGGTGTTTCCGCATCTTCTTCTGTCGGAATGACGCCTTCCACTAAATCAATCATGTATACCCGTTCAAACTCCAAACCTTTAGAGCTATGGAAAGTCGACAAGGTCAGCATATCGTCGGTTTTTTCAACCTTAGCCTGCTGCGTCACCTGCTCCAATTGTTTCAAACGTTTCGCAAAAGCTGCCATGGATTCAAGCGGTTCTGCAATTTGTTCCAATGTCGTTAAAATCTGTGCCAAGTATGTCATTTTCATACCGAATTTTTCGGCTCGGCTTGCCAGCATCTGGTCATAGCCCATTTCGCTTCGAATCGTTCGGATAACTTTCAATGGCTTCATGCCATTCAGCGCAGCGAACCATTTTTTCTGCTCAGCCAAAATGCGTAACTGGTAATCTTTCAAAGTGATGGTCAAATTGATTTCATCAAAAGCATTCTTGCCTGTCGGTTTCATGCGGCTAAGCATCTTCAGCTGGCTGCCTGACCAGTAGGCATTGGTTTTCGAAGCGACTTTAGAATAGATGTCAATGCGTTCGGGCTTTAAGCTGAAGCGCATAAAATTCAGCATGTCTTCCACAATCCAATGAGAGAAAAAGCGGTTATCGGCATCTTTCATGTAAAAAGGGATACCTAAGCGTTCAAGCTCGCTCATCAGCAGCGTAGAAGATGAGTTGTTGCGGTAAAGAATGGCTACATCTCCGTAATCACTTAATTCCTTGAGCTCTTTCATCAGGTATTTGAACTGGGCTTCTTCAGAACTCAAACGCTTTAACACAATAGGATCGCCTTCGGGTTGCTTAGTGAACATATTTTTGTCATGGCGTTTTTTATTGGTTTTGATAAATTGGTTGGCGGTGTGGACAATGTTCTGTGAAGACCGGTAATTGCGCTCCATTTTCATAATATAAGCATCGGGATAAACTGTTCGGAACTTCAACAGATATGTCGGTTCGGCAGCTCTCCATGTATAAATGGACTGGTCATCATCGGCGACGACACAAAGGTTTTTATGGCGGGCCACCAGTTTTTCCACGATGGCATGCTGGATTAACGAAGTATCTTGGCTTTCATCCGTCATGACGTAATCCCAGCGATTCTGGTATTTTGCCAATAAGGTTTTATCCTTATCAAGTGCCTCAAAAGCCAGCGATAACATATCGTCAAAATCAACTAACCTTACGTCATAGTTTTCTTTAAAGGCTTCGTATGTTTTTAGAATTTCGATGGCTCCTGGAAAAGGTTCCTTCAGTTTGGCCCACTGTTTTCTGGGAAGCATTTTGTTTTTGACAAAACTGATAAAGGAAATCAATTCCTCCAATTGATCATCAGTGATCGGCTCGTCATTTTCAGTCTGATACATTTCACGAAGCAACTTTTTCTTATGAAGGCCATTCGTTTCACTGCCTTCTATCATGACGTACCGTGACCCTGAAAAATAATCACGGGTAATCTGAAACGCTAAGCTATGGATCGTCGAAAAATCAATCGGCTGCAAAGTAGGGAAAAACCGTTTATACCGCTCGAGCATGTCATTTGCTGAGGCTTTACTGAAAGTAATGGCTTTGATTCGGTGCGGCGATACCCGTTTTTCTTCGATGAGGTAACCGATACGCATAATCATTGTCGTTGTCTTGCCAGATCCCGGGCAAGCGAGCAATAGCAACGGCCCTTCTGTTCGCTCTACCGCTTTTCGTTGTATCTTATTTAATTGGACTCCAAGTTCCTGTTTTTTGCGTTCAAAGAATTGGCTCATTGTAAGAGACTCCTTCATTTTTCAATACCCTTATATTAACACAAAAACGGACCCCAATTAACGGGTCCGTTTCTCTTCAAGCAGATGAAATACAATGTTTTTTTAGTTTTAATGCCCGGCAAAACTGGACAGGCACTTCCGATTTTCTTTATTGTCCAGACTCCAGCGCCTAGCTCTTTGGGTCATAAGTCAACCCAGCTGTGTGGCAAAGAGCGCCACTTCGCTGGTCTGCCTTATGCCCGGCAGAGCTGGACAGGCACTTTCGCTTTTCTTCATTGTCCACACTCCGGCAGCCAGTCCCTCGAGTCGCTTCAGCCTTTCCAGCAATGGCACAGAACGCCATTACCGGCAAGGCTTCCAGCGCTTGTCGGGACTACACGGCTGCCTGCGCTTTTCTATTAAATAAAGTTCTTTTCGTCTGGTTTGCTGATTGGATCTGCGTTTCGTTTGTCTTTTCTGAATGCCGGGTCTTCGTAATGGCGGTCATCCAGTTCAACAGCCTTTTCTTCCCGTTCTTCTTCTATGACACGGGGTCCTTCTGATTCGAGCTTGTCTTCTTGAATTGCGGTTTTCTCATTTTCCGGCAGTTCAAACGCATCCTGTGCATCTGTATCGACGAAGAGCAGTAATTTGCCATTCTGCACGTCGCGGTAATAATGTTCGGATTCATTTTCATCAATGCCCATATCTGAAAATGCTTGATGGACTTTTTGATCACCAGTTAAGAATGTGGCAAATCGGTCTGCCCATCCACCTTCAGAGGCGTGGGCCTCTACATCTGACTTTCCTCTGACCAGCGACAATTGATTGTCGGATTTAGCCATAATATACATATCTTTTTCCAGATAACCGTCTTTTTTCAGTTCCTCGATTTTCTGGAGAACATTTTCTTCCGTATCATACGTTTCGATAATTCGATTTGGCATCATCATCGCTCCTTTAAGGGGTTACTGTATTTTACCCTCACTCAAGGAGTGCGAAACAATGCCTACTTTCCGGAAAGAATCTCACAAACCCGTCCGACTTGTCCGTCTTCCAGACGCACTTTGATGCCATGCGGATGAGTTGCCGAGTTGGTCAATAAATCTTTGACCACACCACGTGTTTTTTTACCAGAACGCTGATCCTGCTTTAAAATCACATTCACTTCAATCCCTGGTTTTACATCACTTCTTTTTTTACCGTCCATATCTATCCCTCCTTGCTTTCTTCTATCATACGCTATTCCTAACAGCTGAACAAAATTCTTCAAATCAAAACCAATAATGGCCATCAATCTTTTGCTCTGCCGTCACCCGCTCTTTGCGCCCTCAAACTTCCAAAAATCCATAATAAAAAGGCGGGGAATATCCCCCGCCTTCAAGCATTCCAGCGATTATAAACGATCGCGGTCTGTACGGTCTGTACGGTTTTTGCGCGTTAACTCATCATCCGTCAAATTGGTATCTTCATCGATATCCGCTTCTTCACGGCGTACAGTTTCATTGACAGTTTCCGTGTCCTGGACTTTGCGCTTGCCTACCACAATCTCTTCAGCAACTACGTCTTTTTTCGTTACTTCGACGCGTTCTTCTGTTACTGGAATGTGGATGTTTTCGCCTTCTTGATAAGCGTCTCCAGTTAAACCGGAATCTTTATCAAACGAATTTCCTGTCGTTTCTTCATTTACAGGCCGGCGTTCTACATAGACTTCTTCGCGTTCTACAGGCACTTCGATTGTTTGATTTTCTTCAACAACGTGTTTGCCGACATTTACTTCACCGGTTTGTACACGCTCTTTGTCAACATTCAAACGCTCTTCATGCAAGCGAAGTTTCTCTTCTTCCGTGCCTGTGCGGTTAAGGTCTGTATCTGTACGGTTCAAATCACGATTTGTGTCATCAAATCGGTCTGCGCGGTTGACGTCGTCCACCGTACGATCTGATCCTAATCCGAAGCCTGTGCCTGAATCTCTTCCGACACCTGCAGTTTCTGAGGTGCCACTGCTGAATTTATCGTCTTTTTTATTGTAGTAAACATCATTTTCTTCATTTGTGTCGACTGTTAAGCCGTCTCTTCCTACTGCCTCATCGTCTTTATGAGTTCTGGCTGATCCTAATCCAGAAGCTCCGGCAGCTCCAGCTGCGCCCATTGTGCCAGCTGCACCGCTTGTAGACGTATTGTCGTATGGTGCTTTACCTTCATAGTTCGCGCCGTATTCACGGTCTACAAATAATAAGATTTTGCCGTTCTGTACTTCTTTGTAATAACGGTCAGCTTCTGCTTCATCTACACCCATTCCTGAGAATGCCTGGCGTGTAGGTTCATCACCTGACAAGAAGCCCATGAACTTATCCATCCAGTTTCCTTCAGATGATTTGTAATCTACATCTGTGCGTCCCCGGACCATTGAAATTTGATCTTTGTCCCGTGCCATTACGTACATATCTTCTTCGCGGGAACCTTGTGCTTTCAGTTCCTCGATTTTTCTTAATACTTCCGTTTCGCTGTCGAACGTTCCCATAAATTTATTGTTGGCCATTTTCTATTCCTCCAATTTTTTATGCGTATTTTGAAAATGCTTGCTTAGTTTAGAAAATACCCGACAGGACTTTTCTTAAACATGTTGATATTTAAGAATTTAATTTCCGTAAACTTTTTCTCTTAGTCGATTTGTCTGTTCCAGTGGCGATGGGCGGTAATCGCTTCAACGAAAGATGAAGCAAATTCGGATCCAGCAGTTGCTGCGACTACCCCCGGCTGGTTTTCGATATATGCTGCTTCCAGCCATTGCTGGCCATCGTGTGTAGCACCAATCGGTTTGTAATGATCAAATGCTTCACCGATATAGCGTGCTGCTTCCTTGGCGAATTTTCTGCTGACATCCGGACCGCCTACTGCATAAATGGCATCATACAGCACCGGATCTGTGGTATTGAAAGTATGGTCGGCGGTGATTCCCTTGCCGCCCGTACCTTTCAGTTCGCCTTGCATTTCACTGACCACTTCGTACTGCACACCTTTCGCCTGCAGCTCTTTAAGGACATTCAACACTTCTTCTTCGTTAAAGCCATTATCAATCAGTACACCCACTTTACGAGTCGCCGGAGATTTTACTGTATTTTCCAGACTAAGTGCCGGCGAGGCCTTTGTGACATTCGAACCTCCGCTTGCCGGAGGTGCAACTCCAATGTTTTTGGCCACTGCCTGTGCCATTTCCAAGTTGACGTTAGTGAACATCTCAACAGCACCTTCACGAATCCAAGATTCCTGGCATTTTCCAAGTTCAAAACTGAACGCCTCAATAATATGCTCTTTCTCTGGGGAAGTCATACTGTTCCAGAACATTGTGGCTTGAGAAAAATGATCGTTAAAACTTTCACTGCGCGCACGTACTTTGCGTCCATCCACTTTCTCCTGATAATGAGAATAGCCGCCTTCCGCTTCGCTTACTGGAGCAGGTGTACTGTTGGTGAATGAACTTTTTTGATAAGAAACCCGTCCCTTATTGATCGTTTGGCGTCCGACACCATCCCGTTGGTTATTATGGAAAGGGCAAACCGGCCGATTGATCGGAAGTTCATGGAAATTCGGACCGTTCAACCGAAGGAGTTGAGTGTCTGTATAGGAGAACAGACGTCCTTGAAGCAACGGATCGTTTGAAAAATCAATTCCCGGCACTACATGTCCAGGATGGAATGCCACTTGTTCAGTTTCCGCAAAGACATTATCCACATTGCGGTTCAGCGTCATTTTACCGATGATTTGGATTGGAATTTCTTCCTGCGGCCACAATTTCGTAGCATCCAGCAAATCAAAATCAAACTTGTATTCATCGTCCTCAGGTACAATCTGAACACCCAACTCCCATTCTGGGAAATCCCCTTGCTCAATGGAATCGTATAAGTCCCGGCGATTGAAATCCGGATCTTTTCCGGCGATTTTCTGTGCTTCGTCCCATACGAGCGAATGAGTGCCCAGTGTTGATTTCCAATTGAATTTGACAAAATGCGACTTGCCTTCTGCATTGACGAAACGGAAAGCATGTACACCAAAGCCGTCCATCATACGGAAACTGCGCGGAATCGCGCGATCAGACATCAGCCACATCATCATATGAGCCGTTTCCTGATTATTGATGACGAAATCCCATAAGGTATCATGTGCACTGGCTGCCTGCGGCATTTCGTTATGCGGCTCCGGTTTCACAGCGTGGACAAAGTCTGGAAACTTGATGGCATCCTGGATAAAGAACACCGGCATGTTATTGCCGACCAAATCATAATTTCCTTCTTCTGTGTAAAACTTCGTCGCAAACCCTCTTACGTCCCTGACGGTTTCTGCAGAGCCCTTTGACCCGGCAACAGTGGAAAACCGTACGAAAACAGGCGTTTTCTTGCCTTTTTCAGAAAGGAACTTGGCTTTCGTCAAATGCTCTAAGGAATCATATGCTTCAAAGACACCATGGGCTGCATAGCCTCTAGCATGAACTACGCGCTCAGGAATGCGTTCATGGTCAAAATGCGTCATTTTTTCCCGGAAATGGAAATCCTCCATCAAAGTGGGGCCCCGTTCTCCAGCCTTCAATGAAAACTCGTCTTCGGCCATTTTCAGCCCCTGATTGGTCGTCAGGCTTTTTCCGGAATCATCTGTCCGATATTGCTCCAATTGTTCATCTTTGCTGTTTTCATTCACTTCAGGACTTTTCGCCATTTTGCCACTCCTTTTGTTTTTATATTCTTTCTTTTACTACCCTGTCTTCTTTCGCAGCACACCTCAATTTAGATTTTCTCCAATAAAAAACTCCACAAGCTTGGAGAGCCTGCGGAGTTCCTTATTAAAAAATGCTTAAATCCCATTCTTTTGATATTTGCCGCAGCATCATCGTTCCTGCTGCACTGTTTCCCTGCACATCAATCGCGGGGCCATAGACACCAATTCCCGCTCCTGCACGGAATTCATAAGTCTGTGAATGAAGTTTGGGAGGAACAGCAGCCATAATGCCTCCTGATACCCCACTTTTTGCCGGAATCCCGACATGCGCTGCAAAATTCCCAGAAGAGTTGTACATGCCGCATGTCACCATGAGGACTTTCGCCACTTGGGCAATTTCTTCCGAAAAATGTTTTACTTTCGTGATTGGATTGTATCCGTCATAAGCGATGATCAAGCCGATCAGCGCCAAATCCTTGGTGCTCACTTTAATGGCGCATTGGCGAATATAAATATCCAACGCTTCTTCCACTTCAAGATCCAGAAATTTAGCTTCCTTCAAATAATAAGCGAGTGCCCGGTTACGGTGGGATGATTGCCATTCCGAATCGTACACTTCCTTATCCAATTCCAACGGATGGCCGACCAGTTCTTCCAGAAAATGCAGGAGATACTCATATTTCTTTTGGCTTGTTTGTCCCGGAAGCAAGGCTGATATCGTAATAGCTCCCGCATTGATAAACGGATTGAAGGGCTTGTTCGGCCGGTGGATTTCAAATGGGATAATCGAGTTGAATGCTTCTCCGGTCGGTTCGACATCCACCCGTTCCAGTACAAATTCCAAACCGTAATGGCAGCTCAATGCGATGAATGTCAATGCTTTTGAAATGCTCTGGAGGGTAAATTCTTTATCCGTATCCCCCGCGCAATAATAGTTTCCTTCATCATCAACCATGCAGATCCCCAGTTGGCTCGGATCTTCTTTCCCTAGTGCCGGTATGTATTGGGCAGTCGTCCCCAATACAGCATGGCCTTTGTTTTCTTGAACCCAAGCTTCTAATTGTTCTTGAATATGCGGATTGGTATGCATTGCCATCCCTCCTTAAGTTACTTTCTTCCTATCATGAATGAAAGCAACAGCCTTTGTCAAAAGCCACTGGCCTGCATAGAGAACACGTCAACCAATAGATGTGTCCTTAACCAAAGACAAACTGCACCTCAAGTGATGGTTCACTCAAGGTGCAGTTTGTCATAAAAGATTTTATTAAAGCTTATCGTACCATTCTTTAGCGGCTTCCACTTCAGGCATCGTCAATTGATGGCCAAAGTCTTCCCAATGCAATTGGACGTCCGCCCCTGCGCCAGCCAATAATTTTTCCAGGTCTGTTGACTCTTCTGCCGGACAGATCGGGTCGTTGGTGCCTGCCGCAATAAACACCGGTACACCCGTTAAATTCGGCAATTCGGCATCACGATTCGGCACCATCGGGTGATGCAAAATAGCCCCTTTCAGCGAATCCGCATACGTAAACAGCAAGTTTGCTGCAATATTGGCACCATTTGAATAGCCGATGGCAATAACGTTGCGGCGATTAAAACCATGTTCTTCAGACGCTTGACCAATAAATTCATGCAGTTCTTCTGTACGGATTTTTAAATCCTCCATATCGAAGACACCCTCTGACAAGCGTTTGAAAAAGCGCGGCATGCCGTTTTCCGACACATTTCCACGAACACTCAATACAGCCGCTTCCGGATCAATATGAGCGGCAATGGCCAATAAGTCGTTTTCGTTTCCACCTGTTCCGTGAAGCATAAGAAAAGTCGGTTTTTCAGGATTGCTGCCTTGTTGAAAAATATGTTTCATTAGTTGAGAACCTCCAATTATAATGTCGATAAGTCGAAATGAAGAAGCAAATTTCTGTAGTTTGAAACGTATTAGCATTTAGTTTACTTAAGAGTTCTATGCCTTTTTTCTATTCCCTAATTAATTTAACCAGAAACTTATCTCGAATTCAAGATAATAATACCATAAATCTTTTCTTCCTTCAAAAGAAAAGGTCCATAGCACGAATGTGCATGGGCCTCTTGCTGTTATCAGGCTTCAGACTGCAGCATGTCCTCTAAATTTTCTTTGGAGAATAAATAGTTCTCATTGCAGAAATGGCATTGTGCTTCCGCTTGGCCGTCGGTCACGATCATATCTTCGATTTCTGCAGCGCCCAAGCCTTGAATCGCTCTGGAAATCCGGTCTCTTGAGCATTGGCACTGAAATTGGACAGGCATTTCTTCGAGCACTTTAACATTGCCTGCACCCAATACTTCATTTAAGATATCTTCCGGCGTCATTCCCTGCCGCACCATATTGGAAATGGTCGGAATGGTTTTCAGACGCTCCTCGATATCCGTGATGACTTTTTCTTCTGTCCCGGGAAGCAATTGGATGATGAATCCGCCAGAAGCTTGGATGGTGTTGTCAGGATTGACGATAACGCCAACACCGACAGAAGAAGGTATCTGCTCAGAAGTAACGATATAATGGGTAAAATCCTCGCCGAGTTCACCGGACACCAAAGGAACTTGCCCTACAAATGGCTGAAGCAAGCCAATATCTTTGGAAACTGCCAACGTGCCTTCCGTACCGACCGCTCTTCTGACATCCAGTTTGCCTTGCTCGTTCAAATCAAAATGGGTCAAAGGATTGGATACGTATCCACGGACTTCCCCTTTGGCGTTTGCATCCACCAGAATTGTTCCGATTGGACCTCCTCCATTTATTCGGATCGTCAATTTTTCTTCGCCTTTCATCATGGCACCCAGCATGACACTCGCTGTCATGGAACGGCCAAGTGCAGCAGAGGCAGTCGGCCATGTATAATGGCGGCGCTGCGCTTCTCCAACAGTTTCAGTTGTGCGTGCCGCATAGGCGCGCACTTGCCCATCAAAGGCTAAGGCTTTCACTAAGTAATCGTTCATTTTGTTCTCCCTTTCTCTATCAAGCTTTCTACTCTTGGACGGCTTGTTTTTTTGCACGGACTTTGTCCGGAGTGATGTCATCGCCTAACGGGTCAATGACCGTCATATTGGTGACGGTGGATTCAATCTGTCCGCGAATGGACCGCAAATAGTCTTCACGCAATACTTGGCGCTCGACTTTTTCTGCATTGGTCAATCCTTCTTCACGTGCTTTTTTCGCTAATTGATTAATGCGCGGCAAGATGGCAATCATTTTCTTCTCCTCTTTCCCTTTTTGTTCCGCTTTAACGGGCAATGGATCAACCAACAATCAGCAGGGGTTAAAGAACCTGTCTGAAGTTTCTCTATCCGACCAGCTTTTGTGCCAGCCATTCGTTTAATTTTCTCGTTTTTTCCTGAAAACGCTGTTCATTCATTTTCTCAGAAAGCAAAGCAATGGTTTCCTGTTCCATCCGGAGGCGCCAGGCATTTTCTGCGTCAAGCATCAAATCCGTCAACAGACAGCAACGCTCCGGTTCCTCCAGTTCAAGCAAATCACCGAGCACGCCACTTGGAGAATACAGTGCCTGCTGTCCCTCAATCGCTTCATATATATCAAAAACACTGATGTTTTCCGGTTTTTTATTAAGTTTAAACCCGCCTTTAACTCCTGGCACAGAAGTGATCAAGCCTGCACTGACCAGTTTTCTCAACAGCTTCTGAAAATAGGTCGGAGAAGTGCCGAGCTGTTGGCTGATGGCTTCACCCGGAAGCACCGCTTTATCAGGAAGCATATTCAATAATAAAATCGCATATACCGATTGTTCTACACCTGGTTTCATGTGCACCCAAATCACCCTCTTTCAATTAAGGATAAAATTTATCCTCGTTATCCACAATAAACTATCTCGAATTAAAAGTAAATAAATATGCCTGCTTATTCCGGAAATAGAAAAAGGGGCTGTCCTATAAGTCTCTAAAATAAAACAGCCGGAGAGAAAGAAAGCCTTTCTCTCCGGCTGTTTTTGGATGGGGAATACGTTTTCTGGGAGTAGCCGGCTGATGGGAATGGAGGCGGCGACTCCAGCGGGAACAGCGCGGGCTGGAGCCACTGGACTGAGCGCAGCGAGGGAAGCGGCAGAAGCCGTGCCCGCGGAACGCGTCCGCCGCAATGGACATCTGCCGGGTCTTTCGGGAACGACAAAAGGGCTGCCACCAAAAGTCATTTTCATGACCTTTTGGGACAGCCCCCTTTGATATGGAATGGATAAAAATTAGCCAGCTGCAGAACCAGCTAAACAATGCCCGATATAGCACCATAGACAAGCGCCAGTAGAATGACCATTGCCGGATGGATCTTCCTGATTTCCAACAGCCAGTAGCTGATGATGATCAGGATAACTGTCTGGACAGTGCCTGAAGTATCGACAGAAGTCATGAAAAACTGTAATGTCATGGCACCGAGCAGCACGGCGATGACCGGTCGGACCAACCTCGTAATATTTTTGACTTTCGGCGAATCTTTGTATTTCAACAAGGTCACCATCAACAGCACCATCAGAATAAGAGAAGGCGCAACTGAAGCGAATAAAGCAACGATCGCCCCCAAAACGCCGCCTTCCATATAGCCGATATAGCCTGCCATTTTCGTAGCGATCGGACCCGGCAACGCATTGCCCAAAGCCAAGACTTCACCGAATTCCTGGGTGGTCATCCACCCGTAGCGGTCCACCACTTCTTTTTCCACCAGTGGAATCGAAGCTGGGCCTCCGCCATATCCTAAAATGCCCGGAATAAAAAATGCCAAGAAAATGTACCAGTAAATCATTTCGACCTTTCCCCTTTCTTAAAGGAAGTTAAGGAAAGAATCAAAATTCCCATTATCACGATAGCCGGATGGATATTCAATACTTCTAATAGAACGATGGCGATTCCCGTAAACAGAATCGCTCGGCCAATCCCCAAAGCTTGGCCAGATTTCTGAAAGAAATCCCATGTCATCACTGCCAGCATGACCCCGACAACCGGTACGACAGCGGCGGACATGCTGTTGACCCAATCCAGCTCTTTATACTTCTGCAAGATGCCCAACAGAAGAATCATCAACACCACTGTCGGAATAACGGATGCGGCCAAGGCAATAAGGCAGCCAATCACTCCGTTGACCCGGTAGCCGATATAACCCGCCATCTTTGTGGCAATCGGTCCTGGCATGGTGTTCCCCAAGGCTAAGGTATCGCCGAATTCATCTTCTGTCATCCATTTATAATTGACCACGGCTTCACGGTGAAAAAGCGGAATTGCAGCAGGTCCACCACCAAACCCCAATAGGCCGACACGAAAAAAAGCGGCAAAAAGATCTTTGTTTGTTTTTAATTTGGATTGTCCCATTTCTTTTCCTCCACTTTTCAAAGCCTACCAGGCGGCCACTGCACCATCCGTACGTGATTCGGTGCCGCCGGCCAAGACACCTGTCTCAGGATTGCGCCAAATGATTTGTCCTCTTCCGAAACTGCCGCTATCGGTCGCTACTTGAATTTGATGGCCTTTGCGGGATAGAGCCTGTGCCAGGTAATTCGGGAAAGTCGGTTCCACAAGAACAATTTTCCCTTCCATCCATTGCCACCTGGGGGCATCAAGAGCCGCTTGAGGATTCATCAAATAGTCGATGGTATTGGTGACTACCTGGAAATGGCCTTGTGGCTGCATATAGCCGCCCATTACACCAAATGGCCCTACAGCTTTCCCTTCTTTTGTCAGGAACCCTGGAATGATGGTATGGAAGGTCCGCTTGCCTCCAGCTATTACATTCGGATGTTCAGGATCCAATGAAAAATCCGCCCCGCGGTTCTGCAGGCTGATGCCGGTTTCCGGAATGACGATACCTGAGCCAAAGCCCATGTAATTGCTTTGGATATAGGAGATCATATTGCCTTCTTCGTCTGCTGCCGACAAATAAACCGTTCCGCCTTTCGGCAATTCATAAGGTTCGGGGTCACAGGCATTTTCGCCGATCGTCTTGGCCCGTGCTGCTGCATACTCTTTCGACAAAAGGTGTTCCGTACTGACCGGCATATTTTCCGGCTCAGTTATAAACGCTTTTCCATCTGTAAATGCCAGTTTCATGGCCTCAATCTGTTCATGATACGTATCAGCAGATTGCCATTTCGGCTCTCCCAATTCTTTAAAGATATTCAAAGCCATCAAAGCGACCATACCTTGGCCGTTGGGCGGAATCTCCCATACATCATAGCCTCGATAATTTGTTGAAACCGGCTCCACCCACTCCGGCTTGAATGCTTTTAAATCTTCTTTTGCTAAAAATCCTTCATGCTTTTTCATGAAGTCATCAATTTTGTCAGCGATTGCGCCTTCATAGAAAGAACGTGCATCGGTTTGCCCGATTTCAATCAATGTACGCGCATGTCCAGGAGACGACCATATTTCACCGATTTCAGGTGCACGGCCGTTCGGTGCAAAGGTATCGAACCATCCTTTATATTCTTCGTCCGTAAATGTATTTTTGTATTTGGAATAAGCTGCTTTCCAGTACTTCCCGAGAATCGGCGTCAATGGATAGCCTTCCTCCGCATAACGGATTGCAGGCTTTAATGCATCCGCCAACGACAATTTACCGAATTTCCGTGATAATTCAGCCCAAGCAGCCGGCACCCCGGGTACCGTTATGGGCACCAAACCGAATGTCGGCATTTTCTCGAAACCGAGCGCTTTGACTGCTTCTGGAGAAATGCTTTTCGGTGCAGGCCCCGAGCTGTTCAAGCCATGTAATTTATCTTTTACCCAGACCAATGCGAAAGCATCTCCCCCAATGCCATTCGAAGTCGGTTCCACAACTGTCAAAGCGGCAGCGGTTGCTATCGCTGCATCAATGGCGTTCCCACCATTTTGCATAATTTCAATACCGGCCTGTGCTGCAAGCGGCTGAGAAGTCGCCACCATTCCTTTTTTTGAAAATACGGTTTGTCTTTGTGATGCAAACGGATTATGTAAATAGTCCATTCTAACCCTCCCTTTCTCCCAATATCCCTTTTATGCCCCACCATCAAGCAGAACCTTTATTCCACTATTCGGTGTAAATCTATTCGATCGAAATCCACAGACAGCCCACTTTTTGGCCTGCCTGTGAATAAGCTTTATTTCACTATAACAAAGCAAGAATAACCCCAAGTATAAAGTATCCAGTAGTATATTTCCACTCGATAAACTAAAAATACGGAATATTCCCATTTAAAAAACCCAGTAACTTCCTGCTTTCAAAGCAAAACCCTGCTGACCGCTAATGCGGTCAGCAGGGCTCTATCTTATCAACAGTCAGTTTCTTAAACCGAACACTGTACACTCGATTCCCGGAGCCACTTCAACTTTCCGCTGTTCCTGAAAACCGAATGCTTGATATAAGGCAATCGCCGGTTTATTGGCAGTTCCCGTGCTGACGATGAACTCATAGCCTTTATAGCGCTTCAGTAAATATTCCAACAGCCTTTTGCCGATGCCTCTGCGGAAATATGCCGGATTTACGATAAGTCGGTGAATATCCACAAGTCCGTCCACCATTTTATACGATACTACTCCCATCAGTTCTTCCTCCTGGAAACCGACAAATAATTCCCCGCTGTTTTGAATATCGATAGCCGTTTCATGAAGTTGAGGAATTTCGTAAAAATCCATAAGCTCAGCTTCTATGCCGTAGGCAGGAAGTTGGATTTCCAATATCTCCTGGGCCACCTGCTTATTGCGGTGATTGATTTCTCCAATCATGTATTTCTCCTCCAGCTGATTTAATCAAGCCATGAGCTTCTATGCCTGTGTGTTTTATTTTTGAAGAAAATCGATCAATTCATCAAAACGGGCTGTAGCATCCTGATATCCTTGCTGATATAAAACTTCCAGCTTTTCCTGATCGCGTTCAATCCCTCGGATCCCATACAAATTCATTGGCCGAATCACCATTGCCAAACCTTCCTGCTCCAATTGATCAATAAAATCCATTGTTTCGTTGTAATAAAGGTGGCGGCTTTCCATTTTCTTTGCGATAGCCGGATATTGGCGGACAAAAGCAGGCAAGATGCGTGCAAATCGGCTCCTCTTTTTGCGGTAGCCTTTTTCTCTCGTCAACACAATGATTGGTTTGGTGACACCATCGGATAAAGCTTTTCGGATGGGAAGCGGATCTGCAATGCTGCCATCCATCAATAATTCCCCCGCGAACTCCACCGGTTTTGACATTAAAGGCAAAGAACTGGAAGCTCTCACAATCGCCAATACATCTTCTGGCTGATTTTGTTTTTCAAAATAAACCGCTTCTCCTGTCAGGCAATTCGTTGCCCCTACGACAAATTCTTCTGTCGCATTATTAAAGCGTTCATAATCAAAAGGCACGAGGCTGTTCGGAATTTCATTAAAGATTAAATCCATCCCGAACAATTCCCGTTTCACCAATAAATTTTTAACCGATATATATTCCGGATGGTTCACATAGCCGATGGTCACTTCCCGGTTCCGCCCGTTTTGCCTGGAAATATAGGATGCAGCATGGCAAGCGCCCGCTGACACCCCAATGACGTAATCGACAAAAATCTCTTCCTCCAACAACTTTTCGAGGACTCCTCCTGTATAAACACCACGCATGCCACCGCCTTCCAGGATCAATCCACTTTTCATCCGAATCCCCCCTGCTGGTTGAATCAACCACAGGCTCCGGTCAACTCAACCGACTTTTTCAATCAATTCCGGTTTATTGTTTTTTGGAGAATTGACTTCTTCCGAAACACGGTATGCTTCCATTTCTTCAGCTTTATAGGGCTTCAATAGGCCTTTCAATCTTTCGACGTCCTCCACATTTGGATCCAGCCACATTTCCTCTTCTTCTTTCGTTAAAATAACCGGCATGCGGTCATGAATCGATTTCATCAATGAATTGGCCTCTGTTGTCAAAACGGAACACGTATTGACCGTCTTGCCATCGGGCGCTTTCCACGATTCCCATAAAGCGGCAAAAGCAAAAGGTTCTCCGTTTTTCAATTTGATGCGCATCGGGATTTTTTCACCATCTTTACGCTGCCATTCGTAGAAAGAGTCTGCAACTACCAGACAACGCTTCTTTTTAAAGGCATTACGGAAACTTGGCTTTTCCGCCACTGTCTCTGATCGCGCATTGATCATTTTGTAGCCGATTTTTTCGTCCTTTGCCCAAGGCGGAATCAGTCCCCACCTGAGTGAACCCAGTCGGTTTTTATGGCCATCGTTGATAATCGCAATGATTTGCTGGGAAGGAGCCACATTATAGCTTGGTGTGTATTCACCTTCATCTACAGCCATTTTTTCAACATTAAAACGGTCAATCAAAATCGCATAATCAGTGAATAATGAATACCTTCCACACACATTCATCACGCCTTTCTCTGTATGTTTTCTACTTTTAATATACCAGAAATAGTGGCTCTCTTCTTTTCAATTGCCTTGTTTACCCGAAGTATTCAGATAATATCAAACCTTTTTAAAAGACCTGAAACTGTCCATTTTCTTGTCCATACGTCTTGCAGTTTCGATAGATTTTTTCAGTTATCTTTATTCCTTTAAATCGATAGCCCTAAGCCTTTGCATCCATTAAGACTCAAAATCCAAGGAAAATACGTTACAGCCCCTTAAATGGCTAAATAGTGTTATAATAGAAGAACAACGAGTTATATTAGGAGGAATTACATGGCTACTGCACGCGAAATGAGTCTGGTCAACAAGGATTTTCTGGTTGAAGAATTAGGGCTGAAACAACAAGGAAACTCAACTATCTTTATGAATGAAGATTGTTTTGTATTATCCCCATCTGTTCAGCGATATGAAAAAGGTTTTGACGTCAGTGAATTCAATTTGGCAAAGTTCGATCCTGAACGCCAACAAGGCTTTTTGCTCGTACGGTACATGGACACCTTTTTAATGGCGAAGCTTGAAAGCTTCACGAAAAAAATGATGCTTCCTGAACTCCAAATTAAAAAGAAAAACACGAAACCTCATTGGAAGTTCACAGTTGCTGAAAATCCAGCTTACCATATCGTCAATACACAGAATAAGGAACTGCGTTACCGTTTGCAGGAGCCTACAAAAAAACAGATTGCATCTTTCTTCAAGAAAATATAATCTTTTCCCGCTGCCGGAGTGCATGCGGGTTTTTTTATTCCACTTTAGTCAGTAAATGATAAAGAACTCCCACTAGTTGAAGTTTCTCTTTATTCTTCTATCCTTTGTATGGATTTTCTGCTTAACATGTTAATATGAAGAATATTATGAATTTCTTGGGGTGGCAACCTTTTAAAATACAGTTGCTGTACAAGGAAAGTGATTATCGATTGGAAGTGACCCATGGCTACTCAACGATATACCGTAAAAGACCGCCAGTTTTGGAAAATCATCATCAGCCTTTTGTTTGCATCTTTGTTTATTTTTGCGAACATGTATGCTGTTCAGCCTTTGCTCCCTGTTTTTGTGGACGAATTTCAAGTGTCTGTTTCGACAGCCAGTTTAGCTTTATCATTGACCATCATCGGATTGATCCTGGGATTGATTGTTCTCGGATTTTTTTCTGACCGCAATGGCCGGAAATCTTACATCATCTATTCTCTATTGGGATCAGCTATCCCTTTTTTCATTATTCCGCTGACAGATTCCTTTGCGGTGCTGTTGATTCTTCGCTTTATTCAAGGATTCGCGCTGGCCGGTGTACCAGCCGCCGCTCTTGCCTACATCAGTGAGGAAATCGATCGCAAGAATATCGCGTATGCAACCGCTTTGTATATTTCCAGCAACGCGCTGGGTGGCATGCTCGGCCGTGTCCTGACAGGCTACCTGACTGACCACTTTTCTTGGCAACTCTCATTCTACGCCTTTGCTGTCACAGGTCTTCTTTTATTTGCAGCAGTGGTGTACTTGCTGCCGCCATCACAGAATTTCAAGTCCAGTCACTTAAGTTTTGCAAAAGATATTGAAGGGTTCCTATTCCATTTAAAGAATCCCGCACTTCTCGTCGTTTTTGGGCTTGGTGCCATATTGCAGGTATCCTTTACGGGCATTTGGACATATCTTCCTTTCCATCTGGAAGCCCCTCCCTATTCGATGTCGCTGCAGGCCATCTCTTATTTATTCTTTGCCTATGGAATTGGTGTCATTGGCTCTCCGCTAGCCGGCCGGGCTGCCGAGAAATTCGGCCTGCGCAATGTCCGGCTGGCTGGGGTCTTTATCTTATCCGCCGGCATTTTCATGACACTCAGCCCTTATCTCTGGATGATTGTTGTCGGCCTCTGTGTAACCTGCTTGGGATTCTTCACTTCCCATTCCCTGACAGCCGCCTCTGTCGGCCAGCAGGCTGCCCACCATAAAGGAAGTGCCTCCAGTTTGTATTTGGTTTCTTATTACATTGGGGTGGCAGCCGGAAGCTCCTTGCTGAGCCCGTTGTGGACAGCTGCCGGATGGAGTGGATTGGTTCTCTTCACTGCAATTTTACCGCTCCTATACATAACGTTCATTACCCTATTCAGAAAAAAAGCAGGCTCCACCGCGAGGTGAGCCTGCTTTTTGCTGTCTTTTTGGAATGTTTCTTTACTCAAGGAATTCCGCTGGAATTGATAGCAGATCAAGTCCCCAAACGAGCGGCAGGAAGTAGAAAACCGCAAGTCCGACAAAGAAAATACCGAATATATTTAAGGCCAAGCCTGCTTTTGCCATATCGGCAATCCGCAAATACCCAGAGCCGAAGACGACCGCATTTGGCGGTGTCGCAACCGGCAACATGAATGCACAGGACGCAGCAACAGCTGCAGTGACCATCAAAGCATAAGGATGGATGCTGAGCGCTACAGCCAGTGACGCCATAATCGGGAACATCATAGAAGCCGTTGCCGTATTGGACGTAATTTCAGTCAAGAACAAGACAAGTGCAGCGACTACCAGAACGATGATCAGGACATTGACGCCCTGCAAGCCGATCAATTGGCTTCCGATCCATTCAGACAGACCCGAGTTCGTAAAGCCAGCAGCGATGGCCAGCCCTCCACCGAACAGCAGCAAAATGCCCCAAGGCAGTTTAACAGCCGTTGCCCAATCCAATAAATGATCCCCTTTTCTATTCTTGGAAGGAACAATGAACAAGATCATGGCCGCAATCAATCCGACCATCGCGTCCGTCACTTCCAAGTCAGGCGCAAAAGCATCAAGGATGAACGAGCGGCTGATCCAAGCAAGTGCTACCGCTATAAAGACGGCAAATACTGCTTTTTCTTCGTATGAAGCAGCGCCCAAATCGGTTTTCTGCTGGCGTATCACTTCGCTTCCGCCAGGCAGGTGCTTTAATTTTTGCGGGTAAGCAAATTTCACTAGATATACCCAAGCAACCAAAATAAAAATCCATGCTAACGGAACACCAAATAGCATCCATTGTGCAAATGTAATTTCAATGCCATAAATTTCATTGACCGCCCCTGCCAATAACGTGTTCGGCGGTGTTCCGATCAATGTCGCAATTCCGCCGAGTGAGGCAGAGTAGGCAATTCCGAGCATCAATGCCTTACCAAAACCAAAGTTCTCTTTTGAAGTATCGATGGAAGGGTCGTCTTTTAAGGCATCCGATACTTGATAGATGATGGCCAAACCAATCGGCACCATCATCATGGCAGTGGCCGTATTGGAAATCCACATGGATAGGAATCCGGTAGCCACCATGAAGCCCAGTACAATTCGTTCAGTATTGGTTCCGATGATTGAAATGATGGTAAGGGCAATGCGCTTATGCAAGTTCCATTTTTCCATCGTCAGGGCAATCATGAAGCCGCCCATAAAGAGGAAGATTGTATCATTTCCATAGGCAGATGTCGTGGAGCTGACATCCAGACCACCGGTCATTGGAAACAGAATAATCGGCAGAAGCGAAGTGGCCGGAATCGGAATCGCTTCCGTAATCCACCAAGTGGCAATCCAAATTGTACTTGCCAAAATGGCTTTTGCTTCAGGCGGTAAACCTTCGGGATTAACAAAGATTAAAGTTAAGACAAAAAGAAGCGGCCCCAAAAATAAGCCAATTAACTGCGGTGTGTTGTAACTACGCTTTTTTTTGCGTTCGTCATAAGATCCGGCATCCTCAGCCCGATCACGGCCTTCCGGTATGCCCGCTCCTGGGTTAGTAAATAAACGGAACGTGTCTTTTGCCTGGTCATGTTTTTCCCACATCCAGTTCCATGTAGCAGAAATCATACTATCCCTCCACTTTCTTAAAAAAAAGAATTATTCAACAATTACTGTCATAATTGTATAGGTTTATATGTTCGCAAACAAGCGGATAAATGACAAAATCGAACCACTTTGAAAAATGGACACAAAAAAGGGCTGGGAACAATGCATCCCTGCCCTTTATCTTTCGAATTTCTCAATCGTTTTTAGCGGTGTATTATTGATTTTCTGATTCGCCAATTGGATTTCGTTCATCTCCAACTCCAGTATTGCTGTGAGCTCCACTTTTCTCCATACTTTTTCCATCTTCCCGTGATTCTTGATCAATGCTTTCAAACTCTTCACGCTGCCGCCGATTCTGTTTCGTTTGCGGATTCGCGTCTCTTGAGAAATCATTTTTAGCCATACCATCATTCCTCCCATAAGTAGTTACCCCTCTACTTCCCTTCTAACATAAAGTAAAACGTTTTATAGAGGGATAAAAACTCCATAGCCAAAGTAGACAGACAAAAGTGATAAAAGAGCGAAAACCAGGTATTCGGAAGTGCCGCCAGTCGTAGCAGTCACAGGAAAACGGACATTCCACTTGAAGGGAAAGAACAGTTTTACTCCTCTTTTTGTCGCCATATCCAAGACAATATGGCTGGCCATACCGACAAGCAGGCCTGCTGAAATGGCTTCCACTGGCATGAAGTTATTCAGCAGAACCGCGAATAATACCAAAAACAGCAGGCTGTGGGTGAATGTCCGATGTCCGAATAGACCATTGATCAACTTGGAAAGAACAGGCAACGCACGGCCAATTTTGCTGCTGCCATGGCAGATATCGGGGATCACCGATCCGATGACGCCTGCCCCGAGCAATAGCACCGGTTCATAATTCGTAATTTGTGCAAAGGCAAGGCTTGCTGTTATGCCGCCTAGGATGTGTGTCTTGCCTGTCATGCTTTCTTCTCTCCTTTAATAGTGCTATTTTTATTATACTAAAAAGTTGTGTATGCTGAAGACAAGGGAATTAATTATTTAAGTTAAGCTACTCACTTAAATGGGTATTATTCTGCTGTAGTTATTCCGCAAATCAGCTCCTGAAAACCAAATACTCGTGGAGCGATTGCTTAAGAATCTCTTTCCGTGTACAGGTTTGAGCATTCATTCTTAATTTCAACCTAATTAAAAGGAGGCGTCATTATGGGAATTCATCGTTTTTTTACATCATTGAATGATTTAGAGCGGATTATCCGTGCACCTGGCAGATTTAAATTTGAAGAACATAATGTTGCAGCCCATTCGTGGAAAGTGAGCCAATACGCCATGTTTTTTGCCACGATCGAAGAACGCGCCGGACGTGAAGTTGATTGGAAGGCATTATATGAAAAGACCATCAACCATGATTTTGCTGAAGTGTTTATCGGCGACATTAAAACACCGGTCAAATATGCTTCACCTGAGCTGAAAGAAATGATTGCAAAAGTGGAGGAAGGCATGATGGAAAAGTTCATCCTGCGTGAGATTCCGGAAGAATTTCAAGATGTCTTTTTCGAACGCATGAAAGAAGGGAAAGACGCGACTGTAGAAGGGCGGCTGCTGGAACTGGCGGATAAACTGGACCAATTCTATGAAGCATTCGCGGAGTTGAAACGCGGCAATACCGACAAAGAATTTGTGGTGATGTACCGGATTGCTTTGACTAAAATACTGGATCTGCCTTTGCCGGCAAGCATTGCTTATTTCAGAGATGTCATGCTTGGCGATGTGATCAACGAAGACACAGCTATCGATGTAAAAGAGATTACGCGCCAGATCATTGCTGAACATTAAAGCTTCAGTATATATTTCAAGCTCAAAATATGGTAAATTTAACTTCAACAAATACTTTCGGAGGTGAATCCCTTATTTAAGGGAATTTATTGGACCCCATACTTTTATTGAATTTAGTTTTGCTCGTCTTATTAATCGCGTTAACGGCTGTTTTCGTCGGATCAGAGTTTGCCGTCGTTAAAGTCCGGATGTCGCGCATCGACCAATTGATTGATGAAGGAAACAAAAAAGCTGTATTGGTCAAGAAAATCACCAGTGACCTTGATTACTACCTGTCCGCATGTCAGCTTGGCATTACCGTTACCGCCCTCGGACTTGGCTGGTTAGGTGAACCGACTATTGAACGGCTTTTGCATCCTTTATTCGAAACGCTCGGTGTTCCTGCATCTGCTTCTACCATCATTTCCTTTGTGCTGGCTTTTTCACTGGTGACTTTTCTTCATGTGGTCATCGGAGAAATGGCCCCCAAATCATTGGCACTTCAATTTGCTGAACGGATGACTTTGACGCTGTCGCCATTCCTTTATTGGTTCGGCAAAATCATGTACCCGTTCATTTTCATCCTGAATGGTTCGGCTCGTATTCTTTTACGGGTTTTCGGTGTAGAACCTGCCAAAGAAGAACAAGCCCATTCAGAAGAAGAACTGAAGATCATCATGGCGCAAAGTTTCCAAAGTGGGGAAATTAATCAAACTGAACTTTCCTACATGCAGAACATCTTTGCTTTTGATGAGCGCAGTGCAAAAGACGTAATGATTCCCCGTACTCAAATGATCGCTTTTTCTGATGATTTGACGAACGAGGAGCTTCTGGTGGAAATCCGTGAGCATCGTTTTACACGTTATCCTATCGCCAGAGACGGGGACAAAGACGATCTTGTCGGTTTTATCAACGCCAAAGAAGTGTTGACGCATTATGCCGTCAACGGCCAATTTGAAATGTCAGAACTGATACATGACCTTCCTTATTTTCATGAAACCACACCACTTCAAAATGCCTTAGTGAAAATGCAAAAAGAGCGTACGCATATCGCTTTGGTCATTGATGAGTATGGTGGAACTTCAGGTCTGATTACAATGGAAGACATATTAGAGGAAATCGTCGGAGAAATCCGTGATGAATTTGATGAAGAGGAAGATGAGGAAATTATTAAGGAAAGCGAAACCCGCTATCTTCTGAATGGACGTGTCCTTTTAAAAGATCTCGAAGAACGTTTCGGCTTTACATTCGAAGACAGTGAAGACATCGACACAATCGCTGGTTGGATTCAGCATCAATTGATTGAAGCCGAAACCGGCGACCAGTTCATAAAAGAAGGTTGCCAGTGGTCGATTGTGGAAATGGAAAATCACCACATTCTGAAAGTTGCCTGTGACCTGTTGCAAAAGTCATCTTAAAAAGGATGTCCGCCTGCGGACATCCTTTTTTTGTGTTCCAAATAATCTAGCTTCATTTTATAAATGCGTCTGTTTTCGTTTTTAGGGTTAACCAGCTGTGCAATAGGGCATATAAAGAATAACTAATTCTAAAATGGAGGTTGTTCTATGAGTAAAGCTATGGGGTTCGTCAAAGAACTTGGCAGTGAATTCAAAAAAGATAAAGCAACGACCCTGGCTGCAGCACAGGCTTATTACTATCTACTCGCTATTGTTCCTTTATTGATTTTGCTGCTGGCTATTTTGCCTTATCTTCAGATTGATCCACAGAAAGCCGTGGATTTCATCGGTACCATTCTTCCAGGAGAAGTGGCTACAACATTCCAGGATACCATCGTCAGTGTTGTCACCACCCCTTCAGGCGGTTTGTTGACATTCGGTATTTTGGGTACGCTTTGGTCTGCATCAAACGCATTGACTGCTTTTATCGATGCCACCAACCAAGCCTATGGAGTCGAAGAAAGCCGTTCATTCATCAAGCTGAAAGCAACAGCTATCGTCTTGACGCTTGGCATGCTGGTTGCGGTCATCGTTGCCCTTATTTTGCCGATTTTCGGTGGTACGATTATCGATATGATCAAATCATTTTTGAACTTGCCAGAGCAAACCGAAATTATTTTCCAAGTATTGCGTTGGGTTGTCTCCATCGCAGTCATGAGTATTGTATTGGCTCTTATGTACAAGTTCGCTCCTGACAAACATTTCCCATTCAAGGAAGTTATTATCGGCGCTGTCATCGCAACAGTCCTGTGGCAAGTTGTGTCATTCGGATTCTCCATCTATGTTGCTAACTTCGGCAGCTATTCAGCGACCTACGGAAGTCTTGGAGGACTAATTGTCCTGATGCTTTGGTTCTTCCTGACAGGATTGATTCTTGTTATCGGTGCTGAAATCAATGCTATTCTGCACAGACGCAAAAATGCGAAAGGAGCAGATTCTTCTGACCCTGTTGCGCAAAGCGAAGCAAATCAAAAAGAAGCGAAAGACACAGAGTCTTCCATGAACAAATACTAAACCACAAAGCCCCTTCACCGAAAAAGGTGAAGGGGCTTTTTTATCAGTTCATTTTTGATCCACTTTTTCGAAAAGAGCCATCCATTCGTCGATTGTGAAGTCCTGGATCTTGCCATCTTGGCCATTGATCGCAAAATAGTCGATGGCTTTCTGAGTTGCCCCGGTCAGGTGCCGGGAAACCTCTTCCATCTGCCCCTCGCTTTCAGCAGTACGTACTACCCATGAAGGATAGTCAAACGTCTTCCGCCGATCGGCCGACTTCAGTTCTTTCATTCCATTTTCCTTCAGCAGCGTGGCCCATTCCGCTTTTGATAAGCACCGAAAATGGCTGTGGTCTCTTAATCGTTCCGTCGTATTCATAAACTCCGCCAATTCGGGATCGGCTGGTGCGACATTGTCGATCAGAATAAACTTGCCGCCTGTCTTCAAAACCTTCGCTACTTCGGAGATAAAGCGGTCTGGTTGCGGAAAATGATGCGGTGCAATCCGGCATACTGCTGCATCAAAGGTTTCTGTGAGAAATGGCAAGGCTTCGGCATCCGCCACCACGTACTCGATGTTGTCGAAGTTGTGCCGCAGATGTTTTGCTGTATTTTCCAACATCGCTCTCGTCAGATCCGTAGAAAATACTGTGGCCACATGTGGCGCCAATGTTTTTGTCACATGTCCCCCGCCTGTTGCAATATCCAGCACTTTCCACGTTTTTTCAGGTTTCAGCCAGTCAACAAGCAACGGCAAATCATCCCCTTTTGCGTGGCTGTTGCTGGTGACGTATTTATCAGCGTTCTTCCCGAACACTTCTTCTACTTTTTGTTTCGGTGTCTTTTTCATGCCGGTCCTCCTTATTCACATTCCTGGGCGGTGGTTTAGAAAGTTGCGGTACGCAAACCCTTCCACTTCTGTTTCCGTATACTGCTTTTGCAATTCGTTGATCAAATTAGGGAATTCCGATGCATTTCCAAGCCCTGTAATGTGCGAAGAAATTCCATCAAAATCCGATCCGATGCCGACTTGCTGAATTCCTCCAAGCGAACAGAGATAATCGATGTGGCGGACCAAATCCGATATCGTTGCCTGTTCACTGTCTTTATTGATAAACTGCGGAGCAAATACGACATCGATCATGCCATTGTTGGTGAACATCGCCCGAATTTGTTCATCATTCAGATTCCGTGGATGATCACAAAGAGACCGGGCATTGGAATGGCTGGCAATCGGGTATTTTGCAAGGTCCATGACATCCCAAAATCCCTTGATGGATAAATGGGACACATCCGTAAACACATGATGTTCGTTATTGAGGCAGACCACTTCTTTCCCCAAGACCGTCAATCCCGCACCTCTCGGATCTCCGACACCATCCGCACAAAGATTGGCATTATTCCAAGTCAGTCCGATTGAAAGCACACCCAGACGATAGAGGTGGCGCAGCTTTGTTAAATCATTGCCGAACGCATCGGCTCCCTCCAAGGTCAAAACAGCGCCAATTTCATCTGGCTTTAATTGGTCAATGTCCTTCCATTCTTTGATATGCTTCATCAATGGATTTTTCCCGAGGATTTCGCTGTAGAATAAATCCACTTGCTCGAGAGCGTGCTGCCATTTTTCATCAGAAGGAAATTCCGGATGGATGAAGATGGCGAAAAACTGTACTTTTACACCGCCTGCCTGCAGCCGTTCAAAATTGGTCTCGAGGTCATTCGACTTCCGGTAGTCCAACATTTCCCCGTCGAATAACGTATTCCGTTTTGCAATCTGCAGTTTCAGCAGCGCATCGCAATGTGTATCGAAAATCTTCATCTACTCATCTCCTTCTTCTCGGCAGGCTTCGATAAAGCCTTGGAAGATACCCAGCGACGCCGAATCGGCAGCTCTTGCCATGTTTTCCGGATGCCATTGCACACCCAACGCAAAATGATGTTTTGTACTTTCAATCGCTTCCACAATGCCGTCACTTGATACACCGCTGACGATCATCGGCTGAGGCACCTGGCGGTTAGCTTGATGATGGCGGCTATTAACTTTCAGGCGCTTGAGTCCAGTTAAGCGGTGCAGCAGCGATCCTTCTGTTACCTCAACAAAATGAGAACCGTGGAACCGCGGTGCTTTTTGCTGATGCTGCAGCAAATCTGCTTTTGCTTGTGTGGTGATGTCCTGATACATATCGCCTCCGACCGCAATATTCAAAATTTGTGCTCCCCGGCACACACCAAGAATCGGCTTTTTCAATTCCAGAACTTTTTTCGTTAGAGCCAGCTCAAATACATCGCGTGAAGGAATAATTACGCCAAGGTTCGGATGCGGCTCCTCGCCGAATAAAGTCGGATCAATGTCATAACCTCCCGCCAGGAAAAGCCCGTCGATATGTTCAGCAATTTCATCGATATCCGCCTCTTCCATCAAGTGTGGGAGCATGATCGGCAAGCCGCCTGCGGCTAAAATCGCTTCTGAGTCCGCCAGTTCAATATCGTATGCATCGCGTCCCAATTCCAGAGATGCCGTAAGGCCAATAATCGGTTTCATCTATGTATACCCTCCCATTTTTAAAAACTGAATATAATAAACATACAGAATTTACTGGTGGAATACTAGTTCATCTCCCAACTTTATTAATTGGAAGAGTTCATCAGAAAAACGGAAAGCCCGAAAGCTTTCCGTTTTGTTCTTACTGTTCTTTTCCTGATTCAGCGATTGCTGTCGCAATAGCGTCTTCAATCGGGGTAACCGAAGCTAAATCGTTGTTGATGATGATCGAGAAAATCAACGGCTTGCCGTCTTTGGTGGTGGCGTATCCAGACAAAGCGGAGACGGCTGTCAACGTTCCCGTTTTTGCTTTGACATTTTGTTGAGCGGCTGTTTCTTTCATCCGATTCCGCAATGTGCCGCCAACGAACCGCTCTGCATCCGCCGCAACCGGAAGCGAATTCAGGTAACTGCCATACCATGGTCTGCTCTGGACTCCAAACAGCAATTGAGATATTTCATTTACTGGCATCAAATTCACATGGGACATGCCCGAACCATCACGAAGCAGGATAGTGTCGGTATTGACGCCCAGTGTTCCTGCTACATCTTCCATTACTTCCAGTCCGGCTTCCCAGCTGCCTTCTCCTTTTACCGCGCGGCCCATTTCCTTGGCCAGCACTTCACCGTGGCCATTGTTGCTGAGCTTCATGAAAGGAATCGAAAGCTCAGCCAGCGTCATCGACTCGTGCTCCACCAACAGGGTGCTGTCGTCCGGCGTTTCCCCCATTTCCAGTGTATGTTTTCCAGCCCACTCGATGCCTTCAGCCAGCAACGCATTTTCAAACAAATCGAGGGCATAACCTGAAGGTTCATCAACAGCAATCCATTCCCGCGTCCGTGATCCCTCCACCGGGATATTCCCTTCCACTACAATTTGGTTGGTTCCATGTTCGCGGCTGATGGCTACTGTTTTGGGTTGGTCTGCCGCTACTGTCTTCGCCCGATTGACGATTGTTACATAATCAGTTTTCGGTGACAGCGATACTTTCGGCTCTATACCGGCTGAATCACCCGGATTCACTTCAACAATAAGAGAGCCCGCATCATAATCTTCATTGGGCGAGGCAGTCAATGCAGAAACCTGTGCACCGTAATAATAAATTTCGTCCTGCCAGGTGATGTCTTCTGACAACCGGACATCGTCATACCACGTATCATCGCCGATCAAATCGCCTTTGATTTTTTGAATCCCTTGGCTTTTCAATTCCTGTGCGAACTCCTCGAAGTCTTCCTGTAGAAGTGTAGGATCTCCTTTCCCTTTTAAGTAGAGATTGCCTTTAAGCATTTTCCCTTTTACTGCTCCATCTGTATGTATTTCCGTAGTAAAGCGATAGTCTTCCCCTAAAGTTTCAAAAGCTGCTGCGGCAGTGATGAGCTTGGTATTCGAAGCTGGAACCAAACGCGTGTCTCCAAAATGATCATAGATTTTTTCACCTGTCTCCGCCTCCCTGATGCTGACTCCTGCCAAAGCACCATCCAACCGTTCATCCTGCAGGATCTGATTGATTTCATTCGCCAAAGATGCATATTCATCATCTGCCCCTGCTGTTATTTCTCGCTCCGCAAACTGTAGGGGGGAAATCGCCAATGCCCCTGTCACCATTAAAAATATTGCCCCTGCCAAAAATTTCTTGCCTGTCATGATTCCATCCCCTATCCATTAATCTGTTAAAGAATGTACCATAACAACCGCTTAAGTTATCAGACAACTTCACAAACAGATCTTTTTTCATAGGATTTTTTTGTCAATATAGGGATATTATCCATCCTGAATTCAAGCATTGTTTTATTTACATCCGCTACTAGCTCGATGCACCCATAGCGTTCCATAAAAAATTCAGCAGAACTGTAAAAGCTTCCGCTGAATCATATTAGTTATAGAATTTCCACAAAACGAACATTCCTGTTCCCGCTTCATCCTCCCCATTGCGTTTCCGTTGTATAAACCAATTGATCTCCCACAAAAATCCGGCATTCCATCCTACAGAAACAAGTGCCGATCGATACTTTGATTTCTTCAAATTCCCCTTGTTCGTTTTTCACTTTCCCGAACAAGCGGGAAGTAAAATGCAGACCCACCTGTTCATCCTGTAAAACTCCATCCACAAATAATTTTTCGTTGGTCCATGTATTGACGACTCGAATGGTGTGGTCACCGTACTTGACTACCCAAATATCCTTCATGACCTGGCCCCCTGTCCCTGCTTTTGACACCAGTATAACAGAAATAGAAAACCACTATGCACCTGAGGTAATCTCTGCTATTGGGAAAAGCCACAGGTTGAAACGAAGGTATTCTTCAAATGAAAAAAGCCATAGACGACTCGAATGATTCGAGTACATCTATAGCCTGCGTTATATCAATCTATTCTGTTGCTTTTTTACTTGATCAATTCCAATTCTACTGGAATCGATGCTTCCACTTCTTCGCCTTCGAGTGACTGAACAGCTGCTTCAACAGCCATTTCACCAATCATTTCAGGTTTCTGAGCAATTGTTCCATCCAGACGGCCATCTTCCACCGCTTTCACTGCATCATCTGTAGCGTCAAATCCGACAACAGCAATGTCTTTTCCAGAAGCTTCAATCGCTTCAAGAGCACCTAATGCCATTTCGTCATTGTGAGCAAATACTCCCTTAATGTCTGGGTTTGCCTGAAGGATATTTTCCATAACGGACAAGCCTTCAGAACGGTTGAAGTTTGCTGTTTGTTTAGCCACAACATCCAAGCTTTCAGCAGCAATCTTGTTAAATCCTTCTCCACGTTCACGTGCAGCTGAAGATCCTGGTACGCCTTCAAGCTCTGCAACTGCAGCGCCTTCACCTACGATTGAAGTTAGATGTTCTGCTGCCATTTCGCCGCCTGCTGTATTGTCAGATGCGATATGGGAAACCACTTCTCCGCCTGCAGCACTGCGGTCAACTGTGATGACCGGAATGTTTGCCGAGTTCGCTGATTCGACTGCCGCTGCAACCGCTTCAGAATCGACTGGGTTGATCATAATCAGATCCACTTCCTGTTGAATCAAATCTTCAATATCACTTGCTTGCTTTGAAGCATTGTCCTGTGCATCCACTACTGTCAAAGTTGCGCCAAGCTCTGCAGCTTTTTCTTCAGCGCCTTCATTCAACGTAACAAAGAACGGATTGTTCAATGTCGAAACAGAAAAACCGATTGTGTAATCGCCGCTTGCTTCGCCGCCATCGCCGCTTTCCTCTTCAGAACTTGATCCTGGAGCTTCCATCGAACAAGCCGCCAAAATCATCATTGCCAACAAGATGAACCCTAATTGCATTTTTTTCATTTTCCTGCACCCCTTATGCTGTTTTTTTACGGTCCAGAAGAACCGCTAATAATATGACTGCACCCTTCACTACTTGCTGGAAGAAGGACGGAACCCCAATCAAGTTCAAACCGTTGTTCAATACACCGATGATCAGCGCACCGATCAATGTGCCGACAATCCATCCACGGCCACCGGTCAAACTTGTGCCGCCAAGCACAACTGCTGCGATAGCATCCAGTTCGAACATTTCACCGGCGGTCGGCTGAGCCGAATTCAGGCGCGATGTCAAGATCAAGGAAGCCAATGCTGCCAACAGGCCAAGCAAGGAATAAACATAAATTTTGATGCGGTCCGCATTGATCCCAGACAGGATCGATGCCTCTTCGTTCCCGCCAACTGCATAGACACGACGGCCAAATGTCGTCTTCTTCAAAATGAAGTACAAAACTCCAAAACTGATGATCATCGTCACTACCGGTACCGGAATTCCAAGGAAATATCCTTTGCCGAGCATTTGGAACGTCAGGCTGTCGCCTAATCCGGAAATCGGACGTCCGTCGGTATACACCAGCGTCAAGCCACGATAAATGGTCATTGTCGCCAAGGTTGCGATAAATGGCGCCACTTTCCCTTTGGCAATAATGAATCCGTTAATGGCACCTAATACTGCACCGAGCAATAAGCCCAGCAGCATGGCGAAAATCGGATCTATTCCACTGGCCATCATTCCTGCTGTGACCGCTCCTGTTAAGGCAAGAGTCGCCCCGACCGATAAATCGATGCCTCCTGTCAGAATAACAAAAGTCATACCAAAGGCAATCAAAGCGTTAATGGAAACCTGCCGAAGCACGTTCATTAAATTGGAGACGGATAAAAACCCGGGGTTTAAAGCCGTAATAATTACGATAATAAGGATCAACCCGATAAAGGGAGCTATCTTCTGAAGCATAGATTGGTTATTGGTCTTCAACTGCAAGTTTTCCACCTCCTGTTGCAAAATGCATAATTCGTTCCTGTGTCATTTCCTGTTTCGGTAAATCTGCTGTAATTTTGCCTTCGTGCATCACTAGAACCCGATCAGCCATACCGATCACTTCCGGCAATTCCGAAGAAATCATCAGAATGGCAACACCGCGTTCAGCCAGTTCATTGATGATCGAATAAATTTCTTTTTTCGCTCCAACGTCAACACCGCGCGTCGGCTCATCCAAAATCAACAGTTTCGGTTCAATACCAAGCCATTTTGCGATGACTACTTTTTGCTGATTGCCGCCGCTCAAAGACTTAGCTGCCTGATCTGGACCTGATGTCCGGATTCCGAGGCGTTTAACCATCGTGTCGTAAAGCTTGCGCTCTTTGTCTTTGGAAATCAGGCCGTTTTTGGAAATAGCCGCAAAATTGGTCATGCTGACATTTTCCTCTACTGAAAAGTCCACAACGAGCCCTTCTGATTTCCGGTCTTCCGTTACATACCCGATGCCCATTTCCTTGGCTTTTCTCGGTGTATCGATTTTAACTTGCTTGCCGTCAAATTCAATGGTGCCTCCATCCAACTTTTTATAGCCAAACAGCGATTGCGCCACTTCTGTACGCCCTGCACCCATGAGTCCGGCAATCGACAACACTTCGCCTCTCCGGAGTTCAAACGAAATATCTTCAAAGCAATCTTTTCGCTTCAAACCTTTGACAGAAAGTTTTACTTCACCAATCTCCGAATTCCGTTCAGGGAAACGCTCCCCCAATTCACGTCCTACCATCATTTGCACAATTTCATCAAAAGAAGTTTCACTGATTTTCCGTTCCCCCACAAATTCCCCGTCCCGCAAAATGGTGATCCGGTCACACAGTGAGAAAATCTCCTCCATCCGGTGAGAAATATAGATGAAAGATACACCGCGCTTCTGTAGTTCACGTATGGTCTTGAACAAGCTGTCAATTTCCCGATCCGTCAATGCCGCAGTCGGTTCGTCCATGATGATCACTTCCGCATCCACTGACAATGCTTTGGCAATTTCAACGATTTGCTGCTTGCCCACTGATAACGTACTGGCAGGGTCCGAAGGATTGATATCCAAGCCAAGATCCCCAAGAATTTGGCGTGTCTTTTTTTCCATCTGCTTGGTTTTCAAAATTCCGGTGCGGCCAATCGTCTCTTCGCGCCCAAGAAATAAGTTATCAGCGATTGACAGATGAGGCAGGATGTTCAGTTCCTGGTGGATAACTGCAATCCCTGCTTCTTCCGCTTGCTTGGGGGAAGTAAAGTTGACCTGTTCTCCTTTTACTTCAACGGTTCCAGAATCCCGCGTATAAATGCCAGACATAATTTTCATTAAAGTCGATTTCCCAGCACCGTTTTCACCCATAAGTGCATGGATTTCACCTTTTTCCAATGTGAAGTGCACATTTTTCAAAACTTTATTGCCGCTGAATGACTTCGAAATATCAGTCATGTTAATCATGGTGTTCACCTGCCTTCTTTAAAAGATGACGCCGGAGCGAAGGACAATATTAGCGTAAGGTGTCGCTTCTCCAGTGCGGATAATCAATTTCGCCTGTTTGCTGAGATCTTTCAGCTCTTCATGTGTTATATAGTCTGCCTTCATTTTCTTTAGAATTTCATTTTCTACTTCAGGGTTGCCTTTGGTTATTTCCTGGGCAATAAACGCTGCTTCTGCTTCAAAGTCATCCAGGACTGCATCCAGGATGGTCAAAAACGCAGGGTCGCCTATTCTATAGGACAAATCAACGCACGGAACGCCCTTCGGAATCGGTAAACCGCAGTCGCCTATGACCAACAGGTCCGTATGGCCGAAAGCAGCCAAAGCTGACGCTATGTCACGGTTGATGATGCCATGTTTTTTCATGAGCGGGCACCGCCCATCCGTCCAAGGACTGCATCCCGTTCAGGCATACCGCCTTGCGCACCGAATTTTTCTACAGATAAGGAAGCGGCGGCATTGGCAAAGCGAACAGCTTGTTCGAAATCTTGGCCTTCCGCTATTGCAGCAGCCAATGCTCCGTTGAATGTATCGCCTGCTCCGGTTGTATCTACCGCTTCGGTAGGAAATCCTTCGACAATAACATGCTTTTCTCCGTCGAAAAATTGGGCGCCTTTTTGTCCAAGCGTCACTACAAGACGGTTTGGATACTCCTCCAAGGCCTGCTCCCAATTGCCGCCAAAAATCTCTTCCGCTTCGGTTTCATTTGGCGTTAAGTACGTACAATAGGGCAAAAAGTCAGCGGTAAATCCGCTTGCCGGCGCCGGGTTCAAAATAGTCGGAACACCGTTCTCATGGCAGATTTCCAAGGTCCGTTGAATGACTGGAATCGGCATTTCCAATTGCATCATCACCAAATCGCTGGCTGCCAATTGCTTCGTGAATCCCTCAATTTCTCCAGTTGTCACGCTATAATTCGCACCTGGCACGACAATAATGCGGTTATCTCCTTCCGATAGCAGGATGTTGGCAATTCCGCTTGCCCCATTGATCCGTTTGACCCCTTGGACTTGAATCCCCTCGGTCTCCAATCCGGTCAGCAGCTCAGTTCCAAATGCATCTTGCCCAACTGCTCCGATCATGTGGACATCGCTTCCCAGCCTTGCCGCTGCCACTGCTTGATTGGCTCCTTTGCCTCCAGGGACTGTTTTGTATAGATTTCCCAAAGCTGTTTCGCCCTGCTTTGGAAAACGATCGGTTTGGACGACCAAATCCATATTGATGCTTCCGACTACTGTAATCATTCCGCTACACTCCTTGTTGTTCCACGAATCACTAATTTCACGGGAACTTCATAAAAACTCTGTTCAATTTTCTTATTCTCAATTTGTTTGATCAGGACCCGGGTTGCAACTGCGCCCATCTTATAAACATCCTGTGCGACAGTGGTCAATCCCGGAGACAGCATCTCACCCATCGCCACGCCGTCAAAGCCAACAATCTGCAGATCATCAGGCACTTGCCTTCCGATCGTACCTGCGGCCTTTAAAGCCCCCGCAGCTGACACATCACTACTGGCAAAGATGCCGTCGATGGATGGATTATCCTGCAATGCCTGTTCCACCACTTTTTGTGAATCTGCAAAATGGAATGGGCAGGTCACTACCTGGTAATCCGCGTCTGATTGCCGAATCGCTTCCATGAAGCCATCGTAGCGGTCATTGGCCGGGTTCAATTCTTCAGGACCTCTTAAGAAAAGGACATTCCGGCATCCTCTTTCGAGAAGCGCATTGGTGCCAATGACTGCACCTTCCTTGTTATTCGAGGAAACGACAGGTATCTTATCGTTGATTGCACGGTCAAGTGCTACAATCGGCACATTGGCATTGGCATAATGCGGTGCATCCAACTGATTGGAAGTCACGATAAATCCTGCAATATATTTTTTCTTTAATGTTTCAATATAGTTCTTTTCTTTTTCAGGATTTTCATCTGAGTTGCATAATACGACGGTGTAACCATATGTCAATGCAACATCTTCAACTGCACGTGCAAGTTCCGGAAAAAATGGATTTGTGATATCCGGCAAAATCAATCCGATCAAATTCGATTTTTTCGTATTGAGAGAACGTGCAACGGGATTTAATTCATATTTAAGTTCGTCTACTGCAGCCGTTACCGCTTTTGCCGCATCTGCACTGACGTACCCGCTGTCATTTAAGAACCTGGAAACCGTCGCCACAGAGACCCCTGCTTTTTTTGCTACATCCTTAATAGTGGTCATTTAAAACGACTCCGTTTCTCCTGCAATGTGTAACCGGTTACACATAATATATAATGCACCCTCTCATCTGTCAATGTGAACATTTACCAGTTACGATAGTCTTTTGAACCTAAAATAAGCCGTAAATACGATTTTTTCTTTCATTTCTATAAAAAAAGTTCCCTTAAGTTAAAGGGAACCCGTTTTTTTAAGCATTCATATTTTCCATACGCAAATCTCTGTTTTTCTCAGTTTCTGCTACATAAACCGCACATGCAGCATCACCTGAAATATTAACCGCCGTCCGTGTCATATCCAACAGACGGTCGATTCCGATAACCAGGCCGATGCCTTCAGGAGGCAAACCGACACTGCTCAATACCATGGCCAGCATAATCAAGCCTACGCCTGGAACGCCCGCTGTACCGATACTTGCTAAAACAGCTGTCAGCACGACCGTTACCATATCCATCGCTGATAAATCAATGCCATATGCTTGGGCGATGAACATTGTTGCAACACCTTGCATAATTGCTGTACCGTCCATGTTGATCGTGGCACCTAGAGGCTGCACAAAAGAACTGACGGATTTCGGCACACCTAGTTTTTCCTGTGCCACTTCCATTGAAATCGGCAAAGTCGCCGTACTGCTTGACGTACTGAATCCTACACTCATTGCAGGTGCGAAGCTCTTAAAGAACCAAATTGGGCTTTTCTTCGCCAAAAACTTGATGGTTCCTCCGTAAGTGAAAATTGCATGGACAAAGAGAGCTGCTAGAATGACCAGCATATAAGATCCCATGGCTTTCATTGCTGAGAATCCTTGAGACCCTACAGCCGTGGCAATCAAGCCAAATGTACCATACGGAGCAAATTTCATAACGATGCCTACCAAATACATCATGACGTCATTGCCCTGTTCGAATAAATGGACAAGACCTTTCGTTTTTTCACCAAGAGCCGTCAACGCCAAACCGATAAAGACAGCAAATACAATAATTTGCAGCATATTGCCTTCTCCCAGAGCCGCAATCGGGTTATCAGGAATCATTGCCAATAACGTCTCTCCAACAGATGGGGCTTCTTCTGTTTCAAAAGAAGCACTGGATAAATCAAAATCCCCAGCCAATCCAGGCTGGACCACAGCTGCAAGCGCTAAGCCAATAACGATAGCAATTGTTGTAGTAATTAAAAAATAACCAACAGTCTTAATACCAATTCTTCCTAACTTAGCAGGATCGCCAAGTCCAGCGGTTCCAAGAATGATAGAAAATAACACAAGTGGAACGACCAACATTTTAATCAAACTTAAGAATATTTGGCCAAGCGGCACAAATAAATATGTATTCAACGCTTCAAAGGAGTCAGGTGCGAATAAGTTGATCAGTAAACCAACAAGTGCACCTAAGACAAGTCCGCTCAGTACTTTTGCCGTTAATCCAGGTTTTTTCATTCATTTCCCTCTTTCGTTTCTAGACATAAAAACATTTTATAGGAAAGTGTATATTCATGACAACTTTTAAGTAATTCGCCGAATCTACAGTATCTTCAAAATAAATTAACTATTTTAAAATAAGAAAAAAGCCTGTATAAATGGCGAACCATTTATACAGGCTTTTGGTTAACAACAAGCGGTATGCATTTTATCTTCGTTATTTTCTCCCATCAAGCTATAGCTTGCCACTTGAAAACCTTTTTGATGGAGCAGGCGGATTGCCAGGTTTTTTTCCGACTGATTTTCTGCAAACAAGTGGATTGGTTTGTTCGGTATTTCCTTATATCCTCTTGTAAAATACGAAATCGGCAAATTAAAGGCTTCTGGAAGCGGCTCTTTATAAGAGACATTATAGGCACGAACATCGAGCAAGGTATAAACTTCACTATCAACTTGGCCCAGAGCCTCATGCGCTACTCCGTGAACAGGAACAGTTCTTTTATAAACGCCATAGGCTGTCAGGAAAACCGGGACGCCAATCAACATTAAACTTGTGACCATTTCATTACTCCTTCTTCTATAAAAAATCCTTGTTTCCAATTCAGCAATTGGAATCAAATCCACTTTACTTTCCTTTCAATCTTCAAGAACCTTAAACTGATATTTCTTCTTTCCACTTCTCGTAACCACCAGTCAGATTAACGAGGTTCTCAAAGCCACTCGCTTTAAGAAGGCTTGCTGCAATGGCTGAACGTGCACCTGCCTGGCATTGGACGATAACGGTTTTATTCGGATCGACTTCGTCCAGCCGGTTTTTTAACGTACCGACCATAATATGGTCAGCCCCGTTAATATGTCCTTCATCATACTCAGTTTGGCTGCGTACATCAAGCACATAGCCTTCCTTTGCTTCAATCAGTTTCCTCGCCTGCTCCGGTGTTACATTCTCATATGAATCCAGCTTTGCAGCCTCATTCAGCGCTTTTGAAACATCTGTATAGCCTGCTATATCGTCAATACCGATTGAATGCAGAACTTCAAGCACCGGACCCATTGATTCCGGATCCAACAAAAGATAGAGCGGCTTTTTATAGTCTACGATCCAGCCGGCCCAATTGGCGAATGATTTATTGAATGGAATATTGATGGATCCGGGAATATAACCTTTGCTGAATGAAGAAGCCGGGCGCAAATCCAAAACCTGATGCCCTTCTGCAATCAAACTTTCCAGTTCCTCTATCGAATCTATTTCTGCAGGTTCAGAAAGTTCCTTCACCAATTCTAAGCCGGTTTTATTCACTGCTTTCATAACAGCAAAATAGGAAGGCGGTTCGGGCTGGCCATCCAATAATTCTTTTTGAAATGCCAAGGCATCATCATATTGCAAGGCCCAGTTAAACAACTTTTCATAGCCGACTGTAGTTGAAGGCACAGCACCAAGCGCTTTTCCGCAAGCACTTCCCGCTCCATGAGCTGGCCATACTTGAAGATAATCGGGCAACTTTTTAAAGCGCTCAAGTGACTTGAACAGCTCTTTTGCGCCTGCTTCAGAAGTCCCTTGCATACCTGCCGCTTTTTCCAACAGGTCCGGTCTTCCTACATCACCAACAAATACAAAGTCACCGGTGAAAATCCCCATCGCTTTATCTGCCGAGCCGCCACGGTCCGTCAATAAAAAGGAAATACTTTCTGGTGTATGTCCAGGTGTGTGCATCACGTCAAACACCAAATTCCCTATCTTGAACTGGTCCCCATCTTTCAATAATTGATGATTGATATATTCGAGATTCTCATATTTCCAATCTGCGTCACCTTCATCAGATAAGTAGAGGACAGCTCCAAAGCGGTTCGCCAATTCACGCGCCCCTGAAACAAAGTCAGCATGGATATGCGTTTCCAAAGCACCAACAATATTCAAGTTTTCTTTCGCAGCAAGCTCTTCATAAGCAGTCATATTGCGCATTGGATCTATCACTACCGCTTCCCCTGTTGCTTGGCAGCCGACTACATATGAAGCATGCGCTAAATTTTCATCATAGAAATATCTCAATAGCATATCATCAATTCCTTTCAGTCATTTATTGATATCAATATACCACCCGGGGTATATATTGTAAAATATACTGCTTGTTAGAGGGCGTTCATCTGGTTAACTGAAAAGGCTGGATCCAATCGCCACTTTTGTGACGTTGAATCCAGCCTTTGCGTAATTAATGCTTTACTTATGCTCGCTGAAAAAATCCGGCAGTTCACTGGCTTTCATCGGAAATTCCGCTTTTCGCTTATCGACGAATGCCTGAATTCCTTCATCGGCATCCGCATTTTGTCCCGCCCAGTGCAGGAATTTCGATTCGATCAAATGAGACTCAAGCGGGTGCTCCTGCCCGAGCATTTTCCACAACAGCTGGCGGGTAAAACTATTGGAGGTTGCGGCTGTATTTTCTACGATGTCCCGAGCAATCTCATAAGCCTTCGCCAATGGATCTTCCGATTCATATTGCATCAATCCCGTTTCAACCGCTTCGGCAGTCGGGATGTAACGTCCGGTGAGGGTCCATTCGAGTGCTTTGCCGATTCCTACAACACGCGGCAGAAACCAGCCGGATCCGGCTTCCGGACCGATGCCGCGGCGGCCGAAAACAAAACCGATTTTGGTATCTTTTTTGACGATCCGGATATCCATGGGCAGCGTCATGGTCATCCCAATGCCGACAGCCGGACCATTGATGGCAGCAATGATCGGCTTGTTGACTTTGTATACCTCCAGGCTCACCTGGCCGCCAAGGTCCCTATAGTCTTCGGAAGATTGTTCGGAAGAGAAAGTGGATCCCCCTTCGGACAAGTCCATACCGGCACAAAAGGCCCGGCCGCTTCCCGTTACCACAATGACGCGCACGTTATCATCATTATTTACTTCCTTATAGAATTGCAGCAGCTCTTCGTTCATCTGTTCCGTATAGGCGTTCATTTTGTCCGGACGGTTCAAGGTTAAAGTAAGGATTCCGTCCTCAAGATCTGTTTTAATTGTTTCGTACAAGCTCAGCCACCCCTTCCTCGTATTCAGCAAGCAATTGATCCACAATTTCCTTCGTCGTTTCCCGTTTAGTGATGGTCGTGACACCATGGCCCGCTGACCAGATATCCCGCCAAGCCTTGGCGTTGACAAGGTGCGACAAATCGATCTCATCTTTTGGCTTCAAGGTTTTCGGATCGATTCCTTGTTTGATTAAGCTCGGAATCAATACGTTGACCGGCACACCGCTGAAGGAATCGGTATAGAGAACATCTTCCACTGATGAATTGATGACCATCTGCTTATAATCTTCCGGCGCACTGCTTTCTTCCGCTGCCAGGAATCGCGTACCCATATAGGCGTAATCGGCTCCCATTAATTTAGCCGCAGCGACATCCGCTCCTGTAGATAAAGACCCGGATAAAATAATCGTTCCGGTATAGAATTTTTTCACTGCCGCAATAAAAGCGAATGGATTGATCGTGCCTCCATGTCCTCCAGCTCCTGCGCATACAAGAATCAGGCCATCCACTCCACTGGAAGCCGCTTTTTTCGCATGCCGAATATTGGCGACATCCGAATAAACCAGCCCTCCATATGCGTGGACGATTTCGATAACATCGGCTGGAGATCCGAGAGACGTGATGACGATCGGCGGTTCATACTGGCGAATCAGCTCAAAATCCTCTTCATATCGTTTATTTGAACCGCGATGGCAAATGAAATTGACTGCCCAAGGCTTGTCTCCGAGGGATTCTTTCACTTCTTTCAGCCATTCAGCACAAGTCTCGACAGGACGTGCATTAAGCAGTGGAAAAGAGCCGATCACTCCTGCATTCGATGCTTCAATAACCATTTTGGGTGTTGACACCAAAAACATCGGCGCCACGATAACCGGCAGCTTAAGCATGTTCAATCACCACCGCAATCCCTTGGCCGCCGCCGATACATAGGCTGGCTACTCCGTATTTGCCTCCGCGGCGCTTCAGCTCATAGGCAAGCGACAATAAGACCCGTGCACCGCTCGCACCTACCGGATGTCCTAACGCAATCGCGCCTCCGTTAACATTAACCTTATCACGGTCCAGACCGAGTTCTTTTTCCACCGCCAAATATTGCGCGGCAAACGCCTCATTGAGTTCAAACAAGTCGATATCGTCAAGCGTCAGTTCCGCCCGCTCCAAGGCTTGCTTGATGGCAGGTACAGGTCCGATGCCCATAATGGTCGGATCCACCCCGACTACTCCCCAGGAAACAATTCGTGCCATTGGCTTTAGGCCATGCCTATTTACCGCTTCCTCGCTCGCCACGACGAGCGAGGCCGCTCCGTCATTTATTCCTGAAGCATTGCCAGCTGTGACTGTCCCATCTTTCTTGAAAGATGGACGCAGTTTCGATAACGCTTCCTGATTGGCATCCGGTTTGATGTGCTCGTCTTTATCGACCAAGAGCATTCCTTTTCGCGTCTTCACTTCCACGCCGACGATCTGTTCTGCAAATGCACCGGATTCAGTCGCCCGGGCAGCTTTTTGATTGGATTCCACCGCAAATGCATCCTGGTCTTCGCGAGAAATATCGTATTGTTTTGCCAATTTTTCTGCGGTCATTCCCATGCCGCTTCCTGTATACTGATCCGTCAACGTTGCAGTCAGCATGTCATCGAATTGCAGATTGCCCATTTTTGACTTGCTGAAACGCTGGTCAAAACTGGAGTATGGCGACATCGACATATTCTCGGCCCCTCCAGCCAATACCAAATCAGCTTCTCCCAACAAAATATGCTGTGCTGCTGTTACGACCGCTTGAGCGCCTGAGCCGCATAAACGATTCAAGGTCAACGCTGGCACCTCTTTCGGTACACCCGCTTTCAATCCGATGTGGCGAGCAATATACGCGGCATTCAAACTGGAATGGATGACATTTCCATAAAAAACATGGTTGATGTCCTCCGCTTTAACGTTCGACCGCTTCAAAGCCTCAACTGCCGTCGCTGCTCCCAGTTCGGTAGCATCCGTATTGGCGAATGATCCGCCAAATCCTCCAAAAGCCGTTCTTGCTCCATCTATTAAGTAGACATTGTTCATATTCCAACTTCCCCTTCCACCGTTTCCACTCTGTTTGTTACAAATATATTTTCTATTTAATAATGCGCCGCAAGAACTCTTTAGAGTGTTTAAGCAAGAACAAATATTTAAATCATGGAATCAGAAAAGGTTCCAACCATCCATTCCAAGATTAGGACAGTCATACTCTAAAGAGGGCACTTCGACGTTAAAGTCTGCATTCACTTGTGCAAGTACTACAGATTCCAATTCAAATCATCCACTCGGACGCTTTGTTTTTCTGACTTATCTTATTTCTTTTGTTTTCTACTCTTTACATGAGTATTTTCAATAAATATTCTGCATAAATTTCTTCTACTTCTTCTTTTGTGTATTTCCCTTCCGGTGAATACCAGACCTGAACCCAGTTAGCGGCCCCCAAAATAATCATCCGTGCCATTTTCTTCTGGTGAATGACAAACTCACCTTCAGCGACTCCTTCATTAATTATTTTGTCAAAAATGCCAGCATATTCATCCCGTTTTTGAAGGACTTTCCAAATATTCTCTTCAGAAAATATTTGTTCCGGTTTGCCGATCAGATTAAAAACTTCTTTTTCCTTAATTACAAGATCCACATGTATTTTAATGGCTTTCTGCATTTTTTCTTTAGAAGACAGATTTTCAAGAAAAAGTGCTTCTAATCTCTCCATCGCACCTGACAATATCAGTTCATGACATTCATATAGAAGTTCTTCTTTATTTTTAAAGTAGTAATAAAGAGATCCTTTCGTCATAAGCAACTCGGCAGCAATATCTTCCATCGTTGCATTTTGATATCCGTTTCGAGCAATAACCAGGCTAGCAGACCGAAGTATGTCCTCTTTCTTTCTTGCTGCCTTTTTTTCTCGGAGACTCATATCCACCATCTCCTCCATGTTGGTGAAATAATTTTCTTCTTTTTTATGTGATATCCGTTCTCTACTTCACATTTGAACTTTCTCTTAATTGTTCAGACAGTTCGAGACGACCAACATCGCGTAAATGAACTTGGTCAGGACCGTCAACCAGACGGAGCGTCCGTGCATTGGCATAATGGGCTGCAAGCGGGAAGTCTTCCGTTAAGCCGGCTCCACCAAATACCTGCATGGCACGATCGATGACATTCAATGATACACGCGGTGCTGCAATCTTGATCATGGCGATTTCTTTACGCGCTGCCTTAGCGCCTTCCATATCAATTTTATGGGCCGCATGCAAGGTCAACAGACGCGCCTGTTCAATTTCGATTCGGCTTTCAGCAATAATTTCTTTGATAACATCTTTTTCTGCCAATGTTGAACCGAATGCTACTCTGCTATCGGCGCGTTTGCACAATAGCTCAAGTGCCCGCTCGGCTGCTCCAATGGCACGCATACAATGATGGATGCGCCCTGGCCCAAGACGGCCCTGTGCAATTTCAAACCCACGTCCTTCACCCAAAAGCATATTCGATGCTGGTACACGTACATTGGTGTAGTGGACTTCGGCATGGCCCTGCGGCGCATCATCATAACCGAAGACTGTCAACGGACGGATAATTTCCACTCCCGGTAGATCAAAAGGTACGAGAATCATCGACTGTTGCTGATGCTTCGCTGCATTTGGATCTGTTTTCCCCATAACAATGGCAATTTTGCAGCGAGGATCCATAGCGCCGGTAGTCCACCATTTTTTCGCATTGATGACATATTCATCACCGTCACGAACGATGCTGCTTTGGATGTTGGTGGCATCTGAAGAAGCGACAGCCGGTTCGGTCATCGAGAAGCAAGAACGGATTTCCCCGCGCAGCAAAGGCTCCAGCCATTGTTTTTTCTGTTCTTCCGTTCCATATTTGACGAAGACCTCCATATTGCCGGTATCCGGTGCGTTGCAATTAAACAGTTCCGGTGCAATCAGGGAACGTCCCATAATTTCGCATAGATGCGAGTAATCGTAATTCGACAACCCCGCTCCGTATTCGGGATGGTCTAAGAATAAATTCCATAAGCCCTGTTCTTTCGCTTTTTCTTTGAGCTCTTCGATAATCGGTGGAATTGTCCAGCGGTCTTCTGCTTCCTGCAGATACTTTTCGACAGTCGCTTCGTTCGGATAAACATAATCATCCATGAATTTCAGTAATTTCCCTCGTAGTTCTTCAGCTTTCGGTGATAATTCTTTCAGCATTTGTTTTTCCTCCAATTTTTAATGTATTTTCTAAATTCTTGCCTCTTCATTTTTAAGCGTCTCTAAAAACATGTTTACTTCTCCCTCCAAAATGAAAGCACTTTCATGAATAAACTAAATAATTCAACTAACGATTCAAAGTTAGTATAGTCATTCTTTTTTTGAATTACAAGTCAAATTTTTAATTATCAGAATTTTTTACATAAAAAGAGACGCTTTGAGTTCATCAAAGCGCCTCTTGGTTTTATTCGCCTAAGTCCACATTGTGATAGACCTGCTGTACATCTTCCAGATCCTCAATCGCATCAATCATTTTCTCGAATTGCTCTTGCGCATCTGCCGGCAACGGCAATTCATTTTGTGCAAGCATCGTCAATTCCGCTACTGTAAATTCAGTAATGCCGGCACTTTTAAATGCTTCCTGCACCATATGGAATTGATCCGGCTCCGCGTACACGATTACGCCGTCTTCTTCTTCCATGATGTCACGTACGTCGATGTCCGCCTCCATCATCAGCTCAAGCACTTCGTCAGCTGTCTTGCCTTCGATGCCGAATACCGCCGTATGGTCAAACATGTAGGCAACAGATCCGCTGACGCCCATGTTGCCGCCATTTTTTCCGAACGCTGCACGGACATCCGAAGCTGTGCGGTTGACGTTATTGGTCAAGGTATCCACGATCACCATAGAACCATTTGGACCGAAACCTTCGTAACGCAATTCATCGTAACTTTCTTCAGATCCGCCCTTGGCTTTTTCGACTGCCCGGTCAATAATCGCTCTTGGAATGCTGTAAGTCTTCGCGCGTTCCAACACCACTTTCAATGCCTGGTTCGATTCTGGATCCGGCTCGCCTTGTTTGGCAGCTACATATATTTCACGCCCGAATTTTGCGTAGATTCGGCTTGTGTTAGCATCTTTAGATGCTTTTTTTTCTTTGATATTATTCCATTTGCGTCCCATTAAATTTCCTTCTCTCTGTAAAGTTTCCTTCAGAATGATATTCACTATGTACTATTATAGTACAAATCTTTTAGATGTAACGTATTTTGCAGTCAAAAACCACAGTTTTCATCTAATCGAATGCTTCGAATCAAAGGCACGGAACTACCAAAATGATCGAAGAACTCCGTTTATTTCATAGAATAGCCTCTTTGTCAAGCCGGCAAGGGGGCTTATTTGTCTCTAGGCACTCGCGTTGTCGGCTTATAGGCATTTAAAAATTTATTGGCGTTCAGCCACGAAAAAGCAGCGCTGCCTTTTAAGGCAACACCGCTTCTTTTATACTTTATCCGTCCGATGGTATTCAGAAATCTGGATGACCCGGACATTCCGTGTATTCAATTCGTGGTAGATTCCGCGGCTGTCATGGAAAGAAACGTACTGATCGCGTTCGCTTTGCACCAGTTTTTCTGCTTTCTCCTGTGATTCCACATGAATAAAACGGCGAATATAATGCTCTTCATCAAAAAAATAAGTTACTTTAAACTCTTTCATCAGAATCCTCTCCTTACGAGTGATAGGAAGCTTTTTGATGGAAGTAATTTGGCTTGACCAGGTTATTCTTATAAGGCTTGTGGAAGATATGAGTAGTGGCTGGAGACATCGGCGGAATCAGCCATGCCCAGTTTCCAGTGACGTCCCGCCCTTCCATTTCTTCTTTTTTTTCGAAGTTCTTGAACTGTTTAGCTGCTGTATGGTGATCAACGATGGTCACTCCTGCCTCCTGGAATGATTCCAGGACAGCGATGTTCAATTCGACTAACGCTTTGTCCTTCCATAAGGAGCGATTCGATTGGGTATTCAACCCCATCAATTCCGCTACAGCGGGCAGAAAATTATACCGGTCTTCATCCGCCAGATTTCTGGCGCCGATTTCCGTACCCATGTACCAGCCGTTGAAAGGGGCCATCTTGTATTCAATCCCGCCAATTTCCAACAACATATCGGAAATAATTGGGACCCCATACCATTTGATGCCTAACTGTGAGAACTCTGGAATTTCAGGATGTCTGATTTCGACTTCGGTAATTGACTGTTCCGGGATATCTTTTAGAAAAGGCTCTTCGCCTGGAACCTGAATAACCAAAGGCAAAATGTCGAAAGCAGTTCCAGCCCCCTTCCAGCCAAGTTCCTCGCACCGTTTGGTAAATTCTACTGAACTGGAATCGCCGATGACGCCATCCGCAGTTTCGTAACCAGCATATCGGATCAATTGATGGTTCCACAAACGCATTGAATCTTCATTTTTCGGCGCCGCGCGAAATACCGTGATAGCAGGACGGATTTTGCCGTCATTCGCGGCAAAGTCGATGTGCTGAACTAAAGCGTTAAAAATTCCTTCAGCCGTCGTTTGATGCCGTTCATCAAATACCGTCAGTGAATTCCAGAACAATCGGCCGATACAGCGGTTATTATTGCGCCAGGCCATGCGTGCACCATGTTCCAATTCTTCAAAGCTGTGGGTGTAAATTCCTGTCCGTTCGATTTCCGTTTTGATTTCAAGCAGTCTTTCGGCTTTCTGATCTTCGCTTTTCCCTAATTCATCGTAACAAATCTCTATAAACTCAGTGGCTTCTTCCAGCAAAAGCATTGTCGAATTGCTTAGCGTCATTGTATTCACTCCTTGCCCATATCATATCACCTGCTCCCTGTTATTTTCAGTGACAGAACTCTGAACTCCCTATGTTTTTATCCCTTTTTCCAGTACACTAGAGCAAAGTAAAGATATTGTCAGGAGGAGCACATACCGATGGTCAAAGCGATTTTTTTTGATTTAGATGATACTTTGTTATGGGATAAGAAAAGTGTTGAAACAGCATTCCAGGAAACGTGCCGATTAGCTGAAGAATTAACCGGCCAGGACTGTTCCGGCTTGGAAGAAGCGGTAAGAGCTGCGGCAACTGAACTCTATGCAGGATATAATACATACGACTTCACCAAAATGATCGGCATTAACCCTTTCGAAGGCTTATGGGGCACTTTCGATGATGAAGGATCTGATTTCCAGCAGATGAAAGCCATTGTTCCGGCTTACCGCCGGGAATCTTGGACAGTTGGATTGAAAAAAATCGGCATCGACAATCCAGATATCGGCAGCCAGCTTGCTGAGTACTTCCCGGAAGCACGCAAAAGAAACCCTATCCTTTACGAGGAAAGTTTAAAAGTATTGGAAGATTTAAAAGGCCGTTATGAATTGTTGTTGTTGACCAACGGGTCGCCAAGCCTGCAGCAGATTAAACTTGAAATCACACCGGAAATAGCTCCTTTCTTTGACCACATCATCATCTCGGGCGCGTTCGGAAAAGGCAAACCAGATCCTGACATCTTCCATCATGCCTTATCAAAATTCGGCCTTTCCGCCGATGAAGTGCTGATGGTCGGAGATAATCTCATGACCGACATCATCGGTGCTGAAAAAGCCGGTATTCGCTCAGTTTGGATTAACCGTGAAGAGAAAGCTCCACATGAATCCATCATCCCGACATACGAAATTCAGCATTTGGAAGAACTACTTCAGTTATTGGAACAAATACAACCCTAAAAAAAGGCCCTCTAAGCGAGGGCCTTTTTTCTGTCATTTATAGATTGATGGGAGTGACTCCCTGGATTTCTTCCAGTTTCGCTAATTGCTCCAGGCTGCCTGCTTCGGCGGGTCTATCGATTGACAGCATCATAATCGCATCTCCACCAGCATTTGAGCGTCCAACCTGCATTGTGGCAATGTTGACATTTTCCTGTCCAAGCAAGGTTCCAACACGCCCGATAACTCCGGGGCGGTCATTGTGTCGCACAAACAGCAAATGGCCTTCTGGTACGACATCAACGAGATAATCGTCCACTTTGACTATGCGCGCACCTTGTCCATTCATCAAAGTTCCGGCTGCTTTTCTTGTCCCTTGGGCCGTTTTCACTTCCACAGTGATCAGACTCGTAAACCCTTTCGCTTCGGTAGTCTTTTGCTCGTTGACCACAATCCCTTTTTGATTGGCGATATACATGGCATTGACGTCATTGACTTGTTTGCCTAGATGGCGCTTCAGTAAGCCTTTGAGCATATTGCGTGTTAATGGTCCGACTTCCATATTGGCCAAATCCCCTGCATAGCGGATATTGACTTCTTCTGCAGCCACACCCGTCAAATCTGTCAAAAATGCACCTAAACGCTCTGACAAATCGAAATAAGGCTCGATTTTTTTCATGATTTCTTTCGGTACAGATGGCAAGTTCACTGAATTGCGCACAGTTCCAGTCGTGAAATAGCTGACAACGTCCATGCTGACATCTACTGCTACGCTTTCCTGGGCTTCAAATGTGCTGGCACCCAAATGAGGCGTTGCAATAATTTCCGGCAAATCCAACAGACGGAAATCAACCATCGGCTCCTGTTCAAAAACATCAAGGGCTGCTCCCGCCACTTTTCCTGATTTCACAGCATCGTACAATGCGTTTTCATCGATGATTCCACCGCGTGCACAGTTGATGATTTGGACACCATCTTTCATGATTTCAAATGCTTCTTTATTGATCAGGTGCTTGGTCTCTTTTAGTAAAGGTGTATGGACAGTAACAAAATCCGCCACTTTCAACACATCCTCCACCGATCCGAAATCCACTCCTAATTTTTCTGCTTTTTCAGCAGTCAGGAACGGATCATAAGCAATGACGTTCATGCGCTGCCCTTTGGCACGCGCCGCTACTTCCTGTCCAATCCGGCCAAAACCGACGACTCCGAGGGTCTTGTTTTTCAGCTCGACTCCGACATACGATTTGCGGTCCCAGTTTTGATTGCGCAGTGCATGGAATGCTTGTGGAATTTTGCGCGCCATTGACATCAGCATCGCCATCGTATGCTCGGCAGCAGAGTTCGTGTTGCCATCGGGGGCATTGACAACGATAATGCCGTGTTCGGTTGCAGCTTCCAAGTCGATATTATCGACGCCGACACCGGCGCGTCCAATAATCTTCAAGTTCGATGCCTTTTCAATCAATTCCCGTGTCACTTGCGTTTGGCTTCTCACCAGCAGGGCATCAAAGCCTTCAATTCGCTCTCCTAATTGTTCAGGAGTCAAATCGGTCTCCATGACAATGTTTATGCCATTTGCCTGGCGCAACGGATAAATCCCTTCTTCACTGAGTGGATCACTGATCAATACATGAAAAGTCATTTAGTTTCCTTCCCTTCTGTTAAAAAGACTTGCTGTGCAGCGGCAATTCCTTTGCCAAGTTCAATCTCTTTTCCTGCTTTAACCAATCCGATTTCCATTACAGCAATTGCCTGCAGCATATCTGCTGGTGAGCAATAGCCCATGTGGCCAATACGGAATATAGCTTTCGCTAAATGCTGTTGGCCGCCCGCCACTTCCAAAGCGAACTCTTTTTTCATTATTTTACGGAATTCTTCAGAATCAAAATCCTCAGGTTTTACAGCTGTGACTGTTGGCGATGCATCTTTATCAGAAGCCAGCAATGGGATGTCCAATGCTTTAAAAGCGGCCCGTGTCATTTTCATCATCAGATGATGCCTTGCGTATACTTGCTCCAGCCCTTCTTCTTCCAGCAGCTCAAGCACTTGCTGCAATCCGAACAAGATGGATAATGCCGGAGTGAATGGTGTTGTATCTTTTAAAATATTGTCTCTGTGTTTTTTGAGGTCCAGATAAAAGCGCGGTTGAGGATTGGCTTCGATTTTCTTCCAAGCGCGTTCGCTGGCTGCTATAAATGAGAGGCCCGCAGGAAGCATAAATGCTTTTTGTGATCCGGTGACCACTACATCGATGCCCCATTTGTCCATCTCCGTAGCAGTTCCTGCCACACAAGAAACGCCGTCGACAATCACCAGTGCATCCGATACCTCTTTAATGGCAGCTGCCAATTCTTTGATTGGATTCAACACGCCGGTAGATGTTTCGCAGAAAGTCGAAAAGACCACTTTGATTTCAGGATGTTCCACAAGGAAGTTTTTGACTGCCTCCGGATCAACAGCAAGGCCCCATTCGACATCGAAAACATGGGTCTGAATGCCATATGCTTTACAAATTTTCGCAAAACGTTCGCCGAATGCGCCAGTTACGAGAACCAGAACTTCTTCACCCGGAGCAACTGTATTGACCACGGCTGTTTCCAGTCCCGCCGTACCACTTCCTGTTAATATCATGACTTCCTGCTTGGTTCCAAACACACGCTGCAATTTTGGTCTGATGTCACTGATCATTTCAGAGGTGCTTTGTCCGCGGTGTCCGATCATCGGCTGTGCCATCGCGCGTTGTACGCTCGGCGGAATTGGAGTTGGTCCTGGGATTCGTAAAATTTGTTGGTCTGTCAGCATAATGAGTTCATTCCCCTCTCGATTTCCCGCTTTTGCGGGCAAAGTGTGTGTAAAGACGACAAAAAAGACTCTCCGCCCCTACATAAAGATGCAAGGGGCGAAGAGTCTTCCATTTCGCGGTACCACCCTAATTCACTGTCATCAAACTGACAGCCTCATTGGTTCACATGCTTAACGGACATGAAGCGGAAAGGCCTACTGAAAGTTCAGCCCATCTATTCAGAAGTGCTGCCAGACACCGAAACCACTGATTCTCACCAACCATCAGCTCTCTTAAGATTTCCCTGTGCAAAGCGTATCTTCATCAAAATAGTTAATCTGTATTCTTGAATTGATTCCATCATATACAGCCTAAAAATCGTTGTCAATATATAAAAAATTTTTTGACTTCTTTGCAAGCGTTTCCATTCTTTATAAACGTTGAAGCCGCGCCGCTCTAAGGAAATCTAAAAATATTTTCACAATTCAATGAAAATAGTCTATTACAGAGAATTGGGCAAGCTAGATTATTCCTTACAGAAAAATAGAATGATTACTTAAAGTGAAGAATTAATATACATATTCCGAATTTGAAATTAATCCATTACATCTGTTTTTGTCCCGTGTAATACAATAAAAAAACCGTTTATCAGTTGTTGAACTGATAAACGGTTTATTAATCAACCTAAGCCAAAATCATTTACCAATGAGGCAAGGCCGCCTTGGTAACCGCTGCCGATTGCGTTGAACTTCCATTCGCCTCCGTGGCGGTATAATTCACCGACCACTAAAGCTGTTTCAATCGAAAAGTCTTCTCCCAAGTCATAGCGGATCAATTCTTCGTTTGAACTTTCGTTGACGATACGGATAAAGGCATTCGACACCTGGCCAAAGTTTTGTCCGCGGCTGTCTGCTTCATGGATCGTCACTGTAAATACCACTTTGTGGATGTCTGCAGGTACGTTCGGCAAATCAACGATTACTTGCTCGTCATCGCCTTCTCCTTCTCCTGTCAGGTTATCGCCTGTATGGACAACCGAACCATTTCCGCCTTCAAGGTTGTTGTAGAAGACAAAATCTTCCGGTCCGCGTGATTTACCGTTTTCCCCTACAAGAAAAATCGAAGCGTCCAAGTCAAAGTCTCCGCCGCCGCTGTATTTATTGGTGTCCCAGCCTAAACCGACGACCACCTTAGTAAGCCCTGGATTTGTTTTCGTTAAGTCGATTTTCTGCCCTTTTGAAAGGTTGATTGTTGACATATTGTTTCCTCCTCCGATTATTTAGCTTTACGTTGTGTGTCTTCGTACTTTTTCTGCAGTTCTTCGATGCGGAGACGTCCTTCTTCACGCATTTTGCGATTTTCCTGCTCAATCTCCCGCGTGTCGTTCATCCCCTGCATAATAGTCTCCCATGTCTGTTCAATGGTTTCAATCTTGATGCTTGGCTGTCCAGACATTCTGGCAATGTCTACGCTTTGGCGTGAAATGTCATTGGCGTTATTTAACAGCATTTCATTGGTGCGGCGATCCAGCTCGCTCATCGATTCAGCTACCAGATTTTGCCGTTTGGCTGCAATGGCATTGATCAAGCCTGTTTTGAATATCGGAATGGTCGTCACAAAAGCTGAGTTGATTTTCCCAATCAACTTTGTATTCCCACGCTGAAGCATGCGGATTTGAGGCGCTGATTGATAGGAAACCTGTTTCGCCATTTCAAGATCGTAGACGCGCTGTTCCAGAAGTTCGATGGCATTTTGCAGAGAGTTCAACTCCATGAGGGCCATTTGGTCACCAGATTCCGCTTTTGCACGGACAGCCGGTTCCTGGGCTTTCAGTTCTTCGACTTTGATGTCGCCGGCCGCAATGTATTTCTCCAACTCCATAAAATAGTTGAAGTTCTGGTTATACAGCTCTTCCAAAGTGGTCGTCGATTTTTTCATTTCGCCTTCATACTTGGTGATTTCAACATATATTTTATCGATTTCCGTACCCATCGTCTGGTATTTATTGAACAGCTGCTCAATCACTTTATTGCCTTTATTGAAGATCTTATTGAGGAAGCCTTTCTTTTCAACAAAATCTTTTTTGTCGAATTTGTCCATGATCTTACCAAGCTGCTTCAGCAATTCACTGGATTCTTCCATGCTGTTTGCCTGTACGGAATTCAACACTTTTCCTGTAAAAGCAGAAATTTCATTGGCAGGCTCGCGGCCGAATTCCAATAAAGCGATTTGGTTTTTCGGATCGATCTTCGAAGCCAATTGAAGGACTTCTGGATCTTTCTTCAATTGAACTTTAAGCTGGTTTTCATCTTTCATCACCAATTCTTGCTGTTCGATTTGATCTGGCATATTGGTCATCCCATTTCACTCCTTTTTGGCTATAGCCATTTTTTGAATATTTTTTTCACGACTGAAGGTTCACGGTAAGGCTCGTTGAAGCTCCGCTCATCCAACCAATGGGTATCGAACGATTCCGGGTCGACCCAGCGTTCAATGTCTTGATGCCCTTGTGGATTGATGATGATGACATCAAGTCCGAATATGTGGATCAAGGCAATCGCATTCGCGTCTGCACGACTCAACTCGCCATCTTTTTCTTCATTGTAGAACAACATAGTCGGTACGAATTGCGGATAATCGAATAACTGAATCAGTTGAATCACCGAATCCGGCAACGACATCGATTGAGAAAAAGCATAGAGCTGCAATTCTTCAAACGATTCGCCGTTTTGAGGCAGCAGAATCGGTTTCTCTACATGTCTTGCAATTGCCGCTGCGATTGCCGTCTGTACCCCATCCGGCAATTTATTGTATTTCCACCAATGGGCGGCTTTCATTTTTTCAGGGTCGAGGCGCCCGTCTCTTCCAAGCGCAGCCCGGTAATGGAATTGCTGGTTGCCTTTTCGCTCTTCTATAAACGGAAAGCTGCGCACCAGCCTCGTATCTTCCCGCTCGGTCAGGTTATGGACATTATCCCAGAAGCGCTTGCGGTCTTTTTCGATGCCCATCATTTTGGAGAAGACTACGGGAATGTTGACGCTTCCGCTCGCTACTGAAAACGATGGGCGAACCATCGCGCGTTCTTTGGCAAGCATGAAAGCTTCATCCATCGTCGTTTTCAGGCGAACTGAATGCGTCCGATAAGATTTGAATTGGAATGGCTTATAAAGTCCAGAATCATCATGATGCAATAGCCGGTCCACTTCCTGAGTAGCCCGATAAGCCACTGTCCCGACACGCTTCGGCTTTTCTTCCGGGAATGGGAGGAGCGACTCGGCATTTACCTGGAAGCTATGGCTGTGCAGCCCTTCTTTTCCAAGTGCCTGCTCCAACCACCCTTCTCCTTTTGGATCATAGACGATGACATGGAAGCCATAAGCGGCTGACAGCTTCAAGAACCAGGTTTCACTTTCCGAAGCACTGCCGTACCATAGAAAGCCCGGCAATCCTTTTTCCAGATCCAGCTTTTCAATTTCAGGCTCTATATGGTTGAACATCCATTTGACTAAATCAGTCGTTACGCGGCGGAAGGAAGAATGGGTCGTATTTCCACTGGACTGCTCTTGAAACGCTTTCAGGATATCAATCAGTACAATGCGCAGCCTTCTGTTAAGGCCTGGATCTTTCAATCTTGGCAGCAGCCCTTTGCCGTCAAGAAATGCCACCATGCGGTTTGGCGACAGGCCTTTTTCTTTTTTATTCATTTCAAACAAATCCTGCAAAGTCCGCAGCCGGTCCTGTTCAATGTGCTTGTCCATTTTATCGGAAAGCCGGATCAGCCGTCCTTCCGATGCTTCGATGACATCATAGATGGCTGCAAAATATTCATCGGCATCAAGGGGCATCCCTGTAACCTGTCCAAGCAGCTGCGGATACGTAATCTGGTCTTCTTCAATTTTTGTCTCACTGTGATCCACAATCGGTTTTTTCAGCCATTCCCCAATTTTTTCTGGATCCCAGGTTTTTGCGGGGATCGGATGCAATTGAACCATCGGAATCTCTCCTTGCTTTGTTGCTTACTTGCGCTGCAATGAAATTTCGGCAACACGGGCCAAAATTTCTTCTCCTGCTTTAATGCCGTGTTTTTCCGTTTTATGAACATGTCCGGATACGGGCACCGCACTTCTCACCGCTTCGCCATGGGAAGCGAGCATACTATAATCGGCGCTTTCCAATAAATCAAGATCCAGCAGCGAATCACCAGCAGCAATGACATAGCTTGCTTCCAGACGTTTTTTGATATACTCCATGGCGCCTGCTTTCGTGATGCTTTCCGGCATGAAATAAAGTTTTCTGCCTTGGAGTGACATTCCCCATCCAAGTTTTTTGAACGTCTCGGTATAGAAATCCAACTTGTCTTCCGGGAAACGCGCCCGGTCCACAATCAGATAAACGAACCAATCGTCCGCTTCCCTTACTTTCAATACCCAGTCTTCTGAAAAATGGCGTTCGATTTCCGGCAACAATTCCGTAATGATGGTTTTTCGGCTGACGCATTGCTGACGAATCCCATCCGACCATTCTTTGATCGGCTGGCCATTTTCCAAAATGACCGCTCCATTGGAAATGACAGCAAAGCGCGGCGCCCGCCCTTCAAAAATGCCTGTCACCCGTTCGTACTGGGCCTGCGTACGCGTGGTCACCGGCAAAAAGAAAGCAGAATCATTGATTTTCCATAGCTCTGACTGACTTTTTTTCGTCATGTAAGACAAAGGTTTTCCTTCATAGCGCTCTACTTCCACTAATTCGTCTTCTAACACGTCCATCCCCATCGAATTGCGGGAATAGATTAAAGTTTGATCTAAATCGCTTGCGAATAATACCGTCATATTTCTTTACCTGATCGAATCAAGCCGATGGCGCGATAGAATAAATCGGGAACAACTTCCACAGGCACTTCTTTTTCTTTTGCCAACATGAGGATATGATGGACGTCGGGGTTATCAAGGCTGTTGACCAGAACCTTCCACGGGCTTCTACGCAACAGAACACGTGTCGTTTCGCCGACTCCAGGTTTGATCAGATGATAGTCGGTTTCACTATACATCTGTTGGCCGATCGCTTCGACTTCCTTCATGCCCTGCCAGGTTCTTTCCGCAGTCACCGGCGAAGAAACAGCATCCGTTTCGACCTGGCCGCGCGTTTCAGCAAAGCATTCTGTGATTTGATCGACAAAATCATTCGACAAATCTTCTTCCAGCAACTCCCCGTAAAACTTGGCACCGTGGAAATCATCTTCACCGATGTAAAGCTTGTTAAGGATCGTACGGCTTACCAAGCCTGAGACGGTCGCATTCAAACAAGCACTTGGGATAAGGAAGTCTTCACGTGTCCCGAACAATACGGCACATGCTCCCGGATCTGCCAATACAGCCATGTCATCGTGCAGTTTCATGTCTTTTTCTTCATTGAGGCTGTTGACCGATTTCGTCAACTCTTTTTGGATAGCGCCTTTTCCTGTCCAGCCATCCACAAATTGGATGCGGCTGTTCGGGTGGGCAGCGCGAATCGTATTGATCGCTTTTTCGTCAATGCCTTTATCCCGTAAAATCGATACGCTGTAATGCGGCCAGTCCATTCCCATCATTTGCTGGGCATAACGGCGGATTAAGATCCCGATTGGGCTGCCTGCGCGCGCCAATGACACAAGGACAATATCATCCGTTCCGGCATTCATGAAGATACGGCGTGTCACCAGCCCTACCAGATAAGCTAATTGCTTTTTGGTCTTGACGACGGTTTCATGGTAAAGATTCGTATATTCATCAGATGGGCGATATTCCATCGGCAGCCGTTCTGCATAATGGGCTCCTGTTTGAACGGCTTTTTCCCGTTCCTCCAAGGTACTTTCGACAAATTCCTCACTTACGTCTTTCAACAGGAATGTGATATCTTCTTTCGGGTAACTCGTTTTCACTAGACCGGTTGTTATCATTCGACTCCGTCACTCCTTTTGGTGGTTGTCAGGGATATCCATTCCACTGGCGCTTTTTTCTCCAGATATGTGAGCAGCGGCTGCCATTCGGATTGTTCGACGACAGATTCAGCCAACAAGTAAATTCGGTCAATATCCAATTTATTCAAATTATAGATGAATTGGCTTGTTTCCTCAGCATCGGGCAACTCGAATTTCGCTTTTTCCTTGATCGGATAGCCAGCTGTCTCAGAAGCAAAAATCGGACTGCGGGTCGTCGTTTGGACAAGTGGATTGCCGCCCAGCGCCAACGCGAAACGCAAAGGCAGGTACATATTTTCACCTATACCGATAACCAATGCCTGTTGGCTCGTGGATTTGACCTGTTTTGCAGCGGCTTCAGCCCAAGCACCGATTTCATCCTGCTGTTGGCTGCTGATGCCGAAACGGCCTGTATACGGGATGTAATGCTGCCCAGTCTTTGAACCCACAGAGAGCCTTTCTCCAGCCAATTCGATGTCCGGAATCCTGGAACCTCCTCCGATTAAAACAGCCTGTTCAGGTTCTTCTGGAGCCGAACTGTGGACCAATTCGAAATGGCCTGCCATCAAAGACAAAACAGTCAGGTTGATTTTCCGGTCGGCAGCCATTTTTTCCATTTTCTCTTTTTGGCTGTCATTTCGCCAATCGAGAATCGAAAGAGAAGCATAGCTTTTCCCCGGAAACTGATCGTCAAGTGCACAAACCAGATTCAATAAGGTATTGCCTGTTGAGATTTCATCATCAATCAGGACGATAGTATCCGCGTCTTCCAGCATACCGGACGGCGCGTACACTTTATGGGATGTTGCGTGGGAATGTTCTTCTTCAAAGACAAAAGATGGGGTCATGCCGATAATTTCTTCGCGTGTCGTATGAATATAGGCAGCCTCGTCAAAATGCTGAAAAACCGAATGGCCAAGGCCCGTTGCCGTTTCAGCCATGCCAATAAACACAGTTTTCTTCGGCAGGATTTCTTTAAATTGGAGCGATGTGAGAGTCGTTTCACGGTCAGCCGCTCCAGTTTCAATCATTTTCACAAGAGCTTCCGTATCAGGAAAGCTTTCGAGCCCCATTTCTTCCACCAACAGCGATGCCAGTAAGGTGCCTGTTCCAAGAGCCAGAGAAGGATGGACAGCCAAATGCTTGGCAATCAGCTTGCTGACAAACAGAAATTGACGTTTTTTATTGACACGCAGCGCTACAGAAAAAAGCGATTCCGGTGACAGGCCGGGATAAGCGTTCTTTATGGAAATATTGATATCCAGATTGTCCCATAACTTAGTATTGATTTGATAATTGCTTTGCCCGGATATGGTTGAGGACGTCAATTGGTTGATAGTTTTCATTCAGCACCCCATAGACTTCCGCTTGAGCGGCAATTTTCCTTGCCCAGCTCAAATGCGGTTTTACTTCGTTCATTTTATTGCGTTTTGGACTTTGCAGAACACCGTTGCGCTTGGCACTTTCATTTAGAATCACTTTAGCATCATCGTAAGCTTCGAGCGAGACGATATACCCCGCATTGACAATGGAAATCTGCGATGGGTGGATGCAGGTTTTCCCTTTAAACCCATTTAGTATATCCAGTTGGACTTCCTCCCACAGCGTCGCTTCGGGCTTAGAGGAAAGCCAAAGGCGTTCTCCGCCGGAAAAGTGTTCGTACACAGGACCCGAAACCGTAAAACCATCTTCTGCGCGGCCAAAACGGTTCAAAATGGCCGTCAGGCAATCACGGATGATGTGGACATCGTAAATTGTTCGTTCTGCCGGACGCCGCAGTCCGTATAAACTGGAAAAATCAGTCGCTCCTACCCGAACAGTCAAAATCCGGTCAGCTTCCGACTGCATAATTTGATGCAGCTCTGCTAATGTCTGTTCCCGGAGTTCACTGTACAGCACTTCTTTGGTTTCAAGTAAAGGCAGTGCATAGAGTTTTCTGCCGGCTCTTTCGCTAGCACGATCCAATGCCTCGAAAAACAGCGGCAAGGTGGTCGGAAGACATTTTGGAAACACAATCCCCGTTAATACACTCAATGCATCTCCCGCCTGGTCAATCAGCATATCCAATTGTTCAGGGGTCCGGACGCGCAAAAAAAGTACCGGTCCGGCGGCAAGTTGTTCAGCATTTGCTGCAGCCAGCTTTTTCAGTTCACCGACAACATTCTCTTCTGCCTGCCCCAGTTCCGAATCGGCAACTGCATCTTCCAGACAGATGATCAATGTCGTCAAACCTGCAAATGCTTTTGTACTGTAATTTCCACTTAAAATCTTCTGGGCAAAATCCACTTTGGATCCCGGTGTATAAAGTGCTGCGCCCAATGCCAATGCTAAGGTCTCCCGTTCCGTATCACGGTTGAATTCTGCCGGGGAATATTTAAAAAAGGTCTTTAAATCAGAATCGGTCAATACGTTAAAATGTCTCATGTGTGATCCTCCCGGCATGCGGCTGCCTACAGCCCGTTCAAATTATCATTTCATATATGAATGGAGAAAAAGCAAGGAGAAAGTCTCCTTGCTTTTCCATCGTTTCCTCAGCTGTTTAAGCCAAAGTCCTTAACAAGAGACTCTAAGCCGCCTTGATAACCGCTGCCAATGGCGTTGAATTTCCACTCTCCACCGTGACGGTAAAGTTCGCCGACCACGACTGCTGTTTCAATTGAAAAATCTTCTCCCAGATCATAGCGGATCAATTCTTCGTTTGTGTCTCCATTGATGATACGGACATATGAGTTGCTGACCTGGCCAAAGTTCTGCCCGCGTGCTTCAGCGTCATGGATGGTAATGGTGAAGGTCGCTTTTTCGATTGATGCCGGAATAGCTGAAAGGTTGACGTTAACCTGTTCGTCGTCTCCTTCGCCTTCTCCGGTTTTGTTATCTCCAGTGTGTTCCACTGCCCCGCCGGCTCCTATTGTATTGTTGTAGAAGATAAAGTCGGCTTCTGAAGCCGTTTTCCCTTCACTGTTCAACAGAAAGACCGATGAGTCCAAGTCGAAATCCTGTCCTCCATCATATTTATTGGTATCCCAGCCTAGTCCTACGATCACTTTAGACAGACCTGGGTTACTTTTCGTCAAATCTACTTTTTGCCCTTTTGATAAGTTAATAGCCATTCGTCATTTCACTCCTTAAGAATATTTGTTTGCAATTGATCCAATATCGGGTTCTGAAGCACCTTCGCCTATCGCTGAAAATTTCCATTCTGCGCCTTGGCGGTATAATTCTCCTGTAATCAGCGACATCTTGCCTGCATAATTATCAGTAAGGTTGTAATGAACTAGCTCTTCTTTCGACTGGTTGTCGACCAGGCGGATAAAAGCATTTTCAATCATGCCGAAATCCTGTTTTTTCTGTTTTGCATTGTAAATATTAACGACAAAAACCAGGCGATGAATAGAAGGCGAAATACGCTTCAAGTCGATGTTGATCACTTCGTCGTCCCCTTCGCCTTCACCGGTCAAATTATCACCGGAATGGACAACACTGCCGTCTTTGCTTTTCTTGTTCCCGAAATAAATCAGGTTTTCTTTAGCAGTCAGCTTGCCGTTTTCATCCAGCAGCAATACGGATGCGTCACAGTCAACATCAGCTCCGCCTCCGCCGCCTAATAGGCCGCTTAAAAATCCGCCGCTTTTTTTAGTCGCAACAGGATCCCAGCCAAGGCCTACCATGATGCTTGAAAGCGATGAACGTCCTTTTGTTAAATCGATTTTCTGACCTTTTACGAGATTGATCGCCATTCTTAACACTCTCCATTCATCAGTATGTATTCTATTTTAATGGTATCGGTCCAACAAGTAAAATTCAACGAATAAAGACTATCATTCGATTCCAACGCCAAGTCTCCAGCGCTGTAGATCCAATTGCTTCAAGTCTTTTAGACATCAGTGAAGGGACGCTGAATTTTCAGACAAATGTTTTCTCAAAACACCTGACGTATACTAATACGTATTGAGGGCCAGGAAGTTTCATTTTCGTCAGGCATACTTATTAAATGGCCCGGGTAATAAAACTAAAGAAGATTTTTCAGAAGCAGTTTGAAAGGGGAATTAAACATGAAGCTTATCTCCATTGTAATTCCGGCATTTAACGAAGAAGCCAATATCGCTTCCATGTATGCCAAATTGGTGAAGGAACTTGAGGAGCTTCCATATCGTTATGAAATTATGTTCATCAATGATGGCAGCAGTGACGGTACATTGCAGGAAATTTTAAAATTGGCAGCAGTGCATGACACCGTTAAATATATTTCGCTGACGCGGAATTTTGGAAAAGAGTCCGCCATGCTCGCCGGCTTGAAACGCATCAAAGGCGATGCTGCCATTGTCATGGACAGCGACTTGCAGCATCCGCCTACTCTGATCGGTGAAATGGTCAAAGGTTACGAAGAAGGATTCAATCAAGTTGTGGCAAGGCGCTCACGCACCGGCGATTCCAAAATCCGCTCCCTGTTTTCTTCACTGTACTACAAACTGATCAATTCAATCACCGACGTCGACTTGCAGGATGGCGAAGGCGATTTCCGATTATTAAGCCGCAAAGCCATTAATGCGATTTTGGCATTGAGTGAAAGCAACCGTTTTTCCAAAGGGCTGTTTTCTTGGATCGGCCTCAGCAAAAAGACGATCAACTATGAAAATGTCCTGCGGACTGACGGTGATTCAAAATGGTCATTCAACAGTTTGGTCAATTATGGCATCGATGGAATCATTTCGTTCAATATGAAGCCGTTGCGCGTTTGTTTTTATACGGGCTTTCTCGTTCTTTTCCTGTCACTCATCTACATTTTCTTCACACTGTACAGCATTCTGCGTGAAGGCATCGGAGCTCCCGGTTACTTTACAACAATTACAGCCATTCTTTTGCTCGGAGGCATCCAGCTGATCAGTCTCGGAGTCATCGGCGAATACATCGGACGCATCTATAATGAAACCAAACAGCGTCCGCATTTTCTTGTAGACATCAGCAACGTGGATGAATACGATGAGCCTTAAAACATTAAACACCGAGTTCACTCGCTTTATTTTTGTCGGCGTGGTCAACACCATGAGTTATTACAGCATCTACCTGGTGTTCCACAATGTATTCGCTTTGCCTTATCTGCTGGCACATATTGTCGGTTTTTTTATCAGTTTGAACATTTCCTTTTTCTTAAACTGTTATGTGACATATCGGATAAAGCCCACTCTTAAAAAGTACCTGTATTTCCCTTTGACACAAGTTGTCAATATGTCCGTCTCAACAGCTCTTATATTCATTTTTGTTGAGTTTCTTCACCTGAACAGCAATATTGCGCCTTTTGCTGCCGTATTGTTTACAGTTCCGATAACCTTTGTAGTATCCGGCAGGATTCTCAAAGATAAAGTTCATCCCAAATAACCAAAAAGACGGTGACTCTATGCAAAAGCTACGCCCTGCACTTCTTCTGTTATTCTTCAGTTTAATCTTATCAGCAATCGGGCATGCTGTTTTCTTGTATCAATGGTCGCACGGCCATTTTATGGTGGGAATCAACGATGGACTTTCACAGATGATGCCTTTCAAGCATCTTCTATATGAACAATATACCCGTGGGGAATTTTTCTACTCGTTTGATTTCGGACTTGGAGCAGGCACATTCAGTGAACTGTCTTATTACTTTTCCACGTCTATCGTATTTCTGATTTCAGTCGCCATTGTCTTCATTTTAAAAACAATCAACATCATCCAGACAACGGATGTGCTGTTCTGGGCGAATGCCGCTGTCTTTATCAGCATCATCCGCTTGGCTGCTGTCTTGTTCATTACAACACGTTTTTTTATGTATATGAAAATCTCGAAATACGCAGCACTTCTCGGTGCTTCCCTATACGGCATTTCAGGTATGTATTTCCGCCATGTGACCTATTGGGAATTTTTCGCTGATGCCTTTATATGGCTGCCGATTTTATTGTTCGGTGCCGAAAAGATTTTCCGCGAAAAAAAGCCAGGCTGGTTTTTGGCAGCAGTCGCCATTTCGATGATCGACAATTTTTACTTTGCCTACATCAATTTTTTGCTGGCTGCCATTTACATTCTTGTCCGGCTGTTCATTCCATTGGCCGAAAGTGAAAAAGACAAAAAGAAAATACTGCTGAACTTCGGGGTCGCAGGGTTTATTGGAGCTGGCATCAGTGCCGTTTCCTTCATCCCCGCCGTGTACGCCTACTTGAATAATCACAGGCCTCCTTTTCAGCAGGACATCCCGTGGATTGATGTAACCGACAATATTCTGTTCAATAGCCGCTTTATCGTCTTGCCCGCGTTTTTCATCTTGCTGCTGTTTTGTGGTTTTCTGTATCGCCACAAAACGTTCCGCTTGTTTGCGATTCTTGGCATTGCGGGGGTCATCATGCACCACAGCCCCTTGATCGGCAGCGCTTTTAATGGGTTCTCTGCGCCTCAATACCGCTGGGAATATTTCTTGTCGCTGGTTATGGGCGGTGCTGTTGCCGTTGCATTCGATCATTTGTATCAGTTCACACTGCGCCGTTTTGCAATTGCAGCGATTTTTGCGGCTTTCTGTTTTGCCTTGTACGCTTGGGGCGATGAACTATTAGCGATTGGTTCGCGGGTTTCGGTTCTCACTTTCATCAACCTGCTGATTACGCTGTTGCTGCTATTCTTTTACGTTCAATTCAAAAAACCTTTATTTAAAGGCTTTCTAATGGCTTTCCTATTTGCATGGACTTTGCTGTTCGCAAATACCTACCAGGTCGAGAAGATTCTCCATGACGGCAATATTTCGCAAGTCGGTGAAGAACTGATGACCGGAGCAGATTACGACGACCCCGAAATCCAGGAACTGCTCGATTACGTGCAGGCCGAAGAAACCGGTGGCCCTTACCGCATTGAATGGATGGAAGGCGTCCGCAACAATACCTCGATTGTTCAGGACTTCCAAGGCTTGAGCGCCTATTCCAGTATTTTGAATAAAAACCTATTGTACTTTTACCTGTATGACCTTGAAATAGATATGGGCCGTGAAAGCGTCAGCCGCTATGCGACGCTTGGCAACCGGGCCAATCTGCATAGCATGCTTCAAGGAAAATATGTCATTCGCTCACATGGAGACGAAAACATTCCATATGGCTTCACTGAAATTTACGCAACAGAAAATTTCGCTGTCTTCGAAAACAATTATGTACTGCCATTTGCACGCTCCACTTCGACAGTCTATGAAGAACAGCAAGTGTTGGAAATGTCTCCATTGATGCGCGAACAGGCCATGCTCACAGGCATCATTCTCGAGCAGGCAAAAGGCACGGAGGTACTCGAAGCAGACGCTGGCGCCTCCCCTGACTTTGACGTGACAGCGGTGGGCGGGTCTTATGACGGCAATCATCTGCAGGTTACGGAAGAAAGCGGAGGCTTAAGCATAGACATAGAAGCTCTTCCCGAATCCGTGAACGATTTGTTCGTCTCCTTCCACTTGGAAAACAAAGCTGCAGACAAAGGATTTCCGCTTGCTGTCAATGATTATCACACGACCAGAAAATCCAACCAGTCTGTCTACAAAACATTTGTGGATGACATCACAATCCGTATTCCTGCTGAACAACAAATCGAAATTCGCCTTCCGAAAGGCGATTACGAGTTAACCGGAATCCAGCTCTCTGCCGAAGACTATAAGACCTTGCGGCAACAAGCCGATCAGCCTGATTTAGCCAGCAACCTGATTATCGATGGCAGCAATGTCAGCCTGAATTACGCCAATCCAGAAAATGAGGGTTACTTGAAGTTGCCGATCCCTTATGAGCGGGGCTGGAAGGCTTCTGTAAATGGCCAAAAAGTAGAGGTGTTAAAGGCGGATTTTGCTTTTATCGCGGTACCTTTAGAATCAGGAGATAATCAAGTTTCGTTGAGCTACAGCCCACCTTTCTTCAAACCTGCACTCATCATCAGTGTTCTGTCTGCCTTGCTTGGACTGATGTTCGTATTCCGTAAAAGAAAAGAATAGCTCTTTTTCTCCTACAAAAGAATCCATTTCAGAAAATTGCGTTTATTCATCAGCCATTAAGTGTAATGTAGAATAACACGATTTCGAGGAGGAGTTCAGATGAAGCGATGGCTTATGCTTGTTTTGGTACTGGCTTTCTTATTATTTTTAACAGCCTGCGGCAATGAAAGCACAGAAGATCCACCTACAGAATCAGATGGTGCACCGGCTGAAAACACTGAAGATATTGAAGGAGAAGAAGAAAGTCCACCCGAAGGTGAAGAAGCGGATGAAGCGGAAACAGAGGAAGGCAGCAGTGAAGAAATTTTGATGCTTACTGTTGAAATGATGGACAGTGATGGAAATGCCATCGGCACCGCGGAATTATCTGAAGAAGATGCCGGAGTTAAGGTAGCACTTGAAGTTGAAGGCTTGGAAGAAGGCATGCACGGCATCCATTTCCATGAAACCGGAATGTGCGAAGGACCTGACTTCGAAACGGCTGGCGGCCATTTCAATCCGGCCGATGCCATGCATGGTATGGACAACCCCGACGGTCCTCACGCCGGTGATTTACCGAATATTGAAGCCAGCTCTGACGGCACCGCTTCACAGGAGTTCACAGCTGAAAATGTCACGCTCGCTATCGGTGATGAAAACTCATTGCTCAAAGAAGGCGGTACAGCACTTGTTATACACGCCGCTGAAGATGATCAAACGACGGACCCTTCCGGTGACTCGGGCGATCGAATTGCCTGTGGTGTAGTCACAGGAGAATCTTAATCATGTTTTAAAACACCCATAACCCAAACGGAAACACCTCATTCAGACTGGTGTTTCCGTTTTTTATTTTATTCCTAAACCAAAACAATCACCTCACCTACCGCCTTCCATATTATTGGAGATTGCGTTTAAGCAAGCCATCAACGGGAATAAGGAAAACATGCTACTTAATTAGAGGAGGATTCATTATGGCTAAAGATAAATTTGAAGAAATCGATGAACAGGTAGAACCGCAGGAGCAATCCAAACAGCCTGGTTCTGAAGAGCAAATGAGTCCGGAACCGATTTATGATGATAAAGACTACAAAGGTTCTGGAAAACTGGAAGGCAAAGTTGCGCTGGTGACAGGAGGCGACAGTGGAATCGGCCGTGCTGTTGCGGTAGCTTATGCGAAGGAAGGCGCCAACGTCGCAATTGCTTATTTAGATGAGCACGAAGATGCTGACGAAACGATAAAAGCAATTGAATCTTATGGAGCCAAAGGTGCAAAATTCGCTACAGATGTCAGCGATGTAGAAAAATGCAATCAACTGGTAGTGGACGTCATTTCCGAATTCGGCCAATTGAATATTTTGGTCAATAATGCAGGAAAACAATTCCCACAGGATGATTTTTTGGCTATCAGTCCAGATCAGTTGATGGAAACTTTTTCGACTAATATCTTCAGCATGTTCTATTTGACGCAAGCTGCATTGCCGCATCTCCAAAAAGGCGATAGCATCATCAATACATCTTCGGTCACGGCTTATCGCGGTTCTCCGGAGCTGATTGATTATTCATCTACAAAAGGCGCAATCACCAGCTTTACACGTTCCTTATCAGCCAATATCGCTGAACAAGGTATACGCGTCAACTCAGTGGCTCCAGGCCCTATTTGGACGCCATTGATTCCAGCGACCTTTGGAGCAGAAAAAGTGGGCGAACATGGTGGCGACACCCCAATGGAGCGACGTGGACAGCCTTCCGAATTAGCGCCTGCTTATGTTTACTTGGCTTCCAAAGACTCGACCTATGTGACAGGCCAGGCAATCCATGTAAATGGCGGCGATTTCATCAGTTCCTGACCCGTGGCAGCCCCGGCAAAAGCCGGGTCTTTTTTTGTCTTTTTTTACAGGTTTTATGAATTGAATCGATTGAAACGGGTATACGAAAAGTAACAACAGCTTTCTCAAGGAGGTGGAAAGCATGAAGTATCTTGAGGCAATTTTGATTAAATTTGCTATGGTCTTCTCCGTATTGTTTGTCATACTTGGCATTGCTTATGGAGTGGAAGTCTTTGAAATTTTCATCCTCAGTCTGATCATCACCGCTGTCGGCTTTATTGGTGATTTAACTATTTATCCGAAAACCTCCAATAAAGTGGCAACCGGAGGTGACTTTGTGCTGGTATTTCTGATTGTCTGGCTGGGTGGGCTATGGCTGATTAATAATCCTGATTTTTCGCTTGTCATGCCTGCAATCTATTCAGCCTTGCTTATTGCTGTCGGCGAATGGTTTTTCCATATTTATTTAACAAAGCGTATCTGGGAACAAAAAGAGACTTCCCATACTTTAAAACAAGAACCCAACCGAAAATAATGCCATTCAATAAACACCGGAGCAGCTGCCTCGGTGTTTTTAGTTCCAAATATCCAATTTTATTTTACTGCACCCAGTCTCTTCCTACTCTTTCACTGGCGCATAAAAATATACTTTTTGCTTTCGCGAATAATGAGCCATTGGCTGCTGGCGATGCAAAGAAACCGGAAGATAGGGTGCCATTGTATTTTGATCGATCTGTCCTTTTAAATAATGCAAGGTCCAAGGCGAGTGCGCAATATCGACCCGGTAAAGCCGGTCTCCAGGTTTAGTCCATAAACAATAACGTTCCGTTAGCCATTGCTCTATGGGGCTGGAAGCAATGGCTGTAGAAGCAGGTTTATAGCTCATATCGAAAGATTCAGGAAACCGTCCGGCTTCGATTCGCCGACTGGAAAATCTCCATTTTCCGGCTTTTTTTGTCATGCTTATTTCGGCGTAGCGATAAGGCAAAAAACCTCTATAAGAAGCGGCTTTCACTGCAAGCAGGCTGTTGGCATCCAAGCTAAAGAAATACACACCTTTCCTGTCTCCATACTTCACATAAGTCCTGACATTCAGCTCCAAGAAAGAACGTGTTCCCGGAACCGGAGGCAGAAATCGTGGACGTGTCGCTTTCGCTTGAAAAAATACCACTCCCAGCCAAGCTTGATCGTCATATAAATCGATTTCCAGCTCGTCAGGAACAAATGGGCGCAGCCATTCAGGCTTTACAGGCCAGTGCAGAAAAACGACGTCTTTCCATTCCTGTTTCAGGAGCCAAGGTGTTGTGGCCACTTCTTTCTCTCCTTTCTAAGCAAATCTTCTGGAAAAAAATAAAGGATGCCCCTAAAAGCCAATAGTGGTGACTTCGGGACAGCCTGGGCTGATTATTTCAATTCATCTTCTGGCAATGAATTATGTGCTTCTGGAGGAGCTGGCTTCAACACCGGTTTTTCACTCAACGGTTCTGGTTTACCGAATGTAAATTCATGGCCATCCGGTGCTGGCTCGTTCATCCATTTCAGCTCTTTGCTGCTTTCTGAGTTCGTGTAAAGGATGTGGGAGAATTCTGTCGCTTCCCATTCTGGAGGAAGTGTTCCAGGCACAATCGGGCCTTCCTTCGCTTCCAATTCTTTTATAGCAGCTAGCCATTGGTTTTGGTGCATGGTATCACGTGCAAGCAAGAATGAGAACAGATCTTTTACGCCTCTGTCGTCTGTCATGCTGTAAAGGCGGGCTACTTGAAGACGGCCCTGTGATTCTGCATTGACGTTGGCGCGGAAATCCGCCAACAGGTTTCCGCTTGCTACGATATATCCCGCGTTCCAAGGCACACCATTGCTGTCTTTTGGAGAAGCGCCTAATCCATGGACAATGGCATGCTGCGGATTCATGCCGCCCATGATTGCGCCTATAATCGGATCGCTTGCAGCTTTTTCCTGTTCATAAACAGGTGCCCCTTCAAGGAGTCTGGCCACCATTGTTGCGAGCATTTCAATATGCCCCAACTCCTGCGTTCCAGTATCCATCAGAAGATCTCTATATTTTTCGTTCCCTCTTGTGCTCCACCCTTGGAATAAGTATTGCATGGCAACTGACATTTCACCGAATTGCCCGCCGATCAGTTCCTGTACTTGTTTAGCGAAGACTGGATCTGGAGCATCCGGTTTTGCGTGGTATTGAAGTTCTCCTGTGTGAAAAAACATAAATAAAACCTCCTGTAGAATTTTAGTTTTCGTCTTTAGAACCCACGTGTCCCTTACTTTCAGGCTCGACATCTCCTGGATGCCCACCGTCGTAATCAGAGTCGTTTCCACCTGAATTATAGGACGTACCGGTTTTATATTCTTGCTGTTCTTTCTTTTGTTCTTCATTCAAGGCATCTCCTGGATGCCCACCATCATAATCAGAGTCATTGCCACCTGCATTAAACTGATTCGCCGATTCATTTGAATCTTGGTCAGTAACTTTGCTGTCTTCTGAAGTCTGCTGCTTTCTCTGTTCTTTATCTATTCCCTCCATCCTCCTCTATTTTCGTTATGACTCTGCATTATCTTTCTACCCCGCTCTATTTTTTTAAAACCATATTCTGTATTTCCCACTGCAACTACTTCAGTTTTTCACCATAAAAAAAGCCGGAAAGTGAAGCTTTCCGGCTTTTTCTAATTTTTATACGATTTTCAATTCTACGTCGACATTGCCTCTTGTTGCTTTGGAGTATGGGCAGAACGCATGTGCTTTTTCTACAAGGTCTTTCGCTGTTGCTTCATCCACACCTTCTAAATGAGCATTTAAAGTAACACCGATTTTAAAACCGTCATTTCCTTCATCTTTCAGGAAGTGAACATCCGCTTTAATGGAAGTGCTGGAGACATCTGCTTTTTCTCTTTTGATGATTAAGTTCAATGCTCCGTCAAAACAAGCGGAGTAGCCTGCTGCAAATAATTGTTCAGGGTTTGTGCCTTCTCCTCCGGGACCGCCCAATTCTTTCGGCGAAACCAATTGAAGATCCAATACATTGTCTTCGGAAATGACTCTTCCTTCACGGCCACCAGTGGCTGTTACGGATGTTGTGAATAATGCTGACATTTTTCCAACCTCTTTCCTGATTTGTATTTGAGAACACTTAAAACTTACCTCTTATGGCAATCCTTAGTCAACTGAAATGGTTTTCTCCAGTGGTTTTTTGAGTAATGAAACTCAAAGCTCTTTCAATTGTGGAAAAAGTAATCAGCTGGTTGTCCCGATCTAAGTCGTCGGCAAATTGCTGTGCAGCGGCCGGAGAGATCCCGGTTACATAGAGATTGCTTCCCATAATCCGAAGCGCTTCGTAAATCTGCTGGAACCAATAAAGCGGTGATTTTTCATTCCAGGACAAGCCTGTAATATCAATGATGGCGTGCTCAATTCGATGTTCTTGCACATACTCGCAGATTTTTACCTTCAAGGTTTCAAAACGTTGAAGATTCATCGTACCGACCAGCGCGACAGTAGCTACATTCTCTTGTATGGATAGAATAGGAAGCATCAACTTTTCGATTTCATCTTCATTGGCCATAATCGCCTGTTGCTGGGAACGTTCCAGCGTGATATCTGTCTGCGTACCGATGAAATACAGTTTATCCTCTATTTGGACGGGTTCAATGGCCAAACGGTTCCAAAACGGCGAACCGTCTTTCCGGTAATTCCGCAACGTCAATGTAATTGCTTCCTCAGCAGCAATAGCTTTCCTCATTTTCTCTATATCTTCTTTATCGGTTTCTGGCCCCTGCAAAAATCGACAGTTCTTTCCGATTACTTCTTGTTGTGTATATCCTGTCATTTCAATAAACGTTCGATTGGTGTAGATGATCGGATTATCCTGTTGCGACGGATCCGTTACGATCGTCCCCACTTTACTGCCATCGAGCATGGCTTCCAGCAAGGTTACTTGCGTTTCTTGTGTGAGTTCTTTCAAGTGGTCCACCTCTTCTTTCAATTCATGCAATAATCGTAGCATAATTCCCCTGACCAAATCCACGAACTGCTCATTTGCCACGTTTCAGGATTCCTTTACAGGGTAAATGAAGAAACAAGGACTTTTTAAAGTAGGAGGAAGATACCATGGCAAAAGTATTGGCAGTGTTATCCAATGGTTATACAGACGAAGAGCATAATTATGTAACAGGTTGGTGGGCAGAAGAACTTTTCGCACCTGCATTGGAACTTGAAAAAGAAGGCCATACCGTAGGACTCGCTTCTATTGATGGCGGAAAACCCGTCGTCGATCCATTAAGCCTCAGCAAGGATTATGATCCAGATGGAATTTATAAAAAACAATATGAATCAGGTATGGCAGATAAAACAACTCCGATTGTGGACGTCAAAGCCAGTGACTACGATGCCATCATGATTGTTGGTGGACATGGAGCCATGTTCGATTTGGCGCATAATGAAGATTTGCATGCTGTCATTAATATTATGTATGAATTGGGTGGTATCGTTTCTGCAGTTTGCCACGGGCCGGCACCACTCATCTATACGAAAACCAGAGAAGGCCGCGGAATTCTTGAAGGGCTGAAAGTAACCGGCTATCCCAATGCAAATGAGCCTGAAGAAGTGGTGGATTTGCTGCCTTTCAGCTTAGAGGATGAATTGAGCAGAATCGCAGATTACCATGAAGAAAAAGAACAGGATGCCTATGTTGTTTGGGGCAGCAAACAAATCCTGACAGGTCGAGATCCGCAATCTTCACAGCTTTTTGGCCGTGAACTGGCACAAAAATTGACACAGCGCGAACTGAAAACAGAAGAAAAATTAGTGGATTGAACCCTTATTTTTAAGGGTAAAGACTATTAACGGTAAGTCCAAGGAGGCATTCAAATGAGCAATAATGAAAAAGACGATTACATGAAAGAAACCGAAGAAGAAGCGAAGCGCCGTCCGAACGAAGAAAAAGAAGGATTGCAAGAACCTAGAACCACAGGCTACAAGCCTTTGCAGCTGGGCATCATTATTTTTGTTGTGCTCGTTCTCATCCTTGTCGGTTTTGGAATCGCAACAGATTGGTTCGGAATTTTCAACTGATCCCTTTCTTACATGAGCCATTTAGAAATTCCCACACAAAAAGCTTCCCACGCAATTGGGAAGCTTTTATGCTGTTCAAAAACTCGCAGCCTTTATTTCAATGCCAAATCCTTTCTCTTTTCCACTTACATGCTTTCCGTCAATTCCAATTCGAAACTCATGAGTTCGCCGCCTCTATAAGCCTTCACTTCCAACGTATCCCCAACTTCCGTTTCGTTGTAAAGGTATTGGCGAAGCTCGAGAATTGATTTCACCGGCTTGCCGTCCAGTTCAACAATGACATCATACGCTTCCATTCCGGCTGTTGCCGCTCCGGATCCTTCGACCACGGATTGGACGACAATGCCGCCTTCCACTTCTGCGGGCAACCCTAATTGGCCAGTGCGATACTGTGCTGGCACTTCAGCTAAATCCAATATAGCGACACCCATCGAAGGACGCTCAACTGCGCCTTCGGTCTCCAGATCTGCAATGATCGGGATAGCGGTATTGATTGGGATGGCCAAACCAATTCCTTCTACTGCTGCTTGCGCAATTTTCATGGAGTTGATGCCGATCAATTGACCCTTAGCATTGATCAGCGCGCCCCCACTATTGCCCGGGTTGATGGCAGCATCAGTTTGAAGAACTTCCGACTGCCAATCTTCTGTGCCGTCCTGGTTTACATCAATCGGAATCAAGCGCTCGGTTCCCGAAATGACCCCTGTGGTCACCGATCCCGAGAATTGAAGGCCTAACGGGTTACCAATTGCGATTACCGGTTCTCCGGCTTTCAAGACTGAAGAATCTCCAAATTCAGCAACTATTTCAATACTTTTACTTGGAACTTTCAAAACAGCCAAATCAGTCCATACATCCGTCCCAAGCACTTCTGCATCCAATTCAGTTCCATCTGACAAGGTGACCATGACGTCTTCGGCACCTTCTACAACATGGTTATTAGTGACAATATAGGCAGTGTCTCCGTCTTTCTTGTAGATCACCCCAGATCCGGCACCGGCCTCCTGCGCTTCATTGTCTGTGGCAGTTGGGGCAGAAAATGGATTTTGCTGTGCCATCTGCAAATTTGAAACGCCAACGACCGCATCGTTGGTCTGTTCTACAATTTCCGTCACATCCGAAGTGACCAATGTGGAAGTTGTCTGCACGCCACTGACCGACTCGGTTGTTGTTGCTCCTACAGCCGTTTCCGGTTCTGCGTCTGTTACGCCAGGCGAAATGACTCCCACCAATAACGCCCCTGCAATCAATCCTGTAAAGCTCGAAGCGAAATAGCCTCGTTTGCCCGTTTTCTTGTCATTCGAATTATAATATCCCATCATATGTCCTCCTTATTCTGCCAACGTATTAACGATGTCGTATGACTCCGTTTTTTCGGCCAGCCATTCTGCGTATTTCGTATTCAACGCTTCATCAAATAAAGTTTCTTTGATTTGCTCTTTGCTGTCTTCCAAGTTCGCCTCGACTGCAGCGGTTTTTCCTGTCACCTGGATAATATGGAATCCATAATCTGTTTGGACAGGTTCACTGATTTCATCTACTTCCATACTGAATGCAGCTTCCTCGAATTCAGGGGCCATCTCACCGGCACCAAAAGCTCCCAATGCACCGCCATTTTCAGCATTGCTTGTATCTGTCGAATATTCCGCCGCCATTTCAGCGAAGTCGCCGCCGTCATCCAACTTGGCTTTGACTTCGTCGGCTTCTTCCTGAGTAGCTACCAATATATGGTTCGCTTCCACCTGTGATGGCTGATTGAATGCATCCTTATTTTCTTCGAAATAGGTTTTGATCTGTTCATCGCTTATCTTAATATCAGGCCCGACGATTTTCTCGACCTTCAAGTAGATCTCCATCTCCTCTTTCAAATCCGTTATCGCCATGCCGCTGGCAGCAAGAGCTTGTTCAAGCGCTTCTGTCCCGCCATAGCTTTCTTCGTAAACTGTCATTTCCGCATCCAGCTCTTCCTGCGTCACTTTGACTCCCGCTTTATCCGCTTCCTGATTGACCACTTCATTGGAAATCAAAACATCCAGTGCCGCAGGCCCCGAAGAAGCCAACATTTTTTCATATAGTGCATCTTTTGTAATTTTCGTGTCTCCTACTGAAGCCACTGTTTCATCTTCTGAAAATGCAACCAGCATAAAGATAACCGCTGCCGCTGCCGCACCAATGGCGATATAGTAAACTTTCTTCATCTCTGTTCCCTCTTTTCTTAAGCCGTTATACAAAGCTTATCAAGCAGTTATGAATAAACTATGACCAGAGTTTTAACAGAAAGAGAAAGTTCGGCACAAAAAATAACCCGAGGGAAAATCCCAGGGTTACTTTTTGTGGGGGAGGCGGATAATAAATTTCGTCCCTTTCCCTTTTTCGCTTTCAACGCGAACTTCTCCGTCATGCAGCGTCACCAATTGCTTGACGATTGACAAACCAAGCCCAAATTGCCCGCTGCCGCGTGACAAATCAGCTTTGTAGAAACGACGCCAAATCATATCGATTTCTTTGACATCGATTCCTGACCCGTCGTCTTCCACGGTGATCACCATGTCATCACCCTCTGAGAAAGTAGAAAGCGAAATCGTGCCGTTTTCGGTAAACTGGATCGCATTTTTAGTGATGTTCATCAGAATTTGAATCAGGCGGTCCATATCCCCATAGATGACATCACCTGGCTGGGTATTGACCACAATCAGATTCTCTTTCTGCTTTGCCTGCAGATACAACTGTTCCTGGATAATTTCTAGAAGTTCGTCCGCTTCGATTTCTTCTTTAGTCAGCTCCACCTGATTGGATCTGATTTTCTCATAATCCAGGTTTTCGTTGACTAAGCGCATCAGCCTCTTCGTTTCTTCACTTGCCAATCGAATGCCTTTTTCCCTTTGCCCTTCTTCAATCATATTGTTGCGCAGCCCTTCAATGATGCCGGCAATCGTCGTCAAAGGCGTCCGCATTTCATGCGAGACGTCCGCCATAAACTGGCGCCTCCGGTTTTCAAGGCGGTCGATTTCTTCATTGGATTGCTGAAGCTTAGCCGCCATCTTGTTGAAGTCATGGGCCAAATCGCCAAACTCATCGAAATTCGATTCCGGCAGATTGACGTCATAATGGCCTTCACTGATCATGGAAGTCGCTTTGCGCATCCGCTGGATCCGGCTGACATGCATTTTCGACAGCCACAAGCTGAACAGCAGCGCAATTGCGAAAGCGATCAAAATCGTCGTGATCAAAGTTTTATTCAACTCGGCAATCATTTCGCTGACGCCGCTGACGGGCGAAGCAAGCAGGACACCGCCTGCCAATTGGTTATTATCGAAATAAGGCATCGCCACAAACGTCACTGTGAGCTCAAACCTTTCGACATCCCGGTTGACGACCAACGTCTCGCCCTGTTCGATGACATTCCATTCTTCCTGTGTCAGTTCTACAGGCGGGAAAGAGCCGGAGACCGGATACAAAATCCGACTCTGCTGATCAAAAACGATGAAACTGATGTTCTGCGCTTCCAGGATCGATACATAAGCCTGCAGATTAGTGCCTGGGCGTGCCCGTTCAAGTTCAGCGATGATCTGTTCCCCGTAATTCTCGAGTTCTTCCGCTTTTTCATCATAGGCAAAATCATCCACATAGCGGACGAATAAAATACTCAATATTAAAAATGCGATCAGCAAAATGCTCATATGGCTGGCAATCAGCTGATAGAAATACTTAATTCGCGTGTTCTTCAAATTTATAGCCAACTCCCCATACCGTATGGAACAGTTTGTCTCCGCCATCGATTTTCTTGCGCAACCGTTTGATGTGAACGTCTACTGTCCGCTCGTCGCCGTAAAACTGATAGCCCCATACCTGTTCCAATAATTGTTCCCGGCTGAACACCTGCTTCGGATGCTGCAGGAAAAACACCAATAAATCGAATTCCTTCGGGGTCAAGCTGTCTACCGCCTGCCCATCCTTCAGTACATCCCGCGTCTCTTTGTTGACGATGAAATGGACGGTTTGGATGGAGTCCGATACAGGCTCGACTTTCTGTGTTCGGCGTGTAACCGCTTTGATTCGCGCCATCAACGTTAGCGGACTGAATGGTTTCGTGACATAATCGTCTGCTCCCATTTCAAAACCGATGACCTGGTCGGATTCACTGTCTTTTGCCGTCAGCATGATGATCGGCACCGTGTTTCCTTCCTCCCGGATTTTGCGGCATAGTGCAATGCCATCCATCCCGGGAAGCATCCAGTCCAAGATCAGCAGGTCGTATATTCCGTCTTTGTATTTACGGTATCCTTCCAGTCCATCAGCTGCGAATTCACCTTGTATGCCTTCTTTTGAAAAGAACAGCTCCAGCATGGAACTGACGCTTGGGTTATCTTCCACCACCAATATCTTCATCCTGCACCTCCGTCGTTCTTTCTCCTAAAGGTAAATGACAAATCCAAATGACGCAAGCAACTTGAAAACCGCCCTTCAACGTTCGAAGAGCGGTTCAGCAAGCGATCAGGCTTTTTTTTCACGGTTTTTAAGCTTCTCAAAGATATCGCCGATCATGTCGTAATCAATGGCGATATTGTTTTCATACGCATATTTGACACCATAACCCAGTGCCAAGGTCATGGATGAAGCAACAGTCCCTCCAATAATGGATCCTGCTCCAGGAATGAATTTCAAGGCTTGGCGGTAAATTGTATGGCCGATGGTTTGAGTAGCCGTAATGACAATCATGTCTTTTGCCGCTTTTTTGGTTAATGGCTTATCGTAAAGGTTCGATAATTTGATGATCAACCCAACTTGCAAGGTAGTCAACGGCAACACGTCAGATCCTGGAATCGGCGATGCACCGATCACACCAGCTGAAACGCCAGCCCCAATGATCCAGCGTGTGGCAGCTGAAGACTTTTCTTTCATGCTTTTGGCGAAGAGCAGGTCTTTACCTTTCTTTTCGAGCAAAAAAAGGATTTCCTTCTTTAAGGTTTCCAGATTTTCTTCTGTTTTCGAAGAAATCGGAATGACTTTGTATTTATGGGCGGTATGCTCTTTGACGAACTGGACAATGGACGGAATATTCTCTGCTGCATCGATTTTATTCAAGACAATTAAAATATCTTTATTGTGTTTTTCAATTTCATTGAATTTCTCTTTTTCGCTTTCAGAGAATACCGTTCCTGCTGCATTCAGGAAGAACAGCACGACGTCGGATTTCTGGACGAACTCCAGTGTTTTCTTGGGATTTTCATCATTCGGATCGTTTAAGCCCGGTGTATCCATAAATTTGATATTTTCCAGGCCATGAATATTATAGGGATCCACACTGACGGTTTCCCCTGGCATCGGGTTGGTGCTGGCAATATCTTCACCGATGATTTTATTGACGGTGGATGATTTGCCCGCGTTCACTTCTCCGATTAAGGAAATCAGAAGATCTTGATCCAGTGCATCATTGACTTTTTTCATTTCATTTTCAAACATCTTGTCCATTGCCTGCATGACTTCTTTTTCAAATTCTTTTACCATAGACCGGTTTCCCCCTCATTTCATACTTACTGTCTATTATAACGGCTTCCCTATACCGGATGGAATTATTCCTCGATATAGTCTTTTAATAACGTATCCGCATAGTTCATCAAGGTTTCCGTATCCCGGATATGTTTTTTAGCTTCGCTGTTTTTACTGCGCTTTTCCATGCTCTTTAAATCGTACAGCACTTCAGGCAGTTTGGCTCCAGGCGCTTTATAGAATTGTTCCGACTGGATGTAGGACCCTCCAGGCATATAATAGCGCATGCCCAGCAGATTTTTTTTGTAATGGAATAGATTGTGCCCCATCATCGGCTCGTCGTGCTCCACCCCAAGCAGCGCCAATAATGTCGGCATAATGTCGGCCTGGCCGCCTAGACGCGTCATTTCAGCTTCTTCAAACAGATTTCCACCTGTAAAAATCAGCGGAATGGTAAATTGATCTTTTAAAGAATACGTATGCCCCAAGAAGTTGCTTAATAGCTGCCGGTCTTCTTCCGTCACTAAAGTGCCGTGCATACCGGAGTGGTCTCCAAAAATGGCAATTAAGGATTCATCGTAAATTCCCCGGTCCTTCAGTTCCTGTATAAATAAGCCGATTTGTTCGTCTGCATAGCGGATGGATTGCAGATAGTTCCCAATGTACATGCCTTCGTATTCTGCTGGGAGGTTAAGATACTCCATAGCACCCGGCATTTCAAATGGAGTATGGCTGGTGACTGTAACGATGTTGGCATAAATACGCTCGTAAGTGTCGAGCTGGCGCGGCAGTTCTCCTGCTACAAAATCAAACAGCACTTCATCTGCCGGACCGAAACCGACAGTTTTGATATTTGGGAGGTCATCGATCGAGAAGACCTCTTCGTAGCCAAGAACCGGATAAAGCACATCCCGGTTCCAAAATGTCACATCGTCCGCATGGTAGGTGGCAGATCCATAACCTTTGTCTTTTAATGTACGGGCCAGGGAAGGCACTTCTTTTCCGGTGAGGCTGTTGGCCGTCGGAATCATGCCTTGCGGATACAGTCCGGTATTGGCCATCCATTCTGCATCAGAAGTTGTCCCCGCACCCACCTGTTGGAAGACATTGGAGAAGTAGGCACTTTCACTCAACAGCTTATTGAGGTTTGGTGTGATTTCCTGGCCGTGCAAGGTTCGGCCAATCACGAAATTCTGCAGTGATTCTACTTGGATGACGAATAAATGCCGCCCTTCCGCGATTCCAAAATTGTCGTGTTTACTGACTTCCACATACTTATTGCCTTTCAACTCTTCCAATTCTTTAGCTGACAGCTTGCTGGAAGAGGCATGTGCGGTTTCTGTGGAACGATCATACAATTGAGCCAGCTGAGACTGCAAAAATCCATTTTCTTTCGCAAAATAAGAAACATCAATGATCGGTTGTTGCAGCGCATACACAATGGTAATCGCACAAATCGCGGCCATAGTGACTGCCGTATATTTCATGGCAACAATTTTCACCGGTTTTTCGAAGCGGCGGGCAATGAACACCAGCAAAATCGCATCCAGGAAAAACAGGAAATCCCAAGGATTTGCAAGCATCGAAATGGTATTGCTGACAGAACTCGACTGCGTCAGCTGCTGTAAATCGTAGTAAGAAGGGATGGTGGAATAATAGCGTATATACAACGTGACAGTAAAGAAAATGACGGAAGTCAGCAGATTAAAAATAAAAACAGCCAACCATATCCGTTTTTTTGCCAGCAGCAAAACAGCAGATAACAGAAGGGCCCACATTGGAAATTCAATCAAAACAATATGCAAAATCGATTTTGTATCAAAAATAAGCACACGAAAAGCACTCACTTTAATTAGCAACAAGAGGAAAATCAGTATATAGGGCAGGGCATCATTTTTTTTCATTTGAAACACCTCTTTTCTTCAGACGATTGCTCGAATCGATTGTTGCATATATTCCTGGTAAAAGGGAAAACAAGGACTAAACAGAAACGAAAATATAAAAGGAGCGATAAAATGCAACCCTTAAAAGCACTTTTCCTTAACACTTCGTTGAAAAATTCCAAAGAACCTTCTCATACAGAAGGGTTTATCAAGGATGTTCAATACCATTATAATCAATTGAGAGTAGAATCTGAAACCTTGCGTTTGGCTGATTACTCCATCGCCTATGGTGTCCAGGAAGACATGGGCGACGGTGATGAATGGCCCCAAATCCTTGAGAAAGTATTGGCTGCAGATATTGTCATTATCGGCACCCCCATTTGGCTAGGCGAAAAAAGTTCCTTGGCGACGCAAGCCATTGAACGCCTTTATGGAAGCAGCAGCGTCACCAACGACAAAGGGCAAGCCGTTTTCTACAATAAAGTTGGCGGCGTGGTTGTAACCGGCAACGAAGATGGAGCAAAACATTCAGCGGCTTCCATTCTATACGGGCTTTCCCATATCGGTTTTGTTATCCCGCCGAATGTTGATGCTTATTGGGTCGGTGAAGCAGGACCCGGCGATTCTTATATGGATGCCGGGCGCAACAATGAATTCACCAAATCCGCAATTCAGCGGCTTGCTTATAATACCTATCATTTAGCTGGACTGCTCAAGAATAATCCCATTCCAAATGAAGGAAATACGCTGGAATGACATTCCGCTAAACAGCCAACAGCCTCCTCAGCTGTTGGTCTTTTTAAATTGTCATTTCCATATCCGCGCCACTGAGGAATGCCCATTTTCCACTTCCACTTTATAGACATCCGGATTCGTCAGCTTTTGCCATTCTGAAAACCCATAGCCTGAATCGATTTTTTTCAAGAGCAGACCTAATAAGTTTCCATGTGTCACCGCTGCCGTCCCATCTTTCATTTCACTCATCACTTCCATTGCGCGGTCAGCCGCTTCTTTTCCCGATTCGCCTCCAGCGAACTTTAACTCTGCATCACCGAACGATTCCTCCAGTTTTCCCATCCAGTCCGGCAAGTCCTGCATGCTCAACACACGTTCTGCCAGTCGGTCATCCACTTCGATCGGCAAATTCAATCGATTTGCCGCCGGTTCAATGGATTGGATGGCTCGGGTGAACGGACTGGTAATCAGATGGACCACATCCTGCTTTTCCAGAAAATCAGCCAATTTATGCGCTTGCCGCCTTCCCGCTTCGGTCAATTCTGTATCGGGTGCCTGCCCGGTTGCTTGGCAATGCCTAATCAAGTAAATTGTTTTTTTCATATTTTCCACCCTAGTTCACTTTTTTGATATTCTCTTTACTTTTACTGTATCCCTTAATGTAAAATCCATTTGTTTCTGACCATTCCGCATACAAAACTTCCTTGAGATTTGGATAACCTTCCTCGGCAAGGGAGTCATACAGCCATTGTTTTGATTTCCCCACATATTCTAAAATGCCTTCGTTTATTTTACCCTCGTCCACAAACAAAAAGTTTACCGATTCATTTTTTGCCTGCAGATTCAGCATGTCTGGCGTTACTTCCTTATACTTGGCATATTTTTTTAAACTGATGGTCCCTCCTGGTTCTAAAAACAGATCACAAACTTCGCTCAGTGAAAAAACCCCTTGTTGACGAAGCATCACGCGAAGCTGTTCCATCTCCAGGTGATTTTTATTTAATTCGTCTATATTGAATTCGCCGTCTTGAATTAAAATGGAGGTCTCGCCTTTTAGAAGTTTCCGTATTTTATCATTCCTTTGAGTCGTTTTTTCGATAATATACAGCATGATTCCCCATACAGCCACTGCAAACCAAACATGCAGAGGGTTCACTTTATCGTCATATATGCTTTCTTCCAAAATCCCGCCTAGCACAATGGAATAAATAAAGTCAAAGGGAGTTAACTGGGACATTTCTTTTTTCCCCAAGATACGAGTAATCAGCAATAATGCGATCAAGCCAAAAAATAGTTTTGAAGCTATTTCTATATACATCATCCTACTGATCCTCCAGTCCTAAGGTCGTTATACATCCCTTTCCCCTAAACCTCATCTTTTAATCAAAAAAACACCTGGACAAAAGCCCAGGCGTCAGTAGATTATAATTTTTTCATAAGATTGGCCATTTCAATGGCGCCTGCTGCAGATTCCCAGCCTTTGTTGCCGGCTTTTGTGCCAGCACGTTCGATTGCCTGCTCAATTGAATCCGTGGTCAAAACCCCGAAAATGACCGGAATATTTGCTTGATCACTGGCCCGAGATACACCTTTTGCCACTTCGCTGCAGACATAGTCGAAATGAGGCGTCGCCCCTCTAATGACCGTCCCTAATGTGATGACTGCATCATAGTTTCCGCTCATCGCCATCTTTTTGGCGACCAGGGGAATTTCAAAAGCTCCCGGTACCCAGGCGATCGAGACGTCGTCTTCTCCAACGCCATGGCGTTTTAACGCATCTTCTGCTCCGCTCAATAGTTTGCTGGTGATAAATTCATTAAAGCGGCCGACCACGATGCCGATCCGCAACCCTTCACCGTTTAAATATCCTTCAAAATGAACCGTCATTTTTCCATCTCCTCCACTGAATTAATACGCTGTTGTCTGCTGGTTTTTCTGCTGATACACAACCAAATCCTTGATTGTCAACACCCCAAGGTTGAGCCGCTCTGCCACTTTCTCCAAATCATCCACACGGGCCATCGTGCCGTCTGGGTTCATGATTTCGCAGATGACCCCTGCCGGAGCAGATCCCGCAAGCTTCGCCAAATCGACAGCCGCTTCCGTATGGCCTGCCCGTTCAAGCACGCCGCCATCTTTCGCAATCAATGGAAAAATATGGCCCGGACGTTTAAAGTCTGCAGCCTTCGCTTCTTGCTTGATCAGGCTGGTGATGGTGTGGGAACGCTCAAAAGCGCTGATACCCGTGGTTGTATCTCTATGGTCAATGCTGATGGTGAAGGCGGTGCCGAATTCATCTGTATTTTGATCAGTCATCATGCCAAACTCCAATCGCTGTGCGATGGAACCGGCAATCGGGACACAAATTAATCCTCGCCCTTCCGTCGCCATCAAATTGACAATCTCAGGTGAAGCAAACTCTGCCAATGCGATAAAATCGCCTTCGTTTTCTCTGTCTTCATCATCGATTACAATAACTGCTTTTCCAGCCTTTAAATCTTCGACGGCTTTTTCTACAGTGTAGAACATCATTTCAGCATCTCCCTTTAAAATCCATTTTCCGCAAGCCAGCTTCTGCTGATTTTCGGTTCTGCGGTTTGAACTCGTTCGGTATACTTCGCCAAGAGATCACACTCAATATTGACCTTATCGCCAATCCCTTTTTCGCCTAATAACGAATCCTCCCGTGTGGTCGGGATGAGGGAAATGGCAACCGTATTGTGGCCAAGTTTAAAAATCGTCAATGAAGTCCCATCAACTGCTATCGAACCCTTCAGCATCATGTATTTCATCAGCTGAGGATCGAGTTCAATTGTTTTGGTGACAGCATTGGCTTCTTTCTTCACTGAACGGATCACGCCGACGCCATCGATATGGCCGCTGACGAAATGGCCGCCAAAGCGGCCGGTGGCTGGCATGGCACGCTCGAGATTTACGCGCGCTCCTGTTTTTAATTCCTTCATTGTTGAAGACTTGACCGTTTCTGGAATGACATCGACTGTGAACGTTTGAGCATCGAAGGAAGAAACAGTCAAACACACTCCGTCTATGGAAATACTGTCTCCACGCTTCATGTCCTCCAAAATCAGCACACAGGAAATCGTCAGTTCCATAGCCTGCGGTTTTGCGCGGACTTGCGCAACGCGGCCGACTTCTTCGACTATACCTGTAAACATTTAGGCACACTCCTCCATTCCGGTCGCCGGAGCAGATTTAATTCGTTTTCGTACAAGTAGTTGGGTGCTTTCCACCATGGGGCGTATGGGTGGTGAGGAAAGGATGGCGCTGAAGGTTGTTTGCATGTGCCTTGCTTCTTTAACAAGCTGGCCGGTTTCCCGACAATTTTGGGTACCTTTAAAAAGCCCGGTTTCCGCGGAGGAAAAGAGCAGCATTAAAGATCGGTGTGTTGCATTTCCAGAGACGGGTCCCTGTTCAGGTATTTTGGTCATACAAATTCCTCCTTTCAATTTCAAACGATTGAAAAGAAGAGGCACATAACGAAACCGATCTCTGAATTCTTCTCCCATCCAGACTGTAACTGTCGGTGCCGGAATTTCACCAGCTCCACCGCTTAAGCGCTTTAAACATAGTGGCCTATGCCTGCATTCGCTTAACCGGGTCACGGACTTGCAGTTCCCTGCTCACCGCCGGTAAGGAATTTCACCTTGCCCCGAAGAATTAGATTCGTAGTTTCGTCCTTTTCATAGTAGCATAGAAAGAAACTGAACTATAGAAGTTATAAGAAATTGGCCTTTGGGAGCAGGGCAGTTTGCTTTTCATATGCCATATTCCACCGGTACCAATCGGTAAATTGTTTCAAAAAACCCAAACTACCTATAGTTTTCTGAAATCTTATCACCAACAAATCATGCTGTAGAAAGGATGGTTTTAACATGGCCCACCACCAAATTGTCAAAGGCCTTAAAGTCGATGCGGAAACACGTTGTTTGCATTATCATTCTCCAATCGACCGGATTGCCATTAAGTTTTTTTGCTGCCAGGAATACTTTCCCTGCTTTGAATGCCATCAAGCGGAAGGTTGCGGCAAGCATGAGGTTTGGCCCAAAGACCGTTTCGATGAAAAGGCGGTGCTATGCGGAACGTGCGGACATGAACTGTCGGTCGAAGACTATCTAGCCTGCGCTTCAACCTGCCCTTCCTGTTCATCGCCATTCAATCCAGGCTGCAATTTGCATAAACACCTATACTTCGGATAAGGAGCTGAAAGGAGTGCATTTTCCAGTTGAAAATAAAAGAGCGAAAGCATTTCTGCTTTCACTCTTTTTCATTCAAATATAGGGACATTACATGCTGTTCGCCTTTGGTCCGCATAATCCGTCTGCCTGTATCTTTGAATCCGGCTTTTTGGTAAAGGCGTTGAGCCGGAAGATTACGGGCATTGACGCCTAGCACCACTTCATCAAAGCCCGGAAATTCCGTCTTCATAAATTCAGGAAGCGCATAAATGGAACCTGTAGCGATGCCTCTGCCTTGGAATTTAGGATTCACCGAAAATCCTCTCAGCAACAAGGCTTTCGGATTATCCGAATACTTTTTCCGATCTTCTGATTCATCCAGTTCAAAAAAACCCGCGTCTTCGCCTCGTGCCTTTATGATGATGAAATGTTTCGATCGGTCTTTTGCATCTTTTTCTACAATTTCCTTAGGCAGACGTGTAAATTCCAATTGATCTGATGGCAAATCGTAATCAATCGAAACTCCTGAAGAATAGCGGTGCAATGTAACTTCTCTTTTCTTAATCACGTGAAGCGGCCTCCTTATTTACATTCGCTGTCCATCCACTATTTTAAAAACAGACGAATAACGGGTTCGCTGAATCCTATATGCCGACTTTAGCTGTTTCCTTTTTCCAATGTCACGACAACAATTTCCGGCAAATTGAAAATGCGCACGGGAAACGTGCTATTGCCCAGCCCTCGGCTTACAACCATTTGTGACTGGTCCACTTCAAAGATACCTTCCGTCACTTTCGGAAACCAGCCTTGACCTGGTGCAATCAAGCCGCCAATCCCGGGTATACGGACCTGGCCGCCATGGGCATGTCCGGAAAAGACCAAATCCACACCGTAATCGGCATAAATCGGCAGGTATTCCGGTCGATGTGCCAGCAGAAGTGTGAAATCTTCTGTAAGCCGAGCAGTTGCAAGGCTTTGCTCTGTAACTTCTTCTTCATGAATGTCCGGCACCATCAATGGATCATCGATTCCTGCAATTTGGACCGACTCTCCGTCTTTCACCCATTCAACCGAATCATTTTCCAGGACTGTCACACCACGTTCCTGCAGGGCCCCTAAAATTTCATCGACTTTATTGGAGGCCACTTCATGGTTTCCGGTAACGTAATAAACTTCACTCATTTCTATCAGGGCATCCACTAACACTAGACTGGAATCCAAGTCGTAGCGGTTGCTGTCAACGAGGTCTCCAGTCAAAAAGATGGCATCCGGATTGGCCGCCTTTACCTTTTCAATCAAGGATGATTGGTTTTTTCCGAATGTGGCGTCGTGCAGATCCGACACCTGAACAATTCTCGATCCATCAAAGGCTTGCGGCAGTTCTTGGGAGGCTACTGTATACTCTGTTGTTTGCACCCAGTGGTTGCTGCCCCAAAATAAGCCCCATACTAATAATATGAGCAGTAAAAATACTGCGAGTTTCTTCATAAAACTTAACCTCTATTCGATTCTGTTTAAGTCGATTGTGTCTGCGCAGCCCACTAATCTGTTCTTTCTTCTCTGGCTTAATTAACGGCAGATCCTGATAATCCACGTTTCAGGCTTATTTATGCCCCCGTTTTTTTTCCGGTTCGGCAACTTCAAATTTCCGAAGTTCAGCAACTTTTATAAGTATTGCATAGGAATGGAAATCCCCATAAAAGATACGCGCTCTCCATTGTCGCATCTTTTCAGTCCCGGCGTCCACTTGTGCGCGTGAAGCAGCTGATCAAACTTTGGTTTTCGCTTTATTTTTCCAAGCAGCCCAGCTGCCTAAAACAATCAATCCTATAATGGCCAGTAAAGCAAGTCCAATCGCTCCAACAAATTCGCTGAGACGGGGATTTCCGGTTAACCAAGCTGCTGCATATCCAGGCAGTTTCATTGGGGAAATCGTCCAATTTGCTCCCAGCAATCCATCCGCCAACTGAACGAGCAGGTATACCGCAAATGCTGCAGCCGCTGCCAGTCCACCATTTGGCAAAATAGCGCTGGCAGCCAGTGTAAGTGTAAGAATCAGCAAAATCCAGATGCTGTAGGATCCCACCATTTGAAGAAGAGCGCTAAATTCAAGCTCTTCAAAAAACAATAACGTATAGTAATACCCAGCTAAAAATCCAAGCCACAGACTGATTAGAGAGATGGCTGCTGCCATTGTCCATTTACTTAAAAAATAGGACAGAAAAGACAACGGACGGACGTACAGCAAAGTCGCTGTTCCGCTGTTCCGCTCCCCAGCGATTGTTCCCATATAAGCCAAAATCAGCACAACTATACCGATTGTTTGGAATTGTTCCATGACAGCCATTAAAATCTGATCAGGAGATGGGGTGGGAAATTCAAATACCGCCCCTTCGGGTAAACCTCCGGATGCCTCTAAAATCTGAGGCATAAAGTAGTTTACAACAGGTTCAGTGATTCCCAATAGAATAAAAACACAAGGAATCCAGAAGATTTTATAATTCCGTATATTTTCTCGCCATTCTTTTTGCAATAGAATACTAAATTGCTTCATTGGCCAGCAACCACCTTCAAAAAGATTTCTTCCAAAGAAGCTGTTTGAAATTCCACTCCTAAGATGTCCTGCTTTTCTGAAGATAAGGTATGGAGCACTTGCTGCATGCTGGAGCCTTCTTTATCGACAGAGAGATAAACAGAATCTGTTAACACTTGCATTTTCCATGAATGTTCCTCAGCAAACTTCACCGCTTCGGCAGGTTTATGGAATCGGATGCGGATACGGGGATTGGCATGCCTGCTTTTGACTTCTTCCAAAGATCCATGTTCGATCAAGTGCCCATCCTTCATAAATAGCAGCTGATCTGTCATTTCTTCTGCATCGTTTAAAATGTGGGTGGAATATAAAATTGTTGTGTCTTGCTGCAGCGATTTCAGTAAATCCATGATTTCCCGGCGGCCGGTGGGATCAAGTGCTGAAATCGGTTCATCCAGCAAAAGAAGTTTAGGCTGATGGACAATAGCTTGCGCAAGACCCAATCGCTGTTTCATCCCGCCAGAAAAAGCACCAGTTTTTTTGTACAAGGCTCCCTCAAGCCCGACAAATTCCAATGTACGGATTGCCTGCAGCTTTGCTTTCTTTGCGCCGACTCCACTTAATTTGGCAGCCATCTCAGTGAATTCCAGTGCGGTCAGCCAAGGGAAAAATTGCGGATACTGCGGCAGGAAGCCGACTGTCAAGCCATCAGCCAAACTGATTTCACCGCTCGAAGGAGACAATAAATCAGCCAACATGGACAGAGTTGTCGTTTTTCCTGCACCATTCGGCCCTATTAAAGCTGTCGCTGTTCCTTTTTCCAATCTGAAAGTAAGATTTTCAACTGCCAGTTCCTGTCCATACTGCTTCGTTAGGTTGTTGACTTCGACTAAGCTCAATAATTTCTCCTCCCAACAACAAAGTACACAATAGGTCCAATAATATTAACGACGACAATAATGATGCCCCACATCCATTTTGGACCGTTTGGATTTGGGTTTTTGATTAAATCCACTAAAGCAAAAATCATCAAGCCGATTTGAATGACAAATATCGGCAGTAAAGCCAAAAGCATTGTTGTTTGGTCCATGTTTTTTCTCCTCATATTCGTATTGATAAAAACAACTTTTCATGATGAATTCCGTTTGCTGATGTTGGTTTTATTGAAAACACGAAAAAACCGAAGCTGGTAATCGTTCGGTCTTTTCCTTTTATTCTACATCATGATCTTGGTTACTCCATCAATTTCCTGCAATTTCTTGACTAAATTGATTTCATTGCTGATTTTGCTTTCGCTGACTGTGAAATTATAGGTAGAAAAGCTGTTACCGCCATATGATACGGCATTTTCAATCTGGAATTCATGGATGTCTATTTTTGATTCTTCAAAAACGGCAACCAACTCTGAAAACAGGTTTTCTCGATCTTGAGCTGTTACCGCAACATTCTTCTGCAGCCGATTTTTAAAAAACTTGTTTTCGATATGATACAGGACATACAAAGTCAGTAAGACAATAACCGTGGCCAGCACTGCTGAATAGTACATTCCTGCGCCAATGGTCAATCCAATGCCCGATGCCACCCAGACAGAAGCAGCAGTCGTCAGCCCTCTGACAGACCCCCGATGGACGATAATGGTGCCCGCTCCCAGGAAACCGATGCCACTGATGACATAGGAAGGAATCCGGGCAGGGTCAAAACGGATTGCACTGTTGTCGCTGTTGAGAAAGGAATCGAAGCCGGTTATCGACAAAATCATCATCAGACATGAACCAATCCCGACCAATAAATGTGTCCGAAGTCCCGCTGGCTGGTTTTTCGCTTCCCTTTCAATGCCAATCAAGCCACTAAAAAAAGCTGCAGCCAGCAAACGGGTCACAATCTCCATATAATCTGTCGGCAGCAAGTCCATCATATCCCTCCTGACTTGTCAGACAGAGCTGGGGCATGAACTCCCTTTTCGGCTTACCACTTCATCTTTGAAAAGAGATCGATTAAAAACAGCTTCTCGGCTCTTCCGATGTTCCATTTTTCCAGCTCTTCGATTACACCTTTTTTTGTTCCGTAACCTTTCACAAAACCGTTCAGCCGTGCGGCAAAAGTTGAATCTCTCAGCAGTTCTTGGTCCTGATACAGCCCTGACAATTGTTCCAAAGCCTTGGGATATCGTTTCAAATAATATTTTTGATGGCGTTCTTCAGCTGTGGTGAACTCAGTAAAAGGTGAAATTTCCGTCTCGACCGTCTCCCTCAACTGACCTTCCATTTCTTTTTTGGCCTCGGCAATTAGTCTGTGCTGCTGTTCTGTATGGTAATGAAGCAATGAAATATACTGTCTTCCTTTATAATTGTCCCTATTCGGGTAATGGTTTTGCCAAAATTCTTTAAGTACCTCCGTATAGTTGATGATGGAAGGATCAAATTCAATTTGGACGGTTTCTGTATGGTCACCCATTTCCCGGTATGTAGGCGAGTCTGTGTGGCCGCCTGCAAAACCGACACGGGTGCGTATAACTCCAGGCAAACTGCCGAATCGGGCTTCCGGCCCCCAGAAGCAACCCATTCCAAAAGTGGCCAGCTCCAGCTGTCCCCCATTTTGATAAAGGCCTTTTTCGATTGTTTCAATGTTCATTGGCTGAGCACCCACCTTTCTGGTTCTTCTGCCGCTGCGCAGGAAAGCGCAGAGCAAATACTATACAGTCGTTAGTTACATCCTTTAAAATCAATGTAACAAGACCTATTCGAAAATGCATGGCATACCTACTCAAATAAGAGAACAATAGCAAAAGAAAGCAGGGATACGCGATGAAAAGCCAAAGAAAGGAAATCATTTCTTACTTTAAGCAAATGGACCGCAGCTTTTTCATGGACTCCAATAAAGACCTGGCCGTATTTGACCAAGCCCTACCTATTGGATTTGAACAAACGATTTCACAGCCGTCCCTGGTTCTCGAAATGACGCTGGCGCTTGATCTTCATCCAGAACAGAAAGTTTTAGAGCTGGGCACAGGGTCAGGTTTTCAAACTGCTCTGCTTGCCGCTTTCTCAGAATCCGTCTATACCATCGAACGAATCGAAGAACTGCATGCTCGCGCAAAAGAACGGTTGGCTCAATTGAACTTCCAAAATATCCATTTTAAATTGGGGGATGGCAGTGAAGGTTGGAAAGAGTTCGCTCCCTATGACCGGATTATGGTGACAGCTGCCGCTGCAGAAGTGCCAAAAGAGCTCCTGGAACAATTGGAAATCGGCGGGAAAATGGTCATTCCTGTCGGAAGTTCTTTCAGCCAGGAATTGCGGTTGATTGAAAAGGATCATCAGGGCAAAATCTACACGACGCTGCTGAGTGAAGTGTTATTCGTTCCTTTAAAAGGCAAGTATGAAAGATGAAAATACACTTCTCCATATCCTAGATTCATTGCCTCAACTCTATTCTTTGTTTCCATTCGACTTTACTGGCGTATTGGGTGTTTTATAAAGCAGGAATATCCCTAAGGCCAGTATGACTACTGCTGTTATATTCCATACAAGGTCATAGGGCAACAACTCCACCCCATAGCGAATTTGATGGAGCTCCAATAATTTGTGGTGGACAATACCGTCATAAAGCTGAAAGGCTCCAGCACCGATCAGCATTCCCCCTAGCCAGCGCTTGGGCCACCAGGCTTTGCGGCGCTGAAGATCAGCAAGGAGAAATAAGGAAGCTACGGTCGCAAACCAGCTGAAGGCGTGAAAAAAACCATCTGATACCAATCCGGCATCACTTGTAGACTTATCGTAAAAATGGTGCCAATGCAGTAATTGGTGAAAGACCGTTTCATCAATGAAAGCCACCAATCCGACTCCAAACAGGAAGCCTGACCAAACGTTTCTTTTGGCATGGACTCTCCGGTTTTTTTCCTTTGTGTAGTCAGTGGTTTTGACTGTAGTTGAAGGCATGGAATCCTCCTTTCTCATTAAATCGGCTTTTTGAGAACTCATAAGCATAGATTTCAGCTTTTTCCAAATAATACCCTTATTCTGTAGGCCTAAAACAATCACCGCAATAAGAAAACCAAAATCATGAGCCAATAAGACCAAAAAATCTACAACCTTTATATCAGCTTGTCACACAATCAAATTCAGCGTAATTCCGCTATTGCTATCCGATTTCTTTAATAAATCTGATGAATCCCGTATAATGAAACCAATTAACCGCCAGGGCCAACTCGGTCTTACCTACGATTAAAAGGAGAGCAGATTATGCCAAATGAAAAAACAATCCACACTGAAGTCGGCAGTTATATTTCCACTTTGCTGCGTGATCATTTTGGAAAAGGCCCAACATCAGTCTTCGTAACAGTCAAGCCTCCTTTTATTACCATACATCTTCGTGGATTTTTGGCTCCCTCTGAAAAGATCCTAATGAAGCAGCAAGAGCACCGAAGAGTGTTGGAAACACGTGACCTTCTGATGAATCAACTGGTCTCCGATATCAAATTGGAATTATGGAAGATCGGCAAAATCGATATTGAAGATGTCTATGCAGACTGGAATTTAGATGATCAAACAGGCATGATTTTGGCGATTATGCCTGATAAGACGCCTGCAGCTGATTTTGAATGGGATTCGGACATTCAAGTGGAGAATATTCGTGAGGAAGTCATGGAAGCCAGCCGTAAAGCACAAAAAACACCTGAGTCCACTGAACTGTATTGGTTGAATAAGCGAACATTATTGATTGAGCGCTCGGGAATTTTTGTGGAAATCGAAAAAGAGCTGATCAAAGGCGGCTTTATTGAAGAATTGAAATTGGTTAAGCGGCCGTTGGAACGCCGATTGATTTTGCAGACCCAGATTGAAGCCATCTTAGGGCAACCCATTATGGAGGTATTCCTTGACTGGAATTTCATAACGGATAAAGGGTATATTGTGCTGTTGCTGGAAACGCCTAAATAAAAAAAGCCAGCTGTTCAGCCGGCTTTGCTGACTAGAGACAAACTCGAAGGGTTCGAGCTGTCTATAGTCTTTTTTTATAAGGAGCCTGACCAGCTGGCACAGCAACTTTGGCTCTCTAAAAATTATTTCTAGCTGCTGATGGTTTGAGCTGATTGGCAATAGGGGCAAAATTCATAAGAGTTTTTTTCTTCCAGCTGCTCAATATATTCGACCTCATCCGTAAATTCTCTTTTTTCCACAGGTGTTTCTACGAAACCACAACGATCGCCGGCAAATTGCCGTTGGTGAATCTGCTTTTTCTTATGGTCAATGAAATAATACATACCATTCATTCCTTTCTTTTTCAGAAATAGAAAAAGCCGAAAAGAACCCCCTTTTTCAAAGGATTCTTTTCGGCTTTTATATCAGCTCTATTGTCTGAAATATTTAACCATCATATGAAATTACCAAATGTGTAAGTAAGCAATAGAATGGGCAGAGAAATTGTGTGCAAAGTCGGAAACACTATTTGTTTTCCAAGTGTTTTTATTATACTAGACTTCTTATCCAAGGTAAAGTTATCAGCATATTCAATTGAGTGTAAATTCAGAAATCCGTTTTATTTGTTGCCTTTTCCGGATAGGTCTTCGAATTCTTTAGCGATTCTTTCCAATGCTTCTTGAATGAGCGGCCGCGGGGAAGGCGTACAGATTCGTTGATAGAATTCCCCTTCTTCACCAAACATACTGCCGTCTTCCAATAAAACATTGGCTTTATTGTAGATGCGGTCGTGAATTTCTTTCGCTGAAATGCCATAGCCGCTGAAATCCAGCCACATGATGTACGTGCCTTCCGGAATGGCCACTTTCACTTCAGGCATCTTTTCAGCTAAAAACTCCTTGATATATGCCATTGTCCCATCGACATAGTCTTTCAACTGCTCAAGCCAATCTTCACCTTCGTTGTAAACCGCAATCAAAGCGGAGATGGCGAATGGAGACGCCAATTGCATGCCCATTTCAGTAGCGAATTTAGTCCGCAGCTCTTCATCGGAAATAATGACGTTGGTGCAGTGCAGTCCCGCTACATTGAATGTTTTATTGATGGCGGTACAGGTGATGATATGGTCCGTATGGTCAGCTATTTTTGCCATCGGAATAAATTCCTTGCCACGGCGCAGCAAGTCTCCGTGGATTTCATCCGCTACAATCAATACATTATTTTCATGGCAGATGGCCGCCATTTTTTTCAACTCTTCTTCATTAAACAGTCTGCCTGTAGGATTATGTGGATTGCAGAGAATAAACATTGTCGTATGGTCATCCTTTGCTTTGGCTTCAAAATCCTCGAAATCGATGGAATAATAGCCATCAGCTTCTTGTTTCAATGCGTTATTGACTACTTTCCGGCCGTTTCCTTCAATCACCGAAGTGAACGGAGGATAAACAGGACGTTGGATGATGATGCCGTCTTCCACATTTGTAAATGCCTTAACCGCAATATTCAACGCGTGCACAGTTCCCGGACTATAGACGATTTGTTCTTTTTCGACTTTCCAGCCATGCCGTTTCTTCAGCCAGGATTGGATGGCCTCAAAGTATTCATCCGGAAAGACAGAGTAACCGTAGATTCGATGATCTACTGTTTTATGCAATGCCTCCACCAATGGCTGGGGAACCGGCAAATCCATATCAGCGGTGAACAACGGAATGGTGTCTTCGTCATATCTTTCTGTAAGCCCGAATTGTTTGATCAGCTCTCCTCCATCCCACTTCATGGAATAAGTGCCTCTTCTGTTGACGATTTCATCAAAATTATACTTCATGCGAAACTCCCTTTCCTCTGGACATTGTGCTTTATCTTCACTTTCATTATCAAAGAAAGACTAGAACCATTGCAACCAATCAGGCTTTTGGCCCTTTCGCAAATCCGCTTGCCTGCTTAAAACTCCATTTTCAATTTACCGTCTTCCAACACCAGCTTGGCGTTGAACTTTTTGCCATTTTTTGAAACAAAACCTTTAATGACAGGCGTCTTGCCTTTCGTGCATAGATATTCAATCTGTTTAGCGGTCAATCGTTTCTTCAGGAAAATTGCTGGAAACGATTGCTTGCATCCATTGGCGTGTTCCGTGCAGTTGTAAGAGCCTCTTCTCGAGACGATCATGCCTGTTTTGCATCTTGGGCAAGGGGCAATTTCGTCTTTGGCGTTCGGCATCGCCAGCTGTGCCGGCAACCCGTTTTTCTGCATTTGCCCTGGCACTTCATCAAGCAGTTTCTGGATAAATTTGCCGATGGTGGCCAGAAAAACTTCAGCTGACCCTTCGCCTCTGCCGATTTTCTTTAAATACGTCTCCCATTTCGCAGTCATCGACGGACTGGACAATAAATTTCCTTCAATAGACTGGCATAGGATTCGACCTTTTTCCGTAATTGAAACGATATTTTTAGAGACCGAAATATATTCATGCCGCTTGATCGTTTCAATGATTCCGCTTCTTGTCGCTTCCGTTCCCAACCCTTCAATTTCTTTAAGGATCTCCGTATCTTCGACATCCTCTACAAATTTTCCGCAAGTTTTCATCATGGCAATCAATTGGCCTTCTGTATAAGGCTTTGGCGGCATTGTCATGCCTTCTTTTATATCAACTTTGCTTTTCACCCGTTCCTGTTCCCTCAGTTCGGGCAAAGACGGTTCTGCCTTTGCTTCTTTGGCAGGAGGGAAAAGCTCTTTCCACCCTTTTTCGAGTTCGGTTTTGCCGGTTGTGAAAAATGCCAGCCCTTTAACATCCGTTGTCACTTTTGTTTCAGCATAGCGGTAATCTTTATGGAACATCGCTAACGTCGTCCGCAGAACTTCTTCATACAGATTGCGTTCGTCTTTCGCCAATCCTTCCAGTTTTCTGGCTGTCGGTATGGTTTTCGTTGGAATGATGGCATAATGCTCCTGGACTTTGGAGCTGTCCACAAAACGCTTTTTCGGTGCTTTGGAGGCGATCGGAAAAGGCATATCAATCAGCTTCTGATACTTTTCAACTTGCCCTGCCAAATAGCTGAACTCGCCCGGCGTAATATGCTGGGTATCGGTTCTTGGGTAACTGACAAGTTTTTTTTCGTATAGGCCCTGCATGACAGACAATACCTTCGCCGGACTGTATTTCCACTTCCGGTTGGCTGCTGCCTGCAACGTTGATAAAGAATGGAGCTGTGGCGGCGGTGTACGCTTTTCCGTGGTTTTCACCTGTGTGACAACGCCTTCTTCTTTTGCAGCAATCGTATGTTTAGCCAAAAGCTCTTCCGCTTCTTTCCGTTCTTTGGCCCGCAACTTCGCCTTGCCTTTGTAGCGGCCTTTTTCCGCATCGAATATGCCTTCAATTTCATAGAAAGGCTCCGGCACAAATGCTTCAATTTCTTTTTCCCGCTGATAGATCAGAAATACAGTCGGCGTCTGGACACGCCCAATCGCAAATACTTCACGTATTCCTTTTTCCTGAAGCAATAAGGAATACAGGCGGGATCCGTTCATCCCCACCAGCCAATCACTGATCTGACGCGCTTTGGCTTCCTGGTACAATAGCAGGTCCTGCTGGTTATCGCGCAATTCCTGGAAACCTTTCCGTACTTCATCAGCTTCCAGCGAGTTGATCCACAATCGTTTAATCTTTTTATTTTTTGCACCCGTCTGGTAGTAGATGCTATAGAATATATTGGATCCTTCCCGGTCAACATCACAAGCGTTGATGACCGTATCGGTTTGAAAAATTAATTTTTTGATGATGCCAAATTGCTGGGCTTTGCCTCTTGCCACTTGAAACTGGTAGGTATCCGGCAAAATCGGCAACGCAGCCAGCGACCATCTGGCCCATTTCGGATCATAGGCCTTCGGTTCTTTCAGTTCCACAAGGTGTCCGATTCCCCAAGTGATATAGGCGCCTTCCGGAAAAATCGCATCGGGAGCGACTTCAATATAGCCATCGCGTTTCACGCTCTTGAACGCTTCGGCATAGGCTTTGGCCTGGCTTGGTTTTTCAGCGACGATCACTGGTTTCATGCACTTCTTCCTCCCCTTCGGTCTTATTCTTATTGTACTGCTTCAGCCAAAGAATAAAAGCAAAAAGACAATTCCATGCAAATTGGGGTATAGTAGGTTCTAACAGAAAGAACACATTGAAAAAGGAGTCGTTCACTATGACTAACAAAACTGCTTTACTGGCAGGTGCAAGCGGACTGGTCGGTAACGAATTGCTCCATATCCTTTTAGACAGCCCTCATTACAAAGAAGTGAAAATTCTGGTTCGCCGTCCACTGGACATAACCCATGAAAAATTAGAACAAGTGGCCACAGATTTTGATAGCCTGGACGACTATGCCCATCACTTTGATGTGGATGATGTCTATTGCTGCCTTGGCACCACCATTAAAAAAGCAGGTTCACAGGATGCATTCAAAAAAGTCGATTATGAGTATCCATTGAAGATGGCTGAATTGGCAAAGTCACAGCAGGTGAAGAACTTTCTGATCATTACGGCTTTAGGAGCGGATGCGGAGTCAAAAGTCTTCTACAGCCGCACCAAGGGACAACTTCAAGTGCGTTTGAAGAAAATCGGTTTGACTGCTCTTCATATTTTCCAGCCTTCTTTATTGCTCGGCGATCGCCAGGAATTCCGCTTAGGCGAAAAAGCCGCAACTGTCTTAAGCCCCGCCATCAGCAAATTGTTGAAAGGGAAAATGAAGAAATACAAACCTGTCGAAGCAAGGGACGTCGCGCTCGCTATGTATGAAGTGGCTCAAATCGAACGGACCGGCAATTATACCTATCCATCGGACCGAATCGAGAAAATAAGTTCCAAAAGCATCGACTGATCGAAAAAGAGAGGACGCCTTTAAAGGGCGCCCTCTCTTTTGCATTACAGGATATCTGTCCAAATTTTAATGGCTGTGCCTAAAATCAGCAAGGCCAAAATCCACTGTAGATACTTGGTGTTCATTTTTTGTCCCAGCTTCGCTCCAAGGGGTGCTGCGAGTATGCTTGCAACAATCATGACAGCTGCCGGTCCATAAAGGATCTGATCCGTAACGATTTTGCCGACTGTCGAACCAATGGATGACAAAAACGTAATCGCAAGCGACGTCGCAATTGTCATTCGAGTTGGAATTTTTAAGACAACAAGCATGATAGGCACAAGGATGAAGGCCCCAGCCGCCCCCACAATTCCAGCGGCAATACCGACGATAAACGCCAATCCTGCTGCCAGCCATTTATTGAAAGACACTTGGTCAAGCGGGATGTCATCGACGCCTTTTTTCGGCATGAACATCATCACGACTGCAATGGTGGCCAATCCTGCATAGACAATATTGATGGCCTGCTCAGACAGCAAAGTCGAACCATAGCCGCCGATGAAACTGCCCACTAAAATGGCGCCCCCCATATAAGCGATTAAGGTTTTATTTAAATAACCGCTGCCACGGTAGGCCCAAACCCCCGCAATGGTCGCGAAAAAGACTTGGATGGCACTGATGCCCGAAACTTCGTGTGCGCTGAATGCAGTAAAGCCCAGCATCACCGGTATATAGAGCAGCATCGGATACTTGATGATCGAACCGCCGATTCCTACCATTCCGGAGATGAAGGAACCTACAAAACCAATGAGAAAAATGACAATCATAAAGTCCAGACTCATTTCTTTTCACCTCTCTAAAAGGGAAAAGGACATCATGGCGATGCCCTTTAATCCGGCTCTTAGCCTTTCTTGATCCAGAATGTAAAGACATCGCCATTTTCCTGCGAATCCAGCAGCTCATGTCCACCTGATTTTGCCCATGCAACCAGATCCGCCTTTGCGCCTGTGTCGGTTGCCAGGATTTCAAGAACCTGCCCACTTTCCATTTCCTTCATTTCTTTTCTTGTTTTTACGATCGGCATCGGGCATGCCAGCCCTTTTGCGTCTAATACTTTATCTGCGTTCATCAAAATCTCTCCTTTTGGGTTTTATTTAATGTTAAGTTTCTTTCTCTATAAGATTCGGTGCTTAGCTGCCACTTGAATATGAAGCAAAGCAACACAGGCCACCAGGCAAGCCAGCTGTTTTGCGGAATATCGATTGCCATAAATCGTTGCTTAACGAACTGCACAACGGTTTGGCCCGATTTCCATTTCACGCTGTACTTCTTCGTCAGGAGTAATCTTTCCCATATTCGTTTTGCGGATGTCCTGATAAGCATTTGGTTGCGGCGGCAAGTTCAAGGTAACCATATCTCGAAATTCTTGCTCATCTGCGATATTCAAGCCGTGGTTTTCCTTGAACAGATCGCCCAGTTTTTTAGCGACACTGCCATCTTCGTTCAATTCTTCGATGATCATGAAATGAGCAGGCAATACAATGAGCTCATCCGCCAATTTCTGATAACGTGTGTATAATGATTCCCTTAAATCTCCAACCCAGTCGTCAGCCAAGCCGGCAAGGTCCGGTCTGCCGATAGAGTCGATGAATAAAATATCACCTGTCATCAAATATTGTTGGTCTACGATGAATGATGTAGATCCAATCGTGTGCCCCGGTGAATACAACGCTTCAATTTCAATTTTCGAGCTTCCGATTGCCACTTCCAAGCCATTCTCCAAAGCTGTGTAGTCGAACACTACTTCTTCTGCATCTTTAGGCGGCAAATAATAGCTTGCCCCTGTTGCTGCTGCAATTGCACGGCCACCGGAAATATGATCCGCATGCAAATGTGTATCGAATACATGTTTGATCGTTGCGCCTTTTTCCTGCGCGAAGTCCAAGAAGATATTTGCCATGCGGGTTGCATCAATAATAGCGGCTTCCCCTTCAGAGATGGCCATGTACGACAGGCATCCCTTGCCAAGACGAACAAATTGATACAATTCGCCGCCGCCTTGCAATTCACCGACTTTCACTGGTTCCAGGTGCTCACTCCAAGCTTTCATGCCGCCTTCAAGATAGGCCACGTCAACGCCTTCCTCTGACAGCATTTCTGCCACCATGACGGAAGAGCCTTCTTTTGCACAGACTACCAGGATATCTCTATCTGTCGGCAATTCTGAAACCACTTCTTCGACGCCGTCCAATAAATCGAAATAAGGTGTATTTATATACTGGATATTCCCGCCTTCGATTTTCCAATCAGCAAAGGCATCTCCATTTCGTACATCCAGAATGAACAATGGCTGATTGTTCACTACTTTCTTTGCTACTTCACTTGCTTTCATCGCTTTTACAGTCATATTAGAATTACCTCCAGGGGTATATATTTTTCTAAATTTTTTTACTCTGTCTTCCCTGTCCAGTTGCTCATACCAGGTACTACATTGTATAAAGTGCCAAAACCATTTTTGGCCATCATATCTCCTGCAATGCCGCTTCTTCTGCCTGAATGGCAAATGATATAAATTGCATCTTCTTTGGCTAATTCATCCATTCGTGCTTCGACTTCGCCTAGAGGGATATGGATTGCTCCCGGAATATGGGCTTCTTCAAATTCATCTTTTTCACGGACATCCAAAATTGTCATGTGTTCATCAGCTTCCACCTTTTGAGTGAAATCAGCCAGTGAAATTTCTGGAATAGTGATGGTTTCTTCCGGAGCTCCTGCTCCATCCTTGCGAAGGAAATGATGTAAGACGTCCCCTTCGGTTTCAGTGCCGATATATTGATGGCCTGAACTCTTTGCCCATGCTTGCAGATCAGCTGTTGAACCTTTATCTGTTGCAAGGATTTCCAATACTTTTCCTGAATCCATCGTCTTCATCATCTTTTTCGTTTTCACAATCGGCATTGGGCATGCCAGCCCTTTTGCATCTAATGTTACGTCAGTCTGTACCATTTAAGTTCCCCCTATAAAATTCATCTGTTTTCGGCAGTTCTTTAGTTGGTTTCGCCATTCCAATCCAGCATTCCACCATCCATGTTCGTCACCTTATACCCTTGATTTTCAAGAAAGCTGGTGGCTTGTCCGCTGCGTCCGCCTGAACGGCAAACCATGATGTATTCTTTCGATTTATCGAGCTCATTCATCCGAAATTCCAGTAAGCCCAAAGGAATATTGATAGCGCCTGGAATCTTCCCGGCTGCAACTTCATTGGTTTCCCGAACATCAATCAAATTGATTGTTTGTTTGCTTTCCACTAATTCCCGAACTTGCTGAGTTGTCATTGTTTTCATTATAATTTCTCCTTTATGCGCGGTAGCTACTCATACCGCCTCTAATATTTGTGATGGTGGTGAATCCGTTCTTCTTCAATAATTTGCTGACTTTGCTGCTGCGCATACCGCTTTGGCAAATGACCAGTACTTCTTTTTCTTTTGACAGTTCATTCATCCGTTTTGGCAACTCATTTAATGGGATGTTCTTAAAACCCTTAATGTGGTTCCCTTTGAACTCTCCCGGTGTCCGAACATCGATATACTGCTTATCTTTCTTGCCAAGCTGCGTTTTCATTTCTTCTGTAGATATCGACTGAATTCCTTTAGCCGGTGAAGTAAATCGGTAAGCTATCCAAAGAGCTGCCGCTCCAATTAGAACCCATAAGTATCCATTCCATGCTGCACCTTTCCCTTCTGCTGTAAATGCGATTAGATGAATAGGTTGACGTTGCCGTCTTCGGCATCTCCAAGATAAGCAGCGACTCCTGCATACTCGACTCCATCCAATAGTTCTTCTTTCTGCAAACCAAGAAGGTCCATCGTCATCGTACAAGCGATCATTTTTACGTCCTGTTCTTCTGCCATTTCAATTAATTGGGGCAAAGTCAGTGCATTATGCTTTTTCATGACTTGCTTGATCATTTTAGGTCCCATTCCGCCGAACTGCATATTCGATAAACCAAGTTTATCTGCACCTCTTGGCATCATTTTCGCAAACATCGTTTCCAGACGCCCTTTTTTCAACGCTGGCGGATTTTCTTTCCGTAATGCATTCAATCCCCAAAATGTATGGAAGATTGTCACTTCATGATCGTATGCAGCAGCACCGTTGGCGATAATGTAAGCTGCCATTGCCTTATCGTAATCCCCGCTGAATAATACGATTGTCGTCTTCTTTTGTTCTTGTGCCATTTTATTGCCTCCATTTCCAATTACCCGTGGGGGTATATTTTATTTCGAAAAAAAATGACGTTTTATAGTGGCGCCGCACTTCTTTCATACCCCATAGGGTATATTAAAGCATATCTTTCTGAAAGTCAAACAAAAATTTCTTTATCTGCTTTTCACTAGCAAGTCGACAGCTTCTTTTACCATGCCTTCAGTGCTTTCGCCTTTTTCGATGCTTTCGCGTACACATGTCTCCAGGTTATCGCTGACAATAACACCAATGGCGCGATCAACTGCGCTTCTTACCGCGGACAGCTGCATGACTACGTCTCTGCATTCTCCATCATTTTCAACCATTTTGATGACACCGCGAAGTTGGCCTTCTATTCTTTTCAATCGATTCTCAACAAGTTTGTCGTATTTCATCTTAACTATGCCTCCCATAAATAATATAAGGATGTTTAACTAACCCCTATATTATACCCCTAAGGGTATTAAGTCAACCTATTAGCTCGCAATAAAATCGATTTAAGAAACATGGTTAAATCAACTGTCCGCAGACCGCGCAGCAAGTTATGCAGATTGATCGATGCACTTGATCAATCGCTCTTCAATATCTTCAGCAATCGATTTGATGTTCTCGTCTTCCACCATGCTGATTAGGGCAGTAGGCTTCGGCATTCCGATTTTCACTCCATCGCTTTCTTTATAGACAACGATTTTGCATGGCAGGAAATAGCCGATCATCAAGTTTTCCGATAAAACACGGTTCGCTTCTTTCGGGTTGCAAACTTCCAAAATGGTGTAGGGGGTATCAAAATCTTCTCCTTTTTCCTGGAGCTTGGCAGTTAAATCAAAGTTCCAGAGAATACCGAATTTCTCTGCTTTCAAATTCTCTTCTAAAGCTTCAACCGCTTCACTGACTGTTTTTGATGTATCCACTGTGTAATTAAACATCATCTTGTTCCTCCTTTTAGTTTCACTTTCTAAGTACCCTACCCGGTATATATCCATATAAACATTGAAGCAAAAGACAGCGAAAAAAATCCTTCATCTATGAAAGATGAAGGATTTCTTGAAATTCAGTTTCCTGTTGTAATCTGAGCCTGCAATTCAATTTCCACATTGCCTTTGATGGCCCGTGTAATCATGCAGGAGCTTTCGGCTTTCTCAGCCAGCTTCTGTGCTAAAGCCAAGTCCTTTTCGGAAGCATCGGCCATCAGGACCACAAGTGGTTTATGGATGATGCGTTTGTAAGTGATAACGCCTTTTTCCACTTCCACAATCCCTTCTGATTCCATCGTCAGAGACTGCTTTTCCAATTTGCTGCGTTCCATCATTGCGGCAAGTGTAATAATGTAACAAGTCGCGGCAGCGCCCAACAGCATTTCATCTGGATTTGTACCAATTCCCGGTCCATCCATTTCAGGCGGAATGGATATTTGGGTTTTTAGCCCCCCGACTTCAATGTCTCCCACATCATTGCGGAGACCTGGCCAATCTGCTTTTAAATGAAAGCTATGCAATGTCATAACGCTCCACTCCCTTGATTAGTGATTTTTGCTATTTCTTCAATGCGCGGCATCGCCGTCAACGCACCGGCCTTTGTCGCACAAAGCGCTCCCAATTTGTTGCCGAAATCAGCACAGGCAATGACCTCCTGCTCCGTACCAGGCAAGCCTTGCAAATGGACGTGGCGGATGACACTTGCCATAAAAGCATCTCCTGCTCCCGTAGTGTCCACTTGCTGTACCGGAACAACCGGCACATGATGAACTTTATTCTGGAAAACAGCATGCGTCCCATTTTCACCATCCGTTACAAAAACCAAAGGAATAGCAAAACCGGACAACCGTTCAAGCCCTTCCTCCATAGACTCAGTTTCCATTAAGAAATCCAATTCTGCTGTCGTCAGTTTGACGATATCTGCTGATGGCAGAAATTCGAGAACTGTTTCACGGCAAAGCTCTTCACTTTCCCAGCGCAATGGACGAATATTGACATCATATGAACATAGGACACCATGTTCTTTTGACAGTTCCAGAGCTTTCCGGGTCGTCTCCCTCGCTTCGGGATGGAATAGGGTTCCCGAACAAAAATGAAAAATGCTGGCCTTTTCAAAAGCCTTTTTCTCCAGTTCGTGTCCTCCAACTTGAAGATCGGGCGTTTCATTGACATAATCTGCAAACACACGGTCAAATTCAGGTGTCAGGTGGATATAAACACCGCTTACCCGCTTTTCAGGCACCTGAATAGCGTGCGATAAATCCACGCCTTCTTTCAATAGTTCGTTGCGTACAAAAGCCGATGTCTCATCATCCCCTGTTATGGTGATAAACCTCGAGGACAGGCCTAACCGGCTGATGCCTGCAGCCACGTTCACTGTCGCTCCACCCAAATGGCGGTTGAACGAAGAATTATCAGTATCCGCTGCGATATAATCCACAAATGCATCTCCGTATGTCAGGACGTGCTTTGTTTTTACCATCTGTTGACCTCCTTCATGTTAAATGGCTTCTTCCTTGCTATAATTTAATTGTTGAGTAAGAAAAGGAGGAATACCGTATGAATGTCATTATACGACAAGCACGGCCAGAAGACGCAGAAAACGTAGCGCCGCTCATTATTAATGCCATCGGTGAAATCGCCGATCATATGACGGCACAAAAAGAGCCAGGGGCCGTATTGGAAAAAGTTGCGGAGATGGTACGCGGGGAACATACACGCCATAGCTATCACTATACCTACACCGCTTTAGTCAATGGCACTATTGCGGGCGCCTTGGTGCTCTATCACGGCAATCAAGCTGAAGCCCTGGACCGCTATTTAATTGATCAACTGAAAAAGCAAGGCCATGATCGTTCGATTGAACCGGAAGCCCATCTTGACGAATGGTATATCGATACTGTGTCAGTCGATCCAGCCTACCAGGGGCAAGGAATCGGCTCAAAGCTATTTGAATTCGCAGAAGAACGCGTGTTGGCTGAAGGAGGCGGCAAACTCTCGTTGAATGTGGATATTGGTAAAGAAGGAGCGATCCGCCTCTACAAACGCCTGGGCTATTCCATAACGGAGCCTTGGACCATTATCGGTGAGCCCTTCCATCATATGGTCAAGACCATTTCCTGACATTGTTCAACATAAAAAAGCCGCTCCAGATTTTTTCGCTGGAGCGGCTTTCTGTATCGAAATTTTTATTCAGCCATCCATTCCGGCTTGCCGAATCCTTCAAATTCTTCATCAATGACTGCTTCAAATTCAGCCGATTCCACAATTTCCACTAAATCCTTTGCCAATTCGCTGCCTTCATTTTCTGCGTTGACCGCCACCACATTGCGGTATTGGTCCGGCATGTTTTCAAGTGCCAATGCATCCAATAGATCCATTTCAGCAGCTATTGCAAAGTTTCCGGGTACAGCCGCCAAGTCGGAACCATCAACTGCCCGCGGCAATTGGCCTGCTTCGATCGGCTGAAATTCCAAGTTTTTCTCATTTGTAATAACATCTCTTTCGGACGCCTGCAGCACTTCAGCTTCCGGATCCAACTCGACTAAGCCTTCATCCTGCAGCATCAGCAAAGCACGTGCACCGTTGACCGGATCGTTCGGAATCGCAATGGTTGCTCCATCCTCAATTGCTTCCAAAGAATCGTATTGGTTCGAGTAGAGGCCCATAGGCGCTGTTGGCACCGTAATCAGTGCGGATAGGTCCATGCCATTCTCTTTTTCAAAGTTTTCCAGGTAAATCGTGTGCTGGAACAGGTTGGCATCAATATCGCCACCATCAAGTGCTACGTTCGGCTGAATGTAATCGCTGAACTCCACCAATTCCACTGTGTAACCCTTTTCTTCAAGTCCAGGCACAATAGCTTTGCTCAGCATGTCGCTGTATGGACCTGCAGTAGCCCCTAGTTTAATGTCCTTCGAAGCTTCTCCTCCAGTTCCTTCAGAGCCGCTTTCTTCTCCACTGCCGCATGCTGCCAAAGCCAATGCGCTTGCTGCTAAAATAAATCCTAATTTTTTCATGTCATTCTCCCCTTATCGTTTATCGATGGCTTTCGCCGTATAGTCGCCAGCTTGTTGAATCAATTGGACCAACACAATCAAAATGACAACAGTAACAATCATGATCGTATTATCGTAGCGGTAATAGCCGAAGCGGATGGCCAAATCTCCAATGCCTCCGCCGCCTACTACGCCTGCCATCGCAGAATAGGCGACCAGGCTGATGATGGTCAATGTCACCCCCTGGATAATGCTTGCTTTCGCTTCCGGCAGCAGAACGTCTTTGATGATCATCCATGGTGTGGCACCCACGGCAATCGCTGCCTCAATGACGCCTTTATCGATTTCACGCAGTGAGTTTTCCACAATACGTGCGAAAAACGGAATCGCCGCAACCGATAGGGACACACTCGCCGCAATCGGGCCAATGGTTGTTCCTGTAATAAGTTTCGTCAGCGGGATAAGTGCCACCAACAAAATGATAAACGGAATAGAACGCACAATATTGACGATAAAACCAATCACAGCATTGACCGGCCGGTTTTCAAGAAATAAGCCGCGGTCTGTAATGAACAGCAAGATTCCCAAAGGCAGGCCGACAATCAAAGCCACTGCTAAGGAAATCCCAATCATTGTCAGTGTCTGAAAAAAAGCAGTCTGTATTTCGGGCCATAATTCAATAATTCGTCCCCATTCAACGCCCATTCGGAATCACCTCCACAATTGCCGATCTGCTTTCCATATACTTCAATGCATCCATGACGTCAGAAGAAGTCCCTTTCAACTCCATGATAAAAACGCCAAGCGGCCTTTCCTGAATGTACTCAATTGCTCCATGCAAAAAGTTTCCTTTGACCGGATAATTCTGCAGCATATCGGAAATTACGCCTTCTCCGGCCACTCCCCCTTTGAACAATACTTTCACTACTGTACCCGTAAATTCGCTCAACAGGTGTTCCGGAACATTGAAAGAGACGACGCTGGAGATGAATTCCTTAGTCAATTCCTTTTGAGGATCTGCAAAAATGTCGTAGACCTGACCTTCTTCAATGACACGGCCACCTTGCATGACGGCCATGCGGTCACAGATTTCCTTGACGACATTCATTTCGTGGGTAATCAGTACAATTGTGATGTTCAATTTAAGATTGATGTCTTTCAATAAACGCAAAATGGACAATGTGGTATTCGGATCCAGTGCCGACGTAGCTTCGTCGCATAATAAAACGGCCGGATTGTTGGCTAATGCCCGTGCGATGCCAACACGCTGTTTCTGTCCACCGCTCAATTGAGCTGGATAAACATCGCGTTTATCTGATAAACCGACCATTTCCAACAATTCTTCTACGCGGCCTTTCAGATTTTTAGATGGGGTGCCTGCAGCCCGAAGCGCAAAAGCGATATTGTCGTACACCGTCTTTTGGCTGATCAGGTAGAAATGCTGAAAAATCATACCGATTTTCAAACGGGCTTTTCTCAATTTTTCACTGTTTAGTTTGGTCAAATCATTGCCATCTACTGTGACGCTGCCGGAAGTCGGCCGTTCAAGCAAGTTGATGCAACGGATCAGCGAACTTTTGCCGGCACCTGAATAGCCGACGATGCCGAAAATTTCACCTTTTCCGATTTCCAATGAAACATTATCCACTCCAGTGACGGTGCCATGCTTAGTTGTGTAGGTTTTCGTCAATTTCTCAATCTGTATCATAGCTTCCTCCCGCCAATAAGAAGATGCCTCTTTCATCAAGAAAGAAGCATCGAAAAATTTAGTTTCTCGACTTATCTTTCGGAACATTGGGTTCCGTTGGATTTGGCACCTTCCCAATCGGGGGTTGCCGGACGTCACAGGGCCTGTCCCTCAGTCTCTCTTGATAAGTTTAAGTTATTTAATTGAATTTTATGTTACAGGCATCCCCAGCGAGTGTCAATCTACTTTTTGAATTTTTCGTACAATTGCTCACGGCGATCGGCGAATACCGGAATGCGCTTCCGGACTTCCTCTACTTCATCCAAATCGATTTCTGCATAACCAATGCCTTCCTCTTTCTTCATATCCAAACGAACTTCTCCCCAGGGGGCGATCACCATCGTGCTGCCGCCGAATTCATTGTTTGGATCACTGCCGATACGGTTCGAGGCGACAATAAAAATTTGGTTTTCGATGGCGCGTGCCTGTAACAAGATGCGCCAATGATCAATCCGCGCTTCGGGCCATTCCGCTGATACAAATACAAGTTTTGCACCGTTCAGCGCCTGGGCACGGATCCATTCTGGAAAACGGATATCGTAACAAATGACGCCTCCGTATGTCTGATTATCCAATTCGAATGTGCCAAGTGTATCGCCTTCTTCAAGATGGATATGTTCATCCATTAAACAAAAACGATGGGCTTTATCGTATTCCGAAACCAGCCCGCCGTCTTTGTCGACAACGTACATCGTGTTGTAAAATCCGCCGTTTTTTTCAGTCGAAACAGAGCCACCCACAATATTGACTTTATGCTCTTTCGCAAAACTTTTGAGCAATTCCACTGTCCGGTTTGTGCTGTCTGCCAATGTATCCAGTTCGGTCAATGCATATCCTGTATTCCACATTTCAGGCAAGACGATCGTCTCCGCTCCATTGCTGGCCGCTTCCGTTAAATAATCCAGGACCTTCCGATAATTCAATTCCGGCTGACCAAAAGCGATATCCATTTGAACGCATGCAATTTTCATTCGTTTCTCCTCCACTAGACAAGTTACCTTCAACTCTATAAGATTTGAAGTAGAAGTGCAATTATTTCGAAAATAAGGAGAATCACATGGACTTTTCAAAACGGCTCCAAAACTTGCCCACTCAATTTTTTGCTTCACTGGTGGCCAAAACAAGCAAAGCAATCGCTGAAGGACGCGATGTCATCAATCTTGGCCAAGGCAATCCGGACCAGCCGACGCCCGACCATATTATCAAAGCCCTGCAAACTGCTGCGGCTGATCCAAAAACGCATAAATATTCACCTTTTCGCGGTATAGCGGAACTGCGTCAAGCCGCTGTGAATTTTTACAAACGCGAGTATGGTGTGGATATCGATCCTGACCTCGAAGTGGCAATCTTGGCAGGAACGAAAATCGGACTTGTTGAGCTGCCCTTGGCTCTGTTGGATCCGGATGATCTATTACTTCTGCCGAATCCCGGTTATCCGGATTACTTGTCGGGTGCCCCGCTCGCAGACATCGGGTATGAGCTGATGAGGCTGAATCCGGAAAATGGCTATTTGCCGGATTATGCCGAGTTGACTGGAAGCATCCGCTCACGCGCCAAACTGATGTATTTGAACTACCCGAACAATCCGACCGGTGCAGTAGCGACTAAAGAATTCTTTGATGAGACAGTCAAATTCGCCAAGGACAACAGCATTGCGGTTGTCCATGATTTCGCTTATGGAGCTGTCGGGTTTGACGGAAAAAAACCGGTCAGTTTCCTTCAATCTGAAGGGGCTAAAGAAGTTGGCATCGAAATGTACACTTTATCGAAGACTTACAACATGGCAGGTTGGCGCATCGGATTTGCTGTCGGCAATTCCAAAATGATTGAAGCCTTGAACTTGATCCAGGACCATTTTTTCGCCGGTTTGTTCCCTGCCGTCCAATTGGCTGCGGCAGAGGCGTTGAATGCCGACCAGCAATGCGTAGATGAATTGGTCGGCCTTTATGAAAAACGCCGCAACGTCCTGGTGGCTGAATGCGCGCGGATCGGTTGGAACATTAAAGCACCACAAGGCTCTTTCTTTGCCTGGCTGCCGGTTCCAGAAGGTTTCACCAGCGTGGAATTTGCCGACTTCCTTCTTGAGAAAGCAGATATTTCAGTTGCGGCAGGCAGTGGTTTCGGCGATGTTGGAGAAGGTTTTGTCCGTGTCGGATTACTGGTTGATGAAACCCGCATCATTGAAGCGGTCAATCGCATCGAAGCTTTGAAATTATTTTAGAGTGCATAAAGGACAGCGTCCCAATACGGGGCTGCTGTCCTTTTAAAAATTGAGAAGATTGTCCACATCTGATTCATTTCACAAAACCGATATGCTCGAAAGGCGACAACCTGATTTTCACTTCACCAAGGACTGAGTCTTTAGAAATAAAACCCAAAACCCTGGAATCCATGCTATTTAAGCGGTTATCCCCTAATACATAATAAGATTCGGCAGGTACGACAAATTCCTGGAAATCTTCAGTCAGCTGCATCAATCCTTCTTGCTCCGCCGCTTTCCGGTTCTTATCCAAATAAGGTTCCGCTTGGGGAGTGCCGTTCACATACAGCTGATCGTCTTTCATTGAAATGCGGTCTCCTGGAACACCGATTACCCGTTTGATGAAATTGACGCCATTGGGTGCTTTGAAGACGATCATGTCAAAATTTTCTATCGTATGAATCTTAAAAAGCATGACTTTGTCATTTTCTTCGAACGTGGGCATCATGGATTCTCCATGGACAGCTACCGGTTCAAACAGAAAATACCGTGATCCCAAGACGATAAGCACAGTCAAAAAGATGACCCGCATCCAGGAAATAAACTCTTTTACCGGATCTTCAAACACATCGTCCCCTCCTGCTCCTGCTTATTCTTTCTTAATTATAATACGCATGCCAATTTGTGCATACTTTCGATTCTCTAATACCTAATGAATCCCAAAAGTGTTTAAGATTTTTCCAGTCCGAATTGTCTGTTGCCCAACTCCTTATTCGGTACAGCATCAGCAGCCTTACACCCTTTTTCATACGGCCGATTCCCGTCTGAATCGTCAGACTTTTGAGCGTATCGCAATTTTATGTTACACTCAATAAAAAATGTAGGTGATTAGAATGGTAGGAAGAAATGATCCATGCCCATGTGGCAGCGGCAAAAAATACAAAAAATGTCACGGAAAACAGCAAACTGTATCCATCAATGATTTGGTGAATGATGAACTGTTCAAAGTACGCCAACAGTTCTTCTCGGAAAATCCAAACCAGGAACAACTTGCAGAATTCCGCGAACTTCAGCAAGAATGGCAGCCACGCTTGATGCAATCAATGGCTGAAAACGATGCACAGGCTTTCGTAATCGAAAACTTCCTGTTCATGAAAAAACCTGAACTATGGGAAGAATTCTTAGCGAAACAAATCGAACTTGCCCAGCGTCCTTCGACCAAAGAAGTGCTGGAAGACTGGAAAGACGTGAAAGTGTTCCTTGGCCAATATGTTAAGGGCGATGCGGAAAAAGCACAGTTCACCGATGTCTTTACAAACGAAACACTTGAAATGGCCGATCAGCCTCCAACAGATATGGAAAACGGGCAAGGCTTATTGGCCATCCTGCTTCCGGACTCTCGCGTGGGAGAAAAAGGTGTACTATTCCTCAACGGTTATTTGACGGTTGTCGGTGAATTCGCACCGTTCTTCGAGCAGTTGAAAGCTCAAATCGCTTCTGAAAATGCTTCGCAGGATGAAAGCTACCTGCGTGACAACTACTTAGCAGTTGTCGAACAAATCGTTAAGTATTCAACTGGAAGTGTAGAAGAAAGCATTCAGCTTTCTCCTGAACACGATTCTGTTATGGCAGAACTGGATAAGCATATTGAGCAGGCGGATTTTGATGAAGAGACCGTCAGCAATGTTACAAGCATCTTGAACAGCTATCTTGTCAGCCAGCAGCCGACTGTCCAAAAACCGGAAGCTCTTGTAGCCGGATATTGGAGATTCCTGCAGGACCATGAGCTGATCAAAGGCCCTATGCTATCTGCAAAAGATTTAAGCGAAAAATTCGGCGTGTCTTCAAGCACAATCTTGAAGCGTTCAAAAGAATTCGGAGCTTATTTCGAAGAATTGCTAGCAAAAAAATAAGCTTTAACCAGCTTGAAGGATTTTTCCTTCATGACTGCTAAAGCAGCAAAAAGGAGTAGCTTCGGCTACTCCTTTTTTTCATCGTCTTTTCTTCGGAATGTAATGAGGATGTACAACAGAATACCGGAAACCGCCAAAAATAAATAAAAGCGTATGAAGTAGATACGCAGCCATAAACCGTCGGTAAAGCCGAAAACAAAATTGGCCAGCGTCAGCAAAGACAGAGCGATTCCTGCAGCAAAAATCACCAGACCCAAAAGGCAAAGTACGTTCAAGAACGATGCCATCCTCAATCACTCCCAACTGAAATTCAAGTGATGTATGTCTTCCCTTCCAAAATAGGAAGGAGTTCAGCAATTTAGGTTTTTGGCGTTTGTTGATAACTTTACAGGGAATCATAACGAGTAACGGCAGAACTGTCCACAATCCTGCATTTTTTCATAAAAACCTCCATATTTTTATGCTTATGCACAATAAACCAACAAATAATGTGTGCTATGTGGATAAGATGTTTGAATTTTGTTGATATTTAAGAATAAATAAAACTTATCAACATGTGGATAAAATTATCAAAACCCTTTTCAGAAGGAGGGATAAAATGTTCGAAATTACTCTCGACAGCTTTATTCGGATCGTCACAGTCGGATTTCTTGCTTATATCGGCTTAATCATTTTTCTACGCATTTCCGGTAAACGCACGTTGACTAAATTAAACGCTTTTGATTTAGTCGTAACGGTGGCTTTAGGCTCAACATTGGCCACTATTCTACTGGACAGCAGCATCAGCCTGCTTGAAGGGCTGACTGCATTCGCTCTACTGATTCTATTGCAGTATGTCATTACCCTTCTTGCTGTCCATTCCGACTGGTTCAATAACGTCATCAAATCGGAACCACGCCTGTTGTTTCTGAATGGCCAATTTATAAGAAGTGCAATGAAAAAAGAACGGATCAAAGAAATTGAAATTTTGCAGGCTATCCGAAATTCCGGCTCAGGTTCTACTGAAAAAGTGGCAGCTGTCGTTTTGGAAACAGACGGCAGCCTGTCGGTCATAAGCAGCGAACCGGGCAATGCGCTGGAAAACGTCAATTCCAAGGAATCAGTCGGAAGATAGAAAAGGTGCATGGACAAACATCCAGGCACCTTTTTATCATCTTGGTGTTTTCACTCGATTTTTCCGGTGTTCACGTCTTGCGGGCGCTGTTTCAAAAAACAGCTTTTCCCCTTCGGATTCCGGCACAACAGCCGGCACAGGAGTTGGTTTCCCGTCGTCCCCCATTGCTACCATCGTCAAGAATGATTCCGTTGTCAGTTTTTCTTCCCCCGTTTGCAGGTTTTGTGATTTTACCCGAACATATACTTCCATAGATGTCCGGCCCGTTGAAGTGACGTTCGCCTCAAGCTCCAATACATCTCCGACCCGTGCCGAAGATAAAAAATCCACCGAGTCGATTGATGCTGTCACCACTACCTTGCGGCGTGCATGCTTCATCGCTGTAATTCCTGCGATCTCATCGATATAAGCCAATACTTTTCCGCCGAATATGGAGTCCATGTGGTTGGTGTCCGGAGGGAGCACCAATTTCGTTTGAATTGTTCTGGATTCTTTCATAAATCTTGCTTCCATTGCCTTCATTCCTTTCTCATTTGCCCTGTCGACAGAGGTTTCCCAAAACAACAGGCTTTCCTTTATAATATAGTGAAATCGGAGGGATACTTTATGTCAGAGTTATTGAATATTTTAAACACACCTGAATTCCAATCGAAAGAAACATTAAAACGCCAGCTTCATCAGCTTGGCATCACTTCTGGAGACGCATTGATGGTCCACTCTTCACTAAAGTCCATGGGATGGGTCGCTGGAGGCGCTCAAGCCGTCGTGGAAGCTTTAATGGAGACTGTCACTGATGCGGGCACATTAATTATGCCCGCACAGTCTGCAGACAACTCAGACCCTGTTTACTGGATGGAGCCTCCGGTCCCTGAAAATTGGCATCAGCCGATCCGTGATGAACTTCCTGCGTTCGATCCTTTTTTAAGTGGAATGCGCGGAATGGGAAAAATCGCGGAATGTTTCCATCGTCATCCGTTGACCATCCGAAGCCCGCATCCATCCCACTCCTTTATCGCATGGGGCAGACAGGCAGCCGATTGGATGAGTGAACAGCCGATTGACGATTCCTTCGGCAAACGCTCCCCACTCGCAAAAATGATGCAGGCACATGTAAAAATTCTGTTGATCGGCGTCGGTTTCGATTCATGCACCGCTCTCCATTATGCTGAATTTGTTCAGGAACACCGCGTCACTTCTCCACAAGGCGCCGCTATTTTGCTCGACGGAAAAAGGGTCTGGCAGACCTACGACTGCGTAGAAATGGATTCGGATCGTTTTCCGGAAATTGCGAAAGCCTTTCCTGGCAACATTGTCGAAGGATCGCTCGGACAAGCCCAAATCCGTCTTGCGGAAATGAAACCTCTGGTCGAATTTGGAATTGACTGGCTTCGCACTCAGCCGGCACCAGAAAGCACGTAAAATGCCAGCGCTCTTTGAGCAGCTGGCATTTTTACCGCGTAATGATTTCATCCAACAGCCTTTCCAGACGGTTGTTGTCCTTATTGAATGAATCGACAAAAGCATTGATGATCTCTGCAGGTTCCAGTACTTTTTCCCAATCCAGCCGATATCCTGCATTCAAGAGCAACTGACGCGCAAATTCACGGATGCTGCGACCATTGCCTTCCCGAAAAGGATGAAGGGCATTCAACTCAGACAGAAAATAGGCAAGCTGGGAAACCAGCCCATTTCGCGGCAAGTCTTTTAAGTAATTTTCTGCTTTCAGTTCTTCAAAAATTTTCATGAGATGCGTCTCAATGTGTTTCGGATGCGCAAAAGATGAAGAACCTTTTGAAATCATCTCTTGCCGCAACTCTCCAGCAAATGGATAGACATCCTGGAGCAAGTATCGATGAATGGCTAAAAATGCCTTCGCATCCACAGGATCTGCCGGTTTCTGCAACTGGAGTTCCGAAAGGCGGAACAGTGTATAGACTTTCTCCAGCTCCTTCAGTTTTTCTTCGTCCTGTACATCAAACAAATTGATCAATACATCAGTTCCAGGATAGCAATACATTGAAGTATGCTGATACTTAGACATCGAACTTCCTTTTGATGGCCTGATGGAATTGTGCCTCCGTCCGTTCACCAGTCAATACCGACCGAACGAAATTCTCATCCTCATTTGTTACATCAAACCCCTCCGTAACAAGAGAATGTGAAGCGCAGGAAATCGCGTGATTGGCTTGTTCATGGGAAACTCGGTTCACTAATTTCGTCAACTGTATGACCACCTTTCATGCTGCAATTATACCATTTTCCCAGCATGAATTCTATCTTCACCCCTTGATTCATCTAGGTTTTCTATACCTTTTCAATAGGTATCGGAATTAAAAAAACCGGATGCATCAGCATCCGGTTTCCTTTAAACCTGTTCCTGTAGTTCCTTGGCCTCTTCCGGAGTGAAAGCACGTGACCTTGTCAGGAATCGCTTGCCTTCGACTCCTTCCAAAGAGAACATTCCGCCTCGCCCTGGCACGACATCAATGATCAATTGCGTGTGGCTCCAGTAGTCGAATTGGTTCTTGTGCATATAGAATTTGCTGTCCCCGATGACGCCCATCAGAATGTCCTGATCTCCGATAAACAAGTCGCCTTCAGGATAACACATCGGGGAACTGCCATCACAGCAGCCCCCTGATTGGTGAAACATGACCGGACCGTGCTTTTCCTTGAGCAATTGAATCAATTCAATAGCAGCATCTGTCGCAATTACGCGTTCGACCATTGCTATCCCTACTTTCCGGTAATCTTCGAAATTCCTGTGGGTTGGTTATTCCTTGGGATCAGAAGAATCCTTGCTTGTCTTCGCTGTAGCTGACCAGCATGTTTTTCGTCTGCTGGTAATGATTGAGCATCATGAGATGGTTTTCACGGCCGAATCCGGACATTTTGTAACCGCCGAACGCGGCGTGGGCCGGATACTGGTGGTAACAGTTCGTCCATACGCGCCCTGCCTGGATGCCGCGGCCAAAACGGTAAGCCGTATTGGTGTCGCGCGTCCAAATTCCGGCGCCCAAACCATATAAAGTATCGTTTGCCAGTTCAAGTGCTTCTTCTTTTGTTTTAAACGTTGTCACAGATACGACCGGACCAAAGATCTCTTCCTGGAAAATGCGCATCTTGTTATGCCCTTCAAATACAGTCGGTTGGATGTAGAAGCCTTCGGAAAGCTCTCCATCCAACATGTTGCGGTCACCGCCTGCAAGCACTTTGGCGCCTTCTTGTTTGCCGATGTCCAAATAGGACTGGATTTTTTCCATCTGTTCCGTGGAAGCCTGCGCACCCATCATCGTTTCCGGATCAAGCGGGTTCCCGGTTTTGATGGCCGCTACGCGTTTTAGTGCACGTTCTATGAATTCGTCATAAATGTCCTCTTGAATCAGTACACGGGACGGGCAGGTACAGACTTCCCCTTGGTTCAAGGCGAACATGACAAATCCTTCAATGGCTTTATCCAGAAACGCATCGTCCTGGTCCATGATGTCTTTGAAGAAAATGTTCGGTGATTTGCCTCCCAGTTCCAACGTGACCGGAATCAGGTTCTGGGAAGCGTATTGCATGATCATACGCCCAGTCGTCGTCTCACCGGTAAATGCGACTTTGCTGATGCGCGGACTCGAAGCAAGCGGCTTGCCGGTTTCAAGGCCAAAACCGTTGACGATGTTCAGTACGCCCGGCGGCAGAATATCGCCGATCAATTCAGCCAGCACCAAAATGCTTGCCGGTGTCTGTTCTGCGGGTTTCAATACCACACAGTTGCCGGCAGCTAAAGCCGGGGCCAATTTCCAGACCGCCATCAAGATCGGGAAGTTCCACGGGATGATCTGTCCGACCACACCAAGCGGCTCGTGGAAATGATACGCGACGGTATCGTTATCGATTTGGCTCAGTGACCCTTCCTGCGCACGGATCGCGCCGGCGAAATAACGGAAATGGTCAATGGCCAATGGCAGATCGGCATTCAAGGTTTCGCGCACGGCTTTGCCGTTATCCCACGTTTCCGCAACGGCCAGCATTTCCAGGTTCTGTTCCATCCGGTCCGCAATCTTCAACAGGGCATTGGCCCGTTCCGTGACCGACGTTTTCCCCCAGGCATCTTTGGCTGCATGCGCTGCGTCCAACGCCAACTCCACGTCTTCAGCAGTCGAACGGGCGATTTCCGTAAACTTCTTGCCCGTGACCGGTGACACGTTTTCAAAGTATTGGCCTTTTACCGGCGCTTTCCATTCCCCATTTATAAAGTTTTCGTACTTATCTTTAAACGTAACTTTCGAACCTTCCGTGTTTGGCATTGCATAGACCATTCTCATCTCTCCCTTTTTCTTTTTACCATTATGTACGCGCTTACATTTAATCAATACCCCTTGGCGCATCAATAACAGCTTCCCTTCTATATTGTCAAACTAATCTAAAAATTGCAACTGTAGAACACCGAAATTTTTTATTCATCCTATAGTTCATGTATAATGAGAACGAGAACTGGAAATACGGAATTGAAAGGAATTTATTATGCGAATCAATAAGTTTTTAAGCGAAACAGGCATCACTTCCCGCCGCGGAGCCGATAAGTTCATCGAAGCGGGACGTGTGGCCATCAATGGAAAGCCTGCCGAACTCGGCAGTAAAGTCGAAGTTGGAGATACAGTCCAGGTAGATGGAAAAGTTATTGAACAGCCGAAACAGCAATATGTTTATTTGGCTTTGAATAAGCCAGTTGGCATCACCAGTACGACCGAACGCCATATCGAAGGAAATATTGTCGACTTCGTCAACCACTCCGAACGCATTTTTCATATCGGCCGCCTCGATAAAGATTCAGAAGGCCTGATTCTATTAACCAACGATGGAGACATCGTCAACGAAATTCTTCGTGCTGAAAACGAGCATGAAAAAGAATATATCGTCAAAGTCGATATGCCGATCACTGAATCATTTTTGGCAAAAATGGAGGAAGGGGTGGAAATACTCGATACAAAGACCCTTCCGGCGAAAGCCGAAAAGCTCTCCACTTATACCTTTAAACTGACGATACGGCAGGGATTGAACCGGCAGATCCGCCGCATGTGCACAGCACTCGGCTATGAAGTCCGAGCTCTACAACGGGTCCGCATCATGAACATACTGCTCGGAGATCTTGCTGTGGGTGAATGGCGCGATTTAACCGATGCTGAACGCACCGAGTTGTTTGCTGAACTCGATTACACACCAAAACGCTGAGGAGGACATTGCCATGTTGACCATGAAAAGCACGCCAAACCATACAGGTGTTAAAATCAGCGGTGACTATTTCGATTTGGATGAACTGAACCAGGCGATCTACAGAGTCATCGGGCAAGAAGACCAGTATTACGGTTATGAGGGATCCCGGATGCGGATTCTAGGCATTTCCTATGAAATCCGCCATGCAGCTCAAGGCGACCGCAATGTTGATTTCGTTTTCAATGGTCTTCACGATCATACGATGAAACAGCATGGCTTTATCGCTCCTGATAAGAATATTTACTTTTCAACCGAAATTCTTTGGCCGGAATTGATATATGCGGTTATTGCCTTGAAGGATTTTGTTAAGTTCTACCAGGAAGAAAAACAATTTCCGCTGTGGGACACCCATTTACCGGTCATTTCCCGCTTCCAGTCTTTGGTACTCGACTGCCTGCAAGGGCACGTTCCTCAAGAGGAGTTCGGTATGATCCTGAAATCCTTTAACCAGCCGGTTACCGTTAATGACTATGCCATCCAATACGTAGACTTTTTAAACCTGAAATACATCGGCATGACCAAACAGCAGCGGGAACAAAGCCTTTCTGCCATTGCCATGAAAATTGCAGTGCAGGACCAGGACTATACCGCCTTCCGCAACCAGGTTCTAGCTGCCGCTGCCCCCCATAAAAAGTCGATACATGAAATCACTGTCCAAGCGGAGTATCCAGAAGACTTTGAATGGTGACAAGAAAAGCGAAAGCAGCCGTTTAGCTCCGACAAGCGTTGGAAGCTTTACCGGTAATGGCGTTGTTTGCCATTTTCGGTAAAACTGAAGCGACTCGAGGGACTGGCTGCTGGAGCTGGACAACAAGAAAAGCGGAAGCAGCTCAACCCCATGAAAAAAGCTCACGCTTTCTCAGCGTGAGCTTTTTTCATGAAGTAATTTGAAGAACCAACAAATCACTTGGCTCAATTGCAGTCAGGCTGTGTTTTTCTTTCGGATTCAGATGCAGAATGGTATCAGGTGTAACTTCCACCGTTTGTCCTTCCACATTAAATGAGACTTTTCCGCTCCGTACAATAATGACCACATCAGCTGCAGAATCGTGCTCAGCAATCTTTTCGCCTGTCTGCAATTGCATGTTCACGACTTTGGTTTTGCCGAAACTTAATGCTTTTTGAATATGTTTGTTTTTCTCTTCCAACAAATTGGGTGTTTCAATCAATTCCATCTCTTCACCTCACCCCTTTTCCACACCATACACTGAACACGGGTAAATGAAAAGAAAACCACAACTTCGTCGGCCGTGTTAGGAAGCATTCGGTAAAGGGTAAAGTCAATTAACCGTATTTATTAAGGAGTGTGAGTTTATGTACAAAGTTCTAATTCCAGTGAGTCTGGTCTTTTTATTAACTGCTTGCGGAGGGACAGCACCCGATGTTACAGAAGAAACCCAGACAGAAGTGACTGCTCCAGAAGGAGAGTTGGACCCTACGGCCCCAGAAGAAGCTGAGAATGCAGAATTTGTAAGCTTTGATGAACTGTCTTCCGGAAACATAGAAGCAGGCACAGGCGTATCGATTCAAGGAACAGTTGAAGAACTGGCAGATGACATCGCTTTTCCTTCCTTCATTATAGGAGATGGCGAAAGCCAGGTTTATGTTCGGAATATGGCGGAAACACCAGTTGAAGTCGGAGACCGCATTACAGCAGATGGCATTTTTGAAGGCAAGGCCGAAGAAGAGATGCCTATGATTTCTGCTTCTCTTATCGAAAAAGCTGAATAAACTCCTTCAAAAAGCCGATTCACTGCGAATCGGCTTTTTTGATTATTATTATTCCACTTCCGAGATTTCAATAATGGTATTCTCTGCATAATGGTTTGCTGAAACGTCCCTTATTGCCAAGTCCCCCAATGAAACAATGCCGATTACTTGTTCTCCTGTCACGATAGGCAATCTGCGGATCTTATGGGTGGCCATCATCTCAGCCGCTTCTTCAACAGTCAAGTCTACAGTTCCCGTAACGACTTCCGCTGACAGAATTTCCGAAATAGGCGCCTCACTAGGGATTTGTTCAGCCAAGCCGCGGACAACAATATCTCGGTCAGTAACAATTCCAACCAAACGGCCATCCTCACAAATCGGAATAGACCCCACGTTGATTTCCCGCATTTTTAAGGCAACTTCCTGGAGCGTTGATTCGGGCATACACGTTTCGACATCGGTCGTCATGATCTCTTTGATTTTCATCCCTTCTGCCTCCTCAAGTTTTCCCATTACTATATAACTTAACCAAATTCCTCCTCAGCAAACGTTAAATACCACAAGAAAGAAGGAATCAGTTCCTTTGAACCGATTCCTTCCTTTTCACCTAGTATTTTCATCCCGCATGGTGACTGATTATTCGACCAGCTGAATAAATTGCTTGGTTCGCTCATTTTGCGGATTTTCAAAGAAATTCTTCGGATCTGCCGATTCAATGATCTTGCCTTCATCAATCATAATGATGCGATCCGCCACTTCTTTGGCGAACTTCATTTCATGGGTGACGACGACCATGGTCATTCCTTCTTCAGCCAACTGCTTCATAACCTGCAGCACTTCTCCGACAAGTTCGGGATCGAGTGCAGAAGTCGGTTCATCAAACAGCATAACTTTTGGCTGCATGGCAAGCGAACGTGCTATCGCAACGCGCTGCTTTTGCCCACCAGAAAGTTTGCTCGGGTAGACATTGGCTTTATCACCCAGGCCTACTTTTTCCAGCAATTCTGTTCCCAGCTTCTTAGCCGCTTCTTTCTTCATCTTTTTGACGGTGATTGGAGCTTCTATGACGTTCTCCAGCACCGTTTTATGAGGAAACAAGTTGAAATGCTGGAATACCATGCCGACTTCGGCACGTATTTTCGTTAAATTATCCTTTTTCGGATTGACCGTATGGCCATCAATCGTAATTTTTCCGTCATTGATCATTTCCAGGAAATTAAAGCATCTGAGAAGCGTACTTTTTCCGGAGCCGCTGACTCCGACAAGTACAACCACTTCCTGGGGTTTGACATGAAGGTCTACACCTTTCAGTACCTCGAGGTCACCAAAGGATTTATGAATGTTTTCACCAATAATCATGTTAGTCCCTCCTTAGGCTCTGTCGACATCGAGTTTGTTTTCATACAAACGCAATAGGAATGTGAAAATCATTACGAGCACCAGGTAGTAGAGCGCAACAACCAAAAACGATTCAAATGGCTGGTAAGATTGTGCGGCTTCACGGTTTCCAAGTGAGAAGATTTCCGCTACCCCGATGATGTAAACAAGTGATGAATCTTTCAATGTAATGATGAACTGGTTGCCAAGCGGCGGAATCGAACGGCGTAAAGCCTGTGGAAAAACGATTCGGCTCATTGTCTGGCGGCGGTCCATACCCAGCGACATACTGGCTTCCCGCTGTCCCGGATCAATACCCTGGATTGAGCCCCGGAAAATTTCCGCGATATAAGCACCGTTATGGACACCGAGCGCTATAGCGCCGGCCCAGAAATTCGACATTGTATAAAGTTCAACAATCCCGAAGTATAGGAACATAATCTGTACGATCAGCGGAGTACCGCGAATAATTGTGATGTAAATGTTGGCAATGGCCTGTAAAATTTTAGAGCCTGAGATTTTCATCAGCGCGAAAACAAGTCCGATAACCGTTCCCAAAATGACACCAATAGCTGTCAATTGCAAAGTAACGACGGTCGCTTCTAAAAATCCAGGATACGTGCGCATAAATACGTCGTAAACTGTTGTAATTATCTCTGGCATACCTTCCACTCCTCTTTATCTCAAAAAATTATTCGAGAACTTCAACGCCTTCAAGATCTATGTCGAGGAGATTGCGGCCGAACCATTTTTGTGAAATCTCATCATAAGTTCCATTTTCGATGATAGTATCCAAGGCTTTATTAATTTCCTCAAGCAATGCCTCATCATCTTTGCGAACAGCGATTGATGGTTGTTCGACCCATAGCGGATCGCCGATCATTTCGACTGCCAGTCCTTCATTTTGCGCTTCAAACCCTACCACGTCTGCTGTAATAACAGCATCTAAGCGGCCTTCAATTGCTAAATCCTGCAGAGCAACAACGTCACTTGAATAGTATTGGATGTCTTCTGTGTATTCTTGAGCAACCGTATCATATGTAGTCTGACCAACTACACCGATTTTCTTATCCGTCAAATCTTCTACAGATTGGATATCTGTAGTTCCTTCACGCACGAAAATGGCTCCACCTGAATAATAGTATGGATCAGAAAAGCTGACTTGTTCCGCACGTTCAGCGGTTTTAGACATTGATCCGATAATTGCATCAAAGCGGTTTGTATTCAACCCTTGAATGATGGTTTCGAATGGTGTAGTGACCGGATTTGGCTCAAGCCCCATTTCTTCTGCAATGGCATTGCCGATATCGATATCAAATCCATCCAGATTTCCGCCTTCTTCAAAACTGAACGGTTTGTATAAACCACTTGATGCAGTCGTGAATTTACCTTCTTCAAGCAAATTCAGATCGCTGCCTCCGCCCTCAGTACTTGATCCTTCTTCCGAACTGGATGAGTCATCCCCTCCACAAGCTGCCAATAACATTCCCGCGGAAAAAACTACACTTAAAAATGATAATTTCTTTTTCATCTTTTTCTCCCCTTTTCGTTTTTATTTGACCAAATCGCCGAGGCGTTTCGGAATTTCCCAATACATTGGCTTGCTTAAATAAAAAGATTCCGCTCTTTGTATACTTCTTCTGCTTTTGCCCAATTGCCATTTACTTTTTCTTGATCTTTGACATAAATGAATCGCATGATCGATGTCAAAAGTGCATGGACGGAGGTGTAGGAATCAATATTCAAACTTGAATTCACGGACACTGCAAGAGCACAATCCGCATAGGCAAGAGCTGGAGATTCTGTTGAATCAGTCAAAACAACCACATCCGCACCTTGTGCTTTGGCACTTTTTAATGCATCGATGATTAGGTTTGTGTAACGGGGAAATACGAAAGCAATGACTAAATCCCCTTTGCCCATTTTGGAGAGCTGTGTGTAATATTCTCCAGTTGAAGGGTAAAGCATTTCTGAGTGATCAAGCGCAAGATTCAGCCAGTTGGAAAACCAATGGGCGATTCCGTAATCGAAGAAATTGCCGGTAACGAAAATCCGGTTAGCCTGACTGATTTTATCGACAACCTGCAGAAGTTCCTTTTCGTTGATCGATTCTTTCAGTTTTTCAATCGTTGAAATATCGGCATCCAGCAAATTCATCAAAAAAGATTGTTGGGCAGCAGGCTCAACTATTTTCTGTTCTGCTTTTTCCAGTCGTTCTTCCGCCAGTTTCCGCTGTACGACATGCTGAAATTCAGCATATCCTTTATAACCCAGCTTTTGTGTCCAGCGTATGACTGTCGATTCACTGACGTTGACGCGTCTGCCGACTTCAAGTGCAGAAGAGAAAGCTAAGAAAATAGGTTCTTTGAAAAACAAATCTCCGACTTTTTTCTGGCCTGAACTAAATTCCGGATATGAATCTGACACACTGCGCAGTAAATCCTGCATATTAACGCCTCCACTTGAAGAACACACTTAAATACTCTTCCTAAAGTATACAAGCATGCAGGAAACCCTGCAATAGTTTACCGAAAATTCAATATTAACCGGATTCTTTGAATACTTAAAAAACCATTCAAAAGCCTTCTAACAAAGGGTTTAAGAAAAAATAAAGCTGGAGATAAATTTAACATTTTTTAAAATTTACTCTAAGTAACTAGCCTATTCGCCTGAAACTATTGGTTTTATTATTAATTATTTTCTACTATGCAGACTTATGGACATAAGAATTTATCCCCTTATTTTGTAAATTCGAAACTTTACATTTCTTTATAGTTGCCTGCAGCTGACTATCTTTGTGAAGCTGCGTCTCATGTTTTCATATTTCGACGTAACTCCTGTATAATCTTTGTATAAGAAAATTATCTAAGGGGCTGTTTTTTGTGTGGGAAAATCGGATATTCAAACTTTTCATCTTTTGGTATGTTTGCGGAATTATCCTAGTCGGCTTTGACCTTCTGCCTTCCTGGCTGGAGTGGGCAAACGCATTCTTCCTCATACTCGCCGGAACGCTCGGCTTTCTATACTTCCTGAAACGTTTCGGTGCAATTCCCGGGGCGTCAATCGGTGTCCTTATCTTCTTCTCAACATTCATTGTCGAGTGGGCAGGAGCAGACAGCGGCTTTCTGTTCGGCTCGTATGACTACACAGACCGTTTTGCGCCAAACGTATTTGGGGTTCCTATTGCCATCGGTTTCGCTTGGCTTATGGTCATGGCCACCACCCATGTGGTGGCACGTTGGATTGTTCCAGGCGGTGGCTTACTTTACGCTATCGTGGGGGGGATAGGTGCAGTGATCATTGATCTGATCATCGATCCGGTCGCCTATCAAGTAAAACAGTATTGGATTTGGGAAGATACCGGACTTTACTATAATATTCCCTGGACTAATTTTTTCGGTTGGTTCGTTGTGGCATTTGTCCTGCATTTGGTGATTGACCTAACGATGAAGAAAAAATCGTTGACGATTACTTCAAACCTTCCAGAAAAGCGGATGCTTCTTTTATACGTATTGATGATCGCTATGTTTATCATGCTGGGAGCAATCGGCGGATTATGGCTGGCTGTGCTATTGACGACTGCTTTAACTGTCTTGATTGTCGCTCTGGCCTGGAAGAGGCAACCGGTATGATCGATGCGAAAAAATCCAGTTTATTCGAATTCGGCTTTAATCTATACTTAACGCCGCTCATCCGTTCTTCTTTTTCTCGAATACTTGGCCAGGGAGTAAAAATCATTCCAGAGAAACCGGTGCTGTTTATCGCAAACCACAGCTCTTGGTGGGACGGCCTTGTATTTTTCTATTTGAACCGCACGGTCTGGCGGCACGATATACACATGATGATGCATGAAGAGGGACTGAGAAAACATTCCTATTTTCGTTACCTTGGCGCATTTTCCATCAACCGAAAAAAACCAAAAGAAATTCTGACTTCACTTCAGTACGCTGAAGCTTTATTGAAACAAGGAAAGTCCGTGGTTCTGTTTCCCCAAGGGGATGAATTCCACCTTGAAACGCGCCCTCTCGATTTCCAGACGGGAGTGGCTTACTTGATGGAACATTGTCCGGAAGTGCCTGTGGTGCCTCTTAGTTTCTATTATTCATTTGGCCATCAGCAAAAACCTGAACTGTGGATTCAGCAACATCCACAGGTAGCGACAAAAACACTGGAACATCTGAACCGTAAAGAAAAGACCCTCTACCTGCAAGAGCTTTGTACGGAACAGCTAGATTCATTGAAGAGTACCGTAATCAGCGAAAACAGTGAAGCGTTTCAATCGCTCGGAAAAAGGGGGAAATAATTATGGCCCTTTATATCGCAATTCATCTGGCATTTTTAGGCTGGATCATCATCAATCGCCTGTTTCTTCCGGCATTGCCGAAGCAACCGGAGCTTTCTGGAAGACCCCTGGTATCCGTTCTCGTGCCGATGCGGAATGAAGAGCGAAATGTCGAAGTCCTGATAAAATCCTTAAAGAATTCATCCTATGACCAGATGGAATTTATCCTTTTAAATGACCAATCGACAGATGGCACACAAAAAGAGCTGGAGCGCACAATCGAAGGGGATTCCCGGTTCACAATCCTGCAGGGCAAAGAACTTCCCGAAGGATGGGTCGGTAAAGTCCATGCCTGCCATCAGCTTCAGCAAGCCGCTTCCGGCGATTATTTATTGTTTGTCGATGCTGACGTCCGCTTCCGGCCGAAAGCGATTGAACAGTCCTTGGCATTAATGGAGCGAAAAAAAGCACACTTATTGACTGGTTTCCCCGCTTTTGATGTGGCTCCTTTTCTCAGCAAACTGCTCGTGCCGATGCTCCATTTTGTTATTTTATTTCATTTGCCGATCGCTTTGGCCAACTATACGAAATTTAAAGCCGCGACAGCCGCCAATGGCATGTGGATGATGTTTGAAAGAAACAGCTATCAAAAAATCGGCGGCCACGCGGCCGTCTATAACTCACTGGTCGAGGATGTCCATATTGCCCGGGAAATAAAAGCACATGGCTATAAGGTCGTATTGGCGAATATCACCATGTCAGTAAAATGCCGGATGTACGACACCAACACTGAAGTATGGGAAGGGTTTTTGAAGAACAGTTACGCCGGCATCGGACGGTCACCTTTTCTTGCAGGTGTGCTCATCCTTTTTTATTCAACCTTTTACATCCTTCCTCCTTTTTTGGCCCTTTACGGAGTATTTAATGGTTTATACTCATGGATGATCCCTTACGTGCTGACAGTAATACAACGCTGGTATGTGGATATGGTGACCAACCAACGCTGGTACTTGTCGTTCCTGATTCCTCTCCAGGCAGCAGCGATGCTCGGAGTTTTGGTTGAATCGATGCGGAAATCCTTTAAAAAACAGCCTTATTCATGGAAAGGAAGGCATTATTCATGAAAAAAATTGTCATAGTCGGTGGCGGGTTAGGCGGACTTGCCTCCGCGGTCACGCTTGCCCACGCAGGGTTTGAAGTAGAGCTTTTTGAAAAGAATGATCATCTCGGCGGCAAACTGATGCCTGTGGAACTTGGGAGCTATACTTTTGATTTCGGTCCGAACACGATTACGATGCCGGCTGTCTTTGAAAAAGTCATTGCCCAAACCGGTGAAAACCCACAGGATTATTTGGACTTTATGCCTTTGGAAGTTCATACCCGAAATCATTTTCCGAATGGCAGTTCATTCGATTTCACCGTCGACCAGAAAAAAATGATTCAGCAGCTTCACGTTTTCGATACCCATGCTGCCAATAAATACCCCGCATTCATCAAGGAAATCAGCCGCCTTTATAATTTCTCTGAACGTTATTTTTTCCCAGTAACCTTTCAATCCTGGCGCGATTATTTGTCTCCTTCTCTCGGCTTTGCTCTGCTGCAGGTGCGTCCCGCAGAATCGATGCACCATTTTTTCAAGCGGTATTTCAAGAACCCTTTGCTGGTCCAGGCATTTGACCGGTACGCCACATACATCGGCTCTTCCCCTTACCGGGCACCTGCCACTTTTTCCATGATCGCTTACCTGGAATTGGTGGAAGGCGTCTATTACAAAAAAGGAGGAAATACAGGTATTGCCCAAGCTTTCTCAGCTGTTGCCAGAAATTCCGGTGCTGTTCTGCAAACCGGAAAAGAAGTGACAAGAATACTTACTGATGACGGTCAGGCAAAAGGCATCGAGCTTAAAGATGGTACACGGGTCGACGCTGACCTGGTCATTTTAAACGGCGATTTGCTGTCGGCCTTTCCCGCTTTGGTCGAAGAAAAACATCGGCCATCGTTGTCTGATGCCAAAGTGGCAGCCTTTGAACCATCTATTTCGGCCTTTGTCATTACGGTCGGATTAACAGAACGTCTTGATGCCCTGAAGCATCATAACGTCTTTTTCTCTTCAGACTACCAGAAGGAATTCAGCGATTTATTCGATGCTTCCGCATACAGCGATGAGCCCACCGTCTATATCAGCAACTCTTCCTATACAGATCCAAGCGTATCACCTGATGGCGACAACCTGTTTATTCTGGTCAATGCACCTGCACTGACTAAAGAAGGACAGCTGCAGATTGATCCAGAAACATATAAAGAACGCATTTATGACTTTCTTCTAAGTTACGGAATCGATGTACGCAGTTATATCGCTGAAGAGAAAATCTTCACTCCAGCTTTTATTCGGGATAAGTTCGGCGCTTTCCGGGGAGCTTTATATGGCCCTTCTTCCAACCGCCCGAAAGATGCCTTTCTTCGTCCGCCCAATGCCAGCCGCGATATTCAAAATCTTTATTTCGTCGGCGGCAGCAGCCACCCCGGCGGCGGTTCACCAATGGTAGTCTTGAGCGGTTTGAATGTAGCAAATAAGATAATCGCTAAATACAAAAAGACAGCTTCATCGAAATGATGAAGCTGTCTTTTTGTATTTAGAGAAGACAATAGGCGATGACGCTTTTCTCTATTGTCCAGCTCCAGCGCCCAGGTCCGACGGGCACTTCCGCTTTTTTCTTTACAAACAAGCCAATATGGCTTGTTTCGACTCTTCGGGCACATAATGTTTTTCGCGGAAGACATTGTATTGCTTCGAACGGATTGTGAAAAGAATTTCACGGTAGACAAGTGCGGCTCCTTTAACAGGGACTCTTGAAGACAAAGGATAATCCTGAATCGTTTCAAATGCTTTTTTGTAATGGAATTCGGCTTTTTCCGCCAATTCTTCCCAAACCGCAATGAATTGAGGACTGACAATTCCGGAACGGAGCTCATCTTCACACAATTCATACTTGCCCATAATCTCTTCAGGCAAATAGATGCGGCCTAATTCCAGATCTTCGCCGATATCACGCAGAATATTTGTGATCTGCATGGCATATCCAAGTGAAATAGCGCCTTCTTTCAGGATACCTGTTTTACCGGGAGCCAATATCGGCAACAGCATGAGGCCAACTGTACTGGCCACATGATAGCTGTAGTTCAGCAACTCTTCCATTGTCCGATAGCGATGGATGGTCAAATCCATTTCTTGCCCTCTAATCAACCCGAAAAACGCATCCACGTCCATCTCGTAATTTTCAAAGACATGTCCCAGTGCTACCCACATTGGATTATCATTGTCGTAGGCTCCTGTTAAAAATTCTTCGAAATCCACTTTGAATTGTTCAAGTTCTTCTTCTGAATTCAATCCTTCATCCACAATATCGTCTACAGTCCGGCAAAATGTGTAAACAGCCCAAACAGCTTTTCGTTTTTCCTTAGGGAGCAAGGAGAATGCTTTATAGAAACTTTTAGAATGCATAGCAATGACTTGTTCACAGGAAGCATAAGCATCTTTTAAATTCATCATACACTGCCCCTTTCCTTTGCAAAATCGCCTTGGATTTGCTCTGCCAGTAGCTTTGCCCCTTGCATGACGATTGGAATGCCTCCGCCAGGATGGACAGATGCACCTACTGCATACAAGCGATCGGTTTTGAACGGCTTGACTTGAGGACGGAAAACACCGGATTGGAACAATGTAGGGCCAATTCCGAAACTTCCTCCTTTGAACAGACCGAATGCTTCTGCCTCTGTAGGTGTCCGGACTTCCATCCATTCTACCGCTTCCCGGAAATTAGGAAAAGCTAAATCTTCCATACGATCGATGATTTTTTCGATCCAGGCTGAATCATTTGCCCAATCGATATCCGTTCCTGAAGGAACCGGAACCAATACATAAAGGACACCCTTTCCTTCAGGAGCCAATGAATCATCTATCTTTGATGGATGAAAAGTATAAATTGCCGGATTTTCAGTTTTCCGTTTTTTCACAAACACATCATCCATATGGTCTTCGTAACTGTCACCGATGAAAAACTGATGGACATTTCCTTCTTCGTACACTTTGTTCAAGCCAAAATACAGCAATACACATCCTGAAGAGGCGGTATAACTTTTCTTTTTCTGCTCAGGCAATACTTTTTCAATACCTGGAAAATCGCCATTATAGACAATGCCATCAAACGCTTCATAGCCTTCTGCCGTTTCAATCCCTTTAGCTTTACCTTCTTCTGTAACAATTTGTTGAACTGCCGTATTTGTTTTGATGGTCAGATTATTACGTGACCGAAGTGCTTTTTCCAACGTTGGAATCAGGCTTCCATAACCGCCTTTCAAATAATATACCCCATGTTCGTGTTCACTGAAAGGGACAAGCGAGTACATGGCAGGTGCACGGAACGGGTCTCCACCGATATACAAAGATTGCAGCGAATAAGCCAACTGCAGCCGTTCGTCCCGAAAATAATTGGATGTCAGTTTTTTGACAGACTGCTGAGGTTTGAGCTTCAACAATTTCTTGACGTTTCCAGCGGTAAAGAAATCGGCTTTATTGACGAATGAATGCTCTAAGAATGAAGATTTGCCGATCTCAAACCGCTTGCGGCCTTCTGAAATATACCGAAGAAATCCTTCTTTTTCAGCCGGAAAAACATTTTCAATTTCTTCCAACTGGCGATTGATATCAGGATACTTAGTATAAACAGTGCCATCCGAAAAGCGAATGGAATAAAGCGGATCACATAATAATAATTCGATATCTTCAGCAGGAATCCCTGCTTGCTGAAGCAGATCCTGAAACATCTCAGGCAATAATACAATGGTGGGCCCCTGATCTACTTTAAAGCCATCTCGCTCAACAAACGTTAAACGGCCTCCAAGCTTTTCCTCTTTTTCAAAAATCGTGACATCAAAGCCCATATTCGTTAAATACAAAGCGCCCATCATCCCGCCGACGCCTCCGCCAATCATTGCAATCTTCATGCAAAGCCCTCCAATGCAGGAAGCGGCAACACCGGGATCCCTTTTTTGCCATGCTGTTCAAGAATGCCATTGGCTGTGATGCGTGCCGATTCCAAAATGGTTGGCAAGCCGCTTCCTGGATGCGTGCCTCCACCAACCAACCAGCAGTTTTTCAGTTCTTCAAATTTATTGTGGGGACGGAAGACCATCATTTGAGATAATTGATGGCCCAGATTGAACGTCGCTCCTTGATAGACTGAGTAATCTTCCTGCCAGCCCATCGGCGTCAACATTTTTTCGACTTCGATATGGTCGCGCAAATTCTTGAACTCTGTCTTTTCCTCAATAATATCCAACACCAGTTCACGGAAAGCATGTTGCTCGTTTTCCCAGCCGATGTCACTGAAGTTATTCGGCACCGGGGCTAGAATGTACAAGGCTGATTTCCCTTCAGGCGCTAACGTAGGGTCGGTAACGCTGGCATTTTGGACATAAATGGATGGATCTGCAGAAAGAATTTGCGTTTTTGTCATTTCTTCCACATTTTTCTTGTAATCTTTTGAAAAGACAATCGTATGGTGGGAAAGATCGTATTTTTTATCAAGCCCTAAATAAAGCATAAACGTGGAACAGGAATATTTCTTCTTCGCCAATTTTTCAGGAGTGTACTTTTTCAAAATCCCTGGTTCGACCAAATGGTTCATGGCATGAGCGAAGTCACCGTTAATAATTACTTCATCCGCTTCCTTGCGTTGTCCATTTTCAAGGTCTACGCCTTTCACTTCACGATTTTCAATCCACAACTTTTTGACTCCTGTGCTGGTGTGGATTCGGCCGCCCAGTTCTTCCACTACTTTTGCCATAGCCTGCGACAATTGATTTACCCCGCCGATCGGGTGATAAATGCCATACGCATGTTCCATGTAGGAAAGAATGGAAAAAGCCCCAGGGCATTCCCATGGCGACATACCGAGGTATTTGGATTGGAAAGCAAAGGCCATTTTCAGCCGTTCATCTTTAAAATACCGGGACAATACATCGTATAATGTTTTATTCACTTCGAGTTCAGGCAAAGCCTTCAATACTTTCGGCTGGACCATTCTGAAATAACTATCCATCTTGGTTTGCAGAATGGGAGACAGAGCTTCCAATTTCTTGCCGGTATCTTTCATGAACCGCTCGTATCCTTCGCCATCGCCTTTGAAGTTTTCATTGATTTGTTTTTTCATTTCTTGGTTATTTCGGGTCATAACCAAATTTTGATCTTCAAAAATCAATTCGTACATGGGATCCAATTCAACGGCATCCATATAGTCTTTTAAGTTTCTGCCTGTTGCTTCAAACAACTCTTCCACTAAATGCAGCATGCTCAAAAAGGTAGGGCCTGTGTCAAAAGTAAAATCGCCAAGACGCAGTTCTGCATTTCGCCCTCCTACCCATGGCTGTTTTTCGTAGACATCCACTTGGTATCCTTTGCTGGCCAACAACATAGCTGCAGCTAATCCACCAGGCCCTGCCCCTATCACAATCATTCTCTCTGACATAAAGATGCCTCCATTTCAAATTGCCTTATATATTCTACATTAATTATACAAATATTATACCGCCTAACCTTAAAAAAGACTATTCATTTGAATTTACCCTATTTCCAATTTTTTTAAATCTTTCTGTGAAGTTACTTACCCGCAATTCCCCAGTAGTCAATTGCTGAACGCAAAAAAATCCGGCTCATTTTCATGAGCCGGATTTCACTTATTTCAATACTTTTAATTTAACATTTTTGCGTCCCCACTTAAGCGCTTTGCTTTGGGTCGGAATGAAGACATCGATTTTTTTCCCTTTGATAGCACCGCCGGTATCACCTGCAACAGCATATCCATAGCCTTCCACATGAACTTTCGTCCCTAGAGGTATAACTTTTGGATCCACTGCAATGACTTTCAGCCCTGGATTCTTTTTCAAGTTAATCCCTGTGCGTGTAATGCCTGAACATCCTTTACACGAAGCTGTATATGCAGTGGCGCTCACTGTGAATTCCTTTGCGACTGTTCCGCTTGTTGAACGTGAAGGAGTCGTTTTTTTCGAAACTGTTTTAGCAGCCGGTTTTTTCAATTTAAGTTTCTGTTTTGGATGAATCGTATTGGACTTTAAATTGTTCCAGATTTTCAAATTGCTGACTGATACTTTTTGAGATTTTGAAATTTTATATAATGTGTCCCCGCTTTTTACTGTATACACATTTGATGCCGCTGAACTTTGAATCGAAGTTGCTAGGAATAAAATCAGTGCAAAACTTAAGACTGCCAATAGTTTTTTCAATCTGCTATCCCCTTTGCTTTTTCTAAGTACAATTAAAATAGCACGGGAATATTACAGGCATGTAACAATAAAGGGCATGTTTCATTACAATACCGCTTCATTTTGTGACATATGAATTATGATGTCCTTATGTTAAACCTAAATTATGTAAAAAAACAAGACTCTTTATACCATACCATATGGTACATCGCTTTTTTATTTCTTTGGAAATAAAAAAACTGCGAGCCTTTTTGGCTCGCAGTCCCAGCTTATTTATTGGCTTTATGCACTTTTAGTGTTTTACCTTTAACGGTTTTATCTTTCATCGCCTTCAAGACCATCGGACCCTTGCCATTCAGAATATCAATGTATGTCACCGAATCCTGTATTTTAATAATCCCGATATCTTCAGCTGTCACTCCCGGAATGCTTGTTAATGTACCCACAAAGTCAAAAGCACGAAGTTTCTTTTTCTTGCCGCCATTGAAATACAACTTGAGGATATCTTTATTGACTTGCTCATTTTTGTTTTTCTTCAGCTTTGGACGGCTTTCAAGTTTCTCAGTGAAGTCCAGCATAGCTCCGTCCACTTCAGTCGGTGAAGGTGCCGTTCTGCGCGGAATTTCAAAGCCGATGTACTCTTCTATCTCAGCCAGGAATTTGTCTTCATGTGGTGTCACAAATGAAATTGCTTTCCCTGTTTTTCCGGCACGTCCTGTGCGGCCTGCGCGGTGTACATAGCTTTCTTTTTCCATCGGCAAGTCATAGTTGATGACGTGCGTAATGCTGTCGATATCAATCCCACGGGCAGCAACATCAGTCGCCACCAAATAACGGAATTCACCTCGTTTAAAATCGTTCATAACAGCAGTACGGTCTTCCTGCATCATGCCGCCGTGCAATTTATCGCACGTGTAATAATGTTTTTCCAACTGTTCCATGACAAAATCGACATTGTCTTTGGTCCGGCAGAAAATGATGCAGCTGTCCGGATTCTCAACAATGGTCACATCCCGCAACAATGAAAATTTCTTTTGTTCCGCTACAACAAACAAGGAGTGATCGATTCGAGCGGTTAAAGTTTCCGTTGAAGCAATTTCAATATGCTTCGGATCAATCATGTATTTTTTTTGCAGATTTTCTACGTTTTCAGGCAATGTTGCTGAAAACAGCATAGTCATGCGCTGTTTCGGCAATTTGTTGATGATTGCTTCCACTTGTTCCACAAAGCCCATATTCAACATTTCGTCCGCTTCATCAAGAACCAGGTACTCGATGCGTTCCAAGTTCAACGTACCACGTTCAATATGATCCAGCACACGACCCGGCGTCCCAACAACCACATGGCATTTCTGCTTGAGTTCAGCCTGTTGGTAAGCAAAAGGCTGTTTGCCATAAACCGCCGCTGCTTTGATGCGTTTGAATCGGCCGATGTTCGTTATATCCTCTTTCACTTGATCCGCCAATTCCCGTGTCGGTGTCAAAATTAAGGCCTGGGGTTTGTTTTCTTCCCAATCGACCAATTCGCAGATCGGAATTCCGAATGCAGCTGTCTTCCCGCTTCCTGTTTGAGACTTCACCGTTATATCAGTTTTTGAAAATGCGACAGGAAGGACTTTTCTTTGTACTTCTGTCGGTTCAGTATATCCAAGCCCCTCAAGGGCCTTCACGATCGGTTCACTTATGCCGTATTCTTTAAATTGCTTCGTATTCATGTTTGCTCTCCATCTCCGTTCAAAAATTTCAGGTTCTCCTATTATCGCACGGATTAGAAAATTCTGCTGTTAAACGATTATTAAGTTTTATCCCGCTCTAAAAATCGATGGTGCTGAAGAAAATTCCCATGTCTACGGTTTCCAGTTATTGATCCATCAGGCTCACTGAAACTTTAACATCCAAGGACTGGCTGCCGCCGCGATAAACCCCTTGCACCGGGCTGACATCATTATAATCCCGCCCTACGCCAACACGAATATGATTTTCCAGAGCTTCTACATTATTCGTTGGATCCAAACCTACCCAACCAATGCCAGGGACCATCACTTCCACCCATGCATGGCTCGCAGCATCCCCGACAAGTGCCGAATTTTCCCCCACATACAAATAGCCGCTGACATAACGGGCCGGTATGTACTTGCTGCGAAGAATGCCGAGCATCACATGCGTGATGTCCTGGCAAACCCCTTTTCTTAATTCAAAAGATTCTTCCGCTTTTGTATTGACCGTCGTTGATTCACCGTCATAAGTGAAATGCTGGTGAATATACTCCATCACGTCGATCGCATATTGCACTGGATTTTTCATAATACCCAGCTCACGGTCGATTTGGCTCATTTGCTCCATTGATAAATACGTATACGCTGTATTACTCAAAAAGGCCAGGTAATGTTCTCCGAATAATTGCGAATGAAAAATGGCACTCATTTCTGGCGAATAATCAATCCGATGAATAAAGGGACTTTTTTGGATGCTGACGATGGATGTCGTCTTCACTTCTAAATGCTGGTGATGCTCAGCGATAAAAAAAGTTTCTACATGGTTGCCCCAAATATCGATATGCTCTTTGGTGAGGGAAGCCGGTGTAATCTCCGCCCGGTAGGACAATAAGCGTTGGCATTCATCCGTTCTCGGCTTTAGCCGGATCGAGTTCATGCTTTGGTCTACAATTGTTTCGTATTGAAAGATATTAGTATGCTCAACTTTATATTTCATAGATGTTATTCCTTTCGCGCCCATGCTCTGTGATTGGCTGGACTCCATCGGTTTGGTCTCGGAATCGCTTAAATAATAGGTTTTTGAAAAAATCTGGCCAACTTCATTGCAGCCATTCTGAAAATCATTCAGAAAATCCATAATTTCATCTGAGTTCAGTTCATCAATATTGATGGCTTCAAATTCTTCCTGGAGCTGGTCCAGTTTCGCATAAAGCTGCCATGAATAATGAGAAATTTTCCCGCCTTCCAACTCATCGATTGCTTTGCGGACATGCGTAAGGCAATAGCGGATCGAACGCGGAAAATTCGTATCGGCAATCAGGAAAGTCAATACTTTCTTCGGGTTCATCTGCGGGGGATTCACTTTTAAGTAAGCATTGTAGCCATTGGTCATCCGTAACGCAGCCAGCCAATAATAATAATCCTCGGATTGCGCTTCCAAAACCCGCTCTCTCGTACGTTCACAAACGACGTTTAAAATTCGGGCTGTCTTTTCTGCGCGTTCCAGCCATTTGGCGATTTTGATAATCTGGTAAGCGACTCCCCTCGACATGGAGGATTCCACGATTCCTTGTGTGGTCAGCGAGGTTAGCTTGACATGTTGAAGAAATTCACGCATTTCTTTGACAGTGCAGCTTTGCTGATCCATTTCCTGCAAAATCAAGTAACAGCCATTCCAGGCTTCCCAATAATCATCCGGAATGTGGTCCCTGCTGATTCTGGCGTTTTCACGGACGACTCTCACACAACTCGCTACTGAATTAAAATTAGCTTCTTCCATAGCCAAGTAGTGGACAAGCTGGTCTTCCTGATAGCTTGGCAGAGACTTAATCTTTTCCATCGTTGCTGTCGAAGCGCATATTTCGTAAATCAACTTCCAATCGCTATCCCGAATCAACTCTTCGTCTGCCGCTTCAATCATCTGAAGCAATTGTACATCCAAAATACGGGCGTTGTTCTCTGCCCTCTCTACGTTTCTCGACATCCAATACAAAGAATTTGCCACGCGGCTAAGCATTAGGCGTCCCCCTCTTCTTCTCTTTTCTTAAACACCCATGTGTCTTTCCCGCCGCCACCCTGCGAAGAATTCACAACCAGGGACCCTTCTTTTAAGGCAACACGTGAAAGCCCGCCTGGCATAACATGCGTATCTACTCCCCGAACGACAAAAACCCTTAAGTCGACATGGCAAGGATAAAAATCTTCTCCTTGATACGCAGGGGCCCTGGACAGTTTAATGGTCGGCTGGGCAATATACTGATGAGGGGCTTCAATGATTTTCTCACGGAACTTTTCAATCAATTCTTCTGATGCATGCGGTCCGACCAACATATCGTAGCCACCCGAAGCACCGACATTTTTCACCACCAATTCATGCAAGTGATCGAGCACCCACTCCCGCTCTTCCGGTTTATCCAATAGATAGGTTTTGACATTATCGATGATCGGTTCTTCATTCAAGTAATACCGGATCATCTCCGGCACATAGGCATAGATGGCTTTGTCATCTGCCACTCCATTTCCAATGCCATTTAAAATCGCTACATTGCCTTTTCTATAAGCCAGCAGCAAACCAGGAACCCCTAACGCAGATTCAGCGAGAAACGCTTCGGGGTCCAGGTAATCGTCGTCTATCCGGCGGTAGATGATATCGACTCGTTTCAACCCCCGGATTGACTTCATGTAGACAATGTTCTTTTTAACGATCAGGTCTCGGCCCTCCACCAAATCGATGCCCATCTGCTGCGCTAGAAAGACATGATCATAATATGCGGAATTGTACATCCCAGGAGTCAGCAGAACAGCAAAGGCCTTGTCTTTTCTGGATTCCGGCGCATGGTCCAATATCGCCTGATGGAGATGGGAAAGCTGATGCTCGAGGGTATGAACCGATTGGCTGGCGAAAAACTCGGGGTAAACCTGACGCATGACGTACCGGTTTTGATACACATAAGACAACCCTGATGGATTACGCAAATTATCTTCAAGCACATGATATTTCCCGTTTTCATCACGGATCAAATCAATACCGGCTAGAAAAATATGATTTTTCAGCGGAATGTCGATGTCTTTTACCTGTTCGTCGTAATAATATGGATTCGCTTCAACTAAATGTCTGGGAACAATCCCATCCTTCAGGATGCGCTTATCGTGATAGACATCCTCCAAAAACTGATTGAGCGCTTCCGCGCGCTGGACCATTCCTTTTTCCACCACTTCCCACTCTTCAGATGGAATGATGATGGGCACAAAGTCAAAAGGCATGGTTCTTTCCGTTCCGACATTGTTGTTATAAACAGTGAAAGTGATGCCTTGCCTCAGAAAAGACAGTTGAGCTGTTTCATGTTTTTCACGCAGCTCATCTTTCGAAAACTTCTGAAGTACATCGAAAAACTTTTGGTAATGAGACTTCGGCTTTCCATTCGGTGTAAACATTTCATCAAAAAACGCCCCTGTAGAATACATCTTAAACAAATAAACAACCCCCTAATACGTAGAATATTCAGACAAAAATAAATGAAGAAAAAGCTATGCCGCTTCTGGAAACGCGCATAGCTAACTTTGTTCCATTATACCTAATTTACTTCCCGAATGTGGAATCATTTGAAGAAGAATCGTCTTTTTTCTTCGACTGGTTCGATAAGTCTTTTTTCAAAGAATCCGCATACTCCGTGCTTCCGCCATATGGTTTATTGGCTTCAGAAGAAGTATTGCCGGTAGATCCAGTGCTGCCGAATGTAGAACTGTCCGTACTCGACGAATCATCAACATCTTTTTTCAAGGATTCTGTATACTCCGTGCTTCCTCCATAAACGCCGCCTGTCGGCTTATTGGTGTTAGGGGAAACATTGCCGGTAGAGCTCGTCTTTGACTGATCAGTTGATGAACTGCTCGATTTGTCGACATTGCCGCCAACATCATCCTGTAATGTTTTATTCGCTTTATCCAAAGCATCTTTTTCTTTGTTCATCATATCCTGCTGTGCATCAATTGCCGTTTTCACTTTTTCCACCGCTTTATTGACTGTCGGCTTCACTTTGTCCACCATACCGCCTGATTGCTCATTTAAGCGATCAAGCCCTTTTTTAATGTTCGCTTTCATATCTGCTTTGCTGGTTTGAGAGGTTTCGCCTGTTTGCGTTTTCTGCTGAGTCATTGCTGCACCGATTACAGCACCAAGGCCGATCAATACAAGTTTTCCAAACATACCACCTGATGAATTTCTGGCCATTTGAATCTCTCCTCTTCGTTTTTGTATAATCACTGTGTATAAAGTATTGACTAAATCACTGATTTTTAAACATTTTAGGCAAAATAAAAGACACCTCGAAAAGTCTGGGTGTCTGGTTCCAGCATCTATGAACTTAGCTTTCCTTCTTCTTTCAAAACTTGTTCGAAAGCCTTGACGACTGTTTCATCATATTGAACCCCAACCAGATTGTTGATTTCGGCCATCGCGTATTCTGGAGAAAATGCGGTTCGGTAAGCTCTGTCTTCGGTCATCGCATCGAACGTATCGCACACGCCGATAATTTTAGCTTCCACTAAAATCTCATCGCCTTTCAAGCCAAAAGGATAGCCTCTTCCGTTCACGCGCTCGTGATGCTGTTCGACGATATCTGCGATGTCTGCATAAGGAGTGTCCCGGATCATGGCAGCGCCATCGCCTGGATGCTTTTTCACCAACTCGAATTCTTCGTCCGTCAATTTGCTTGGTTTTTTCAATACTTCTTCAGGAATGTTGATTTTGCCGATGTCGTGAAGGATGGAAGCTAACAATAAATTTTCCATCTGTTCTTTTCTCAATTTCATTTTAGAAGCAGTCTTAACCGCATAGTTAGCGACACGAGAGCTGTGATTAAATGTATAACGATCTTTTTTCTCGACAGCTTCTCCAATACTCTTTAACTTACTTACTATATTGCTTAAATAATGGAATACAGGAACAGTAGAAACTGACAGAAAAGTTAAATCAGTCAGAGTTTTAAATTGCACTGTACCTTCTAAGTTCTTAGCAGAGAGAAAGGTATCTGGCCCCAACCTTTTAACTTCACCGTTTATATCAGCTTCAATTTCACCAGACAGTATATAAAAAAACTCTTGCGAATCCTCATCTTGGCTGGGAAAAAGAATAAATATACTATCTGATAAAACTGTCTGTTTCATTAATTCAATTCCGTTTCCACGTCCCAAAAGACTCAGTGTCGTTGCACCATTATTCACTTTTTCAAGATAACCGTCTGTTAATATGTCCAAGCCTTTCACAGACACACATCCTCTGCAGAAAAATACGAGAGTATAGAAAACTCTCTATACTCTAATATTACTTCATGTATTGTTGTATGAACAAGATAATTACCAACCAACTACTAGAATAGGATCAATCGATTCTGGCCCCTTAGGAAATGAAACTTCTACGAATTCTATCTCAACGACCAACCCGGCTTTCTCAGCCTTTTCAATTCCTTTAAGCGTCATTTTTTCAGCCTTTGTTTTTAAATCAGCAATGAGTTTTTCGTACTTCTTATCGTAGTCTGCTTTCAACTTAGCTTGTTTAGCTGGATCAGTTTGTTTTGCTTGCTGTTCAAGAAATTTAGTATGCATCTTTTCAGATTTAGCTACTGCTTTATCAATTTCAGTGTGAATTTTTGCATTTGTCGATTCTACTTCCAGCAATGCCGAAGCAATTTCCGGAGTCATTTCTGTTGTAACGTCGGCTTTGAGAACTTCACCATTATTCACTGCAAACGCACTAGTACCTAATACTATTGCCATAATGAATGAAAATAATACAGCGATTAAACTCTTTTTAAACATCCGTATTCCTCCTATTTCCAATTTGTAAGCAGGTAGTGAGATTTAAATACTTTAGAAGCAAAAATTAACTATCTTTTCACTTTAAATTAACTTAAAATACCATCCCTGACCTAATATAGTATATCCTTCATAGGTCTTTTGCACAATCAAATATTGTATTATTTAGATAAAAGACTTATAGGTTACAGTGATAAAGTATTACTGTAATGAAGGATTATCAAATAGCTGTTACAAGGCTGCTATGGTCCATAAATTATACCTCATTTTTCTACTTTAAACGAAAATAGCGACGGCCATTCATCGACGACCCTCCCCTTAAAATTTCTCTTCGTTCGCGTCCATCCTTTCCACAGAAAAAGCTGCAGTTGAACTCGAAGATGAGTTTAACTGCAGCTTTCCTTAAACCATATTATTAACCTTCTTTATTACGGCAATACAGTAGTCCCCATAAGGTAACGATCGCATTCACGCGCTGCTTCACGACCCTCATTGATGGCCCAAACAATCAGGCTTTGGCCACGGCGGACATCCCCCGCTGCAAAAACACCTTCTACGTTTGTAGTGTATTTTCCATATTCCGCTTTTACTCTTGAATTCACTTCTGTTTCTAACTCCAGCTGCTGGATCAAGTCTTGTTCTGGTCCACTGAAGCCAATGGCGATCAGCACTAAATCTGCTTTCCATACTTTTTCGGTGCCTGGAATTTCCTCGCGGATCCGATTGCCGTTTTCGTCTATCTTCAATTTCACATTGACCGTATGGACTTCTTTGACTTGGCCGTTTTCATTACCGACAAACTTCTTGGTCATAACTGCGTAAGCTCTTGGATCTTCACCAAAAGTGGCCGCTGCTTCTTTATGGCCATATTCCACGCGGTGCACTTTCGGATATTGTGGCCATGGATTGCCTTTTTCGTCGCGGATTGCACCTTTTTTGTCATAAACGTCAAATTGAACAAGGCTTTCACAACCATGGCGAACTGATGTCGCTAAGCAATCCGTTCCTGTATCTCCACCACCGATGACAATGACATTTTTGCCTTCGGCCGAAATATAATTGCCGTCTTCAAAATTTGAATCCAGAAGGCTTTTTGTACTGGCGTGAAGGAAATCCATAGCGAAATGGACACCCTCCAACTCCCGGCCTTCCACATCAATATCACGATGAACTGTTGAACCCGTACACATGACTACTGCATCGAAATCATCTTTCAGTTTCGCAGAAGGGTAATTTTTTCCGACTTCTACGTTTGTGATGAAAGTAATTCCTTCCTGCTCAAGAATATTCACACGTCTGGTTACCATATCATAGGACAACTTCATTTCTGGAATTCCGTACGTCAGCAAGCCGCCTACACGATCGCTTTTTTCAAATACCGTCACCATATGCCCGGCTTTGTTCAACTGGGCTGCAGCGGCAAGTCCGGCCGGCCCCGAGCCGATTACGGCTACTTTTTTGCCGGTACGTGTTTTGGGTGGCTCAGGCACAACCCAACCCTCCGCAAATCCACGCTCAATGATCGACCGTTCTACTGTACGAATCGCTACTGGCGGTTCATTGATGCCGAGTACACAAGCTCCTTCACAAGGTGCCGGACAAGCCGTTCCTGTAAACTCAGGGAAGTTGTTTTTCAAGTGTTCACGGTGCAAGGCTTCTTTCCACTGGCCACGATAAACAAGATCATTCCATTCTGGGATGAGATGGTTTACAGGGCAACCGGTCGTTACATTATCCAATTCCATTCCGGTATGGCATGTCGGCACTCCACAGTCCATACAACGCGCGCCTTGTTTTGCCACTTCTTCATTCGACAAAGGAATTGTGTAATCATTCCAGTCCTTTGTCCGTTCAGCCGGTTGGCGCTCTTTGACTGTTTGTCTGCCATATTCCATAAATCCTGTTGGTTTCCCCATTGTTTCCCCTCCTACTCACGATTTCTCATGTTGTAATCACAGCACTTTTGAACATGAACGGCTGCTTCCGCTTTTCTTATTTCCCGGCACCGGCCATTTTGCTTTCTTCGAAAGCGGCCATTTCCGCTTCGGACTTGGCCATGCCGCTGCTCTGTAATTTATTGATTCGTTCATTGATCTGAAGGTAAGCTTTAGGAATAACCCGGACGAATTTTGCGGAATAAATATCCCAGTGAGCCAACAAGCGCGTGCCGTTTGCACTGCTTGTGTAATGAACGTGCTTTTGAATCATTTCGCGTAATTCTTCGATTTCTGCAGGGTCGGCAAGCGGCTGCAAATGGACCATTTCGGCATTACAGCGCTCACTGAACGTACCTTCTTCATCGAGAACATAAGCTACGCCTCCTGACATACCAGCTGCAAAGTTTTTGCCGGTCTTCCCAAGAATCGCTACCCGTCCTCCCGTCATATATTCACAACCATGGTCGCCTACACCTTCGACAACGATTTTCGCTCCACTGTTTCTGACAGCAAAGCGTTCGCCAGCCACTCCATAGATATATGCTTCGCCAGCAGAGGCGCCATAGAATGATACATTTCCGATAATGATGTTTTTCTCAGGAAGGAAAGTTGAATCGAGTGCCGGATAAACCGTAATCTTACCACCCGATAATCCCTTTCCGACAAAGTCATTGGCATCGCCGATCAGGTTCATCGACATTCCTTTTGGAATGAATGCACCGAAACTTTGTCCGGCCGATCCTTGGAAATTCAAATTAACAGTGTCCTCAGGCAAGCCTTCTGCACCGTAACGTTTTGAAATGGCACTCCCAACAATCGTTCCTGTCGCACGGTGAATGTTACGGATTGCCGTTGCCACTTCAACCCGCTCGCCATTTTCAATCGCCTTACGGCAACGCGGCAACAGTTCCTGGTAATCCAATGTCTGTTCCAATTCATGGTTTTGTTTAACCGTCGCATAACGGCCTACTTTTTCAGGCAGGTCCGGCTGATACAATAAGGCGCTCAAATCAATGCCGCCGGCTTTCCAGTGATCGACAGCTTGATTGGCTTCAAGAACGTCTGTCCGTCCAATCATTTCATTGATGGTACGGAAGCCCAGTTCAGCCATCAGTTCACGTGTTTCTCTTGCGATAAAGCGCATAAAATTCGCTACATGCTCCGGATCGCCGCCGTATTTTTCACGCAGTTCGGGATTTTGAGTTGCAATGCCGACAGGGCACGTATCCAAATGGCAGACGCGCATCATGACACAGCCAAGTACAACAAGCGGTGCAGTGGAAAATCCGAATTCTTCAGCGCCAAGCAGAGCCGCTGTCACTACATCGCGGCCGGTCATCATTTTGCCGTCTGTTTCTACGACAATCCGATCACGCAGACCGTTCAACAGCAAGGTTTGATGCGTTTCAGCCAAGCCGATTTCCCATGGAAGCCCTGTATGTTTCAGGCTTGTTTTAGGAGCCGCTCCTGTACCGCCATCATAGCCGCTGATCAAGACAACGTCCGCACGGCCTTTAGCAACACCTGCAGCAATCGTACCGACACCAACAGCGGATACCAATTTAACGCTGATTCGCGCATCTGGATTTGCATTCTTCAAGTTGAAAATCAATTCAGCTAAATCTTCGATTGAGTAGATGTCATGATGCGGCGGCGGTGAAATCAATTCAACACCGGTCGTAGAGCCGCGCACTTCAGCAATCCAAGGATAAACTTTCTTGCCAGGCAAGTGTCCGCCTTCTCCCGGTTTCGCTCCCTGGGCCACTTTGATTTGGATTTCATCGGCATTCACTAGGTAATGGCTTGTTACGCCAAAGCGGCCGGATGCCACTTGTTTAATGGAGCTGCGGCGATTGTCGCCATTTTCGTCCGGAATAAAACGGGAAACTTCTTCTCCACCTTCACCAGAATTGCTCTTTCCGCCGATGCGGTTCATTGCCACCGCTAATGCTTCGTGTGCTTCTTTGCTGATGGAACCGTACGACATGGCGCCTGTTTTGAAGCGCGCACAGATTTCTTCTATTGTTTCCACTTCTTCGATCGGCACAGGCGTCCGTTTCTTAAAGGACATCAAACCGCGCAGCGATTGAAGATTGGCCTTTTCATCCGTCAACAAGTTCGTATACTTCTTGAAGACATCGTAGTTATTAGTCCGGCATGCATGCTGGAGTGTGTGGATTGTCTTTGGATTGTACTGATGGTTTTCTCCATGTTCACGGTATTGGAATTCATCGCCGGATTCCAGGGCCTGGTCGTCTCCTTGAGCAACCGGATAAGCTGCCGCATGTCTCATAAGAACTTCTTTAGCAATGATATCTAGACCAATTCCGCCTAATCGTGAAGAAGTTCGTGTAAAGTATTTATCGATTACGTCCATATGAATACCGACAGCTTCAAAAATCTGCGCACCACGGTAACTTTGAATGGTTGAAATTCCCATTTTGGATAGAACTTTAATAATGCCGTCTGTAACAGCTTTAACGTAAGTCTGTTCCGCTTCCTCAAAATTCATATTCGGAATATCTTCTATTTCAATCAAATTTTTGATTGTATCGAAAGCCAAATATGGATTTATGCCTTCCGCTCCGTAACCGAGCAACGCCGCAAAATGATGGACCTCGCGCGGTTCTGCAGATTCCAGCAAAATGCTCATTTGGATTCGGGTGCCTTCACGGATCAAATGATGATGCAAACCTGAAACAGCCAATAGCGCAGGAATCGCTGCAAACTCCTCATTCACTCCCCGATCGGATAAAATGAGCAATTTCGCCCCTTCTCGTATCGCCTGATCGGCTTCCGCAAAAACAGCTTCCAACCTCTGTTCCATTGCTTGCTCCCCATCATTTTTCGGAAACAGTATAGAGATGGTTGCGGTCTTGAAATCAGGAACATGTTGCTGACGCAATTTTTCAAGTTCCATATCTGTCAAAATCGGCGTTTCCAGGCGGATATGGCGGGCACTTTCAGGAGTCGGTTGAACCAGATTCGCTTCTGCACCAATGGTTGTACGGGCTGCTGTAATAATATGTTCACGAATCGCGTCAATTGGCGGATTCGTAACTTGAGCGAACAATTGCTTGAAATAATTGTAGAGAAGCTGAGGTTTTTTAGACAAGACTGCTAAAGGCGAATCATATCCCATCGAACCAACAGGATCTTTCCCATCTGTTGCTAGCGGCTTGATAATTTTTTGAACTTCTTCCATTGTATAGCCGAAAGCGAGCTGGCGTTTAATCAAAGGTTGCGCATCGTCAGAGTTTGTAGGTTTGACCGGCTCCGGCAAATCTTCCAAATCAAACATATTTTTCTCGATGAAATCTTTGTATGGCAACTCTCCTGCAATCTGCAGCTTGATTTCTTCATCGGGAATAATTTTGCCCTCTTCTAAATCCACCAGCAGCATTTTCCCTGGACGAAGACGGTCTTTATAAATGATGTCATCTGCAAATATATCAAGTGCGCCTACTTCTGAGCCCATGACGATCATGCCGCTCTTCGTCACATAATAACGTGCAGGCCGCAGGCCGTTTCGGTCAAGGCAAGCCGCAATCTGTTTGCCATCTGTAAAGACCAATGCAGCCGGTCCGTCCCACGGTTCCATAAGCGTACTATGGTATTCATAGAAATCTCTTTTTTCCTGTTTGATGGTTGGATCATTGACCCAAGGTTCCGGCACCATCATCATGGCTGTATGGGCAAGCGATCTTCCGGACAAATGCAGGAATTCAAAGCAATTATCGAACATTGAAGAATCACTGCCGGTTTCGTCTATGACAGGCAGTACTTTTTGAAGGTCCTCTTCATTGAAAGCGGGAGATGTGCAAAGCATCTGACGAGCACGCATCCAATTGACATTTCCTCTAAGGGTATTGAATTCACCGTTGTGGATTGAGTAGCGGTTAGGGTGTGAACGTTGCCAGCTTGGGAAGGTGTTCGTACTAAAGCGAGAGTGGACGAGAGCCAATGCTGATTTGAATTCGGGATGGTTGAGGTCTATATAAAACGAATCGAGTTGTTCCGGGATAAGCATGCCTTTGTAAACAATCGTACCTGCTGAAAGGCTGCTGAAATACACATCTTTAAATTCTTCTTTGCCGACCATTTCCTGTTCAATCCGTTTGCGGATGACATATAAACGGCGCTCAAGGTCAATACGGTTTTCCAATCCATGTGCAGCACCGATAAATACCTGGCGAATCACAGGCTTGGTTTTTGAAGCGACTTTACCGACAAACGAATCGTTGACCGGAACCGGACGCCATCCAAGACAGACTTGGCCTTCTTCTTGGATAATTTGGTGGATCAATTCTTTGGTTTTCATACGCAAATCATAATCTTTTGGCATAAAGAGCATACCAATGCCGTACTTTCCTTCTTCAGGCAAAGTAATGCCTTCTTTTTCACATTGCTTCAGGAAAAAACGATGGGGAATTTGCGTCAGAATCCCTGCACCATCTCCTGTGCTCGTGTCAGATGATTGGCCGCCTCGGTGCTCCAGGTTGCACAATATGTTGATCGCATTTTGAACGATTGCATGTGATTTTTCTCCGTTAATATTGGCGATCATCCCGATTCCACACGCCTCGTGTTCCTGATCTGGATGATATAGTCCCTGTGGGATTGGATACTCTTTCTTGCTCATCAAACCGCCTCCTTCATTACACTCATGTGTCATAATGTTTTGATAGTATATCATAAGTCTGAATATATATACAATTCCCCCAAGTAAAAAAATATCAAAAATAAAAGCCGAAATCTTATATCCACATTGCAAGCGCTTCCATTTTTATTGCTAGAAAAAAAAACGTTTACTCCGGAATATAATGTATAAATATACAGTCTAATTAATTCACCAAATAAAAAAACCCCGTTTTATACGGGGTTTTCCAACTTATATTTATTCAGTTATTTATGGCATCAAAAGAATGAATCGCTTGTAAAAAGGCTTGTCCATACTTTTCAAGTTTGTTGGCACCTACACCGTTGACCTCCAAAAATTCCACTTCATTTTTAGGGCGTCTCGCCACCATATCCTGTAATGCTTTATCGGAGAAAATAACAAAAGGCGGCACTCCCGCTTCATCAGCCAGCTTTTTCCGAACCACTCTGAGTTCTTCAAATAACGGATCATTAGAGGAAATTTTCTTAGTGACAACCGCGCCTTTTCTCAAAACCTGGCGTTTGCCAAGCAATACATCTCTGCCACCATCAGGAACATAGATGGTCGGAAACGAACCTTGTTCAACCGCCAACAACTCCTGCGAAATCATGAATTCAATTAAATTCGACACTTCTTTGGCATTTTGGTGCTTAAGAATTCCATAGGTCGACAATTTATCGAAACCAAAATCCAGCACTTTTTTATTGCGGGAACCGGTCAATACCTGCGCTGTCATAGCCTTGCCGAATTTCTGCCCCATCCGAATGACGCAGGACAAAACCATTTGAACATCTTTCGTAACATCCATGCTTTCACGGTCATCCAAGCAGCTTCCACAATGGCCGCATGGTTCAGCCGCCGTGTCACCGAAATAATGAATGATAAACTGCTGCAGGCAATTTTCAGTATGGCAATAATCAACCATCCCTTGCAACTTCACCAATTCCCCCGGAATTCGGCTTGGATCCTGGGCCTGATCAATTAAGAAACGCTGTGTTTGGACATCCTGGGAAGCATACAATACGATACACTCACTCGGCAGCCCATCACGGCCTGCACGGCCTGCTTCCTGATAATAGCTTTCCATGTTCTTAGGCAATTGATAATGGATAACAAATCGGATATTGGATTTATCGATTCCCATGCCGAAGGCGTTTGTCGCCACCATGACAGTCACTTCATCATTAAGAAACCGTTCTTGGCCGATCTTTCTTTCATTGTCAGGCATGCCGGCATGGTATTTTGCAGCCTTAATGCCTTTTTTAATGAGCATTTCGTATACCGAGTCCACTGTCTTTCGAGTGGCGGCGTAGATAATCCCCGCTTCTTTTTCGTTTTTTTCCACGTATTCTTTTACAAAACGTTCCCGGTCCTGGCCGCGAATGACGGAAAATGTTAGATTTGCCCGTTCAAAACCAGTCATAATGGTGTGTTCTTCTTCGATATTCAAAATCCGGCAAATGTCTTCACGCACTTGGGGCGTTGCAGTAGCAGTCAACGCCAATACAGTCGGATTGTTCGGGAACAGCTCCGTCATCCGGCTGATCAAACGGTAACTTGGACGGAAATCGTGGCCCCATTGCGAAATACAATGTGCTTCGTCAACAGCAATCAGCGGAACATGGACTCCCTGAAGTTCATTCAGGAACATTTCTGAGTCTAGACGCTCTGGCGCAATATAAAGCAGCTTAATGGCACCGCGTTGCACATCCATAAGCGTTTCCCGCACTTCATCAAAATCGAGGGAGCTATTTATATAAGCAGCTGGAATCCCAGCTGCCAAAAGTGCATCTACTTGGTCTTTCATCAATGAGATCAGAGGCGACACGACAATGGTGGTCCCTTCCATGACCAGTGCCGGAATTTGATAGCACATGGACTTGCCTCCGCCGGTCGGCATGACGCAAATTGAATTATGCCCTTCAAATACCTGGGTAATGGCTTGTTCCTGGCCGATCCGGAAGGATTCATAGCCAAAATGGGACTTCAATAATTTTTTCGCGCTTTCCAACAAAATAGAACACTCCTAATACTCGTATCGTATGAGTTAGCTTACCACATTTTTGCGCCTTTTTCTTTGACGAAATACCGAGAAAAACTATGGAGATCGAGACAAATAAAAAAACTGTCCTCAAGCATACGCTCTCAGGACAGTTTTTCATCTTGCACTTTTTCAAGCAGGAAGAAAAAGGGCTGCTGTTCTCCCTTCAGGTCCATCATGCCAAGCAGTTTCCCTTCTGCCACTTTCCGAAAGTGGTCAAGGATCGGCAAATGGTCATAGATCATCGCCGCACTCACTTTCCCGCGATACTCCACCATCCGCATACGGGCTTCACCGCCAACCGCTTTTGTTAATTTCTGTTTTCTCATAAAAGGAACTGGGTCGACTGCGATCACTTTTCCTCTTTTCACTTCAAACAGCAACGGATCCACATTTTCTGTATCATGGAATGCTTTCCCATACCAATTCAGTTTCTTTAAGACACCGTCTAATGGATGGCCAGTAAGAAATTCTTTTCCTCTCCAAGTTCCAAGAAGCGATTCCAGATCAACCGTTTCCAATGAATCAAATAATTGGCAAGCAGCATGAAGATCCGCTTCTCCTTTTTCCAGCATGGCAACCAACTCTGCTTGGCGCTCCATCTTCGCCCCTCCTTCAAATCTCCATTCTCCACCGTTTCGCCTCTTCTTCTTTCATTTGCTTTTCTGTTTCTTCAGGAAAAGCTGTACGGAATTTATGGTGATCAAGAGGTATAACTTCAACCATCTTCGCAATCATTTCAGCGGGATCATATTGACTCTCTAATGCACGATCAGCTTCTTCCATATCTTCTTTCCGCGTAAAATGAATTTCTTCATCGAACCACTTCCATTTAGCCTCTGCACTGCGATCGTTAAAACCTGTCGCAAAAGCTCCTGGATTAATGGTTGCCACTTGAACTCCGTGGCTTTCCAACTCTTTTTGCATCGTTGTGGCAATGGCTTCGATCGCATGCTTAGTTGCAGTATAAGGACCGACATAAGGAGTCGACATAATCCCTGCCATAGAAGACATGAAAATAATCTTGCCCTTTCCTTTATCCACAAATTTCCGCGCAGCAATTTGAGCTGTTTCTAAAGTACTGAAAACATTGACCTCAAATAATTCCCTGAAGTTCGCCATCGGCACTTCTGCTAGGGCACCGCCTTCATTTATAGCAGCATTGGCTACAAAAATATCAAAATCATATTCAAGCATTTGTGCCAAGTCCTGCGGATTTTTGATATCCATTTTAAATATATCCAAATCAAGTCCTTTTGCTTGGGCTTCTTCCTTTAAAGCCGTTACTTGAGGAGCTGTTTCCACTGGCGCAATCACTTTATGCCCTTGCTCTGCAAGCCCGAATGCTGTTCCTTTCGCCAACCCGCTTCCTGCTCCTGTAATAAAGATTGTTTTGCTCATAGTCTCATCCTCCATAATCCATTTTACTTTATGTCTTCCCGGAAGCATTTGGAATAAACAAGAAAACAGGGAATATCGCTTTAGGCAGTTCCTCTTGCTGGCTTAGTCGTTTCCGAAAAATCAAAACGCCTATTCCCCTTTAAGGAATAGGCGTTTTGGTTATATTGGGCCTTCAGGCAATCAGTTAGTTGCGGTTCCATAACTGCCCATACGGCGTTTAACTTGAATGAAAGATGCAGCTTCCGCAATTTCATGCTGATTAAGCGGCTGGTCATCCAACATTAGATTGTAATCGTTTAAAAAACTTGTATTTTGAAGATCCACATTGATTGTCCGTTCGCTGCGATCCAACAAACTGTCGACTGATATCTCAAAATAATCGGCAAGTCTCTCGAGATGCACTACAGACACTTGTTTCTTTCCACTTTCATAAGCCCAAACCGTGCTTTTTGCAAAGCCGATTTCTTCTGCCAATTCTTCAGTAGATAGACCCTTTGCTTCTCTTAAGTCCTTGATTCGTTTGCTTAACTGTTTCATTTACACTCCTGCTCCCTAAATAATATTCTAACTATTTTAAATATACTGCACCTTGCGCTTTTTCACAATCTTTTTTGGATAATTCTTTAAAAAAGTGTGAATAATTAGTGAACACTAACTAAACATTACTAATTATGGAAATTTAATAGGATATTTTTTTTATTTAATTTACCACATTATTAATTATTTGAAATTGCAGGTAAATAGGCACGTCAAACTTGGAAAACCGCTCTAGTGCCACTTCACCTATGTCCATTCGCGAAATATCATTCTAATCAGAATTAAATAATTATTCCAATAAAACATATTTCCATTTTTTCGCGTTGATAATCCTGGATTCAGTTATCGAAAAAGGTCTATTTTACTAGATAATAAATTTATTTTGATTTTTTTAACTAAAAAAAGTATTATGTTAGAATAAACAAATGGAGGTTAGTGTAATGTCAGAAAAATATTCTCGACAAGAGATTGTCGATAGCGTTCCTCAAAAAGGCTTCTTTGGTCAACCTAAAGGACTTTTTACGCTATTCTTTACTGAGTTCTGGGAACGGTTCTCCTATTATGGGATGAGAGCCATTCTGGTTTTCTATATGTACTACGAAATTTCCGATGGCGGACTCGGCCTTGATCAAACTACCGCTTTATCTATCATGTCTATTTACGGTTCTCTTGTTTACATGTCCGGAATTATCGGCGGCTGGCTGGCAGACCGGATATTCGGAACCTCAAAAGCTGTATTTTATGGCGGTATCCTGATCATGCTTGGGCATATCGCTCTTGCAATTCCTGGAAATCTCGCTTTGTTCTTTGTTTCCATGGTCTTGATTGTCCTTGGTACCGGGTTATTGAAACCGAACGTTTCAAGTGTTGTCGGTGAAATCTATGCAGACAATGATGACCGACGTGATGCCGGCTTCAGCATTTTCTATATGGGTATTAATATGGGTGGCTTCCTGGCACCTTTAATCGTCGGTACTGTCGGCATGGATATCAACTTCCATCTGGGATTCAGTATTGCAGCAGTCGGTATGTTCCTCGGTTTAGTAATTTTTATCGCCACAAAGAAGAAAAATCTTGGATTGGCAGGAACAGTTGTACCGAACCCATTATTGCCTTCAGAACGCAAAACAACAATTCTGATCTTCACTATTGCTACTGTGATTATTGCAGCGGCAGTCGCTATCGGAATTCCAACAGGTCTATTGACTTTTAACAGCTTTGTTGCACTTGTCGGTATCTTTGGTATTTTGATTCCAATCGCTTATTTCACGGTTATGTACCGCAGCAAAAAAACAACAGAAGTGGAACGCTCACATTTATTGGCTTATATTCCATTGTTCATCGCCTCCGTTATGTTCTGGGCAATACAGGAACAGGGATCAACTATTCTTGCCGCCTACGCTGATACGCGTACGGACCTTGAATTCGCAGGAATCACTATTTCCCCTGCCTGGTTCCAATCCCTGAATCCTTTATTCATCATTACACTGGCTCCGGTTTTCGCTTGGCTTTGGGTTAAACTGGGAAGCAGACAACCGTCTATTCCACAGAAATTTTCACTCGGCCTGCTGTTTGCCGGCTTATCGTTCCTGGTTATCCTATTACCGGCCTACTTTGGCGGACCAGCAGCATTGGTTAATCCCCTTTGGCTTGTCTTGAGTTATTTCATTGTTGTACTGGGTGAACTTTGCCTATCTCCGGTGGGACTATCAGCAACTACCAAATTGGCGCCTGCTGCTTTCTCAGCTCAGACAATGAGTTTGTGGTTCCTATCCAACGCTGCCGCTCAGGCAATCAACGCACAATTGGTTAAATTCTATACAGTGGAAAACGAAATGATGTACTTTGGAATCATCGGGGGAGCTTCTATCGCCCTCAGTATCCTATTGTTCATCTTCGCTCCACGTATTCAGCAATTCATGAAAGGTGTCCGTTAACAAGAAAAGCGCAAGCTGCCATGTAGATTCGACGGGCATAAGACGCACTGGCGTAGCGGCGTTTCTTCAGCCGCATAGCCAGAGTGGCTTATGACCCTAGAATCTGGCAGCTGGAACTGGACAATAAGAAAAGCGCAAACAAGCTCGACATCAATTAACGAACATCAATACACCAATAAAAGCTTCAAAAAAAATGCCCGGCAGCTTAAAACTGCCGGGCATTTTTTCATGTTTCTTCTATAATATTAGTTTTCTATGATCATTCCCATTTGCCGTGCAAAAGCGATCGCCTGATTTGGAGACACTTTGCACCCTTGAAGTTTTTCAATCGAAACCTGAATGCTTTCGAAGGAATTCGTGCTAAGGTCGATGCCCTTAAGACTGGTTTCCGTGAAATTGACATCATTCAATTCACACATTTGGAATTCGCTGTTTTTCAGTTCCATTTGATAAAAGTCTGCAAAACGCAGCGAGGAGGAAACGAAAGAAACGGTGTTGCATAAAGTAAAGCCGAAGGTCGCGTAATTCATCAGGCATTCTTCGAAAAGAGTGTGGCGGATTCCTGCTTCCGCAAAATTAACGCCAAGCAATTTGGAGTTTCGGAACTCAGTCCGATGGAAAACTGCACGGCTCAAATCCGCATTTGACAGATCACAGTTCAGAAACACGACATCGACAAATTCCGAGCGCGGCCAGCTTGTCTCCAGAAAATTGACATTCTCAAATACCACCTTGTCGATATGAAGTGCTTCTTCAGTGGCGAAGTCGATCGTTTCCTGAGAGACCCGGCAATTGCTTATGTAATTATCATCTAGGGCTGTTGAGAAAGTACGGGTTTCCAATTCCTTTGGGATAAGCGGCGTCAATCTTTTAGATTTCTTCATCAATATTCTCCTTTTAAGCAAAGAAAAGGCTGCCTCGATGGCGAAGCAGCCTTGTTTAAGCTATTTGTTTTTCACTAATTCTTTGTCCAGGCAAGCATCAATAATTTCAGGCAAATCGATACGGTCGTCTGTCACTTCCGCTTGATATAATTTATTGTCATGCATGAATTTAAAGATCCCGTTATCAAAATCAGTACCGATTTCTTTAAAGAAAATCCCTTCAATCTGACATTTTTTCGATTGCGTAAAGTTGATTTTGTAGCTGTCCCCATCTTTCACCAGGTAGCAGCGTACGCCTTTCTCGAATTCGTCCCCTTCAACGCCTTTGACTGTGCGAGCCACTGAGACAACATGCAGATCAACAAATGGAATTTCGCGAAGCAGCATATTGAGGAATGATCCTTTTGTGATTTCTTCCCATCTGCTTCTGGCAGTTTGCCCAATGATAATTTGCGTGATGTTGAATTCATGAGCCACTTCTGCAATCACTTTTGCAGAGGGGCGTTTTTCATTATCACGAACAATAAACTCTTCAGCTTCGTATTCTTCCGCAAGCTCTTTCCATCGTTCAATATAAGAAGCCTTTTCAGCGTCAAATTCGTTAATAGATGTCGGATCCACCGTTAAAATGTACAACGGGCAATCAAGCATGCTGGCAAGTCGATGGCCACGGCTGATTAATCGTTCGCCATTAGGACCATAAAACACACATACCAGGATACTTTCATCCATTCGTCCTCTGATTTTTTTCATTTATGTTCACCCCCCTGAAAATATAATGTCTATCCTGAAATTCAAAACCATGAAATTATACTTCTTCTATTTTAAAAAATCAAGGGCTTTTGTGCACATTCAAATTACAGTTCTCAAAAAGAATTCTCTTCTTTCCACTTTGGCGCTAGCTGAGAAATGAAAAATCCCCGGATTTCCTGTATAATTTACATTGACTGCTTTGGGAGCCCTTATCATATCATATTGCAGGAAAAGCGAAACCTTTTTCCCTTATTATATACCCGCTCATTGATTTTTCCATTCATTAATGATTTTTAACTCATTTCAGGAGGTTCTGCCGTGTATTTATTGATTATCGCCATTTTAATTCCTTTCATTGCTACCGCTTTGATTCCACTTATACATAATCGCATAGGCAGTTTGCATATCGGCTGGCTCGTTCTGCTGGTACCTACTGCATTGTTCATCATTTTCGCCTTGCAAATTCCTGCTATTTCAGTTGGCGAAGTCCTTAACCAGACAGCTAATTGGATTCCCTCATTAGGCATCAACTTTACCGTTTATCTTGATGGACTCAGTTTGATTTTGGCTTTACTGATAACCGGTATGGGGAGCCTAGTCGTTCTTTACTCCATCTACTACCTTTCACCATCCGACTCCTTCCCGCATTTCTATGCTTACCTGTTGTTATTCATGGGGGCTATGCTCGGTGTCGTTCTATCTGATAACCTCCTTGTGCTCTATGTCTTCTGGGAATTGACCAGCATCTCTTCTTTCCTGCTGATTGCTTTCTGGTACCATCGTAAAAATTCGCGCTACGGCGCACAAAAATCTCTGCTGATCACTGTATTTGGCGGATTGGGGATGCTTGCTGGATTCATGATGCTGCATTCCATGACCGGCACCTTCAGCATCCGGGAAATTATCGCTGTCATCGGCCAGTACACAGACCATGCGCTGTTTTATCCGGCGATGTTCTTAGTGCTTCTTGGCGCGTTCACTAAATCAGCACAATTCCCATTCCATATCTGGCTGCCGGATGCGATGGAAGCACCGACACCGGTCAGTGCCTATCTGCATTCTGCCACGATGGTAAAGGCGGGGCTTTATCTAGTTGCCCGTTTCACACCGATTTTTGCCGGCAACGCTTCCTGGTTCTGGACCATCACTATTGTCGGGCTTATCACCTTATTCTGGGGGGCATTCTGTGCCGTCCGGCAGACGGACTTAAAGGCCCTGCTCGCTTATTCAACGATCAGCCAACTGGGTCTGATCATGAGCTTGTTAGGACTTGGCTCAGCAGCTATGTATTTCGGCGACGGTGAACAAGGGGCTTTATACGGTTTAGCCATTTTTGCAGCCTTGTTCCACCTCGTCAACCATTCCACATTTAAAGGTGCACTTTTCATGGCAGTCGGTATCATCGATCACCAGGTCGGCACACGTGATATACGGCGTCTGGGCGGCTTGATGGCCTTCTTGCCGATCACGTTCACATTTGCTGTCATCGGCAGCTTTTCAATGGCGGGGCTGCCGTTTTTCAACGGTTTCCTAAGTAAGGAAATGTTTTTCACAGCTACGGTCAATGCGGCCGGACTCCCAGCTTTCGGCGTTTCTGCATGGGGCGTGCTCATTCCTGTTATTGCCTGGATCGCTTCGGTCTTCACTTTCGTTTATTGCATGATTTTGGTATTCCGCACGTTCTTCGGTTCATCTCAGCTGAAAAAGCTGGACAAACAGCCTGTAGAACCCTCAATCGGTATGCTCATTTCACCTGCCATCCTTTGTATATTGATCATCGGTTTGTTTTTCGCCCCTAATCTATTGGGGGACTATCTGCTTCGGCCGGCATTGAACGGTGTAATCCCTGGAATTTCAGGTGCAGCACCTCAGATTTCGGCATGGCATGGTTTTAACACTGAATTGTTTATGACGTTGGGAATCGTAATTGTAGGGACGCTTCTTTTCCTTACTTTCCGCAGCTGGTTTAAAATCTACCGCCTGCAGCCTGCAGATTGGACGTTCACCGTGCTTTATAATTCTTTCTTGAAGGATTTGAAAAGAGTTGCCAATTGGATCACAACCCATTATATGACTGGCCACTTGCCAGCTTACTTTGCCTATATCTTCATTTTCTTTATTGCCACAGCCGGCGGCGCACTTCTCATCACTGGTGCGTTATCCGTGGATTTGATGGCCGATTCACCCATCAGCATTTATGAGGGCATGCTTGTAGCCGTAATGGCAGTTGCAGCAGTCAGCATCTTATTTGCCAAGTCCCGCTTGACAGCTATTTTACTGAATGGTGTGCTTGGCTTCTCCATCGCCATTTTCTTTGTGTTGTTCCGCGCACCGGATCTGGCATTGACGCAATTGGTCATCGAAACGGTGACCACCACATTATTCCTGCTGTGCTTTAACTTTTTGCCTGAATGGAAAAAAGAAGATTCTCCAAAACGGACAAAAATTCGGAACGCACTTATTGCCATCGGCGGCGGAGTGACCGTTACATTGATCGGCTTGACCGTCAACAGCGGGGAATTATTCGAAAGCATCTCCGGGTACTTCGAAGATTCCTATGAACTTGCAGGAGGAGAGAATATCGTCAATGCCATTTTGGGCGATTTCCGCGCTTTTGATACTATGCTGGAATCACTTGTTCTGTTCATTGCCGGACTTGGCGTCTATACATTGATCCGCTTAAAAGTTGGAAAGGGGTCGGGAAAAGATGAACATCAATGATGTGATTTTAAAAACCGTATCGAAAGCCGTTGTTTTGATTATTTTAACTTTCGGCATTTACTTGTTCTTTTCCGGCCACAATGAACCGGGAGGAGGATTTATCGGCGGATTGGTAATTGCTTCGGCATTTGTGCTGATGTTCCTATCCTACGATTCGGAAACTGTCAGCGGAGCATTGCCCATCGATTTCAAGAAGCTCTCTGCACTTGGTGTATTGTTGGCAATGATCAGCGGAATAGCCCCGATGTTTTTCGGCGGGGCTTTCTTAAGCCAAAGCTTCGGCTATTTCGACTTGCCGATATTCGGCAAAACCGAACTTGCCACCGTCACCGTATTTGAAGGCGGCATCGCGTTGACTGTAGTCGGCGTTGTCGTGAATATTATTCTTAGCATAAGTGAGGATGAGTAGCCTGTGGAATCATTGATCATTATTTTGGTCGGCGTCCTTACCACGGTCGCCATCTATCTTGTATTATCCAAAAATATTGTACGTGTCATATTGGGGACAGCGATTCTGTCCCACGCAGTCCATCTGTTGATCTTGTCGATGGGCGGCCTTAAATTAGGAGCGGTGCCGTTGCTTGGCGAAGAAGCCGAAACCTATGTCGATGCATTGCCGCAGGCATTAATCTTAACTGCCATTGTCATCAGTTTTGCGGTGACGGCGTTTATCCTGGTGCTTGCCTACCGCGCCCATCAGGAACTGGGAACGGACAATCTAAGCGCAATGAGAGGTTCTGATGATGAATAATCTCTTAGTGCTTCCTATGCTGCTTCCGATTGTTGTGGGTGTATTGCTGATTTTCCTTCGTACGTACGGCCGAGTCCAAGCGTGGATCAGCATTGCCAGCATGCTGGTTACATCAGGCATTTCAGTTTACCTTTTGCATAAAGTCCAGACCGACGGGATTTTCCGTTTGGATTTCGGCGGTTGGGAGCCACCTTTCGGCATTCTGTTCGTTGCCGATTCCTTTTCTGTTCTGCTAGTGCTGACTTCCAGCATTGTAACGGCGATTTGCCTGAGCTATGCCTTAATCTCCACTAGCAAAGAATTGCAGACGATGTATTTTTATCCTTCCGTGCTGTTTCTTATAGCCGGTGTCAACGGTTCTTTTTTGACAGGCGATCTGTTCAATTTGTTTGTCTGCTTTGAAGTCATGCTGCTGTCTTCCTATGTACTTCTGACTTTGGGTAATTCCAAACGCCAACTGCGGGAAGCCATCAAGTATGTATCCATCAATATCGTTTCGTCCTGGTTCTTCCTGGTCGCACTGGCTTTCCTTTATGGAGCGGTCGGTACTTTGAATATGGCGCATGTGGCTGAACGGGTTGCTGAAGTAGGACAAACCCCTCTTCTGACCACTATCAGCATCGTCTTTTTGATCGTTTTCAGCTTAAAAGCCGGATTGCTTCTGTACTTCTGGCTACCGGGATCCTATAGCTCACCGCCTATTGTGACGTCCGCTCTTTTCGGCGCGTTATTGACGAAGGTTGGCATTTATGCCCTCTTCCGTACATTCTCATTGATTTTTTATCATCAGCCGGAAACTACGCATCTGCTGATTGGCATCATGGCTGCACTTACTTTAATCGGCGGCAGCCTCGGGGCCATTGCCTTTAACGACATCCGCACGATTGCGGCTTATAACGTGGTTATTGCGGTCGGTTTCATATTGGTTGGGTTGGCGATTTCCACTCCAGCATCCATTGAAGGATCCATCTACTACCTGATCCATGATATGGTCGCCAAAGCTTTGCTGTTTCTGCTTGTCGGTACCATGATCACACTAAGCGGAACTTCTAAAATGGCGGGCATGAGTGGACTCATGAAGAACTATCCATTATTGGGATGGTCTTTCTTCGTTACCATGCTGTCACTTGCAGGAATCCCGCCACTCAGCGGTTTTATCGGGAAAGTGCTGATTTCAGGCGCAGCCATCGATAGCGGTTCTTACGTATTGCTGGCACTGGCTCTCCTTTCCAGCATCTTCGTTCTTTACTCGTTGCTTCGCGTCTTCAAAAATTGCTTCTGGGGTGAAACCATCGTCAGTAAAGAAGAACAACCGCCATTGCGAAAAGGCGTTTTATGGCCGTGCCTGGCTCTTGTCCTTTTGACAATCGGCATTGGTCTGGGTACCGAAGGCATGGCGCCCTATGTCACAGATGCAGCTGAAACATTACTGAATCCTGGGATTTACATTGATGCGGTTCTAGGGCTGATTCAGTAATCTATTAATCATTGAAAGGAGTGAATCAAAGTGCCGGCTCAGTTCCTCTTAAATATCACCATTGCTTTTCTATGGACCTTGCTGATGGATGAAGACGCTTTTTATCCGACGACTTTTCTGACCGGTTATTTGATCGGTATTGGAATCCTTTTTCTGATGCACCGATTTTTCGGGACCAAGTTCTATTTACTGCGCGTCTTCTCCGCGCTTAAGTTATTGCTGATTTTCATTTCGGAACTTTCACAATCCAGCTTGCTGATCATGAAACAGATCCTCAGCCCAAAGCTCAATATAAAACCCGGCATCTTTACTTATGAACATAGTATGGAAGGCGATTACGAATTGACTACGCTAGCCCTTCTGCTGACATTGACACCCGGTTCCGTGGTGATGGAAGTATCGCCGGACGGAAAAGTTTTCTATATCCATGCAATGGATGTGGAAAGTTCCCGGGATTCCGTACTGAAATCCATCAAGGTATTTGAAAAAGCGATTATGGAGGTGACGAGAAATTGATTAATACGATACTGACCATCGCCTTGTCCCTTTTCATATTGGCAATCATCCTGGCCCTCTATCGGATTATCCGCGGCCCTTCCATGCCCGACCGCGTTGTGGCCCTGGACATGATCGGCGTTAACCTGATTTCAGGAGTCGCTGTATTTTCTGTTGTCCTCAACACGCATGCATTTCTCGAAGTCATCCTGATTGTGGGAATTCTGGCATTCATCAGCACACTGGCTTTAGCGCGTTTTGTTGAAAGGGGCGATATCGTTGAACATAAACACGATCGTTGAGTACTTCGGCGTTTTTCTTATTTTGATCGGAAGCATCATGGCGGTGATCAGCGCAATCGGTATCCTTCGGTTGCCGGATGTTTATACCCGTTCACACGCAGCTACTAAAAGTTCTACTTTAGCCGTGCTATTGTCGCTGTCGGGAACATTCATCTATTTCTGGGCATCCGAAAACTTTATCAGCGTTCGGCTTATTCTGGGCATTATTTTTGTCTTTTTGACTGCACCGGTTGCGGGACATCTGATCACAAGGGCCGCTTACCGTTCAAACGTCAAATTGGCTGACTCTTCTACAGAAGACGCATTGGAAGAACTGTTTAAGAAATAACGAGAATTATGTTAGTGCTAAAAGAGCATGGCCACTCCAGAAAAGTGGGCATCGCTCTTTTTTTGTTAATAAAGCAAAAGTTTACGCCTGCTTATGGGGGGGAATAAGAGTAAAAAAACAGAAATGGGGACAGACTCTCGATGGAAAACGTAAGAGATACGTTTAAAGAAGTCGCTGCCGCCATCCTCCCGGTTACTATTGTTGTTATTCTTCTGCAGGTTGTTTTCATCAAAATGCCTTTCGAGGCAGTGATTCAATTTCTTGTCGGTGTTCTTTTTGTCAGTATCGGTTTTTTCCTGTTTTTGATCGGTGTCAACGCCGGCCTTCTGCCTATCGGTGAAATGATTGGACGAAGGCTGCCCAGCACAAAAAAAGCAGGTTTCATTATTGCAACCGGTTTCTTACTGGGCATCGCCGTTACAGTCGCGGAACCCGATGTCCGGGTATTGGCGAAGCAAATTGATGAAGTCTCTGAAGGCACTGTAAGTGCAGCAATTCTGATTCTATCCGTCTCCCTCGGACTGGCTATCTTTGTGGCGTTGGCCATGGTCCGCACCATCTTTAAAATTCCCCTCCATTATTTACTCATCGGCGGTTACGCTTTAGTCTTTCTGCTATCTTTATTTGTCCCCGAGGCCTTCATTTCCATTTCCTTCGATTCCGGAGGAGTTACAACCGGACCGATGGCAGTTCCATTTATTCTGGCACTTGGCATTGGTGTTGCTTCTGTATTGCGCTCAGAAGATGATAGTTCTGGCGAGAAATTTGGCTTGATTGGCTTGGCATCCATTGGACCGATTCTGGCTGTTATGGTGCTGGGGGTGTTGTTCAGGTGAACATTCATGTTTTCGAAGGTTTTCCAACCGTGATGCTGGAAGTCAGTTTGGCACTTCTCCCTCTTTTGTTATTTTTCGCAGCCTTCCAGGTGTTTATGCTTAAATTGCCGATGCAGCGCGTACTTCAGGTAGGAATTGGTTTTATTTTAGCTTTCTTCGGCCTTTCTTTTTTCCTTCAAGGTGTACATGTTGGATTTATGCCTGTAGGGACAATGATGGGTGAAACGCTTGGCAGTTGGTATAACAAATGGCTGCTGATTCCGATTGGTTTTGTTCTTGGATTCGCTGCCACATTTGCCGAACCGGCCGTCAGTATTATGACAGATGAAGTCGACCAAGAGACCGGCGGATACATTTCCCGTAAAATGATGCTTTATACATTATCGACAGGCGTCGGCGTATCCATCGCTTTGTCCATGCTGAGAATTCTAACGGGCTGGTCGTTATGGTACTTCATTATCCCGGGTTATTTATTGGCATTCATTCTTGTTTTTTTTTCAACGCAGACTTTTATCGGTATCGCTTTTGATTCGGGAGGCGTGGCAACCGGACCAATGACCGTCACTTTTGTCGTTGCTGTGGCAGTAGGCATTTCGACTGCCATAGAAGGCAGCGATCCTTTGACCGATGGATTTGGAATGATCGCACTTGTAGCCCTGACACCTATCATTGCAGTATTGATACTTGGTCTGATTTTCACTAAGAAAGGCGGAGGGAAAGCGAATGATTCTTAACCATAGGTTGATGATTGCCATTGTCAAAAGAGGCCATTCACGCGATGTCATTGCGGCAGCTAAAAAAGCAGGTGTCGATGGCGCAACGATTGTCTATGGCGAAGGAATAGGAAGAAATGAAAAACCTACATTTCTTGGCCTCCCGGCTACCCATGAAAAAGATGTGATTTTTTTCGCATTGGATGGAGACAATGAAAGAGCGGTTGCAGAAGCGGTCAATGAAGCAGGAAAACTCGGGAAACCAGGATATGGACTAGGTTTTACCGTTCATTTAAGCAAATTACTGGGCGTTCCGCATTTATCTCAACGCCAGGATGACCGCAAAAGAAAGAGAGGTGCTTCAGAATTGGAATCAGAACTGAAGGATTTTCAATTAATTGTTACCATTGTCAATTCAGGAGATTCTTCAAAAGTGGTTAAAGCCGCTTCAAAAGCAGGGGCGGAAGGCGGAACAATAATAAACGGACGCGGTACAGGAGTCAATGAACAGCAAAAGTTCATGAATTTCACAATTGATCCAGAGAAAGACGTTGTCTTAACACTTGTTCCAAGCAGTTATGCAGAACAAGTCGTCGAAAGCATCGAGCAGGCTGTCGATCTCAATGCTCCCGGCAAAGGCATCGCTTTTCTGATAGATGTCGAAAAAGTGTTTGGGGTCAACCACTCCTCTTTGAGGAACAAGAATCAGTGAAGAATAGTTCCATTTAAAAAACCGGTAAGCCACTGAGGGCTACCGGTTTTTTGATGAATTTTAATATGGTTTTGCTTCGTGGCCTTTTGCAGCTGCACCTTGTGCCACCTTATTGGCAGCAGGCTGACCATATACTTTCGGTCCTGATTTTTTCATTTCTTCATTCGCTTTCATCTTCTCTTCCATATTCTCACGTACACGGCGGCCATAGTCTTCATCCGCCTGTGTGAAATGATGGATCATCTCTTCCTGGATGCGAGGATCACAGACCGATAATGCATCACCCAAATTGTTGATCAGTTCATCGCGCTCCCAATCCTCAAAGCTGCGGTATGTTTCACCCGCTTGCCCGTAATTGTTGGTACGATCAATTGGCGCTGATACTACTTTTGCGTTATATGCTGGTTCGTGAGCAGGCGTTTCGCTCGAATCCGCTTCTTTGTATCCACCAAGAACAGATGGTTCATAGTTAATAGATGGATTTGAAGGGTTTTCATAAGGATTTTTCACATCCATCGCCCCTCGCTGCTGATTGGTTGCGACACGCTTCTTAGGAGCATTAACCGGAAGTTTCAAGTAGTTGGCTCCAACCCGATAACGCTGTGTATCGGAATAAGAGAAAGTCCGACCTTGCAGCATTTTATCGTCAGAGAAATCTAAACCGTCTACAAGAACTCCTGTACCGAACGCCGCTTGTTCAATTTCAGCATGGTAATCGACCGGATTGCGGTCAAGTACCATTTTTCCGACTGGAAGGAACGGGAATTTGTCCTGAGGCCATAATTTTGTATCATCCAACGGATCGAAATCCAATTCCGGGTGTTCATCGTCGCTCATAATTTGAACGAACAACTCCCATTCCGGATAATCTCCATTTTCAATCGCTTCATAAAGGTCTTGTGTGGCATGTCCGACGTTTTCCGCCTGGATTTCAGAAGCTTCTTTTTGAGTCAGGTTCCGGATGCCTTGTTTTGGCTCCCAATGATACTTGACCAATACGGCTTCACCTTTGTCGTTGACCCATTTGTACGTGTTTACTCCAGATCCCTGCATATGGCGGTACGTTGCCGGGATGCCCCACGGTGAAAACAGAAACGTAATCATATGCGTTGCTTCCGGAGAACGGGCAACAAAATCGAACATTCGCTGCGGATCAGCAATATTCGATGCCGGGTCAGTTTTAAAGGCATGAATCATATCCGGGAATTTCATTGCATCACGGATAAAGAATATTTTAAGGTTATTTCCGACCAAATCCCAGTTGCCATCTTCCGTATACATTTTAACGGCGAATCCACGAGGATCGCGGTCGGTTTCCGGAGAATGTCTTGATCCAGCCACCGTTGAGAAACGCACCATTAACGGCGTCTGTTTTCCCGCACCTGAAAATACTTTAGCGCGTGTATATTTTTCTACCGGCTCATCGCCGACTTTACCATAAGTTTCAAAATAACCAAATGCACCAGCGCCACGCGCATGGACAATTCGCTCCGGAATCTCTTCACGGTCGAAATGCGAGATTTTTTCAATGAAATGATAATTTTCAAGTGTAGCAGGGCCACGGTTACCGACAGTTCGCATGTTCTGATTATCTCTAATCGGATGGCCTTGACGGTCTGTCAATGACTCTTCACTTTCGCCTGTACCCATTTTCTTCTTTAACTCTTCATTATTTTCCTTCATGAATATCCTCCTCTGCAATGTGCTATCACCTAATACTCTTCCCATTTTCCTTCAAAAATAAACACCTTATTTATAAAGTAAATTAAAATATTAGTTTATTAACTGGAGATAGACAAAACCAGCGTTGTATGAAAAACTAAAGTAATGACAACTAGTAGAAAGCAGGGCTTTTAGATGAGTGTAGAATTAAAAGAAAAAGGGCGATGGGATCCCTTGAAAGTATTTTTAAAAGTCTCAGCCGCATACCTCCTCTCTTTTTTCACAAAGAAAAAAAGCGGAAAGAAAATTGCCCTTGTCGGAGGAAACCTCGGTGAAAAATATGAAGACAATGCTGCGGTTTATCATAAGTACTTATTGAATAACCACAAAGAACAGGTAACCGCCTATTGGATGTATGATTCAAAAACCTCTTATGCAAAAGACCAAAAAATTGAAAACGCCGTTCCACTGGGCAGCTTTAAAAACTATTTGCTCTTTTTCCAGGCTGATTATACGTTTCATGGCCACTCTCTTCTTTATGACATCGTTCCTTCAGCTGACAAGTTTCTGTTTCTCAACCGAAAAACAATCATTACTCATGTCAGTCATGGAATTGAAGGGTTCAAGAAAATCCTGATCCAAAAAGAAGATGTGCCATTGTTGAAACGCACGGATTACTTCAACTGCGCTTCTCAGTATGAATATGAACTGAAACTCAACAAATGGAAGATTCCCGAAAAGAAACTGATCCTCACCGGCTTTCCGCGATTCGATCGGTATCCGCCAAATCAACCATCTAAAGAAGTTAAGAATATCCTGATGATGATGACGTGGCGTGAGTGGCTATTTGATCTGACAAAAGAAGAATTTATCGAAAGTCCTTACTTTAAGAACACCACAGGTTTATTGAAGCATCAAGGCATCCAGCAATTGCTTACCGACCATAATCTCCACTTGAATATCGCCTTGCATCCTTTTATGAAAAAGTTCGAAAGTTATTTTACTGGCCTGACAGACAATGAACACGGCATCAAATTTTTGGATTTCAATCAGGAAACCATTGAGTATTCAATCGATCATAATGATATGCTTTTGACGGATATCACCAGTGTTTCCTGGGATTTTCTCTACCTCAATAAACCAATTATCTTCTACATGTTCGACCAGCAGGAATACCTCGAAAAAAGAGGAACTTACTTGAATCTGGACAGTGATTTGTACGGTTACAAAGCGGATTCAATCGATCATGTTTATGAATACCTGAAGAAAATTATTGAAGAAAAAATAACCTACAATGAATGGTACCCTAAAGCGAGCGACTATATCGATTATTTTGACCAAGACAATTGCAAACGCCTCACAGAGCGCGTTATGGGACTTTAATAGTTTCACGTGAAACTATTCCAAATGATTTTAATTTTAAAAACACACTCGAAAACCGAGTGTGTTTTTTTATAGTTCCATCATCAATTCAACGGGACAATGATCCGATCCCCAAACATCTGCGTGGATTTTTGCACTGCATAAATTCGGCAGCAATTTTTGGGAGGCGATAAAATAATCGATTCTCCATCCGATATTTTTTTCACGGCAATTGGATCTGTAGGACCACCAAGAGTAAAAACCCGATTCTTCCGGATGGAAGTGACGGAAAGTATCTACAAATCCACTTGCTAAAAACCGTGTCATTTTCCCACGTTCTTCAGGTGTAAATCCTGAATTTTTCTTATTGGCTTTCGGATTTTTCAAATCGATTTCTTCATGGGCCACATTCAAATCCCCACATAATATAACGGGTTTGTGAGTATCCAGGGTTTTCACAAATGACAAAATGGCATCTTCCCACAACAGACGATAATCCAATCGCAACAGACCATGCTGAGAATTCGGTGTATAGACATTCACCACATAATAGCCTTCGAATTCCAACGCAATCATTCGGCCTTCCGTATCATGTTCTTCAGACCCAAGGCCATATTGGACCGATAACGGCTTTTGTTTTGTAAAAATTGCGGTTCCGGAATAGCCTTTTTTATGTGCATAATTCCAATATGTATAATATCCCGGCAAATCCATTTCAATCTGGCCTTCCTGCAGTTTAATTTCCTGCAGGCAAAAAACATCGGCATCTGATTCAGCGAAAAAATCCATAAAGCCTTTTTTCATGACTGCACGAAGGCCGTTGACGTTCCACGAAATTAACTTCAAAACATATCCCTCTTTCTTCTTCTCTATAAGTTTAATGCAAGCTTAAGTAGGACTCAACAAATGCGATAGGGTTTCTGTTTTCAAAACAATCCGTTCGAAATGTAAAATTTCTGTATTTTCTTAAATATTCTGCATCATTTTTTATTGTCTTCTTGTACAATAAAGAGAAACTTCAATCAGTGGGGGGTCTTAATCCCCTACTGATAAAAAGCAGAACATAGGCTAAACGCGCCGCGTCCTGCGGCAGCGCCTATGTAACCGACATCCTGTCGGCCCGATCCAATTGGACTTTTACGGTCAGTGGAGCTCCTGCTTTTAGAGGCGGGAGGAGTCTTACTGCCCGTTAAAGCGGGATAAAGTTATCTGACAGAGGAAAGTGGAGTTCATGGTTTTAGACTATTGATTGCCAAAGCGGGACAAAGGGGATAGGGCGATGAAAAAATTCTCAAAAGAAGAGAAAAGTTGGGCTTTATACGATTGGGGAAGTTCTGCTTATTCCATCATCATCACGACAGCAGTTTTTCCGATTTACTACAAAGCATCAGCCACTGAAGCCGGTGTTAGTTTATCTGATTCAACGGCTTATTTAGGATACACCATTGCGATTTTTACGTTTATTTTGGCGATGATCGGACCCATACTCGGAACTATCGCCGATTACCAGGGCATGAAGAAAAAGTTTTTCACTGCCTTTTTCCTGTTGGGCACTATTTCCACCGCCTTGTTAGCGTTCGTACCAAGCGACAATTGGCTGTTGATGCTGATCTGTTACGTTTTTGCAGCTCTTGGTGCCACTGGCGCTAATTTGTTCTACGATGCTTTCATTGTTGATGTAACGACAGAAAAACGGATGAACAGTGTTTCAGCATTTGGCTATGGACTCGGTTACATTGGATCCACCATTCCATTTATCCTGTCGATCGCCATCATTTTACTGGCTCAAAACGGAGTGCTGCCAATTTCGGCCACTGCCGCGAGCCGTATCGCCTTTCTCATTACAGCAATCTGGTGGGTTTGTTTTTCACTGCCGATGTTCCGCCATGTCAAACAGCTTCACTATATCGAACGCGAACCCAATCCTGTTCATCAGAGCTTTAAACGGCTTGGAAAAACCATAAAGGAAATCCGTCAGTACCGGGCGTTGTTCCTGTTTCTGATCGCCTACTTCTTTTACATCGATGGTGTTGGGACGATCATTTCATTATCAACGGCCTACGGCACTGACTTGGGGCTAAGTGCAACAAGTCTCCTGATTGTCTTGTTTGTCACCCAAGTGGTGGCCGCTCCCTTTGCTATTCTCTACGGCCGTTTGGCAAATCGATTTACCGGCAAAAAAATGCTGTACGTAGGAATCTGCGTGTATATCGTGGTCTGCATTTACGCCTTCTTCTTGGAAACCATTACGGATTTCTGGATTTTGGCAATGCTTGTGGCCACCAGCCAAGGCGGCATCCAGGCACTCAGCCGTTCATATTTCGGAAAACTGGTACCTAAAGAGAACTCCAATGAATTCTTCGGTTTCTATAATATCTTTGGAAAGTTTGCTGCAATCACTGGCCCCTTGCTTGTAGCGGTCACTTCACAAGTAACCGGCAACTCGAGCATGGGTGTGTTCAGCCTGGTCATCTTGTTTGTGGTCGGCCTTGTCGTCCTTTCCCGCGTACCGGAACCAACGCCTCATGAACCAATAGACAAAGTTGCCCCGGAGTAAAGCTGTATGGCCGCATAGTTTTGACATAAAACAGCTATTATTCGAATGAACGCAAAAAGGTGCCCGCCAATCCATCTGGCGGACACCTTTTATATTGTTATTTTTTGTTTTTATCTTCAGCTTTTACAGTTACGCTGCCAGTGCTGTCTTTTTCGACAGATGCATCGCCTAATTCAACGACTTCGATGCCGCTTTTTTCTTTGTCGGCTTCCTTGTCAGCTTTTTTGATTTCTTTTTCTACAGCTTTTTCAGCTTTTTCATGTTCTTTTTGAGCTTTTTCCTGTTCTTTCACTTCTTTTTCAATCACTTTTTCTTGTTTCTTCAATTCTTTTTCTTCTTGCTTTTCTACACGTTTCGCTTTCAGCTCATCGGCTTTACCTTTAGCTTTTTCTGTAATTCCAGATGTTGTTTCTTTTGCTTTATCGGTAAGGCCACTTGTTTTATCTTTCAATTGGTTGGCCTTTTCTTTCACTTGATCTAATTTACCGCCTGAACTTTCAGCGTTCGGATCTTTCGAGCTGGCTGTTTTTTCTTTAACGATTTCTTGAAGCTCTTTCCCGCTCTTCGGTGCGAACAATAGCCCAGCTGCCGCTCCGATAACTGCGCCTGTTGCTGCGCCGGCTAAGAAACCACCGCCTCCGCCGCTTTCCTTGCGTTCAGCTTCAGTAGGCTGTGGAGATTGGATTTTGCCGCCACGTACGAGGCGCTCTTCCACTTCTTCCACGATTTCATATAAGGTCCGTCCTTTAGCTTCAACAAGTGATACACTCATATGATAATCAGCTAAATCTTCCTGATCTCTCACAACAATGACGTCATAGTCGGTCGAATCTGATTTGTCTTCAAGCATTTCTGCCTGATATCCTTTTTTCTCCAATGCTTCACGTACTGATGTAAATGGATGTTCAACTGCAATTTTCACCATAATCTGTCCACTCCCTTTTAAAAGTCTATATTGCACTGTTTCCCCTCAATTGAGAATTTATAAACACCTGCAAGAAAATTCCGAGATTTTCACCATGCTTTTAAAGGATCAGCTTTCGCAAGGCGCATTGCCAATATGCCTCCTAAAATGGCACCGGTCAAACTGGAAATGAAAAAGGGCGGCACAAAAAACAAAGCGCCAAATTCAGTACCCAGCAAAATCCGCGCATAGGGCACCGCAACCAAAGATGCGATGATTCCAGTACCCACTACTTCCCCTAAGCCTGCTAACCAGATTTTCCCGAACTTCGCATACATCATCCCCGCCAACAACGCTCCAATCATCCCGCCTGGAAAAGCCAGCAACGATCCGGTACCGGTCAAGATTCGGACGACACCTGTCAAAAAAGCGATCAGGATCGCTGGACCCGGACCAAAAAGAACTGCAGCGATGACATTGATGGCATGCTGAATGGGATATGCACGGGCAATTCCAGCGGGAAAATAAACAAAAGCGGAACCAGCCACTCCAATAGCGACAAACATCGCCATCAGAACCAGTTTTCTAGTTTTCATTTTCGAACACCTTCTTTGCTGGAAGCTTGTAAGGCAGCAACCTGACCGGCAATGTCCTTCGATTCAGTTATCGCCGAGATGACCGCAATTCCTGAAACCCCTGCTGCCCATACAAGACTTGCATTTCCAGGAGTAATGCCCCCGATGCCCACTACCGGCAATTCAGGAAATTCCTTTTTGACCGTCAGAATTCCTTCAACACCTGCCGGCTTTTTTGCATCAGCTTTCGAAGTCGTCCCAAAGACCGGCCCCATCCCGACATAATCTGCACTATCCTTTACAGCTTTTCTCGCTTCTTCTGAAGAATGGACTGAGACACCCAAGATTTTCTCCTTGCCGATTAGTTTGCGTGCCTGGGAGGCACTTAGATCTTCCTGTCCGATGTGTACACCGTCTGCTCCAATTTGGCAGGCCAGCTCGACTGAATCATTAATAATGAAAGGGACCTTGTAATGGTTGCATAATAGTTGGCAATGCAAAGCAAACGCCAGCAATTCAGTGCCCGATAATGCACCCTCACCTTTTTCGCGCAGCTGAAAATGTGTGATTCCACCTTCCAACGCCGCTTTCAATACCTCAAAAGGATTGCGGTCTCCTGAATTCCTGGATCCCATAATAAAATAAATGGAGGGCTTATCGGAAAATTTCAATGTTCGCAGCCTCCTTGCTTTCGGCTAACACCGTTTTATACGCAGCATGGTTAGTCGGCCCATGGCCTGAGCCGATATTCAAGGGCTCGCTGAGTGCAGCGTGAATAAATTGCTTGGCTGTATGGATTGCATCCTGCAATTCTTGCCCTCTAGCCAGCTGCGCAGTCACTGCCGCCGCAAATGTACAGCCGGTGCCATGTGTCTGTCCAGTCTCAATCCGCGCTGAGCGGTACAGCAGCGATTCCCCATTTGCCTGCAGCAAGTAATCTTCAGCATACTGTGGATCTGTTCCGTGTCCGCCTTTAATGACAACTGACTTGGCTCCCATTGCCAGAATCTTTTCAGCAACCAGGCGGCGGCTCGAGACATCTGTAATGGGGATGCCTGTCAGCACTTCTGCTTCCGGGATGTTTGGCGTGACCAGTAAAGCCACAGGCAGCAAATGGTGTTTCAATGCTTCCACTGCTTCCTGCTGCAGTAAATTGGCTCCTCCTTTGGCGATCATCACCGGGTCCACAACCACATTTCTCCAGTTGAATCGCTGGATCGCGGCGGCAGTTTCTTTGATGATTTCCGGATTGAACAACATGCCCGTTTTTAAGGCGGTTATTTCAAAATCGCTGCCGACAGCTTCTAATTGCGTTTGCACGGCTTGGGCAGACATGGGATAAATGGCGGTGACTCCTGTCGTATTTTGGGCAGTCACGGCCGTGACGACAGACGTGCCGTAAACTCCCAGTTCCTGAAACGTTTTCAAATCTGCCTGGATGCCCGCACCTCCTCCGGAATCCGATCCGGCAATTGTTAAAGTCTGCGGAATTCTGCTCATCGTAATCCCTCCTGTAAATAGATCTGTTCTTCCACACCGCTATCCGTCAGGCTGGCCAAACGATTAATGAAAGCCGCTTGAAAATCTCCCGGAAGACTCGTTGATTTCGCAGCCAGCTGACCGGCGATTGCATAAAAACGCAATGCGTTGCTGACGGTCTTTACAGGGTCTTCTGGCCGGACTGCCATCGCAGCAGCCACAATGCTGCTAAGCAAACAACCCGCACCGGTAATCGAAGCCATGATCGGATCTCCAAAAGGAATTTCAATCACTTGTTTTCCATCAGTGACAATATCCGCTTTTCCAGTGACCGCTACCACAAAGTTAAATCTTTTTGCAGTGGTGACGGCAAGCTCCCGGACGTCCAGGAGCCCTTCTCCTGCATCCACACCTTTCGACTGCCATTGTTTCCCGGCTACCGCTGCGAGCTCTCCTGCATTGCACCGAAGGACGCTAACGTCAACCAGGTCCAAAATTTCTTTTACAGCCTTCTTCCGGAAATTGCTTGCTCCTGCCCCGACAGGATCCAGTACGACAGGAATACCCAGCCGGTTGGCCGCCTCTCCGGCTGTCAGCATGCTTTTCAGCGATTCTGCATGCAAGGTTCCGATATTCAATGACAAGGCCTTCGCCAAACGGGCAAGTTCAGCTGCTTCTTCAGGCGCCTCTCCCATGATCGGAGAAGCACCGATCGCCAATAGGCCATTGGCTTGAAAATTCGAAACTACATGATTGGTGATGCAATGGATCAGCGGATTTTCACGTTTTATTTGGCTGAACATGTTACACACCTACTTCTTTAATAGACTCTAATGCCCAGGATTCTTTTTTCCATGCCTGTTCCCAGAAATTCCATTCATAGTAGCTGCTTTTCCGGAAATGATTTTTCAGTTCCTGCCTCCGTATTTCCGGCAGTCCTTCCGCCAGCTTGTCCATGCGCGAAATCTGTTCGTTGACAAGTGAAGCAAACTCATCGGAACCGTATGTTTCAATCCACCGATTATAAATAGGGTGGTCCGGTTTGGCATGTTTCAAACGTTCACCGATTTCAAAGTAAAGCCAGTAGCAAGGCAAAATAGAGGCCAACACATCGGCCAGATCGCCTTCTGACGAACGATACATATGCGAAACATAGGCATATGCAGTTGGAGACGGTTCAAAAGCAGCCCACTCTTCTTTAGTGACTTCCAAAATTTCCATGAACGATTCATGCAATGCCAGCTCAGCACTGCAAGTATGTGCAGAATGGGATGCAAAACGTTGTGTCGTTTCCAGATCCTTGGCCTTTGATGCACCAAGCGCCTGCACTTTCGCAAAGTGCGATAAATAATAGGCATCCTGCATAACATAGAAACGGAATCTGTCGATCGGCAAGGTTCCATCTGCTATGCCTTTCACAAACGGATGATCGAAACTTGCCTGCCACAGGCTGTCGCATTCTTTTCTTACTTCTTTGCAAAATGTCATTTCTCCATCTCCTTTTTCTATATCCAGTTGCAAGCGGCTAAGCACTGCAACTTTTTTCACAAAATAAAAACGCCGCTTCCCGGCAAAGGGAAGCGGCGTTTGCGATTGTAAAAGAAAATAGCAGACGGTCGCCACTTCCCTCCGCTGGTATGATCCAGATCAGGTTCGAAGGGTCCAGGCTTTTGCCTGTCTCAGCCGATATCCGGCTCCCCTAGTGGTGTTTTTATTTGTGTTTTCGAAATCACTATAGCATAGATTCAGAAAATTCTACAGCTTTTATCCGATTTCCCGTTTCATCATCAAAGAAGTGGACGTGAGCCATATCGAATGCAAGCGTTGCCGTATGGCCCGGCTCGATAGTCGTGGTAGCTTCTACGCGAGCAATGAATTCCTGTTCGGCATAAACCGCATGAAGAATCGTTTCTGCTCCTGTCAGTTCAGAAACCGTGATGACTGCTTCAAACTCACTGGTTGGAATATTCGACAGATCTTCATTGTTCACATGAATATGTTCCGGCCGGATTCCCAGCGTAACTGATTTTCCTTCATAGCCTTCATTTTTCAGCATTTCCATCATCTGTGGTGGGATGTCCAGCATTTTGTCCCCCATCACGTAACGTCCCTTATCAATTCTTCCTTCAAAAAAATTCATGGCAGGAGAACCGATAAAACTGCCCACAAACCGGTTTTCAGGAAAATTGTAGACTTCTTTTGGAGAGCCGACCTGCTGAATCAGCCCATCCTTCATAATCACGATTCGAGAAGCCATCGTCATGGCCTCTGTCTGGTCATGGGTTACATATATAGTTGTGGTTTTCAACCGTCTGTGCAACTTAACGATTTCGGCACGCATCTGAACGCGCAGTTTGGCATCTAAGTTGGATAAAGGTTCATCCATCAGGAAGACCTTGGCGTCACGGACAATCGCACGCCCAAGAGCTACACGCTGCCGCTGTCCGCCTGACAATGCTTTCGGTTTTCTGTCTAAATAATCTTCCAATCCCAGAATAGCGGCGGCTTCATTGACACGCCGCTTGATTTCCGCTTTCTTGAACTTTCGCAGCTGCAATCCAAAAGCTATATTTTCATACACGGTCATATGCGGATAAAGGGCATAATTCTGGAAAACCATCGCAATGTCACGTTCTTTCGGCTGGACTTCATTCATGAGTTTGCCGTCTATAAAAAACTCACCTTCTGTTATTTCTTCCAGGCCTGCAATCATCCGGAGAGTCGTGGATTTCCCGCATCCTGACGGGCCGACAAAGACGATAAACTCTTCATCCTGGATATTCAGGTTAAAATCTGATACAGCAAGAGCACCATTATCGTATCTTTTCCCGAGCTTTTCGATTTTGATCTCTGCCACTTTGCATTCTCCTTTTTAACCGCTTTTCCTTCGATTATAGTTAAATATCTTTAAATTACCAATAGAAATAAAGATACGCAAAGGGACTATTTTAATATATTCTCTTTCATTCAGTCTATTTTCACCTCCATACCAATAAGAAAAGCGTTCCTGAAATCCATCAGGAACGCTTTTCTATATTGCATTATACAGTTACTTCTTTTTTCTCTTTTTTGATTTGCTTGCTTCGCAATTGGCCACAAGCTGCATCGATGTCGGCGCCTTGCTCATGGCGTACGCCACAATTGATGCCTTTTTTCTTCAATGCATCATAGAAAGCAGAAATGGCTTCCGGTGTGCTCTGCTGATATTGGTCATGCTCATCAACTGAGTTATACGGAATCAAGTTGACGTATGACAGATGGCGTTTGTCTTCAAGCAATTTCGCCAGTTGATTCGCCTCTTCCACATGGTCATTGACATCACGCAATAAAATATACTCGAACGTGATGCGGCGGTTGGATTTCTCCAAGTAGTAATCGATTGCCGCCATCAATTTCTCGATTGGGTACGCTTTGTTGATCTTCATGATGCGCGTGCGCAATTCGTTGGTTGGCGCATGGATAGAGATCGCCAGGTTAACCTGCAAACCTTCGTCTGCATAATCGTAGATTTTTGGCACGATACCGCTTGTCGATACGGTAATATGGCGAGCACCGATAGCCAAGCCTTTTTGCGAGTTGACGATATTCAGGAAGCCCATCAAATTTGTGTAGTTATCGAAAGGTTCTCCGATACCCATTACTACGATATGGCTGACACGCTCATCTTTTTGTTGTGCATCAAAATGCGCTTGTACCTGCATGATCTGCTCAACGATTTCGCCCGCGTTTAAGTCGCGGCTCTTTTTCAAAAGTCCGCTGGCACAGAAACTGCAGCCGATGTTACAGCCGACCTGCGTCGTTACGCAAACGGAATTTCCGTATTTGAAGCGCATCAATACCGTTTCAATCAAGTTGCCGTCCTGCATCTGGAAAAGAAACTTGATTGTACCATCCGCAGATTCCTGTTTGACTGTCTCTTTCAATGTACGGATTGTAAAATTATCTTCAAGCAATTGAATACAATCCTTCGAAAGGTTGTTCATTTCTGCGAATTCGGTGACACGTTTAATATACAACCAGTCCCATACCTGTTCAGCACGGTATTTTTTCTGGCCGTTTTCTAAAAACCATTCTTTTAACTGTTCTATCGTTAATCCATAGATGGAATTTTTCATTTCAGAACCCTCATTTCAAATTTCACAATTGCTTATTATAATACTAAAAATAACGCTTGACAACAACTATTTTTATTTAGACAGAAAACTCTGTTTTAAATAACTGCTTACTTTCCCTTTTCTCTGGGTACAGAAAGATAGAAAGGAGTGGGGTTCATGAGTGCGATTACCCATGTAGGGCTGGCGGTTCCAGATTTGGATCAGGCCATCGACTGGTACAGGAAAGTATTTGATTTTTATATACTGGCAGGTCCCTTCAACTTTAATGCAGCAGATGAAAACCCGAGTGCTATGACATTGGATTTGCAGGGGGAGGAATTGAAAAAGATGCGAAATGTCCACTTGATGTCTTCTGGTGGCGTTGGCATTGAGCTGTTTGAATTTCAGGATCCTACATACTACAACGAATCTTATTCCCCTCATGCCGGATTTTTTCACATTTGCCTGGTTGTCGATGATCTGGTTGGGACCATTGAAAAAGCTGTCCAGTATGGCGGCAAGCAACGCAGCGAAATATGGAATGTCAATAAAGGCAAACCTCATTACCTGGTTTACGCTGAAGACCCTTTTGGCCACATCATTGAATTATACACGCGCAGCACTTCTGAAATTTATGGAAATCAATAATAAAAACCAGGCGCTTTTAAGCGTCCTGGTTTTTTGATTGATGTGGCAGCTTTCGCTTTTCTTACACCAATTGCTCTTTTTTCTGGAGCATTGTGCCGTTTTTCGCCAAGTCAGCGTGCCATGAGAAAGCTTTTTCCAACACATGCGGTGTTTGTCCGCCACGTGTTAATGCTTCGTCATAGTACTCGCGAAGTTGAGCGCGGTATGATGGATGTACACAATTTGCCAGGATGACTTCCACACGTTCACGTGGTGCCAAGCCGCGAAGATCTGCATAGCCCTGCTCTGTTACGACTACATCTACGTCATGTTCTGTGTGGTCTACGTGAGAAACAAACGGTACTACGCTTGAGATATTTCCGCCTTTAGCAACTGATTTGGTTACAAAAATCGCCAGACGTGCATTCCGTGCGAAATCACCTGAACCGCCGATGCCGTTCATCATTTTCGTACCGGATACATGTGTCGAGTTGACGTTTCCGTACATATCAAACTCCAAAGCCGTGTTGATTGAAATCAAGCCGAGTCGGCGAATCAATTCAGGGTGGTTTGAGATCTCTTGAGGACGCATCACAATTTTGTCACGGTAATTTTCAAAATCAGCAAAAACCTGGTTCATTTTCGGTTCCGACAAAGTCATGGAACAGCAAGAGGCAAATCTGACTTTCCCTGCATCGATCAAATCAAAGACAGCGTCCTGAAGGACTTCCGAGTATACTTCCAAGTCTTCAAATTCAGAATCGATCATACCGTGCAAGACAGCATTCGCTACAGATCCAACTCCGGATTGCAGAGGAGCTAATTTCTCTGTTAAACGGCCTGCACGGATTTCTGAGCGCAGGAATTCAAGCAAATGATCGGCCATGATTTTCGTTTCTTCGTCCGGAGGCACGATGTTTGATGGTGAATCCAACTGGTCAGTGAAGACAATGCCTCTCACTTTTTCCAAATCAATCGGAATTCCGATAGTGCCGATGCGCTGATCCGCCTCTGTCAATGGAATCGGTGAGCGTTCGCCTTGTTTGCCAGTATCGTAAATGTCATGAAGGCCTTCAAATCGTTCAGGCTGTGCCATGTTGATTTCAACGATGATGTTTTTAGCATGCTTTGCAAAGATTGCGTTGTTTCCTACAGAAGTCGTCGGGATGATCATGCCGTCTGCTGTAATGGACAATGCTTCGATGATTGCAAAATCGATTGCCTCTGTAACGCCCGTACGGATCCATTCCGCTGTATGGGAAAGATGGTGATCCACGAATAGCATTTCGCCTTCGTTTATTTTTTTGCGCATTGCAGGCTCTGCCTGGAATGGCAAACGCTTGTTGACAATTCCTGCTTCTGCAAAGATATGGTCAGTGTCTGAACCTAAAGAAGCACCTGTAAAGACATTTACTTTAAAACTTTCAGTTTCTGAACGCTTAACCAATGCCTGAGGAATCGCTTTAACGTCTCCTGCGCGCGTGAATCCACTAAGTCCAAGAGTCATGCCATCCTGGATCCATGAAGCTGCCTCATCTGCTGTAACTACTCGATCCTGTAATTGTTCCGCTTTAATGCGTGAAAGTTTCTTTTCCATTCTAATCACTCTCTTTCAATTTTTAGTTTTTAATAATATTTAATTGATAAAGCGTTTTCATGAGCGGTCGCTCAGTTAAAAATCGCGATTCTTGCAAAAAGGGTATAGTTTTTCATTATCTATTAACAACTTAATTATTAGATAATTTTAACTTGTTTTGACAGGTTATTGAGCTTTGAAGATTGGAAAAGAGTTTAATGACGTGAAGCAGAGAAAGGAATGTCTGAAGCAGCATTTTATTAAAAGGTTCAAATCGGACCTTTAAAAAACGATATTTTCTTAATTATCCGTAATTTAAACATTGGTGTTCTCAAGCCTTTTACTGCACGCATAAAAAAAAGCGCCGCTAAGGGACGCCATTGCTTTTATTCATTAAAATCCAAGAAGCTTCCGGAAATAGCTGGAGTAGGATTGGCTGACGGGAATCCGCTCTCCGTTATTCATCGCAAGTACGAATGTCGAATGGGTATCCGGATAAATTTCTTCTATATGATGGACATTGACGATAAATGACCGGTGGCATCGAATAAATGATTCGCGGGGCAGCAAAAATTCAAATTCCTGAAGAGAATTTTTATTGGTTCCTGAATAACCTTCAGCATGGACATGGGTTTTGCGGTCTTTCACTTCCAGGTATTTGACTTCTGTAAAAGGAATCGGCTTCCAGCCATCTGGACTTTTCACGGTAACCACTGATTTCCCCTCGGTAAATGCTGGGTAAATCGCCATGACGCATCCCTGCAGGACATCTTCATGCTCAAATGGCACTGCCATGCCGTGGTACGGGACGCCGAAAAGCTCACGGTTGATAAATTCCGAGGTTTTTTGGTTTGCCTGCAATGCTTTATGGGCAATCGTCCCTGGCTTTACAGGATCGCCTGGTTTTATTTTCAAATCGACCCGTTTGCTTGGCCTGTAATAAATGTATTCCTTTGTGTTCGTGACGGCTATTGAAATTTCATCAGAGAACAATTCCCCAATGACATCCAACAGCGCGTCCAACTTAATGCTTTCCATAGTAACCCTCCTGTTTCAACTCAATATTTTGATTATACATCAAAAGTCTATCCAATATTTTAAAAACCAGTCCTGCAGGAGGACTGGTTTCGTATTATTTATTCCGATAAATGCATTGTGCCGTTGGCGGCTAAGTGATTATGCCAGGAAAAAGCTTTTTCCAATACATGAGGCGTCTGCCCACCGCGAAGAAGTGCTTCTTCGTAATATGAACGCATCTGCTCCCGATACGTTGGATGGACGCAGCGCTCAATAATCAAAGGAACCCGCTCACGCGGAGCTAGCCCACGCAAATCGGCGTACCCTTGTTCAGTCACAACGATATCGACGTCATGCTCCGTGTGGTCCACATGCGATACGAAAGGCACAACACTCGAGATGCTGCCGCCTTTGGCAGTCGACTTAGTGACAAAGATCGATAAGCGGGCATTGCGGGCAAAATCGCCCGAACCGCCGATGCCGTTCATCATTTTCGTACCGGATACGTGTGTTGAGTTAACATTGCCGTAAATATCGAATTCCAGTGCCGTGTTGATGGAAATCAACCCAAGCCTGCGAATGAGGCCTGGGTGATTGGTAATTTCCTGCGGCCTCAAAATAAGCTTGTCACGGTATGTGCCGAAATCCCCAAACACCTTCTTCATCTTTTCTTCGGACAACGTGATGGACGATGCAGAAGCAAACTTCACTTTCCCAGCATCGATCAAATCGAACACTGCATCCTGGAGCACTTCCGAATAGACTTCCAGGTTATCAAATTCGGAATCTATGAGGCCGTGAAGAACCGCGTTCGCTACTGAACCAATTCCCGATTGCAAAGGTGCAAGCCGGTTGCTCAACCGCCCCGAAGCCACTTCCTTCCGGAGAAAATCCAAAAGATGCTCGGCCATCACTTTAGATTCAGCATCCGGCTGCAGAATGGTCGAAGGCGAATCTTCCTGCGCCGTAAAGACGATGCCGCGGACCTTTTCAGGGTCGACTGGAATTCCGATTGTGCCAATTCGGTCATCGACTTTTGTCAACGGAATCGGCGATCGCTGCCCTTGCATGCCCGGCTCATAAATATCATGTATTCCTTCAAATAATTGCGGTTGTGAAAGGTTGATTTCAATTATGACGTTTTTGGCGTGCTCGACAAAAACTGATGAGTTTCCGACCGATGTCGTGGGAATGATCATGCCGTCTTCTGTTATAGACAAAGCTTCAATTACTGCAAAATCAATCGGTCCAATGACGCCCGCACGGATCCATTCGGCAGTCTGGGACAAATGGTGATCGACAAACAGCATTTCACCTTCATTGATTTTTTTCCGCATGACCGGTTCAGCCTGAAACGGTGCCCGCTTATTGACGATGCCTGCTTCCGCCAATAATTTATCGACACCCGAACCAAGTGAAGCTCCGCTGAGGACATCTACTTTAAACTGCTCCGTTTCTGCGCGGCGGACTAATGCATACGGTATGGCCTTGGCGTCGCCTGCTCGTGTAAATCCGCTCAGTCCAAGCGTCATCCCGTCCTTTATCCAAGATGCCGCCTCTTCAGCTGTGACCATGCGATTCTGTAATTCGATCGCTTTGATGCGTTGAAGTTTTTCATCCATAGTTATCACCTTCAGCAGTCTCAAATTTTGATCAATCTTTTAGTATCCCTTATTCCCTATTATCTGAAAATAAACCAATCCCCTGCTTTCACTTTCTTCAATAGCTATTCTTCAGAAGATACAGCCATCATACATCGGGATAGAAAACGCTCTATTTAATGACAATGAATCATGCTGTTGAAGCTGAAGCTCCAGTCTAGAGATTCTGTTTACTTACAAGGTTATAAAGCGGTAAAAAATTCAAGTCTGTTCCTTTGACAAGAAGTGGAAGCTCAAATAATATAAAAAAGCTGAAGAAAAAAACTTCGTAACAATATATAGAAGAAAAGAGGGTACTTGTCATGTCTCCAGACCAAAAAAAGAAAATTTTTATCTTGATGATCAATATGTTCATCGCCATCGCGAGCTTTGGGATTGTCATTCCAATCCTGCCTTCTTATCTGGAATCGATTAATCAAGGCGGCATGGCTGCAGGCTTGATGATCGCCATTTTTGCGGCTGCCCAATTCGTCTTCTCGCCAATTGCCGGAAAATGGGCCGACCAATACGGACGCCGGAAAATGATCATTTATGGGCTTCTTGGTTTAACCATCTCCATGTTCGTTTTTTATGCTTCTGATGCCATTTGGGTATTGTATTTGTCACGCGTCATCGGCGGCGTGGGAGCAGCTATGCTGATTCCTGCAATTTTTGCTTATATCGCTGATATTACGACTTTTGACCAGCGTGCTAAAGGCACAAGCCTCGTTTCTGCTGCAATGTCACTGGGAATTGTGGTAGGTCCCGGAATCGGCGGCTTCCTTGCGGATTATGGCCTGAAATTGCCTTTCCTTGTTTCAGCATTGGTCTCTTTAGGCGCGGTTCTCTTTTCTGTCATCTGGCTGAAAGAACAGGATGCGACAGACGCTAATCCTGTACTGGCCGCTACTTTAACGGATGAAGAATCCATGTTCACAAAAATCGGCCGCTCTACCAAGATGCCGTACTTTATCCCATTGATCATTACGCTCGTCATGAGCTTTGGCTTGCTGGCTTACGAGTCAGTAGTTGGCCTGTACTTGGATAACCAATTCAATTCAACTGCTAAAGACATCGCCTTTATGATTACTGCAACGGGAGTCGTCAGCGTTATTGTGCAATTGTTTATCGTTGACCGCATTGTCCGCCGTTACGGTGAAGTTGCCATTCTGGTTTCTTTTCTCGGTGTCGCAGCCTTCGGTTTCCTGATGTCCTTGTTTGCGGGAAGTTACGTTATGTTCTTCGCCGTTTCATTGATCATCTTTATGGCTACGTCCATCCTGCGCCCTGTCCTCAACACCTTGATTTCGAAAATGGCTGACGGTGAAGTCGGCTTTGCCATGGGCATGAACAATGCGTATATGAGCATCGGGAATGTGATCGGGCCGTTGTTGGCCGGCGTCCTTTATGACATCAACATCATCTATCCTTTCATTCTAGGATTAATTATGCTGATCATCACCATGTTCATCACTGTGGCGTGGCAACGTTCACGTGCCGTTAAAGCTTCTGAAGCTCTTTAATGAATAATGCTGCGGGTTCTCTTAGGAGAGCCCGTTTTTTCTTTTTGTAGGATAACGGCTAGAACTTTACGCATCTGTTTATACGTTGTATAATATTTGTACAACACCAACCACAAAATCTATAGAATGAAGGTAATGCTATGTATAACATTAAAGCAGCTGCCAAAATCTTAGATATGCCGAAAGTGACGATTCGTTCCTGGGAAACGCGCTACGAAGCGATCACTCCTGCACGAACAGAATCCGGTCATCGCTTGTACTCGGATCAAAATCTGGAAGATTTGAAATGGCTCAAAATACAAGTGCAGGAAAACGGCATGAAAATCAGCGAAGCCGTCAAACAGCTTCATGCTTCACGCAAAAAATTCATCGTCCCCAATAAAGAACTTCCGAAACGGGAAGCTTTGGAATACGATGAACAAATAGAACAACTTTTCCAGGCTGCGGCCGAGATGGATACCGAACGCTTCAATTATTTATTGGATTTGCATTTTTCCTTATTCCATCACCAAACAGTCTTTTTTTATATTATTGCCCCGTTGATGGTGCGCATCGGAGAGGCTTGGGAAGACGGTGTCATCAGCGTCGCCCACGAGCACATGATCACCCATATTGTCCACCAGCGTTTTAACCAGTTTTTCCGGATTTTCCCGATTTCACCGAATTTGCCGAAGGTGATGGCACTCAGCCCAAGCGGCGAGCAGCATCAGCTCGGGCTGTTGTTATTCACGTTATTCCTGCGGGAAAATGGCTATCCTGTCATCTATATCGGACCGGATACACCGCTTGACGGTTTGGAAGAAATGGTCGCTAAACAAAACTTTAAAATGGTTTGTATGTCCATCGCTTCGCCTAAGTTGTTGAAAACAGCCAATGAATACATTGATGCGTTGGCCATCGCCAAACCTGAACTCCATTTCATTCTTGGAGGGCAAGGGGTCGATTGCGAACAAGTTGAAGGCAACCGCTGGTATTTGGGCAGCGATTTGAAAGTATGGCAGCAATGGCTGGATGAACAAAATTTTTAAGGCAGTCAAAAACGCCCTCAATTATTGAATTGAGGGCGTTTTTGTATAGTTTTTTTATAACTTTATTCCCAGTCCAGGTCCTGATAATCCTTCTGATAAGGTCCGTTGTCCGTCACTTCTGAATGGTAAAGAGCCTTTAACGCAAAGCCTTTCTCCAATTCCATTTCCTTCATCAACACTTTCAACCGCTTTTTTAATTCCGGATGATCGCTGACCAACTGTTCCATTTTGGATTTGGTGTATTTCATTTTATCCGCTCCTTTTGGATCTTCTTCTCTTTATTGTACACCGCCGCAAGAAAAAACGCACTTGCCTCTGCAAGTGCGTTACTTGTTTAATAGCCTCAGCTTACATAATGAAACACGAAATTCGCCAGGAATAAGCCGGCAATGACAAACAGGGTCGGTGAAACTTCACGCCATCTGCCGGTTGCAATTTTCAAAATCGGATACAAGATGAATCCGAAAGCGATGCCGTCTGCAATGCTGTACGTAAACGGAATCAATGCCACAATCAGCAACGCCGGGAAACTCTCGGTCATATCCGCCAGATCCAGGTTCTTGATGTTTTGCAGCATCAGTCCGCCAATAATGATCAGAATCGGTGCAATGGCGCTGTCCGGGATCAATTTAATGACCGGAATGAAGAACGACGCGACCAGAAACAACAAACCGGCTGTAATCGTCGTCAAGCCTGTCCGGCCACCTGCAGTCATACCGGCTGCACTTTCAACCGTTGCCACGGTCGGGCTTGTGCCAAAAATACCGGAAGTCATTGCAGACACCGAAGTCGCTTGAAATGCACGGCCGAATTTCTCCGGACGCTCGATGAATGCCACTTGCCCATGGACAAGCCCGATGTTTTCAAACACCAGCACCATCGTCAGCGAGAACACCGCCACCCAAAACGTCATCGACAGGATATTGCCGAAAGACAATGCACCAAACACCTCGAAAGCTTCTGCTGCAGTGATTGAGGACTCGTTCAGGCCGCTGAAGTCGATGAGGCCGAAAAACGATGCAATCGCCGTCCCTGCCACAATTGTAATCAGGAAATTTCCCGGTACATTGCGGATGAACAGCACAATCGCAATGAGGAACGTCAGCACTGTCGCCAGCACCTGTGCTTCTGCAAGCGAACCGAGTGCCAGAATTGAACTCGTCCCGCGCTCCACGATTCCTCCTTTTTCAAGGCCAATCAGCATAAGGAATAAACCCAGTCCGACCGTAATCGCTTCTTTCAGCGAATGAGGCACTGCTGCACTCAACATTTTGGCAAAACGAGTGAATGCCACTGCCACAAAGATTACACCAGAAACAAATACGACAGCCAGCGCTTCCTGCCATGACAAGCCCATCGACTGAACCATCGTATAGGAGAATAACGCGTTGATTCCCATACCAGGCACCAGCAAAATCGGCGCGTTTCCCCAAAAGCCCATGATCAAACAGCCGAAGACTGACGCCGCAATCGTCGCGACAATTGCTGCTTCAATCGGCATGCCCGCTTCAGACAAGATCAGCGAATTGACAGCAATAATGTACACGACCGTAAAAAAGCCGACCAGTCCTGCCATCATTTCCCGTTTGACCGTAGTCCCACTTTCCTGAAGACCGAAATATCGGTCCATCCAATTAAACATAGTTCTAACCTTCTATTAAATTAGCCCTCTCCCTACCCGCTCTGCCTATCGAAATAGGTAAGCCAAGATAGGAGTGTAATCCAAAAAGATAGCGCTGTCAAGGGGATGTGCTTGATGAAGATCGGCTGTAGACTAGAGCTGTTGTGCCATGGCTTGAAGCATGAGCGTGCGTATTTTAGAGTGAGCGTGCGTAAGATAGCCTGACTGTGCGTATTTCTGTTTGGACGTGCGTAAATTTCTTTAAGCGTGCGTATTATTCACTGAACGTGCACAAGATGAAGAACTGCTTACGTTAATCGCTTTTCGCCTGCGAAAAGCCGGTATTCTGGTTTTTTCACCGGATTTGAGAATAAGATAGCGAGACAATACCCAGGAATGCTATACTTTTTTTAATTTAGAAAAGGAGGAGTTACTATAAGAAAACAAATTGATTTATTGCCACGGGAACAAGCATTGGAAATGTTGCTCGCGAGACTCAAAGACCAACACCCACAGCGACCGTTTCTTGAACGGGAACTCCACTGGACCACTGCCGGAATGAGAGGAGAAAGCCGCCTGCAGAAAAAGTTTTGCGAGTTCTATTCGGATGAAGAATTCCAGATTCTTTGGGATGTCAGCCTGAAAATCGGCACCTGGTCCGTTCAGATGGATGGCCTGCTGCTCACTGAGCGCTGCGCAATCATCATCGAGTCCAAAAACATCAATGGCCAGCTCTATTTTGATGAAAAGACGGGCGAATTTTTCCGCATTAATCCGGCTGGAGAAAAAACCATCATGGAAGACCCTCGAGTTCAGTTGAATAAGCATATCCGTTTTCTGAAACAGTTCTTCCAGATGAAAAAAATCAATCTGCCGGTATCCGGGCTAATCGTCTTTACTGCCAAAGATTGCGAATTCGCGTCCAAGCCGCACCGCGCCTCTATCTGCAAAACCTATCAAATGATCGAATATCTCCTGAAGATACTGCAGGCTTTCCCCCACGAAGCCGAAAGTATTAAATTATCAAAGATCAAAAAAATGATTTTGGCTAATCAAACCCCTTATAAATCATCCCCTTTATGCGCTTACTATTTTATCGACCCAAAAGATTTGCAGCCTGGCGTTTATTGCCTGCAATGCAAATCCCTATCGATGCAGCGGGATAAGCGCAGCTGGATCTGCAGCAGATGCAGTTTGCGCGATCCCTCCGCACACTATTTGGCGATCCAGGAATACTTCACTTTCGTCGAGCTGGAGATCACCAATCGAAAGCTTCGGGATTTTTGTGGATTCGGGTCTCGAGCAGTAGCCACAAGATTGCTGGGCCAGCTCAATTTAGAAAGAATTGGAGAATCAAAAGCCTGCTCGTACCATTTGCGGGAATAATGCGATAGAGCCTCTCACTGATGTGAGAGGCTCTTTTGGCGTTTTTATTTTGATGATTCGATGCGTGCGTATTTTTGATTAAGCGTGCATAAAGATGGATGCGCCTTGTTTCAAAGCTTCTTCAGCCAGTCCCACCATTAAAACACCCAAAATGCCCGCTTTCCGCAAGCGAAAAGCACGAAAACCACATAAAAAGGACCTGCAATAGCTGCAGGCCCTTATAGTTTGAAGTTTAGACGAACATCCCGGCAATAGCTGCGCTCAATAATGATGCAAGCATACCTGCCGCAACGGCGCGAATGCCGAGGCGGGCGATATCCGGACGGCGGCTTGGCGCCATTGCACCAAGTCCGCCAAGAAGAATTGCGAGTGAACTCAAGTTAGCGAACCCACAAAGCGCAAAGCTGACAACGATAACCGTTTTTGGTGACAAGTCAGCAATTTCAGGAGCAAACGCCGTGTACGCAACGAATTCGTTGAGCACCAATTTTTGTCCGATGAAGCTACCAGCTTGGACAGCTTCTGCCCAAGGTACACCGATGGCCCAGGCAAGCGGCGCGAAGATGACACCCAAAATAGCTTGGATAGTCAAGCCTTCAAAGCCGAAGATCCCACTGATTCCGCCGAGTACTCCATTCAATAAAGCGATTAATGCGATGAATGCAAGAAGCATGGCACCAACATTCAACGCCAATTGAAGTCCGTCAGATGCACCACGTGCTGCAGCATCCACCACGTTGACCGAAGTCTGGTCTTTTTCCATAACGAAGTCTTTTTCTTCGACTTCCTCTGTTTCCGGCATCATCATTTTAGCCATGATCAAACCGGCTGGTGCAGCCATGAAGCTTGCTGCCAATAAATATTCAAGCGGTACGCCGAGTAGCGCATAACCCGCTAAGGTTGAACCGGCAACAGATGCCAGTCCACCGGTCATCACTGCGAACAACTCAGATTTAGTCATTCCCGCGATGAACGGACGTACAACAAGCGGCGCTTCCGTCTGGCCGACGAAAATGTTGGCCGCAGCTGAAATCGATTCCGCTTTACTCGTTCCAAGAAGCTTCGATAACGCGCCTCCCAGAAGTTTGATGATGATTTGCATAATACCAAGGTAATAAAGGACTGAAATTAAAGAAGAGAAGAAAATAATGATCGTCAATACTTGGAAAGCAAAAACGAAACCAAATCCTTCGGTGTCAGCTGCTGGGCCGAACACGAAGGCGATCCCTTCACCTGCATAGTTGATGACGTTCTGGACTAGATTCGAAAGACCCAATAACATTTTTCTTCCGAAATCCCATTCCAGCACCATAAATGCAAATGTGATTTGGATGGCTAATCCGCCGAGAATTGTCCGTGGCTTGATAGACTTCTTGCCGCTTGATAATAGGAAGGCGATTCCGAGAACAATGAATACGCCAAAGATGCCCCACAATAAATTCACAACTTCACCTCATCGGTATATTTTTTATCAGAAAATTAAGCAAATTATTTGTTTAACTCCACTGTCGTCAGACATCTTACCAAATCTAAAGAGAGAAGTAAATGGCTATCGTGTGACAAAATGATAACGCATTCATAGGCGGCTTTATCGCCATGCGCCTCCCCATCATTCCTGCAGTTTTTCTTCTTCTGTTCCAGCCCCGGTTTTCCGTAGAAAAAACGCTAAAAACACACCAATAGCACTTAAAATACCAACAACGATAAACGAAATATTGACACCGCGTATCAATCCTTGCACGCCATATTCTTCAGGATCCAAGGCAGTGCCGGTCATGATGGTCACTAAAAGCGCCGTCCCGATGGATCCGGACACTTGCCTCATGGTATTGCTCATGGCCGTGCCATGCGGAATCAGCCGCTCCGGCAATTGGTTTAGGCCTGCCGTCGTCACCGGCATCATCACCATGGAAACGCCGAACATGCGGATCGCGTGCATAACGGTCAAGTACAAGAAAGAAGTGGTCGCCGTCAGCACCGTGAACTGGAAAGTTGAAACAGTGACAATCGATAAGCCGACTATCGCCAACCACTTTCCACCGACTTTATCAAAGACTCTGCCGGTGATGGGATTCATCAATCCCATGATGATAGCCCCCGGCAACAGCATCAGCCCCGATTCAAGCGCTGTAAAGCCATGCATGTTCTGCATATAGATTGGCAGGATCGTGGCGCTTCCGATCATCGAAATAAAAACGATGACACTTAAAATAGTGGATAATGTGAAAATGCTGTAGGAAAATACCCGGAATTCCAGAATTGGCTGATCCAGCCGGAACTGGCGGCGGATAAAGAACAGCAGCGAAACAATACCCACAACAATGGAGGCGCCTACTGCAGGACTTCCCCATCCAAGCGAACCCGCACTGGAGAAACCGTACAGAATTCCGCCAAATCCCATTGTCGACAAGACAATCGACAGAAGATCCAGCGTCGGGTAGGTTTGCTTAGTGACATTTTTAAGAAAAAAATACGCCAACACCAAGTCCAGCAACGCAATCGGGATGACGATGTAAAACAAGGCACGCCATGGATATTGCCCCACAATCCACCCAGACAGCGTCGGTCCAATCGCCGGGGCAAAAGAGATGATCAATCCGAACAAGCCCATCGCCTGCCCCCGCTTTTCCACAGGAAAAACAATGAACAGCACGGTCTGTGTCAGCGGCATCATGATGCCTGCGCCAGCTGCCTGAACAATCCGCCCGACCATCAGAAGCGCAAAGCCGGGCGCAAATGCACAAATAATCGTACCCGCCGCAAATAGACCCATTGCGACAAAAAACAGATTGCGTGTGGAGAATTTTCCGATCAGAAAAGCGGTGATTGGAATCATGACGCCGTTGACCAGCATAAAAACAGTGGTCAGCCACTGCGCCGTGTTGGCGGAAATGCTCAAATCGTCCATGATATGCGGCAAAGCGGTCGCCAGCAAAGTTTGATTCAGTATGGCCACAAAGACACCAGCCATCAGCACTGCCAGGAAAGGCCCTTTTGCCATACCTGCTCCGGTTTTCTTTTCTTGGATTTCGGCCATCTCCCGCTCCCCCTTTACTCCTTTGCTTACCCGCTCGCTTTTCAATTATTCCCGAATAAAAATAAAACTGCGCAGCCCGAAGGCCACGCAGTCCTTAATTATTCGGTTACACCATTTCTTCTGCGGTTCACGCGATAGAACACCAAGTAAAGCGATGGAATCATCACTAAAGTGAACAAGCTTGAGAATGCCAATCCGGCAATAATCGTGACGGCCAACGGTTCAAATAGAGGATCTCCCGACAACGCGACCGGCACGAGTGCAATAATCGACGTAATCGATGTCAGAAGAATCGGCTTGATGCGGGCATATCCTGATTCGATAATGGCTTCTTTGATGTCGAAGTCGCCCGACAAGCGGCGCGCTTCTACAAAGTCGATCAGAACAACCGCGTTACGCACAACAATCCCCGTCAGGGAAACGATTCCCATAACTCCCAGGAAGCTGAGCGGCGTTTGTGTCAGGAACAAGCCCAGGATCGCACCCGAAATCCCTAGATACACCGCGATCAAAACAAGGAATGGCAAACTGAACGATTTGAACTGGAACGCAATGACCAGGTAAACCAGCAGGAGCACAACCAGGAACAACACGCCGATTTCAGCAAAGAAAGCTTCCTGATCCGAGTTTTCTCCGCCGGTAGACAGTTCATAACCCTCCGGCAAGGATTTACGTTCTGCATCCACGACATCCAGCATTTTGTTTTCAAAGTCGTCGACTTCGCCGAATGCACGAAGCGTAATCGAACGATCCGCCTGTTGATGCGGAATCTGTGCTAATGTTTCGGTTTCTTCAGCCGTCAACAATTGATCCATCGGAATCAATTGCGGCGGTCCCTGTTCACTAAGTGAAGGGACATCGAACTGAGACAAATCGATTGGCTCTCCATCTTCAATGCCTGACTGTTTCAGGAAAACTTCGTATGGCACTTGGCCATCATAAATCGTGTAGAGCGGTACACCCTGCGTCAAAAGCTGCAGCTGATTCGTCACTGTGCTGAGAGCTATGTTGTTGGTCTGCAGCGCATCCTGGTTCGGCACGTATTCTATAGCCGGCACCGGTTCCCCAAGGTTATCGGTAACGATGTCCGCGCCGTTTTCAAGTAGCTGTCCTTCCAGCCTGTCACGAAGCGACTCTAATTCTTCAATGTCTTCACCTTTAATATCTACAGTGACAGGAGCGCCGACTGGCGGACCCTGTACAATCGTATCCAGGAAGATTTCAGCTTCCGGGAAACGTTCACGCAGCTCCGGCTGCCATTTATTGATGAAATCAGCAGCTGTCGTATTTTCCCGGTCGATGCGGAACGCCACTTGGCCTGTGTTGCTGCCTGTATTGTCCATTGAGGCCGAGAACAAGTTCGGCAAGCCTTCACCGGCAAAGACAGCTGTTTCAGCAACATGCTCATCTTCGGCAATGACCTGTTCCGTCAAATCCGCAAGGAAGGCATCGGTTTCTTCAATGGTCGTGCCTTCTGCAAGGCGGACATCCATCGTCACTTCTTCACGGTCTGCGGCCGGGAAAAATTCAAACGGCGTAAAGAGCGCAAGCGACAACAGGCCTGTTGCAACCAGCAAGCCGCCGAGGCCTACCAGAAGCGGGCGTTTTAATACGCCACGCAGAACTTTATTCGAATAAAACAACGCAATTTTCTCAAGCGGCTTTCCTAAAAATCCGGGAGTATCCGAAATTTTCTTCGCTTTTCGTTTCGTCTTCAAGTATTGCATCATCGGCACCAATGTGATTGACAGCACCGTCGAAGCGATAATTGTCGTAATCAGAATACTCGGCAACGCTTTGATGAACGCACCATTTCCACCAGATAACAGCAGCAACGGCGAAAATGTCACAACGATTGCCAAACTGGAAGAAATGATCGATGGGTATACTTCCCGCACACCTGTTACGGCTCCATCCAGTGCAGAATCACCCAGTTTATAGCGCCGCTGGATATTGTCGTTGACCACTATGCTGTCATCCACCAAAATACCGATAGCGATAATTAGGCCGATGACCGAGATCTGATTCAAATCGACGCCCATGAACGGAATTGGAATCATGCCGATCAGCACGGAAGCAAGCACTGTCAAAGCAACGGCTAATGCGCCGTACAAGGTAAGGCCTGCCGTTGTGACAATCAAAACAGCCAATACAGCAATCCCCAAAGAAACATACAAGCTGTCAAAAATCGTATTGACATTATCCGCTTGGGATTCGTATTTTTCAGCCTGAACTCCAGCTGGCAGATCTTCTGCAAAAGCTTCAATGATTTCAGATACATTTTCATCTACAGAAGGAACATCCTGCTCAGTCTGCAGGAAAACGGTGTAGGAAATGGCCTGTTCCCCTTCAAATGTAACGATATCGGTAGTTTCCTGATCTACCATTTCAATCGCCGCAACATCAGCCAAAGGGACGGCGGCGGCACCCACCTGCAGCTGCTCCAGCTTTTCGATGCCTTCGCTTCGCTGCACAGTCAAGCTGACCTGTTCGTTGCCATTGTCATGTGTACCGAGCGACAGCGGCTGGTTCGCCTGCTGAAGCGATTCGAGTACTTCAAATGGCTGAAGATTGTTGGCAGCCAGTTCTTCGCTGTTCAGTTCAACAAGAACCTGTTGCGTGTCCAGGCCTTTCACTGTGGTTCCAGCAACTCCAGAGACAGCCTCCACTCTTTCCGATAAATCGGATAAAGCATTGTCCATATCAGCCAACTCTTCTTCATCCCCGTAGAACATATACGACACCAACGGGAAAGTCAGGTCCAATTTCTCAACCGATGTCTCCTGAGCGGTATCAGGGAATCCCGCTGTTGCATTGCTCGCCTGCTGCTGAATGCTGTTAATCAGCTCATCGGGATTCTCACCATCCTCCAATTCCAAGGTGATGATAGAAGCGGAATTCGAAGAAACAGACTGCATTGATGCAATGCCATCCACTTTCTGAATTTCACGCTCCAGTGGATTGGTTATCGATGTTTCCACTTCCTCCGGTCCTGCACCCGGCAGAATCGTCGAGACCAAAACCAGGCTAGGGGGTGTTTCTGGAATTTCACGTTGCGGCAAAGTCAGAAACGTGTATGCCCCTATAATAGAGAAAATCAAAATCAGAAAAATAAAAAGTTTGCTGCGTTCTAAAATATAATTCATGGGCGAGGCTCCTCTGCTTTTTGTATAACTATTGTATAACTATGTATTTGAAAAGACCAGTAAAAAGCATAGAAAAACCGGATGAGTTTCCATCCGGTTCTACAAGCTTTGTATTTTTTGCTGTTTCATCAAAAAAGCGGCGATCAACAAGACCAGCGGCAGCAAAATACATAAACGGAACCAGATTCCTTCTCCGCCCATAAAGATGAGCAACATGGGTGGAAGCAAAGCAATTCCGCTCCACGCGATGGCTTTCCAAGACCTTTTCCAGAGACCGATAATCACCAGCACAATCGACGCAATGACCAAAGACCACAATACAATCCCAACCAAAAAGAAGCCCACCACAACACGCCTCCCTGTCGTCATCAATCTCTCACTTTATCTATACCCCATTTTGCAGAATAAACATCTCCTTTTCATAAAAAAAGACAGCCATATAGGCTGCCTGAAAATTTCTGTTATAGATTCTGGAAGAATAGGCGGATAACATCAAGGCCACCGATGACATTGCCGGCTGCAGTCCCCAAATTGGTCAGTACAACGACCAGCAGAACCCGCGTGACTTTATTATCCCAAAATCCTTTCAGAGTGAAAACATCTTTGGATAAGGTTTGAAAATCGCCGACATTCGGCCGGCGGACATAAGCTTGAGCTAATCCCGAAAACCAGCCGGCCGCCAGTAGTGGATGGAGTGCGCCAATTGGGCCGCCCACAAACGCTGTCAAGATGGCAAATGGGTGTCCAAATGCAGCAGCGGCGCCGATTGCCCCAAGGCATGCCGTCCACAAAATCCAACTGACGGTCTGGTCGATTCCTGCTGCCGGGTTATTCATGAAGGTGATGGCAATCATCGCCACCAGCGCCAACGGAATGGCCCAGCCGATGACTTTTGGCCATTTTGATTTTGGAGGAACTTTCGATAATTCCGCCAAATCGTGTTCATTGTGGACTTCTTTTACAATCCCAGGAATATGGGCAGCACCAAGAACCGCCACAATTTTTTTACCCGGCGCTTCTTTGATCTTCTGCGCCAGATACTGGTCGCGTTCATCGATCAATGGCTCTTTCAGTTTAGGGAAAGACTGGGTGAAATCGTTCATGACTGCATTTAAGGTATCTTGTGACTTCATCTTCTCCAAGTCTTCTTCAGAGATGGTTTCTTTGCTGAAAATGCTGAAGAAAACCGAAGTTAATAGCTGGGCCTTGCCCATGAAACCGATATTCCCCCAGATGCGTGAAAATGTTACTTGGATATTGCGGTCTGCCAGCACAAGTTCCGCTCCGGCTTCTTTAGCGGAAGCGATCCCCTGGATCATTTCCTGGCCAGGCTTGATGCCGAACTGATCTGCTAGGCGGTTCTGAAACGAGGAAATCGCCAAATTCATCAAGAGCAGACTGGCTTTCTTGTCTTTGATGACTTTGAAGATATCGGTCTCTTTCCACTTGCTGCCTTGCATGACCGATTCATAGCGCTGCGCATCCAATTCGATGCACACCGAATCAGGCTGCTCCGTTTCAATAACTTCTTTCACTTGCTCTGCACTCACTTTCGATACGTGTGCAGTCCCAATCAAAATCAATTCTTTTCCTTCATATTCTATGCGAGTAATATTATCTTGCGTCATGTTGTACTTCCTTTATAGAACTGAATTTCTTTCCATATACAAATGAAAAGACTGTCTATTCTTTATAATGGATTACAATAGCGAAAATATCAATGCCGCACCCTTGGATTTCTACTAAAAGAAGGTCCGGGTCATAAATCAGTGGCATTAAAAGTGTCGCCTTCTTTCAGGTTGCCGGCTTGGAAGCCTTTGTAGAACCAGCGCTTCCGTTGCTCTGAACTCCCATGGGTAAAGCTCTCCGGCACTACATAACCGCGTGAACGCTGCTGAATAGTATCATCCCCCACCGCACTCGCCGCTGTCAGCGCTTCCTCCAAGTCCCCTTCTTCCAAATAGCCCATGCCTTGCGCATGATGCGCCCAGACACCTGACAGATAATCCGCCTGCAACTCCAGGCGAACCTGTAATTTATTGTATTCTTCTTCACTCAATTGATTGCGCAGAGGCTGCACTTCTTCCATAACACCTAGCAAATTCTGGACATGGTGCCCAACTTCATGCGCCACTACATAAGCCATGGCAAAATCACCCGGCGCCTGGAACTGGGTCTGCAATTCATTGTAGAAACTCAAATCAATGTAGAGCTTGTAGTCGCCTGGGCAATAGAACGGTCCGACTGCTGCACCTGCCGTCCCGCAAGCGGATTCAACACTTCCGGTATACAGCACCAATGTCGGTTCCACATATTCCATGCCTTCCTCGGCAAAAACTTCTGTCCAAACTTCTTCGGTATCCGCGAGGACAACTGAAACGAATTCAGCCAATTCCTCTTCTTCCTGTGTTGCTTCATAAGGCTGGTTTGACGTTGTTCCACCTGAGCCTCCCAATTGGTCCAGGATGACACCCGGATCGCCACCTAAAAACGCTACAAGCAGCACAATCAGAATACCGCCGATTCCGCCGCCTGCCACCATTGCACCGCCTTTGCCTCTTCGGTCTTCTACATTTCTACTGGCTTTTCTGCCTTTCCACTCCATAGGACTCCCTCGTTTCAAAATGCTTTTTGTTTACCCATACCCGTTGCAACGCGTGTTCTAATCCACTTCATGCAAACGGTAGATTAAAAAACGTTCCCGGAGATCTTTATCGAAACCAGGCAGCTGAATTTCTTTTGCCAATTCAAAAACGGTACGTGTCTCCAAAAAATCACTGTAATCCTGTGAAGCAAAAAATAAGATCACCTCGATTGTCCTTGGACTTATCTCGGCAGACCGTATGATTTCATTGATAAATGCAATGAATATCTGGACAGAAAATGGATTAAAAAAATAAAATACAGTGTCCCGTGCCGTTATTGGGTAATCCTGTGCAAGGCAGTTATAGAACGTCACCTTCTGCTCAGCGTTTTTATGCTTTTTCACATACTGTTTTTTATTTTCAAGGGCCTCTTCATAAAATACGGGATTCATTTCGATTCCAGCGGTTTCTGCACCGAATACATGGTGAGCATAAAAATTCAACCGCCCTTTGCCACAGCCCACATCCACCAGACGGCCACCGGGAGACAGGCTGTAGTTTTCGAACAACCTGTCCAGCAATTTGTAAGGAGTCGGCTCATAACGGTTGTGGTGAAGGGAATCCGTAAAGCCCCGCTGATTTCCACTGGTTGTGATATTCAACCGGCGGTCGTATTCCTGCTCTTTCATCCCAAATCACTCCTTCGGTATAAAATTTTACTCTGATGACCTTGCAATTAATAGTGGAATTTGTTATAGTACAGCTAATTCAATATTTCTTGCTCCAGCTTTTATGGAGTAGGATAGAGGCGCAAAAACCATCAGTACGCAAAACGAGGAGTATGAGCTCCGTTGACGTTTGCCGAAAGGGGGATTTGCCGAAGTGGCGGAAATCTCATGTTTCCGTGCGCTGGGTCTGCATTCAATAAATGCAGGACTGTCATATAGGGAACTATATGGAGGGCTATCTGATGCACAGGAACGATTGGTAAACATTGTTTCTACTGCAGCAACGAGTCCCTCGTTGCTGCTTTTTTGTTTATTCCTGACTAGGCCCCTCACCTCTAAGCTACGACAAAAATTAGAAAAGGGTGTGTTCTTTATGAATTTTGGCCAAGTAATTACAGCAATGGTGACGCCATTCGATCAACATGGAGACATTGATTTTCCGGCAACACAACAATTGATAGAGCATTTGATAGCAAACGGTTCAGACGGCCTGGTCGTCGCAGGGACAACCGGAGAATCTCCGACTTTAACGGCAGAGGAAAAAGTTGAATTGTTCCAGTTTACCGTCCATACAGTAGCCGGACGGATTCCAGTCATTGCAGGAACAGGTTCCAATAATACACGCGCTTCCATCTCCTTGACAAAACAAGCAGAAGAAACGGGCGTTGATGGCATCATGCTGGTCACACCATACTATAACAAACCTTCACAGGAAGGCATGTTCCAGCATTTCCAGGCGATTGCCGCGTCTACAAGCCTGCCGGTCATGCTCTACAATATTCCAGGACGCAGCGTGGTCAATCTATCTCCGGAAACGATCATTCGCCTGTCCAAGATCGACAATATCGTTTCTGTTAAAGAAGCGAGTGGAGACTTGGACGCAGCTGCAGAAATCATCGAAAAAACAGCGGATACATTTTCTGTTTACAGTGGAGACGATAGTTTAACAATTCCAATGCTGTCAATCGGCGGCACCGGCATTGTCTCAGTTTCCGCGCATATCATCGGCAACGATATGCAGGACATGATTACCAGCTTTAAAACAGGAGATGTAAAGACCGCGGCGGCTATCCACCGCAGATTATTGCCGACAATGAAAGCATTGTTCGCTGCGCCAAACCCGTCTCCGGTCAAAGCGGCACTTACGCTGACTGGTGTTCAAGTCGGCGGCGTGCGCTTGCCGATGATTCCATTGACCGAAGAAGAAACCATCACCTTGCGTAAGGCATTGCCTGACGTCCATTCCGAAGCCGTCACTAACTGATACAAGATAAAAAACGCTGAAGCCCAGAGCTTCAGCGTTTTTTCATCAATTGACTTTCATTTGTTCCAAAACCCGCTTCAAGCTGCCGCCGACCTCCAGCACTTTCAAGTCAACTCCGATCTCAGTTAACGTTGTAGCGATTTCGGGACGGATTCCGGTTAAAATCGAGCGGACACCAACCAATTTCAACGACTGGATGATTTTGATGATTTGTTCAGCTACCATCGCATCCACGCGCACCACTCCTGATAAATCCACAATCAGCACGCTGATTTTCAACTGATTCGCGGCCAACAGTGTTTTCTCCAGAATATAACGGGCGCGGTCAATTTCAATATTCCCCACTAAAGGCAACACTGCGATGTGGTCACTGACCGGCACGACGGGGGCTGAAAGCTCCAGAAATTCCTTCCTGGCTGATTTCAGTTTCCGCTGGTACGATGCTGTATAGGCTTGTGTATATGAGTATGCCGCATGGTCCAACAAGGAATGGAAAAATTCCATGACATCAAAGAGAAGCTGCAGCTCCATCTTTTTATGGACCGCTTCTGTCTTGATGACGGTTCCGATATGTTTGCGGTAAAGAGACGTTTCCGCCAACGCATCTTCCAGCGATCTTCCGGTTTCAAGAAAGAAGTTTCCCGTCTCTTCTCCCCACTCTTGAATATCTGCATAGACCTTTCGAACGTCGCAGCTATTGCTGATCGACTCTCCGATCAGTTCCACAAAATGGATCCGGGTCTTAGTGACAGTTTCGATAAAGGCTTTGTTCGTTTCAAGCTGTGCTGCCGGAACATTTTTCACCACTTCTTCATGGACCAATTGAGCAATTAATTCCTTATCCTCGCTTACCCGTCCACCCAACAATTGAATATCTTTTTCCATCGGAATCCCCCCAAAGACGAAGACATTTATATATGCCTATTATAGCCTTTGCTCCAAAGAATGTAAGGGTTTTATTTTATTGATTTAGCTGGATGGAAATTGGAGAGCCAAAGCAATTTTTCATTCGTCTCCAACCACACAATTTCTGCCCTTGGCTTTGGCTTTGTAAAGAAATTCGTCCGCCCGTGACAGCAAGCTATCCATTCCTTCTCCAGCCACATAAACCGCAGCACCGATGCTGACAGTGATAGGGACATGCAGCCAGTCAGCTGTTTCCATATGCTTGCATAATGCATTGCCCATGGCCAGCCCGTCCTTCAGTCCAGCGTTTGGCATGACCACCACGAATTCTTCACCGCCGAGCCGAGCCACGATATCAGCGGATCCGGTTTCCGCTTCCAAACGCCAAGCCAGTTCCTGCAAAACCGCGTCGCCCATCTGATGGCCATGTGAATCATTAACCTTCTTGAAATGGTCAATATCTATGACCAACAAGGCCACTTCCCGGCCAGTTTCAGCCTGAAGCAAGAGTTCTTCCAATTGTTCGGTCAGATAACGGCGATTTTTCAATCCCGTCAACGGATCTGTTGTAGCCAGTTGCTGCAGTTTGAAATTAAGGTCCATCAATTCTTGCTGTTTGCATTCCACTTCATTCATTACTGTTTTCAGCTTTTCGTATGCTTCGGCCGTCTCACGGTTGACCTTTTCAGCATTGCGCTTTGCCAGCAGCAATTCCTTTTCATACTCCCCGCGGACACTCATTTGAATCAATGCACATTCGTAGGAGCCGTCGCGTTCTATCGTATTCATCAAGACAGGCAGGGAACCCGTCTCGCTTTTCAATGTCAAAAACATTTCGTTTACAGTGCCATGCATTTTGATGGAAGGAGTAAAGTAGGTCTGGAAGTAAACCCGTGAAGCGACTGTCAATAAATCATGCATGTGCTTTGGTTGTTGCGCACCTGTCATGAGCTGCAAGGTTTTATTCATTTCCACGATGCGCAATTCATGATCCAATATCAAATATCCACATGGCGCTCGATCAAGCTGCTGTTCCACTGTCTTCTCTCCCTACTCCGCCAAATAGGCCTTGATGTGTTTCACTGTTTCATCAGAATCGCTTAAATGCGGATTATGGCCAACTGCTTCCATCACAATCAGTCGGCTCCCCTGGATGTGGTCGTGGACATACTGCCCGACTTCCGCCGGTGCAATAGCGTCGAACTTGGTCTGAAGAATCAGCGTGGGTACAGCCACTCTATCCAATTGATCGCGAAGATCCGTAGTAAACGTCACTTCAGCAAATTGCCGCGCAATCATCGGATCATTCGAGCATAAAAGATGTTCAAAGTCTTCGGCGAGCTCAGGACGCTGCTCATTCTGCATGACCACCGGCGCCAAGTATTTAGCCCACTCCATATAATTGGTTTCCATCATATCCAATAATTCGTCAATGTCTGCCCGTTCAAACCCGCCATTATAGCCAGGCTCATTCATATAGTAAGGAGAGGGTCCGATCATGACCATTTTCTCCATCAATCCAGGTTGCTCAATTGACGCCAGCATACCGATCATGGCACTGACAGAATGGCCGACAAATAGGAATCCTTCCATCTCAAGTGATGCACAAACCTCCAAAAGATCCTGTTTGTAGCCATCCAAAGTGCTGTAACGCTCTTTGGAATACGCTGTCTTGTCACTGTTTCCAGCTCCTACATAATCAAAAGTGACGACCCGGTAATCCTGTTCAAAATTGGTAATCGTATTATTCCACACTTGTTGATCACAGCCAAAGCCGTGTGCGAATACTATTGTTTTTTTCCCTTGTCCAGTCACTCGGACGTTATTGCGTTGCAAAACATCAATCCCCATTGTCATCCCATCCCTTGTGAACTTGCCGCCCTAAGGCTAAATTCGAATATATAAAAGTAAAATACGCCTTAATCATAGCATTAATAGTTCAATCTTACTGTTTATAAAGTAAGGATTCCCTTAATTTTATCGATTCCATTCTTTTGTACCGCCATCTTATACAATTAAAAGAAAGCAGATAAATATCTGCTTTTCAAATGAAACCGAGAGTGCTTTATAGTCTCTTTCTATTCATTTGATAAGATTTTTATTTTATAAAATAGTTGTGTCTCCGGAATTGTTCCGGTGCCTGGCACCATGCAGTTTCCAAGCATAGTCATCCGCACAGAAAAGAAGATGTTTCAATCCCTCTCCTACTCTTCCATGGTTTATTTCAAAAAACTACGGGGTAGACAGACAGTACCTTACTTCACAGGTGATTTATCACTATTAGGAGGAATTGACAATGACAAACAATAAAAACACATTTATCCAAGCATATGACGTACAAGCAGAAGTTCTGCATAAAATAAGCGAATTAAAAGCACAAGGCTATAACGAAGAAGACATGTATGTAATCGCGAAACATGACGATCAACTGTCCATGGTCCAAGGCCAGACGGACGTGCACTTAAACACACAAGAAGACGATAACTTCATGGGCAAATTCAAATCGTTCATTTCAGGTGAAGATTCCACACGGGATGCATTCACTCAAATGGGATTAGGCAGCGGCGAAGCGGATGAATACTACCGCCAAGTCGAAAATGGCAAGCTGGTTCTTTACGTGAACAGCGACTATGGCACTTCTTATAAGCAATACTCGGGCGCGCAGACAGCAACCGGAACGGCAACTGCCGGCAGCCATGAAGAAGAGGAACATTTGCGCCTTCACGAAGAGCGTTTGAATGTCGACAAAGAACGCGTACAGACTGGCGAAGTGAATGTCGGCAAACATGTGGTCGAAGAACAGCAGACCATCGAAGTACCGGTTGAGCGCGAAGAAGTATATGTGGAACGCCGTGCGGTCAACGAGGAAGTTTCACCGGGCACAGGCGGATTGGCGGATAAAGGCGTCTATGACGATGGAGATTCTATTCATGTTCCGGTTTCCGAGGAACGCGTGGAGGTCAGCAAAAAAGACGTCGTCAGCGAAGAAATTGTCGTCGGCAAACGCAAAGTCCAAGATACCGAAGTGGTGAATGAAACCGTCCGCCGTGAAGAAGCGGATATTGACGAAAACGTAAAAGCGAAAAAAGACGGACGCACTTCCCTATAAAAAAACAGCAAAGGCGTCTCCGGATGATTTCTCCGGAGATGCCTTTTTTTCGGGACTGGACTCCCGCAGGTTTATCCAACATGCGACTAAGGGTAAATTAGCGGTAACAAGTTTTTTGGTGCAACTGACATGGGGGGAATTAACTATGGAGAAAAAAGGAAACAAACTTGTCGGGCTTTTTGATGCACAAGCGCAAGTATTGATTCAGATCGGTGAATTACGAGCAAAAGGACATGAAGAGGAAACTTTATACCTGGTAGCCAAACACGATGAACAGATTCCTTTGATCATTGAACACACCGCTGTCCATGTCGATACAGAAGACCGCGATAATTTCAAAGGCAAAGTCATCGCTTTTTTATCTGGGGAAGACATCACGAAAGACGCTTTCAACCGAATGGGTTTGGATGAATCTGAAACTGATTACTATTTCCAGCAGGTGGAAACTGGAAAGCTGCTTTTATATACGGACAGCCTGCCAGCAGCTAAGCCGGAAACGGCCATATCTGTTGATTCAAAAGATGGCCTTCCTGTAGAAGAGCAGAAACTCGCTCTGCATGAAGAGCGTCTGGATATCGAGAAAGAACGCGTGCAGACTGGCGAAGTCCAAGTCCAAAAGCAATTGGTGGAAGAAGACAAAGAAATCCAAGTACCGGTAGAGCGTGAGGAAATCGTCATTGACCGGCGACCAATTTCTGAAGGTGCAGAAGCCGCAGAAGACGGTCAGGTGCTGTCTCCGAAAGAAGCTTACGAAAAAGGAGATGCGATCTACATCCCCCTTTCTGAAGAACGTCTGGACATCGGCAAAAAGAAAGTGGTCCGCGAAGAAATCGTCATCGGCAAGCGCAAAGTCAAAGATGTGCAGGTCATCAATGAAACCGTGCGCCGGGAGACGGCGGACATTGAAGAAAACGGCACAGTCCATAAAACAGAAAAACCATAAAAAGAACAAGGCGGCCATAAGGGCAGCCTTGTTCTTTTTATTTTCCATATCTGCTTGATTAGTTGCCACCCACTGCAGGAAGAAGCATCGTAAAGAATAATGCGATCAGCCCGATAATTACACCGATGACCAGAACTGTCGGAATCATGATGACGAAAAAGCCTTTCCAGGCAGAAAACCTGTGTGCTTCTGCAACCGCCTTGCACTGGACAAAGAAAGTCCAAGCAGAGATGACCCCAAGGATGATCAGGAAGACAAGCGAAAGAAAATCAGGTTCAGCGAACAGCATGTCATCTGCTTGCAGGAAATAGGTTTCCGGCAACAGCAGCATCCATAAAAGGATTATCGGAATAAGCCAGATCTGTGGAATCAGCCCGGTCAGAATTGCCCGGAACATTTCCGTGTAGGTGCCCTTCCCTTTAAACAGCTTGCCAATCAGCAAATAGATACCGGCGCCGATGACCGTGCTTACCACCACGCCAATTGGTCCGAAGAAAAGAGCAATCAGGATCATTCCCCCGACCGGCAGGAATTGTTCTGAATCCAGGCTGCTGAGCAGGCCGGCAGCAAATCCTGCAAGGACAATCAACAGAAAAATGAATCCGGACGATTTTTCTTCAATCACATGGCGCACTGCAGCACGAGGACGGGTCCAAATGGCCGTAAACGGGTTTAGCTTTTCATATTTTTCAACATCATTCAATTCTGTCTCCACCTTTGTCTTATTGTTCTTCCTTTACTCAAACATACTGGAAGAATAATGTAAATGATAGAACAAATCTCCATTAATAATTAAAAAACCATATTTTTACTGACACATAAAAAGAAGATCCGCTCTGAGGAGTGAATCTTCTTTCATTTGAGCCTATCACTTATTCTCGTTTCATCCGCTCCCGGATTCCGCCTTCCACTTCCGTTCCTTTTTCCATCGGAATATAGAGGCTGCCGTTAGTCGGACCGGCCGGCGGTGCATCTTCAATCACTTTTTGAACAAATTTCGCATTCATTTTTTCAGTAGCACCGGGCAGAATATGGCTGGAAACGGCCGATGCTTTGGATTTCGCACCGACTGCCACAGTTTCCTGCGGTTTATCGATCAAGCTAATGATTGCCTCAATGACGATTTCCGGATCATCCATCGGCTTCATTTCAGCGGCATGCCCTGTGTAATTTCCCGTATGTTCAAACCAGGGGGTATCAGTCGCCCATGGCAGCACAGTGCAGACATGGATATCATCAAAACCTTCCAGTTTCACTTCTTCATTCAACGCAGCACTGAGCCCCAGCACAGCATGCTTGCTGGCACTGTATCCCGTGTAATAAGGAAAAGCGATTTCGCTTGTGATGGAACCGATATTAATGAGGATGCCCCGTTTCACTTCTTTGAAATGGCGTAAGGCAAAATGGCTGCCATTGATGGTGCCTTTGACATTGACATCGACCACCCGCGCCAAGTGCTTGATCGGGATTTCAGTAAACGGACCAATTGCGCCGACTCCGGCATTGTTAATCCACACATCAATTTTCCCGAAACGTGCCAACGCCGTTTCAAAGAGATGCGCCACTTCCTCTTCCAGGCTGACATCTGTCCTCACCGCAACCGCATTCGGACCCAGTTCTTCTGCCAGCTTTTCAAGCAGGCCCACACGGCGTGCGGCAAGCACGACATTGGCTCCTTGTGCAGCCAGTTCCCTTGCGACACCTTTTCCAAATCCACTGGAAGCACCAGTGATGACCACCGTCACTCCTTCATGGGATTTCTTTTTTGCCATTTTCATTCCTCCTCAGTTCTGCATTGAGTCACGTTTTGGTTTTCAGCCGCTCACGCAAATCACCTGACACGCTTGTCCCTTCAGGACTGGATTCATACAGGCTGCCGGATGTCGGCGGAGCAGGTGGGGCTTCCTGGATCATATTAAATAGAGTGCGTCCGGTCGATCCTTTAGTCGTTTTCGGCATCAACGAACCGGCAATCGCAATACCTTTGGATTTAGCGCCAATTTCCACTGATTTTTTCGGATTATCAATGAGCCCGATGATGGTATCCACCACTTTTTGCGGATCATCTGCCGGTCCGACAAGAATTTCATGGCCGCTGTAATTGCCCGCATGCTTTGTCCAAGGGGTATCGGTTACCCATGGATCCACTGAACAGATATGGATATCGTCAAAGCCGTCCATTCTCATCTCCTGATGCAAGCCGTTGCTTAAGCCTGAAATACCGTATTTGCTGCCTGTGTACGCGGCTCCAAAAGGCAGCGGCGTTTTGCTGGCGAAAGAGGAAACGTTGATCAGCGTTCCATACTCTTGCTTCTTGAATTGTTTCAAGGCATAGTGGCTGCCATAAATAGTGCCAAGAAAATTGATTTCCACCGTCCGGTTCAAATCCCTTAGCGGTGTATCCGTGAATGAACCATATGTTCCAATCCCTGCGTTATTGATCCAGACATCAATTTTACTGAACTCTTCCATCGCTGCTTCGTACAGCTTAGCGACGTCTTCTTCCCGGCTGACATCCGCCGTCACTGCAATGGCATTCGGGCCACAGGAGTCCGCCAGTGCTTCAATTTCCTTGGTGCGGCGTGCCGCTACTACAACATTGGCTCCTTGCGCGGCCAGCTGCTGTGCCACGCCTTTGCCGATGCCACTCGAGGTGCCCGTTATGACGACCGTCAGTCCTGCACGTTTTACTTCAGTTGCCATGTCTATTCCTCCTATCCGTAAAACTGGCTTCAGTGTTGCTTTCCTTTTCGAAGCTGTTGCTTCAATCGGTTCCGCATATTTCCAGAGACCGCTATCCCTTCCGGCCGAGGTGAATGGATGCTGCCCGAAGTGTTTTTGGCGATCGGCGCTGCCTTCAGCATCTCCAGCAATAAAGCGCCATTCAATTTCTCCGTAATGTGGGGCATCATCTGCTTGGAGACAATGGCGGCTTTTGATTTGATGCCGATTTCCACACTTTCCTGCGGCCGTTCAATCAAGTCAATAACAGCGGCAATCACAGTTTCTGGATCATCGACCGGCCCCAACGTAATTTCGTGGCCGCTGTAGTTTCCGGAATGCTCAGGCCAGGGTGTGTCGGTAACCCACGGATGCACCATACAAACATGGATATCTTTCCACCCTTCCATCTCCATTTCCAGATGCAGGCCTGCAGTCAGTCCTGCAATGCCATATTTCGTTGCACAATAGACAGCGCCGAACGGCAGCGGCACGCTGCTGATAAAAGAAGACATATTAATCAGGGTTCCAGCTCTGTTCTCTTTAAAGTGGTGAAGGGCGCAGTGGCTGCCATAAATCATGCCTTTCAAGTTGATATCCACTAAACGCAACATGTCATCCAGCGGAACGTCCGTGAACGATCCCATGATGCCGAGCCCCGCATTATTGATCCAGACATCCACTTTGCCGAAACGGGATTCCGCCGCAGCCATCAGCCTGGCCATTTCCTCTGGCTCGCTGACATCCGTCGTTACAGCCAATGTGCGGTCGCCGAGCTCTGCTGCAAGTTCCTCAATCAAGCCGGTCCGCCTGGCCGCCAGCACCACATTGGCGCCATCCGCTGCCAGCTGCTGGGCAATGCCCCGGCCAAAACCGCTCGAAGCTCCAGTGACAACTACAGTCAATCCGTGCCGATCCTTTTTCCGGCCCACTCCTTCTCCCCCTGTCTGGAAAATAAATTCGCTTTGTTTGCTTACTAACTACCCCTTTCGTCACAACGAAAACTTATTTCCTGAGGGGTTCAGAAAGTCTTTTTGATTAAAAAGAAAAGACAATCCGCGTTGGATTGTCCTCTTGAGGGAAGGCTTGATTTTGATGATTTATCTTTCGTCCACCCCACTAGTTTTTTTGGGGGGATTCGAGCTGAGCAATCGCAAATCCGTTTGAACGAGCGCAAATTCAATCGAACGTGCGTAAATCGGCTTAAACGTGCGTAAGTTCAATTGAACGTGCGCAAATCCGCTTGAACGTGCGTAAGTTCAATTGAACACCCATAAACCCAATGCATCCGCTTCTAAAGACAGCCAAAAGCCCTTTGCCGACACTGGGCAAAGGACTTTTTTATCAAATATGATCTAAAACACTCTATAAAGCTGCCATTCATATTCTACAATTGTTCCACAACGTTCCGGCTAGTGAATTTCCCAGCCTGTTCCCCGGCTATTTTCCCGAATACAGCACCTGCCATCAGGCCAGCGCCTCCAGGATAATTTTCGTAGAACAGCCCACCCGCTGCTTCGCCGGCTGCGTATAATCCGTTGATTTTTTCATACATGGTGTTTTGCACTTCAGCTTGTTCGTTGATTTTTAAGCCGCCGAAAGTGAAGGTGATGCCACAAGTGACGGCATACGCTTCAAATGGTGCGGTATCAATCGTGTTGGCCCAGTTGCTCTTATCAACAGCCAATCCAGTGGTGCCGCGTCCATCTTTTTCGTTCGGATTAAATGATACCGCATCATTGATCGCTTTATTGTATTCGCTGATCTCCTGAAGGAATTTTGCTTTATCGATGCCTTCCATTTTATCAGCCAGCTCTTCAAGCGTATTGGCTTTGACTTTCGTCACCTGCCTGCCTTTATACTCTTCCCTCAGCAGATGAGCCACCTTGCCGTCAAAAACCTGCCACGCACAGCCGTCTTTTTGCTCAAGGATGCGCCGGCCATATTTAGCATAAGTGTAATTGCGGAAATCGGCTCCTTCATCCAGGAATCGCCGGCCATCGGTATTGACGATGACGCCGAACGGATAACTCAACCGCTGGAATCCTTCCTGGAAATCAGGCAGGTAGCGGTCGCCCGTTACGGCATGGGCCATCGACCAGTTCCCTGCAGACAGCGCTCCGATATCCAAAGCCATCTGAATGCCTTCACCGGTATTGTAGCGGCTGCCTCTCGTATGTACCGTATCCCATTTCGGGCCCAGGTATTTGGTGCGCATTTCGATATTGGCATGGAAGCCGCCGGATGCGATAATCACCGACTTCGCCCGGATGACTTTCGTCTTGCCCTGTTCTTTGACGATAACCCCTTGCACGCCGTCATCATCCTGCAATAGGTTAATAGCCATCGTCCGGTAGAGGATTTGTACGCCTAGATCACTGGCACGTTTATGCAAAGCTTCCACCAATCCATGCCCGCCGCCGACTGACTCCAGGATCATGCCGCCCCAGAACTTGAAGATGCCGTCTACCTTAAAGGCCTGACGCCCGTAAATCGGAATGAATTTAATTTGATGGCTGGTCAGCCATTTCATCGTTTCGAAGCTCTCGCTTGTCAACAAGGAAGCCAGTTCCGGATCTGTTTTGTAATTGGTCATCCGGCACATATCCTCGTAATACTGTTCTTCGCTGTAACTGCCAAAATCCACAGTCTTCAACTCTTCTTCATCCAGTTCCGGAATGATCGCCCGGATATCCTCTACACCCTCATACGCAAAACGGATGGAACCGTGCGTATAGGTGGTATTGCCGCCTTTTTGCTGTTCAGGTGATTTTTCAAGAACGATGACACGGGCTCCCTGCTCCTGCGCAGCAAGCGCTGCACACATCGCTGCATTCCCGGCACCGATGACCACCACGTCCGTTTCATAATCAATCGATCGTTGCGTCTTCACGGTAACACCCCTCAGCTGTTAAATTTTCTTGCTAAAGAATGACTGGATAAGCTCGTGGAAACTGTCCTTCATTTCAAGCTGCGCCCAATGTCCGCATTGTCCAAACACATGGAGCTGGGCATTGTGCAGATGCTCCGCCAAATAATAGCTGGATTCAACCGAACAGACCTTGTCATTCAACCCGTGCACTAACATCACCCGGTTTTTGATGCGATTGAGTGCAACAGTCGGAATTGGAACTGCCGCTGTAGCGAAAATCGAATCGTTTGAGCGGTGGACTTCCGGACGCATCGCCGTTTCAAAGCGCTCTTCCAGCAACCCTTCAATCACCGGGCTCATTTTGTCTGCATCGTAAACGAACCAGCTCATGATTTGCTTTAATTTCTTTTTCGATGGATTGTCGTAAAAGCTTTTCGCGCGTGCCAGTTCAAAGCTCAGCTTGGTGTTCGGCGTCCCGCCCGGTCCCATCAGCACCACTTCATCGAAACGTTCCGGATACTCGATCAGCAATTCCAAAGCGATCGAACAGCCCAGCGAATTGCCGACCAGGTGGACTTTTTCCAACTTCAGGTGGTCCATCATTTCCAGGACTTGGTTGACCCATTGGTCCATCCATTGCTGCCGGTTTTTCAACGGCTGTTCCGGATGGCTGCTTTTGCCGAATCCATATAGATCCGGCGCCAGTACCCGGTAGTTTTCACTGACTTCGTCCAACGCCTTATGCCAGTTGACCACGGCCGTAACACCGGGACCCGAGCCGTGAAGAAATAAAATCGTTTCTGTATTCTGGGCGCCTGATTGATTCAAGAAAGTTGCAAAGTTTTTTGTTTGAATAATTTCCTGTGTGATTTCATTGGTTATAATCGCCATAGCCATTCCCCTTCCAGTCTATAATGCTTCTATTGTTTCTTTGACCAATTCCTTCTTGCTTATACTGTCGCCCCAATAGGTATTGCCAAAAGAGCGTTCACTTTCTGTCCACTCAACCGGCTGCCAGTCCGGTTCAAAGATCAAATAGCTTCCTGTAAACAATTCCACACGGCAACCGCTGCCTGGATCTGTAACGTATAAATACAAAGCTTGGGAAATGGCATGCTTCCCTGGGCCGACAAATTCGAAATGATGCTCCCTTAAAATATCCGCCGCCCGCAGAATATCCTGCGAGTCATCCAACCAATACGAGATATGATGCAATCTGGCTTTCGTCGGTGTTTCCGGACGAGACACCAACGCTACGTCATGGACCAATTGCGTAACGCTCATCCAACCGGCCAGCACATTTCCTTCGTCGCTGATCAAGTACTCCCGCATCTTAAAGCCCAAGACTTCTTCCATAAATGAATAAGTGGCACTTGATTCGGCTGATGTATGGAGGTTGACATGGTCCAGGCGCCGTGGAGAAATGCCTTTGGCCCAAGATTTATAGGTCTGGTTCTTCAGGACCGATCGGCGATGTTCATCCACCGGAGGACGTTTCACATCAAAATACAAATTGAAGGTATGCCCGCTCGGCACTTGAAAGCTGATGGATTCCCCGATGCCAGGAGTTTTCCAGGCATCGACTTGATCGACTGCAATCCCTTGCTCTTCAAGCAGTTTTCCGAAAGCGGCGACATCTTCCTTCGTCTTCGTCCGCCAGCCGATGTGTTTGACATGGCCTCGGTCTCCCTGTTGGATTGACAAAGTATGATGCTGGAAATCACCCCAGGCGCGCAAATAATGCACACCGTCTTTTTCTTCCGTTTCTTCCAAGCCGATGATGTCTCTGAAAAACACCAGCGACTTTTCCAAATCCGCCGATACCAGCGAAATATAGCCCAATTTTGCAATTTCCGGTTTCACGATAGACCCTCTCCTAACTGATAAGCTTCAACAACCTGTAAGCGTGTACATTTAATAGCGGATGGCATTTGACTCGAGTCCGGCCAATACACGCCCGAAATTTTCTTTGGTGATGGTCGGCGACAATGAGCGGTGTGTATGCAAAGTCAGGAAGTCGAGCAAAATCCGTTGCATCGGATGGCCGTTATAGACAAAGCCTGAACCACTCGCCGACAAGAGGATATCCATTGCTTCTTTCAATAGTTGATTGGCATAGCCGATATCCGCCAATGTTTTTACGCGTTCATGGCGCGGCATGTACTCTTTTGCTGCTGCGCTGGCATCCAAAGCGTCCGCCACTTTGTAGAAGAACATTTCAGCTGTCTCTATTTTCAATGCCACATCAGCCATTGCGGTATGGGTGCTTGCAGCGTCTTTGATAAACTCCACTCCCATATGCGCTGCGCGGCGATTCGGCAAAGTCTGTTCATAAAATTCATATGCCGCTTTCAGCAAGCCCAAGCCAGGCAAGCCCAACGACAAGATCAAAGCTGGAAATAAAGCTGTATTGTAGAGCGGAATATCGCGCAAATGTGCAGATTCGAAATCTCCGTCCAGAGCTTTGACAAATGATGTACAGCGGCGCTCGGGAATAAAGACATTGTTCATCTTGACGCTATTGCTGCCTGTCCCTTTCAAGCCCATCACATGCCAATCATCCATGATTTCCATTTCGGAAAACGGCAATGTCATCAATACCTGATCGATCATTTTGCCTTCATCATCAACAATCGGCATTCCAAAATAACCCCAAGTTGCATGCAGCGATCCCGAACAGAACATCCAAAATCCTTCTTCGATCATGTAGCCGCCTTCTACCTTTTTGGCGATACACTTGCGCGGCTCATAAACACCAGCAAACAGGACATCATCTTCATTTTCACCAAAAATCTCTTCATGGGTTTCTTCGCCGAAGGATTCTGCAACCATCAATTCACGGATGGCGCATAAGGCCACGATCCAGCCTGTCGAACCGCAGCCTTTTGAGATTTCGACAACTGCTTCGCTGTATTCACGCATCGTTGTTTCAAGCCCGCCGTAACGCTTCGGCCGCAGCATCTTAAATAAGCTCAATTCCTTTAATTCCTTTATCGTTGCCTCTGGAATTTGGCGGATTTCTTCAGTTTCTTTAGCTCGTTCTCTTAAAGCCGGAATCAGCGATTTTGCCGCCGCTATTACATCCACTCTACTTTGTTGTTGGATAACTGGATTCATATCTGTCCACTCCTCTTCAGCTTTTTCTTTCTGTCTCTAATTTAAAGAAAGTTCTGAATAAATTAAAGATGAAAAAGCATTCGATTTCCGGTTGTTTTCCAATAGATTTTGTTAGTTTTTAGAAAATGGAAGCGCATTAATCAAGTTTTTCCAATGATTATTTTTCACATACTGCATCAACACCGTAAAAAAAAGCATTGCCGAAAACTGAGTCTTTCAGCTTCCGGCAATGCTTCTTGGTCCTGCTTTTCTAAACTTAAACGTCGATGTCGCCAAGTATCTTCAAGGCATCCAGCATTAACAGCAATTCGTAGGCAACAGCCGGATTGCGCAGCTCTTTGCCGAGCAATTTTTCGATCCGGGTGATACGGTACATCAAACCGCTCATCGAAAGCGACAAATCACTGATGGATTGTTGCAGGTTTCCACCGTTCATCAGGAAAACATACAAAGTCTTCAACAGCTCATCCCGCTTATGGTCCTTCAATTCGAAAATCGGCTCCAGTTCTTTTCTGGCGAGGCGGCGGATGGACAGCATATTCTTCGAATTGATCAATGAGCCGATGATGCTGACATCTTCAAAAGAAGCAATTCGTTCTTCCGAATTGAGCCTTAAAGCCACACGTGATTCCTCCAGGCTTTCCTCGATTGTTTCAATGGAATCGCTTTCGCTGCTTAACGCGACCTGGAATTCTGCATGGCGATGTTCCTGATGCAGATGTTTCAGGATATTTTCAATCATATAGCGCAACCGCTCCACTTTAGGCAGTAACATGAGGATATGGCCCTCGTATTCGGTGATGAGAATTTTATAGCTTTGCATCTCCAGATAGCGGCTGACAGACTGGATAACCTGCTCCAAAAATTCCACTTTGGAGACATCAAGATGTTCGGAAGAGCATTTCAACGTTGCAATGTAAAAAGGCTCTTTCAAATCGACACCCATGTAATAGCCGCGATAAATCATGCTCGGCACAGAGGTGTATTGCTTCAGCAACAGCTGTTCAAAGAAATAAGCCTTGATGTTCTCGACAGCTTCCAGACTTGTTTTTTCATTCAGGAACAGCAGTGCTGCAGAAACTGCTGCCCGTCGGATAAACATGGTTTCGTTTTCCAATTCCGCGTCTTTGTCCAAGTAGAAAAATGTGATATAGCCAATGGCTTTTTTCTGGACGATGATCGGGGATACCAGACGGTTATGCACTTTTCCACGGATGATGAAGGTTCCCGTATGAGTTGAGGGAAGGATTTTGCCGCTCTTGGTTTTATTGATCGCTGCCCGGAAATCGTCACTAAAATGTTGATACTCGATTTCATCCAATCCTCTATAGACCCTTGGTTCGAAATTCAAATCTTCAATCGAGACCGGTACATTTAATGCATCGTGGATGGTGCCGATGATTTCTTCGATTGAGTCGCCATCCGACAATTTGGAAGTCAATGTATCGTGAAAAGCCGCGGCTCTTTCGATATGATTTTTATGCTCCACCACCTGTTCATAGGTGCCGTTCAACTCATCAATAAACCGGCTTTTTTCGTAGAGTCCTATTTCTTCCTGCATCCCTGGTTCGTCCCAATCTTCTTCCAAGCGCATTTCAAACGTACAGGTGCTGTCGCCTTTGCCGCGGCATTCCACTTCTTTTATAAAAACGCGGCGTTTAATAATCGTTGAAGTGAAACCGCTTCCAAATCCTGTTAAGGTATGGCATACCGGACAAGCTGAAAGCCCATGATTCTTGACATGCTCTTCCACTTCGAAAGAGTCGACCCATTCCCCTGTGGCTGTAATGGACAGCAGGTTGCCATGAGCATCCATCTCAACTGAACGATCAGAGATTAAATTTGATATTTGGCCGGTCTGAAAATGCAGTTCGCCTGCTTTCTCGAGCATTTCCTTAATGGTGCCGCCAGCTTTCAAAACATCCTTGGCATGTGCCTGGCCCAAATTCCAGCCGTAGCGCAGCAAAAATGACTTAGCGCGATTCATCCCCAGATTTTCTATTAGTTCCTTACGCAATAAACCGAATGTGGCAGAAGTGGTCGATATCTTTTTGTCTTCCAAATGCTCGAATTCCTCCAACTGTCTCATCAACTTCCCCCTTGATCACAGTTCTATTTGACTAAAGCTAATTTATTGAAATAAACGGATAGACTTATGAACTATTAATAAGCCAGCTTCATTATACAAAATTTTAGGCTAAACTGATAATTTATTGTGATATAACGATATGCCAAAAAACCTCCGCTGCAACGGAGGCTTTTGATCGCTAAACTTGAAGTCCAGCTTTAACGGACAATCCATAATCAAGACCCGCATGGATATCGCTTTCTTTATTATAGAAACCACGCAACTTTTTCACTGCTTCTTCAGGCGGTTTGGCGTTGAAATAGCCTTTACGCGTCATCGTGACACCTGAATTCACTTTCAGATCCGTCATGGTTTCACACATTTTGATGCCGGCGGCAAAAGAATCGACAATCGGTACATCCCCTATGCGCGAAATGCCTTGTGTCGCAAGAAAGACATTCATCGGTCCTTCTCCAGGAACAATGACATCTGCGCCCAGCGCAATGGCCTTTTCCGCACTTTCGATAAAGCTGTCGATGACCGGCTGCGGATTCTTGAAACCAGCCAATACATCATAAAACCCGACAGAGGTCTGGACAATCGGCCCCAGTTTTCCTCCTAAGCCATAGCGATTGGCATTTTGGCGCAATTGATCGGCCAAAGGTTCAAGAAAATTGACGATGCCGATGTTGTCACCGAGCATGGAGGCGATATGGAACGATGCCTGGCCATAGCCGATAACCGGAATGTCCACCAACGTCCGGGCTTCCATCAATCCAACATCCGGAATGGTCCCGATGAACATGCAATCATAGCCCGCACTTTCAGCAATTAATGCATTTTTGACGAATTGTTCCCGGTGCAGATTCTGTAGATAAGCATAAGTGATGAAATGGCCTGGGTATTCGGATGGATAAGTTTCGTTCGACATGCCATGCAGTACAACTTCCACATCCGGCCTTGCCACTTTCTGGATCTGTTCAATCACGGCGTCGCGATAAGCCGGAACATGTTCAATTGAAGTCAGGCTTTGATGCCAAATTTTCAATGGTCTCACCTCTCCTTTTATCCCGCTTTAATGTTCAGCAGGCATGAAGAACCCCCGCTGATTGAAGTTTATCTTTATAGAACAGCATGTTTCGTTAAGGCGCTTTGGACCGCCACGCGGCCGAAGATCGCAGCTTTCCCTAACGAACTGCCCGTCATGTAGCCTGCTCCATGAAAGCCACCGGCAATTTCGCCAGCTGCGTATAAGCCTTCTATCGGTTCATGATAAGGGTTCAAAACCTGCGCATACCGATCGACGCTGACACCCGCATACGTGGCAAGCATCGCCACGGTCGTATGCATCGCATAAAACGGCGCCTGCCGAATCGGCTGCGGCTTGCCGAAATGATGCGTCAGGCTGGTGCGCCCAAACTGGCGATCACTTCCGTTGCTGACATCGCCATTATAGACAGATATGGTTTTGTTCAATGCTTCTATCGGCAAATCGATTTTTTCTGCAAGTTCCTCAAGCGTTTCCGCCTGTTCAATCAAACCAAGTGCTTGCAGCTTAGCAAAATCATAGAGGGCATCGACTGCGACGCCTTGATCCATAATCGCTTGATCCCAAATCTGATAAGTGATTTGATCCGGCTGCCGAAGCGCTTCCGTTCCGATCAACTTATAGGATATCGATTCATTTACAAAGCGTTCAGCCCGTTTATTGACGATGATGGCACCTTTGTAAAAGGCCAATGCCTGCGATTTCCACGGGCCATCCGCTGTCGGATGAAAACCGAAAGTACCTTTCAGGTAGGGGAAATCACGAAGCCAGGCACCTTGTTCACTGGCCAGCCGGATGCCATCTCCTACATTGCCGGCACCACCGATCCGCAAAGCTCCGTCCAATTGCGGAGCGAAAGCAGATAAAAGTTCCTCGCTTTTGGAAAATCCACCCGATGTCAGCAGCACACCGTTTTCCGCTGTTGCGGTAAGGATCTCACCTTCATGCTCATAAATTACTTCCGCGACGCGTCCTGCGGCATTTTTCCTAAGCCGCTGGACAATGGCCTGGGTTTTGAAAACGACGTTTCCGGAAGATTTTGCTCCTTCATATAAAGCCGTAATGGCTTGAAGCGGCGTAATCGTATGGCCTCGCGGCACACTATGGCCGCTGACTGCCTGCACTTTATGGAATTCGACGCCTTGAGCAACCAACCATTGATACGTTTCAAACTGGCGCTCCCCGTAGGCCTCGACCAAATCGACTTCGTTTTTTCCTTCACCGACCGCCAACATGTCCGCGACCAGATATTCCGTTTGGTCGGCGATGCCCTCACGCTGCTGGATGTCCGTTCCTGCAAAAGCCATGTAGCGGCCGCTCAGTAATGAGCTGCCGCCAAATTTCTCTTCCTTTTCAAGCACCAGCACACTTGCACCTTGTGCAGCAGCTTCAGCCGCTGCACATAACCCGGCCATGCCCGCTCCGACAATGATGAGATGATAGGAATTTTCCATACGCTTTACACAGCCTTTGTGGTAAGTTGCTCCAGAACTTCCAAAGCAGCTTCACAAACCTGCATATCATGCGTGTAATGGCCTCCACTGACACCAATGCCGCCAATCAATTCTCCGTCGATCTTAATCGGATAGCCGCCGCCGAAAATAACCAGGCGCTCTGTATGTACCAAGCCATGCAATAATGGCGGATCATCTTTCAGACGGTCATACCATTCATGTGTAGCACGGTTGTAGGTTGCTGCTGAAAAGGCTTTGTTCTGCGCAATGTCCAGGCTCAATACCGGCGCATTGTCCATAGCGGAGAAAGCTTTAAGGTTGCCGACTCTGTCGACAATTGAGATGCTGAAAGGCATGCCTAATTCTTTACCTTTTTCTACTGCTGCCTCCAATAGTTTTGTGGATAATTCAAGGCTGATGTTTTTTGATGAGATTGCTGATACGAATTCAGTCATTTTATATCGTCCCCTTCGAGTTTTATTTTTGTAAACTGGCAATCGGCTGTCCTGCACCGAACGCTTCAATGGATGCTGCTGTAACTGCGACCATTTTCGGCAGACATAAGTCAACCACTACATGAGCGATATCGATCGGCTTGAGCCAGCCGCTTTTATCGACATCCATGCCCAGATCATCAATCATTCTGGTATCGACTGGACCTGGATTTACCACATTCACACGAACACCGTGCGGCTTCAGTTCTTCGCCCAGCGCTTTTGAAAAGCCGATAATCGCGTGTTTTGAGGTAATATAGGCACTGCGGTTCGGGCCTCCTTTTGTTCCCCAAATCGAGCCGATGTTGATGATGACGCCGTCTTTCTGTTCAATCATTCCCGGAACAACGGCTTTACTCAAGTTGAAAGGCGCATTGACATTGATCTCCTGCACCCATTTCCATTCGTCCGTTGTCGTTTCCGTAAACGGCTTAAGGCTCATGACGCCTGCATTATTAATCAGGATCGATACTTTCCCTAACTCTTTTTCCACGGTTTCAACCGCTTGTTTGACTGCCTCTTCATCGCCCACATCGCAAATGACCGCGATGGCCCGGACGCCGTATTGTTCGGTGATCACGTTCACCACTTCCTGGCATTCATCCGCACTTCTTGCACAAACTGCTACATCCGCTCCGTATGAAGCCAGCAGAATGCTGGTTTCCCGGCCAATTCCCCGGCCGCCGCCTGTGACCAGCGCCACTTTTCCAGTTAACAAAAGCTTCACCCCTTTTCGTTAAGAATAAGATTTGACGTTTGATGAAATATATTCGACTGCATGTTCACCGGAACGTTTGCCGAATACCAGGCCTCTTAACACTGACGTACCGCCAGGGTATTTCCCGTAGTAAAGCCCCGTCATTTCACCAGCTGCGTACAGGCCCGGTATCGCTTCATTGTCATTTGAAAGGACACGGCCATGGATGTCTGTTGCCAGTCCGCCGTTAGTGAAGACATTGCAGCAAATAATCGGATACGCGATATACGGCCCTTGATCGATCGGCACTGACCAATTGGATTTAGGCGGTTCGATGCCGACAGCTTTTTTGCCGTCTTTTTTATTCCATAAAAATTCACCAGGCTGGACAGCCGCATTGAACTCGCTGACCGTCTTCGCTAAAGTTTCTGCTGGAATGTCCAGTTTCTCCGCCAGTTCTTCGATGGTTTCTCCAGTTACCGGCGGCTGTTCTGTCTGCAGGGCTTCTTCGTAATTTGGAATATCGTATAATTTTTGATCGGTGATCATATAAGCGATGTGGTTCGGCAGTTCATAGAAAATTTTCCGCGCCACCGCTTCGTACTGCTCATCAATCGTCGATGCACCTTCGTCGACAAAACGATTGCCGTTCTGGTCGACAAGGATGGCGTATGGATAAGTCATGACGCCCGCTTCTTCACGTTTGCTGCGCGGATCGACCGGCTCGGCATGAAAAGCGTCCCACTGCCCTGAGCCTTTAGCGCCCAACTGCATAGCCATGCGGATGCCTTCACCTTTATTGAAAAGACCGCCTTCCGCGACCGGCGGAATTTTGTGGGCATCCCGGCCGATGTACTGCGCCATCATTTCCTGGCTTCCCTGGAAACCGCCAGATGCCAAAATAACGGTACTGACACTCAAATCGATTGAACTCCCGCCTTTGATGCGGATCTTCAGCCCATCGACTGCCCCTTCTTCATCCAGGCTCAAATTCCAGGCAGTCGCTTCATAGATGATTTCCACACCGAGTGCCCGAGCGCGCAGCGACAGCGTATCGATTAAGGCACGCCCGCCGCCGACAGGCAACAGCCGCGGTTTGGCTGAAGTCAAAAACATGGTCGGCAAATAGTCGAAGCCGACACCTTTTGACTCCACCCAGCGCAACGTCGGCCCCGCCTGGTCGTAAAGTGTTTCAATGTATTGGCGGTCTGAAAAATTATCCGAGAACGCCATCATGTCTTCTTTGAAATTCGGTGCCGGCTGGTCGATGTTTTCCATGCGCATATAAGCAGCTGTCCAGCGCGAGTTGCCGCCACGGTTATCAAAATCCGCCCGTTCTATGATGGCGATTTTCAATTGATGGTCTTGTTCTTTCGCTTTTTCTGCAGCTGCCAGAGCCGCTGCAGTACCCGCAGCCCCACAGCCGATAATGGCAATATCGTAGTCGATTTCTCTCGTCATCGTTTGCGCGCCTCCTCTAATACATCAAATTCAAGGTATTGCTTTTCCCATTGCTTGATTTGTTTGAGCTTGAACAGTTCCTGCCGTTCTTCCCACGTACAGATGAACTCATGGATATTCTCCTGCGATTTGTCCCGTTGCAGGACGCCCAGGCTTTGCTGGATGCCCTTGATGGCGGAACGCAATACCGTATTGGCACACAGCATGATTTGGAAGCCCATCTTTTCCGCTTCTTCCAGCGAGACCAGCGGTGTGCTGCCGCCTTCGACCATGTTGATGATATGCGGGATGTCCGGAACCTGTGCTGTAATCTGTGTCAGCTGCTCAACCGTTGTCGGTGCTTCGACAAAAATGACGTCCGCCCCTGCTTCTTTATAAGCGTTTGCCCGATCAATCGCTTCCTCCATGCCATAAATCGCCAAGGCATCGGTTCTCGCGATGATCGATAGGTCTTCAGCTTGCCGTGTATCGACTGCAGCTTTGATTTTATTGACCATTTCTTCTTTTGAAATTACTTGCTTGCCGCCAAAATGGCCGCATTTCTTAGGAGCTACCTGATCTTCAAACTGAATGGCTGAAGCACCCGCCCGCTCCAATTGTTTAACGGTGCGCATCAAATTCAATGCATTGCCGAAGCCCGTGTCCCCATCGACAACGATCGGGACATTGGTGACATCTGACATCCGTGCGACCACATCGGCTATTTCCGTGACTGCCGTCAGTCCCACATCCGCCCAGCCGAGCTGGGCATTGGAGATTCCGGCACCTGTTGCATAAATAGCAGGAAATCCGAATTCCTCAATCATCCGTGCCGTCATTCCGTCATAAGCTCCCGGCAACATAAAAGCGTTCGGTTGCTGAAGCAATTGCTTAAACTGTTTATTTTTCGACATCCAATCATCCTCTGCCATTAATTGATCAAACTAAACTGAACACGTTTTCTTCGATTTCCTTATGCCATTTGATGGTCATACGCTTATCCGAAATAAAGCCGATGCGGTTAAAATTAATCTGCCGGTCGTTTGTCACTTGCAGAATGCCGGTCATTTCCCGGTCATGGCACTTCAAGGTAACGACGTATTCCCCAGCTGCCGGCAGCGTATAATGCGGCAGCAAGCCGTTTTCCGGGCACCATTCAATGGTGTAGGCTTCGCCCATCATGTTCTGCAAAAACTCAATGTCTCCGGTTGCCAACGTTTCGCGGATACGTGTTGAACTGATCTTTTCTCCACAAACCTCGACTTTCGCTACTTCCGTTACACCGAAATGGCCGCCACCATGATCGGCAAGTGTCGTGACGTTTCCCGCTCCTTTAGAGCCGTACGTATAATCAAATCCGCAAACAACATGCTTGGCGTTCAAACCGACAAGGTAATCCTGTACAAATTGTTCAGGAGACAAAGCGGCGAAATCTAAATTGAATTCAACAACCAAGAACAAATCCACACCCAGTTCCTCGAGCCGCTGCTGCTTTTTCTCCATCGGCATCAAATAATCGACGTGTACTTTGCCTTTCGACAAAACACTTTTCGGATGCGGGAAAAAGCTCATGACCGACAAAGGCAATCCCAGCAAGTCCGCTTTTTTCTTCGCTTCTTCGATAACGGTCCGGTGGCCTTTGTGCAATCCGTCAAAAAATCCAAGGGCGATGACATGCGGTGATAGTCCAAGCTGGTGCTGCTGCAAGTTTGTGTGATCGATTTCGATTGTTTTCATGAGAGTTCGCCTCTTTTCGCCTTATTTCGCCTCGATGGTGATATTGTTCAATTCCTTGTCCTGCACTGAATCTCCCCAATACGTGTTGCCGAAGACACGTTCTTTCATGGTCCATTCCACCGGTTCCCAATCGGGTTCGAAGATCAAATAGCCGCCGGTGAACAGTTCTACACGGAAACCGCTGCCCGGATCCATGACGTATAAGTAGAGGGCCTGCGAAATGCCGTGTTTTCCTGGGCCGATAAATTTGATATTGTTTTCGCTGAGAATATCCGCTGCCCGGAGGATATCCTGCGAATCGTCTGACCAATAAGAAATGTGGTGAATGCGGGCCGGTGACGGCAATGATGGCTTCTGCGCCAGCGCCACATCGTGCACCAATTGCGTAACGCTCATCCAGCCGGCAATGATGTCTCCATTGTCATCCCGTAAATACTCGCGCATATTGAATCCCAGTTCTTTCAGGAATTCGTATGTGATGCCCGCATCCGTCGTTGTGTGGATATTGACGTGGTCCAGGCGTCTCGGTGAAATTCCTTTTGCCCAAGCCTTATATGTCTGGTTTTTCAATACCGATTTCTGATGTTCTTCTGGCGCCGGCCGCTCGATATCGTAATACAATTCAAATGTATGACCACTTGGCAGACGGAAGCGGATTGCTTCACCGATGCCCGGCGTTTCACCAGCTGCGTAATAGTCCACTTGCACGCCATCGTTTTCCAGCAGTTCCCGGAATTCTCCGACGTCCTTGCGGTTTTTCGTCCGCCAGCCGATGTATTTCACATGGCCGCTGTCGCCTTTTTCAATCGACAAGGTATGATGCTGAAAATCTCCCCATGCCCGCAAATAATGGACGCCATCAATTTCAACCGTTTCCTCCAGGCCGATCACTTCTTTAAAGAAGTGCAGGGATGCCTCTAAATCTGGTGTCACCAACGACACATAGCCTAATTTTGCAATTTCCGGATTCGCCATTTTCTTTTCGCCCCTTTGTATGCGTTTACAATAATTTCTCTTTGGTTAATAAAATTTGTAGAATATACTGAAATATTACACAAATCATTTCTTGCATACTAGAGTAGAAATTATCCGTAATGAAGATGGTTTTCCGGTATTTTTTATTAGTTTTCACCTTTGACAACCTATTTATCTTTCCAAAAACTGTTTATTTGAAGGGAACCCGCTTGTAAATGAATAAAAAAACGACTGTGAGGCACATATTCTCCACAGCCGCTTTCTTTCGTCTGACTTTTATTTAGATAAATTTGCAACCCCTACACTAATTTGCGGAAGTAGCACAATTAAAATGACATCTATAATTAAAATTAAAATGAAAGGAATTATCGGCTTTACTATTGATTCATAGCGGATATCCCCTACTTTTGCTGCAATGAATAAATTCAGGCCAACTGGCGGAGTTATCAGGCCAATGGATAAAGTCACAATCATGATGATCCCGAAATGAACTGGATCGTATCCAAGCAATATGACAATTGGCAATAAGATTGGCGTGAGAATGATGATTGCAGACATAGGTTCCATGAAAGTGCCAACTATGAGCAATAAAACAATAATCATCATCATTACCAGGAATGGCGCTAAACTTGTGCCTCCCACCAACGTCCCGAGAGTGTGAGGGATCCTTTCCAAAGTAAGCCATAATCCGAAGAATGAAGCTGAAGCAATTATTAGCGAAACAGAAGAAACTATTACTACTGTACTCAATAAGATTTCTTTCATCACTGCGTAATCAATCTTTTTATAAACAAATTTTCCAATCAGGAATCCATACACGACAGCCACTACAGAGGCTTCCGTCGGTGTGAAAATTCCACCGTAAATACCACCAAGGATAATAACGGGCATAAACAAAGCCAGCAAAGAATCAATAAAACTTCTTCCTATTCCTGAGACGTTTACTCTAGCCGTAGTTTTATACCCCTTCATGGACGAGTAGACATATGCTACAACCATAAGGGAAAGGCCAACTAGAACACCTGGAACTATCCCCGCTAAGAATAAATCCCCTACAGAAACTCCTCCAGTAACAGCGAACAATACCATAGGAACGCTTGGCGGAATGATGATTCCCGTAGTTCCCCCAGCCGCTTGGACCGCCGCAGAAAAATTCCGGTCGTAGCCAGCTTTGACCATCGCCGGTATCAAGATGGCTCCAACAGCTGCAGTTGTGGCTACTGCTGAACCAGACAATGCTGCAAAGAACATGCAAGCTATAATCGATACGTGCGCGAGCCCGCCCTTCAGATGGCCGACCAAACTGCTCGCGAACGTCACCAGTTTTTCGGATATCCCGCCATGTTCCATAATTTTGCCGGCTAAAATGAAAAATGGCGCCGCCAGTAAAGGAAATGAATCCAGCGAGTTGAACATTCTGTTCGGTAAAGTCGTAACTTCAAAGCTACCCGACATGAATACGACGATAAATGTACCGAGGCCAAACGCGACGGCTATCGGCACATTTATCAACAGAAGTACAGTTAATATGACTATAAGCGTGATTATCAAAAGATCACCTCTCCGACTCTGTTTCTTTGGATTTGAAATAGTTGAGGTTTAGATCAACTACATTAAGTATTTGAAGAATACCGCTTATAGGTAGAGCCAAATAAACCAACCCCATGGGAATATTCAATGCCGGTGAAGATTGAGTCATCGATGAAGTTGTAAACTCTAAACCTGTAACAATCAAAATAATAAAAAACGATATGCAAATAACCATGACTGCCAGTTGAATAAACTTCTGCCATCGTACTGAAAACCTCTCTACTATGGCTTCAATTCCAATATGCGCATTATGTTGAAAAGCAATGCCTCCACCTAAAAAAGCAAGCCAAACCATCATGTAGCGGGCCAGCTCATTGGTCCATGAAAAAGAAGTGCTGAACATAGCACGCGAAACGATTTGAAAGAATACTAGCAGCACCATAATTACCAGTAAAATCATCGTAAAATTCTCTGTTCCTTTATTTAACGCGCGAATACTTTTGCTCCACATAAGCTGCCCCCCATATCGACAAAAGAAAGCATTATCAGAAATGCTTTCTTTTGTTCGAATATGTTTTTTGCCGTAACATTATTTTTCGTTTTGAATGCGTTCAATTAAATCGCCGAACCGTGCTTCATGTTGCTCATATACCGGTTGAACTGCCTCTACAAATGCTTCACGATCAACGTCTTCGATAGGGACTATCTTGACATCATTTTCTGTAAGCGTTTCTTTCACGCTTTCTTCATACTCTGGATATACAACCGAGTGATAATGGTCAATGCTGTCCTGCACCACAGTCTCCAACTCTGTTTTGGTCTCTTCTTCCAAGCCATCGAATTTATCTTTGTTCATCAATAAAATACCTGAACGGTAATTCAAAGAAATCTCAGTATAGTAATCTGTCACTTCGAAAAGTTTGCCGCCGATCATGGCAACATTAACCGGATCTGTCCCATCAACTACACCTTGTTGAATAGCCGAGTAGACTTCTGGGAACGGCATCGGTACCGGGTCTGCTCCCAAGGCTTTGAACGTATCCATAAAAATGTCATTTTCTAAGGTGCGCATCTGAAGACCCTTTAAATCACCAGGTTCTTTAATTTCTTGCTTCGTATTAGCTAGATGTCCTTCTCCGTAATCATAGAACCCCAGAATCTGAAAGCCCTCTTCTGCCGCTTTTTCTTTAATTTGGTTTCCGACTTCGCCATTCAAAACTTTTTTTGCATGGTCCAAGTCATCAAAAAGGAATGGCATATCCAATACTGCGATATCAGGAACAAAGTTCGATAAAGCTCCTCCAGTGACAAATGCCATATCAACAGAACCTGATCTTAATTGTTCTACAATCTCTACTTCTCCACCCAGCTGTCCTGATGGGAACACTTCAATAGCCACTTCTCCGCCAGTAGCTTCAGCAGTATCAGCTGCAATTTTATCCGCAATAACACCGCCCGGATCTGTCGGTGGAGCAGAATGGCCGTACCGGAGTGTTGATTTCTCCGCTCCCGAAGCACTTCCATCTTCTGAATTTCCACACGCCGCCATCAAGCAAGCCATCAAAATAAATACACCGAGAATCATTAGTTTTTTCATATGTACACACCTCTCCTTTTTTAGTTTTAAAAACCGGCTTTAATGTAACCCCTTACATTTTCAACCTACCAGCCTCCTTTAATCTGATAAAACCTTTCCACCAAATATAGAATATTCAATCAAATGGAACTAGGTGAAAAACTATTGGAATTATTTAGACTTTCAGTTAGTATTTACTAGTTTGTCACGAATTAACATGTTGATCTATAACGGATACCAATAAAATAGCGCTAGTTCGAATACCCTTGATCCGCTTAGAGTCTTTAAAAACTCTTCTAAAAAAAGCTGATTAATTAGAAATTAATCAGCTTTTTGATGAATTATATTTAACTTTTCTATCGAGGGTCACTGGTTATTGCGCTTTTTTCGCAGCGAAACTCTGGGCCACGTCATAGATTAAATCTTCCTGGCCGCCAACTGCCTTCATGCGGCCGAGCTCCACCAGGATATCCCGTTCATCGACGCCGAACTTTTCTGCCGCTGTTTGTGTGTGGAGCAAGAAGCTTGAATAAACACCCGAATAGCCCATGATCAGGCTGGAGCCGGTAATTTCCTGCGGCCGTTGCATGAACGGCGCAACGACTTCATTCGCCACATCCATGATGTTGTACAGATCGATTCCGGTATTATAGCCAAGGCGTTCCAGAACCGCCACCATCACTTCTGTCTGGGTATTGCCACTGCCGGCTCCGAGAGCGCGAAGGCTGCCGTCGATATAAGTAGCTCCTGCTTCAACTGCAGCAACGGTATTGGCCATCGCCATCGACAGATTGTTATGGCCATGGAAGCCGATTTCACAGCCCACCGATTGCTTCAATGCCGTGATGCGTTCCGTTACTTCATGCGGCAGCATATAGCCAGCCGAATCAGTGACGTATACAACTTCAGCTCCATAACTTTCAAAAAGCTTGGCTTGTTCAACAATTTTCTCGACACTCGCCATATGGGCCATCATAAGGAATCCGACTGTCTTCAATCCGAGCTCACGTCCGAGTGCAATGTGCTGGGCTGCAACGTCAGCTTCCGTGACATGCGTCGCTACGCGGACCATCTTCGCTCCAGCTTTCACAGCGTCCTGCAAGTCTTCTTTAATGCCAATCCCTGGAATCAGCAAAACAGATACTTTTGATGACTTGCAAACATCGGCTGCCGCTTCAATCAGTTTCAGTTCATCCACTTTCGACAATCCATATTGCAGGGACGAGCCGCCAAGGCCATCTCCGTGCGAGACTTCAAAATAATTGACGCCCGCCAGATCCAGCCCTTTGGCCGTGTCGTGGACATGCTGTTCCGTAAATGCGTGCTTCATTGCGTGACTGCCGTCGCGCAGCGTCACGTCGAGTATTTCAAATGACCGTTGCGTCATTGCCTTCTCCTCCTAAACCTCTGCAGCCATCAGCTGCTTCGCCATTTCATTTGCCACTTTCGCCGCTGCTGCGGTCATGATGTCCAGATTTCCTGAATAAGGCGGGAAGAAATCCCCAGCCCCTTCCACTTCCAAAAAGACCGAAACTTTGCGTCCATCAAATTGCGGTTCTCCGCGCAGACGATAACCGGGCACATAGCTTTGGACTTCCTTGACCATTTCGTTGATCGACGTGATGACCGCTTGCTCCTGCCCATCAGCAGCCATTAATGCATGGACCGTATCCCGCATCAGGATCGGCGGTTCAGCCGGATTCAGGATGATGATCGCTTTTCCTTTTTTCGCTCCCCCAACCTGCTCGATCGCTTTGGAAGTAGTGTGCGTGAACTCATCGATATTGGCGCGCGTCCCTGGTCCGGCACTTTTGCTGGCGACGGTTGCGACAATTTCTGCGTATTCAACTTCCACTACACGGCTGATGGCATTGACGATTGGAATCGTCGCCTGTCCGCCGCACGTCACCATATTCAAGTTTGGTTTTTCAAAATGCTCGTTTAAATTGACGGTCGGAACCGTGAACGGACCGATGGCTGCAGGCGTCAAATCGATGACTTTTTTGCCTGCCGCCACCAGCAAATCACTATGGTGTTGATGTGCTTTCGCAGACGTTGCATCAAAGACGATGTCGACCAGCTCCAGTTTTTCCATCAGGCCATCAATGCCGTTCGCCACCACTTCATAACCGCGCTCAGCTGCCCGCTTCAATCCTTCCGAATCGGGATCGATGCCCACCATGACACTCATCTGAAGTGCATCACTGCGTTCGATTTTGTACATTAGGTCCGTCCCGATATTGCCAGAACCGATGATGCCTACTTTCAGTTTTTTCACACCCGTTCACCTTCCCTTACAAACGATACCGACACATCGCCGAGTTCACCGAAATCCGCTTTGAAATCTTCATCTGCCTCAAATGGAACCGCTTTTGACAATGCACCTGCCAAGATAAAATACCCTGCACGCAATGTGATCCCGTATTCCGCTACTGCATTGGCAAGCCAGGCTACCGCTTTTGCAGGATGCCCCATCACTGCTTCGCCTGTCGCCGAATCAAACCATTCGCCGTTTCGGTAAGCATTCATTTCAACAGCTGCCAGATCTACATCTTTTGCATAGGTCCGTTTGCTGCCGAACACCGCTCCAGCTGAAGAGCCATTATCCGCCACGGTATCCTCGAATTTGAATTTCCAATCTTCAATACGGCTGTCTATGATTTCGATGGCCGGCACGACATAATCAGTTGCCGCCAGAACGTCTTCCACTGTAACATTCGGCCCTTCCAAATCTTTCTTCAGCACAAACGCGATTTCAAACTCGACTTTAGGCTGAATAAACTGCTCTACATTGATAGAGCTGCCTTGGCCGTAAATCATTGAATCTAGGATATGGCCGTAATCCGGCGTATCCACGTTGAACATGTCCTGCATGACTTTACTGGTCAATCCGACTTTCATGCCTTTGATTTCTGCACCTTGTTTTACTTTCTCCTGTATTTGAAGCAACTGGATCTGATAGGCATCCCCAACAGAAATCGCTTCTGCCGAAGACGTAAATGGAGCAATCGGCGCTTTGTTTTTTTCAGCTTGCGCCAGCTTTTCTACTGCTGCTTGAATATCCATCAAATTCCCCTCTCCTTTATACGACTGGTGCCTTTTCGGCTAATGCATGATATTGGCCGCTAAAGAAAATCAATGGGTTGCCTTCTTCTAATTTGATGTCCAGCACTTCGCCGATCAATAGCGTATGATCCCCTTCTACGTGTTCTGCCACCAGCTTACAGCTGACTTGCGCCAATGCTTTCGGGATGACCGGATTGCCTGCCAATTCACCGAATGCGACTTTGCTGTCGTCTGTTGCCTGTCCGGCAAACATACGGGAATAGTTTTCTTGGTCTGCAGCCAGGATATTCACTGCAAATTTCCGGGAATCCTGTACTTTCGCCAGAAAACGTGCTTTATGGCCAATCGATACTACCACCAGCTTAGGTGTCAATGAAACCGACATAAACGCATTCGCGGTCATGCCTGCAGGCTCATTTTCAAACTCTGTCGTCAATACGGTAACTCCTGTTGTAAATTTGCCCATTGCATCTCGGAATAAACGATCGTCCATGATGATTCCTCCTCTATTTTCGGTTTTAAGCTGTTTTATAGATCCGGCAGGGAATGGAAATCCCCTGCCGACTCCAATTGTTCTATGCTTTAATGGTTGGATTGTTTTCTGTTTTCGTATCCGTCTGGTCTCCCCAGTAAGTGAATCCAACATCCATTTCATCCAATGTCCAAACGATCGGCTCCCAGTCCGGTTCAAAGATCAAGTAGCCATTGGTGAAGATTTCAACACGGACACCGCTGCCTGGATCGATGGCGTAAATATACATCGCCTGCGAAATTCCGTGCTTTCCTGGCCCTACAAAATGAATGCCGTTCTCTTTCAGGATATCTGCTGCCCGCAACAGGTCCTGGGCATTATCCAACCAATAGGAAATGTGGTGCACTTCATTTGTTGAAGCAGCATTCGGGTCATGGCTGATGGCGATATCATGCACCAATGCCGTAACGCTCAACCAAGCGCCAACCAAACTGCCATCTGGAGCCTGCACGCATTCACGCATCTGGAAGCCCAATTTGTCCATCAGGAAGTCTGCCAGTTCGTTAGCCGGCAATGAAGACAGCAAGTTGACATGATCAATCCGTCTAGGGGAAACACCGCGCGCCCATGATTTATGCGACTGATTTTTCAGGACAGAACGGCTCTTCGGATCCGCCAGCGTTTTTTCCATTTCGTAATAGATCTCCAATGTATGGCCGCTTGGCATCTGGAAGCGGAATGCTTTCCCTTGCCCGGCTTCGATGCCTTCTTCGTTCCAAGTAACAGGAGTTCCTGACTCTTCCAGAATCTTCGCGAATCCTTCTACATCTTCCGGCTTTTTCGTACGCCATGCGATATGGTCCAGCTTCGCTTCATCTCCCTGACGAATGGTTAGGGTGTGATGCTCGAAATCCCCCCATGCACGCAAGTAATGGACGCCGTCCCGCTCTTCTGTTTCTTCCAACCCCAGTATTTCCTTAAAAAACCACAATGACTTCTCTAAATCCGTAGATACCAATCCAAAATGCCCCAATTTTGCGATTTCCGGTTTGCTCATCCCAAATTCCTCCTCTTGACTATCTTTATATACTGAAATTTCAATCTTTTTACGTTAGACGAAATACGTATTCGGCTCTTGGCCACACATCACTCTGCCGTATGTCTCGATTAAACTTGATGGGGTGATAAAGCCGTGCAGGTGCATCGACAGAAAATCACGGTAGACCAATTGGAACAGGTTATTGTTATAAGAAAACACCGATCCGGCACCTTCTGTCAGCAAGTCGATCGCTTCTTTGCAAAGCTGGTTAACGTAACCGAAATCAGCTTTCATGCGGATGCCTTCTTCCATCGACAATTGCAGCCCTCTGACAGAATAGTCATCCAGCATATCGACGGCACGGTACAAATGGAGCTCGGCAGAATCGATCTTCAACTGCGCTTGCGCTACTTGCATATGAGTGATTGGCGCTTCGCTCATTTTTGCGTAAAAAGTATTGCCGATGCCTGCTTTTTCGACGCGTTCCATATGCAGATCCATTGCCGCCTGTGCCAACCCAAGTGCAGGAGCCACGATGGACAAAGTCAATGAAGGAACAAATGGCGTCTGGTATAAAGGAATGTCGCGCAGCGGTTCAATCATGTATTCTCCTTGTCTTGCCAGGCGATCCAGCGATACACGGTGTTCCGGAAGAAAGACATTTTCTACTTTGACGCTGTTGCTTCCTGATCCTCTCAAGCCCATTACGTTCCAGTCATTCAAGACCGTTACTTCGTGTCTCGGCAATACCATGATCGCCATTTCCATTCCGCCTTTGCCATCGTCTACCGGAAAACCGAAGTAGAACCAGTCGGCATGCGGGCTGCCGGAAACAAATGGCCATTGCGCTTCTTTAATCAAGTAGCCGCCTTCTGCTTTTTCAATGTCACATTTAATCGGCTTGAAATTCCCTGCCAAGATAACGTCCTGGCCTTCCTCGAAAATTTCATCTAATGCTTTTTGGCCGAATGCGTAAGAGATCATATAATCCCGAATATTGCTCAAGGAAACGAACCAGCCTGCTGAACCGTTGCCGCGGGAAATTTCTGTCACCACTTCTGTATAGGTGCGCATATTCGTCTGATAGCCTCCGAAGATTTCAGGACGCAAAACCTTCAGTAAGCCATTGCTTCGCAAGTCTTCGATCACTTCGTCGGACAATTCGCTATTACGGTCGATTTCCAAACTCAGGTCTCTTAACTTCGGAATTAACGCTGTGCCGCTTTCCACTAACATCTTCTTCGTATCTGTCGCCATTTGAGTCAATATAAACACCCCTTATCATTTGTTAGACGCGGTTTAATACTTTATTGCGGTTAAAGAAATCCTGAGTCAGTTTGATGAAATTCTCCCTTTGTTCAATCTGTGCCCAATGGCCGCATTGTTTAAAGACATGCAGTTCAGCATTTTCCAGGTAATCCATCACATAAAGGCTGCTTGCCAATGGAACGAAACGATCCTGGTGTCCGTGAATCAGGAAGAATTCGTGTTTCATGCGTTTAAGTGCGGAAGGCGGAACCAGCATATCCGACAATTGCGTCTTGCTGAAGTTCTCTTCATAAGATTTACGCACTTCCGGACGATTGAACAGTTCCATGCGTTCTTCCACAATGCTGTCCAGCTTGTCTTCCATGCCCGTCATATCATATAAGAACCAGCTCAATAAGTTGCGCAAAGCTTTGGCAGTCGGATCTTTGTGGAAGTTAGCCAATTTGCCGAGTTCCGGTGTCGGTTCAGTCAAACCGCCGCCAGCACCCATCAGGACAATGCGGTCGAAACGGTCCGGCGTATCCATAGCCAGAAACAGGGAAATGACGCCCCCCAGTGAGTTGCCGACCAGATGAACCTTCTCCAGGTCCAGTGCATCCATCAAATTCAACACTTGCTCGATTCGCCAGTTCATCCACTGCGCTCCGTTGGCCGGATACTCTGTCGGATGATCCGTTTCGCCAAATCCTAAAATATCAGGTGCTATAACATGGAAGTTCTCAGCGTATTCCGCCAAGACACCTTGCCAGTTCGAACTTGCACTGGCTCCTGGGCCGCTGCCGTGCAAGAAGAGAATCGTCTCGCTATTGCCGGCGCCCCCTTCATGTATGAATGTTTCGTATGCGCCTGTCTGTACTTTCCTTTTCGTGATCGTCATTCTATCCGCTCCTTAGTAAAATTTTAGATATTCAATTAATCTCTATTATTCAATCAAAAACGTCGATTTCGACCTTTAAATCATTGAACTAATATTTCAGTATGTGTATATGAAAGCCTTCTCCCACAAATTCCAGAGCTCGTATTTGCCGCTTACACCCTCTCCTTCATCTTTCGTCCACTGTGTTTCTGTGTGTCAGTAAAACGCTTACATTGTTCTTGCTACTGATTCTATGCTGAATAAACTAAACTTTCAATGATATTTGAAAACTCAATAAATAGTTATCTAATTCCATTCTGTTTTCTGTATATAACCTACTGAAAATGCTCCAAATCTCTACTGAAATCAATCCATATATCCGTATTTACCAATAATAAATTGCGCAACCCGCATCAAATGCTTTTTCATCAGCAGCTCTGTCAGCTTCGGATCCCCATCACGCAACGCATAATAAATCATACGGTGTTCAGCTTGCGACTGATCACGGTTAGTTCCCCGGAATAGAGTTTCTGAAGCATTAAGGTAGTTCAAGTAATCCCAATTGATTTTATTGGTCTGAAATGCATAGCTGTTATTGGCTGCACGGCAAATTATTGTATGGAAATTCCGGTTCAAGTTTTCGTAATCAGCGGGTTCAATCGAAGGTTTCTCCATCGCCTCCAGCAGTTTTTTCAATTCCTCAAGCTGAAGCTCATTGATGGACTTAGCCGCCTGCTCTGCCAGGAACACATCAATATTGACACAAAGGAGCAGCCTTTCCTGCACTTCCCGGGCATCTGGCCGCCGCACAAAAACACCGACCTGCGGTGTAATGGTGATATAGCCTTCCCGCTCCAAACGGGACAATGCCCGGTGAATCGGCGTGCGGCTCATGACAAACTTCTCTGCCAGGCGATTGATGCTGATTGCTTCTTTGACGGAAAATTTTCCATCGATGATCATTTGCTTTATTTGTTTATAGGCCTGCTCTTCTTTCATATTTATTGCTCCTCACTTTATTTATGTAATGTTCAGACTTTAAATTGAACTATAGTCGGCAGTTCTTCTGCTTGTCAATAAAGCTTTTCATTGAGCACAGGCGAAAATTTAAAAGAAACGGGTTAATTGCCCAAAAGGGAGGCACCTCTTTGCCGTGCTATACTGAAATCATTCAATAACGAAAGGATGATTTCTTTGTCTGAACTAACTCATTTCAATGCCCAGGGCCGCGCCAAAATGGTCGACGTCTCTGACAAACAGGACAGTGTCCGTACAGCCCGTGCCACCACTTCGGTACTGCTGAACAAAGCAATCTACCAGCAGATCAAAGAAGGCACCAATAAAAAAGGCGATGTCTTTGCCGTGGCACAAGTTGCCGGCATCATGGCTGCCAAAAATACTGCGCAAATCATTCCGATGTGCCATCCTTTGGCGCTGAGCGGTGTCGATATTGAATTTCAATGGAACGTCGATGAAGACGCCAATCATTTTGAAGTGCTGTTAACTGCCGAAGTCAAAACAAAAGGGCCAACCGGCGTCGAAATGGAAGCTCTCACGGCCGCATCAGCTGCTGCTTTAACCATCTACGATATGTGCAAAGCAGCCGGTAAGGACATGGTCATCGGCCCAACCCTGCTGCTCCAGAAAACCGGCGGAAAATCAGGCGATTACGAGCGCAGCTGACGGTATTCGGTTTACTGAAAGCAGCCAACTGGCCACATGGTAAGCAGCTGGGCTATCCCAAACGTAAAAAAGCCTCCGAACCTGTCATAAGCTGACGGATCCGGAGGCTTTTATATTTTATAGATGGATGATTTTAGCACTCGTCAACCACTTAACGATCCAATTGCTGATGCTTGGTCAATTCGGAGCGAATATGCTGGATTTCCGGCAAGATCAATCGTTCCATCGCCAGTTTTACAGCTCCACGGGAACCTGGCAGGACAAAGATGGCTTTGTCGTTGGCAATACCCGCTGCAGCACGGCTTAACAGCGCTTTTGTGCCGATGTCCTCTAAAAAACTGACGTAACGGAAGAGCTCGCCGAAGCCGTCAATTTCCTTTTCGAAAAACGGTTTGACCGCCTCGAGTGTGACATCGCGTTTGGCGATTCCTGTCCCTCCCGTTGTAATAATTACATCCACTTCCTCATTCTCCAACCATTCCGACAGGATGACGCGAATAGACGCGATGTCATCTTCCACAACATCGTAATCCACAAGTTCCAGCCCTTCATTTCGGGCAAGCCGCTGCACGAGCTGGCCTCCCGTATCCGTTTCTTTTGTCCGTGTATCACTGATCGTCAGTACCGCGACACGAACCTGATGATCCCCTTTGAATGATTCCGACATCTAACTTCCCCCTTTGATTAACCGAATACTTGATGATACAATTTCCGGCCGGCTGCCACGTTATGGACTCCGTGTATCAGCAACCGGCCATTTCCGAACAGCACCATGCGGTGATTGAAGACCTTCAGTTCAACGAAATAAGGCGTCCGTTTTACTCCAGCTTCCAAACGGGCACCGACTTTTTCAGCATCGTCCAATGTGATGGGACGGTTCGGATCGGGCAGAATCTGCACCGCGTCCCTACCGCATAGAACGGCATAGGAACTCGCACCTGTTTCATTGAGTGACGGGAACACGGCAGCCGGTCCGCAGGTTTTGCAGGAAGGATCTTTGATGCGCGACACGCCGATATCCAATTGGCTGTTGTCCCAAAGATTGAAATGATGGATCTTTTTCCGCATTGCCTCGCGGCTGCCGCTCAGCCATTTCAAGGCTTCCGTACATTGAAGCGCCGCCGTCACTTGGACAGCCGGCGAGATGATGCCGACCGTATCACAGGTTTCATTGATTGCTGGAAGCACCGGCAGCAGGCAGCGGAAACATGAACTTTCTCCCGGTATGAATGGAAAAACCACTCCTGAACTGCCGACACAGGCGCCGTAGATCCACGGCACACCAAATTTCACAGAAGCGTCGTTGATCAACAAGCGCGTTTCAAAATTATCGGTGGCATCCAGGATCAAGTCGCTGACAGCCGCCAGTTTTTCCATCCCTGCTGCATCCAAATGCTCCAAATACGTGAATAACTGAAGATCGCTTCGGATCGCTTTCAGCCTTTGTTCGGCGGCTGCGACTTTCGGCAGCATCTGCTGGGCATCTGTTTCGGTGAAAAGCTGTTGGCGTTGCAGATTCGACAGCTCAACATAGTCGCGGTCGACCAAGTGGATGGTCCCGATGCCCGCGCGTGTCAGTGTTTCAGCAATAGCGGAACCTAAAGCGCCACAGCCGACGATGGTGACGGTCGATGATTTCAGCTTGTGCTGGCCTGTTTGGCCGAGCGGTTTGAATAAGACCTGCCTTGAATAGCGTTCATCCACATTGGTTCCCCTTTTCCATCCGCTTAGTGTGTCAAACGGTTTCTTCGTTACTATCACTGTACCATTGCTTTTCTCAAACTGCAGCAGGCATCAAACCACAGTTTCTTCAGCCATTAGCCCTTTTTCAACACGGATGATGCGGTCTGCCAATTTTTCAGCATCCGCAATCCGATGTGTCACAAAAATGATAGGGATTTGCCATTGTTCATGAATCCGCAGCAATTCCTCTTGGCAACGGTCTCGATTGGCATCATCCAAAGCCGAAAACGGCTCGTCCAGCAATAGGATACCCGGCTGTGCAGCCAATGCCCGCGTCAACGCAACGCGTTGCTTTTCGCCCCCCGAAATCTGGTGCGGGTATTTGCCAAGCAAACCGGTAATGCCAAGGATTTTGGTCAGTTCCGTGATATGCGATACATCCGTTCCTCTTGGCTGTCCATAGAGAATATTTTGTTCGGCAGTGAGATGCGGAAACAGCGCATAATCCTGAAATAAATAACCGACTTTCCTCTTTTGGATTTTCAACGGCTTTTGTCCGTCTTTGTAAAAATGCCGGCCGTTTAACAGAATCGTTCCGTTATCCGGATGGACAATGCCTGCCAGGCAGTTCAATAAAGTTGTTTTGCCCGAACCGGAAGAGCCGACCAATGCCAGAATTTCTTTATTCAATTCGAATTGCATTTCCAAATTGAAATGATCCAATTGTTTTTGAAAATTCACTTTCAGCATCCGCTTACTCCCTTCCAATACGTACAGCATTCTTTTTTCGCCAATAATTGACCCATGTGATGGCAGCTACTCCAAGCGACGATATGATCAGCACCCAAAACAGGGCTTTTTCCATATCCCCTGCTTCATAAGCAAAGTAAATCGCTAGCGGCACGGTCTCTGTAACGCCCGGAATGTAACCGGCAATCATCAATGTGGCTCCGAATTCACCGATGCCACGGGCAAAGGCCAAAATCAAACCTGCCAGAATACCTGACCAGGCAAGCGGAAAGGTGATGGTCCGGAAAATCCGCCATTCGGATACGCCCATCGTCCGCGCCACATTCTCCCAGCGCGGATCCACTTTATCAAAAGCAGCCATAACGCTTTGATACATCAGCGGCAGTGACACGACGAATGAAGCGATCGCTGCCCCGATCCAGGTAAAGACCACGCGAAATCCAAACCATTGTTCAAGCAGAATCCCAAGCGGTCCATTGGCGCCAAACAAGACGATCAAGCCGAAGCCGATGACAGTCGGCGGCAAGACCAATGGCAGCAAAATCAACGCTTCCACCAGGCTTTTGCCGAAAAATTCACGTCTGCTCATCAACCGTGCAAGCGCCAAGCTAGCCAAAAACACAAATAGAGTGGAAATAACCGCAACTCTCAGCGACAGCCAAAGCGGCGACAAATCATACGGCATCATGGCGTTGCCTCATTTGCCGGCAAGAAGCCATATTGTCCGAGGATAGCCTGTCCTTTGGGACCCGTTATAAAATCCAGAAAAGCCAAAGCGGCCTGCTGGTTTTCTGAATCCGCTACGACCGCTCCCGGATAGACGACAGGATTTTCTTGCCCCGGCACTTCGAGCGCCCCTTTTATTTCCTGGGAAATAACCGCATCCGAGGAATAGACGATGCCAAGTCCGGCATTTCCGCTTTCGATATACGTCACCACTTGCCGTGCATCTTTTGCATAGATAAGGCGCCCTTCAAGCGGCTGCCATAACCCTTGGCTGTCCAGCGCCTGCTTTGTGAAATTTCCAACCGGTACGCTGTCCGGCTCCCCGATCGCAATGGTTTCTTCTGCAGTCATCACTGTTTCTGTAAAATCTGCAGTTTTCGGAAATTCCTCTAAGGAAGCAAGCACCAGGCGATTTTCAGCAAAAGGCACCACAGTTTCGGCTTTCACCAGTTGCTCGGATTCCAGCTGCTCCATATCCTTTTCACTGGCCGATAAAAATAAATCTGCCGGTGCGCCTTGTTCAATTTGGCTTCGCAGCTTGCTCGATGATCCATAATTGAATGACAGCTCGATGTCCGGCTCCACATGATGAAATTCCTCTTCCATTTTTTTCATGACTTCCGTCAGGCTTGAAGCCGTCGATACCAGCAGCTCATCGCCGTTTTCTGCTGTTGTGTTGGTGCAGCCGCTCAACAGTACGGCCATTCCTATCATGCCGATCATTTTTTTCATTTTGCAGGACTCCTTATAAACAGAAAGTGACGCTTGCTATGCACGTGATTCTCCACGTACTATCAGTATAACGCCAGCCGGAGAGAAGCTGAATTATTTTCCGAATAATCTTGCAGGAAATAAGCGGTTTCGGTAAAATAAGTCATACCAAAAATTAAATACGCTTTATCCTTATCAAGAGAGGCAGAGGGAATGGCCCGATGACGCCCGGCAACCGCCAGTTCACAAACTGGAATGGTGCCAAATCCAACAGAACCACGATGTTCTGAAAGATGAGGAAGAGAATTTCACCAGCAGACCCAACTCTTCCCTTTTTCAGTGGAAGAGTTTTATTTATTTTAAGGAGTGATCACATGAAGCTGAGCAAAGCCGAACGAATCAAACGTACGCGGGTCCCTGTAGTGGATCCTTCCCTGGTTGAACGCCTGCCGCCTGGACAGGTGCTGACCGAGCGCTTTCCGGTCCTGCACGAAGGCGAAGTGCCGGTTTACGATATGGCCACTTGGACATTGAAAATCTTTGGCCAGGTTGATAAGGAAATCACGCTGCATTACGAGGATCTGCTGAAATTGCCGCAAACGACAATAACACGCGACATTCACTGCGTGACACGCTGGTCCCGCTTCGACAATACCTTTACCGGCGTCCGTTTTATTGACCTGATAAAAGAATTGGGTGTAACGCCGAAAAGCGGCTATGTGATGCTTCACGGCGACTACGATTACACCACCAATCTTGCATTATCCGATTTGGACCGGGAAGACGTGCTGCTTGCCCATTCACTTGACGGCGAACCGTTGACCGCCAAGCATGGTTACCCGCTGCGTTTTATCGTACCCCATCTGTATTTCTGGAAAAGTGTCAAATGGGTCCGAGGCATCGAATTCATCGATGAAAACCAGCCGGGCTTTTGGGAGCAGAACGGTTTCCACATGAACGGCGACCCGTTTCAGGAAGAGCGTTTTTCCGGCGAAGACTTGGAAATTCCTGAGGACGAATGGGAGAAAAAAGATTTTGACTGACTCCGTCCAGTCTTATGATTCCAGGATAATTGAACTGTCACTTTAAGAGATAACTTGCATCAATTTAGAACTTTATATTTCGTATTATTTCAAAGAACCCATCAACCTTTCACGTGAAGGTTGATGGGTTTTTTAAATCATATATAGAATGAATGGCAGCTACCGATAAGCCCTCATATGTAAACAAAATTAATTAAAGCACATTTTCTTCTCAAAGAAGAGAAATTACGGAATAATCACCATCGAAATCGTACGATCTGTTCCATCTTTATCTTCTTTTCTATTATAGTATTTTTCCATTAACGTACTTAACTCCGACTGAAAATCTTCGAATGAGTTATCTGTTAAGTTCAATTTCACTAAGGAAAATGTCGCTTGATCTTGAGTACCTTCGCCAACTCTGTTCTCATGATAGTCTTTGTAGTTCTGAAGAATATACATAAAAAAGTAAGTTACAAATTTTATTTTATCGCTGTATGTTGCAGACTGCCAATCTTCTTCACTGATCTTATAGGCTTGGGTATTCAGCGCATACAGCTTTTCTTCAACTTTTCCAATTCGATTTATGCCAACGACTTTCAATAAATCGTCATCAACCATTGAGTTCACATGTCTGTATAATGTTGCTTGCGATACTTCTTTCAATAGTTTATTCAGTTGCATAATCGAGTATCCTTCATCGACATCTATTAATTCCAAAGCGATTTTAAACCTGACCTGGTTTTTAAATAAATCAAATTCCATCTATTTCAATCCCCTTTTTATTCATGATAGTGAGCTGTTATATAGACTTTCTTCGGGATTACCAACTTCTTGTCACCATTTATATCAGGATTTTCTTACAATAAAAAATGATATTACTCTTTAATGTATTTTGAGTCTGTATCTAAAATACAATAATATGGTTGACTTTTCAATTATCATTATTGATAATGATAATTGAAGGAGTGATTCAGATGAATACAGATATGTCTGCTCTACTGGAAATTGACTGGCCACAGATTTTGCCTTTTGCCTTGCCAATTATTTTCTTCAACTTATTACTGATTGGAGTTGCACTCTATGATTGGTACAAAAGAAAAGTGCTGATTGTCTCCCCCTATATTTGGCTGGTCATCATTCTATTGCTCCAATTGCTCGGACCGATACTGTATTTAGTGATTGGAAGGAGAATGATCCGAAATGATTACAGTCGAGAAGCTTCATAAGACCATCAAAAAAAGAAAAATTTTAAGCGATGTCACCTTCTCAATTGCCGAAGGCGAGTGTGTGGGCTTGTTGGGACCGAACGGAGCCGGAAAAACGACGCTCATTAAATGCATGACCGGCATTCTGCAACATGAACAAGGAGCCATCACGTTCAATTCCACACCCATCGTGCAGCACAAGAAAAGCATTGGCTATTTGTCCCAGCAGACGGACTTCAAGCCGTGGATGACCTGTGAAGAATCGCTCTTTTTCTTCGGAAAATTGTCGGGCTTGGATAAGGAGTTTTTACAGGGGAATATTTCAGCGGTTTTAAAAGAAGTCGGGCTTGAGGAAAAGGGACATTACAAAGTGGAACAATTATCCGGCGGCATGAAGCAGCGGCTAGGGATCGCCCAGGCCATTTTGCACCAGCCGCTGCTGCTGATTTTGGATGAACCGGTTTCTGCGTTGGATCCGATCGGCCGGAATGAAGTAAAAAAATTGATTGCTCGCTTAAAGAAGCGGACGACCGTCATCATTTCGACCCATATATTGGATGACGCCAGCGAATTTTGCGACCGGTTTATCATCATTAAAAATGGAAGGATTGTCGGAAACATAAATGACGATTTTCAGAAAACAGAGCGTAAACAAATCCTTGTGAAGATGGGGAATGTCCCAAAAACAAGTGAAGCTTTGAAAAGCTCTGAGGTTGAAGGCGTTGAATGCCTATCACCGAACACCTTTCTTTTAACAGGAGCTAAAGAATTGCATTTAAATAAAGTCGTAAACGACTTCGCTGCAAAAGAAATGGATATTACGTCCATTGAGTTTTATGAAAGAGGGATAGAAGAAATTTTCCTGGAGATGGTGTCGGACACATGACAAACTTTTATACATTAACGCGCACTGAACTAGTAGAAGCCGCAAAAGAATTTAAGTTCATCTGGTTAACGCTGTTTTTCGTGATTTTGGGCCTTACTCAACCGCTGATCACTAAATACATGGACGTTATACTTGAAAATGTTGGCGGCGCAGATGGCATCACCATCGATCCGAACCGGCCGGTACCAAGTTCTGCTGAAGTTCTACTGTCCACCATTTCCGGCCAATTCAATCAAATCGGGCTCATCATCCTGATTATTAGCTTAATGGGGCTGATTGCAGCCGACCGCAATAGCGGTATGCAAGATTTCATATTGACCCGCCCTGTTTCACTGCGCTCCTACCTAGTGTCAAAGCTGGCTGGCCATTGGATAATCAGCATGTTCAGCATCTCCATAGGGGCAGTCGTTTCCTATGTTTACACCATCTTCTTATTCGGTTCTTTCTCTTTTTCAAACTTTGTGCTGTTTCTGCTGTTGTACAGTTTGTGGATCCTTTTCGTCGTGAGTCTTGCCATCTTGATCAGTACCTTTGTGAAGAGCCCCATCCTGATCGCCGTCACAACAATCGCTGCTTCTATTTTCTTTATTCTGATCAAGGGGTTCAACCACCTCTTGTTCCAGCTATCCCCAGGCGGCATCTTAAATCTGGCGGAGAACCAGTTGCTGTCGGTCCACGACTTGAATTACTTCAGTATTGCAACTTGTTTGGCATTCATTTCACTGAATCTCTCATGGGCCAGTAGGAATCTGAAAAAGGCATAATTGAAGGAGGCTGGTTCAAATGTTATCGATTAACAACTTGACCAAGTTATACAAAGGATCTGAAAAAGGCATTAAGAACTTAACCTTAGATTTGGTTAAAGGCGATATTTGCGCTTTCATCGGCATGAACGGGGCAGGAAAAACGACTTCCATAAAATCCATCGTGGGCATTCATGGCTTCGATCAAGGAGATATTGAATTAGATGGCGTGAGTATAAAGAAAAACCCACAAGAATTTAAACAGATGGTCGGATATTCGCCCGACACTCCTGTACTCTACGGAAACATGACGGGGTATTCGTACTTGGAACTCATTGGAAGCATTTATCAAATTGATAACGCGACGATAAACGAGCAATTGAACACTTTGCTGAAAAAGCTCAATTTCGGCAGTGCTATCCATGAGTTGATTTCTACCTATTCGCATGGCATGAAACAAAGACTGGTGCTCATTTCCATCCTTATGCACAATCCAAAACTGATCATATTGGATGAACCCTTTGTCGGATTGGATCCGAACGCCACTTATTTTTTACAGGAAGAAATGAAGAAACGGGCAGCTGAAGGATCCATTGTGTTGTATTCGACTCATGTTTTAGAAGTAGCGGAAAAGCTCTGCAACAAAGTGGTCATGATCCACAACGGCGAAGTGGTCGTCAATGATACGATGATCAATCTATTGTCCGAAAGTAGCTTAAGTGAAAAATTCAGGAGCATCACAGCACATGAGTAAGCTCATCCAATTGCAAAAGTATAGCTTAGCAAATGATTTTCAGTTTTACAGATTGGGATCATCCACTAATCAGGACGACCGAAAGCATGCTGTTCTTACGTTGGCGGGCTATTGTGCCGCTGTTGTCATGGCCATTGGCTATATTGTCTATATCGCCTTTGATTTGTACATCCGCGAAGAATCCATGTTGTTTTTTCCGATTCTTTCGTCCATTTTGTTTTGGGCCTTGGGGTTCTGGACCATCTTAAGCGGCCTTAAAAAATTGATTTTTTCTTCAGATACTGAACTTATTTTCAGCCTGCCCATGCCATTGTGGCAAGCCAAGCTATTTAATGTAATCAAACTCCTGATCCTTTATTTACTCATTGCTGCAATAGCCGTTTTTGCTGGCATCTTGTTGCATATGTTCATTCTTCCCGACTTCTGGTTCGTACTATTATCCAGTCTTCTTCTTGTTGTGATCCTCCCTTTACTAGTTATCGCAACAACATTCATCATTTCATTAGCAGTAAAAGTTCTCCTTAATTTTTTAAGAATCCATAGTAATGTGATCGAAGCTTTGCTTACATTCTTTTTATTCCTTTCACCTCTTTTATACAACACGTACAACTCTGCTTCATTAAATTACAAAGACATTTTTTCCAATAGTTCTCCACTCTACTTATTCGGCATCATTAGCAATTCTACATCAGAAGTTGGCTTCTTCAATTTAGTGTGCTTACTAGGAATAACTCTCGCTCTTGTTCTCATAACCGGCTACGTATTTACTAAAAGATATGCTTTCTTAGTTGCAAGCTACTCTACTTCGTCAAAAAGGAAAACTCGTGATTCTAGCACACTTTCTTCCAATAGTTTATTTAAAAATCTATTCTCAAAAGAGCTGAAACTTTATCTATCATCTATCACCTATGTCAGCAATACGGTACTAACACCTGCGCTATTACTAATTGGCAGCCTGGCTTACTTGTTCAATATTTCCCCTCTGTTGTATGACTATACCTTGGAACTGTCAATTATCACGTTATCAAGCAAGTATATCTTCATACTATTTACTACTGTATGCATTCTTTTGACCACAACAACTTCATCAAGCCTATCTTTTGAAGGCCAAAGCATCTGGATTTTGTTGACGTCTCCGCTCTCTTTGATGGACCTTGCAAAAGCCAAGATCGCATTAAACGTGCTGCTATTTGTGCCGGGATTAGCTTGTGCTATTTTGGTCTATACTCAAAATTTCAGTTCATCGTTATTGGATTCACTGCTCTTCATTTCTTTTACCATCACTAGTTTACTTCTTGTCAGCATTGTGGGCTTCTTTGTCAATTTGAAATTCCCTAATTATAACTGGTCCAGTGAGATGGAAGTAATCAAGCAGGGTAAATCCACTATAATCACCGCTATTCTCAGTACATGTCTCCTCTCTATTACCGGGATTTTAATCATACTGGATTTCAGTTTCACATTTCATCTTCTTTTATTGGTCAATGTCTCCATAATTACATTCCTAATTTATAAACTAAGGGAAAGCTCGTTAATTATGGATTAAAGCAATGAGCTCCGCCAAGTATGAATTAAACAACATCTCTTGAACAGTTGGCACCAGAAGCTTTGGCGTCGTTTTCCTGTTAATGCAGCTCTTGGAAGATGGATTTTGAATTTGTTGTTTCTTCTTTCTTCCCATTAATCGAATGGTTACAGGCATTGGTTACACTCATTGTTGGTGTGTACTAAATAGAAGGGAGACATTCAGAAATCACCAAATGTCTCCCTTCTATTTTGCAGCTTCCGATAACTCATTGATATGTAAACTATGTCCTTCACAATTCCAACTTTAATGTCGGACAGAATAGCCTTTTGAATGTAACTTAATTAGTATTATGTTACATTCAACAAAAAATTATTTAGCGTCGTATTCTGGAATTTCACTTTTTACAACCATCTTTATAAAAGCATTATAGGGGTATTCCAAAACTCTCTTTTTTACTTCGGTTTTTAAGATTTTAAAGTTTTCTCTATCTGAAATTTCTTCGGATAGACTCATCTGTTGAATAAATCGCTTTGCATATCTGACTATGTTGTCATATTCTCTATTCGTCTTATCAATTAAAAAGATAAAGTTTTTTTGTTTCTCTGTTTTATAGTCCAGATAAATCACAGCGTATCCTACAACTTCCGTTAATCTCCCATCCCAATATTCATCAAAATCATCCGAATCATTTACTCCTACAATAAAAAAGAATTCAATATTTTCGTCTCTATATAATCGAGAAAAAGAATAATTTTCAAATTCAGCCACTTAATTATTCCCCCTTTTAAATTCATAAAAGTGTTTGGTAAACAAACTGAATGTAACTTAATTGCTAATAAGTTACATTCGTTTTTCATATTCCCAAATGGTAAAGATAGAGGCTCTCTTCTTCCAATCTCTCAATCATTGACAGCAGCCTTTTCAATAATTCAAGCACCTCATTTCTAAAAAATACTAGACGTTCACGCCCGCCCAACACTTTTTTATTGGAAGAATACACGAATTCCCCAGTCAGCTCCAGCTTTTCAGGGAAATTCATAAATAAAGAGTGCCATGCCGTGATGATACTTTTCAAAGTTGCTGCTGACGTTTGATCAAAAAGAGTCACCCCATAATAATTTATTCCTGTGTCTTCTTTCGTCATCGATATCGCTGGATTTTTACATGGAATCCAGTTCAAAGAATCGGCTATGTATTGAATCAAATCATCTGGTATATCTATAGAGTCAATAATGTCTACATTTTGTTCATTGCGTTTCATCAACTCTGGATAGGCCACTGTATTGGGCACTAAGAAAAATTCATGTTCTAGACTCATCTATCATCCCTCCTTAAGCTTTCAGTTTCTGGGGTTTTGAATGTAACTTAATTCACAATAAGTTACATTCAATTTATCAGAATCGAGTGAAGTATGAATACTTGATATTGAACTTCCTCAACAAAGTATCTTCTAGTTTAGTTAAATATCGGTCTACTGCTTTTAACAACACATCAGAAGCTATTGTGCTTTTGTGTTCAAATTCTTGCCAAATTGAAAACAGCTGCCATTCATTTTCGCTTTTTCTAACAAAAGCTAAGATGGGTCCTTCTCTTTCATCATGTTCCATCGTAAAGTAATAAAAATCATTTTCTCCTTCGGAATCTTTCACTCTCCACTTTTTTAAAGCAATTCCCAGTTCAAGCAACGCTAAGGACTGTTCATGAAAGAAACACGAATGACCGATATGAATGGTTAATTCCCCTTGCACATCAATCAATAATTTTCCGTTTTTCTGTCGAATTAGCTTTTTATCTAATTTCAATAACGGATCCAATTCAAAATCAATAGCCAGATTCTCCATGCCATCACTCCTTCAGTGCGTTTCTACTGGAATTTTTCAGTGTGAATGTAACTTAACTGTACTTAGGTTACATTCAGAATCAATAAAACGATTACCAATAGTCTAATAAAATTTATGTTTATTTAGCTACTGGTAGTTAAGTTGTATTCAGGAGAATCACTTTTAGAACCACAAGTGGTTTTTGTATTAGGCGTAATTATTATAAAATCGCGGTAAAAATATAGACGATTCAGCATATGCAGGATTTAAAGTAGATGTTCCTTATCCCAGCCAACATTTTTCGGAAATCCTTATATATCAGTACTTCTAACGATTTAATGCTATAAAATAACCGTTAACTACTACATGAATTCGACAGATAAAGTAAGAAAAATCGCTTTGGGATTGCTGTTGAGACTACTCATATTTTTAAACTACCGGTAGTTGATCATTTCATTATCGGTCTTGTGAGTATCAGAATAACAATAAAGACCAGGTAGGGATTTTTCATTTGTCTGGTCTTATGGAATGTAACTGGTTACGAAAATAACTGTTTCATATCGTCACGGTTATATTCATAGAGCCACTCAGCGTATTTTTCATACAACGGACGCAATGTCTCTTTATCCGCGGCAATTACTTCACAGCCTCGATCATCGTAAATAAAGAAGATCGTATTCTTGGTGAGGTTGATGAAAAAAGTATCAGGATAATACATTCCCTTTTCTCTTCTGAATTTGGGCTTCAAGGGAAAATCTTCGTTACAGGCAGCCTGGATCAGCTGATGGTAACGTAAATCATGTTTCTTGCATTTCAATTGATACTGCGCCGTATAATAGTCGTCCGCTTCTTCTTCCTCATCGAAAACATAGGGAAGTGTGTTCAGCTTTAATTGTAAGGTCAACTTTTTATTTTTGACGCCATTTTTGTATACCTTGAACGGCTTTGTTCTTCCATTGGCGTTTTTTTGGTGATAAACATTCGTTACTAAAACCAATTCATCCTCTTCAGAAAAAAGGTCATTAAAGATTGCCAAAGTTTGCTTGTATGCATTTTCAAACCGATGCATATTCAGTTTGTCCCCTTCTTCAAACTGATAAATCCCTAATCCCAGTTCGAAATGAATGCCTATTTTCCATTGAAGATAAAGGCTTGGTCTTAAAACCAGTCCTGGAAAAGTAGTATGCAAATAATCTTGTAGATTCATCAATTTATATGCTCCTCTTTTGAAAAGAAATTTCTTAAAAGTGATAGTAACTTAATTCACATTTAGTTACTATCACTTTCTCTTCCTAGCTGATCCTATTTAAACTCTTCAGGACTCCATATGGCGATTTCATTACCTGGAACAGCCACAATCAACCAGTCACCATCCCCATATCCATGATTATCTCCAACTTGCCAACACTCATAGTTTTCATCATGTCCATTTACATACAATACTTTTCCGGACTCAAGCGATATATATAAATGTGGTGAATCTTCTCCGAGCCAAATATCTTTCACTTTATCTCTCCGATTTCTCAACAGCAGCTGAAACGACTCTTCATCGTCGAGTTCTTCTAAGGTTTCTTTAGTAACTGTGGTTAATTGCTCATCACTAGCAATAATCGCAATTTTCTTTACTTCGATGTTCAACCATAATTGGTCTGGACCTTGTTTAGAATAATGGGAAAAACAGACACGCACTCCCCCTGGACCAATACCAAATTGGAAACCATCAAGTTGACTTCCAATAAGCAGTTTTTTTAAAACTCTCTCTGCGAAGTTTCTGTCTTCTCTTTTCATTTCTACCCCGCCCCTATTCATCACTTAGTGAATATAACTTAACTGCACATAAGTTATGTTAGAATAATGGTCTTTCTCTACTCACTTGCTTCATGTATTGTTGAAATTTTGTCTCATGTAATTAAAATTGAAATTCATATACTAAATATACTCAGAACTAAAAATAATAGCTAGATAATTTTGGAAGTAATAGCGTTCGTAAAAGTACACTCAAAATGAATAAAATATAAACAAATAATAATAACGTTGTCACTTTTAGAGATAAATTGCACCAATTCAAGTTTTATTTTGCATAAAATTTTAAAAGACCAGTAACCTTAAATAAAGAGGTCACTGGTCTTTCGAATTCTTTACTTCGTATATAAAAACTTCTGATAAGCCCTCATATGTTAACTAAAAATAAATATCGTGAAAATTTTATTTTCCCCTTGAACCTTACGTAGGGTAATGTTTTATAGTGAAACTAGCTTACTTTTGCAAAGGGGGAATCGTTGTGCAAAATGCCATTGTTAAGACATTAATTAATGAAGAACAGATTCGTCTCTATTTTATTGATAATACCCAGCTGCTTCGCGATATCTTTGCTTTAAACCAAGAACTGCCTGAATCGCTTAAACTGATGTTGGGCAAAACGGTATCCGCGATGAGCATACTTTCCGGCACGCTCAAAGGAAACCAGCGAATGAGCCTCCAGATAACGTTGAGCAATCCTCTCCATAAAATTTTTGCGGAAGCCGAAGCGAATGGAAATGTCAGAGGATACCTGAACGAAGAACTTTTGAGATCTTCTAATACAGAAGAAAAGTCGATGCAAGATTTGATTGGACCTTCTGGGATGATCCGTGTCATAAAGGGTTCTGAGATGAATCAATTCACCAGCATTACCGATATGCCAAATCAACATATCACGGATGATATCGCCAACTATTTTGTGCAGAGTGATCAGACGCCGACCTATCTTTATTCCGACATTCAGTTGGATAATGGAGCTTCCCTTCTTTCCAGCCATGCACTATATGCACAACTGCTTCCCGGTGCACCACCACACCTGCTTTCAGAAGTGAAAATGATTATAAAAGCCAATCCGGATATTTTCAGTAAACTAAACGCTGAAAAAGCGAGTGACAGCGAAGAAGCGTTAACCCAGTTGTTTGGAGATGCAAAAATCATCGGCCATAGCTCCAGTCAATTTTTCTGCGGATGCAGTAAAGAAATGTTCTATGGCATGCTTTATTCATTGAGTGAAGAGGAAATCAAACGGAGCATTGAACAAAATGAGGACATTGAAGCTTTTTGTCATATTTGCGGAAAAACCTATGCGTTTGAGCAAAAGGAGATGCAGCAACTCTTCTAACTTCGAATTTCTCGTTTTTAGTTGGTGAATAGAAATGTTGTTAAATGGAGGCTAAGCGAATGAAGGAACATTGGAAAGTCGGAGAAGTTGCAGAATTGGCGGGTTTAACGATTCGAACCTTACGCTATTACGATCAAATCTGTTTATTTTCACCTTCTCAGTATACGGAGTCAGGGCATCGGCTTTACACGAAAGCAGATTTGGTCCGTCTTCAGCCCATTTTGTCTTTAAAGCAGATGGGAATGTCATTAGAAGAAATACAGCTTCTGTTGTCTAATCCGGAAGAACAAACCGTTACGGAGATTTTGCAAACCCAAATTTCTCGCGTCAAGAAAAAGATAGAGGTTCAGCAAAAACTAGTAGCCGAGTTGGAAAATGCGTTATTGGCTGCACACAGCAATCGGACCCTCTCGATTTCAGAACTTACTAAATTAATGGAGGCGCTGAAAATGAATAAGGAAAAATACTTTACGAAGCAGCAATTGGATACCATGGAAAGCCGATATGAAAATGCTGATAAACAACTCTTAAAGCAGGCCGAGCAAGAGTTTAACGATCTTATCAAGGAAATACGTTTGGAAAAAGAAAAAGGCGCTTCTCCTTCCGATGAAAAAGTACAAGATTTAGCGAAAAAATGGAATGACATCGTGAATGCCTTTTCCGAAGACGATAGGACTTTCCGCAAGCAAGCCGAACATTTCCACGCCGAAAACCCAGGGAACGAACTGCAATATGAAATAGATGGCGAGCTATACCAATTTATCAATCAAGCTTTGAATCATAAGTGATTTTAAATGAAAGGAAGAGGAAAAGCTGATAAGTTGGCTTCCCTCTTCCTTTCTTGTATTTTTTTAAAAGAAACTTCCGATAAATTCATGATATGTAAACTCAAAGGGAGTTCAAATTTTGATAGTGCTAAGTTATTGATATGAGTGACGTAAACTAGTATCAATTTAATGACTCTGGATACTAACCCTAGGCCCTATCAAGCTGTAAATCAAACTTTAAAATTGAATGAGACTGTAAAAACAGAAGTTTATAAGAGTCGGTAATGTTAACTCTATAACTGAAGCGACTTTGCTTTCTCTATTCTTTGTTGGATTGCTTGAGCCAAATTGATGACCCGGTTGGCATAAGCCCATTCGTTGTCATACCAGGCAAGTACTTTAATTTGATTTCCTGCAACCATGATTGAAAGCCCATCAACAATTGCTGATTTATCACAGCCAATGAAATCGGCCGATACTAAAGGTTCTTCTGTATAACCGACATAACGGTTTTCGTGCGCAGCTGTTTTAAAAACCGACCTCACTTCATCTATCGATACCTGACGTGGCACCTCAACAGTAAAATCAGCCAAAGAAACATCCTGGGTGGGAACACGCAGTGAGAGTCCTTCAACGTAAGGCGCGAGATGAGGAAGCACATCCCGAAGTGCTTTGCCTACTCCTGTTGTGGTTGGAATAATGGATTGCATACAAGCTCTTGCCCTTCTCAAATCCTTATGGGGATTATCCATGTGTCTTTGGTCAGAAGTAAAGGAATGAACGGTCGTCATCCAACTTCTTTTTACTCTAAAAGCCTGATCCAATATACTTAACACAGGGGCAACACAGTTTGTCGTGCAAGAAGCAGCTGATAAAAGTGTATGCTTCGAAAGATCCAATAGGTGATCATTTACACCCATTACGACGGTTAAGTCCATCCCTTTTCCAGGTGCGGTTATGATTACATAAGATGCCCCTGCTGCCAGATGTTTTTGTGCGCCCTGACGGTGATTGAATTTACCGGTGGCATCTATCACAATCTCTACGTTTAAAGATTCCCATGGGATGTTCTCAGGTTCGCGTTCAGACACCACTTGAATGAGCTGGCCATCAATTAATAGATTCCCGTGTTCCACGGAGATCTCTGTATTCCATGTTCCATGGACAGTATCGTATTTTAATAAATGAGCCACAGTTTCTGTAGGGGCAGTAGAGTTGATAGCTTCTAACTCCAATTGGCTGTTTGCATCAGATAAAATTTGCCTGATCACTAAGCGTCCGATTCTTCCCGTGCCGCTAACGCCCACTTTTCTTTTCATCGCATTGCCCCCCTTTCGTTTCTAAACTTGTCTTTTAGCTAACCAAGAAAAAGGAATAACCACTTATATCTTCACAGTAGCGCGAACTGCTTGAATCAACCGGAATAATTGATTTGTTGTTGCGCGTAAGTTGTTGTAGGCCATCTTCGAATCCATAGCTTCTTCCAGCGTCATCGGCTGATTCAAGATGGAAAAATAAGAAGTGATCCCCAGCTTGTTTAGAACTGCCGTTTCTTCCGTAATCCCCCCCGCAAGGGCAATGACCGGAATGTTATGCATCTGAGCTAGCTCTGCTACGCCAAGCGGCGCCTTTCCCATAGAGGTTTGTCCATCTAACTTCCCTTCGCCCGTAATGACGAAGTCTGCCCCTTGCATGCTCTTTTCCATTTCAATAATTTCCATCACCAATTCGATTCCAGATTGGAGATCGGCATGCAAGAAGCTTGAAAAAGCAGCACCCAATCCTCCGGCAGCTCCAGCTCCCTCAATCTGATTGATTTCGGTCTGAAGGGTATAAAGGACAATCTCTGCGATATGTTTAAGTCCCTTATCCAATTGTTCCACCATTTCAGGCGTCGCTCCTTTTTGCGGCCCAAAAATATGAGCTGCGCCTTCCGGCCCGTAAAGAGGATTTTTTACATCACAAGCGACTCTGAATCTACACTCTTTCAACATAGGATTTACCTGCTTCAAGTCTATGCTCCAGATATCGGTTAGCGATTGGCCATCTATTCCTACTTTTTCACCGTTCATGTCGTAAAAGCAAAAGCCTAATGCTTGGAGCATCCCAATGCCCGCATCGTTTGTCGCACTGCCTCCAAGTCCAATGACAAACTCGCGAGACCCTTTCTCGATGGCATCAGAAATGATTTCCCCGACCCCATAAGAGGTTGCTTTTAATGGATTGCGCTCACCGTAAGGAACAAGTGGCAATCCACAAGCTTCAGCCACTTCAATTACCGCTGTCTTCCCATCTCCAAGAATCCCATAGGTTGCTTTTACTGTTTCATTAAGTGGTCCTGTTACTGGAATCGTAACAAGAGTTCCAGCCGTTGCATTTACAAGCGCTTCCACAGTCCCTTCGCCCCCGTCAGCCAATGGAAGCACTTCGATATCGGCATGTGGATAAACTTCTTTAATTCCCGCCGCAATTGCTGTACTGCTCTCTATAGAAGATAAACTTCCTTTAAATGAATCCATTGCAATTAATACCTTCATAGTTCACACCTGCCTTTTCCGACTTAGAAAAAAGTCGCAATCGAACTGAATCGATTACGACATTCTTTAAATTAAGCTTCTGTCTTCACTTTTGCTAAATTTTTAATGATGGCATCTGTCACATCTACTGTATCAAATGAACCGCCTAAATCACGGGGCAGGATGCCTTGTCTCGTAGTTTCTTCAATTGCTTTATTCAACTGGACTGCTTCGTCTTTCAATCCTAAGTGATCAAGCATCAATGCCGCGCTTCCAATAGTGCCAATTGGATTGGCTACGCCTTTCCCCGCAATATCCGGGGCAGATCCATGGACAGATTCGAACATGCTTGGCGTTCTTCTTTCCGGGTTCAAGTTCGCGCTTGCAGCGATTCCCAAGCTTCCAGCGAGAGCACTTCCCAGATCCGACAAAATATCGGCAAATAAATTGGATGCCACTACTACTTCCAGTTCTTCGGGATGCAATACGAACTGAGCGGCCATAGCATCAACGAGCCACTGATCTGTTTCAACATCCGGGTAGTCTTTGCTGACCCGAGCAAAGACTTCGTCCCATAATACCATGCCGTATTGCTGTGCATTACTCTTCGTCACACTTGTCACTTTTTTTCTATCCCGTGTGCGGGCCAAATCAAATGCAAAGCGGATAATTCGTTCGCAGCCTTTTTCCGTGAATAAAGACGATTGAACAGCAACTTCATTTCCAGTGCCGCGACCAGCAAAATTGCGACCACCAATTCCTGAATATTCTCCTTCAGAGTTTTCACGTACCAATATCCAATTTAAATCATCAACATTCGGATGATTTAATCTTCTGGGTACTCCCGGTAAGAATTCAACCGGCCGAATATTTGCCCATTGATCGAAACCTTGGCAGATTGCCAAGCGCAATCCCCATAAACTAACATGATCTGGCACGCCCGGGAATCCAACTGCTCCAAAGTAAATCGCATCATGATCTTTGATTTTCTCCACGCCGTCTTCGTCCATCATTTTGCCATGTTCTAAATAATATTCACAACCCCACGGAAAGTAATCGCTTTCAAAAGAAAACTTACCATCAGACTCTTCCGCCATATGCTGCAATACACGCATTCCTTCTCTAACTACCTCTTTCCCTATTCCATCACCTGGGATAACCGCCAATCTAAATTTTTTAGTTTCACTCATCTGCAATTCCTCCTATAGTTGCCATCACTGGCATATTTATTAGTGTTAAGCTGTATATTATATTAACGTATGCATTAATGTCAATTAAATATTTTAATTTTAAAAAATAATTTAATAGTAATTGTTTTAACCCTTAAATATGAGCTTTTAATTAAGTTTTTTGAATATTTTTATTTTTGTATTGACATTAATGTATACATAAAGTTAGAATTCTACTTAAGCAAGACGTTAACAGCATTTTTAAAAGCTCTTCCCCAATTGTGTAAGCGGTATCATTTTTCGATAATATTTAAGAAGAAAGAAGGGAAGTATTTATGACAGTTGCAAAAAAATGGTGGGTTCAAATGTGGGCTTGGAATGACCAGGCCAAAGCAATGATGAAAGCAATTCTAACACTCAATGTCCTAGCTATGAGTACGGCCGCTCGCTCAACTGCCGATCTTTCTAAAGAAGAAAAGACGAAATACGCGAATTCAAAAGAACCCCATGATCGATCGACCAGTTATACTAAGCCTCAGTTAATCGGTTTGTTACTTGGCCCGATTCTTTTTCTCCTGATAAAGTTACTGGTTTCTCCCGCTGATATGTCAGCAACAGCAGTAACCGTTTTGGCAATCGTTGCCTGGGTAGCTACGTGGTGGGTTACGGAAGCCATGCCGATTCCAATCACTTCCTTGCTTCCATTATTACTATTCCCGCTTCTCGGAGTGATGGAGACGGGTGTTGTTTCCGCAAATTATGGAGATCCGTTAATTTTCTTGTTTGCTGGAAGTTTTATGATAGCGTTATCAATGGAGAAATGGAATTTACACAAGCGTATTGCTTTATCCATCATTTCATTTGTCGGTACCAATCCAAATATGCTTATTCTCGGTTTTATGGTAGCTACAGCATTTTTATCTATGTTCATTTCAAATACCGCTACAACCATGATGATGGTTCCTATAAGTCTGGCTGTTGCAAAGCACGTTGCCGATTCACTTAAAGGTAAAACTGAAGTCGATACTACTCCCGGAAAATTCCCATTCGGAACTGCATTAATGCTTGGGACCGCTTACGCCGCAACTATTGGTGGGTTTGGCTCTTTGGTAGGAGCTCCAGCTAATATCATCTTAGCCGCCACAGTCAAAAGCTTATATGACGTTGAAATCACTTTTGCCCGCTGGTTCCTTTTCGGACTTCCGATGGTGGCTATTCTAATTCCACTTATTTGGCTTTACCTGACAAAAATTGCTTTTCCAATGAAATTGCAAAGTATGCCAGGTGGCAGGGAAATCGTTAAGAAAGAATTGGTTGGTCTAGGAAAAATGAGTTATGAAGAAAAAGTCATTTTAACAGTTTTCACTCTAACAGGTGTGGCTTGGATTACTCGTAGCTTTATCCTTAACAAGTTTATTCCTGGATTGGACGATACCTTAATTGCTTTAATCGCAGGGATTCTCTTATTTGCCATTCCGGCCAAGAATAAAGATGGAAATATTTTAGACTGGGATACGATTTTAAAGCTTCCATGGGGAATATTATGGCTCTTTGGCGGTGGTCTTGCACTAGCGGCCGGCATTATGGAATCGGGGCTTGATCAATGGATTGGCGGACAGTTGACCGGATTCGGAAACATCCCGCTTTTTGTTACTATCGCTTTAATTGTCGGGACCATCACTATCATGACCGAGTTTACTTCAAATACAGCTACTGCGACGATGGTTTATCCGATTGTTGCTGTTGCTGCTACAACGCTTGGGACTGATCCAATCATCCTTATGGTTGCAGCCAATATGGGCGCTACATTTGCCTATATGTTCCCTGTTGCCGCTCCGCCAAATGCGATTGTGTTTGGAACCGGTTATGTAAAAATGAGCACTATGGCCTTAACCGGTGTTTGGCTTAATTTATTCTCCATAGTTTTCTCTGTTATCATCGCCTACTTCTACGTGCCAATCATTTTTGGGCATTTGATGTAAACTGATGATGCAATAAAAAAGCGGTCTCCTCTTTGATAGAGAAGGCCGCTTTTTAGTTGCTTGCGATTCTAATTTGATTGATGTTATCCAGCACTTCCAGTATTTCTTTCTGAGCACGCCTCCGGTGGGATTGAATCAGCATACTAGCCGCCTTGCCATCTTTTGCACGCATACAGAAAACAATGGCTTTATGTTCGATGATCGACCGCTGTGGAATGGGCCGTTCTTTGATTGTGAACAATCTCGCCCGGTACGATTGATCAGCATAGCTGTCAATCGCCGCTTTCAAGCGCTTATTTTGTGCATACTCAGTGATTGTCGTATGGAACAAATCATCCAGTACCGACCACTGCTTCAAATCCTCTTTTATCAGTGCGGCTTGCTGTTCCTCGATAATGGTTTCCAGATAATCCAGTTCTCCAATAGTGGCATTAGCAGTGGCTGTTTCGATGGCAAGGCTGTCCAATGTGGTGATAATTTCATAAACTTCTTTTAGATCATGCTGCTCGATCGGCTCTACGATAAATCCCCGTCTGGGAACCAGTCGAACAACACCTTCTATCTCCAATCGAACCAGTGCCTCTCTGACAGGCGTACGACTCATTTGAAGCGTTTCACTGATTTCACGTTCAAGGAGGGTTGTTCCAGGTGGTAGAATTAAGTCACGGATGGCCAGCCGAATCGTATGATATGCTCTTTGTGGCAATCGGTATTTATCCATTCCTTCTAAATTATGGATGAATAATTGGAGTTCTTCTTCTAAGTTCATACTTAAATCACCCCCCAATTTTCCTGATTCTATTTCTTTACTATTATATTATGATACATGATTCTTATACAAATAAAGTAATAATGTCTGCAAAAAGCTTCATAAAATTAATTATAAAAATATCTATGCGTGCTGTAATGCAAAACTATTTCAGTTTTGAAATCATAGACGAAGTGATTGTAGAAGGCCATGTCCAAGGTTCCGAAAACGTAGCAACGATCATTTCCACAGGGTTAAAACTAGTGAAAGAAACAGCGTCACATCTATAAGTTAATCATTTCTAATTAAAACAGAGGTGCAACTTCAATATTTTCACCACTGCTTTTTCATGTTTACTTGTTAATGATTAAAAGCGTTCGTAAAAGTACACCTTTACGAACGCTTTAAAAAAGGATAAAAACCTGTATAAAGGAACGTTCGTATACGTGTAAAAACACATTACGAACGTTCGCGAAATTACATACATATTTACGAACGCTTTTTGGGTAAATGGGAGACACGAAAACATCACCTTTCCCCTCCCGCCAATTTTTTTCAGAGAAACATTCCCATTCAAAAAAACGGACGGAGAAAAAGAATACTTTTCTCCGTCCGTTTTTTGTGGGACTTGTTGGACTGCCCTTTTTAGAAATGCGTTATTTAGCCAATCCTTCTTTTTGCATCATGCTCTCAAGTTCTCTCAGGGCGTCTTCTTCATCTGTTCCTTCGATATTTACTTTAAACTCGGTGCCATAGGCAATCCCTAATGACATGACCCCTAAAATGGATTTCAAATTCACTTTCTTCTCTTGATGGACAATGTTTACTTCTGAATCGAATTTACTTGCCAGGTTTACTAAAATTGCTGCCGGGCGGGCATGGATTCCTGCTGTATCTGTAATCGTAAATTGTTTTTCAACCATTCTGACCAGCTCCTCTATCAATTAACTAATTAACTTAGACTGAATAATCAGTCTTATAAAAGCGGATTTATTCCGTTCTTTGCTGCTGTACTTGTAACTTATACAGGCCAGCTTATTCGTGGGTGACCATAAGTTCAAGATCGCCTTCGATTCCATATGACTCCACCATGGCGGGCAAAATGAAATGGCTTCCTTTCGCCAACGGAAAAGTTTTCCCGTTTACTGAGATTTCTCCTGATCCGTCAATCACACTGACCAGCAGATAATCCATTTTCAATGGCGTTTCCACCTTTCCTTTGATGTCCCAGTGATAGACAGTAAAGTAAAGTTCTTTGATTAATTGCGTACTGGCTAAATCCCCTCTGTTCATTGCATTTTGGGAAAGACGGACAGAATGATGAGGAAAATTGATGACATCGATTGCTGATTGAATATGAAGTTCGCGCGTCTTTCCTTCCCTGGTCTTCCGGCCATAATCATAAACACGATAGGTGATATCGGAACTTTGCTGGATTTCCAAGACCATAATCCCGTTTCCAATAGCATGGACTGTCCAGCTCGGAATGTAAAAGAAATCTCCTTTTTTAACCGGCACCGGCAACAACAGTTCATCCCATTGCTCTGCATCCACGCGTTTTCGGAAGTCTTCGCGGCTCTCCGCCCGGTGCCCCAAAATGATTTGGCTGTTCGGTTCACAATCCAATACATACCAGCATTCCGCTTTTCCACACGGAACGTTTTCCATTTCCTGAGCGTAACCGGCATCCGGATGGACTTGGACCGATAAGCTTTCATTGGCATCCAATATTTTCACCAGCAGCGGAAAATCTCCCGATCTCTGCTTTTTGCCGAATAGTGTCGGATTGTCACTCCAGGCTTCCAACAGATTCCTTCCTTTCAATAGACCGTTAGCGATGATGGACGGACCTTTTTCATGGGCTGATATCACCCATGCTTCCCCCGTTTTATCAGAAGGGATATCGTAGCCAAACAGGGTATGGAGTTTCTTTCCTCCCCAGATTCGGTCTTGGAAGACCGGTTCCAAAAATATAGGTTCTTCGTACATCTGAAGTTCCTCCGATTCCTGTTTATTGAAATGATCCATTGTGAAAACAGAGGGCTGCTGCTCCGATGACACCTGCATTTTGGCCAAGTTTGGCCGCAGCAATTTCTGTTTTTCGACCAGTCGGATTCAAGGCATAGCGGCGGACATACTGCTGAATCGCTTCAAACATCGGCTCTCCGAATTCAGAAACACCCCCGCCAAAAACGATCTTCTCGGGATCGAAGGTATTGATCATACTGACAGAAGCCACCCCAAGCACGTTGAACACATCTTTCATGTAAGCTGTTATGTCGGGATGTCCTTCTTTATAAAGGTGAAAAACATCTTTCGCCGTTACCTCCCTGCCGACGATTGCTGAAGCTCTCTTCGCAATGGCCGTTCCGGAGGCGATTGATTCCAGGCAACCTGATTGCCCACAGACACATTCTCCAAAAGAAGGATCGATGACTGCATGGCCAATATCTCCAGCGTTCCCCTTCATCCCTTTGAGAAGCTGTCCTTCTGAAATAATTCCAGCACCGATTCCTGTACTGACCGTAATATAGATGAAGTTGTCGGTTTCGGTTGCGGCACCGATCCATTTCTCGGCAAGAGCCGCAGCATTCGCATCGTTTTCCAACAGAACCGGAACGGGGAAAACACGCCCGATCAAGTCCCGAATCGGAATATCCACCCATGCCGGCAAATTGGGCGGGCAGGAGATGAGCCCGTTTTTGCTGTCCAGCGGACCCGGTGCGCCTATGCCGATTCCCACCACCTGGTCCATGTGAACACCTGACCTTTCGATGATTCTTCTGATTTCCTGTTGAATTTCAGCAATCATCGCTTCGGGTGCAATGTCCAGGTTTGTCGGAATGACTGACCGGCTGATGATGGTCCCTTGCTCATTCACGGCCGCAACGGCCACCTTTGTTCCGCCAATATCAACACCAATGGCATAGTTCATCTTTTCACTTCCTGACTTGAAGAGTCGGCACCTTCGTCAGATACCGGATAAATAGAGAAGTCGAACCATTCTACAAAGCAATCACTTTCATAAATTCCTCATAGGTTTTGGCTTTGGTCAGCCGTTCCACAATTGCGCTGTCGTGGATGATTCTGCCGAGCAGGTCGTACATGACCTGCAGATCTTCCTGGCTGTCTTTCATGACATTCAGCAGGCAGACAAACTGAACCGGCTTTTCTTTCCACATAATTGGCTTTTTCAGTGTGCAGACCGTTAAAAAAGTCGTTGTTGAATGCGGTGTAATGGGATGCGGAATCGCCACCAGGTTGCCAAAGGATGTCGGTGCCACTCTTTCCCGTTCGTATACAGCCTGAAGGCAGCCTTCATCCACCAGCCCGCGTTCGATTAACTTTTCATGAAGAAATTCCAGCACCTGCTCTTTTGTGCGCAGCTCCTGCCCCAGGAAGATCAGCTCTTCTTGGAAATAGGCGGAAATATGCTGCTGTTCCTTCAAGATGTATTTTTCGATTTTCCGGATATCGGACTCTCCCAAAATAGCATTGACCACAATCACCGGCACTGCCAGCTCTTCCTGGATGGGAATGGAACTGATGATGAAATCAATGCCGGCCAGTTCACAATTCTTCAGCTTATAGTATTCGGTCGTGCCGGCCACTTCCAGGCTATCGCCGAATTGGGATTTTAATTTGTAGTAAATCAATTGGGCCGTTCCCAATCCGGATGCACAAACGATCAGGCACCTTTTCGGAACGGATATGGATTTTTTTCGTTCAATGGCAGCGGCTATATGAAGCGCCAAGTACCCGATTTCATTTTCATCGATCACTGCTCCAATTGCTTCATTGATCGTCATTCCTGCCAGGATTCCTGCTTCAAACGCGACGGGGTAATTCACTTTGATGTCCTCAAGCATGGGATTTCTGATGTTCATTCCGTATCGGTACCGGTTGACGGCGGGCTTTAAATGCAGGCTCAAGGCAATGATCAATTCCTGGTCATTCTGAATGCCCAGATTCAGCTTAGACTCAATCCGCTCCAATGCCTTGACCACCAATCCAGAGATCTCTTTTTGGATCACTTGCTGGACCGCTTTTTCGCCGGCTTCGGGATGCGCGGCTATTTTAGTGCCCAGCAAATGCATCGCAATGTAAGCCACTTCTTCCAAAGGAAAATGAACGGCAAATTTCTCCTGTACTTTCCGGACGATTTTTTGGGCTACTTTGTATTCCTTCTGCTCCAAGATTTCATCAATATCGGATGAGTGTAACGTAACGTTATAGCCTTCCTTGATTCGTTTATAGGCAATTGCCAGGTGAATCACCAAATTATTGATGGCGATGTCAGATACCAAGACCTTATTTTCCTGAATCTGCTCCATGACGACCGCCAGAATGGAATCCAGTTCCTCCTGTGACAGTGAGGAGAAATGGGGCTTGAACAATTCATTTACCGGCTCTTCGCGGACAAATATATATTCCGCCATACAAAAGCGGCGCTTCAGTTCATCGGCATTGACGCGCAATCCGTAATTCGGACGCGATTCCAGTCGGATATCATAGACCGCCAGCATTTTTTTCACCTGGTTCAAATCATTTTGGAGAGTCGATTTGCTTATATACATTTCGTCGGCCAATTCCTCAAGCTTGATATAACCGTCGCTCAATAAAAACCGTTTGACCAAATAAGCGATGCGTTCCTCGGGCATTTTCGGGATGATGGTTTCCAGTTCCGCATCTTCTGTCGACAGCTTTTTCAAATAGCTGCGGAAAAGCGGCTCTTCCATGATTCCCAGTTTGTAGCCTTGCCCCATGACCGAATCGATATAAGCCCCGTGATCAATCAGCAGCGAATCCAGGGCTTTTATATCTTCACGGATGGTCCGTGAAGATACCTGATTGAGCACGGCCAGGTATTTCCCTGTAATCGGCGTTTCCGCAGCCATCAATTCACGGAAAATATTCTTCATTCGCGAGGTCAACATATCACCACTTCTCCTTACAATCGCTTTTCAATCCATTTCCCTCTGTTACTTTAAGTCTAATATACCTTAATTAATCAATTATTAATGATTCTTTTTACTTACATTTAATTCATATCTACATAAATTTCTGCTTTCACAAGAAATGCGCTAGGTTAAAATCATTTCCCTAAATCGCTTCAACCTGCATAAGACTTTTCAAACTGAGGCAAGTATTCTTTATGCGCTTCCAGCATTTCGTCCAGAATTTGTTTGGCGGTGCTGTCCGATGAAACAAGAGGGTTGATGGCCATTGCCAGCAAAGCGGTATGGTAGCTTCCCGTCACAGCCGCTTCAGCAGCCAGGCGCTCAAATGATTTGATTTGCTGGACCAGGCCGCTGACTGCAACCGGCATGCCGCCCATAGCGATCGGTTTTGGCCCCTCATTTGTGATGATGCAGCTGACTTCTACTGCCGAATCCGCCGGAAGACTGGAAATCGCTCCATTATTCCGGACATTGACCACCTGGATATCCTGTTTGTTGTTATAGATGGAGTTGATGAGGTTGCAGGCCGCATCGCTGTAAAATGCACCGCCCCGCTCTTCTAATTGTTTCGGTTTGACCGCCAGACTTTCATCGCTGTATAAAGTGAATAATTCTTTTTCCAGGTCCTGCACCACTTCAGCACGCGTTCCTTTGTCCTGCAGCGCCTGCTGTTCCTGCTCAAGCATTTTCTCCGTCTGGTAGTAATAGCGGTGGTACGGACAGGGCAGCAGGTTCAAAGCTTTGATGAAATCCTTTTCCCAACCGACATCGACAATATTTTTCATGGTCATCGACGGCCCGCTTGCCAGTTTATCCAGCACCTCGCCCATAACCGCTTTGCCGTCCAAATAGACTTCCAGACCGAAGACCATGTGGTTCAATCCAGCAAAATCGATGTGGATGCGGCTTTGTTCAACTTCCAGCATTTCCGCCACAGCCATGTGCATCCCAATCGGCACATTGCACAAGCCGATTGTTTTCGTAATTCCGCTGTAGCGCAAGACAGCTTCTGTCACCATTCCGGCAGGATTCGAGAAGTTGATGAACCAGGCTTCCGGGCAAAGCTCTTCGATGTCCCTGCAGATTTCCAAAATGACCGGTATGGTACGCAACCCTTTGAATAAGCCGCCCGGACCATTGGTTTCCTGGCCAATCACTCCGTATTTCAATGGAATCCGTTCATCTTTGGCACGGGCCTCCAAATGGCCGACGCGAATTTGTGTGGTGACAAAATCCGCTCCCGGCAATGCTTCCCGGCGGTCAAGCGTCGTATGGATTTCAATCGGCACTCCTGCTTTCTCCACCATCCGTTTGGCAAGCGCTGAGACGACCTCGAGCTTTTTCCGTCCTTCCGGAATATCGACGAGCCATAATTCCCGGACCGGTAATTCAGGGTAGCGTTTAATGAAGCCTTCGATCAACTCGGGCGTGTAGCTGGAGCCACCGCCGATTGTCACTATTTTAATGCCTTCCATCTATTCACTCCTCCCGTTTCAAGTCCTGTTGAAGCCATTTTGTTCAGCTACCTCTTTGATCCAATGGGCACTTTTCTTCGGTGTCCGTTTTTTTGTTTCAATATCGACTGAAAAGAAGCCATAGCGATTTTTATAGGCATTCATCCACGACCAATTGTCCATGAACGACCATAAGTGATAGCCTTTGACATTGCAGCCTTCTTCAATCGCTTGATGCAGCCAGGTTAAATGCCCGCTGATAAATTCGATGCGGTAATCGTCCTGGATTTCACCATTTTCAATAAAACGCGACTCATCTTCGACCCCCATGCCGTTTTCAGCAATATACGACTGGATGTTTCCGTAGTTGTCCCGCAGGTTGATCATGATGTCATAGATGCCTTTTTCATAGATTTCCCAGCCCCGGTACGGGTTCATTTTCCTGCCGGGCATTTCGTAATTATCGAAATACCAGTCGGGCATGAACGGCCCATATGGATTCGGCAGATGTTCTTTGGCTTTGACACGTCGCGGCTGATAGTAATTGACGCCCAAAATATCGACAATTCCTGATTTCACCAGCTCCTGATCGCCTTTTTCGGCATGCGGCAACTGGCCATGCTCCCTCAGCAGTTCCACCAGCTCTTCCGGATACTCTCCTAAAACCGCCGGATCCAGAAAACTTCTATTGAAAAACAGATCGGCGGCGTTGGAAGCCTTCAGATCGGCCGGATGCTGACTTCTTGGATAGGAAGGCGTCAAGTTCAGGATGATGCCAATCTGGCCTCCTTCAATTCCGGCTGCCCGAAACACATCAACCGCTCTGGCATGGGCAATCATGGTGTGATAGGCCACTTGCACAGCGCGTCTCGCGTCGACGACGTTCGGATAGTGGAAATCGTACAGGTAGCCGCCTTCGACCGGTACAATCGGTTCGTTGAACGTAAACCATTTCTTCACCCGGTCACCGAACAAGCGGAAGCATTCTCCGGCATACTTCGCGTAAGCCTCTACTACTTCCCGGTTTTCCCATCCGCCTTCCTCTTGCAGTTCAAACGGCATGTCAAAATGGTACAGCGTGACGAAGGGCTCGATTTCCTGTGCAATCAATTCATTGATGACATTGTTATAGAAATCCACCGCTTCGGGATTGATCTCCCCTCGTCCTCCTGGAATGAGGCGGGACCAGGAAATAGACAGCCGGAATGTATTGTGGCCGATTTCCTTCATTAACCCAATATCTTCTTTATATAGATGATAAAAATCAGAAGTGGATGCCGGGCCTACGCCATCAAAAAAACGATTGGGTTCATTTTCATGCCATTGATCCCATATGTTCCGGCCTTTTCCGCCTTCATCTGCAGCACCTTCTATCTGGGTGGCAGAAGTCGCGCTCCCCCACCAAAATCCTTTTGGAAACTTATACTGTAAAGCCATTCTGCAACCTCCATTGGGTTCTATTCCGCTTTAACGGTCCGTAAAAGTCCGATTAGTTCAGTTAACACTCAGTAGATCTAAACATCCCACTGAGTGCATTTTTTTATTTATTCCGGTAGATTTCAACGATTTCGACAGCCAGGTCCCGGACAGTCATCGAAGTCATCAGATGATCCTGAGAATGGATGAGCATGACCGTAATGGTGTTTTCTTCTCCGCTGGCTTCTTTTTGCAGCAATTGGGTCTGGTATGCATGGGCTTTACCCAGTTCTTCGCCCGCCTCAGCCAACAGCCTGTCAGCTTCTTCAAAATCATTGGCTTTTGCAGCCTGTATTGCTTCCATTGCGGTTGATTTGCCATTGCCGGCATTCAAGATTATCTGAAAAGCAATTTCTGTGATTGTGTCCATTTGCATGTGCTGTCACCTCTACTAATAGTTTTCTGGAAAATGATCAAGCTTCTTCCCGTTCAGTTTCGTAATAATTTTTGTCCAGAATCCGCAGGAACGGCCACCAGATCATCATGACGACAAGCATGTTAACTGCCTGAAGCACCCCGCCCTGCCATGCATTTCCTGTCGCCAGGAAACCATTGAGGATGGGTGGTGTCGTCCAAGGCACGATAATGCCTGCCGGTCTTGGAACAAGCCCTGCCGCCATCGAGTAGTAAGTGATGACTGTGACTGCAACCGGTGCCAGCATCCATGGAATGATGATCAACGGATTCATGATGATCGGCAAACCGAAAATGATCGGTTCGTTGACATTGAAAACGCCTGCCGGTGCGCCAAGTTTCCCCAATTCTTTGAGCTGACGGCTTTTTCCGATGGCAAAAATCAATACGATGACAGCAAGCGTCATTCCTGTTCCACCCATTCCGACAAGGAACGAATCGATGAATTGTTTGGTCACGATGTTCGGAAGTGCTTCTCCTGATTGGAAAGCTACCAAGTTCTGGTCATTGAGTGTAAACCAGATCGGATCGAATACCGAGTTGATGATGATTTGCCCGTGCAAACCGAAAAACCAGAAAACCTGCGTCAACAGGACGATGATGATCGTTGCCGGCAAACCGCTTCCGAGAATCGTCAACGGCTGTTGGATAATCGTGAAAATGAAGTTTTGCATCGTTTCAAATGAAGTAAAGCTGAACAGTACCCGGATGAGCAGAAAAACCGATAAGGTTAACGTGATCGGGATCAAGGCACTGAATGATTTCGATACCGCTGCAGGTACACCGGCCGGCATCTTGATGGTCCAGCCACGCTCGATGAAAAAGCGGTTAAGCTCTGCCGAAAGAAATGCGGTGAAAATCCCAAGGAACATCCCTTGTGCGCCAAGAGCTGAAGTTGGAATCACGCCTGGTACATCTTCCAAAATCTGCGGTGTCAAAATCAGGAAAGCCGCCAGGGCGACAACTCCGCCATAGATGGCGTCCTGTCCATAATGGGCCGTCAGCTTGTAGCCGATGCCAATGATGACGAACATCCCCATGATACTGAGCGTTGCAGCAGATGCCGGACCCAACGCATTTTGATAGGCTGTATAAGCTTCCGGACTGATGACACGATCCAGGAATGGCAGGTTGGCGATCACCACAAAGATGGAACCAAAAATAATTAAAGGCAAAGCAACCATGAAGCCATCACGCAAAGCAGTCAGGTAACGGTTGTTGTTCAGTGCATCCGCCAATGGCAGCAAGAAGCTTTCCAGAAACTGCATGAATTTATTGTTTTCCATTTTCTTTCCTCCGCTCCTGTTAATAGGTTTCGATTAATTCCATTGCTCTATTCAATACGGATTCGCCGTCCAGTCTGCCATAAGCCATTGAGTCAATAACTTCCAACGGGATACCGACTTCTTCCGCCACTTTTGCGAATTTCTTTTTCAGAAATCTCATTTGCGGACCGATCAGCAGAACGTCCGCCTTTTCCATGTCTTTCGTTGCTTTGTCCTGTGAAACCGCCCAGATGGTCACCTCAAGTCCTTTTGTTTTCGCCGCTTCCTCCATTTTGGTAACCAGTAGACTGGTGGACATTCCTGCTGAACACGCCAATAAAATATTCTTCATTTGTATAACCCCTCTCCCTTTAGTTTTCTGAAATATTCGACTACAAACTCAGTTTAGATTGAAACCGCTTACAACTCTACTCATTAATTTTCCGCTTCATGGAGGAAAAGAGTAACCACTCATTTTTTGGAAATCTGCGTTAGAATAGAAGATAAGCATACCATCAGTCAATAGGAGGAATCACAATGAGATTTGGCATCATCGGAACGAATTGGATTACCGACCGCTTTATCAAAGCGGCCAATCAGCATCCTGAATTTACAATCGGCGCAGTTTATTCCCGTTCGACAGAGACCGGCAGCGCATTTGCGGAAAAATACGGAGTGGAGAAAGTTTACACGGATTTAACAGCGCTGTTCAGCAGCGGTGACATCGATGCTGTTTATATCGCCTCCCCCAACGCCTTCCATGCCGAGCAAAGCGTTTTGGCTATGGAACATGGCATCCATGTCCTATGTGAAAAGCCGGCGGTCACGTCCGTTGAGGAAATGGACCGCGTCATCGAAGCTTCCCGCCTGCACAACACAACCTTTATGGAAGCGATGAAATCAACGGTGACTCCTTCTTTCCTGAATTTGAAAAAGAACTTGGACAAGATTGGACCGATCCGCCGTTTCATCTTCCATTACAATCAATACTCATCACGCTACGACAATTACAAGAACGGCATCATTGAAAATGCCTTTAAACCGGAACTCGGCAACGGCGCCAAAATGGACCTTGGTGTCTACGGCATCGCGCCGGTCGTTCATTTAGCAGGAGCACCTGAGTCTGCCATGAAGAACAATTATTTATTGTCGACAGGTGCCGATGGACAAGGCAGCATGATCTTGAACTATAATGGCATGGAAGCCATCATTATGTATTCGAAGATTTCGGATTCGTTTTTACCAAGTGAAATACAGGGCGAGAACGGGACGATTCAAATCGACCGGATCAGTGACCCGAAAAACATCACCATCAACTACAGAGACGGCCGGACAGAAGATTTGTCTGTAGCGCATGAATTCGATACGATGTATTACGAATTGGCCGAGTTCATCAACTGTGTGAAAAACGGACAATTGGAATCATCCATTAACACCCATGCCATTTCACGGGAAGTAATGGAACTACTGGTGTGAACGATCGTTTTAAAGAAACGTTCCTGCCCTGATAAAATAGGTATGTAAGATCAGCTCGATCACTCAACTTATCCAATTGAACAGCAAAGGAAGTGCATGTTTTATGATAAAAGGAATCATATTCGATTTTGACGGTTTGATTTTTGACACGGAAACGCATCAATACCATATTCTCCAGGAAATGTTTGGCCAGCATGGCAGTGAATTGCCGCTGGCGTTATGGCAAAACGAAGTTGGCACCGACAGTGGATTCTCGCCGTTCCATTATATGGAGGAACAAATCGGGAAACAAGTCGAGCATGCCTTGCTTGAAAAACAGTACAAAGAAAAGTTCCTTTCGACATTGGCGCAGGAGAAAGCGCGTGACGGCGTGGAAGATTACCTGCGGATGGCACAAGAGATGGAATTAAAAATCGGTTTGGCTTCCAGTTCTAGCTACCGCTGGGTTTCGGGCCATTTAAAGAACCTAGGATTGTTCGATTACTTCCAGTGCATCCGGACTTCCGATCATGTGGAAAAAGTGAAGCCTGATCCCGCATTGTATATCCAAGCGGCGCAATGTTTGGAACTGGCTCCGGAAAACTGCCTGGTTTTCGAAGATTCGGCTCACGGCGCGACGGCCGCCAAACGGGCTGGCATGGGATGCGTCATCGTACCGAACAAAATCACCAGCACGATGGATTTCTGTGAAGTCGAGCACCGGCTGGATTCGATGGCGGATATGCCTTTGACGGAGCTTCTTGAGTATGTGGCTTCAGTGAAAATAAATCGTTAAAGTGAAAAGAGGGTTCTGGCTGGATGCCAGAACCCTCTTTTTCTATTTTCATCAAAATTTCTTCTTCGCACCCAAGCAATTCGAACAGTCTGATACACTCTCCACTCTTTTAATGGGGTTGTGTCGCGGCAATTCCGAAAAAGGAACGGGGATCGTCCGAAAACACCACCCGTTCGAAATGAGCCTGAAATCCCGCTTCCCTAAGCAGCTCTTCCCATTCCGGCATGGAAAACAAGCCGCCTTTCATGCTGTCATGCTCATGGGTCACTTTTCCGTCCCTGTCCCGCATAACGTATGCATATTCCGTTTCCAGCATATGATCTTCGGGGTCGCTGTCATAGGTCCACTCCAAATACCGCATGCCCCGTCCACCCTTGTCGACTCCTCCATGATCCGTCCGGGGTTCAAACGTTTCCGTGTACTCGTCCGGCATGATGAACAACAGGCCATCCGGTTTCAGATGCTTCTTGGCGTTTTTCATGATGGCCAGCAAATCGGCCTTATCCGTAAAATACGTAATCGCATCGTGAATGAACACCAAATCAAACTGGCGGCCAACCTCGATTGTTCGCATGTCCCCTTGCATATGCGGACAATCCGGATTGAGCTCGCGGCTGACTTCCAGGATGTCCGGCGACAAGTCCGTCAACGTCATCGAAAAATACTTTTTCAGGTAAAAGGCATTGCTGCCTCCTCCCGAACCAAATTCCAACGCTTCTTTGACTGCAGGATGATACTGTCGGATGATTTTCAGAAAAAGATGGGCTTCTTCCTCGTATTCCGTATGCGGAGACAATAACGGCCACCATGTTGCCAGTTCCTTGTACAGCTTCATGCGGACTCACCCTTCCGATTTTTCTTTTATTATATAGCGGATGGCTGTAAGAATGATAGGAAGGGGTTTATGGATTTAAGAGAAAATAGCGACTAGTAAAAGTAGGTCTTTTAAACTAAAATAAAGGTAACTGGAAAATGATTGGATGATTTGAAAAAGGAGCTGGAAAATGAAAAAGACTCTTCTGTGGATCACCGGTATTGCCCTAATTTTAGTCGTTATCTGGCTCGCAACCGGATACCATACCACTCCGGAAGGCGCATTCGAGGAACTGCAGCAATCAACAGATGCGACGCTTATACCGATGGTGGATGAGAGTCATGTTGTCCTGATTGATAAAAACGGCGAACTTTCCCTTGCGCTCATGATTCCCGAACGCGGCTTCTTGATCACCACCCTTTACACAGACTTTGAAATTTCGCCTACTAATCTGAATGTCTTTGATGTGGACCTTGACCAAAATATCGCTTTTCTAAACGCACCTGGGAAGTGGGAGCATGCTTACGGTCTCCTGAAAAGTGAAGAGGTAGAACATTTAACAAATTCATGGCCGTTGGAATATGAAGCTCCCTATCCAGTCCACTCTTTGGCAGATTATTTTTCCGAATCTACTTTTGAAGATCTTATTCTCTGGGACTTCCCTCAAGAGCTGGAAAAGGACACCCTTCAGTCTTCCTTCTACTTTCTGGATGAAAATGAAGCGGTAATTGAGGAAATTCAAAATGAGTATACGATAGAAGAATTTCATGCAAATGAAGATGTTACTACAGACAAGGAGTGAATAAAATGACTTGGATAGAGAAAGCAAAACCCATTTGGCTTTTGATGCTTGTTGGTATTTTCACCGGTAATTTCTTGTTGTACCAGACTTCCTTCGGGCTTACGATCATGCCTGAAGAAACCCAATATGTTGTGCTGGGTTCCCTGTTGGACCTCGTTATCCTGGCGCCTCTTTTCACAATGCTTTACCTCAATAAATTCACCTTAAAAACAACGATTGCGCTTTCTGCACTCGGTTGTGTGCTGCTCCGATTCCTTATCCCTTCTTCATTGCTGGAACCATTTGAAACCATCACCTGGATCGGGATTCTGGCAGAAGGCAGCCTTGTTCTCCTGGAACTGTTGCTGATTGTCGCTTTTGTCCGGTATATGCCTAAAATTACAGCTGATGTCAAGAAAAGCCCGCTTCCGGTTGTATTTTCATTTTCACAGGCCGTTGATCGGTACGTGCGCACCCATCCCATTATTCAAGTGGTCTGTTCCGAATCGCTGATGTTTTATTACGCATTCGCGAGCTGGAAAAAGGCACCACGCTCCGGAATCACCCTGTACAAGAAATCGAGCTATATCGCCTTACAGATTATGATGATCCACGCCATCGTCATCGAAACGATCGCCATTCATTATTGGCTCCATGACAAAGCACCGATCCTCTCGATTATTTTGTTGCTGCTGAATATTTACTCGGTCATTTTCTTCTTAGCCGATATCCAGGCTCTGCGATTGAACCCGATTCATTCCGATAAAGACGCAGTCTATTTGTCACTTGGTTTAATGAAACGGGCACAAATCGATTATTCGAACGTGGAATCTATCATTGAGGACGCATCGATCCTTGAACAAAAGCTTTCCAAAGACACCATCGACTTTGCCGTACGGGATTTCGAAAAAGTCTATCCGGATTTTATTTTGAAAATGAAGACACCGCAAAAAGTCGTTTTGTTTATGGGAATTGAAAAAGAATATAATTTCGTTGCAATCAAATCCGATTCGCCAAGCGAACTTAAAGAATTGTTTAAAGAGAACGGCGCGGCAGCAATCGATGCTCATCAATAAGCAAGATCCAAGCAAGTACTCTACCGCTGAAAACGAAAAAATTTAGTCTAATCAATAAAAGGAGGGGGATAAAATCGGATTGGGGATACTCAAAGTGTTTCTGCAAATCGTCTCACTGACCTTTTTCACAGTTATTCTTGTCTCTGAGAACTTTAATTTAATGATCTATGCCCTTGGAACAATGGCCCTGTTGTTTACTGTTCTGGGTTACGAAGAACTCAACGTGAAAAAGAATGTGGGAAACGGAATCGCGATACTCAGCGCGGTCGTTATCATGGGGCTCTTTTTGGCTTTTAGCCTTGTCTAGATTTCCCACTGCCTTACATAAGAACAGCCCTCCTTATCTCAAGGAGGGCTGTTTTCATTCGACTTCTTTAACGACTGTGTACGAATACAGATCGTGTGGGAATCTGTCGCCTTCGTACGCATCGTACTGGGCGCGGTCTTTCAAATAGATGAACGGGCTGACTGTGTCGCGGTGTACCATGCGCTCCAAAATTTGTTCAGGCGTCGGTTCGCCGCCCGCTTCGTTTTGAACTTCGATGCCCATCATTCTATGTCCGATGGTCTGGCCTTTCAGCCGCATTTGCGCATATTCCAAGCCCCAGAAAATCACGGTTGGGGACACTACCGTGTACACAAAGCTGCTTTTCGTTTTTCTTTTTAATAAAGGTTCAACAGCAAACGATACGGCTGTGGAAATGGCTGTGTCGATCAGGAGTGCCTTCGTGCGTTTTTTCATCAATTCATTCATCTGATTCATCCTTCCAAAATGAGTAATAAAGTAAAAGCTGACAGGATGGTCAAAGATGCTGACCATTCATACCAGTAGCGTCGTTCTTCCCGGTGCGCACGCCATTCCCCGATTCCCCGAAATAAGGTCTGCAGGAAAAACAGCGCCGCAAAAGGACTGAGACGGGCAATCAACGAAATCCCGGCGCCGTCATCTTTCATGTTGATAGCGATCAAGGCAAACACAAAGCCGATAAAAAGCGCCACCTCAAGTGCGATCCCCAAAAGGTTTCTGTCCTTCAGGAAAACGCTTCCTCCCAAGCCTTTGATGCCGCGATGTTTTCTGAGGTAGATTCCGATAAAAAGGAAATAAGCCACAAAAATTGCGATGAATCCGATGATCGTGACTGAATGCATGGAACAACCTCCAGAATAGTTTACCTCTCCATTTTGGACTTATTCCCCTTCTTTAGTCAACATTGGAAACTAAGCAGAATCTTTCAACGGGCTCTATATGGAAGACCAGTAAAATCAAAAGCTTGATTACGTTCGCGTTATTAAGTTTTATGATTTTTCAAGCGGTCAGCTAACGGTTTGCCGGTGCATCCTTCAGGGAACCCATGAGGTAATGGAATAAGTTGAAAAAGGGGGAATGACTGTGATCTTTTTTATCGTGTGGCTGCTGTTGGTTGGCTACGCCGTGTTTCTGGCACCCGGCGGCGAGGCCGACCCCATCTTGTCAAACATATTCAGCGGCAATCTTGGAGCGATCGATCCATTGGTGCTCGCCGTCTTCAATTCGCTCGGTCTGTTTCCGATGGTGTTTCTGACGTTGCTGCTGTTGAATGACCGGCAGAAATGGCCGGCCTGGCCGTTCGCGCTTCTGTCTTTCGTTGTCGGAGCTTTCTCACTGCTGCTCTATTTTGCTTTCGGCGACCGGAAGGCTGACAGAAAGTTGCGGACGCCTCACTGGCTCATACGTTTTCTCAGTTCCCGCTTTTGGCTGATCCTCCTGATGCTGTCGTGGGCCGTCAATGGGCTGACGCTGCTGCAGGGTTTTTCATTCGCCGCCTATCGCGAAGCCTTTTTCGCATCTGGCCTCGTATCCGTCATGACCGTCGACTGGTTTGTGCTATGGGGATTATCCGTTTACACGACTTACCGCTTTTACCCACAGGTCAAACTCAAAGCGCTCGCCTGGATTCCGATTATCGGACCGGTACTGGTGCTGTTTGTTAACAAAAACTATCAGACACGTTGAATCCAACAAAAAAAACGGCCATTACGCTGAAAATTGCGTAATGGCCGTTTTTATAATGCTTATTGAGCCGTCAATCCGCCGTCTACCACGAACTCCGAGCCCGTAGAATAGCTGGCTTCGTCAGACGCCAGGAACAAGACCATATTGGAGACTTCCTCAGATTGTGCAACGCGCTTCATGGGAATATGTTTGGAGAATTCCTCGACTGCCGCTTTGGTATCTTCCTGAACAACCATCGGCGTTGCGATGACACCTGGATGCACAGAATTTACGCGGATGCCGTAGTTGGCGCACTCCATTGCTGCTGCTTTTGTCATGCCGCGGACCGCAAATTTCGTATCCGTATAGCCGATTGCCCCAGCCACCAAGCCATTCATGGAAGAAATGTTGACGATCGATCCGCCACCTGCTTTTTGCATGGATGGGATGATTGCCTTCATGCCCAAAAATACCGAAACTTGATTGATGTCAACGATGCGGCGGTATTCTTCTTCCGTCGTCTGCAAGATCGATTTTGCCATCGTAATGCCTGCATTGTTGACCAATACGTTGACCGGACCGAACTTCTCTTCAGCCCGCGCTACTACATTTGCCCAATCTTCTGCACTGGTTACATTGTGTTTGACGAATGCAGCATGTTCTCCAAGTTCTGAAGCCAGCGCCTGCCCTTTTTCTTCATTCAAATCCGTCAAAATGACCTTCGCGCCTTCATCGATGAATTTTTTCGCGTGTGACGCTCCCATGCCTTGAGCTGCCCCTGTAATGATTGCCACTTTTTCTGCTAAACGTGCCATTTTCTGTTCCTCCTAAAATTCTGCCCATAAATAAACTACATATGTAAATTAACAGAAAACCATTCTGTTTGTCCATCGAAAAGGATTCATGTCATACTTAATTCACAAGCTTGTCCATATTTCGGACATACAGGAGGATATCGCGATGAAAGGCACCGAAGATCGCCGCATTTTGCGGACACAAAAAAAACTGAAAACCGCATTAGTTGATCTCTTGAAAGAAAAATCCCTGACAGAGTTGACCATCACGGAAGTCACCAAACAGGCAGATTGCAACCGCGTTACCTTCTACTCCCATTACAAAGATTTAAACGAACTGTTGGCGGCTGTCGTTGAAGAACACCTCGATGGACTGGTCAGCTATTTCCGCAAAAGTTTTCAAGGCATGGAACGCTTTTCCTCAACGGACGTACAGCGTCACCTGCCTATCTTTGAATACATCCATCAGCATCAGTTCATCTTCCGATTGATTATTACAGGTGAAGTGCTGCCGGGATCGCAGAATCAATTTTGCGAAAGCCTCGCTCAAGTGGCCGCAACCGAGCTGCGACTGGAGGAAGACAGTGATATCGAAATTCCCACGCTCAATTATTTCATGACATATGGAAGCCTCGGCTTCTTCCTTTACTGGACCAAAGAAGATTTCAAGGATTCTCCTGAAGCCATGGCCGGAAAACTGGCGTTGCTTCACGGCAAAATGTATGATGGCGCTGTGGTTTTAGAAGAATAGAGGCAAAAAAGCATTCCACTTAAGGAATGCTTTTTTCGACGAATTTACCCGATACCCTAACGTAGTGTATAAGAATGCAGTTGTTGCTATCCCAGCTGCCAACTTGCAATGCTGACGAATAAAACGACAGCCACTGCAGTGATGGCAAAATAGATAAGCGATACCTGATATTTCCGGGATCCTTTCAAGTATTTCCATTCCAGAAAGACCTGTACCCCATTCACTATCAAGAAAACAATCAATAGCCAAGAGAAAAACACTTCCAGCGAGTCCGGGAAAATCGAAAACAACACAATAATTCCCGCCAGCATCACCCAGCCGTTCCAGCGTTCAAATCTTCTTACATTTATACCCGCCCGTTCTTCTTCAGCGATGCCAAAACGCTTTCTCAAGAACATCCTTAAAAATCCAAAACCAAAAATAATGGCCAGCCAAATGATTAAAACTTCCATTTCGCACCTCCAAAGCCTTTATCTATTCTACGGTCATCCCAGGCAGAAGTTCCAAAAGATTATTGAAAAGGCGTCAAATCGACTGGATGGACTCAACAGGTTATCCCCCAAGATCTTGGATATGTGGATGGTTCGGCTCCGAAACGGGGATAACTTTGCCGTTTCGTCACTCTTATTATCTTATCCACATGTGGATAAGATAATTTTAAATTTTAAATAAAAAAACGTATCCACAACCGCATAGTTTAATGCGGCTGGTGTGAAAAATGTACGGCGGGGGTATTTTAATTGTAGAAGAAATGACGATCTGATCGGCACTGAAACAGTTTGATATGGGGAAAGAGGTGCACGTGATGGAGCAGAACAAAAGCGCACTGAGCCATGCAGCTTCCTGGTTTGTGAAATGGGTCCTGAACAACAAGGCGGTATCCGTACTGTTCATTATTTTGTTGATTCTGCTGAATTTATTCCTGCTTCCGAAAGTCAGTTTCATCTTTCAGCCTTTTATCGCTTTTTTTAACGTCATGGGGCTGCCGCTGGTTATGGCGGGCGTCTTGTATTACCTGCTGAATCCGCTCATCGACTGGATGGAAACGAAGAACATCTCACGTGCCGGCGGCATTTCCATCGTCTTTGTGGTGATTCTCGGATTACTGGCCTGGGGCATTGCGACTCTGATTCCAATCATTCGCGAACAGTCCCTGAGTCTGCTCGACAACTGGCAAAATTATTTGACCAGCTTCATCTCGCAAATCGACAACTTTTTCCAGAGCGATATCCTGTCACAACTGCAAATGCAGCTGACCGGAGAAGAGGACAGCTTATCCACTTCCATTACCGATCAGGCAGATGACGTTGTTGATACAACCGTTACCGGCATCGGCAGTGTCTTCGGCATCCTGTCGACCACTGTGCTGGCAATCATTACGACACCATTCATTCTTTTTTACCTGTTGAAAGACGGCCATCACCTGCCTTATCACATCATGAAGCTGGTGCCTTCCAAGATGCGGGAACATACTTACCTGCTGCTGCGCGAAATGAACCTGCAGATCAGCCAGTATATCCGCGGCCAGCTGCTCGTCGCCTTTTTCGTCGGCCTGCTGTTCTGGATCGGCTTCAGCATCATCGGCCTCGAATATGCCTTGATCCTCGCCATTACAGCCGGCGCCTTGAACCTGATTCCGTTCCTCGGGACCTTTATCGCGTTCTTCCCGATTATCATTATCGCAATTGTGCTGCATCCGCCCATCATGATCGTCAAAGTGCTGGTGGTTTTTTTCATCGAGCAGACACTTGAAGGGCGGGTTATCCAACCGCTCATTCTCGGCAGCAACCTGAACATCCATCCCGTCACCATCATCGCCGTCCTGTTGACGGCTGGAAATCTCTTCGGCATACCGGGTGTCATTCTCGGAATCCCCGCTTACGCTGTCGCCAAGGTTATCCTGGTACATTTGTTCAACTGGTACCAGACCTACACCGGCCTGTACGACGATGACTTCAATCCGGCTCCGAAGCCGCTCGTTTCCGAGAAGAAAAAGAAGAAGCAGCTGAGCCTGAAGAAGAAACTGAGATGAAAACCAAAAAGCCTAATCCCCTTTCAAAATGGGATTAGGCTTTTGATGTTAAAGTTGAAAATTACTTCAGCCGTACTTAATTTGCCAATTCAACCGGCAGAAATTCTGCCATCGACTGTTCACGCTTATCGAGCATAATCTGTTCCGGCTGGATGCCCTGCTCACGCAATGCTTTAATGTTGTGCACAAGGAATTCATCACTGCCGACAATATAGAACAATCCGTCTTTGTCTGCGGCAAGATTCTTCACTTCTTCGTAATAGTCTTTGCGGTTATCGACAAACTGCGAAGTGAATTTCTTGTCAGGTGCGGATTCAAAGACATTTGTGAACAAGAACTGTTTTGATGAATCGATATTCAGGGAATGGATTTGATTGACGTTGTCAGCGCGCTCCAAATAATCAAGCACTAATGGTCTGAACGTTGCCAGGCCGACACCGGATGACAGCAAGTAAACGTTTTTGTCTTCCCGTTTCAGCGGCACATTCGAATGTGTTTTAAAGATCGCCACTTCCTGGCCGACTTCCAGATTTCTCAACGTCGCTTTAAACTCCGAACATTGCTCTTTGATGCGTGTGGTGATGCCGATTGAATTTTCATGCGGCAGCGTGGAGATCGACATGTGGCGGATCAATCCGCGGTTCGGTTTTTCTCCCGCATTAAAGCCTTCCAGCGCAAAATGGGTATGGGAACCTTCCTGCCAAGTAAAATCTTCCGGTCGGTCAAGCAGGTACGTTCTGACCTCAGGTGTTTCTTCAATGATTTTATTGATTTTTGTCCAATAAATTTGCATGATTTATTTTCCCCCTCAATTATCGTTCTCTGTATTCATCTACTATACTACAAATGATAATTGTTCTCAATTAAATATTCTTTTTAAAGTGAGGGAGAATTTTTTATTTATAACGGTTCATTATTTCTTCCGGGATGTGGCAATAATCATCCGGACATCTGGCCAGCCGATTCTGATGCTCCGCTGCACTCTTCACGTAATTGGTTAGAGGCAAGATTTCCACAGCAATCCGCTCGGAATCAGTTCTTTTATCAATAAAAGCCTGCGCTTCTTTTAAGTGGACGGGATTTTCGCTGTACAGGCCTGTCCGGTATTTCTTGCCAACATCTTCCCCTTGCTTGTTCACACTGTAAGGGTCAATGATTTCAAATAAGTGCCCCATCAGTTCGTGTATGCTGACAACTGACGGATCAAATTCTGTTTTCACACATTCAGCGTATCCGTCATAGTCCGCTTCGAGCGTCTGGCTCGTTCCATTCGCTCTTCCCGCTTCTGTGGATTTGACTCCGGGCAAAGTCTTCACAAACGCCTGGACACCCCATAAACATCCGCCCGCCAAATAAACTGTTTCCATAATCGGCTCTCCTCTTTGTGTAAATTGAATTTATGTAAATATACCATTTCCTTGTGTACAGCTTATCATTTTCATGCCGTGCTAGTCAGAAAAGGCAATGTCGTCCGGTCCCTCTGAATTGACGGTGTCCACTTTACAATGGTAGATTTTGTATTACAGCAGTTTCACTGCAAAACCAAGATACGGGAAGGGGCAATTATGGTGAATTCATTCAAAGCCGTCAGAGTAAAGGAACAGGAAGACCAGGTCGTCTATGGCTTGGAGGAGATCAACACCGATCAGCTTTCTGAAGGGGATGTGCTGATCAAAGTCGCCTATTCGTCGATCAACTACAAAGATATGCTGGCAGTCCAGAAAAATTCAGGCGTTATCCGGAACTACCCGATGATTCCCGGAATCGATTTGAGCGGTACCGTCGCCGAATCGACAGACGAGCGCTTCACAGAAGGACAGGAAGTGATCGTCACCGGCTTTACGATGGGCATGAGCCATACCGGCGGCTTTTCGGAATATGCACGCGTCCCTGCGGAGTGGATCGTGCCGATGCCGGAGAACTTAAGCTTAAAGGATGCCATGGTGTTCGGCACGGCCGGTTTCACGGCGGCCCTTTCCATTCTTGCACTTGAGAAAAACGGAATGAATGTTGCAGACAACCCGGAAATATTGGTCACGGGCTCAACCGGCGGCGTCGGCAGCATCGCTGTGCAGATCCTCTCGAAAATCGGCTATAAAAACGTCTCCGCATTGGTGCGCAAAGAGAATCAGGTGGACGTCGCCAAAACACTCGGCGCAAACACGGTCATTTTTGCGAACGAACTGGGAGACGCTAAGAAACCACTCGCCAAGACCCGCTTCGACTTTGTCTTGGACACAGTCGGCGGAGACGTCGCTTCTGCATTGATTCCGCAGATTTCCTACGGCGGCAGCATGAGCATGTGCGGCAACGCGGGCGGCCTTCCGGTAAACACTACGGTGCTGCCGTTTATCCTGAGAGCGGTCAACCTGCTCGGCATCGATTCGGTTAACGTACCAATCGAGAAACGCGGCAGCATCTGGGAGAAGATGGCCAAAGACTGGAACATCACCCAAACGACGCTGGTGAAAGAAATTCCGCTTGAAGAATTGGCTGAGACGATTGACGCCATCAAGAATGGGCAGCATTTAGGGCGGACGATTGTTAAGTTGTAACTAAAAACAAGAAGAAGCGGAAAGGCTGATGTTAGCCTTTCCGCTTTTTTTTCATGTTTCTTTCCAATTGTGTAATCCGTGTACCCAGCCGCAGATACGGTTTTTCTATTTAACTTTCTTCACTGGCGATGTAACGATACAACTTTCCTTCTACCGTATTTTCCAAAGCCAAATGCATATGAACAACCGGGATGTCTCTTAAATTCTTATCTTTCATCAACGCTTGCTCCACACTTTCTTTGTCCGGAAGCGCCTGTCCTAAATAATAAAAATCGCCACCTTCATCGTCATCTTTTTTGATAAATAGATGAAGGTCAATGTTATTTTCTGTGGCGTCTATGATAGTCTTTACTTCTGCAGACGCTAACGTACGGTTACTCCGTGTCGACCATTTAAAAATTTCAGGACTGACAAACCCCTCTGTATAAGCCACGCTCGATTCGACTTCATCATCTTTATGGTACGTAACAAAAATCGGGCAGGTGCCATGCTTCGTTTTGTAGCCATAGATTGTAGAGCTTTCATCGCTTGTCCAATTCAATAAACGGCATGCATCTTTGCGTGTATATTTTTTATAGAGCGTCAAAGCTTGATCGCATACATAGCTTTTGCTTAACTCTTTCGCGCTCACAACCAGATCAACCAGCATTGCTTTAAAGTTTGAATTCCGCTCAAGGCTTTCTTGAATTTCTTCATTCAGTTGGATCCCCGCCGCTCCAAAGACCACAAGTGGTTTATTGCCGTATTTTTTACGAGGTCCCTGATTGAAAAAGCTTAAGTCCATAACCCGTTGCACCGATGCCAAGGTGTTTGGATCGGTAGAACAGTTATGAGAGCTTATGTATTGTCTATAGACTTCCATCGTGACTTGTTTGTATTCCAGCAATAGTTCGAGCAACAGAATTTCATGCAGCCGTTTGCCGTTCAGAATTTCCAATGACAGCATCGTCAGCACCTGTTCTTCATAGCCATTTACCAAGGGATCAATTTCTTTAAGCTTCAATAAAAACTGGTGGTAGGTCGTGTATTTTTGAACAATCACCAGCGGGTCGATGGAATTGTGATGGATAAAATCCTGGAGCTGCGGAATATGCCCGATTCTGTTTTTCAACTCTACATAAGCTTCGCGAAGAATTTTCATATCGTTTAAATTGCTTCGTTTTATCGCGGAGAAGACCCGATTTTTCGCGATTTCTTCAAAATTCACAGTGGAAATCCCTTTGATGTAACTCGTGTCTTTCATTCGCCGGCGGATATTGTCTTTGTTCTGCGAACGTTCCCCGGACAACGCTACGGGAATGAGGTAATTGTTTTTGTAGTTTCCGATAAAATCGATGATTGTCACAAACTCTTTAGACCCATGCTTTCGAAGTCCACGTCCAAGCTGCTGGATAAAGATAATGCTCGATTGCGTTTGTCTCAGCATGACCACTTGGTTGACGCTTGGAATATCGATGCCTTCATTGAAAATATCCACAGTCAAAATATAATCGATGACGCCATTTTCTAACCGGTCTACTTGTAAAACGCGTTCTTCCTGCGAATGTTGGCCAGTCAAGGCAACGGTTTTTAATCCGCGCTGATTCAGTTCTCCTGAAAGTTTGATCGCTTCTTCTTTTCGGCTGCAAAACATAAGGCCTCGCACTTTGTCACCCGAATGTCCATAATAATTGATTTTCTGTAAAATGTGATCCACACGTTCTTCGGTGATCAACTTCGTAAAAACCGTCGCTTCGTCAATCACACCTTCTTCATACTCAACATCTGTTACCCCGAAATAATGAAATGGGCAAAGCATGTCTTCTTCCAGTGCTTCTTGTAAGCGAATTTCATAAGCCACATTATAATCGAATAACTCGTAGATATTAAAATCATCGCTCCGTTCAGGCGTTGCCGTCATCCCCATTAGGAACTTTGGCTGAAAATGCTCAATGACTTTTTGATACGACTTGGCTCCCGCTTTATGCACTTCATCAATCAAAATATAATCAAACGCTTGTGGGTCTAATTGCTGGAGCGTTTCTTCTTTTGAAATCGTTTGGATTGTCGCAAATAAATAACGTGCATCTGTTTGGCGAAGGTTGCCCGACAAGATCCCAAAATCTTTTTCTATTCCACCCAGAATTCGAATGAAATCAGACTTCGCTTTTTGAAGAATTTGTTCTCTATGAACAATAAACAGCATTCTTTTTGGCGCAAAGTCCCGCACATCAAAAGCAGATAGATAGGTTTTCCCAGTGCCTGTCGCTGAAATAACCAACCCCTTGTCCTTTCCTGATTCACGTACCGCCTGGATTTCCTGCAAAGCGGCTTTTTGCATGTTATTCGGTTTGATGTTGACCGCTTCTTCTAATGGGTTTTCTGTGTACACTTCCGGGAATTCAGCCACATTGGTTAATTCTTTTCGGTATTCCATGGGAACATAGGATTGCTCATAATTGGTAATCCATTGTTCAGTCAGCGATTGCGCGTTTTCCCACACCTCTTCGAACTGCTGATAGAAATGAGAAACCAATTCCCCATTTTCATGAGAGCTTAGTTTGACGTTCCACTCATAATTCACTTTCAAAGCTTGTGCCGTTAAATTGGAACTTCCCACGATCAAGGTTTGATGCGTCTCATGCGAAAAAATATAGCCTTTTGAATGAAATCCTTTCATGCTTGATAATCGGACTTCCACATTATTGATTTTCATAAGTTCTTTAAATACTTTGGGTTGATTGAAATTCAAAAAAGTCGATGTTAAAATTCTGCCTTTGATTCCTTTTCGTTCAAGGTCCGATAAATGCGTTTTTAAAGTCGCTAAGCCACTTTCAGTCACGAAAGCTACAGAAAAGAGAAATGATTGGCAGCTGTCCAATTCCTCAATAATCGAATTCAATACGGTTTCATTTGTCTTGGTGTTGTTGATCAGTAAAGTGGGTTTAAAGCGCCCACCACTTGGTTTTCTTTGATCGATGAAACCTTTGTATAGAGAGTCTTCTAAATTCTGCAGAAAGTTCATTTCCGTCCCCCGCTCTTCCTTTAACTACTCTTCTTATTTCTGAATTTGATATGTCCGTTTCAGTTTCTCTATGGCCGGTATGTCTGCTGGCGCCCATTCCAATTGTTCAAGTTCATCCGCCTTCAACCATTGAATTTCTATATGTTCTGTTAGCACCGGTGTCCCTTCAACTAGTTGGCAATAAAATGTGGTCAAATGGACGATACCAAAATCGTATTCGTACACGGTATGTTCCACCTGCTCGCCAATCTCCACCCGACAATGCATTTCTTCTTGAATTTCTCTTTGCAGTGCTGATTGAGGCGTTTCAGTTTCTTCGATTTTCCCGCCAGGAAATTCCCACAAGCCAGGCAAGCTTTTTTCCATTCCCCGCTGCGCACACAAAATTTTGTCACCATCTATAATTACTGCTCCAACTACACGTATGTTTTTCTTCATAACAACTCTTCACCTGCTTCTCAAAATTTAAAGTGATTCCTGAAAATTAAACACTCAATTTTCTTTATTCTATCATTTTCTTTCCATTATTAACTAAACTGTATTTTGCTCCAATCAATCAATTACCTGTATTAGCCAATATTTTTTGGTACACTTAAGAAAAGGCAGATCCAATATGCCTTCATCGAGAGGATTTTTAGTTTGAAAATCTATTGGCTTGTTGTTGCCATCCTATTGGTTAATTTATGTACTCTTTTGGTCAATGACTATTTTCCCGGAACACTGGCTGCGCTCGGCATACCTCCGTGGATTCTCTTCGCAGTCATCGCACTTATGGTGGTGCTGAGCGGCGTGACCCTTAAACCGCAGCGAAAGAAGAAGCGTTACATGATTATCTTCCCTGTTCTGATGATTGTGGTTCCGTTGATTGTGCTCGCCATCTTGACATTACTGGGCGGAGAATCCCGCAACAGCATTTCGCTCACAAACCCTTCCCTTTGGATTGCCGTTGCTGTGACGCTGTGGATTTTCTGGTTGGAGTATGTACGGGCTTCCAAAAAAGAAGCAGAGGATACATAAGCATATAAAAAGGCCAAAGAAGCTGCGATCCGCTCTTTGGCCTTTTCGTATGGAGTTAAGATTCCGTTTCCAACAGCCCCTGTAATTCCTTCACGACATTCTCCGGAACTCCGGTTGTCACGCCCGCAACCAAATTCTCCGCCGCCTTCATCAACATAGCAGCGCGGGTCTGTTCTGTGGCCGAACCGATATGCGGGAGGACGACGACCTGATCCATCTGCAGGAGCGGATTGTCCGGCGAGACCGGTTCCTGCTCAAAAACGTCGAGTCCCGCTCCGGAAATCTCTCCTTTTTCCAAAGCTTCGATCAAGGCTTTTTCATCCACCACTGCCCCTCTGGCGCAATTGATCAAAATCGCGCTGTCTTTCATCGCTTTAAACTGCTCCTCTCCCATCAAATGATGCGTTTCAGGTGTCAGTGGCACAATCAAAACGACAAAATCGGATTTTTCCAAGAGGTTTTCCAGATCGCTGTAGGCGATGCCATACTTCTCTTCGAGTTCAGGTTTCGGAGTCCGGCTGTTGTAGAGGACTTCCATTTCAAAACCGAGCCTCGCCCGTCTGACAATCTTTTCCCCGATACGGCCCATGCCGACAATGCCCATCGTTGCGTGATGCACGTCGGTACCGAAGAATTGCCGGGAATCTTTTTGCTTTCCCCATTTTCCTTGTTTGACGAAGTTGTTCAGCTCCGGCACCCGCCTTGCTGTGGCAAGCACCAGGCTGAAAGCCAGATCCGCCACTGTTTCATCCAGCACGAATGGCGTATGCGTGCCGAGTACCCCATGCTGTTTCATCGCTTCCAAGTCGAAAGAATCGTAGCCGACCGCTGAATTGCTGATGACTTTTAACTTCGGCGCCTGCTCCAGCAATTCATTCGTCACGGAGGCATTTTGCACGAGCACCCCTTCCGCGTCCTTTAGCTCTTCCATCAGGACGTCCTGCGGGATCTTTCCTTTTCCTTCCCACTTTCGGTAATCGCAATGCTCGCCTATATATGCTTCCACTTCTTTTGAGACTGGCCGTGCAAGATAAACTTTTGGTTTCATATGGATTCTCCTTCATTGAATAAAATTATTCACTTAGTTATATGAATATTATAACAATGATAGAATGGAATAAGTTACGAAAGGATGAGATCGATGGAAAAAGACAAGAAATTCAAAGTAGCCGTCGTCCAAGCCGGCTCTGAAATCATGGACAAGGAAAAAGGCGTGTTGAAGACGGTTCGGTTAATCGAAGAAGCTGGAGCGCAAGGCGCAAAGATCATTGTTTTCCCTGAAGCGTTCATTCCCGCCTATCCGCGCGGCATGTCGTTTGGCGCCGTCGTCGGCAGCCGTTCCCCGGAAGGCCGTAAAGATTTCCGGCGCTATTGGGATAATTCCATCACCGTACCAGGCCCTGAAACAGAAACAATCGGCAAAGCGGCGAAGCAAGCAGATGCCTATGTTGTCATCGGCGTCATCGAAAAAGATACAGCCGGCAGCCAGGGTACTTTGTATTGCACAGCCCTGTTTTTCGGCCCCGATGGCGAACTGCTCGGCAAGCACCGCAAACTGAAACCGACGGGGTCCGAACGCTTGATTTGGGGCCAGGGAGACGGCAGCACGTTGCCGGTCTTTGATACACCGTACGGACGCCTCGGCGCCTTGATCTGCTGGGAGAATTACATGCCTCTGGCGCGTGCCGCCATGTACGAAAAAGGCATCCAGATTTACGTCATGCCCACTGCCGATGCGCGCGACACATGGACAGCCACCGTTCGCCATGTGGCTGCAGAAGGCCGCTGCTTCGTGCTGTCCTGCAACCAGTACTCGACAAAATCCATGTATCCTGAAGAAATCTCATCCCGGGATGAATTCAAAGATTTGCCTGAGGAAATGTCCCGAGGCGGCAGTTGTATCGCCGGACCGTTGGGAGAATTGATCGTAGAGCCGGTGTACGGAGAAGAAACGATCCTCTATGCCGAACTCGACCTGGACCAAATCGCTGAAAGCCAGTTCGACTTTGACGTCTCCGGCCATTATTCACGTCCGGATGTTTTTCAGCTGAGTGTGAATGAGAAGGAACAGAAGACGGTGGTTTGGAGAGAATAACATTTACCTTCTTCACTTCTAATTTACGCAATAGACAGACAAACCGCCTTTACTTGATTAAGGCGGTTTATTTGATGACATGATTTACAAGCATATACCAACCGAGCTGGTCTTTTCTAATAATTTAGTGTTCCTTTAATCATCGATGCATTTCCCAAGACGCCCTGGAATTTTTCTGTCAAACTGAGTAAAACCAGACTGCAGTGTCTTGCAAAGGAGTCCTCTCTATGAAACCGGCTATCCGTCCTCTCACCACCTTGCTTATGGGAGGCATCTACTTGCTGTCATTCTTCATCCCTATCCCTTATGCACCTTTTTTGATCAGCCTGTTTGCGCTGGCCGTACTCGTTTCCTATTTCCCGACACTGCCGCGGATGCCTAAAATCCTGATTTCGGTGCTGTTTGCTGTCGGATTATTGTTGGAACCAACCTCAGCAGGCATCCGGGAATTTTTCATGGCGCTTCAGACCAACATCAACTTGCTGGCGATTTTCATTTTCGTCCCGTTGCTGTCCGTTCCGATTCAGCAAGGCCAGTACCTGAAATACATAGAAGTCATTTTTGCTCACTACATCAAAAAAACACATCAACTTTACCTGTTCTCGACCGTCGCTGCCGGCAGCATCGGAGCCGTCATGAATGTCGGAACCTTGCCGATCCTCTACGACCTGACCGACACGCCTTCTTTCAAGCCGTTTGATGAAGTCCGTCTGAAAGCATTGAGCAGAGGATTCGTCATGGCATTCATGTGGTCGCCCTATTTCATTTCCATGGCATTGGTGCTTTCCTATTTCGAGGTCAGCTGGCTGCAGCTTTTCCCGATTGGCCTTGCCATCACCGTAATCATGATGGCTCTCGGATTTTGGAATGAACGAAGAAAAAGCCGGCCCATCCCTGAAGCCTCTTCGATAAAGAGTACGGTCCCATTGAAGCTTGCGAAACGCAAAGTGTTTGAACTCGCGTTAATCCTGCTGGCCGTCACTGCGATGATTCTCGTCATCGAAAATCTGACTGAGTTGTCAGTATTGACGATTGTTCCTTTAGCGGCGATTGCGGTCTCTTTCGTATGGTCATTGTTGTTGGGCACACCGCGGGAGCTAATTGAAAACCTGCAAGGCTATGCGAGCGGAAAAATCGCTTCAATGGGCAATGAATTATCGATTTTCATTATGGCTGGCGCATTCGGCACCGCGCTTCTGAACAACGGAGCCGATGATTGGATCCGTTACCTTCTCGAGAGCTTGAACATCACCCATGTCCTGCTGCTGCTCCCGGTCATGGCAGTGCTGATGTCCATCCCGTCCTGGATCGGCATCCATCCCATCATTACCGCAACCATCCTGGCCATCACCTTGAGCAACTCCCCGCTATTTGCGGAAGACCATCTGTATTTGGGCGTCGGCTTGTTCGCCAGCTGGATGCTGGCCATTATGACCTCACCGTTTTCAGGGTTGAATCTGTTGCTCGCCGCCATCAGCAGAAAGTCATCCATCTATATCGCCTTTAAGATGAATTTCACATTCGCCTTGCTGATCTGGCTGATTTCCTATGCCGTCATTTCCCTATTGTATGCCATTCTTTAAATGAAGCTGAAACAAATCAAAAAGCACAGCCAAGGCGGGATTTAAACCCGTTTCGGCTGTGCTTTTCTGTTCATCTTGCTATGTCTTTTATTGAGATTCTTCCAATAATTGTTCAATGACCTGTTCCATCGCTTTCGGCTTCACAGTTGGTGCAAAACGGTGGACGACATTTCCTTTACGGTCGACCAGGAATTTGGTGAAGTTCCACTGGATGTCGGAACTTTCCAGCATGTCGCGGTCTTCTTTCTGCAAGGCGCCGGCTTCATCGAATTCTGCATCCCCTGGCGCTTTGCTGCGCAAGTACTCGTAAATCGGGTGGGCGCTTTCGCCATTCACTTCGATTTTTTGGGAAAGAGGGAAACTGACGCCATAGTTGACGGAGCAGAATTCCGAAATTTCCTCATCCGTTCCCGGCTCCTGACCGCCGAACTGGTCACACGGGAAACCGACAATCTGCAATCCTTTTTCCTTATGGGTTTTGTACAGCTCTTCCAATTCTTCGTATTGGGGAGTCAATCCGCATTTGCTGGCGGTATTGACGATCAAAAGAACGTCCCCTTTAAAAGTCTCAAGTGGCATTTCTTCCCCGTTCGATAATGTTGTCTGGAATGAATAAATCGACATTGAATATCCTCCTTTTGCAAGCTTCGGGAATTTCGCGCTTTTTCCGGCTGCTGAAAACCCAGGCCCGCTGCATTTTCTGCATATAGACCTAGTATCCCGTTTTTCGGGTACAGTTACAAACTTACTGTTTCATTGCCAAGTCGGTTTTTCTTTCAAGATTTCCTTTCCACTCTCCAGAAATTGTTATTATCTGTAAACACACTGTTCCTTTATAGGAGGAACTTGTCTATACTAGAGGAAATATTAATAAATTCAGAATTCGGCATTCTATTCTTTTCAGACCTAATGAGGTGAAAACTATCGCTCTTTCCAAAATCCAGAAGCTGTTCATCTATTGCAGTTTCATTTATATCTTATTTTACTATGCTTGGACTTTACTTGGTTCGGACAGCAGCATTATGCCTCTGTCGGGAATCAGCCTTATGTCCTGGCTGATCCCCTTGGTTCCTGTAATTGCCGGAACGGTCTTATTCATGGTCTTTTTGAAATCTTCCAGCAAGGACCGCTATTTTTGGTTATTGACGTCACTCGGATGTTACAGCTTTTCAGTCGCCGAAGGCATTTGGTTCTATAGCCGTAATATTGCACATGTGGAAGTCAGCTATCCCGGATGGGCTGACCTGTTTTTCTTCCTTCAAATCTTTTTTTACATAGCAGCTTTCGCTTACCAGCTTGGACAAAGGAAGGAAAACTCCTATCAGATTAAATTTCTTTTCGATATGGCCATTATTATCGCCGTATCCACAGCCTTAAGCTGGCATTTTCTGATCCAACCTTTAATAGAAGAAGTTTCTGTATCTCCCATTCTTTTCGCTGTATCCATCAGTTATCCGATTGGAGATTTGCTCTTATTGTTTGGTGCCGTCAGTTTCTACATCGGTTCTGCTTACTTTTTTCCGCGCCGGGTACTGTGCTTGATTGCAGCGAGCTTAATCGTTCAAGTTCTGGCAGATACCGCTTATCTCTTTTCAACTGCTAACGGCGGGTATAGTTCCGGCAGTATTTACGATCCATTATGGTCTCTCGGCCTGCTGTTGATGGCTCTCGCCGGTTTGTATGCACTGGAACATACAGAAGCACCGCCCCAAAAAGTTGCCGAACGGATCGACGAAGGACAGATTTCCCTGCGCTTGCTGCTCCCTTATTTCAGCCTTGTTCTGCTGTTTATCATCATGATTTTTGAACAAAAAGGAGACATGAACGGCTTAATCGCAGGAGCTGGCGTTTCAGTCATTCTCATTATCACTAGACAAATCTTCACTTTGCGGGATAACCGAAAATTACTGGCCAGCTACCATCAACTGACCTCTGTTCTCGAGCACAAAGTGGAGCAACGCACAGAGGAAGTCACTTCCAAAAATGATCTGCTGGAAAAAGCCGTCGACCAAATGAAACACATGGCTTACCATGACGCATTGAGCGGCCTGCCGAACAGAAGGCTCTATCTCGAGAAGCTGGAAAGCGCCTTGACGGCTGCCAGTCAGACTTCCCAGAAACTCGCTGTAGTGTTCATTGATTTGGACCGCTTTAAGAACGTCAATGATACATTCGGCCATGAATTCGGTGATTTGCTGCTGCAGGAATTCGCCCAAAAACTGCAGGAAAACCTGCGTTCCAACGATACCATTTCCCGGCAGGGCGGCGACGAATTCACATTGATTTTGAATAATTTCCATTCCCAGCAAGATATGGTGCCTTTGATCCGAAGGCTGCAGTCAGCTCTTGAAAAACCCCTGACCATCCAGGGACAGGAATTGCATGTCTCCATGAGCATCGGCATTGCCGTTTATCCGGAAGACGGCGAAACGCCGGATGAACTGTTGAAAAATGCAGACAATGCGATGTATAACGCCAAGGAAAAAGGCAAAAACAATTTTCAGTTCTTTTCGGATGACATGGCCTTTATCGCTTCCCGAAAAATTGCACTCGAAAATGAGCTGCGCCGGGCTATCGCGAAAGAAGAGTTCATCCTGCATTACCAGCCGCAGATCCAAGCCGCAACAGGTGATATCATCGGCATGGAAGCCTTGATCCGCTGGCAGACTCCAGCGGGCAAAACCATTTCTCCTGGAGAATTCATTCCACTCGCGGAAGAAACCCGCCTGATTCTTCCCATGGGCGAATGGATGCTTTCTACAGCCTGTAAGCAAGCCAAACTATGGCATGACTCAGGTTACTCCCAACTGAAACTGGCCGTGAATTTATCGCCCCTGCAATTTCTTGACGATGAGTTGATGAGCATGATCCGCCAGACACTTGAAAAAACCGGCTTTCCGGCGTCTTCACTGGAATTGGAGATTACGGAAGGCGTCGCTGTCGACGATGCGGAAAAAGCTATTTCCCGAATGCAGAAATTGAGAAGATTGGGTGTCCGCATTGCCATCGATGATTTCGGCACTGGCTACTCGTCGCTCAATTACTTGAAGCGGTTCCCGCTGAATCACTTGAAAATTGCCCAGCCGTTCGTCCAGGATATGGCTTCCAACCCTTACGATAGGGCACTTGTCGAAGCCATGATTTTCCTTGCCCACAGCTTGGACATGTCAGTCGTAGCCGAAGGGGTGGAAACCGAAGAACAAGTGGCGTTGCTGAAGAAACTGGGCTGTGACGAAATCCAGGGGTATTACTACAGCCGGCCGCTGACAGCCGAACAATTTAGGGGCCTGCTTGTGAATGGATTGCATTCTGTCAGATCAATTTAAACGAAAAAAGCAGTTGAGAAATCAACTGCTTTTATTATTCAACTCTTCTTTAATCAACACCTGTTTTTCGAACCCAAACCGATTTTCTTGTCGTTGCTGTGAAATGGGAATTATTTTACGAACCGCACTAGTGTCTTTTCGGGCATTTCAAGTTGTTCCACATCAAAACCACCCAGCTGCAAGGTAATTTCCCCAGCGCGGTCGTCGTCCTCTTCCCCAATCCAGCAGCTGTAAAGTTCAAAGAAATCCCCTTCACTGAGATGGTTCTCCATAATTTCACACAACCGCATCAGTTTCACTTTAGACTCCATAGACGTTTCCCGGGAAATACCTGCAGAAATCTCGATTCCCCAATCGGTGGAAACCTCGTATATAAATGGAGTCGAAAATTGATGTTTTTTTACAGCCTCCCGATTGTATATTTCCGAAAAGCAATTGCCGATGTGGATGAGATCCTCCGAATCTTCATCTGTTTCGGGTATTTCGATGTTGCAGCCGATGTAACTTGCCAGACTCATCTGTTTCACCCCGTTTTCTATTTCGGCCGATCCAATGAAAAAATTTCACCCATCGCTGCATAACTGGATCCGGCTAAACGGCTGACGGCATCCAGTCCTCTTGGATCGATGCGGCCATTTTCATAAATGGCTTCGTCCACATGGAACTGGACGATTTCACCGATGAACAAATCACTGCCCGGACCGTCGCCGCCAAACGGGACAGACTGCACCAAACGGCATTCCATACGGATTTTTGATTCCTTGACGCCCGGCACCGATACTCTAGTGCTCGGCACTTTTGTCAGCCCCGCCATGTCCACTTCACTTTCCGAAGGCGGCAAAGAAGCGGCGGTTTCATTGATTTTCCCGACGTTGTCCCGGTCCACGATATGCACCACAAATTCACCGTTTCCGTAAATATTGCGTGCCGTGTCTTTCCACTCGCCTGTTGGCCGCTGAATCGATACAGAAACCATCGGCGGATTGGAGGAGACGATGTTGAAATAACTGAACGGTGCGCCATTGACGACGCCCTCTTCTGACTGTGTGGTGACGAAGGCGATGGGCCGCGGGATGATCGAACCGACCAACAGCTTGTAATTGTCGCGTTCCTTGTTTTGTTCCGGATCAATTGAAATCATGTTTATCTGCTCCTTTGCTGGCGGGATGTCTTGTATGAATAAGCATGTGAAAGAATACGATAAGCTATTCATCTATTCCATTCCCTCTATTTCTCCATTGTAGCGAAAAAAAACAGAATGTGCGGGTATTCCTGCACATTCTGTGATTATATAAGTTGAACTAGAGAACTAGAGAAATAGCATATAAAATGCTTTGGCACTATGAACAAAGCTCCCGCCAATCAGCGGCCGCGCCGGCGTTGAGAGAAATCTCTAAAGATATGGAGCAAAACAGCGAAGACCATACCCGTCTCCATAGCGTAGCTTTTAAAACCGTGCTCCTTCGTGCTGCGCACTACGTCGCAAAGACATTCTCCTCGCAAGCTACGGCTAATGTCTTCGCAGCTGTTTTGCGGAATATCGACTATGTTGCATTATTACTTCAACTTATATAGTTAAAAAAACTAGCGGATGGTTTTCAACGCTGTTGACCATGGGATGACCTGATCAAGCATTTGGTTTACTGAATCTGCTTGGACCGGCGCTGCTTTCAGTTCGGCTCCGTTTTCGAAATCCGTGAACAGGGACAATGCCGGATGGACGCGTACATCCGCTACGGACAATTCACCCAAGATGCCCCGCAAGTGTTCTGCAGCGCGTGCGCCGCCGACTGAACCGTAGGATACGATGCCTGCCGCTTTGTTGTTCCATTCCACACGCAGGTAATCGAGTGCGTTCTTCAGCGATCCCGTGATCGAGTGGTTGTATTCCTGTGCGATGAAGACAAAGCCGTCTTGTTTCGCGACTGCTTCAGACCATGCTGCTGCGCCTGATGCGTCTCCGCCGTTTTCGCCTAAAAGCGGCAATTTATAGTCAGCGATGTCGATGATTGTATAGTTCGCGTCTCCGCGTTTGTCTGCCAATTCTTTGACCCAGTTCCCTACCTGTGGGCTTAAGCGCCCTTCTCTTGTTGATCCTAAGATGATGCCGATGTTCAATTTTTCCATTGTCGTTTCCTCCTGTTGTTGTTCTGTTTGTTGTTTGCCGAATAATTTACTGAAAATGCTCAAGTTTATTTTCCCCTTTTTACAGATATTCTTTTTCGATGGTGCGCTTGCTTCGTACGGTATCAATCGGACGGACCAGTTTCTCGATCTGGTCGCGTTTCGGTTCCAAAAATGGCGGCAAGGATAAGTTTTCCCCTAAGGTTTCGTAAGGCTCATCGCCCATGAAGCCTGGTCCGTCTGTAGCCCATTCGAACAGGATGCCTTGTGCTACACGTACATACAGCGACTCGAAGAAGAAACGGTCGACATAGCCGGATGTATTGAAGCCAAGATTTTGCATACGGTCGATCCATTCCTGCAAGACGCTGGTATCGGCTACACGGAATGCGGCATGATGGACGGTGCCGAAGCCCTGCTGCCCCTGCGGAAGCAATTTGTTGTGCTCGACGATCACCTGCGCACCGTTTCCGCCTTCGCCTACTTCGAATAAATAGAAGGAACCTTCTTTTGCGACTTGGCGCATCAGCATGGCTTTTTCCAATACTTCCTTGAAATAATCGAATTCCGCAATGCGGATATGGATCGGGCCGAGTCCGGTGATGGCGAACTCCAGCGGAACCGGGCCGTTCTGCCACGGTGTTCCGGATGCCACGCCTTCATTGTGCTCATCCGACACCAGCATGTATTGCTGGTCATCGAAATCGACGAAGGAAATGGTTTTCTTGCCGAATACCTCTTGGATGCCTTTGTGTTTCACGTCGTATTTATCAAAGCGTTTAATCCAGTAAGCCAATGCTTCGTCGGTCGGTACGCGGAAAGCCGTTTTGTAGATTTCATTCGTGCCGTGAGTGCCTTTCGGGATGTTCGGGAAATCAAAGAAGGTCATATCCGTTCCGGCCGAACCTTTGTCATCGGCAAAGAATAAATGATAGGTCTGGATATCGTCCTGGTTCACAGTTTTCTTGACCAGACGCATGCCCAGGACGTAGGTGAAAAATTCGTAGTTCTTTTCTGCACTGCTGGTGATGGCGGTTACGTGGTGGATTCCTTTTAATTCGTTCATAATAAATCTCTCCTCGTTGTGTAAGTATTGTCATTATCTCGATTTCGAGATATAGGATTAAAAAAATTTAAACACGCTGTGATTGGTAGCCGATCTTTTTGACCGCCTCAATCATCTCTTCCATTTCCTGCTGTTCCATACCCTCAAATGCCTGATTGATCACTTGTTCGTGCTTCGGAAAAATCTCATCCATCAATTGCCGGCCCCGATCGGTCAATTCCGCAAATGTCACGCGCCGGTCTTCCGGACACGCCTGCCGGACGACGTATTGTTTTGTTTCCAGTTTATCGATGACGTACGTGATGCTGCTGCTGGCAATCAACACTTTTTTGCCGATCAGTTGAATCGGTTGTCTGCCCCGGTGGTAAAGCAATTCCAATACCGAGAATTCAGTCGGGTTCAAACCGTATTGTGCAACGTCCTTTTTGATCAATTCATGAAGAGCGTCAGCGGCTCGAACGAGTACAGTCAATGCTTTCAAATTGAGATTTGGCATATTCATGCGTTTCACCTCATTTACTCTTAATTAATATATCTTTAATTCGAGATAATCATAACATGTGTATTTGGGGGAGTCAATCATTTGAGCTGAATTATCTTTTTTGCTCTGTGAACAAACATCTATACCTACATTTCCGCTTTTTACTCCATATAAAAAAAGGAAATGGGCACGCTCTCCCCACTTCCTTTTTATCGGTGGCTTACTAAAAGCCTCTCTGTTCTCTTTTTTCATTCTGCTTTATCTGTGTAATTGAGCCGGTCCAATATGGTAATGGTTTCCGATAGCTGGTTGTTGAAAATTTTCTTCGCCACATCCAATAATTCGATGATCATCGGATCCCGCAATGAATAAATGACCCGGTTTCCTTCTTTGCTGCCTGTGACGATGTTCTTCGACCTTAAGACGGTCAACTGCTGCGAGACGGTCGAGCCTTCGCTTTCCGCGAGTTGTTGGATTTCATTGACACTTTTAGCCCCTTCGGCTAAAATCTCCAGAATCCGAATGCGAAGCGGGTGTGCCAGTGCTTTAAAAAACTCAGATTTAAACTGCTGCATTTCCATGTCCAAATTCTATCCCTTCCTTTCTATAGCTATTTCAAGTTTTCTTCACCCCTGCTGTTTCCGGTTTGCGGAACTCCAATCCAGCCGAAAGAGCCGTACATTCCTTAAAGGCAAAATGTTGGCAGCCCAGACATTTGTTTCTGTCGAGCTTGTTTAATGAAAAGTCGATGGCTTCGCCGGTATGTTCAAAGAAATGCTCTTCTCCAGTATAGCCATACAACCCTGTTTTTTTCATTACACTAATGGGATGCGGTTTCATGCCGGAGATCACAACTGTTCCGTGTTTTGAAAAATCTTTGATGATGCTCGATAAATAGGATTCGCCGGTTGTATCCATATAAGGCACTTTTCCCATTCTGAGCATCAGCACATTGGGCTTGTAGTTGATCGTATTCATAATGGATTGTTCGAAAGCTTGGGCAGAACCGAAAAAGAGCGGCCCTTCCACATTATAGATGCTGATCTGCGGACAATCGTGGATATCCGTCACCATATGGGTCGCCATTTTTTCGTCTTTATGGTTCGGGTCCGGCAACGCTTTGGCTGTGACCAACAGTTCGCTCATTTGCTTGGTGAACAAAATGACAGCGAATAATAACCCGACTTGAACAGCGACGGTCAGACTGACAAAAACAGTCAATAAAAAAGTGGCAGCCAAAACCAGGGAATCCGCGGTTTTCATTTTCAGAAGATCGATGAATGTATGTCTTTCACTCATATTCCAGGCAACAATCATCAGTACAGGCGCCATGCTGGCGAGTGGAATTACTGAAGCATAAGGGGCAAAAAGCAAGAGAACCAGCAGAACAACCACGCCATGGATGACACCAGAAAAAGGAGAAACGGCCCCATTTTTGATATTGGTGGCTGTCCGGGCGATGGCACCGGTAGCGGGAATTCCCCCGAATAAAGGAGTGACCATATTCGCGATTCCTTGTCCTACCAGCTCCCGGTTGCTGTTGTGTTTGCTGCCGCTCATGCCATCTGCAACGACAGCGGACAGTAAGGATTCGATTCCGCCCAACATGGCAATGACGAAAGCGGGGCCGATCAGCAGCTGAATCCGTTCGAAAGTGATTTCTGGAAACTGAAATTTTGGGAGGGAGTTTGAGATTTCCCCGAAAGTCGAACCGATCGTAGCCATTTCACCTGCAAAAAAAACACTCGCTACTACCGTGGAAACGAGTAAACCGATTAAAGGACCTGGAACTTTCGGGATAAATTTAGGTGTCACCAGCATAGTCGCAAGGCAAACAGCGGCAATTATAACGCTGTTGACGTTAATCGTACCAATGTGCAGGAAGATTTCTTTTGCGTTTGCCAGAAACGATTCATGCTTTTTCACATCGGTCAATCCCAGGAAGTTTGCAATCTGCCCGACGAAAATAATGACGGCAATCCCTGAGGTGAAGCCGATTGTGACTGGTCGGGGGATGTATTGGATCAACGAACCCAGTTTAAAGATTCCCATGAAGAGCAGGATGATGCCGGCCATAAAGCCTGCCAGCAGCAGGCTTTCGTAGCCGTAGGCAATGACGATGGCAAATAGCACCGGGATAAAGGCTCCGGTAGGTCCGCCGATTTGAAATTTCGATCCACCGAACAGCGATATCAAAATTCCGGCAATGATGGTGGTGTAGATCCCGTATTCCGGATTCACTCCGGAAGCGATGGCAAAAGCCATCCCTAATGGAATTGCTATTACCCCCACTACAAGGCCCGATAAAAGGTCTTTTTTAAAGCTTTGGAATGAATAGCCCGCGTACCTTCCAGTAAACATCGACTTTTTTTCCATATGAAAGACCTTCTTTTCTCCTTTTATAGTATATCTGATTATTTGAATATTGATTAAACCAAATATACTCCTTACAAAACTTTTTGTCAACTTGCCGGATGTTCCACTAATCGGTGTTCAAGCATTCCTGCTATCATTCATCAAAAAAGAGCGATCCGCATGTTCCGGATCGCTCTCTGTCATCTTTTATAATAGGTTATCGATTTACTTATTCCGAAGAGGTTCAAACGCATTCGTCCAGGCATTGACCTGATCGAGCAGCGTCGTGACCGAACCTTCGTGGACATCCGCCGGTTTGAATTCGTTCATATTGACGAAATCCGTGAACAGGGACATCGCGGGATGCGCTCTGACTGTAGCCACTTGCAGTTCAGCCATGATAATACGGAGGGCTTCGGCTGCCCGTACTCCACCTGACGAGCCGTAGCTGACGATGCCTGCCGCTTTGTTGTTCCATTCCACGTAAAGATAATCGATGGCATTTTTCAAGGCCGATGTCACACCGTGATTGTACTCGGGGCAAATGAAAACATAACCATCAAGCTCCGCAATTTTTTTAGACCACGGAATCGCTTCAGGGGTCTGGTAATCCTGGCTGTAGGCTGCCGAAATCGGCTCTGCGTACATCGGCAGATTATATTCCTTCAGATCCACGATTTCGTATTCAGCGTCCCCGCGTTTGTCCGCAATGCTTTTGACCCATTCCGCAACCTGTACGCTATTGCGTCCCGGGCGTGTGCTTCCTGTGATGATACCGATCTTCGTCATGGATAAATTCCTCCTCAATTTGTGATGCTGCCTTAGCTCTGTGAACTTTCACTCCTTGATGCCTCTTTATCATAAGACAAATAACTCTCGGTTTCAAACCAATTGCTTGAATATTCCGCCAAACGCCAGCAGTGCAGCGATTTTTCTTACCACCACTTATATTGATCGGCCGTCAATAATTCATTCGCAACTATCGGTCCCCTTGAACCTGCGGGATAGAAATGCAAAGGCAGCAAATCTTCGTTGAACGCTTCCAATACCGGTTGAATCCAGTTCCATGACAACTCCACTTCTTGCCAGTCAGCAAAAAATGTCGAGTTGCCGCGCAATGCGTCATACAGCAGCAACTCATATGCTTCCGGCTGGTCTTTTGAATTGCTGGACAAACTGGTCCAAACAGGATTGAAGCGATTATTAGAAGCATCTTTTAAATTTATGCGCAGCGAAATGCTTTCATTCGGACTGATTTCAAGCATCACCAAATTGGGCGAGGTTCCCTGCAGCCCCCTTGTATCCATCGCCTTGTTCTCAAACTCGATGACGATTTGTGTGGACTTTGCATTCATTCGCTTGCCTGTTCGTATATAAAAAGGGATTCCTTTCCACGACGGGTGATCGATGGCGATTCGTGCGGCAAAATAAGTGTCGTTCTTCGACAGCTCATCGACTCCTGGCTCTTCCCTGTATCCAGCAACTGGCGCCCCTTCAATCTCTCCAGGTTCGTATTGCCCACGGACGATGGTGCGGTGTGCATGTTCCTTCAAGATCGGTTGAAGAGATTCTATGATGTCGGTCTTTTTAATGCCGCTGTTATTTCCCGTGAGGCTGTCCGGCAAGTGAATGGCGGTCATCATCACCAATTGCAGAAGGTGGTTCTGGACCATATCGCGTACAGCTCCTGCCTGATCGTAATAATCAGCCCGGCTTTCCACTCCTACTGTTTCGCTTGCCGTAATTTGGACATTTGAAATTTCTTCATGATTCAGCAGCGATCCCAAGACCGGATTCGCTAAAACCAGGGTTCTCAGATTCTGAACCATCGGCTTGCCAAGATAGTGGTCAATTCTGTAGATTTCATCTTCGTTGAACACTTTTCTCAAATTCTGATTTAATGCTCTTGCCGTTTCCAAGTTTCGTCCAAATGGTTTTTCGACAATGAGGCGTTTCCATCCTTTGCCTTGCGTAATTCCGCTTGTATAAAGGCCGGAAGCAATCACATCGATCAGGCGCGGTGCCACAGACAGATAAAACAGCCGGTTTTGTGGAATGTCCAGTTCATTTTCTCTTTTTTCAACAAGTTCGTGCAATTGGCGATAAGCTTCTTTTTCCGTTGCATCGAATATGCAATACCGGAATTTCTTTAAGAAATCCGGCAAAGATCCGCTTTGAACGGTTCTGCGGGAGTACGCATAGAGTGCTTGTTCCACTTTTTCTTGAAATACCTTATCTGAATAATTCCTTCTGCCCAACCCTATGATCGACATCGTTTCCGGTAATTTCTCATCCAGATATAAATTATAAAGCGCAGGAAACAGTTTTCGTTGAGCTAAATCTCCTGTGGCGCCGAACAAAACAAAAGTCATGCCTTCCATTGACCATTCGTTTTGGAATTCAACTGATGCATCTTTTAAATCGAATCCTTCTGTCTGACTCTCGTTGTCCATATATTGAATCCTCCCACTTTATCAGCCATGGCTTTCACACCTATCTGATTATCGCAACAGGTTTCAGTATAAGGACTTGCCTACTTTTATGATAGTACGCAGTTTAGCAGCACATAGTGAGAAATACTATACCGTCTCCCTTACGCTCTGAAAAGCAGACGGCTGGGACAAGCGGAACTTGTTCACCTTCCCTGCGCCAGCTCCTTTGCAACCCTGCCGCCCGAACTCTTCGCCTGCATCTTTCCTGCAGGCTGGTTCCCCGCCTAATTGGATTGCTGTTGAAAAGCGCTTAGGAGAATCGTCGACTTCATCCAATCGCAGCAGCATTGACGCCCCGCCTAACCCAAGCAGGACCTGATAGTATACAATTTGTCAGTATGTGCGATTAAAGTGCGTACTTCACATAATCAACAGCAAGGCTTACACTGAGCGGGAAGCAAAATCAAAAAACGAGGAGATACACATATATGAAATTACAATTGGCATTAGATTTAGTAGACATTCCACAAGCAATCGAATTAGTTAAAGAAGTAGAGGCATTTATCGATATCGTTGAAATCGGAACGCCGGTCATCAACAAAGAAGGCCTAAAAGCCGTTTCAGAAATGAAAGCAGCCTTTCCGAATCTGGAAGTTCTCGCAGATGTGAAAATCATGGACGCGGCAGCTTATGAAGTGTCGAATGCGGTTGCTGCAGGAGCAGATATCGTTACAATCCTTGGACAAGCAGAAGATTCATCCATTAAAGGCGCAGTTGAAGAAGCTAAAAAAACAGGCAAGAAAATCCTGGTTGATATGATTGCCGTCAAAGATATCAAAACACGTGCGGCAGAACTTGACCTGCTTGGCGCGGATTACATCTGTGTACACACTGGATACGACTTGCAGGCAGAAGGCAAAGATTCATTTGAAGACCTGCGCACCATCAAAAGCGTCGTGAAAAATGCCCGTATAGCCATTGCAGGCGGCATCAAACTGGAGACATTGCCTGAAGTGATCAAAGCACAACCTGACCTGATCATCGTCGGCGGCGGCATCACAAGCAAAGAAGACAAAGGCGCAGAAGCTGAGAAAATCCAACAGTTGATCAAAGAAAGCGTAACGGTATAACATGAACACCACAGGCTTCGCCGATGAAATATTGGATGAACTGAAACAGACCCTCACGCTCATTGATGACGCACAAGCCGAAAAACTGGTGGCTGGCATCCTGCAGGCAAAAAAAATATTTGTGGCAGGCGGCGGCCGCTCCGGCTTTATGGCGAAAGCATTCGTCATGCGCATGATGCATGTGGGACTGGATGCATATGTGGTAGGGGAAACGGTAACTCCGAATCTGGAACCTGATGATATTTTCATCGTCGGTTCCGGTTCCGGCGAAACCCAAAGCCTTGTTGCCATGACGAAAAAAGCGAAAGCCATCGGGGCAACGGTAGTGGCCATCACCATAAATCCGGAGTCTGCAATCGGCAGCCTCGGGGACATCGTGATTGAAATACCGGCTCAAGCGAAAGCGGACGGCGAAAGCGGCAAATCCATTCAACCGATGGGCTCCCTGTTCGAGCAATCGCTTCTCCTTTTCTACGATGCGGTGATTCTAAGGTTTATGGATAAAAAAGGGCTGAAATCCGACACCATGTACGGCAGACACGCCAATTTAGAATGAAAACCAATAAGCCTGAGCCTGAAGTCATTTCGGCTCAGGCTTATTTTCATTGTTCAGCGAGATACAGGGACGATCCACCGGTCGTTATTGCAATGTTGCGGACTCAAGAGCTTTCACTGGACAGACATGTAAATAACATGCCAATGTGAACGTACTGCTTAAAATAATGTGCGCAACGAAAGGATGGAAGAAATGAAAATGTATGATGTAACAGGTACCATCTACGAAGGAATGGCCGTCTATAAGGACAAACCGGAAAAACAGCCAAAAATAAACCCGCGGACAAACGGCTATGTAACTGAAACGCGCCTGGAGATGGATGTCCATACCGGGACCCATATCGATGCCCCGCTTCATATGATTGTGGATGGAGAAACGTTTGAATCGATTCCGTTGGATAAACTTGTCGGAAAATGCAAAGTCTTGGATTTGACCGCAACAGAGAAAGGCATTTCAAAAGCGGATCTGGAAAGATTCGAGCTCGAAAAAGATGACTTTGTTCTATTTAAAACGAAAAACTCATTTGACGAAAATTTCAATTTTGATTTCATTTTTCTTGCGGAAGACGGCGCAGACTATCTGTCCCAAGTGGGGATTCGCGGAGTTGGAATAGACGCACTTGGCATCGAACGAAGCCAGGAAGGCCATCCGACGCATAAAACTTTATTTGCCCATGACATCATCATCATAGAAGGTTTGGCTTTAAAGGAAGTCCAGCAAGGCGAATACTTCATGGTGGCGGCGCCATTAAAATTAACGGGTACGGATGCTTCACCTGCCCGAGTTCTGCTGTTTGATGAACTGAATTTTTAATCGCTTCAGAAAGCAGGATAAAAAGAAACTTCAAGGAGAGAGCCCATGTATAAAATGATAGCAATCGATCTTGACGGCACGCTGCTCACGGATGAGTTGACCATTTCACCGAATACCGCGGCGACCATCCAAAAAGCGATCCGAATGGGAACCGTGGTAACGATTGCGACGGGGAGGATGTTTTCATCCGCTAAATTGATTGCCGAGCAGTTGGGGATCCATGCCCCGCTGATCACCTACCAAGGTGCTATGATCAGAATCGCAGGCGAAGCGGAAGCATTGTATGAACGCCCGGTCTCCCCTGATATTGCAGAAAAACTGCTCACAATCGCCCGTGAGAAAAATATTCACCTGCAAGTCTACCAAGACGACATTCTTTACGGTGCTGCAGAAACAGACAAGCTGATTGCTTATGCGAATGCCGTCCAAGTTCCGTATACGATAGAGCCGGACCTAATCGCGCTGGCTCAAAAAGGATTTACGAAATTGCTCTTTATTGACGAGCCGGAAGTTTTGGATCCCCTGCAAAAGGAATTGCAGTTATTATTCGGGGAGTCCGCCTATATCGCAAAATCAAAGAGAACTTACCTGGAAGTAACACATCCGGAAGCCAATAAAGGAAGCGCCCTTTTTTTCTTGGCGAACGAGTTGGGCATCGACCGTTCAGAAATCATCGGCATCGGCGACAACCACAACGATGCTGAACTGTTGAAGGCAGCCGGTTTCGGCATCGCCATGGGAAATGCTGTCCAGGAAGTAAAAGACATGGCGGATTATATTTCCCTCTCGAACAATGACGAAGGTGTAATGCACGCCATCGATAAATTCATTTTGGAACCGGCAAACGCTGGAAAAATACTGGAAGGAAGCGAAGAACATGCCCAACTTGGGAGAAAAAAGCTTTAATTGCGAAAAAGAACTGACCCTTTCCATCATCGGCGGAAAGTGGAAGATGCTGATCCTGTGGCATTTGGGCAAAGAAGGAACAAAACGGTTCGGCGAACTGAAAAACCTGATGCCGGGCATTACGCAGCGCATGCTGGTGACTCAATTGCGCGAACTGGAAGAACACCTGATTGTGCACCGCGAAATCTATCCGGTCGTTCCGCCGAAAGTGGAATACTCCCTCACCGACCAAGGAAGAACCCTCATTCCCATTCTTGACTCGATGTATGAATGGGGCAAGGATTATATGGAACATAATCTAGGTACGACAGTGGAAAGCAAACAGAACGTGTAAACGAAAAAAGGCGGATCGCAAGTAAGATGCGATTCGCCTTATTTATTTGAGTGCGATCCTCAAAAGAATTACAGGAATCTCCTTGACCTGAGAACGATATCATACCGTATGCTGAAAACAAGAAGCAGCTTTCGTTGATTTGTGGCAGTTGGAGATGTCTTTTGTGAGTGTAACCCTTTCCGGGGCATGATTGCACCAGACTCTTTGCCATTACTGTTTAACGATCACGCTGCTTTTTGTCGTATACAAAAGCTCTTCAAACAGTCCGCCTTTCAATCAAGCGGACGGCAACTTCTTCGTGTGACATCTCTTTTGATAAGGTCTGGCCGAACAGAAGCTGGCCGATGGAATTCAAAGGGATGCCGATGGTGGTGATGTCCATCGCTTTGGCGATTGGGTGATTATCGAATCCGATGATCGCCAAATCTTCTGGAATGGAGATGCCGTATTTGGAGCTGGCAATCACAATGCCAGCCGCTACTTGATCACTCGTTGCCAGCAGAGCTGTCGGACGGTGCTGAAGCTGTGAAAACCGTTCTAATATGCGTTCACCGTCTTCCAGGTACAGACAATCCCTCACCATATATTCTTCATGATAAGGTAAGCCCTTCATTTTCAGAAAATCCTGGTATGCCTGTTCACGGTATCTGCTGTTTGTGCCGTCGGATCGATTGATGGAGAACCCAATCTCCCGATGCCCCTTGTCATACAGATGAGCCAATGCGTTCATAAAACAGGTGTAATGATCGACGAAGGTGTAACTCAACGGCGTAGTTCCGCCATTTTCGAATAGCACGATCATGCCGTATTGGCGATAGCGCTCGATGATCTCCAGCGAAACTTTCCTCGAACAAATGATCAGGCTGTCGATTTGCTTGAGCTTCAACATCTCCAACGCTTCCATTTCCTGGCCTTCATGATAACCGGTCTGGTAAAGAACCAGCTTATAGTGATGGCTTGCTGCCGCTTGAGAGATCCCTTGTATCAATTGCGAAAAATACGGATGATCCACGATGGGCAGCACGACTCCCACCAGGTTTGTTTTGCCTTTTTTCAAATTGATGGCATTGATGTTTTGGATATATCCCGTTTCTGCAATGGCCTTTTCCACCGCTTCTACTTTTTCCTTCTTCACATATGGATGGTTATTCAACACACGTGAAACAGTCGCAACAGAAACGCCTGCTATTCTGGCAATATCCTGGATGCTTGCCATCCCATCGCCTCCCCACTTTTCATTCCTTACTTATTAAAATGAATGCCATGCTCGATATAAGGGACAGCCGCTTTGATGAATTCTTCCGGAGAGGCTTGGCTGTTCCTTTTCCATTCCACCGATGCCCCGTAGATTCCCCAACTGAGCATGACCGCAGTAGTTTTAAGGGCTCCTTCTTGCCCGATTCCCTTTTGCTTCACCAATAGTTTATGGAACAGGACTTCGAGCTGCTCCCGTATAATCCGGGCGATGGTATCTTCGTATCCCCGGTGGCACCGGTTCGAGAGGGAGGTTTGGAAATTGGTGACCGCTTCGAAGATTTTGACGAATGTCTCTTCGTTCAATTCATCGTTCCGGTAAGTGTCTGAATCCAGATTCACCAATAAAACTTCCGATAAGGCCTTCTCCAATAAATCGTATATATCCTCGAAATGGTGATAGAACGTCGCCCGGTTAATCATGGCTTCGGCTGTGATGTCTTTTACCGTAATATCCTTGAACTCTTTTCCTTCTGAAAGCGTGATGAAGGAATCCATAATCAATTTACGGGTTCGGATCACGCGTGGGTCCGTCTTGGTTTGCGTCATTCGCCTTTCACTCCTTTTCCGACAATTTCCGGAATGTGTTGCATAAGCGACAAATCACCGGAACTATTGGTGTTGATTGCTTTCATTATGGCTTAAGATCGAATTGTAAAGCAAATAAGCTAACCGAAAACAATCAGCTACACCCAATTTAGCAGGAGGAGGAAATAAAAATGAAAAATAACAATATGATGTGTGATATCGAAACAGGCATTTGCGGAGTTGCAGAAGAAGAGGAAACCGGACTCATTGATTTCAGTAAGCCTCAAAAATCAGTTACCCTTTATTATGTAACAGATCCGATCTGTTCCCATTGCTGGGCCATCGAACCGGTGATGCGCCGATTCACAGAACAGTACGGTGAACATTTCAACTTCCAGACCGTGATGGGCGGCTTGCTGGAAAAATGGCATGACGGGCCCATCGATCCTGCAAATGGCATCTATAAGCCAGCCGACGTCGCAGGCCATTGGAGAGAAGTCGGCGACCATTCAAGAATGCCGATTGACGGAACATTGATGATCGACAACCCTGTCCAGTCGTCTTATCCCCCTTCCCGCGTCTTTAAAGTGATTCAGGAAGTCCATAGCGAAGCCAAGGCGAACGAATACTTGCGGCGCGCAAGAGAAGCCCTTTTCGCATTCAACCAAAACATTTCAGAGGCTTCCGTTATGATCGACATCGTCAATCAAATGGGCCTTGATGGTGAAGCCATTGTGCAGCAGGCAGAACAACCAGCCGGACAACAGGCATTGAATGAAGATTTTGCATTGGCCAGAAGTTTGGGTGCCCGTGGCTTCCCTTCCATCATCATGGTCAATGAAGACAACAAAGGCGTCAAACTTGTCGGCGGCCGGCCGTTCGAATCCTATGTGGAAGGCTTGAAGCAAGTGCTGAATCAGGAAGATCTGCAAGCCAAGCCGCAACCTGCACTTTCTCAGCTGCTGGAAAAAGAACAACTGCTGTTTTCCAAGGAAATTGAAGTGATGTACGATGTGGAACCAACAGAGATAAATGCATTTATTGAAAAAGAACTCGCCCCTGGCCGTTATCAGGCTCATAAAATTTTAGGGGAATCCTATTTCACAACAGCCACAAAATAAGGAGGAAAACGACATGGCATATATCCTGCAAGTAGATTTTCAGATGGACGGCCCTTTCGGAGATGAAATGGCAGAAGCGTTTACAGAACTGGCGAAAAGCATCAACCAGGAAGAGGGCTTTCTATGGAAGATTTGGACTGAAAATCCGGAAACAAAAGAAGCCGGCGGCATTTATCTTTTTGAAACAAAAGAGACCGCTGAAAAATACGTAGATATGCACACCAACCGCTTAGCAGGGTTTGGCATTTCACCGGTCCATGCCAAGATTTTCGAAGTCAATTCTGCACTGACGGAAATCAATAAAGGCTTGGTCAATCAGTAAAAAATACAGGTATAAATTAAAAAAGAACAGGAGACGCGTTTGGATACGCGTTGCCTGTTCTTTTTCATTTATGCGTTTAGTTTCCCACTCCATTTATCCTCAAAGACCAGGTTTTCTAACGAACGCCTTTTTTCCCATCCCGCTGCTTCCAAAATCGGTTTGTCGGGATAATCTTGCGTATAGCCAAGCGACAGAAGGGCGATCGGATCGACATGCGGCGGAATGTCCAGGATGTCCCGGACGTCGTTTTTCTTATAGAAGCTTACCCAGCCCATCGCTAAGCCTTCTGCACAGGCAGCCAACCACATATTTTGGATGGCACAGGCCGTAGATAAAGCGTCTGTTTCAGGAATGGAATTGCGCCCCAGGACATGAGAGCCGCCTCTTGTCGGATCACAAGTTACACAAATCGTTACGGGCGCCTGCTTTATGCCTTCTACTTTCAATCCGAGAAACTTGTTTTCTTTCTCCCCTTCGTAATGAATGGCCAGTGCCCGCCGCTCCTTATCTGCGGCCCAGGCCAGCTTTTCTTTTGTTTCAGATGAAGATACGATAATGAAATTCCAGGGTTGCATGAATCCTACGGACGGCGCATGGTGTGCAGCCTCCAGAATAGTGGTGATCAGTTCTTCCGGGACAGGCGTCGGCAAAAAGCTGCGAATATCTCTTCTAGTGTAAATTGCTTTATATACACCTCTTTTTTCTTCTTCAGTAAACATCTTTTTCTCCTCTCTTCATCAAATCTTAAGGCCAACTTCCGAAAACGTGGCCATTTCTTTCATTATCCGGCAGGCCGCATCTACAAGTGGGAATGCTAAAGCGGCGCCCGACCCTTCACCTAAACACATCTCCATATGCAGCACCGGCTGGATGCCCAGCAATTCACTTGCTTTTTTCCCGCCCGGTTCAGCGCTTGCATGCGAAGCAATCAGGTAATGTTTCACTTTCGGTTCGATCGACACCGCTATCAGCGCCGCAATGGTGGAGATGTACCCATCCAGTACAACCGGCACGCGGTTTGCTGCCGCTCCGATCATGACACCTGCCATGCCGCCGATTTCCAGTCCACCGACTTTGGCCAAAACGTCGATGGCATTGTCTTTATCCGGCCGGTTCGTTTCAATCGCTTTCTTAATGACTTGGGCTTTATGCGAGATTCCTCCACTGCCGACGCCTGCACCTTTGCCGGTAATCTCTTCAGATGGAATGTTTCCAAGCACCGATAAAATGGCGGTGCTTGGCGTGGTGTTGCCGATGCCCATTTCGCCGGTCCCCAGCAGATTGGCGCCTTTTTGGATTTCCGCTTCTGCAATGGCAATCCCCGTTTCCAGCGAGCGGATCGCTTCTTCTATCGTCATCGCCGGCCCTGTCGCAATATTGCCTGCGCCTTGCCTGATTTTCCGGCCGATCACCCCTGCATCATTCGGAAAGTCTCCTTTAACGCCGATGTCGACGGTGACCACTTCCGCTCCCGCTGTTTTCGCCAAAACTCCGACTCCGGTGATGCCTTTTGCGATGAACATCGTTTGCGCATATGTCACTTCCTGCGGGTTGGAAGAAATCCCTTCCTCATAAACGCCGTGGTCGGCAGCCATCACGATAATCGCTTTTCGATCAAACTCTGGATACAACACTCCCGAAATCCCGGACAATTGCACAGCGAGTTCCTCCAGCTTTCCGAGACTGTGCGGTGGCTTGATCAGACTGTCCACCCGCTCCCGCGCTTTCTCCATCATTTCCTGGTCCAACTCTTCAATACGCTCCATTGTTTGCTGCAATACATTCATCCTTCTCTTCCCCTTTCTGAATTCAAAAGAAAAAGCCTCCAGTTTATTTGCGTGAACAAATAAACTAAAGACTTTTCCATGATCTATCAGCAGAACGTAAGCAGGCAGGTCTCCTGGCTCCGGATCACCGTTTTACAGGCCTTCCCGGACCAATCTCCAGTGGCAAATCTGTAAAACTCCCCGTTACAGTGGCGGGACCGCTGAAGATTTTCACTTCATTCCCTATTCTCCCCGAAGGGCACCTGTTACGGTTATTCAATTATTCTTTCATTTAGCTTACCGCAAAAGCGCGTTTTTGCAAACACAACCAGAGAAGCAATTTATGACTTCCTCATAATAAGCTGACGCAGTTTCAAATTTTCTCCGAAGTGAAGGATGCCTTTCGGATAGACTTTTGCTGCAAAATAACCGAATGCAAAGGTGGTGATCACCAGCAAGCCGATGGATAGAGCGATTTCCCCAAATGATGCAGCGTCTTTCATGATCAGAATAATCATATTGAATGGTGAGGTAAACGGAAATGTTGCCATGAACTTGGATAGCGTTGATGCAGGGTCATCCATGACAAAAAGGATTCCCGAGAAAGCACTGACCATCAAGAGAATAGAAATTGGCATCGTCGTTCCGTTCAGTTCTTCAGGACGGCTGACCATGGAACCGAACACCGCATATAGAGAAGCATATAATAAATACCCCAATAAAAAGAAGATGAAGAAGTACACGCAATGTTCGGCTGTCAGCGCCGATAGATTCAAGTCAAAATTCCCTAAACTTTGTGCGGGTTCCACAAGCCCTGATTTCAAGTACAACGCAACAGATCCAAAGAAAGCGGCGAACTGCATGAGGCTTGCTAAAGCGATTCCGAATATTTTACCGAAAATCATCGCCAGCGGGTTTACTTTTGTCACCATTACTTCCATGACCCGTGAAGCTTTTTCTGAGGCGACGCCGGTTGCAATCGTTGTGCCATACATCATAACTGCCATCAAAATGAACATCAGCATCAAGTAAATCACAAACACCGATACTTCATTCTCTGAAGTGAATTGTCCTTTTTCCATGGCAACCGGAACGAACAAGGACTGTTGATCCGCTTCCGACATACCGTTGCTATCGGCAATTCTTTGCGTATTCTTCGCCTGAAGATACTGGGACAGAGACGAATTTAAAGCGACGTCATTCGATTTGGAAAAATAGGTCACAGAATAATTGCTGGCATTGTCATCAATTAGGTATAAGCCAGCAATTTTTCCTTCCTGCGCTTCTTTTTTCAAAGATTCTATCTGCTGTTGTGCCCCTTCTTTCCACTCCCAATCGGTCAATTGCTTTTCCAGTTCCGAGACAGTTATATCGGCGGCATTGGATACAACCACCATTTCTTCTTTCGGATCCGCAAAATTCTCCAAGATGCTGGGCAATGAAATGGCGAATATGGAAATCAGAATCAACGCAAACGTTGTCGTAAGGTAGGACTTCGAAGTCACTCTTTCCCGAAAAGATTGTTTAAAGACCAGATAAAAATTTCTCAATCTCAATCCCCTGCCTTTTCAATAAAGATTTGGTTTAATGATGGATCGGCGATGCCGATTTTCCGAATCGGAACCAAGCTTTTTATTTTTTCGATGAGGTATAACCCTTGATCCATGGTTTTTACCTGTAATTGATATTCTTTCCCCTTTTTTATAAACTCAGTTTGCAAGCCCATCAAATATTCTTCCAGGGGCTGGGTAGATTCGATATTTACATACTTAAATCCGTATTGGGTCTTGATATCCGAGATGGATCCTGAAAGCACGACCTCGCCTTGCTTCATCAAATAGACCCGATCGCAAAATGATTCAACGCTCTCCATTCGATGGCTTGAGAAGATTAAGGTTTTTTTCTCTTGAATCAGACTTTCTATCACCTGCTCCAACATTTGGGCATTAACAGGATCAAGTCCGCTGAAAGGTTCATCCAAAATAATCAAATCCGGATCATGCATAAGCGCAGCGATCAATTGAATTTTTTGCTGGTTTCCTTTCGATAAATCTCCTGTGTCTTTTTTGATATACTGGCTTATTTCCAATCGTTCAATCCATTTCATCGCCTCCTGCTTTGCAGCACGCTTGCTCATGCCTTCCAATTGGCCAAAATAAACCAGTTGGTCCATCATGTTCATCTTCGGATAAAGCCCTCTTTCCTCAGGCAAATAGCCCAGTTTGACTTCTTTCCGTGAGAATGACTTTCCTCCCCATTCGATGCTTCCGCTTTCCTGCTGCAATAACCCGAGAATCATCCGGATCGTCGTCGTTTTTCCTGCGCCGTTTCGTCCCAGCAGTCCCACGGCTTCGCCTTGGCTTACTGATAAAGACAAGTTCTTTACTGCATGATACGGTCCGAAATGCTTGTTCACATCGTTTATTGTCAGGTTCATCATCTATCTTCCTCTCTTTAGAAAAATGTTTTATACACTACGACTACCAGTACACCCGCAATCGCTAAGAGTCCATATTGCAATAGCTTGTTCATGAAATCATCTCCTTAGTCTGTAATCCATTGAATGGCTGTTTCTTTTGAATCCAGTTGTTTGCTTTCGCGGACAATTGTTAATTCTCCGTGCAGAAGAACCGCCTTTTCGTAGCTTTCAATCACTTGTTCTTCTTCGGCATTCTTTTCATACAAAAGGCCCAATCGAAATCTTTTTTCTTTTGCAAGCTCTGAACTGATTTCCCCTACTTTTTTAAAGTAATTGTGATCAAAATCCATCTCGAATCGACCCGACTGGCTAACCCCTTCTACAGCTTTATCATCGAGAATGACAATTTCAGGCTTTGGCAGACCCGATGCCTGGGAAAAAGCGCGGAAACAGATTTGGGCCAGTGTATTCAAGTGGATCAGCGGCTTGTTGTTCGATAAGTGCATGTCAGTTTCCGTGTCTGTGTAAATGGTAAATGGAAAGGCAATCTCCATTGCGCATCCTCCTTCCTTAAGTTTTTTTAGCATTTTGCTCATTGCGTCAGTTACTTAACAGTTTTCGGGTAAAAAAACCTGTTTAAATCCAAGATTTCATCAAGAATAAAAGAGCGAATTTTACCAATTTTTTTCAACCAGTCTCCCGCCTTATGATGGATATAAGAAAAAAATATCCAACAAAAAGGAGATTATCATTCATGAAAAAATTACTCGTTTCCCTTACACTTTTTGCTTCTCTTGTCACAGCCACTGATTCTGCATCTGCTTTTCAAGCCTCTGATGCACCGCAAACCGAGTCGCCTAAAGTTGCCATCAAAGTAGATGTGAAGGAGATTATCGGGTTATTCGACCGAGAACCTGAAGGTTACTAATATCTCTATTGATCAGAAGTCATTCAGTTTAATTGCTGAATGACTTCTTTTATTTAAAATGCTTTTTGATAAATGGGATCCAATACACCTTTCACTTTATCCTGTTCGTAAAAATGTTCTAAATAGGCACTAGAAGCTCCTTCAACTCCCATCATTTCCTTTTCCGAAAGTTCAGCTGCATGATAATTGGTTTTTGATGCACTTTCTTTTTTGGGCAAAAAGCCAAAGAATTTTTTTCTCATCTTGGTCCCTCCTTTTATTTTTTCTTCTGGCCGATTAATTGGAGTGAATCATGCGCATTCACAATTCCAGCTCCAAAATTTTTGGAGTCTCCCTTCACCGCGCCTTTTTCCAGGATTTTTTCAACTTCACGTACTTTGGGCTTTTTCCCATGTACTTCTTCGTATTCCGCAATTACCAGGGCGGCGGTTGCGGACACTTTAGGCGCCGCCAAGCTCGTACCTGTCATGAATTCATAACCTTTTTCAAACCCGGCGTACTGGCTAGTCACTGACTGCGCCAGATTAGTCGGATAGGTGGTGAGGGTCATATGCCTCACATCATAAAGTCCCTGATCCGCAAGAGGCCCGTAGTCCCCCCCTGGTGCTCCGATTGAGACGTTCTTTCCATAATTGGAGTAGAAAGTTAAAGCATTCTCTTTGTTTGTTGCAGCTACTGTATAGGCATGGCCTAATCCTCCAGGCATATGGAGCTGGGCATCTTTCGAGAAGCCACGGGCAACTGCCAATTTTTTCGCATTAAAAATATCAAATCCTGCATTTTCTGTACCGGAAGAAGCGACTACGAAGCTGTTTTCTTTTTCTGCATATTTCAATGCCCGTTTATAAGCTTCATACACAGCTTTTTCCTCCTTGTTTTTCAAGGACTTATAAACGCCTAAACTTAAGTTGATGACATCCATGTCGTCGTTCGCTGCGGCTACGATCGCTTCGATGACATCGCTGGAATCGGCATTTCCGGTGTGGAACACTTTATAAGGCACGATTCCGATGTCCGGGGCAATTCCTTTTATATGGCCGTTGGCAGCAATCGATCCGGCCACCATCGTGCCATGTCCCATGTAATCCTGCGTATCTGCCACTCCCTCAATAAAAGAGCGGCCTTTCGACACAATATTGGCTTTTAAATCCGGATGATTGAAATCCAGGCCGCTATCTACAATTCCGATTTTCACGCTGTGATTTCCACTTTGCATGGCCCGGCTTGCCCCGTTTCGGGTGACTAAATCAATATCCCATAACCATTTCTGGTACGCGGAGCTTTCCCCGCCCTCCGGGTCCTGATTTGCGGAAGCTGCAGCTTGGCGGCTTACTAGCATCGGTGCCAATGGCGAAATCAGCGGCACGCCATCCGGTTGGACATCGCCGGCATTAACCGTCTGGTCTTCCCCTTTTTCTGCAACGAGTGATCCGTATTTACGCTGGACAAGTTCCACAATCTCCTCACTTTGGGCATGCCCGGAAGCTTGGACGGTCAGGGTGTCAATTTCGTTCATCAGTGCTACGGATGCCTTGGCGTCAACTTCCTGAATATCTTCGGCAACCGCGTCCAGATCAGTCCCTTCCTGAAACAAGTAAATCATGGAGGACTCCCTTTCTTCTGCTTGCCTGAATGGTGCAGAAGGTTCGGAAGCTTGTACAGCCGGCCCTAAGCAGCTCATGCTGACGGCTAAAGAAGCAATCACTAAAAAAGTTTTTGGTGCGTTACGCTGAACGTTCATTTTTCAACTCTCCTATCAAGGTTTGTGCTTTGCATAAATTGTAGTAATAGCCTTTGGCTTTTGTTAATTCTTCATGATTGCCGATTTCCACGATTTGCCCTTCATCCATCACGATGATTTTATCGGCGTTCTGGACTGTGCTTAATCGATGGGCAATAACAACACGCGTACACGACATATAGTTAAGCTCATTATCGATGATGCTTTCTGATAAGGTATCCAAGGCACTGGTCGCTTCATCGAGAACAAGGATAGGCGGATCTGCGACTAACCCCCGCGCGATCAATAACCGCTGCCTTTGCCCTCCGGAAAAGTTTGCGCCAAATTCAGAGACAGTGGTATCAAAGTTCAATGGAAGCTCCATAATCTCTTTATGGATATTGGCTTTTTTGGCAGCCTTGATGATGCTTTCCTTCTCAATGGCTGTTCTTTGGGCAGTGATATTTTCAGCTATCGTTTTATTGAAGAGCCGTGCTTCCTGGAATACGACTCCCATGGATTTGCGCAGCGCTGCGAGATTGATCATCGAACTCTCTCGCCCATCAAATTTGATTTTTCCCGCTGTAGGGGAATAGAGGCCCAAAAGCAGTTTGACGATCGTACTTTTTCCGGATCCGGAAGATCCAACGATAGCCACTTTCTCTCCAGCCGCTATTTTGAAAGACACATCCTTGATAGCCATTTCGCTGAAATGATTATGCCGGAAAAACACATTTTCAAATTCAATGTCTCCCTTGAACGCCAAATTTTGTATTTTCAATGCTTCGCTTTCCGGATCTGCGACTTCTGATTTTGCCTGCATGACATCATATAAGCGTTGGAGATACGAACCTAGGTAAGTCAACTCTCCATAGCCGCTGCCAATAGAAATGATGGGTGTGATGAAAGCCATCGCCAAAGCATTAAATCCTAGTACAGTGCCTAAAGTCATTGAACCGCTCAAAATGGCGGAGCTGCTGTACCATAAAAGAAAAACCGGCAGGATGAATTGGACAGAGGAAGCGACCGTGTTGACCGACGACACCCAAATCGAGCGCTTTTCTGCAGTTTTCAATTGGTCATGGAAAAGTCCGTTCCATTCAGAGAACACCATATTCTCAAGCCCCATCACTTTAATATCGCTGATGCCATTGATGCTTTCCGATAAGATCCTTTGGACTTTTGATTGCGCTGATACATCTTGATCCGATAACTTTTTCGAAACTTTTGTGCTGGCCACCAGCAAGGTAAAGACGGTAATGCCAATCAGCAGCACTGTTGTGGTCATCCGGACAGAATAGTGGAACATGATGGCTAAATAAGTGAATACCAAAATGCCGTCTATCAGAAAGGAAATAACCTTTGTGGATAGGATTTGCCTAATGTATACATTGGAATTGGCCCGAAACAATAATTCACCGACCGAACGATTTTCGAAAAAATTGTACGGCAATGTCAATAACTTCCCGATGAACGTCTCCATCAATGATTGATCGATGGTCGTCTGAAGTTTAGCGACGAGAAAGCCTCTAAACCACGAAAGAATCTGGAAACTGATGAATAATACAAAGAGGCCAATTCCGATGGAACTCATCGCATTCCCATTCTTCGGTACGATGATATTGTCCGTTATCCAAGTGGTCATCCATGGCACCACCAGAGTGAAAAGCTGCAGCACCAAAGAGCCAAACAGGATCAGAAAAATCAATTTCGGCTTTCCGAGTGCAAACGATAAAAAGAATTTAATGTGCGAAGGCCCTTTGCTTTTCACAAATCGTTCCGTTGGAGTTAAACAAAGGACAAAGCCGGTAAATTTTTCATCAAACTCTTCGTGGCGGATTTTTCTTCTGCCCAAAGCCGGATCCACAACCACAATATGCTTTTTAGAAATGGATTCCAACACAACATAATGCTTGTTTTCCCAATGGATGATGGCCGGGAGTGCCATGTCTTTAAAAGCCTCTTTTTCCACTTTAAACCCTTTTACATTCATGTCGTAATGCTTTCCAATGAGCATCAACTGATACAGCGATGTCCCTCCTTTGGGCACCCCGAAGCTTTCCCGCAATTCGGCCAATGAAACGTATTTCCCATGGAAGGCAAATACCATAGCCAAGCTCGCCAGTCCACACTCACTGTGTTCCATTTGCTCAATGAAGGGTACTTTACTAGCCATACAACCCTCCCCTTTCTAAATTCGGACTTCCCTATAATGATCTGTTGCGTAAAACGGAATGGGGGCAGCGTGTTCCATCGAACGCTCTTCCTGGGAGTGCAGCCAACCGAAATGATACACACCGATCCCGATTTCCACTCGGGACGTAATCTCCCACTTTTCTTTAATATTAAAAATCAATTCCCCTACTCTTCTTCGGCTGATGAATAACAGAGTTGCTATTTCCACATCTTTTTTCCCTTTAGCGACTAAGACAGCAACTTCACGTTCTCTGGTGCTTAATTTCCTGACCACCATACGTTTTATCCCTCCATTAGTAACTTAATTTTTTTGTTAAGTTAACTATAAAGAATCGGGAAAGGTGAATAGAACAGGTAAAAAAACAGTAAGTAAGGCGTGAAAAAACGCCGTCTAACCCTGCTCCTTTTAACCAAATTCCCTTTATATGGTTTTTATGAAGAATCAATAATAAAAAGCAGTTCAATCGATAAGGGCAATGGACGGATCCCCCTTGACTGAACTGCTTTTTCTATTCTTTCTGTACTAGTTAACCCAATAACAAGACGGACGGTACCTCTTTCGGATTCGATAACCTCAGCAACTGCAGGCCAACTCCGGCAAGGCCGGTAAATAAGCCGGGCTGGATAAACCCTTTCGGCCCGTCTACCTGATAAAAGCCGCGCGCTTCTTTTTGCAGCACACAATTATATCCTCTTTGTTTCGCTTCTTCTGACAAGCTGGAATCCTGGAAGTGCATGCCGGCTTGCAAGAATAGTTCCGTGTCTCCAAAGTTTCCGTGGCATAAAGAGTCCGAGCTCTTATAGCCGTGATTCCGAAGATTTTGGAGCGCTTGGTTTATCTCCGTCCCAACTGTGGAATTGGCGGTATAATCGGACATCATGATTCTGCTTAACCCAACCCCCATTGACCCATGGCACCAGTGATGGGCATATTGGCCTTCAGAGCGCCGGTTGTCTTTCCAAGCCCCTTTTTCACTATCAAACAGCGATTGATCAAAGCGCAAAGCTTTCTCTGCAACTTTTTGATACTTCTGGTCTTTTGTCAGATAGAATAGTCTGAAAAGACTTTGGGCAATGCCGCTTGTGCCATGTGAAAAGCCGCCTAAATAATTGCCGGATTCTCCTGATGCCCAAGCTGCTTGGCCAGGAGCCGGAGAATGGCGGTTTGCCAACAAATGCTCGCCATACAGTTCCGCTATTTCTAAATACTCGCGGTCACCTGTCCATTCAAAAGAATTCATCAATACGTGGCAAACCCCTGCAGCTCCGCCAAGGAAATCAAAAACTTCATCCTTTTGAACGTTCTGCTTTAGTTTTTGTTTGATTTCGTCGACTTTCCACTCATATTCATTGCTGCCGAAGTTTTTATGGAAATGCAAGATCGGATACAAAAGAGAAGCGGATCCAGTGAATGAAGAAACCAGTCCCTGGTTTTCAACCATCGGCGCAGCAGCTGATTGCAGCGTGGCTTCAGCAGCCAGTTTATAACGCTCATCCCCCGTTTCTTTCCATAAGTATTGGAAAAAGAGGGAAATGCCGCCCAGCCCATCGTAAAGGCCTTGCAAGGCAGGCGCTACCGACCAGGTTCCTTCGCTATTCGGCGACAAGCACAAGAGAGAAGCTTTGTCTTTCGCCTTTGAATAGCAGAGCTTGCTCAAAATTTCCTCTCCAATGGATTTCGCTTCATGCAAAAACAGCAAATCAACATCACTCGGCACTTTTTCGTCGGCCCACTTTTCTTCTTGAACGTCCGCTTCCTCTTTTTTTGATCCGACAAGCGAGGTTCGGATCCATCCAAGCTGGGTTTGAAGTTCATCAAGGTCGTATTTCCGGATTCTGTCGACCACTATTTCATACCCGCTTTGGGCGAACACATTGTCAATTTTCACTCCAGTACTCGAATAAAGATCCCTTGAATCAGCCAGCGAGTTAAAGAACGGAATATCGCCTGCCATCAGATCCAAAATTTCATGGGGGATGATGCGCTTGTCATGATAAGGATAAAACCATAAACGATCGTACAGATTTTCCAAATACAGCGCATCTCTCATATAATCCGGGTGGCTGGATTCATTGAGAAAGTTGAAGTACTGCTGAGTAGCCCTCGCTACAACACGGATTTTCTCATTGCGAAATGATTCAATCGGCCCTTTGGAGCCCAGCAGTTCATCTTTATAATCGATAAAGAAATTAAAAATATTTTCAAATCCGATTAAAATGTCCTCCAAATACTCTTCTGCATCGACACCTTCCCCATTCAAAGTGGGAAGATTATTGGCGCCGCGGAAGCGTTCAGACTGCATGGAAAATTTCATATCATCGGTCATGGCATTTTCAAGCTTCAATACCTTAAAAGGCAGCTCTTGCTCTTTTCCGTTGAGCGCACTGAGATCAATCCCTTTTCCTTCCGCATTCTTAAACATGGCAATCGGAAGCAGCCCGGTGCCCACTACAGAATTGGCCTGTTCATACTTCAAGTCAACTTCAACGGAATCCGGGAAATCCAGTTTCGGGCTTTGGTGAAATAAAGTTTCATGATCAATAATATACGGCGTGTTGCCGCCTGCTATAATATTTTCCAAGTGGAAATCAGCGCCTTTGATCGAATGCATCATCCCCAAGAGAACACCGAATCGCTGGTAGTAATGCTTCACTTCCTGCTGCGTAAGACAGCTGCTGTATAATACGCATTCCTCCCAGCCATGTGTTCCAAAATCCAGAATTTTATAAGGAGACAATGTCGGGAATTCCGCTCTTTCTGCAATCCAATCCAATAAATCGTGGTATTTTAAGGAGATGGAAAGCCCTTTCGGTTTGTAGATGATTGTTTTTCCGTTTTTATACACAAATTTACCGACTGTCTTGCCTTTCTGATGGGTATCTCCCAGTCCAAATTCAATGGAATCCAGCTCGTCGTTGTCTAAACCGAACGCATTTGACATGGAATCGAAATCATCCATATATCTTGCTAAGGTAAGATTGATATTTTCAACAAAAAATTCACTCCGGAGAATAAGGATTCGGGTCAACACGGCATATTCCTCATAAAACTTCATCAATTCTGAAGGATTTAAAGCTTTTTCTCTGATGAACGACTGGAATCTTTCTTCTGCTGTCGAACCGTAAAGTTCATCTTTCAACTTGGAAACATGCATTTCCAAAACGATCGATCGGGACGCCTGAGTGATCAATTGGGTGCCAATGGCAAACATCAGCGTTTCTTTGATCTTTTCGATATTGGCAGGTTGGGTGCGCGAAAGCTCTTCCAATGCCAAATCAAGCCGATTGGAGATATAAGAAAGGAACGGGCGGATAAACAATCCCAAATCGAGTTGTTCTTTCATTTTTTCATTTTGCTCAGATAGATTCAACCCTTCTATCACAAGGTCTAAGTTCATCTCTGATTTTAAGAAGGCTGCCAGTTCTTGAAGTTGCTTTTCGTCCAGGTTCTTTTCACTAAGCGGCGTAATCATTTCCGCAAATTGTTGTTCAGAAAGGCCTGCCACAGCTAGTTTAGATTGAAAAATGGCATCCGAAGTCATGGAAAGGCGTTTTCTCCATTTATTAATAGCTGGAGCCGGATCAATTCCTTCCTCCTTTAAAAAACGGCTTCTCTCGTAACTAAACAGGGCATGGATGTAATCACTATGGTTTGTTCGGGTTGATACTTTCTCCATCTCTTCCACTCCTTTTCATGATAAATTTGAGAATGCATACGACTGGTCATAGACATTCTCAAATTCATTATTTTTAAAAAGTAATAGTGGAGGAATATCCTCCACTATTAAAAGTTGATCAGCAAAATTTGATTGAGAAAAGCAAGCCCGTCGCAAATGCTGCCACACAAGCTGGAGTAGTTTCAGGCGCTACGTCTGAGGCGCCCTGCACTTCTGCAAGCTCGTCCAACGTCAATTCGTTAAATGCTTTTCCAGATGGATGAGGCGTTACTTTTTCAACACCATCACGAATTTCAGGGTTTTTCCACGCATTGATAATTTGTTGTTTAGTCATTTTTAATTCCTCCAATTTTTTTAGTTTAGGTTAGATTAGCAATTTCTCATTGAAAAGATAATAGTTGCGCCAATAGATGCTGCGATGCACAATGGAGTTGTTTCTGCATTCACATCAGAAGCTCCTTGGATTCCAGCTAACTCATCGCTTGATAGCTCATTCATTGTTTTCCCTACCGGATTTTCAATTTCATGATTACGGATTTCAGGGTTTTTCAAAGCATTGATTTTTTCTTTTCTTGACATGGAAGTCATCTCCTCTTTTTGGTTGGTGTGGTCTTGCTACATTCATATTATTACGTACCTGAATTTTCTAACACTACGCAATATTGCAAAATATTGTATAATAAAAAATAAACAACTAAATTTGTAAATTTATTTTCTTTACAATGATTGATTTTGTAAGCTGTCAAACAGAGAGAGAATGACATTAGATTGAAACGAAAAGGGTGAAGAAATGGAAATAGGAGAAAGAATACGCCAGGTCAGGATACATAAAGGAATGACTCAAACAGAGTTGATCAAAGGAATTTGTTCCAATACATACATAAGCAAAATCGAGAGCGGCAAAGCCAAGCCTTCCTACTCGTTCATCACGAAAATTGCCAAGGTACTGGAAGTGGACGCCGAGTTTCTGCTTGATATGAATATGAAGAATGTAGAGCCGGACGTCCACCGGATTTACGAAAGTTATATCAGTTTCAGAAAAATCAATTCCCAGGACCTCGCTTTATTAAAACTCCATTCGAAGGAAAACCATTCGAATTTCACTTTGATTAAAATCTACTATGTGTTGATCTCGTATTACACCGCAAATGATATGGAAGAAGCCCATCCCATAGTCGAACAAGCCAAGAACATTATTTCACCTGCCCAACCCACTTTCGAGAATGAAACTTCTTATTACTTCCATAGCCTTTACAAATATTTCAACACGAATAAGAATTATTCAGAAGCTTTGTTTTACGCGAATCTTCATCTTGACTCCTTACAACACGAAGAAACATCGTTGCGGGCAGCAAAAGCTTATTTGAACTTGGCTCAAGTCCGAACAAAAATGGATGAAGATTTAGAACTGGCAAGACTGTATACGAAAAAGGCCTTGCAAATCTTCAAAGACCAGGATTTTAAAGGGGGAATCGCAAATTCTTTGGCCCAATTAGCCATCCAATACCATCGAAACGATTTATATGATGACGCATTGAAGACTTTGGATGAACTTTTCCAGTTCTCGGAGGGGTTTAATAAAGATTATTATGCACCCATTTTGGCTTATAATTATGGACGCGTTTATCAAAAACAGAAGCAATTCGATCAAGCGGCCGCATACATGCTCCAGAGCATTGAATATGACATAAACGCAGATAAAGAAGAAGAAACCATTCATGCCCTTGAAGTTCTAAGTGATATCAGCATTCAAAGAAAGAATTGGGAAGAAGCTGATGACTATTTAAAGAAAGGCTTTCGCCTGACCACTTTGTATAACCTGCCCAATTCCTATATTCAGCTTTTGCACTTGAGATCCCAGATCTACAAAGCACGCTTTGATTTTCCTTCCTATGAGAAAGAACTGCAGCAGGCGGTTCAGTTGGCACAAAAAGGCAAGTATTCATTGCTGGCCAAAGAAATCAGTACCGAACTAGCAGAACATTATAACGAAGTTCGCGCTTATAAGATGGCCGCTAAGTATTATCAAATTGCGCTTTTATGCTGATTAACAAGAAGGAACTCGCCACGGAGTTCTTTTTTTGTCAGCCGGTATGGAAACTCAGACTCTTTGCGGGGTGGATTGGAAATTCCGAGAACATTTTAACTGGTATCTTTTTATAGAAAACGAAACTTTATCCGAAACAAATCGGTATAGTACATACAGGCCATTTTTCTTCAGGAGGTGTTTATGATGGAAATGCTTATTCCACTGGTTGGAATGATATTGCTCTTGATTCTGGGTATTGCGCTGCTGCAAGGAAAAGGGGCTTGGCTAATCGCCGGGTACAATACACTTTCAGATGAGGAAAAGGCAAAATACGACGAAAAGGCTTTATGCAAAGCGACCGGAAAAATGATGTTCGGTATTACGTTTTCCACGGTTTTCATCTTTTTAGGGGAGTTATTCCAAGTGGAAGGGCTCATCATTGCCGGGGTTGTCTTGATGGTCGTCATCATCTTGGTTGGCATCATTTATATCAATACAGGCAATCGTTACTTGAAAAAAGAAGAATAGAACACCGGGAAAACCCTAAAGAAATGAGTGAGGAAAATGAAAATCAGTCGCCCCTATTTTTATTTACTGTCATTTATAGGCGTGTTTTCTATTCTCATGGCCTTCGATTATTTTAAAATTGGTTCATTCGAATGGTTGGATAACTTTATGCAATCGCTGCTCATCACTATTTTCTATTTTATTTTCACAGACAAATCGCGAAGAAAAACTTCTAAAAAAACCTCCCAGTCTGATTAAGATTGGGAGGTTTTGATGAAAACTTGTTAGTCTAATATTTTTTTAAAAATTAGTTTTTTCCTTGATGATCCATCTTACCAATAAAATGGCTGAAAGAATGATGACAGACCAATTATGATTAAAATGATCATTAATAAAGAAACTCTTATTTTCTGATTTCGTCATCGTAGGTACTAATTACTGTTTAACTGACTTCTTTAAAGAAATTCAAATCCATAAAATTGGAGGCATAAACCATGATCAGTTTTTTGAAGGATTTGACCGGTGCCCTTATAGACAATTCGAGATTAAGCCTCTACTTTTTAGCTGGAGTAGTAATTGTGACTGTTTTTATGTTTCTCCTCAAGTGGTTCATTGAGTGGATACTTGTTCCTCTTTTAACTTAGTCTCAATTCTTCGCAGTGGAGGTGATGCGCTTGAACGCGGTTCTCATTCTATACTTTTGCAAAATCAGAATACCTGATACGGGATCTGTTCATCAACAGCTCTTCCAATTCAGATAAATATTGATCTACTGCCCCCAGCAATACATTAAGGGAGATCGTCTCTTGGTGTTCAAACTCCTGCCAAATGGAAAAGAGTTGCCACTCGTCTTCGCTTTTCTGAATGAAGGCTAAAATAGGCCCTTCTTTTTCATCATGTTCCATCGTGAAATAATAAAAGCTTTCTGTCGCTCCCGGATCTCTAGTCCGCCACTTTTTTAAACTGACTCCCAGTTCAAGGAGTGCCAGAGATGGTTCGTGAAAGAAGCATGACTCCTCAAACATAATCTTTAATTCTCCCTGCACATCAATCAATAGTTTTCCGTTCTTTTGACGAACCAACTTCTTATCTAAGGTTAAGATTGGGTCTACTGCAAAATGGATTGCTAAACTTGTCATGTACTCACTCCCTTCTGATTTTCCACCCTGAAAAATTGCCAATTAAAATTACATGGGTGAAAAATCAACTTTCCCCTAGAGAAAAGCCTTCGAATAAACGTCCCCCATGGGGCTCCAACACTTCATCAACGAGTTGGATAATCTTTTGCTTGTCTTCGTTCTTATAAAATTCGTCAAAAGCTTCGACAAATTGATTGGTAAACTCAACATCGTAGTATCTTAATGACCGTATGATCCATTTAGAAGTACCAACCCATCGTTTGTTAATTCTCAATACAAATTCACTTACTGATTCTGCCAGGCTACTGGCTATAAAAATCGCCTCTGCTCGATTAGTGCACCCAATGAAGTCATCCAATGCATCCGTAATAAAATAGCGCTTTGTATTTATTAGTTCTGTTGACCATTCTTTAGGCCCTTTATCCAGCAATTCTTTAGCTTCCTCTTTAATCGGACCAATGACTCCCTCATCTTTTAAAATTATGCCTTCTGCTACCATTCTCGGCATTGAAGGCTGAGCTCTCTCATAATCACTGAAAAAATATTCTTTATAAGAAGTTAAATTATGTACAAATGCTTCGATTCTCCATCCAAAAGCGACCATTGATTCCCTATAAGAAGTATGAAATTGTTTATCGAATACAACAATATCAAGATCAGATGTTTCCGTTGCTTCCCCTCGAATAACACTGCCAGCCAATAAAGCTCCTTCACAATGCGGAAAATACTTGTTTACAAAGAGCCTTGCTGCTTCAACTGGGTTTAACTTGTTTCCATCTCCCACTATCCCATTCACCTCTTCCTATTGAATTTGATTTCCATCTTCCAAGTCCCACTGCCTAATCATTCCTCACCTAAACACCTGGTCAATCTCATCTCTGTCATAATCCAATATCCAATCGTTATGCGTATTGTAAATATGGCGAATGTCTTCCTTTGATGCCGCCACCAAGTCACAGCCCCTGTCATCATATACATGGAAAATGGTTTTATTTTTAAGGCTGATAAAGAAAACATCATGATGGATAGCCGGCTTGTATCCCATATCGGTATTACAGATTGCTTTTAACAAAGGCATGTACCTGAGGTCCGACACTTTGCATTTCAGGACAAATCGATGGGTCCGGTAATTTCCATCTTCATCGTCTTCCGGAATGATATAAGGCAGTGTCAGGTGCTTCAATTTGTTCAAAGCCGATTGATTTTTTGTGTACTTGGAGAAAATATTCAGTTTGCGTCTTAAGCTCGTGTTCTTCCCGAAATCATGTACGTTTACGACCAGAAAAATTTCATCCTCTTGAAGATGCAGGGAATTGAACAGCGTGATAGCCCTGTGGTAAACACCTTTAAGATATGCACTGTTCGGGGAACACTCGCCCCGTTTGTAATCCACCCCTAATTCGAAGCGGATGCCAACATCCCAGTTGTAAAACAAAGGTGGCGTGAGTTCTAAATCCGGAAAATTCTCTTGCATAAAATCTGTAAATTCCACTTGTTCACCTCATTCTTTTCATTAAACAACCGAAGCCGCTTTTTTCTTCTTGCCGCATCTTTCACATGTGTAGACGTACATGGCCGGCACTTCGCTATCTCGTTGGCCCCGTTTGTACTTATGCAAACCAATCCGGCACAACAAACTGCTTTCCTTGTTGGTGGCCAGCAAAGAAAAAATCAGGCCAATCACACCGGCAGCTATCAGAATGGAAGGCGCGTTATAAAGATTGAAGGTTTGATCGACTTTCGCCAACAACAGCACTGCGCCAAATAAAATAAAAAACGAGAAAATAATTTTCAATTTCGCCGACAAAGTATGGCCTCCTTAAACTTCTAAGCTCGATATACCCGGTTTCCATCGCTTTGCAGAACACAGCAAAACTAATCAACTGAAACCGAAATCCGGAAAAACTATTTCCAGTCAATTGGAAACTTTTTAGGAATCCATCCGTATTCTCCAGTAATACCATTTCGGAAATATAAAATAAGGAGGGATGTCCGATGAGGAAAATTTTTTTAGTGGGATTAGCAGCCTTGTTATTGGCCGGTTGTTCATTTGAAGTGCGTGATGCAGATCCGGAGCAAGAAGACGGATTCACGATTGATCTCAAAGACAATAAAGATGAGAAACAAGAAGAGGAAGAATAACCAAGCTGCAGAGAAGGGTCTTTCCTTCTCTGCTTTTTCAGGTATACGACCAATCGATCTCTTTACTTTTTATCGTAGCAGCCTTCGCAGATAAACTGGCCTTCATTCTTTAAATACGCTTTAACTTCCGTAAAGCCTTTTCTTTTCGGGTAGCGCATTTTGATGAAGACCACTTCGTCCCCTTCAATTTCCTTGCCACATACAGAGCATTTCGGACTTTCATTGAACATCGTCTTCACCTCCCATAGATTTCGGCCGCAAGCTTCCGTTACACTAATTAAAGCCGGTGCATTCTGACCGCCATTTTTGTTTTAAGGAGTTGTTTACGTGTGATTGAATTTTTGCTGTCAAAAAAATTTATACCCGTCTATTTCATTACAGGGATTTTAGCTGTTGTATGGTTTCGTGCGATAGGTTCTTCATGGCCTGAAGTTTTCATGTCAACGTTTCTATGCTTTACAATGGGTGTCATTTCTTTTGTACGAAACTTCATCACCGGGAAAGAGACGCATTAAATCCATTTTTGGATGTGCACCGCCATTTAATCGATGCGTCTCCTTTCGGTCTTTCTTAACCCATTAACCGCGATGGCCGAAGCCAGTGTCACCGTAATCAGCAAAAAGGGAAGCTGCAGCAAGAATTGCGCGTTGTCAGCCAACGGATTGCTGTAGACATAGATACCGATTCCGATGCTCACTAAAGATGCAGACAGCCCCAGAATCACCAAAAACCATTTCAAAACTTTCCTATTCACCTTGCATCACCTCGACATTTTTCTTTTCACCAAGTTAAAAATAAAAACAACCGCGATGAAAAATAATACGGTGTAAATGATATCTCCTACGTTAAGCAATTTATTTCCCCCTCTCGTCTATTGCTCCCAGCTTATGTATCTTCTAAAAAACGTAATGCGACACAATGAACCCCATTGTGCCCACCAAAATCGGCAGCCACAGCCAATCAACCAGGTTGTTTTCAAACTCTTTTTCTTGCCCGGTTTTCTCAAAAAAATAATTGGCTCCAATCAATAGTAGAGAAACGATGAACAATGTGAAAATAGAGAGCGAATCCATGAAATGCAGTAAGAAAATAACGGATGACCAAAGTACATATCGTGTGCTCGTATGAGCGAAAAGTGCCACGGCGAACACCTCCTTCTTCTACTTACGGTTGAATTCACATTAAGTTGCAGTCAGGCTTTGATTTTTCTGATTTTCACATTTGCGCAATGGATGATGATCGTTGTCCGGGAAAACAACAGAATCTCATGCTGGAGTTTTCTTTTGCTTAAGGGAAGAAGTTCATCATAGCCCCATTCATCGAGACCTCGTCTCCCGCCAAAAGCGATTTTATGAGGTGCATTGCCGTATACATTTCGGGTAATATCATAATCCATAAAGAACTTCCGGACATGGGTCCAATGAATTTCATAAATTCCTCCACTGTAATGCTCAATCACCATCTTGATGGATGTCGGATCTTTCATCTCTCCATTTTCCTGATTCACGATATCAATCGAAACAATCTTGCCGTCATGAAATGAATCATTCTTCAAAAAGGCCGCTGTTTCTTGATTGAATCTGCTCAGAATTTTTTCTCTCTGTTCTGCATAACCCACTAAATCCCAGTGGTCTTCGTTCACCAGATATTTCATCCGCTTCTTCCTTTCAATATTATTTCAAACAATCATACCAAAAATATCCATAAACGTATTTTTTGATTTTCTTCTGTTCTACCCTTTTTAAAAAGAAGCAGCGTACAGCCGCTGCCTCACCTTCCTTAACCCAGTAATTCTTTTTTCACTTTCAGATAAGCAGAATTAATTGTTGCATATTCTTTTTTGTTTTCATCAATCAACTGTTGCTGGAACGATTTTAAGTCTGTGGATTTGCCTTCTGATATTCTTTGCATAACGCATACCCTGAATTGTTCTTCGTAAAAAGCACTTGATTGTGACGACATATTTTATTCCTCCTCTTTCTTTTTACATAACCCAAATAAAAAAGGCCATTTCTGTTTTCCAGAAATAGCCTTCCACTTTTTATGCATAAGAAAAAAACGTTAAAATCTCAATAAACGTCAGATTCGCACAAAGCACCACCTATTTCCACGCAGGTATTTGGTGTGTACTGGAATAAGGCAGGTCTCCTGACTTTTCATCTACGCTCATCATGCCTTCCCATTTTCACAGTGGCTTGTTATGACTCGCTCCGAATTTACAGTTGCGGGACAGTGTTGGATTTTCACCAAGCTTCCCTTTTAAGCTTATTTGCATAAGCACCTATTCCTACACGTTATGTAATTAGTGTTACTATACCACAAAATCAATAACTCGCTTAAGTTCATAATTACGTAAATCAGTGAGGCAATGAATGATTTCAGTTCCCTCAACTTTTTTCTTCTATAGTAAAAGCACTTTGTCCTGTCTTGTCAATCTGCTGCCTCTGTCTATTATGATAATATAAGCTTTACGGAATATTCCGATCCAGCGAGGTGTGGAAAAGCGATGAACATAGTCGAAAAGCTATATACAGTCATAATTCTATCTGCTGCGGTGATCGGCATTGGCGCAGGGCGCATTGAGATGATTCAGGAAAACGCGGAGCATTTCATCGTTCCCTTACTGATGGTGATGCTTTATCTCACGTTCTTGCAAATCCCGCTCCAACAAGCGAAACAGGCTTTCGGCAATGCCAAATTCGCCTCTGCTTCATTGCTGATTAATTTTTTGTGGACACCGCTTTTTGCCTGGTTCCTGGCTTCGCTGTTTTTGGGAGACCAGCTAGCCCTGTACATCGGGTTTATTATGTTGATGGTGACACCCTGTACGGACTGGTATTTGGTCTTCACTGGAATCGCCAAGGGAAACGTGGCCTTGTCCACTGCCATTCTACCGGTAAACCTGATCCTTCAGATTATCCTGCTGCCGCTTTATTTACTACTTTTCAGCGGAACAGCCGGTGCACTCGAACTTTCTTTTTTAATGGAGAACGTGGTTGCCGTATTGGCGCTTCCGTTATTGCTGGCCATCGCTACAAAAAGGCTTCTTAGAAACAATACCTGGCTGAATGCAAGCCTGACAGCTAAATTGAGTGCATTGCCTATGATTTTTCTAGCCCTTGCCATCACAGCGATGTTTGCTTCACAAGGCAGACTGCTGCTCGGCAATTTGGATTTATTGGGCCAGCTCCTTGTCCCCATCCTGCTGTTTTTTACGGTGAATTTCATAATTGCGCAAAACGCCGCCAACCTGCTGAAGTTTTCCTATGAAGACAAAGCCAGCCTGAGCCTTGTCGCTTTGGCAAGAAACTCACCCATCGCACTGGCGATTGCCATGACTGCATTTCCCGAGCAGCCGCTGATCGCATTGACCTTGGTCATTGGCCCTTTGCTTGAATTGCCGGTTCTCGCTGTTACTTCGCAGCTGTTGCTGGTTTTTCGAAAACGCAGCATTTCCTACAAATAAAAGCGGCTTTCACTTTTTATCTCCACTCGTTTCCCTATATTTTTCTTTATCTGACGGGTAAGCTATTGCGATTTTTCGGAAGAAAATGCGTCTGAATTTCCAATGAATTCCTAAAAAACGCCTGAATAGTATTGAGTTCTTGCAGGAGTTTTTGTATAGTTGCAAAGTGACTCAACGGCTCTAGTGAAAGCATTTCTTCAATTTAAGGAAATGTCCGGGAAAGCCGGCAAGTTAAAATTACATATAGATAGAAGGAAACCGATTTATGAACTCTCATGTACAAGTAAAAAAACCGAAAACGATGGCAGCTATTCTGATGCTTGGCGCGTTTATCGGCCTGTTTGGTGAAACAGCGTTAAATATGGCGCTGACCAACATTATGGAAGACTACGCCATCAGTGCCGGAACTGCGCAATGGCTGACAACCGGCTATTTATTGGTGTTGGCAATTCTGGTTCCTTTATCGGCCTATTTGGTCCGCTGGTTTTCGACACGCCAGTTGGTTGTCGCCGCATTGGTCATTTCTTCACTCGGTGCTGCACTTGCCGCAGTGGCACCAAGCTTTGCCGTGCTGTTGACCGGCCGTCTGGTTCAAGCGATCGGCACAGGGATTTTCCTGCCGCTTATGTTCAGCGTGATTATGCTGATATTCCCGATCCAAAAACGCGGAGCGGTGATGGGCATTGTCGGTCTGGTCATTACTGCCGGCCCTGCTCTCGGCCCTACGTTAAGCGGATTGATCATCAGTGCCAGCAGTTGGCATTATATCTTCTGGGTGATGGTGATTTTGAATGTGCTGTTGTTGATCAGCGCCTTGAACATCGAAAATGTCTCCGATATCTCTAAACCGAAAATTGATGTCGTTTCGCTCCTGCTGTCGACGGTCGCTTTCGGGGGCCTCATCTATGCCTTATCGACACTGGCCGAAACACCGTTTGCAAGCCCGGCCGTCTGGGCACCGCTTCTGGCAGGCATTGCAGCACTTGGGCTGTTCATCTTCCGCCAGCTGAAGATGCCGGAGCCGATGGTCGACTTGCGCGTCTTCAAGTACCCGATGTTCGCACTCGGCACAGTATTGATGGTCATCACTTTGTTCGTCATCCTTTCGGTGGCGATCCTGATTCCCATCTACTTGAAGAGTGTCTTGGCCTATACATCCATCGCCGCGGGCTTGTTGATGCTGCCGGCCAACCTCTTGAACATCATCATGGCGCCGATCGTCGGTTCTAATTTTGACCGAGTGGGCGCCCGCATCTTTACACGCCTTGGGTTTTCCTTCATCACCGTGGGAGCCATCGTCTTCCTGTTGATCTTGTCAGCTACGACACCGGTATGGCAGGTCATTGGCGCTCTATGCATCCTGTTCCTGGGGATCTCCATGACCATCATGCCTGCACAGACCCATGCCATGAATCAGTTGCCGCGGGAACTGTACGCAGACGGTTCAGCTGCGATGAACACACTGACGCAGGTCGCTGGAGCTGCAGGTACGGCAATCGCCATCACCTTGTTCACAGCCGGCCAAAAGAATTACATCGCGGAATTTGGCGCCGTCAACCCTGCTGAGTTTTTGGCATTCGGCACCCATCACGCGTTCTATGCGGTATTGATCGCTGCAGTTCTCGGCTTGATCGGTTCAGTGTTTATTAGAAACAACCGGGAAGTTGTTAAATAAAAGATGAAAACACACCAGTCCTTTGATAGGGCTGGTGTGTTTTTTGATGGTTCTAAAGAGAATAGCTGGTTTGTTCAGTAAGCCAGATTCAGCAAATCAAATTGAAGAATGGCGATGATGGAAGTGACTAAAACGATCATCTCCCCTAGTGTCAGGATCGATTGTTTCGGAGAATCTGAATACCTCCATTCAAAATATATTCTGACGGAGTAATCCAGTATCGTGAAAAGAATCAATAAAGCCAGAAAAAGAGCGGCCGAATACTCTTTGTACAGTGTCAGATATAAGACGGTAACCAACCCAATCGCCGTCCCAATCCTTACGAACCAATCGACTTTCTGGTGTGTTTTGTTGATGTGGTTATAGGAAAACCAGTTCTTTTTTTCTTTATCAATCTTAAATATTTTTCTTAAAGTAAATTTCACTAGTGACATCAAAACGAATACAATCACCAGTGCCACTCCAATTTTCAAACCAAACATTATATTTCCTCCTCAAGATTACAGATCCTCTTTCAATTGAAAAAGAGTTGGTAGATGACGTAGCCTGCAATCAAAAGAACAATCAACAGCACCATGCCTTTCCAGCCCATATCTCCTGCGATGTCGGTCATATTGCCATTACCTGCTCCACCGTCCACTCCATCACGCAAAGATCCTCCAGGATTATTTTTCAGTTCTTTCTGCCGGGCACGTTCCCCGTTTTCTTTTGCCGTCCTTTTTGAATCCATCTGCCTCCCCCTCCTAAATTTACTAATAATTCAATTTATGTATAAATCTATTATGACATAGATTTTAGTTATTACTTTTATTTTCCCGAAAAAGGGGAATGGATTGATAGATGAAACGTCTGATTGAACGGAGGAATTGTCTGTGAATGTAAATCTCTTATTGTCTATCTTCATGGTAGTAGTCGGAGCGGCTTTTTTGGCTTTGATGTTCCTGCTTCCAGGTGAAGTTACAATCGGTGCCTTTATTGCTTCCTTAGCCATTGCCGCATTCTTTTATATGCTCCATAAGAAACAAAGCCAACGTGTCTAGAAGACAGCAAAAACACCGCAGAAAGTTTTCTGCGGTGTTTTTGTATGGATCTATTTACCGGGAAACCTTTACTGATCGCTGACCGGAATGTTTTCAAATAACGGACTTACCGGTTTCTCGTTATGAACGTGTTCGATCGCTTCCGCCAACAAAGGAGCGACGGAAAGGATTTTGATTTTCGGCATGCGTTTTTCTTCTGGAATATGGATGGTATTGGTGACCACCAGTTCCGTCAGAGCCGACTCTTCAATCCGTTGAACCGCCTGTCCGGATAAGACGGCGTGCGTACAGCAGGCATAAATGGCTTTCGCGCCATTTTCAGCGAGCACGTTGGCAGCCAATGAGATGGTCGTTGCCGTATCAATGATGTCCACAATGATGATGACGTTTTTGCCTTTGATGTCGCCGACAATATTGATCATTTCAGGTTCATCCGGCTGCATCCGGCGTTTGTCGATAAAGCCAATCGGCACATCCAGGTAATTCGCCAGTTTACGGGCTCTTCCCAAACCTCCGTTATCCGGCGCCACAACAATGGCATCTTCCAAGCCCTTGTCAGCGAAATGCTTCGACAAGACCGTTCCGCCCAATAACTGGTCAACCGGCATATCGAAGAAGCCCTGAAGTTGGGGTGCATGCAGATCCATGGTGATGACGTGGGTCGCCCCAGCCGTCTCCAGCATATTCGCTACCAATTTGGCCGTAATCGGTTCGCGTGAACTCGCTTTCCGGTCCTGGCGTGCGTAGCCGTAATAGGGAATGACCACGTTGATGGCTTCCGCAGACGCCCGTTTCAACGCATCGATCATGATCAACAGTTCCATCACGTGTTCGTTTCCAGGCTGCGATGTCGACTGGACCAGATAGACTTCTGCTCCCCGGACACTTTCTTCTATGTTGATTTGGACTTCCCCATCGCTAAAGCGGGTAATGGAGCTTTTCCCCATTTCGCAGCCAAGCAAGTCAGCGATTTCCTGTGCCAATTCCGGGTTTGAATTCAAAGTGAACAACTTAAAGTTTTTTCGTAATTGATAAGGCAATTTCGAATCCCCCTCCGTGAAGATTAGTTTGTGGAACCTGACAGATTTCTGGCTCACTTAAAGGCCACCTGACTGGCAGATGACCTTTAGTAGTTGGTTTTATATTACCTGTTTACGGGAGAATAGCCAATAGATTAAAGGACCTGTACATAAAAACGTTGAATTTACCCTTTAATTCAGTTCGTTTTTGCAGAAATCGCTTTCCTTTCGTAATAAGCATGCAAGCGATACTCCGCCATATCCCATCCCCATACATAAATATTTATTTCCTTCTAATTCTTCGCCTATTTTCTTTTTCACTTTGAAATTATACTACTTTTTCAGAATACGAATTGATAAATCTATGTCGTCTTTTCAATTATTTCGGGTATTTCATAGTAAACTACTTTACTGTAGATAGGTCTAAATGAACTCCTTATTAAAAAATTTCAAGATTGACTTAACATACTACTTCCGTTCTTATTTTTTACAGTATAGGGAAGACATAGTGCCAGACATACCAGGGAATGCATACACAGATTTGTAGAAGTTTTTTGTATCGAATTTTTTGATATATGTCAGAGCATAACTAGGTTCCATATAATTGATTCCATCTATCTCTTTAAGTTTCTCATCGCTTTCATAATCGATGACAATTATGTGTTCTGATTCATTCCCTCTTAATTCATCTATCCACATTTTAGTATCAACATTATTACCCAAAATAATGTCAACTGTCATTCTGTTTCCCCCTTAATACTCTTTAAAATTCATTACACTATTATCATTCTATACTCTTACTTTCTTCTCCTTTGTTTATGAATGTTAATAGAAAATGCGAATTACGTTATCTGGATAACAGTTGAATTACATGAAAAGTTATAAAAAATAAATATAATAAACCTTATAGCATAGAAAATATAAATATGCACTTGATGCAAATTTGACCATAATCATATAGTTTTAATAGCAACTCTTATCTCATAACAAAAGCGACTGGAAATCAGTGTAAGTAAAGAACCTTAACTAAGAAACTCTAAATTCAAACTTTTTTCATACTTTGATACATCGTGAATATTTACTCATAATTCGTAGTCTGCAAACATGTTCATACTTGAATTTTCGATGAAGTTTTCACAAACGGTATGGTAGTATCCAAAAGTTCTGAAAGGTTAAAATATATTCCATTTCTTACTGAAGAATTAGGAATTCTAGGTTTATGTAATAATTCTATACTTTCTTTTTTTGATAAAACATAGAAACGATATATTTTTGTTTTTGCGTTTTTCAGCCAATTATTTTTAACGTCCTCTTCTTTCATATAGTCTAAAATACGATTGGCAACATGAGGATGAGATTTTTTTAATTCAGTTTCATATGAAGCAAAGGAAGTGTCTACTACCAATACTTCTTCAATTTTATACAACTTATTCATTACTCCTGATTTTCTGAATGTAATAAAAAGAGTATCTTTATACTTATATCCTCTTTGATTGTGTGGACATCCGTGGATATGATATTTCACTATACTATCAAAAGAAGTAGAGGCAGAGACAGAAAGTACTTCTTGTTCAAAAAACTTCATTTCAGTATCAACTCCTGTAATAAATTTAAAGTATTCATCTATAAGAAAATCTTCGTAATCCGTAATATGAGTTTTTCTTAATTCGTATAGTATATTTATTATTTCAAGCCAAGTGATACTTATAAAATGATTTTTTTCAGTTGAGAAAATATATGGATATTTAGAAAGAGCTACCCCAACTATCGGCACAGGTGTATCAAGAGAATAGTGACGCTTATCCAAATATTGTTCTAACTGAGGTGTTAACCTATTAACATTCTTAATAAGGACACTTTTTGCCTCGATAACAATCACAAACTTCATCTTGTTTTCTTTATAGAAACTTATTGTTATGTCTCTTCTTATTCTAGGTGTACCTTCAGAAATCATTTCAGCGTCAACTCTATAAAAATCATAATTATAATTTTTTAAGCTCTCTATATTTTTCAGAGTATTTTTGATATTACTAATCTTTAATATTTTACTTAAGACAGTTGGAGACTTAGATATTAAAAAAGCCAAGCATTTAGTTTGTTTAGTTTCATTATTTTTACCACTGACCAATTCGAATAGAGTAGATTCAGAATTAGAATTAAATTTTTGATATAATTTGAAACTAGATTTTACTTGTTTAACCATTTTCTCACCACTTTCTCTATTTCTCAGTTTCTTATTAATCAAACTTGTGATTACCTAAGTAGAGCTTTTTTTGTAACCTTACTATGCACTCACCTTCAGTCAAGATATCAGGAAAAACAAAGAAATTTTTGCATTTGTTCTTTCTTCTAATTAGTATTTAGTTCTTTACGTGTTAGAATTCCTTTAAAAGAATTTCGCAGAATACATTTGCTTTTTGGCTCTCACCGTTTTTAATGATTTGAAATATCACTTCTAAACTTTTATTCTCTTCATTCACCTGGGTATAAAGGTTAAAAGGAGGTCTATCAATGGCAGATCGGATGACTAAAGAGCAAAGAAGCAAAACCATGGGGGCCATCCGTGCCCAATCTAAATTGGAGAACCTCTTCAGTAAAGCCCTTTGGAGAAGAGGACTCCGCTTCCGGAAGAATGTCCGCAAACTGCGCGGAACCCCGGACATCGCTATCCAAAAGTATAGGGTGGTCATCTTCGTAGATTCCTGCTTCTGGCACGGCTGCCCGACCCACTTCAAACGCCCCAAGAGCAACCAGGAGTTCTGGGATGCCAAAATCGCGCGGAACAGGGAGCGGGACAAGGAAGTGGATGCCCACTACATCGAGATGGGCTGGCATGTCCGCCGGATATGGGAACATGAAATCCGTAAGAATCTGGACGAAACAGCCGATTCGGCACTGGAATTCGTCAAGGCAGCCATGAGAGAATATAGGAAGCCCCATTGATGGCATAATCGATGGATTTGAGATAAAATTGATGTCTTTGAAACTATTTCTTGATCTTTCTTTGACAATTCGCTATAATTAAGAAAAACCGAAAGGATGTTCGGTATATGGAACAGACAAAAACACTCCGAGTCATCGAACTCTTCGCCGGCGTCGGCGGATTCCGGCTCGGATTACAGAAAGCCAACCATGAAATTTTTGATGTAGTATGGGGCAACCAATGGGAACCTTCGCGCAAAGCGCAGGACGCCTTCGACTGCTATGCACGCAATTTCGATACAGGAATCCATTCGAAGGAAGACATCACCAAGGTCTCTGATGATACATTCCACGACCTCCGAGCCGACCTCCTCGTCGGCGGCTTCCCTTGCCAGGACTACTCGGTGGCACGCACCAAGTCAGGCGAGCAGGGAATCCAAGGCAAGAAGGGCGTCCTCTTCTGGGAAATCAAACGGGTGATTGAAAACACCCACCCGAAATATGTCCTACTGGAGAACGTCGACCGCCTGCTGAAATCCCCTTCCTCCCAAAGAGGACGCGACTTCGCAGTCATGCTGGCCACTTTCCGGGATATGAACTACTCCGTCGAGTGGCGTGTCATCAACGCGGCAGAATACGGCATGGCGCAGCGCCGTCGCCGGGTATTCATCTTCGCCTATAAGAACGGCATCTCCTTCGAGGGCGAGCAGAAAACCTTCTCCCCTGAAGAGATCGTATTCAATGAAGGGTTCTTCGCCAAGCCTTTTCCGGTCGAAGAGGAACCTTACAAGGACCGCATCTCCTCTGTCGAGCTCCCTTCGGATATCGTGGAGATTTCCGATGAGTTCTCCTATGGATTCCATAATTCAGGCTATATGAAGGACGGCAAAGTATTCACGGCACACCTCTCCCCTAAATTAGAGGAGCCGATTCCGCTGAAGGATATCCTGATCGACGAGGAGGCGGTACCGGAAAAGTTCTACCTCACCGAAGCGAATATCGAGAAGTTCGCCTATCTGCGCGGACCGAAGCGGATTGAGCGGAAAACCGCGGAAGGCCATATCTACCATTTCGCCGAAGGTGGGATGTCCCCTGTGGATGAATTGGACAAGCCGGGGCGGACCATGCTGACGAGCGAAGGGTCGATCAACCGGAGCACCCATATTGTCGAAGTCGATGGCAGGAAGCGTTTCTTGACTCCCGTCGAATGTGAGCGTCTAAACGGATTTCCAGATAATTGGACTTCAGGGATGACGGATCGTATGCGTTACTTCTGTATGGGAAATGCCCTTGTGGTGGATTTGATTGAGCGGATGGGCATCCGGATTGAAGAGATAGAAAAAGCGAATGAAGTGAACGAACTCCAAATGGAATTCCCGGCTTTTGGCTGACATTATAGATGTCAGCTTTTTTCTATGGTTATAAAAAACCTTAAGGAAATATTGTTCTCATTGGTGATATTCAATAATGAACCGTTTCTGAAATCTCATGAACTTATTTCTCTTTCAACTTCTCATTAAGCTGTTCTAAGATGTACGTATTGTTTATCCAAAAGCTTTGTCTCGTCATCCATCTACCATCGGGCAATTCCTCACCGTGTGTAAAAGTACCATTACCTACGGTTGTACCGTCTTCGAAAAGGTAAAACCGCTTAGGGCTATGGGGTCTAATGTGTATAACAGGATTATCTTCTTTTTTCGGCAGATTATTTTTGACGATTATTTCTTTGTTCTTGTTTTCCGCCAGATTAAATACAACTCCATCCACTATGGTTTTCCTGATTTTCTCCCAGCCATCTCTTACTTTGATTTCTAAATCATCCAATGGCATATTCCACATTTGTGACCCTTTCAGAGTATAGACATTCCCGGATTTCCTAAAAACCACGAACAGGAATTTCGTCTGTTCGAAGTATGAATACAGCGTCGACTCCTCCCATTCCTCCTCGACGAATTCCTTAAGTTTGATAGATGGAAGTGAACTACTCTCTATCATCCGACCGTCCTCTTCAAGCCTAATGGCTTTAACCACTATATTTGCCTTTTCAAACTCCTCCGCTCTATTTGATTTTATACCGAGCATCCGATATGCCAAATCAACCCACTGATATTTGTTGTTGTTGTATTCCCTATCGAATATTCTGCAGAGCTCCGCATCGGTTACTCCTATATGCGAATTAATTCTCTCGGTTATATAATCTTCAAAGGACTTTTCTTTCAAGATACGGATGTCCTTAACAATCGGCTCATAGGTGACGACATCTTTCCGTAGGTATTCGTTCAACACATAAGTCATGTAGGAATTTTTGAGGCTGAATGCCCTCTTTCTAGCAGGAACTAGAGCATTATAGTATTGAGGAACGGTACTCTTTAAAGCCGTTGCCCCTTTGGTGGATGCCGCCAAATATAACGTATCGCTTTCCGAAAGTAGATGTGCATTGCCCTCCTGGATTTTCTCGGCAATTTTTTCATAATCGTTTTTTATAATCTCCATGTCCTCTGGCGGGGGAGAGAATAGGCTGACGAAATCTATAGGATAGAGAAGGTTGCTCCCCAAAGATTTATCCCGCAAATAGTACACTAATAATATGACGGCGATTTTCTCCAGTATCTTTGAATCGTAAAAGTACAATTCGATGGGCTTTTCGTAACTAATCATCGTGATAACTAACCTCTCACCGGCTCGGAAATCTCCTTTTTTTAACAATTCATAGGCTGACACCTTAAGTTCGACCCCTGCTTCATGAAAATCTGCTTGCTGGTTGCTGTTGGCTTTATAACCGAAGTAAACCTCCTCGAGAAGGTTCCCAAGTCCGCCTTTTCTTCTAGGGTTACCGTACTTGTCGATGATTTCAACTCTAAGTTCTGTGTCCAGATCCGCTTCGTGTATAACATCCAAAAAGCTCTTCCCAATTAATTTTTTTGCGTATTCCTCGATACTTAACGGATTTTTCTCGTCATAATAATTTGCTCTCACTACCGCTCCCCCTTAACACTAAGTTCTCTATTACAGTTTTTTTGCTATCACTAGTAAATTAAATACATTAATTGTGTATACTTTACCCTTACATATTTAGCTAATTTAATTTCTTTGTTAACTTCGGTTGCAAACGAAGGTTTTATAGATGAATGAAAGTTACTTTATTGCCTTCAGGAGCCTCTCTATACATTCTAGATAAAATCCTTCTCAGTTCTTTCTCCATGATGTTTATCTCCTTCGATGCTAGTAAGTTTTTAGTATTTCATTTCACTATTTTCTGGTGGTTAAAACAATATAGTTTACCTTCAAATCTCCGCTCGTTTTTGGTGCAATAATCTACCACTTTCGTAGAAAGCTCTCTATTACAAGTTATGCATAAAGAGGGGGGGGTGTAATTTGGGTTGTCTTTAGTTCCTTCCAGTACCTCAAGAAAATTCTCTCTAAAAGAATGCATTAAAGGCAAGGCTCTTTCATCATTCTGATATTGTGTAAAATGAGATTTAAACGATGTGTCATAATCTCGAAATCTTTTTTTAAAAGTTGGACTGCTTTTAACATCATTTCGATACCTCCAGTGCGGTATGGCATCAACAGAGTTATAAGTAAAAGCCATGTTAATAAACCCCATCAACATGTCTCTTGGTCGTTGCAAAAAAGGTGTATTAAAATCTGGACTAAAATTACTTTTTCTTTGCCAAACCTCATTTCCCCAGTTCACTTCTTGTTCAAACATTAACAGTGTTAAAGTAATAAGCAATTCTCGCTCTTTCCTTGTTTCTGCAATATCGAATGGTGCTTTTCCTGCCCATACTTCTTCACAGGCCTCTATACTAGAATCTTTCAAAATCTCTTCTAAAAATTTGTGGTGATTGATACTTCCCCAAGACCCTGCATTAATAACAAAATCAAAATAACCTTGTTTTTGAACTACTTTATCATTGTGAGGCTTTGCCATATCACCTTCATAGTTTTTTCTATAAGTAAATCCGAACCTTTCCACCCAGATAAACTTAGAATCCCCATTTTTTACACCCTCTAATAACCCAGTAGCTAGCTCTTCATAAATCACTTTTATACACCTCGCTAGAATAGTTTGATAATTATTTTCATTTACTTTTTTATTATATTTTAATGGATAAAAAAATATTTAAGTTCCTTATTTTTACACATTTAACAGTAAATAATAAATACATTCTCAACTCCCTCCAAAACATTAAACTACAGGATTTCTTATTATTTGAACGTTTAAAAAACCTTCTATAAATCTAATTTGCGCAATACTTCACAAACCAAAATATACAGAAGGTAGCTCTCTTGAAGACAGAGATGGTATATTTTCTTAACCATAATCACAGTGAAAATCTCGAACTTCTCTTACTATGTTCTTTTTAAAAGACATTATTAAAGAAACCGATTTTAGAATCGATTAAAAAAGTTCTATCTAAATACATGTTTCCAATCTCACATGAGGTTTCGGGCAAATGACTGCAATTATAACAAGCAGCACCATTCACTCCATTTAAACCTTGCCCTTGAAGGAACCCTAATTCACTACATACTGGATCAGAGCTACACCAACGAGCATTTGCTACAGCTTTATCTACTAACTCAAAGAAACTGCTTTTTTTGCCCATACGTACTAAGCCTCCGAAAGTTCCATCCATATCTCCCGCCGAGGTATAAATTAATAGAGATGCTTGATTAGTTTGAAGATACATTCTTTCTCTGATTGATGCCATATTGTATCCACTTGTATTTGCTATTTCTTCAATCAGTAAGTGAGATAAAGTATGAAGCATTATGTTTCTAGGGTTACTGATAATCTCAGGTATGGAATGATTCATACCTGAGATTCTCTTCATATACTGTTTGAAGTAATCGCGCACTTCACCGCGTTTTTCCCACTCCTCAATTTCTTTTAAATCAAATTTTATAAAAATACCTTCCCCATATACTGTTGAAGCTGGTAACCACTTTTGATTATTTGGTAACTTTTTATGGTATAAAGAGTCATATGAGGCTGAATATGAATATTGCCCTTCTTCGTCTGTCCGACTCAATCTTTTAAAACCAGATAATGCTGTTGTTTCACGTAATTTTGTGACGCGATTAATTTTTTCAAAGTATGGAGCATATATATTGGATTGACTATCAGCGTCCTCATCTTTTATCCATTCTTCCAGTACCTTCAAATAAGGCTCAGAACAATTTTGTTGCAATTTTTCAAATTCTTTCGATCTTAATAAGGCTGGAGAGCCGGTTTGAATAGTATTTCCGTTTTCAACTATACTTCCATCCAGATATAGTATCGCCTTTTCATAATCTTCTCTTTCAGCATTAATAAGAGTTCCTAAAGAATTCAATAAGATTTCTATCTTTTCATCAATGTTTTCAGTAGTTGAAAGCAAACCTTTAATAACTATATTCTTTTCCAAAGTATTTAATATTCTATCAACTTCCATATTTTTTTCGCCTGGAATAGAAATTACACTAACTTTTTGGGGCATATAGACGTTAATGGAGTTTCTAAGAATAGCAACAGGACTTTCGTGACATTCTTCATATTCATCTCCACACCACGCTTTATGCCCCCTGCACTTATACTCTGAACTATGCGAATTCAATCGCTCCCCTAAAACACTACTACCCCTTTTCTCAGAGGCATTGGAAGTAATTCCTTTTAAGCTTCTCTTGCTATTACAAGAACACTTTACAACCCAGGAGTCCAAAGTGGCTCCCCCCATAGTTATAAGTTTCAATCGACCTCTGCATGTTGAACCTTCATTTTCATGTACCCATTCGTGCCAAGGAAAATCGGAAATGTGGCCATTTGAACAAATCACTATAAAAGGTACTTGTTTAAAATATTGTTGTTTATTACATTCATTACAATAACTTCTTGTATTTTCGATTGTGTAATTAAACTCACGCATCATGCTGCAGAATGAACAATAATGCCATTTTGGAAACCTTAACAAAGGAATATAAAGTTTTGAATTTGCGATGTCACTACTGACATCCCTAAAATCCGGTGGAGAATAAAGCTTATTTACTCCTAAAAACCCTTTTAAACGGGGTTCATGAATTTCGAACTCTGCACGTGAAGTAACCTCTTTTCCACTAGAATTTTGAAACCAATAATCTAGTGCACCAACAATTGCCGTCTCACCTTCCGGACTGACAACAAGTGAGCCAGGACCATTTGAACCGACTAATTGACTTCTTCTTAAAGGCAATATTCTCATAAACCAAAATCTCCCCAATCGTCATCGGACTCACTTGAAACTTGATTTACTATATTTGAATTAATTTTCCCTCTACTTTCTGCGTCAACACTTCTTAATGAATTAATTACCGCTAGCGCATTTGGATTATTTACTTTGGCCACTGGATCACCACTCATATACATCAATCCTTGTTTACCTTCTTCTATTTTCCAAGAAGTAAAGTTTCCACTCAATAAGGTATCTTCGATTCTTTTAAAAATAGATTTAAATTCCTCCGCTTGTTCAATATCTATCAATTTTAATCTATTGACCATACTTTGTTTAAAATGCTTGTATTCACGTGTTTCTTTCAGCTTAGCAAACTCTTGAGAATCAGGAGTACTGGCAATAAATTTCGAGAAGCGCTGACGAATAAATGAAATGACAACTGCACTTAGTCCTCTTTCAAGACTGGCATCAGAAAATGGAGTAACGCTAGTTGTTTCCACTTGTGCATATAGCCGTTGATGATACTCTATAAAATGTTCAAAATGAGACTTATCTCGTGAGTTGCGATTTGAATAGATGGTAAATATAACACCTGGTCTTTCTTCCCATCTACGCCCTACGCGTCCTGTAACTTGAATATACTGGGCCGTCGTTTTTGGTTGTCCCACTACTGCCATTACCGATAAACGATCTATATCTACCCCGACTTCAATAATATTTGAAGCTAAGCAAACATCTAATGGCTTCACCTTACTTTTTATATCAAACTCTTCTTTTAAATTATCAATCGTTTGTGCGATTTCATGACTTTGCATCCGGGAAGTTAATTCCAATGGTTCTTTAATATATCGATTCTCTACATAGTTTTCTCGCCGAGCTATCGATTTCATATAGGTAGGTATATCCATGTTACAAAGATTAATACCTGCGCCCAAATCTCTTAGACTATTATAAAACGCTAAAAGGGTCCAGTAAGGGTCGCATTCGTCTTTTGGCCATCGATTAGCTTCCTGCAATATTGCTGAAAAAGTTTGGACTTCCGACATCATTAAACCAACATTTGAAGTGAAAATCCCTACATATTTCCGACCCGGAAGTGGTAATTGCGTTATTTTATCCACCGCTACTTTCGCAAAAAAAGAATCGTCTATATCTAATCCTGGACTTGGAAAAATCCTCGCTTCTTCTCTGGCAAATAAATCTTTTGCTTGCTGTTGAAATTCTTTAATAGTCGCAGTTGCAGATATGATTTTCGGTTTTATGAATTTTCCATTTGAAAATTTAGTACAAAGTTCTTCTATCACGGATTCAAACAATCCCGATAGAGTACCAAGGGGCCCCGAAATTAAATGTAATTCATCTTGAATAATAAGATTTGGCGGGCTGACCTTTTGATTACCATCTAAATCTAATCCAAATAAAGAACGCACATTGGGATTCCAAGCTAACTGAACGAACTTATCAATTGTACCGATTAAAAATGTTGGACGTTTTTGATAAATTGTTTCATCTACAAAATAAACCGGAATTTCTTTGTGAAAGTGACAACTAGAATCAGGACAATAAGCTACTAATCTCTGTTCTTCTGATCTAAAACCAAAAAGAATTGATTTAGAATTAGGTTTTGCACCTTTAGCCTTCACTTTCCCTAGAACACTCCCACACCATGGACACCGATTTAATAAAAATCCTTCTGTTCGTTTACCACGATTCATTTCAGTCATTTGACTTATTGCTTCTTTATTAGAATTAGGAGAAGTCTTGTTACCAACCCACATTCCAATAGAAAAGGGGGTGTCCCCCAATGGTATATCTTCTACTTCCCGCAGGTACTCCATCGCACAGATTAATCTTGACGACCTTTGAAATTGATCTGTAGTAAGCAGGCGTAGAGTATATCGCATAATTACATCAACACCGGCATCACTTGAATCTATAAGTCTTCGGTAAAACATTTGAAATGCGGCAACAGCCAAATAGGCTTCAGTTTTCCCTCCTCCTGTAGGAAACCAAATCAAATCAACTATCTCTCTTTCTTCCGATTTTTCATTGACTATGGATTCAATAGACATCAAGAAAAATGCCATTTGAAATGCTCTCCATTTATTTTTGCTATCCATTAAATCCTGAATAGTACTTACAGTTTCTTTTAGCGTAATATCATAGTCTAGAGACAAAGACGTCAAATAAGGTGTTCTCAACTTTTTTCCATTTACTTGTTGAAGCAACATAGCTTTATTAGCAAGTATAAATCCGCTACGGACTTTTTCATCCTGCAAGTAATCAAGTCCCCTTATCATTCTTTCAAGACTCTCTTCGCATAAATCCAAATTATCAGAAGCTACTTTTCTTAAGTTTTTTGGTAATGATGGCACTTCATTATCTTTTTGATATTCAATCCAAGAGCGATATCCTTCAATTAATGGTTCAAGTGTACCTTTAATTTCTTCGAAGTTACTTGCAGTCGCTAAATCAATCATCTTAATTTCAAGTGGTTTTTCTTCTCCTTGCACACTAAGCTTGACGTCTGGGGTCATGCTGGTTGTTTCGTAGGTAGGAAGAAATGTTGTCTTTATTTCTTTAATATCTTTTAGATTATTATTCCATTGTGCTGCACATCCATGTCCAAATGCATAATTAATTTTGTTTCGATACAATAGCTCATCTTTTTTTTGGTTCTCATTCATTGGAAGACTTCTTTGGTAATGTTTAGGATAGTTCAGAAAAAAGGTGTCATCTAACAACTCAATTTTAATTTCCGATTGAAATACTGTTACCTCATCAGCTTGTCCTTTTTCTTTTCTTGTATTTGTTCTATTTGTTATATAAACAGTAACAAGCTTTTCGCCCCTTGAAACTCTACATTTCACATCAATCGTTAGATTTATTTTATCGATTTTCTCACTCGATAAATTATAAATCAATAATGGTTCCGATACTTTAAAATCACTATCCCGCTCTGTAAAATCTATTGTGTACTCACCCGATATCGTCTCTCTCAACCACCAATTTTTAAAGAATTTTTTATCTCCAATTTGAACTCGATGGCTGTTATATATGCCACCTGTAAATTTTACTTTCATTTGCTTTGTTTCTTTGGAAACTCTGCTTGTCAGTCCTAGCGAGGTAGGTAAAAAATCACTTTCCGAGACTGCTTTCGTCTCAGTTGTAGCATCGCTATCTAGATACTTTTCATCCTTCTCTACTAGGTTTTCGTTGAGCGTTATCTTTTCTTCATTTTCTAAAGGCGAAACACGATCAAGCTTCACAAGTTCAGCTTGGATAGACTTCATCGGATAAAGCATACCTGCAGAATACCTTCGTGAAGGAAAATCTGTTTGGAGCACTTCCTCTTTTATTCCACAGTGATTCCAATAATAGTTTTTTTGGGATTCATCATAACTAAGAACTATTTCTTCATGTGGATGGAATTGAGTTGAATTCTCATGTACTTCGCTAGGACCAATTATTTCAACTTTCACTGCATTAATTAGTTTTTCACGATTGACTAAAGCATTCTTCATTGTAACTCCCATAAAATTACCCCCTAAAAATCTTAAGAACATCTTTTCTATCAATGACCATCACTTTTTCACTAATATTTTTTACAATTTCTATATTAAATGAAGCTCCCTTGAACAATTCAGAAGAGAAAGTGACATAGCCCTCATCTTCTAAGCCTTCCAATAAATCTTCGTTTAACTCTTCAAGTAGTTTCTTAGAAATATATATTCCCGCTCTTAAATGAGCAGACTTTATTTTTTTTGTTGAAATTACTATTTTTTCAATACGTTCTGGACTATATTGAAATATTGTGAGCAGCTCTACAAGGTGATTGGGAGCAATATTTTCAGGTGAAATCCAGTTCCTCAGATTCACTTCATTTGCAGTCGGTATACCTCTATTTCTTAAATACAATGCAAACTTCTTCGCTCCATATTTCTTTATATAGCCCCTTAAAGTCTTTTTCCAGATATTTTGGTACTTTCTATATATGGAAGCTTTTTCTCCCATTATCACATTAGCAACTTCTACTATTAAATCAACCGAACTATTATTTCTGAATAACAATAAGTCGTCATTTTCTATTGATTTTAATTCGGCAGAGAAAAACTCGCCTGTTACTTTGTCTAATTTCCTTATCTTTGATAAAACGGGTACAAAAATATAGCATTTATTCGCTAAGAATATTACACGAGTTTCTATTTTATCAATTTCATTTATCACTTTATTGTTCATTCTATAATCTTTCAATACTTCGTCTTCATCAAGAACTTCTGTAATTATATCAATGCCAAATTCCATTTTTTCTCCTAATAGTCCCTTATTGATGCTTACATTTTCATAAATGCTATTATATGTAGCGTTTATGCCTAAATTATTAAAGTTACTCTTTACCCTCAACTGATTCTCGAACATTTTATAATTTATAAAATAGATGGTTTTAGCAAAAAATAGAGTAGAAAACTTTTCTTCAAAGTTATATGGTGATCCAATAAATATAATATTATCAGCAAAAATATTCTTGTTAATAAAATCATTGGCCCTTAATACCGGCACTTCATATCCGTTTATCAAAATATGATCAATGCCGTTTTGGAACCTAGTCAAAATATATGTATTTCCATTAATCTGAGTTGCTATTTTTTCTCTAATAGAATTCTGCAAAAAATTAATTTCTCCATAATCTTCTTGAATCTTTTTTAAAGAGGCCGCTAATGGAATACAATAATTCTCAAATATAATAGGGTATCCGCTTTTTAAACTCTTCAATAAATTTAATACGTCCTTCAAATGCCTGCTTATTGTAACGCTGTAATTTTCAATCGAAGTAAAAAAACGATTAATAGTTCTTCTTAATTCACTAAAAGTTTCTTTCAAATATACTTCATGCTCATAACTTTTCCAGATTTCTTTAGAGAACTCTTTACATAAGCTATAAAGTTTTTCTAAATCATGGCTATCCGCGTACAAAAAATGAATACTCTTAGGCAAGTTAAAATGAGAATTCACCATTTCTAAGTTTACTTTTCTATTTCCACGCAAGAATCTCCACCCCCTGAGGAACTTTTATTGATTTTTTTTTCAATTCCTCTATCAAGAAAGATGTGATGATTTCCAAATTCCCTTGAATCAGTTCTTGTTCAATCGACATTCGTAGTAACTCGGACTTCTCTCTATTATCATGTCTGTCATCCAAAAAGATTCTTGAGGTTTTTTTATAGTAATGCATGTCAGAAATTCCTTTCGAGGCATTTAAAAACATTGTTATTTCTCCTTCTAATACAGGAACTTTAGAAATCCATTTAATGTTCTTAAATTCACTTGAACTTCCATCATATAAGAAGTCCGCGAAGGTGAATTCCTTCTGATTAATCTTCAGTGAAATAGCATTTGAATACATAAGAAACTCTGACTTAGTACCAGCAATATTTACACATACTTCATTCAGAAGCTCATGTGACTGTAAAGATTTTTCTGGATATACATATTGTAGATTTCCTGTACTTGCACGTTTAAAATCTTTAATTACTAGTGCATTTTTTATTTCAGATGTTCTATTCCCTGAGATAATAATTTTTTCTTTCCACTGGCTCAAAGGAATGTAATGAGCAATCTGCTTATGATTACGAATTAGTAAATGCCAAGAATCTTCTCTCGTCTTCCCTTGGATAAGATTAATCACTGAACAGCGTTTCCACTCCTCGTTATCAAAATAATAAATTTGATCACCATGTGTTAGCTTTTTAAAATAATTTAATATAGTTTCATCTGTTACTTCTTCAGACATTTTTTCATTAAAAATACCTGTTGCAATAAAGTAAGAGAATAATAAACTGTTCGGTAATGATAAGTAAATGTGTATTTCACTCTTATTTTTTTTTGAGTAGTCACGAATATACCCACCAATTCCCATAGCAAATAACATCCACTCTTCTAAAGCTAAATATTCACTATTACATTTATATGTCCATTTACTTATATCCCTCATAAATCTCACCTTCCATCTATCTAAACTACAAATAAACTTTACAAAAATTTATCATAAAATAAATTGTTTTAATAATTATACAATATGAGGTCTTAATTTACATTATATTCTAATAATAAACTTTTCTTTATTTAACCTTAACCAAAATTAGTCAACCTTTTCTTTCTGTATCCTTTTTAAGAACCTTTTATATTTTCTAGAAGACTCTGAAGCAGCGTTGATGAAAACGAAATTGACGGGCACGATTGCGGATGATATCGAAGGCAACTACGGTGTCAACAACGCTGCGAAGTTTGGACAATCTACAATCATTGTCCAAAACGAAGTCGTTTCAGATTCGAAAGAAAAAATGACGTCACTTTTATCGTATCGAACCCGGCAAGTTTATCGAGCCGGAAGTTGTAGAAGGCCGGCAGCTTGATGCCAACGATTCATTCAGTGTTATAATTGATGAATACTTACATGAAAAAGGCTACGATATCAAACTCGAAGTCATCGGCTTCACAGAAGACGAAACGTTCAACCATTTGCCGACTGTCTTTGGAAATCTTGAAACTTGGCAGTCGTATGCATTTGCCGCACCCAGGTCTGACAATGGCCTTGAAAATTCCATAACGATCATTGCGCTTCAGGGCGACTCAATTGACGGAAATCAAACCAACAGCAATTACGATGCAATCGAAACGTTCATGAAATCAGAAGCCGTGATGGGGTATGCCGGGCTATAAAGAAGAAAACGCGACAATCTACATAATGCTTACTTTCTTGTTCGTCATCTCAGCCGTTATCATTGCCGTGTTCTTGTGTTGTCATTGGTCAGCATCATTGCCGGTATCGCATTGACCTATTTGACGGCGCTGCTCTTCCCAGCAGGCATGCCGTTCAATCTGGACTTTAAAATGGTCTTGATTTATGATGGGATTCTATTGATTGTTTCTGTTCTGGGCTCCATGTTATCCAGGAGGGAACGTCAGGGCGTTGCGGTTGCCCCTGTGTTCGTCAACAATTCCAACATCATTCTAGCGGATGAACCTACAGCAAGCTTAGACTCGAACCGTGCTTTTGAAGTCGTTAAACAAATCCGAAAAGAAGTGAAAGACCGCAACAAAGCAGCCATTATGGTGACACATGATGAGCGTATACTTGAGTTTTGCGATAAAGTCTACCGCACGGAAGACGGCGTGTTGACACTGGAAACTTAAATCCTCACAAAAAACACCTGACTCAAAAAAGTCAGGTGTTTTCCGCTTTTTTCTTTTACTAAGACGTCCTTCTGAATAACAATTTACTTATCCTGATTCGCCTCTTCCGTATCCCTTACATTCTTCTGCACAGTAACAACTGCGAACAAACTCAAGACGAACGAGATGCCGTAAAAGCCTTTCTCGCTTAAGGTGATGCTTCCGGCATTGAACAGACCGATTGCCATAAGCGCTATCGCGGCAATCAGTGCAAACCAGCTGATGCCGAAATACAGGTTGGTGACCCGGATTCCTTCGTCGCGGTCGCGGACTGCTTTTTGAAGGGAGACTGCGGCATAAAGCCCAAGAATTAGTAAAGTAATATAATAGCCTTTTTCATTCAATTCCATCAGCGCATTGTACAGTCCGATCAAATATGCCGATACCCCGATCAGCAATGAGCCCCAGGCTGCGCCTTTAAACGCCCCGGTCGGTTCCCCTAATCTGCGTTCTTCTTTCGGTTTTCTGCTGAACAAGTCTTCGTTTTCGCCCATCCGTCCCAACCCCTTTTCGCTTGTTTCATGATGCCTGCCTTTGTTGAATTCAATCTTCGATTGCTTGCCGCACAGAGAATTTATTCTGCTGGCTCAGTTTGAGTCCCGGTTTTATCTCAGGTGAATATCCCTCTCCCTATTCCAGTTTATCACAGCCTGCCCTTTCAGAATGTAAATTTTCTGACAGCTTATCCTCTCTACAGAAACCCGGTATGTCCGTGAGAACATCTGCTATTCAAGCGTCAGCGAGAAAATATATGTAGCCGTCCCCTGTTCCCACTCCGCAATAATCTGATACACCATTTTCCCGCTGGACTCCCCAAGCACGATGTCATCAAAAGGTCCCCTGGCAACGCCTTCCGAATCCCAGATTTGCACATAGCAGCTGTCCGGTTGCTTGTTGAAATGGAGATCGATCGTCGTTTCGCCATTCACTTTCGGCGCTTTCTGGTTCTCGGCCAACTCCAAAGGCGAAAGGGATTCCGCTTCGATTGTTGCCGACGCATTGTCCTTCTCGTCAAAGAAGCTCCAGCTATAGCCGCCCCGGATAGTCGGTTGCTCCCTTCCATCTATCGTTACGTCAAGGATTGGAAGTGCTTCTTCCACATCCTTTCTGCTTTCCATGACAGGATCAGCGGGTTTTGCCGCTTTTTCTTCTGAGCATGCTGCGAGTACCAGCAGGATACCCACGGCCAGAGCTAACTGCTTGAATTTCATTTTCTTGCCCCCTTCGCATCCATTAGACCTTTCGCCTGGTGAAAAGTTACAAAATCAAAAAACGCACCGATCCAGAGGCATTTAGCGCTCAGGACCGGTGCGTTTTCTTATTCTTCTATCCCCATTGATTTCTTATAGCCTTCCAAATATACTTTCTCGGACGAACTGCTCATGTCGAACGAGCTCATGGCACGGTGCCAGTTCGGGTAGATCGGCACCGGACGTGCGACGGCTTCGATTTGGTCGTGTTCTTCCTGCGTCAGCTTGATGTCGAAAGAAGCGATGTTTTCCTTCAGCTGTTCTTCGTTGCGCGCTGCGATGACAATTGGCCCGACGTTCGGACGGTCGCGTACCCATGCATAGGCGATCTGCGGCACAGAAGCATTGTGATTAGCTGCAACTTCTTCTAATGCATCAATGACCTGGTAAAGCCGCTCCTGGTCCTGCACCCAAGGCTCCGGCCATCCGGCACCTTGGCGCGTGTTCTCAGGCGCTTGTTTGTTGCGTCCGATTTTGCCGTTCAAAAGCCCTTCGCCGAGCGGACTCCAGATCATTGAACCGATGCCGAGCTCCTGGCCTGCCGGAAGCAGTTCGTATTCCGCTTCCCGCGCTTCCGGCGTGTAATAGATCTGTTGTGTGATCGGCGGGATATAGCCGCCTTGCTCTGCGACGGTGAACGTCCGTGCCAGTGCCCACCCGCTGTAATTGGATACGCCCCAATGGCGGATCTTTCCGGACTTCACGAGACTGGTCATCGTCTCGACGGTTTCTTCGACCGGTGTTTGCCCGTCCCACAGGTGAACAAAATACAAATCGAGGTAATCTGTTCCCAAACGTTCAAGCGTTTGATCGATGGACCGAAGGATGTTGCTTCTTGAAGCTCCTCTTGCGTTAGGGTTGTCTTCCATATGGAAACCGGTTTTCGATGTCAGCAATACGTCTTCACGGCGCTCTTTGATGGCTGAACCCAAGACCCGTTCCGCATCCCCTTTCGAATAGAGATTCGCCGTATCGAACATATTGATGCCCGCTTCGAGTGACATGTCGACCATGCGGCGCGCCAGTTTGTCATCGATGTTGCCGGCTGCTTCAAAACCGTTTGTTCCGCTGAAAGGGACCGTCCCGAGTATGTACTTCGGAACCCGCAAACCTGAATTTCCGAGATAGATATATTCCATGATAGCCTCCTGAAAACTGTATTTTTAAAAACAAGACAGTCTTAGGTTACCCGTTGGACTGCTTTACAAAACAGCGGATTGGGATGGACAGCCCTGCTGTAAAAGGATGATTTCTTATGTTATACTGGCCTTATCAAACGACAGAAAGGCTGATGGGTGGACGATGCGTAACTAATCTTGTTTTAGCGGCTGAAATTACAGATTTCAACTCACGCGAAATAGGATTAGTCTGCCCACCTGCAACAACTGTCGAGCCATTGTACGTTGATGGCTTATTTAGAACGGGCACGATACGGCTAATCCTTCCAAATTTATTTGGGAGGATTTTTTGATTCTCCCTCTCCTGAAGGGATTGATTGGATGAAAGAATTGCTGAAACTGCAAAATGTACGATACGAAATAAAGGATCTGGTGATTTTTGAAGAAGTAAATGCGAGCGTCCAGCAAGGCGACGTGATCGGCATCATCGGCAAAAACGGTGCCGGCAAGTCGACCTTGCTTCGCTTGATCGCCGGAGAATTGGTTCCATCAGGCGGCCAGTTGGACTGGCTTCAGCCAAATACGGAAACTGTTTTTGTGGAACAGGAAACGGAAACCCACTCGTTCGATGAGGTGTCCGCTTCCGAAACGGTTTTATTGCACAGGTGGCAGGTGCCGGAACACGACTTTTCGCTTCTCAGCGGCGGGGAAAAACTGAAAGCCCGGCTTTCTGCAGGCTTTGCACAAAATGCCCACCTGTTGTTGCTGGACGAACCGACCAATCACCTTGATAGCGGCAGCATTGAGCTGCTGACAAACCAGATTCGCAAGTATCCCGGAACTCTCATTCTGGTGTCGCATAACCGGCATTTCCTGGACGCTGTCGCAACCAAGATCTGGTCCTTGGAAAACCGGAAGCTTATCGAGCACCGAGGCAATTACTCCAGCTATATGGAAGCGCGGCAGCAAAAACGGCTGGCCCAGCAGCGCGAATACGACCAGCAGCAGAAAATGGTCGGGCGCATCGAAGCGCAGATGGACGAGCTGACTTCCTGGTCGCACAAAGCGCATGCCGAATCGACCAAACAGGAAGGCTATAAAGAACATTACCGCCTGAAAGCGAAACGCATGGACAAGCAGGTCAAATCCAAGCAGAAGCGGCTGGAAAAAGAGTTGGAGAAAATCAACGCTGAACCGCTCGAGCCGGAATACGAAGTCAACTTCTCCATGAAAGCCACGCATAAAACCGGCAAGCGGTTTCTCGAAGCGAAGGGGTTGTCGAAATCATTTGACGGGAATCTGCTGTTCGATCAAGCGGATTTCACCATTCTCCACGGTGAAAAAGTCGCCATTGAAGGCCCAAACGGCAGCGGCAAAACGACGTTGCTGAAAATTCTGCTGGGACAGGAAACCGCAGACGGCGAAGTCTGGATGTCCCCTTCGGCGAGTGTCGGCTACTTGACGCAGGAAGTGTTTGACTTGCCGCTTGAGGAAACACCGGCAGAGCTGTTCTATAAGGAAACCTTCGAAGCGCGCGGAAAGGTCCAGAACCTCATGAGGCATCTCGGCTTCACGGCGGAGCAGTGGAACGAGCCCATCAGCGCCATGAGCATGGGCGAACGCATCAAATGCAAGTTGATGCTCTATATCCTGGAAGAACGGGATGCGCTGATTCTGGATGAGCCGACCAACCACCTTGATTTGCCGTCACGCGAGCAGCTTGAGGAAACGCTGTCCCACTATACGGGCACTTTGCTGGTTGTCTCCCATGACCAGGCGTTCCGCGAGAAAACCACCACCAGCAAATTGGTCATCGCAGATCACCGGATTGAGAAGCAGCTCGATGCTCCGGCTCCGGAGCGCGATGACACGGGCGAATTGCTGATGCGGCTTGAAACGGAGCGGCAGGAAGTGCTGGGAAAATTGAGTTTTATGACAGCAAAAGATCCTCAGTACGGGGAGCTTGACCGGCGATTCAATGAATTGACGCAGGAAATCAAGAAACATCGTTAATGAATTTTAGTTTTGAAAAAGCTTTTCCAACCGGATTGGAAAAGCTTTTTTTATTTATTGTGAGAGGTTTTTCTAAGATAGCAGGACAAGTATTCTTGACATTATGTTAATTATACTATACATTATGAATAGTATAGTTAACCAATACCAAATCGAAAGGACTCCATTATGCTTAAAAATCGTGTAAAAGAATTACGGGCACGCCACGGGTTTTCTCAGGTTGAATTGGCGAAACGTGTAGGCGTCACCCGTCAAACGATCGGCTTTATCGAAAAAGGCGGATTTTCGCCTTCTGTTGCATTGGCGCTTCGCCTGGCGGCTCATTTGGAGACAACAGTGGATGATATCTTTTGGTTGGAAGAGGAGGAATTTGATGAATAACAACGATTTTCGTGTCCAATTCCCTTTATGGAATATCGCGTTATGGTTCATTTTCATGATTTGGACCTACGGGGTGATCTATGCCGTGGACCTTCTGATGAACGGGCTGGAATCCCACAACTGGAACATTGCCGCAATCACCGCTCTATTTGGTGGAACTTTCCTAATGCTCCTGTTCCTTGTTCTATATGCAGTGAAAATACATAAGCACAATAAACGGTACCCTCACCAGCAGATTGACGGGTTTTCCTTGTTCAAACCCGGTGAGTTTATCGATGACGATGAAATGCTTCAGCAAGTGACGCAAAATGCCACACGAAAAGTATATGTGTTCTATTGGCAATTCCTGCCCTTGATCATTTTGCTGATGCTTTTTCCGTTCAACCGCTACGTGTTCATCGTCGCTTTATGCCTGGTGTTCATCATCCAGAACTTGCTGTATTACCTGGAAGTCCGCAAATACTTCTCAGGCGATACCGATTATGCGGATGACACGCCTGCGCCTAAAAAGCCGGTTCAGACGAAAAAGAATCTGCGGAAGACTGCTCCTTTGGTCGTTGTAGGTATACTCGTTCTCGTAGCAGCGATTACCGCCACTGCCATTTTCCAAATGAAGAGTACCCATGAAGCCAACCTGGAGCAGGCAGAAAAATGCCTGGATAATGGTGGAACTGTTGTCAGTGAAGAAACCAATTGGTACGGACTCAATTCCGTGACCTGCAGCCAAAACTAAAAGTGGATTCAAAAAGCCCTTTCCCTGCTTGTTGAGGGAAAGGGCTTTTTCATGTCCTGACTTATTTTGCACATTCGAAGCTGTACGTGCTTCCGAATTTCCACCATGCTTTTTTAGGAGCCGAATTAATGCCGGCTGTATCCCCACTATCAAGAATTGGACGTCCGCCCGCTGCATAGCAAGTGTCCACTAAGTATTTCTTTTCCTGCCAGCTCATGTATTTACCGGTAAAGTAAATGGCTGCACCGCCTGCCAAAATGCCGGCTACTCCAATGCCTGCCCAAACAATCAACGGAATGGCCATTACTTGAACTTCGCCTTCGCCTGCTGCCTGTTCAGCCAAAGCAATTTGCTTTAACTCAAGAACGCGTTCTTCAGGGATCGCCGCTAATTGTCCGGCAATGCTTTTCAGTTCTTTTCCAGTAAATTTCTTGTACGCTTGGCGTGCTTTTTTCTCATCAATTTTCAAGCTGTTGTCGACATCAAAATAAATGCTGTTGCCTAATGCTTCTAATTTTTCCGCAGTCAGATCCGAAAGCTGTAATTCTGTTCCACCCGCAGATTGTGCAGATGCTCCTTGCACAAACGCAAAGTTCAAGCAGAATAAAGCAGTTAATGCGATCAACCATTTTTCCATTCTTTTTCTCATGTGTCTTGCCCCCATTTTTTAGTTTTGCAGTCCCTCATGAATGTTTACTCGAAATAGAATGACTACGTAAAAAATGGTATCACAAAGTTTTTTCCATTTTATTGGTTTAATTGAAAATAGTACTTTTCTTTCCAAAAATAATAATTTGGTCCTTTTGCTTTTGATGAGAGACTTCGAATCATCAATTGATTTGGTCAGGAAGCGGCAGAAAAGCCTCTCTTAAACAATTTAAAAGAAAATACCCCTTTCATAATTCCTCCTCATTTTTCATTTCCAAACATCCATGTCTTCTTTTTTTCAAATATATGATGTTTTGAATATTCTTTTAATTTGAAAGAAGAAAGAAATTATTGCCAATTTCCGTTGCGGAATCCGTTAAAACTCTCTAAGGTTAAGTTCAATAGACGTTTCTGAGAAGAGCGGCAGCATGGCTGGTCTGATGGAATTAATACTCATGCTTTTACTGGCAGGAATCGTCGGCATTTTAATCGGCATCGGTTGGATGATTGTCGGGAGCGTCACGAAAAAGCCTCATTACGGTGGACGTGTCGCCGGCATTTCCGCTTTGGTTTTTCTAATGGAGATCGGTTTGTTATACACGCAATTGCAGGAGTTGGATAAAAGCGATATGGCAGAATCGGAACCGTTGTCCGCGAGTTCGACCATTGAAGAACAAGTGGCGGAGGCCCAAAAAATTCGCCAGGAACAATACAGAGCCGATGAACTGGTCAATACGCTCACTTTGATCAATTCATCCGAAGCAAGCCTTGCTGTTAAGCAATTGGCTCAAGAGGAATGGCCTGACAACCGACGGTTACAGGACGACTTTAGCGAAAAGCAAATGACCGCTTTGTCGGAGCTGTCAGCAATGGAAATCGATGCACCGCATAAAGAAACGCTGTTGAACAACGCCATCCAGGAAATGGTGCCGAGTTTCCGCAATATGCATTCCGAGTACATGGATCAACTTGCAGCTTATGAGGAAATAAACAATAGCCGTCTTCCGCCTCTCGAAAAACGATTGATTGAGATAGCTAAAGTAGATTACCCCGACAATTACATTGTAATTCGCCATGAATATAGACGGCAGCTTCAAGCTTACCAGTGGATTGAAGCCCAAACACTTGATACCGAAGCCAAGCGGCTGGCAATGGCTGACGCCAAAGCTGAATGGGACGAAGATTATGCCATGGTCCAGTTTATTTATGAAAAGCAGTTTCCTGAAACTGATGAATGAAACAAGAAAAAAGCCGTTCCTGTTGATTCAGGAACGGCTTTTTCTAAAGAAGAGTTTGTGATTTATCTTCGCTGGCGAGTTTCATGGTAAATGGATAGATAGCCAAAAACACAAGCAGCAGCCCCGCCGCACTCAACAAGACCTGCCATACATTAATGTCAAAAACCATTCCGATCATGATGATGATAAAAGTGGGCAAAAAGCTGAAAAAACCGGTGAGGACTCTGGACTTCGGTACGATGTATTGGGGTTTTCCGCAATATGGACAAGTTACTTTATTGGTGAGTTTCAATGTTTTTGAGACAATCGTCTTCCATTGCCATTTCCGGCCGCAGTTTTCACAGTTTGGCATGGTTCCCCCTCCTTCCATTCTCATAGTTTGCTGGCAAGTAGCGGGTAAAGTACGCCCCTATAATGAGAAGCAGGATTGTCAGGCTCAGTGAAATGATTCCGATCAAATCAAACCAGTATGCCAATAAGTTGATTGCAGCAATCAGGAAAAAGCAGAGGGACGTCCCGAGGGATTTCCAGCCTGTAATTGATGCTGCTTTCCTTTTCGTGATGATCTTTTTAATAGAAAATCCGAATGCGATGAGTATTAGTAAAGTGAATATGGTTGGCCACATAATCGACCACCCCCCTTTTGTTAGATCTGTATCTAACTTTACGGTTCAGGTTAATGGAAGTTTCGGTTTTCGAAGACTTCATTCGTTTCAGCATCCTAAATTCTGGACCCTTTTACCGTATGAGCTTTACAATGAGAAAGAACGTTGAGCAAAGGGGAGGAAATTTATCAATGGCAAACGACAGATTTTTTACATTCCATAATGAGGTGAAAATTCCAGACATCGGATTCGGCACTTGGCAGATTCCGAATGAAGAGGCATATGCGGCAGTGACGACTGCCCTTAAGAATGGCTATACACATATTGATACGGCTTTAGCTTATCAGAATGAAGAAAACGTCGGCAAAGCAATCCGGGATTTTGATATTTCCCGGGAAAAGGTTTTTATCACCAGCAAACTGCCGGCTCAAATCAAAGGCTATGATGCAACACTGTCGGCTTTTGAAGAAACCATCTCAAATCTCGGTGTAGAGTATTTGGATCTTTACTTGATTCATGCGCCTTGGCCATGGGATGAAATTGGCAAGGATTGTACAGAAGGCAATATCGAATCCTGGAAAGCGATGGAGAAGCTGTACAAAGACGGCAAGATCCGGGCAATCGGTGTCTCCAATTTTTCCGAAAGCGATATCCAGGCACTTCTGGATACTTGCGACATTGTACCGATGGCCAACCAGATTCCATTCTATATCGGCCGCGATCAAGCGGGGCTGCTGCAATTCTGCAAACAACACAATATTGTTGTCGAAGCTTACTCGCCACTTGCAACCGGACAGATTTTAGACAGTGCTGAAATCAAAGAGATGGCTGCTAAATATAGCGTAACGCCTGCTCAATTGTGCATTCGTTATTGTTTGGAGCACGGCACATTGCCGCTTCCGAAATCGACTAATGAAGCACGAATTATCGAAAACAGCCAATTGGACTTCAGCATTTCTCCAGAAGATGTCCAGAAGCTTGATGCATTCGAAGATGTTCGCGCAAAATGAAAAAAACCGCCCAATGTGGCGGTTTTTTTCATTTTATATTAGGAGGTTATTTGCTGGAAGCTGAAATTTATGTTTTATTCCTTTATATGAGAGCTATTTTTCCAGTTAATTGGATATACTTTCTGGAATCGCTTAAATACTTTCCGTTTCAAATGAAATACTTTCTAAAACCGCTTCCTTACTTTCCAATACAGTCCAAATACTTTCCAAACGCCCGATTTTCTAGAAAAAGCCAAATTCCCAACAAAAAGAGCCGGATGGAAACAGTTTGCCTCAGCAAACTGCCTGTGTCCGTGAGCGCTTACGCTCACTCCCGACTCGATGCTCTTTAATTCCTCCATTGAACTTGTATTTATTAATCGGCTGATCCAGAATCCTGTACACGGTACAAAGAAAAGTCGTCTAAGCTTCCCCAAGCGCCGCCATTGGCTTTGACGCTTCCGCCAATCCTCAACGTTCCATCTTCTACAGGAATGGCACCAATCTCAGTCTGATTCCAGTTGGCCCAGCCTTTTACTGAGGTATTCATGGTATAGCGCTGGCCAGCTGCTTCAGCATAAATATACATCTCCGAAGCCGCTGCATCTCCTCCTTGGACAAAAGCAGAAAGCTTATAATATCCCGGTTCCAAACCTGTAATGGTTTGCTCAACCTGGAAATCGATGGTGTCGGCTGAGTAGAAATGCAATGAATAGTTTCCGGACTTTGCATCGGAAGCCTTGTTCTGATAGCTTGTGTGGGCATCTGTACCGTTTCGATGCGTAATTTCCCACATGCTTCGATCGCTATTTTCGAATCCGGCGTTTTTCACATAGTTTTTTGGACTAATTTGCAGATTGGCTTTAACGAGATGGCCGTCTGTCAGTTTGCCTTCAATCACATAACTGCCGGCACCGCCGGAAACTGCTTGCTTCAGCGCTTCATTGTCCCAAACAACTGCAACTGAACCTGTGCTTCTGTCGTTGTAAATGGCAGTCACTGTCTCAGGCAAAACAACCGTTTCTCCTTCAATAAGAGAGAGCGAAAGGTCTTTCACTTCATCAATTTTCAAAGGAGCGGTTGCTCCTGTTTCTAAATACTTGAAGAGATTAAGGGATGGCAAAGGGCGGCCATAAAAATCGAATAGCGCCTGGTTGTCTACCGCACTGCCGCCATACCATTCACCCGCATCTTCCGGATCATATTCCGCAGCATAACTGGTCGCCCAGCCCGAGCCATATTTTTCCCATATCATCTTGCTTTTTTTCAGTTTTTTATCAGGCGCAACAGGAATCCACGCCGGTTCCCAGTAAAATACGCCTAGTCCCGCATCGCCTACTTTGGCAACAGCTGCCGCAACATCGCGAATCGCGTGGGCCTGTCCTTGCACCGTGATCGGGTAATTCAATGTTTGCCCTGAACTTTTCGGCGCCGTGTTTCCGTGGCCATCGCCGTCTTCTGCTGTATAGGCGTAGGAAGTTTCTGCCACCATGACTTGCTTGTCATGAGTATCTGCCACATTTTTCAGCACAGCCGTCAAATTGGTCAACGTCCCATGCCAAAATGGATAGTATGAGCTGGCAAACACATCATAATCTACTTTATTGTCTTTCAGTGTTATTGCAATAGAGACATATCTTCCGGTTGTTTCTGGATTGGTGAAATGCAGTGCCACCAGGATTTCCGGATCAACTGCCCTCACTGCCCGGCTGCCTTCATTGAACAATTGGCTCATCTTCGTCCAGTCTTTTTCTCCAGCCACAGAGCCGTTGGTTTCGTTTCCTATCTGAACCATCCCAACGTCCACCCCAGCGTCCAGCATCGCTTGGACACTATCCACTGTAAAGTTGTGAAGGGCCTTTTTCTTGTCTTCAAAATTTAAGTTTGCCCAGGATTTTGGTGCCTGCTGCTTGGCAGGATCCGCCCAGAAATCCGAGTAATGAAAATCCATTAAGACTTGCATGCCGCTGGCGGTAGCTCTTTTGCCGATTTCAATGGCTTTTTCGATATCGTTGTTGCCGCCGCCATAACCATTTCCTTTTGAATCATAGGGATCGTTCCAGATGCGTACACGGACGTAATTGACGCCAGATTGCTCCAGGATCTTAAAAATGTCCTGTTTTTTCCCGGCTTTATTATAGAATTTTACCCCACTGTCTTCCAGCGCAATGATACTGGAAACATCGACTCCTTTAATGAAGTCATCATCGATTCCAGGAATCTTTTCTACAAAGATATCCCCTTTTACCGGTTCGGACGGTGCCGCCTCTGCTGCTGTTTGGTTGAAACCAAATGAACCCATTATCATGACTGCTGCAGAAACAGCCGCCAGTAAAGCTTTCCATTTCCCATTCTTTCTCATCCTTTTTCCACATCCTTTAGTTTTATCGCCAAAAAAGATGCTGAACATCCTTTTATAACTGAAGAAAAAGCACCCGCTTGATAGTTTTCCTATAAGAGCGGATGTTGGTGACATTTATATAAGGGATTTAATTTGCCTGTAGAATTGTCAGGCATTGAAAGAACTGCCACAAAACACAACATGACAGCAGATTTCTTTGCTGAATGTCCGTGTTGAATGTGGATTAAGGGATAAATCAGCGAATTAATTTCCATTAAACTACTTTACCGCTAGAATCCGTACCTCATACTTCGCCAACAATAGTTCACCCGAAAGCTCTTCACCTGTCATCAAGTCTTTCGCTACCACATGGATTGACACGGTTTGCTCCTGCTCGGTGAAATTCATAACGAATGCGTAATTAACATCTCCATCCTGCCGTACCTGAACCGAAACGCCAGGACCATGTTCAATAGGCAATACTGATTGGAGCGATAAATCGGTGATCAACTCTTGATAGAAATCACGGTTGAACTGCTCTTCCAAACGGGCTCCAATATAGTAAGCTCGCCCTTTTCCATAGCTATTCTTTGTCATGGCTGGTGAACCAGCATAAAAATCTGCTTCGTATATGCCATCGACAGCTGCCGAATGTGTTTCTATCACTGTTGCGTAATCGGTTAATTCATATGAACGGTTGCTATACTGGACTGAGTTTCTATCCCCCGGATAAAGTGTATCTGTCTCAACTGGATTGATTCCGAAAACAGCCTGCAGATCTTGGTGCCATCCTCCTAAATAAGTTAAATCATGCTCGTTGACGATGCCGCTGATATAAGTCATAACCAAGGTGCCCCCTTCAGCCGTAAACTGTTTAAGCCGGGCGATTGTCTCTTCGCTTGCCAGATACAGCATGGGGACAATCAGCAATTTATATCTTGAAAACTCCTGTTCTTTCGTAATGACATCAACAGGAATATCCTGTTCCCAGAATGTCCGGTAATGCTCCTGCAGCGTTTGCGGATAACATTTGGTTTCTGTTCCGTAACCTTGGGCATGGTTGAGCGCCCAATTGCTCTCCCAATCATAAAGGATCGCAACATCTGCCGGGCGATTGGTTCCGACCACTTGAGACAGCTTCTCTAACGTCTCGCCGACTGTTGACACTTCCTTAAAGACTCGATTATCCACGCTATTGTCATGGTCGACTACGGCGCCGTGAAATTTTTCTGAGGAACCACGCGATTTTCTCCACTGAAAATACAGGATGCTGTCAGAACCATGGGCAACCATCTGCATCGAAGACAGCAGATGCATACCTGGTCGTTTGGCTTTGTTGATCTTGTGCCAATTGACGGCACTTGGCGTAGATTCCATCAGCAGAAACGGCTGCTGTTTCAAACTCCGGTACAGATCGTTGATGAAGCCGACTTTCATTGCCAGGTTGGCTGTCGTTTCCCAATCGTTGTGCCATGCTGGATAAGCGTCCCAGCTGATGACGTCCAAGTGTTTGGCAAATTTGCTGTAGTCCAAACTCTGGAACGGAATCAAATCATGGGTATCAGCCATGAAATTAGTGGTAATCGGAATTTCTGGCGTCAACTCCCTGATTGCTGTCACTTCATTTTCAAAAAATGAAATTGTCTGGTCTGTCACAAAGCGTTTCCAATCCAAATTCAGGCCGTGGACCATGTTTTCACCAATTGGAGAAGGCGATTCAATTTGTGACCAATCGCTGAAGGTATGGCTCCAGAAAGGCCCCCACCAGGAATCATTCAAGGCTTTCAAATTTTCTTTGTATTTGTCTCTAAGCCAGTTTCTGAAAGCGTCCTGGCATCTTTCGCAATGGCATTCACCGCCATATTCATTAGAAATATGCCACATCAGCAAAGCGGGATGTTTGCCATAGCGCTCCGCCAACAGACGGTTCATTTGGGCAGTTTTTTCACGGTAAACCGGCGATGTAAAGCAATGGTTATGCCGGCCTCCGTGCAATTGCTTCACTCGTGCTCCGTCAACCCGCAGGACTTCAGGGTATTTCTGAGACATCCAAGATGGACGCGCGCCGCTCGGCGTTGCCAGAATGACGCGTCCCCCAATGCTATGGATGTTGTCGATAATCTTGTCCAACCACTCGAAGTGATAGTCGCCTTCTTGGGGCTCAAGTGTGCTCCATGCAAAGATCCCCAGTGAAAACGTATTGCTGTTCGAAAGCTTCATCAGCTTTAAGTCTTCCTGTAAGATTTCAGGATGGTCTAACCATTGGTCAGGGTTATAGTCTCCGCCGTGCAGCATGAAATCAGCCGCTGTGGTAAAAGTTTTTTCATTTTTAAGCATAATGTTCTCCTTCCAATTGCTGCAGCTTCTGCTGTCAGCCTTTTGTTCCCCCTGCCGTCAAGCCAGATACAAAGTTCTTCTGAAGCAGTATAAAAATAATGGCAATCGGTATACTGATGAGGATTGCGCCCGCAGCAAAGGTCGTAAAGCTGGCACCCATGACATCATTCACTAAATTATATAAGCCGATCGGCAAGGTATAATATTCAGGCGAACGCAGAATCGTCGACGCCAGGATAAAATCTCCAAGCGGACCTGTAAAGCCGGTCATCGCCACTACAGAAATCATCGGTTTTGACAATGGCATAATAATCTGCAAAAAAATCCGGGTATTGCTTGCTCCATCGATTTTGGCGCTTTCGTCCAAATCCATCGGGATGGAATCCATATAGCCCTTCATCAAATACGTATTCAACGGAATCAACCCGCCGATATAGAGCAAAATCAGCAGCCAGTGACTGTTCATCATCCCCAGAATCTGTGCTAAAACGAAAAGCGCAATCAACGCGGAAAACTGAGGAATCATTTGCAGTAACAGGAACAAGGTTAATGCATTCTGCCTGCCTTTAAATCGGAATCTCGAAAAAGCATAAGCCGTGAAGGAGACGCAAAACACGGCCCCGACCATCGTAAAGAAACTGATTTTCAAAGAATTTAGGTACCATTGGACATATTGCAGGCTTTCACTACCGGCGAAGAGCTCCCGGTAATGGGCCAATGTGGGGTTCTGGGGAATCATGGTCGTACTAATAAGACTGTTGCCGGGATTAAAACTGGCACCCACTGTCCATAGCAACGGATAGATAATAATGACGGCCATAAAAATTAAAATTGCATGGGAAGCCAGGAGCCGAAAAAATTTTGCTTTGTTCATTCTTAAGCTCCCTCCTTAAATGCATCAGTCCGTCTGAATTGCCATAAGGCAATCGCAATAACGAAAACGGAAAGCAGTATCGTCAATGCCGCCGCCAGCGAATACTGGCTTGATTGCAGCGTCAACTTATAGATCCATGATACGAGGATGTCTGTTCCGCCGGCTGTAGAGCCTGGAACAGAAGGCCCTCCGCCATTGAATAAGTAAATGATATTGAAATTGTTGAAGTTGAACGTATACTGCGTAATAATCACCGGTGACGTGGCAATCAAAATCATCGGCATGGTAATATTGCGGAACTGTGCAAAAATCGAGGCACCGTCAATTCGTGCAGCTTCATATAAGTCATCCGGGATGGATTGAAGAACCCCTGTCGTAACCAGAAAGATAAACGGAAAGCCCAGCCAACCCTGCATCAGAATCAACGCCACTTTTGTCCAGTTCTCATCCGTCAGCCAAGGAATGGCATCGATTCCCATCATGGATAAAATGTCGTTGTTAATGGCGCCGAAGCTGTCATTAAATAAACCGGCAAAAATTAAAATCGTTACGAATCCCGGAACTGCCCAAGGCAGCACCAGAACCGTCCGGTAAAATTTCTTGAAGCGAAGGTCTTTTTGATTGACTAACACGGCCATAAAAATCCCTAAAGCGACTTGGAAAGTAGAAGCGACAAGCGTCCAGATGACCGTCCAGCCCAAAACACTGAAGAAAGTTGAGCGCCAGATGTCGACAGTGAATATCTTGGCAAATGTATCAAAACCTACCCAATCAGCTAAATTGGCCGGAGGGGAATGGTATAAATCATAATTTGTAAAAGCTAGGGCAAAACTGAACAAAATCGGGAAAATGACCGCGAAAATCAAGATGAACAAAGATGGTCCACTGATTAAATACGGGTAACCGTTTGCTAACAGGTTCTGATAATCTCTTTTCAGTGAACTCAGCGGCTGATTTTCATCACGGAGTTTGCCATTCTTATAAGCATCCTTCAAATTCACATAATAGAAGCCCAAGCCGAAAATTGTCACAATAACAGCTATCAGACCTTCTGCTAAAAGAAAAATCGAGTTGTCGCGCGGCACTTCAGTCCCAAGTGTAAAAAGTCCCCAGAATCCCATATTCAAGAGATCTCCGAATACCAAGACAAAAGAAATGGCTAAACCGAGGAACAACAGCCCTTTAATCCACTGCTTATTGTAAAATTGGCCGATTCCCGGAATGATTGATAACAGTAAAGCGATTTTACGAACTTGCACTTTTCTCACCTCATTTATGTATGTTCCGGCTGCACCTCGTGCTTACCGGATTTTATAACAAATGGTGCCAAACGCTAAAACTGTTTGATACCATTTATCTCATTTACAGATCAGTTACCGCTATGAGTGGCTTCTATCTGTCCTTCAATTGTTTCTACCGCTTGGTTCAATGCATCTTTCGGCTGTGCTTTGCCCGTTGCAATTGTCTGCAACGCTGAGTCTGCCGGAGTCCACACTTCATTCATAGCCGGGATATTCGGTGTCAGTTCAGCAAAAATCGATTGTTCCGCAACTGCCTGTGCAACTTCGCTTTCTGCAACAATAGGATCGTTGGCTAGAGTTTCTATCGCAGGAACTTCCTGTGTTTCTTCAAAGCGTGTACGGGAATTTTCTTCATTTGCCAGGAATACAAGCAATTCTTCAGCAAGCTCCGCATTTTCGGAATAAGCGCTGACATTGTAACTTTTCACGCCGATAAAGGAGCTCATGTTTTCGCCATTTTCCAGTTCAGGCAATTTTGTCATTCCGAAGTTGATGCCTGCATCGGTAAAAGGATCAACATTCCATGGGCCAGAAATAATCGCAGCTGCTTTCCCTTCTGTAAACAGGGATTCCAACACGTTAATGCCTTGTTCCCCAATGATTCCAGCCGGGAATAAACCTTCACTATAGAATTTCTGAATATAGTTGGCACCTTCCAGAGAACCCTCACTATTTAATCCCACATCTGTTGGATCATAATTGCCATCAGCATCCTGCCCAAAGACATAGCCGCCGTATCCGCTCATGACACTTTGTGCATAGTAAATCTGGTCAAATAATGCCAGAAATCCGAACTGGTCACCCGTTGTCGTTTCTTTCGAATAGTCGTACCATTCTTCAAGAGTGGCCGGCAACTCTTCTTCAGTAATCAAGTCTTTGTTGTAATAAAGAATTGTCGATTCTACTGCTTTAGGCAATCCGAAGACTTTTCCATCCACCATTTGCGATTGCATCGCCGCATCCGTATAGATGGATTGAACGTCTTCTTCCACTGCTACTTCTTTAACCAATCCTTCAACAACTGCTGTTCCGATCTGATCCCCTGCCATTGTCAAAACATCCGGACCGGTTCCGCCCGGCCCATCCAGGCGCAAGTCTTCAATTTGTTGAGCATATGGCTTTTCAACGATTTTTATTGTGACGTCGTTTTCTTCCTCAAATTTTGCTACCGCATCTTTAATGCCATCGGATTTCTCGATATCTTCCCAAATAACTAATTCCCGATCCTGCGCTTCCGCTTCTCCACCGGAAGACCCGTCTCCACTTTCTTGAGGTCCACATGCAACTAAAGACAGACTTAACGCAACTCCACTCATCAAACCGATATACTTGTTAGATTTCTTCACGAATATACACCCTTTCAAGTCATTTTCAAAACTCTTCCACAAGTTTCTGATGAAAGCGCTTCCTGAAAATAAATATAGCACCATTAGAAAAAACTGTAAACAATTAATTTACTGAAAACAGTAAAAACTTTTACGAAAATAAAAAACAGCCTATTTTACTAGGCTGTTTCCTTAATTAGTGCTTTTCCTCACTATTAAATTCGCTCCCAAGTACAAGGTTTTTGTAGAGCTCCGTTTTTCCAACAATTGCTCCAGCAATAAAGAAATCGCATTTTTGCACGCTTCTGCAATATCAATATGAAAAGTGGTTAAAGGCGGAGAAATGTATTTAGCAATGCTGATATTGTTTATGCTTACCACACTGACCCTCTTCGGTATTTGAATACCGTATTCGTTCAACGCTTGGAGACAGCCGACTGCAATGGGGTCTGCCGCAATAAAAAAGGCGGTAGGCAGCTCATCATTTAACTCATTAATCGCTTTTGTCATCAGTCGGTATCCATTATCTACCGAAAATCCTCTATGGCAATAGACATACCGGTTCTCCAATAATCCTTTCTTCTCCATATAATCCCGAAAAGTCACTTCACGTATATCCATTTCATCGCCATCGGTATTCGGATTGTGATAGGTACCTCCAATAAAACCAATCTTTTCATGACCTTTTTCAATGAGAAAATCAATTGTCTTTCTAGTGATCTGAGCCAAATCTGGTTTTACAGAATCAAAATGCTCCGGATCCGGTGTCGAATCAATGAACACCCCATGAGGTGTCAGTTTTCGCAAATGAGCAATTTCAACATCTGAAAATGTGCCGACTGCGATAAACCCTTCAATATAGTCTGGGATTTGGCTGATACCGCCATCTATTTTATAAGTCGTCAATTCCACATTGGAAAGTTTGGCCATTTTCTCTATTTCAATTCTCATTGTTTTAAAGTAAACGTCTTCCAGCTCTTCGCGGTCAGTAAGCCAATACAAAAAAGCAATATTTTTCACTAAGGATTTAATCGTTTTTTTGCGGTAACCCAGTTGTTCCGCAGCCTCAAATATTTTTTCGCGGGTTTCTTCCGGTACCGACAAGCTTGGATCGTTGCTCAATACACGCGACACTGTCGAAATAGAAAATCCGGATTTTTCCCCAACATCTTTGATTGTTGCCAAAGTTTTCACCTCCATATTATTTAAAAAGACTTAAGTAAATTGTTTTACTTAATTTTTACTTGTTTTTCCTTTGATGTCAAGCTATATTGGACTATCTTTTATAAGTCTTTGTTTTTTAATATGTACGCTTCTTTTCTAGCTAGCAAAGAAAGTGTTTTGGATTTAAACTTCTCCCATTTTTCATTCTATTAAATGGATATTCAGCCCAAAACGAGTTAAATACAATCCGTTTACGTTAACAATGTCCCAATCTCCTTATTTATATACAAAAATTCGTTCTTTGTTGAAAAAGAGCTGAATGAGTTGATTTAAAAATTGAAAAGAACTAATTATCGACTTACTTCCCTTGTCTATTATAAAAAATAGGAGAATAGTACACTATTTAGATAATTATTTTATGTGTTTTGAGATTGCTTCAATAAAGATTGTCATTAAGTCTTAACAAAAAGGGGAAATATCATCCAGAAAAAGTTTTTTCATTAACCGCTGTTTTATCTATGGCCGCACTATGTTGAAATTTTAGCTTTTATTGCTTTATATAAGAACGTTCTTTCCAGTTAATTGGATATACTTTCTGGAATCGCTTAAATACTTTCCATTCCAAACGAAATACTTTCCAAAACCGCTTCCTTACTTTCCAATACAGTCCAAATACTTTCCAAACGCCCAATTTCCTAGAGAAACCCAAATTCCCAACAAAAAAGGCCCGAATGGAAACAGTTTGCCTCAGCAAACTGCCTGTGTCCGTGAGCAAAATCCGCTCACGGACGAAACACCCTTCTTTTTCCCGCAAAAAATGTGATCTAATTTCCAATCCACTCCGTTATGTCTGTAAGAATTAAAAAATGAGGAGTGGTTTAGATGAATTGGAAAAAAGTAATGGCACCTGTATTGGGAGCCGCACTTTTAGTACCTGGCATGGGAACGGCGGCATTCGCGGATGAACTTCCGCCGACGGAAACGACGGGCGTGGAACTTCGCGCTACATTGGATTCTTTATTGTCGGAGCATTACGCGCTGGCTGTGGATTCGATGATGAAGATTTATGACGAAGACGAAGCGGCAGAAGCAGCGATGGCAGCACTTGATGCCAACACAGCAGATATGGAGCCGGTCATCGCTTCTGTTTATGGTGAAGAAGGCGGAGCCGCTTTTGTAGAGATTTTTGACAAGCACAACACAGGCACCGACGATTACGCCGCAGCTGTTAAAGCTGGCGACGAAGAGATGCAGGAGGAAGCGTTGGACGAGATCCAGTCATTCGTTGATGACATGGGTGCCTTCCTTGGCACAGCAACTGAAGGCAACCTGCCGGAAGACGGAGCGACTGAAGCGCTTCGCCAACACGAAGATTTTGTTCAGAACACGTTCGACCTTTACGCAGCCGGTGATTTTGAAGCCGCTTATACTTCTTACCTGGAAGGTTTCACACAAATCTTTGGAGCAGGAAGTGCCATCAGCGGAGCTATTTCCACTCAGTTTCCTGACCAATTTTCCGATCCGAACACTCCAGCCGGTGATTTCCGTTCGACGGTGAACCGCATTGCGGCCGAGCATTTCGCTTTGGCGCAACTGAGCATGACCAAAGGCTATAACGGATCTGATGACTTTGATTTTGCCGATTGGGCACAAGATCAGAACACCGAGGAATTCCGTGCAGCACTTGCTTCTGTCTACGGTGAAGAAGCAAGCAATCAATTTGCCGAGCTGTGGAACAACGAACACATTTCCGTTCAAGGTGATTTGGCTACCGCTGCAGCAGCTGACGATCAAGCCGCTGTTGAAGAAGCTACTTCTACTTTGACCAGCACATTTGCGACTGACCTTGGCACCTTCCTGAACAGCGCAACTGAAGACCGCATGCCTTTGGATGAAACCATTGCCGGTGTACAGGCACATGAAACATCTGTTGTTGACACGTTCCAGCAATACGCAGCGGGAGATTACACAGCATCTTATGAAAGTTACCGCACAGGCTATGCTATCATGTTTGATATCGGCAAAGGATTGAGCGGCGCAGTGGTCGATCAATTCCCTGAGAACTTCGAGAACACCGCACCTGAAAAAATGCCGGCAACAGGGCTTGGCGGCACAGCTGGACAAACAAACACCATGGTTCTTTGGATTACATTGAGCCTGATGATTTTATTGGCAGCTGGCACCATCACTTATCGTCAAAGTAAAAACCAGCAATAATTGTTCAAGGAGGGCCAAGTTGGCTCTCTCTGTTCCTGATTGGGAAGGAGAGATCGCAGATGAAGCAGCTTATCACCATGGGAACAGCCATCGTTCTATGCCTGGTGCTGTTTATTATTTTAAAGCCTTTAGCCGCCAGTCCGACTGTTGAAGAACAAGCCGGAGCTGTTGAACCCGAAGAACAAAGTGAGAAAGCAGAAGCTGAGGATACAGCTTCCGGCAGTGACACAGATAAGATTGCGGAGTTTCCGATCTTTCCGGAACAGCGGGAAAAATTGGAGATGCTGCAGCGGGAACGCCAGGAAAGCATCAAAGGCATGGAACCTGCCCAGATTGAAGTTCCTTCCATCGGAGTAAAGGCAAAGATCGAAGCGACTGGCATTCTGGACAATGGCGAAATGGGTGTGCCGGAAGATGTCGATCAGGTCGGCTGGTTTGAACCTGGCTTTAAAGCCGGCGCCAAAGGCCATGCCGTGCTGGCTGGCCATGTCGACAGTTTGACGGGGCCGGCTGTCTTTTATGAATTGAAAGATGTAAAAGTTGGAGAAACCGTAATTCTGACGGATGCGGATGGACGCGAGATGGTATTTGAGGTAAAAAACCTGACCAGCTATGAAACGGACGAAGCACCGATTGAAGAGATTTTCGGCAACTCGGACAAACGGATGATCAATCTCATTACGTGTACGGGTGATTTTAACCGCGACATCGGCTCCCATGAAGAGCGCCTGGTGGTGACTGCCGAGCTGGTTTCCGATTCAAGCCTTGAAACAACTCAGCCAGCACCTCCAGAAAACGTAGTAGCTACGGCATTTAATGTTTCCTGGCATGCGGTGCGTGATGACGCCATTATTGGATACCGCATCTATGAAGAAGATATCCAGACAGGCGAAATGAAGAAAATCGAAACTGTTTCCTTGTTCGACAGAAAGAAAGTCGAACTCAAAACGGATGAGGCCAAACGCTATTTCGTCACTTCGGTTGATGTCGATTTGAACGAGTCCGAAAAAGCGCAAGCCCAGGTAAAGTAAACAACCAAATAATTGAAAGAGCACCCCTGTCCGCATGGTTTTCATTAACCTGAAACGCGGACTGAGTGTGTTCTTTTTTTGATTTGATATTAAATGGAACTTCTTGGGACTCCATTCGTATTAAAGGTATGGATACTAAAAAAGGAGGACGCTGATGGAAAAGAGACAAAAGGACCCTATGCTCTCCTTTCTTATCGGATATGCAGGTTTCTTTCTTATCGGTTTGGGCGCACTTCGATTCCTAAAAATCCAGGACAGCCCAGGGTATATTTTGACTTTCGCAGGCCTTTGGTTGATGATTATTTTTCTTGGAAATATGGAAAAGAAGCTGATTGTTAAGAAAAAGAAAGCCTTTTTGATCAGTAAGCTGATCTTAAGTGCCATCTTCTTAGCTTTAGCGGGTTGGTTTTATTTTTAACCTATTCTTTAAAAGGGGGAATTGTGATGAATGGTTTGAAGTTATCTTTTAGAAAATCAATGCTTATACTGCTTCTGGCCTGCGTTTCTCTGGCTGTCGCCGGTTGTTCGCAAAGCGGGAAAGCCCAGCAGAACAATGTTGCTGATGAAAATAAAGAAGCGATTCAGGCGGTCATCGAGAAAGAGTTTAATGGCCCTGACAAAAAGTACAGAGAATTGTGGGAAGCCGCAATGGCTTTCCAGACAGATGACATGGATGAGGAAGAATATAACGCTTTCCAGGAAACGCCTGAATACAAGGAACTGCTGAATTACATGGAAGAAACGTATGCTCCTTATTTCACTGCGAATGCATACGAAACCTTCAGCAGAACGGGTGCTTTTGCGTATAGTTTTTCTGAAAAGGACTACACACTCAACACCGATGACCTTGAAATTACACAAAGCGAAAACGAACCTACGCTTTATAATTTCACTTTCGATGTCAACTATGAAAATGAGTCCGGCGAAACCGGTGTCTACAGTTTCGAAGGCAACTCCATTGTTCCGGAAAAAGGAAAGATCGGAAAAATCCAATTCGATGACCAGGATGGGTTGAATCAAGCCATACAGGAATAAAGGCTTCAATTCGACAACATTTTAAGACCGCCAATTCAGCTGCGAATTGGCGGTCTTATCGTTTTTTCTTCATGTATTTCGTTATACCAAACCAGCAGATTGACGCTTTTTCTCCACTTCTTTTTCGTGCCGGAGCAGCCATTCTTTGCGGGTCAGCGTACCGGCGTAGCCGGTCAGTTTGCCGTTCGACCCGATGATGCGGTGGCAAGGCACGACGATGGTCAGTTTGTTCTTGCTGTTGGCGTTCCCTACTGCCCTCACGGCTTTATCGCTGCCGATCGCTTTAGCGATTGCCCCGTAGGAGACGGTTTCCGCGTACGGCACGCTGGTCAAAGCCGACCAGACCTTCTGCTGGAATTCAGTGCCTGCAGAAGTGAAGGGAATGCTGAACTCTGTACGCTCTCCTTTAAAGTATTCTTCCAGCTGCCGCTGGCAATTTACGATGACCGCCGGGCTGTCCGGACCGATTGGATGTTCCACGTCGGTTTTTTCGCTGAACAGAATGGAGAGGATTGCTCTATCTGTTCCGGTGATTTCCACGATGCCGATCGGCGATTGGAATTCTGCACGATGTATTTGATTCATAATAAAGACCTCCATAGATAGAATGTGGCGTATGCCTGCCACCCTTCCCAATTTTTCGCGAGCTCCATGATTTCTACCGGTGTCGGTTTTCGGTCGAGCTGCAATTGGGCTTTCAATGCATTGTGCAAACCAACATCCGCGAGCGGAAAGGCCGACTGGCTGTGCAGGCATTTCATCATGACGTAATTGGCTGACCAGGCGCCGATGCCCCGGATTTCCAGTAACACGCGTTCCATGTCCGGTTCCTGAAGCAAGCGCTGCTTCTGCAATTCGCCCCTCGCCATCGCTTGCGCAATCCCCAAAATATACTCGGATTTTCTGACGGTCAACTGCAAGGCACGCAAATCAGCGACGTTCAGCGAGGCGATTTTCTCGGCACTTGGAAATGTCCAATAACGCTCATTTTCATAAAACAGGGATTCCCCGAAATTTTCAACGAACCGTTTCTTCAATGTGTAAGCAAATGTCAGATTGATCTGCTGGCCCATTACTGCCCAGACCAGCGCTTCAAACAAGTCCGGTACGCCGATGACCCGCAAACCATAATGCTGCCGGACCACACTCTTCAACACTGGATCTGTTTCCGCAATGGCATAAAATCCCTGCAGGTCCGTCTGCAGATCGAACCAATCCTCGATATAGGCAGCAACCTCGTCTCTTTCCTGATAAGCCGGCACGCCAAGAGGAAATTCGATTCGCAAGGCACCGGCTGCCGGCACGATGCGAAACAACACAAGCTGTCCGCCGATTTTCAACAGTTTCGTGATCCCGCTGTCATCAAGCCGGTACAAATTCTCCTGCGACGACCTGCCGAGATGAACCAGGCATTCCTCAAAATTAAAATCCGCGGGCGTTGCAATCTCTGAATACTGTTCTTCGTGCACTCTCTTCATGAAGGAACAGCCTCGCTCAACTTGCGGAACTCGCTCGGTGAATGGGCTTTGCGTTTGCGGAAGATTTTATAGAAATTGGACGGGCTTTGGAATCCCGCTTCAAAACAGACGTCAAGGTTGGATAAACGGGTGTGTGTCAGCAGATGCGCTGCCTTGTCGATCCGGATTCTCTCCAGGCAGGCATGCGGCGTTTCCGCTGTTTCCTGCTTGAACACACGTTCCAGATAAGATGGACTTAGGCCGACATGAACTGCGATGTCCTGCAGGCTGATGCTTTCTTTATAACGGGCGGTCAGGTAAGCCATTACGTTGTGGACGAGTTCTTCATCCGGCGTATAGTCGGTTTCAGGCCGGCATCTTTTGCAGGCACGGAATCCTTTCGTTTCGGCTTCGGCCATAGTCGAATAAAACTCGACGTTGATCTTTTTAGGTTTCCGCGAGCGGCAGGAAGGCCGGCAATAGATTTTGGTCGTTTTAACAGCTGTATAAAAAAGACCGTCATATCTCCGGTCGCAGGCAATGATTTTTCCCCACATTTCATCAAAAGTAAAATAAGCTCTTTCCATCTCTATCCCTCCTCCACTTGAACTGCCTATACGATGTCTTGTCCTTTCCTCTATTATATGCCGGTACGCGACTTTCTTCAGCTTTCGGCTTTTCCTTTTCTTCATTCTATAATGCTCAGTTGCCCTGTGCCTCCTCAATCTTATCTTTATGGTCCGAAAAAAATTACAGACGGAAGAATTTTATTTCCTGCCCCCATCTCTTATAATGGATAAGATGTCTATGAAAGAGGGATTATGCTCATGATACAAATTTTTTGGTACATATACGCTGCATTTTTGGCTACGTCCACAATCGGATTCTTCATTCACGGCGGCTATAAGAGCCCTATTTTCCTGATTGATTTGGCATTCTCCGTTATCGCCTGGGTCGGCCTGTTCGGTTTTGTAACCCATTACCAGATTTTCACGCCATTCGTCTGGCAAGTGGTTCTTGCAGCTGTGGTGTTGTGGGACTTATTGTTTTTCTTCTTTATCAAGGCTTATTTTACGGAAACCGAACCGGAAGCCGGAAGTGCGTCCATGACCGTCATTTCGGGTGTAATGATGCTGGTTCTCCTTGGCCCTCTCTATTACGCTTTATTCCAATATGCATTTTAAAGGTGTGCTCCCTTTCATGCCAAAGACCGCTGTGCTCCCATCCTACGGGGAAAACAGCGGTCTTTTTTTTCAGCAGTCTTACTTTCCAGCCTCCTTTAGGTCCTCCACCGGATTGTCCAGTTGTTCAAAACCGTCGATCCGGCAGCTCACGATGTCCCCTTGTCGAATCACCACCGCACCCGGCGTTCCGGTTGAAATGATATCCCCTGGCAACAAGGTCATGACTTTGGAATGGAATGAAATCAGAAACTGCGGCTGGAATGTCATATTCGAAACCGTATTTTCGCGATGCACGCTGCCGTTGATGATGGTCGCCACCTTCAGTTCAAGGACATCGTCCACTTCATCCTGCGTAACCAGCTGAGGACCAAAGCTGAAAAATGTATCGAAGCTTTTGGCACGCGTCAAATAACGTGGATTTTTCTGCAGGATGTCTTCCGCCGTCATGTCGATGATTGTCGTGTAGCCTGCCACGACATCCAGCGCGTCTTCTTCCGATACATCTTTGCATGTTTTGCCGATGATGATGCCCAATTCGGATTCGGCAGTGGTTCGTTCCGACTGCATAGGCACTTGAATGGTGTCGCCTGAACCGATGATCGCCGTATCAGGTTTCATAAAGCTTGCCGGTTCGGTATTGGGGGACACTTCGTGCAGATCAGCGGCATGTTCCACATAATTCAAACCAATTCCCCAAATCTTTCGCGGGTGTCGATACAGCGGCGCATACGTGACTTGATCGAACGGGATGATCAGTTCCTTAAAGGCTTCCTCTTTTATCTTCTGCTGAAACTCATCCCGATACCAATGATTCAAGGCGTCCAATTGGTTTGATTCGATCAATCCGTACAGATCGGTTGCCCATCGCTGGTTGAAGATTTCGTTTAATCGCTTAAGCGGGACCACTCCGGATTCAAGCACCAACGCTGCGCTTTCTTGATTTTCCTGTCTGATGGTCGCTAAACGCATCTGTCCATTCCCCCTTTTAAAACTGTTTAGTTAAACAGTAACAGAAAATTCAATTATTTATTAGAGGGATACTAACTGTTTTGATGTATTCTTTCATTATCCAATAAAAAAAGCTTCCCGGTTGCGCCGGAAAACTTTTTGTTTACTTTCTTATTTTTTTAAGCGGCCAATGAATTCATGCAGCTTGTCCAAGCTTTTAATATGGTCATTGCAGGCTGCAGCATCCTGGCAGATGTAATTGCCGCGCTTGATAAACTGATCCTGCCCCGAGCTTTTCGTCTTGGCGATGAACATGCCGACTTCGCTGTGGCGGTTGCAGATAGTGCAGATGCCCTGTTTGCCGCTGCGTGTAAAACTGCCTTGAATGCCGATCAACCGGTCATCTTCTTCAGTGACCAAATACATCAGATTGGAACTTTCCGTCCAAGCCAGGTAGGAAGTTCTGTTGAAATTGATCGTTTCGAGTTTTGGACCTTTGAATTTTTTCGCTTTCGGGAACAATTTCTTCAGTCCCGGGACGCCGACTGATTTAAATGGAATGATGTAGGGCTGAAGTGTTTCCAGAAATGCTTCCGCCTCGCCGAGCTCCTTCACCTGCACCAATGGATTGAGGATTTTCTTCTGTTCCTCAGTCAATGATGGGAACAATTTATAGACTTTCTCATGCGCCAAGTGCCGCAGGACATTGAGCACTTCTGCATCATTGACGCTGGCTTGCCCAGCCACCAGTATTTTCGTCTGGTCTTTAATAAAATTGTATTGGTCATTCCGGATAAACGCTTTTGGATTTTCCGCCGTGCTGCCACTATTGTCGTTCGTTTCTTTTGTATGGATCATATGAGCCCACTCCTTATGTTTTATTTACCGGATGTATAAGGAAGAAAGCCTGGCATAAAGAACGGCTGGGTCTTGCGGGAGCGATTAAAACTTGCTTGTCTCCCCATGCAAAGTATCGCCATTCCAAATACCAGGCTTTGCATGAGTGTTTCCTGACGCTGACAATTGAACCGCGATTGTCATCTGATACCACCTCCTTTGAAGATAGGGGTTTTACTTGTATTTTCATCCCGCTTTAACGGTCAGTGGGGGAATGAAACTTCCCACTGATTGAGTTTCTCTTTATCATACTTTATCCAGCGGCCATTTTCCATCCAAGGGATTGCTTCCAGAAGCGTTGAAAATCAGCACAAAAAATAACCGCTCCCTAGATGGGAACGGCTATGCTTCACTTCAATTGGATCTTCCGTAATCACAAACCACGTAAGCAACTGCTTTAGCGGCAACCAGCAAAGCATCTTCGTCGATATCGAATTTCGGGTGATGGTTAAAAAAGACTTCTTCCCGGCCTTTCGGTTTGCAGCCGATATTGAAGAATAGGCCCGGCGTTTTCTCCAAGTAATAAGCGAAGTCTTCCGAACCCGAAAACACCGGATATTCGACGACTTCCTTGATATCGGAATCCGCCGCTTTTTTCAGTATGGCAACGACTTCTTCCGTTACGGCTTCATCATTGCGAAGCGGCGGATAATCGGCAGTGTAGACCAAATCGCACGCCACATCAAACTGCAGTTCAATGCCGCTGACGATGCGATGGATTTCCCGGTCGATCAGCTGCTGTGTCTTGTCGTTCATGTACCGGACGTCACCTTCGATTTCGATGCTGTCTTTGATGATGTTAAAGGAACCTTTGCCGTCAAAAGAACCGATGGTCACGACGCCCATTTCAAACGGGTTCAGGCGGCGGCTGACGACAGTCTGCACGGCGGTGATAAAATGGGCACCGGCGACAATCGGGTCATTGGCGTTTTGCGGAGACGATCCATGGCCGCCGCGCCCCTGGATTTTCATTTTAAAATACGTTCTTCCGGCCATGGCGTATCCGCTGCGGTAGCCGATGGTGCCTGCCGGATGAGTCGGGAACAAATGGGTGCCGAAGACGGCATCCAGGTCATCGAGCACTCCGGATTCCACGATGCTTTTCGCTCCGCCCGGCGGCGTTTCTTCCGCATGCTGATGGATAATCTTGATGGTACCGGATACTTCTTCTTTCAACTGGATCAGGCAATCCGCCAGCACCAGCATATAGGCGGTATGGCCATCATGGCCGCAGGCGTGCATGACGCCTTCGTTCTGCGATTTGAATGGAACATCCACTTCTTCCTGAATCGGCAGTGCATCAAAATCCGCGCGTAAGCCAATGGTTTTGCCGGGCTTGCCGCCTTTGATAGTGACGATGATGCCATAGCCGTTTCCAACATGTGTCTGGACTTCAACGTCTTTCCCTTTATAGAAATCCGCAATAAACTGCGCGGTTTTCTCCTCTTTAAATGACAGCTCGGGATGCTGGTGAAGATGGCGGCGGATTTGGATCATTTCATCCTTCCGACTTTCCAGCATGTTCACTAATTGCTCCTTAAGCTGAGATGAGTGGGCTTGCTGTACCATTTTATCTTCCTCCTTGTTGATGTATTCAAGCGATTTCTTTGGTCTTTTTCAGTTTTTCCAGCAGCAGGCAGATGATCACCAGGCCGAAAATACAGCAGAAGGCTTTCAATGAAGTCGGTACCGGTCCCAGATTGACGGCCAACGCCAAAGCGATGCCGATCACTCCCCACAATGGCTTTTGCATAGCCAGTTGCGCAATAAGCCCTCCGAAAATCGCCGGCAAGACGAATACCAGCGAATCCACAACCGACTGCGGCAATAAAGTGACGACATATGAGCCGCCCAGTACGATGAACAGCAGCATGACGATGTTGACGATTGATGCAGCTGCCATGGCAAGTGTAGCGGTCAGTTCACCTTTTTTCGTACCTGGTTCTACGCCTACGGCTGATTGGGCGATAGAAGCTGCCGGCAAACACATATTGCCGATATTCCCTGTCAGAAAGGCTAAGTAGGTGCCGGAAATCCCTAAAATCGGGTAATAGCTGATCGGTTCAACAAACCATAAAACCCCTACGACTGCGGCATAGGCCAGAAAACCTGACAATATCGCCGACCAGCCCGGATGAAAACCCAGGCCATAGGATAAGTATAACGGCAAAGCCAGGGAAAGGACGATAACTGCCCAAATGGTCAGCCTTCCCCAAAAATGGGAACGGTCATGGAATTTCTCGAAACTGATGGTCTTGACTCCTGCTGTCTCTCTAAGCCCTTCAAGTCCCTGTTCCAGTGTTTCATTTTGCACTTCCTTATTCAAGGTCATACGCCGTCTCCTCTTTTCTTTTTAGGATATGAAATAACCGACTGAAATTCCCACAAGGATAATCAAGCCGAGCGACCATTCCCTGAGCCAGTTCAGCTTGAATCTGGCAGCGCACCAAAGGATGAGCGGCATGACTGCAAATGCAGCAAGAAACACCATCGCTTCGTTCATCCCTTTGATTACTTGTGTCGTTCCCAGGTAACTGAAAGCGCCCAGTAAAGCAGCTGTTGAAATCACCTTTAACAGCGTCACGCTTTTCTGGCCATTGTCGGCAATTTTCGCTTGAGCTTTGCTGAGCGATTTAGTGAACAGCGCGGTTACCAAAAGCCAGCCGACTCCACCCAGGCACATGACCCATACTGCGTTGGTGAAGGCTTGATGGGTGAACTCTGCTGATCCGAGGTCAGATCCTGCTGCCTGTGCTCCCACTGTCGCCCCGATTGTTTCAACCGGCGCTGAACCGATGATGCCGATGCGCATCAAGGTGACCGGATTGCCGATCAGTGTCAGCAAGGAAATAGCGACGATCAAAATAGCGAAAGAAGGTCCAAGGGAACTGATGGCCCCTGTTCTGAGGGCTGTCTTAACTTCGAGCTTGTTCATCCCGACAGTTGAAGCTGTCCGTGAAGCCAACCTGATAAACGTGATGGCTTGAAAAATAACAATGCTGACCACCAATCCTGCAATAATCCAAAGCGGTAAACTGTTGGCTGTTTCCATAACTTTGCTCATCCGTACACCCTCTCTGCCGTTTAATTAGTCCGTAGACCACCGAAAAAAACGAATTAGTCTAAATCTTCCGTATTCGGTTCATATTGTTCACTATAAACATTCTATTTTGTATCGGCAATGGCAAAATTTGCGTGCTGCTGCAAGGGTTTAGGGAAAAATAGCTGACGTTATCATAAAGAAAGGGGTTACAGAATTTCCGGATTTTTTTTGTTTAGTTATTGAAAAACGAGAAAAGGGACTTTTCCCGGTGGAAAGCCCCTTTCTCGCTAAATTCTTCAATCTGCTGTAATCATGTCGACAATTTTGGCAACATGGATCTCTACTGTGTTCAATTGCGGAATATCCAGGTCCTCCGGCTTAAAGATCATTGGAAGCTCAGTACAGCCAAGAATCAGCCCTTCAATGTCATGTTGTTCGATCATCCGCTTAGCAATCGCCAGAAATTCCTTCTTCGTTTCCTCATTGACGATTCCACGTTCCAGTTCCTTGACGATTTTTTCGTGAATAAATTGCTGGTCTTGTTCATTCGGCACAAAAATCTCTTTTCCGTTCGCCATGAATGGTTCTTTGAAAAAATCATTTTCCATGGTGAATTTGGTTCCCAGCAAGCCAATCTTATCAATTTCCAGCTGATGGGCTGTCCGGTAGCTTTCTTTCACAATGCTGATCATCGGTATGTTCACTTTTTGCTGGACCTTATCGAAAACGATATGCGGTGTATTGGCTGAAATGACCGCGAAGTCCGCTCCAGCCCTTTCCAGGCTCAACACCGCGGCAGCCAAATATTCCGCCAGTTCTTCTTCCTGATTGTTTTGGAGCAGATCAAATATTTTGTACATGTTGATACTGTAAATCAATAATTCCGGCAGGCTTTCCTTGCTGCCTGTGTCTTCCTGGAATCTACTGATAATGGATTGGTAATAATCAACCGTCGACTCGGGTCCCGTACCACCAATCATGCCAAGTTTTTTCATGCCGCCCCTCCTGATTATTCTTTTTTTCTATCATGATGATGAATTTCATTTAAAGACATCCTTGCTTAAAATTTCCCTCTTCAGAAAAAGTAAAACGTCTATAAAAAAAGAGCTGCAGTCTGCAGCTCTCCTATCGTCCATTTTATTGAGCGGTGTATCCGCCATCGACCATTAATGTACTGCCTGTAACAAATTCATTTTCCACCAGGAAGACGATTGCATGGGCAATTTCATCCGGCTGACCCAGTCTGCCGACAGGATGTTTAGCAACCAACGCATCGTAAAAATCACCCAATGCTTCTTTGCTGACCATGCCTGACTCCACATAGCCCGGCGCCACGGCATTGACGCGGATGTTATGTTCAGCATATTGCAAAGCCAATGATTTGGTCATTAGGTTGACCGCGCCTTTCGTTGCGTTATAGGCAAAAGCACCGCCTTCTCCAACAGTTCCAAGAATCGAAGATGTGTTGATGATGACGCCGCCATCCCCATTTTCCAGCATGTTCTTGATGGCGTGCTTGGCACCGAAAAAGACCCCATCCTGGTTGATGGAAATTACTTTATGGTAATCCTCGTACGTCAGCTCATGCGTCACACCCAAGACGCCAACACCGGCATTGTTGACCATGATGTCAACTCTTCCGTAACGTTCGACTGTTGCAGCGACCAATTGTTCAACCGATTCCTCGCTGGCCACATCCACTTTGACGAAGACCACTTCAGCATCTCCTTGCTTCAGTTGCTGCTCAGCTTGCTTGCCGCCTTCCTCATTGAAATCCGCGATGACGACTTTTGCCCCTTTTTCAAGAAACGCTTTCGCTGTCGCCAACCCAATGCCGGATGCTCCACCTGTAACAATTGCCGTTTTCCCTGTCAATTCCATCTGTTTTGCCCCCTTGTGTTGAAAAAAATGTTCACTCTTATTAAACCCCAGTGGTCTGAATATTACAACATCTATTAGGGTGCATCAGCAGAACCTCTGTCTTTACTTCATTGTCGCCGGGAAATAGCGGTTCTTCATTCTGGTCGAAAGGAATTCCAGAACAATGGCGAAAACCAGTATCATATAAGTAATCATTCCCACTTCGCTTAAATCGAAATAGAAACCGGAAGCCATGAATAATTCAAATCCGATACCCCCTGCCCCAGCTGCCGCCCCCATAGCCACTGCTACTGAAAAATTGATTTCGGACCGGAGAAAGGTCCAGGATAGCAGGTATGTGAAAGTCGATGGCAAAACGGCGTGCACAGAGGCTGCCCTCCCTAAAACGCTTTCGCGCACCAACGCGTTAATGCGACAAACTTTTTGTTGATTTATTTCAGAATATTCATTATAGTAGTAACATATTTCAAACAACTTAGACAGGAGCTGCAGCTATGAAAGAATTCATCAGTAAGTTATTAAACGGAATGAGCATCGGCATTGTCGTCGCTTTGATTCCAAACGCATTATTAGGAGAAATACTGAAATTACTGATTCCCCATTTTCCTCCCCTGCAGCATCTTTTTGATATTACGGTTTTTACCATGAGTTTATTGCCGGTCCTGATCGGTGTTATGGTGGGCATTACGTTTAAATTGACTCCAATCCAGACAGCCAGTGTCGGGATCGCTTCCATGGTCGGCAGCGGCGTCATTCAGAAGACCGCTGAAGGCGTCATGACGTTGAACGGCATCGGCATTGTCATCAATATCGGAATCACGGCGGCCTTAACTGTTTTGTTTGTCCAATTTCTCGGAGATAAACTAAAGGCTTACGCCATTCTCCTGATGCCTACTTTGAGCATCCTCATTCCCGGAATGGTCGGTTACCTGCTGCTGCCGTTCATGAAACAATCAACGGGCATAATCGGCACAGCAGTTGCGCATATCACCTCACTGCAACCGGTAGTGATGGGGGCCTTGATTGCGATGATTTTCTGTACCATTATCCTGCTGCCGATTTCAACGGTCGGTGTCGCCACAGTCATTATGCTTTCGGGCATCGGGGCAGGCGCTGCGAATCTTGGAATCGTTGCAGCCGGTGTCGGGCTGGCCATTTCCAGCTACAAAGCCAATTCCATGGGAACAGCGCTCGCACATGTATTGGGATCTCCAAAGATTCAGATGAAAAACTTTCTGATGAAACCGCAGATTGCCATTCCCATGCTGATTACAGCAGCTGTCCTCGGTGCACTCGCAGGAATCCTGAACATACAAGGCACACCTTACAGTGCCGGTTTCGGCTTGTCCGGCCTTGTCGGACCGCTGAATTACATGAATCTTGCGGAAGGCGGCTGGAACAGCCGCAATATCGCCGTCATGATCAGCACCTTCCTGGTCTTGCCGATCCTTTTAAACATCGGTTTGCTCTTCGTTTTCTCACGCAAGCTGAAAATGATCAAAGCCTCCGATTACAAACTCGATTTCGAATAAAAATAAAGCCCAGCCGGAAACTATCCGGCTGGGCTTTATTGCAGATTCAGTTAAATGATCTCGGAAGGCTGGTTTATCAATTCTACTTTCAGCCAGCCCCGCACACTGTTGATCAGCCAGATGGCATCACAAGTTTCCAACTCTTTTTTATCGAGGATTTTCTCTTCAATACGCTGCTGGTCCAGCAGCTGCTGCCTGAACGTACCAGCCAGCAATCCGCAGGAAATTGGCGGCGTGAAAAAGCAGCCCGCCTTTTCCAGCACTAAGTTGCCGATCGTAAATTCTGTCAGCTGCTGTTTTTCATTCCAGAGCAGAATCGAAAATACGTCTTTGGGCAAACCTTCGCTTGCCTTGTTGTATACCACGCGATGGGTGGTTTTATGGAACAGGAATGGGTTTTTGCCGTCAACTGCAGAAAGGGCGATTGCGCATCTAACCGGTTGCCCAATGGCTGCAGTTTCCTGCGCTTCCAGCTCTAGTTTGCCTGCTTTATTTTGCAACAGCCGGACTTTGTAAATGCCTTGCGGGTGTTTTTCTGCGAGTTTCATCAATTCACTTTCAGCTTGTTGAATATTTCCCGGGAAATGAAAATAATTCGCAGAATCCTGCAGACGGGCCAAGTGGTAGTCGAGCAATGGGTACTGCCCATTCTCCAGTTTCAGCGATTCCAACAGGCTGAAGACCGGCCGTTTGGCGGTCAGCACTTCCGCTTTTGTCTGCAATTCCTTGTATTCTCCTTCAGAAGTAGAGTCCCAGGTGACTCCTCCGCCCACACCATAACGCGCAGTTCCTTTTTCCCGATCGATGACGACCGTCCGGATCGGCACGTTAAAAACAGCGTCTTTATCAGGCGTAATGAAACCGATTGCGCCGCAATAGACTTCCCGGGGAGTTTGTTCCAATCCGGCGATGTACTTCATCGTACTGATTTTAGGTGCACCGGTAATGGAACCGCATGGAAATAAAGCCTGAAACCATTCCAAAACTGTCGTCTCTTTGTCCAGCTGCGCTTCGATGGTCGAAGTCAGCTGATGGACTGTCGGATAGGTTTCCACTGTAAATAACGGATCGGCTTTGACTGATCCCCGTTTGGCCAACCGGCTCATATCGTTTCGGAGCAAATCGACAATCATCAGGTTTTCGGACTGCTCTTTCTTCGAAGCCAGCAAAGCCGCAACCTGTTCCTGGTCTTCCTGTGTCGTGCGTCCCCTAGGCGCTGTGCCTTTCATCGGTTTGGCGGTCAGCTTGCCATTTCGGACTTTAAAGAACAGTTCCGGAGATGCAGAAAGCACGCGGAACCTGCCAAGATTCAGATAGGCACCGTAATCCGCCTGCTGATTTCTGGCCAATTGGCGGTAAAATGCCAAATCGCTGCCGGAAAATTCCGCTGACAGGCGTTCCGTGTAATTGACCTGATAGGTGTCTCCTTCTTCAATCGCCTGCTTGATTTGCTGAATGCCTTTTTGATAATGTTCCACAGAACTGGCCATTTTCCATTCCGAAACCTTGTAAGGTTCCTGTTCTTCAGATAAAACAGGCGCTTTTTGGGGGGCATTGAAAATCCCGAACCAAACGAGCGGCATTTCACCTGCCGGTTGCGTCACCATTTCTGCCTGAAAAGCCGGGGCTGCTTCATAGGAAACATAGCCGGCTGCATAAAATCCCTTGTTAAGTGCTTGCTCCAGCTTTTCCAGAATCGTCGGCACTTCAGCAAGTAGATGAGTTTCGAAAACTTCCAAAGGATCGGTGAAAAGAAGCGGTTCAATCTCTCCATCTTCACTACGGAACTCATACAATAGGTAAGGGTTTGACATGTCCGGCACCTCCCTTATTGTCTTTTTTCCACTGCTTCGCAAATTCATAACTGTTTTTTAGCATCTTGAACCCCTCCACCGTCAAAATCGATTCCGGGTGAAACTGGATGCCTTCCACAGGCAGCATTCGATGACGGACAGCCATAATAGCGCCATCATCAGAGCGGCCTGTCACTTCCAGGCAGGCAGGCAACGCAGCTTCTTCCGCAACCAGTGAATGGTAGCGGGTCACGGTCGTTGGATTGGGAATGCCTGCGAAGATGCCTTTGCCCGAATGCACCAGCACAGAGACTTTTCCGTGCATAGGCTGGCGCCCTTTGACGATCCGCCCCCCGAAATGTTCAATGATGGTTTGATGCCCTAAGCAAACGCCCAGTACCGGAATCTTTCCACTCAATTCTGTCAGCACTTCCCGGCTTGCCCCTTGTTCAACTGGCCGGCCCGGACCCGGGGACAGCACAACCAGTTCCGGCATCAACTTTTCTATTTGCTTTGCAGTCAATTCGTCGTTTTGAAAAACAAGCACACTTTGATCCAGCTGCTCAAAATAATGGACCAGGTTATAGGTGAATGAATCCTGGTTATCGATGATGATGATCATGGATGGCACCTCTTTACTCTACTCGTTACTTGCATGGGTCAGCTATTTTGATTATACGCTGTGCACGTGCATGAATGGAAATTTATCCATAGGGATGTCAACTTTCATCCCTTACGATTCCAAAAAAAAACCGCCTCAAGAGCGGTTTTTTTCACATTGGTTAAAGTAAATTTGCAGTATTTGTAGCTGCAATTGCCTGATTGATTTTTTCAGCGCTTTCTTTAAGGATCGGTAAAAATTCTTCGCGAAGCATTTCCTTTGAGGTTCTGCCAGCATGTGCGGAACAATTGATTGCCGCAATGACTTTTCCTGTCTCATTGCGCAAAGGAACTGCTATGGAACGAAGACCTTCTTCAAACTGCTGATCTACGCCTCCCCAGCCCCGCTCGCGCACTTCAGCCAGAACTTGACGCAATTGCTCTTTATCCGTAATCGTCTTGCTTGTATACTGTTCAAAATTAATGGCATCCATGTATTTCTCCAATTCATCTTCCTCCAAATAAGCCAAAAGCACATGCCCCATTGAAGTGGCATAGGCTGGAAGACGTGAACCGACATCCAGATTGATGGACATAATGCGTTTCGTCGAAACCCGAGCGACATACAGAACGTCGGTGCCGTCCAAAATGGAAATCGAACACGATTCCTCTGTCTTTGCAACGAATTCTCTCATGAAGGGATGAGCCAAACTCCATGTGTTATTCGATGATAGATAAGCATAGCCGAGTGACAAAGTCCGTGCTGTCAGTGAATATGCATTGTTTTCTGATTCCGCAAATCCCAAATGTTCCAAGGTCAACAGAATCCTGCGGGCCGTCGGGCGGCTTAAGCCAGTTTTCTTTGCAACACCACTTACAGTAAGCGATCGGTCTTGCTGTGAAAAAGCTTGAATTACCTGCAATCCCCGGTCCAATGACTGAATATAATCCCCACTATTTTTAAAATTGTCTGATTCTTTTATTGACAAAACCACTACCCCCTATGCTAAGATGACATTGTACGCATAACGATACATCGTACGTATATCGTACAATTTATTTCATTTACTTGCAAGCATTTTATTTTTTACCGGTTGTGAAGGCGTTTACATTCTCGTCTTCACACTTAAAATACTATCCCATTATGAGGAGGAATTTAAGATGACAGAAAAAACAGTAGTAAACGAACGCGTGTTAGGAGCTTATGAAGGGTTCGTTAAGCATTTAAAAAACTTCCTGGATGAGCAGCAATTCAATCATGAAGAATACACGAAATTCGTTGAATGGGCCGATCGCTTAGGACGCAGCGGAGAGATTCCTTTGTTCCTTGATGTTTTTGTGGAAACCCATGTACTGGAATCTAAATACAAAGATTCTCCAGGAACTGAACCTTCTCTGCTTGGACCTTATTACGAAGAAGGAGCGCCTGTTCTTGAGGAATCACCGTTTGTGATGCCGCAGAGAGAAGACGAACCTGGCGACAAATTGACGTTCCGCGGAAATGTAAGCTCCATCAACGGACCTTTGGCAAAAACGAAAGTCGAATGGTGGCAGGATGATGCAGATGGCTTGTATTCAAACTATGATTCAACTGCGCCGGACTTCAATTTGCGCGGCCAGTTCCATACAGACGAGAACGGTGATTTTGAAGTGCATTCAATCGTACCAATCCCTTACCAGATCCCGACAAGCGGCCCAACTGGTGAATTCACTTTTGCAGCGGGCTACCACGCTTACCGTCCAGCCCATATCCACATCAAGTTCGAGCATGAAGGACACGAGACCTTGATCACGCAAGTATTTTTCGAAGGCGATGAATGGCTCGAGACAGATGTTGCCGGCGGCGTCCGTTCTTCTCTTTTAACGAAGCTTGAAGACCATGGCGATCATAAAGAGGCCTCATTGAACTTTGTTATGAGAACTGAATAAGCCAATTAAAAGCTGCCGGAATCTTTCTGGCAGCTGCTTCTTTTTAATACAGAAGCTTACAAATATAAACTGGAGTGGATTTAAGTGGAACTTTATAAAGTAGAGGTCAATGGAAACGAAATTCAAGTAGCCGATTATCCAGGGGAAAAAGGAACGATCATCGCGATACACGGATTAACGGGGACGCACAAGAATATGCATTATTATGCCGAACAGTTTAAAGGCGAATATCGTTTTATTTCGTTAGATCTCCGCGGACGCGGCAACAGCGCGGCAGCGGATTCCGACACTTCCATCTTCAAGCACGCTGATGATATTTTGGGCTTGATTGAAGAATTGAAGATCGTCAATCCGATCTTGCTCGGCTATTCGATGGGTGCTTTCATTTCAGCGATTGTCGCCAGCCGGCTCCAATCAGTCAAAGCGCTGATTTTGCTCGACGGGGCTGCAAAGGCATCCGAACACCAAAGAGGAATTGTCCAGCCTTCCCTTGGTAGAATCAGCCGCGAATTCACTTCTCAACAGCATTACACGGAAGAAATCCAAAAGATTTACGCGAATCTTGGAATTCAGTGGAATGACATATTGCAGGAGACAGCGGAATACGAAGTCGGCCCCGTGGATGGCCATTGGGAAAATAAAGCCACTGAGTCGCGCATCGTGATGGATTTCGACAGTTTTTATTCTTTTGATCCAGCAGAAATATGTCCGCAGATCGAGTGTCCTGTCCTGCTGGTATACGCAGAAGGAAAGATTGGCTCCATGCCGCCTCTATTTTACCTGGCAGATTACGAAGAAACGCAAAAACACACGAAGCGGATCGAGACCATCGTTTCAGGCGCCAACCATTACACTATGGTTTTTGAAAAACGCGAAGAGATTCTGCAGGCAGCCGACAGCTTCCTGAAAAAATTGTAGAACAGCATCCTGCAAAGGGGTGTGTATGGGGGGAAATCATCTATGAAATATTCATTGAAGACATTAAACAAAAGTATGTGGAAATCACACAAGCAAACGAAAGATCTGCTGACAATGGCAGAGCTGCGAAATTCAGGCGGTGCTGGGGTGGCAGCCGCCGAGTTTCCGGGGAATGAATCCATCGATAAGGGAAGCGAAAAAGTTCGCCGAAAGAAATCCTATAACCTGTCTCAAAAAATCGGTCTTTTCTTAGGACCCGCTTTATTTTTGCTGATTTTGTTCTTACTGCCTCTTCCCGGACTCAGCACAGAAGGCCGAGCAGTATTGGCCGTAACTGCCTGGATGGCAGTCTGGTGGATTCTTGAAGCGATGCCGCTTGGAATTACGTCTTTGATGCCGCTGGTGCTTCTTCCCTTACTTCAGACAGTAGAAGCCGGCGTTGTCGCTTCCAGCTATGGCGATAACCTGATTTTCCTGTTCATCGGCGGATTCGCTCTCGCTTTGGCGCTGGAACGCTGGAACCTTCATGAACGAATCGCATTGTCCATCATCAGCGCAGTGGGCGCCAGCACGTCAGGCTTGGTACTCGGCTTTATGCTGGCAACCGGCTTCCTGTCGATGTGGGTTTCCAATATGGCTACGGTCATGCTGATGATTCCAATCGGCTTGGCCATTATCGCGAAAGTCGTCACGTTAATGAAAGAAGATGACGTCTACACGAAAGAAGAAGAAACAAAATTCACCAAGTCCATTATTTTTGCCATCGGTTTTGGCGGAACGATCGGCGGCAGTGCTACTTTGATTGGAACTCCTACAAACCTGGTGCTTGCCGGATTAGCGAGTGAACTGCTCGGTATTGAAATTTCTTTCGCACAGTTCTTCATTTTCGCCTTTCCACTCGTAACATTGTTGATGATCGTTTCGATTTTCTATATTACAAAAATCGCCTATCCGATGAAAGTTAAAAACATCAGAAACGGCAAACAATTTGTCGTTGAACGCAAGAAAGAGCTTGGCAAAATGGGCTACGAAGAAAAAATTGTCTTAGCCATTTTCAGCTTTACTGCTTTTATGTGGATGACAAGAACCTTTATCTGGAGCGACATTATTCCAGGTCTGAGCGACACCATGATTGCAATGGTTGCGGCCATTCTTCTTCACTTGATTCCCGCCTCAGGCGATTCGGGTGAACGGATTCTAAATGGAGATTCACTGAAAAATATGCCTTGGGGCGTTCTGCTGTTGGTCGGTGGCGGTCTTGCACTGGCATCCGGCTTTAATGGCACGGACCTGGCTTCTTGGATCGGCAGCCAATTGCTGTTGCTTGAAGGCACTTCCTACCTGCTGATTCTCGCTGTAACGACTTTGCTTGGCATCGCTATGACGCAAGTGACGCCCAATACGGCGACAGTAACGATTCTTGTACCGATTACTGCTGCACTTGCCCTGGCGATCGATGTCCATCCATTGCCATTGATGACCGCTGTTGCAATGGGTGCCGGTTTTGCGTTCATGCTTCCGATTGGTACTCCATCCAACGCCATCATCTTTGCGACCGGAAAAATTACGATGATTGACATGTTGAGAAAAGGCTCAGGACTGACGGTACTGGCTTTCATTCTGATTGTTGTATTTGTCTACTTCATCCTTCCTGTCGTATTCGGCATTAACCAGCACGAATATCCGGACAGTTTAAAATAAAAAACAGGAGTGAGAATATGAGTAAAGCGTTAGATTATTTCAAAGAAGTGTACGATGAGGTGCCTGGATGGGTCCAGAAGATGCACGATTACAGTCCAGCTGTCTTGGACACCTACACAGGAATACGCGGTGAAATTATGCAGAACGGTGCTTTGTCCCGTCAGGAAAAGGATGCACTGATCGCTAGTATGAACGCAGCCCGCTTGTATTCCCGAAGCATGCTGTTTCATACAAAAGGAGCCATCGACTTTGGATACACAACACCGGAGCTCGTTGAGTTTTTCCTGACTTCCTATTTATACAAAGGCGATGCCGCCTTGAAATTGGCACTTGAAGCGGTTTCCTATGCACTTGAATTGCAGGGGAAATCGGCTGTCCAGCCAGCACAAGCTCCGGAACTGGCGACTGATTCACTGAAGCTGATCATTAACTGGCTCGACGCCGAAGACACAACTTACCTGGAAGAAATTCTGGCACTCCTCCTCTCAGGGAATGCCGAGGATGTGCAAGCCCGAATTTTGCAAGATGGACTGCTGTCTTCCCGCTTAAAACATTTGAACATGGCAGGCAACTTCATCGTTGAACTGAACGGCAAAGGCGCTGGCCCTTGGATAGAGAAAGCGCGGATAGCCGGCGCATCGGAAGCGGACCTGGCGGATATCGGCTACATCTGTATTTTGACTGCCGGCATTCCCGCATGGTTCGAATTGAGTGACTCACTGAAAACAACCGAATAATCACCGAATGGAGGATTACAGATGTCAAAAATACAGCAAGATATTACGCAAGCTCTGGACTGCATCAAATCTGGAGACACGGTTTTAGTCGGAGGGTTCGGCTTAATCGGAGCTCCGCTTACCTTGATCGACGGCTTGACTGAACGTGATGTCAACGAATTGACCATCGTCAGCAATAACCTGGGGGAGTCAGGCAAAGGGTTGGGGATTCTGCTGAATCAAAATAAAATCAAAAAAGGGATCGGTTCTTATTTCACCAGCAACCGCGATGTCGGCGATAAATACCAGAACGGCGAAATTGAATTGGAGCTGCTTCCACAAGGCACACTTGCTGAATCACTCCGCGCAGGCGGCGCTGGCCTTGGTGGCTACTATACAACGACAGGTGTCGGCACAGATTTGGCGATTGGCAAAGAAGAACGCGAAATCGACGGCATCTCTTATATTCTCGAAAAAGCGATTCGTGCAGACGTTGCATTGATTCGCGCCCATAAAGCGGACACTCTGGGGAATTTGGTTTATTACAAAACGGCACGCAATTTCAACCCGTTAATGGCTACCGCAGCGAAAACCGTCATTGTGGAAGTCGATGAAATCGTTGAAGCGGGCGAATTGAACCCGGAAGAAGTGGTAACACCCTTTATCTATATCGATACAATCGTCAAAGCCCAACAAGTGCTGACGAAAGAAGGAGTGGTAACTGTATGACTGTCCAACTAAACAAATCAGAAATGCAGCATGCCATTGCCGAACGCGTGGCACAGGAATTGGAAGGGCCGTGCATCGTCAATCTGGGAATCGGAATTCCGACGTTGGTGGCGGAGTATATGACAGAGGACAATATTTACCTCCACACGGAAAACGGGTTGCTCGGAGTAACGGATGTAGACGATGAAGCAATCGATCCGAACCTGGTCAACGCCGGCAAAATGCCGGTCGGCGAAGCAGTTGGCGCATCCTTTTTTAACAGCTCGGATTCATTTGCCATGATTCGCGGCGGGCATGTGGATGTAGCCATTCTCGGTGCTCTTCAGACAGACGAAAACGGAGTGATCGCCAACTGGGCCGTACCTGGCAAGAACATCATGGGTGTCGGTGGTGCAATGGATTTACTGGTCGGTGCAAAAAAAGTATTTGTGACGATGAGCCATACATCCAAAGACGGCAGTTCCAAACTATTGAAAAAATGCACCTATCCAATTACGTCAACGCGTCAAGTTGACATGATTTTCACAGAACTCGCGGTATTCAAAGTAACAGACGGCCAATTAAAGTTAGTTGACCTGATGCCTGGCGTGACAATCGAAGAAGTCCGTGAAAAAACTGAAGCCGCTTTTACAGAGTAAAAAGAAAGAGGGTTTATACGCATGAAAATTCATTCGTTTGACGTTTATATAGTAGATCTTCCCACGATCCGTCCACATCAATTAGCTATGCATACCATTGTCTCGCAAACAATATTGCTTGGCTGTGTTACAGACAAAGATGGACGCGAAGGCTGGGCAGAAGTTGCGACAATCGGTGGAGCTTCCTATGGAGAATCTACTCCTGAAGCGATCAAAGCCAATATCGATGCTTACATCACACCACTGGTACTTGGGCAAAACCCCATCCATTTTAATAAAATCATGAACGACGTATCAAAACTGGTTCGCGGCAATTACTTTGCAAAAGCCTTGGTCGAAGGTGCCATTGTCGATTTGGCAGCCAAATCCAAAAACATTCCTGCTTTTGAATTGTTCGGCGGGCAAATTCATAAATCATTGCCCATTGCTTGGACGCTGGCAAGCGGAAATACGGAAACGGATATCGAAGAAGCCAAAGAGATGCTAGAGAAGAAACGGCACAACATCTTCAAGCTGAAAATCGGCAAAGGCGATCCATACCAAAACGTGGAGCATGTCCGGAAAATCAAGCAAGCACTTGGAGACCAGGTACGCTTGACTGTCGACGTCAATCAGGCGTGGGACGAGGATACATCGAATTACTGCATCGCTTCCCTGCAGGATGCCGGTGTTTCAATGGTAGAACAGCCACTGCAGGCATGGGACTTTGAAGGCATGTCCCGTTTGACTTCTAAATTCACAGTGCCGATCATGGCAGATGAAGCGGCAACCAGCATCCAGGACGTTTTCCGGATAGCCAAATACCGCGCCGGAAATTCCATCGCTTTGAAGCCTTGCAAGCATGGCGGATTGACGCAAACGAAAAAAGTAGCCGGCATTGCGGAAGCAGCTGGACTTGGTCTCTATGGCGGCACAATGATTGAATCAAGCCTCGGGACAGCCATGTGTGCCCAATTATATGCCACTCTTCCTGAAATGAAATTTGGAACCGAAATATTCGGCCCTTTGCTTTTTAAAGACAACCTTACGCTCAACGATATCCGCTTTGAAAACTTTGAAGTGATTGTTCCGGATGGTCCGGGTTTCGGAATGGAAATCGACAAAGAAAAAGTGAAGCATTACGCACGCAAGTTCCAATCAGAAACGGAGATGACGATTTGAAAAACGTAGTGATAGTAGATTCAGTCCGGACGGCAATCGGCAAGTTAGGCGGCGGCATCGGAAATGAGACAGTCGATTTTCTGGGTTCCCACGTCATTGAAGAATTGCTTCGCCGGACACAAGTCGAACCTTCCGCAGTTGAAGAAGTCATTTTGGGTCAGGCTAAGCAAAGTGCGGATGTTTCCAACTTGGCGAGAGTCTCCATGCTGCGCGCAGGCATCCCCATTGAAGTGCCTGGCTATACCATCCACCGCCAATGCGGATCGGGTGTACAGGCATTGAACTCAGCAACCCAGCAGATTCAGACCGGCCACAGCGACATCATCATCGCCGGAGGTGCCGAATCAATGAGCACTGCTCCTTATTATGTGAACAGTGTGCGATTCGGTACGAAATCCGGAGATGTCCTGTTGAAAGATCCTAATACGGCAAGCCAACCGGGTTCACAGCCCCGTGAAACTTACGGCGAACTGAACATGGGCATCACGGCAGAGAATGTTGCAGAAAAATACGGTATTTCCCGCCAGGAACAAGACGAATTCGCTTTGGAAAGTCAGCAAAAAGCAGCGAATGCCATTTCAAAAGGATATTTTGAAGCGCAAATTGCACCGTATCCGGTAAAAACGAGAAAAGGAACCATTGAGTTCAAAACGGATGAACATCCACGTGAAACTACGCTAGAGAAATTATCGCTCTTAAAGCCCGTCTTTAAAGAAGGCGGTACTGTTACCGCAGGAAATGCCAGCGGACGGAATGACGGAGCTGCAGCATTATTGGTCATGTCGGAAGATGAAGCTGCCAAGCGTGGCTATCAGCCAAAAGCTCGCGTTCTTGCCCAAGCCTCGGTCGGCTGTTCTCCTGAACTGATGGGAATGGGTCCCGTTCAAGCAAGTTTCAAGGCTTTGAAACAAGCGGGCTTAAAGGTGGAAGACATCGATATCGTCGAATTGAATGAAGCCTTTGCTTCCCAATCCGTTGCCTGTATCAATGAACTAGGACTGGACCGCAACAAGGTCAATCCAAATGGCGGTGCGATTGCGATGGGCCACCCTATCGGTGCAACAGGCGCGATTCTCTTAACGAAATTAACACATGAGCTGGAACGTACCGGAAAGAAATATGGTTTGGTCACGTTGTGTATCGCTGGAGGCATGGGCATTGCTACAATTATTGAGAACGTAAATGTATAAAATACGAAAAAAGGCAGAAATACCGAGAAGTCGGGTTTCTGCCTTTTTATAAACTGAATCGTTAGTTGATTTAATAGTTTAATCTGTATTTTAAACCCTGCACTTCATCAGGAATGGCATGGTTTCTTCACTTGGCTTGGGTCTCCTGCCATTCATCAGCCGTTCAACACGTTCGACCATTCTATGCCCGATCCCTTCTCCGCGATACGAAGGAATTACGGAAATGTGCTGAACCGTGAAACTTTCATCATCTTCTATATGAATGCCGATAGCGCCGATATAATCATCGCCGGCTTTCCAGAGAAAAAGTTGCCAGTCCGGACGTTCATTATATAGCTCCATGGTTTTTTTCAATTGTTTTACATCCCGCTCTCTAGGCATGAATGACAACAGGCCCATTGCGATTTTTTCGTGCGAGCGTTTATATCTGGTCAGCATTGGAATCTCCTTTCCTTCAGCAGCTGTTCAAACCAGCGTATTCTGTTCGATGGCATTAAAAGCGGCAGACAATCTTCCGGCGAAATCTTCTGGTGCTTCTTCTGACGCCAAATAAACACAAATGATATCCGGATTGACGTCCATCCGTTGTTGGTAATTGGTCGGCAAAGGAATCGGGTGCCAGTGAAGCGCATCCATAAAGGATGCCAGTTCACTCGGCAATAGAAATATTTCCGCTCGGTTCATGGCTTTTCCATTATCTTTTAAGTTTTTAAAAGAAATATCGTGATCCAACGTACAACTGAAATTTTTGCCGTGGGAGGATATGTCAATGGTTCTTTTTCTCTTGATTAAACATTCACCTGCTTGTAGTTCAACCTTCGAGTTCATGAGCATGCCCACTTGTTCAGCCAACTGCTCTAATTGTTCCATCCTTCTCATCCTTTCTTTTTTTCCAGAACACTTCCGGAAAATGGATAAATAAGTTAGCTGGCATACAAAAACGCCGAAAAGAATCGTTGAATTCTTTTCGGCGTTGTTTACAGCCCTAATTGTCTGTTGCATCCAGCCAAATGGTTATTCGATTGTTTATCTATTTTTAAGCGATAAGTATATACAATTTGGATTTAACGAAAACGCAGTGGTTTTTCGTTCGTTCCCAATTTAACACCTTTCGAAACAGGTGTAAAACCTTTGAACCAAAACCTTAGACAAGAAATTGGAAGATTGACTTAGCATTACAGTCAAAAAAGTAAAAACCAGCTGCCCTTCACTTTCCCCTAAAACCCCTGGCCGTAGCAGAAATGCGTTTTATTTACTTTTTATATACCCCTTTTTCAAAATTAAACACTTTTCAATAAAACAAAAAACCGCCTTTCGGCGATTTTAAACAGACTCTATTTTACTTCTTATCAGTGTAGAATCTTTAATCTTCCTCTTCGGACTCACCTTCATCATCCTGGTCTTCAGATGAATCGTCTTCCTGCTGTTCCGTTTTCTTTTCATCTTCTCCGTCCGGCGCTTCTGGTTCGCTGTTGCCGCAGGCGGTTAACATACCAATGGATAAAAACGCAGCAGTTCCCAGCTTCAACCATTTTGCTTGAGCCATGTGCATCGCTCCTTAAATATCCTTTTTATAATTATCTATACCCGTGTTTTTTTGAAGAAAACATCTGCATTTCCTTCTCCCTGATCAGTTCAATCAATTTCTCACATCGCAAGACATCATTCTGCTGCGGCGTTAACTCCACTTTCAGGGTCGCAACCAGCTGCGTCTTTACATATAACATGTCACGGAAGCGATCGACAGCTCCGCAGAATTCCGCGAAAAAGCTGTCACCGGTTCCAAAAACGGCTGTCCACTGCTCTTTACGGCCCAACTTTTCGACGGCTTGATACAATGAATGCATTTCTTCCGGAATTTCGCCGCTCCCCCACGTATAGGTGCCGATCAGCACCACATCGTAATCCAATATTGCTGCCAGCGAAAATTCTTCTATTCTGTACAGTTCAGTTCTGAACCCTTGATCCAACGCAGCTTTCTGGATCATCTCAGCCAGCTGTTCCGTATTGCCGGTAACCGAGGAATAGACAATCGCCAGTCTTAGGCTAGAGTTCGTCAAAGCCATTGGACTGCGATACTTTTGTATAGGTCCGGGATTTCTGTTCGAAAAAGTCGGATTTCGTTTCGTTCATCATCTCGTCGCCAAAGACCTGGATCCATGGCATTGGATTGCTGCGTTCTTCGTATAGATTATCCAATCCAAGCTGGCGCAGGCGTTTGTTGGCCAAATACTCCACATAACCGGCAAACTCCTCAAGATCCAGCCCATCGATATCCGCCAGAATGTAATGCGCCCATTCTTTTTCAAGCTGCACAGCCTGATCGATGGTCGCATAGATGTATCGAATATTTTCATCCGTATTCAACTCTGGATTTTCCGTCAGCATGATCCGGATAAACTGGGCAATAAAATACGCATGCTGCATTTCGTCGCGCTGGATATAGCTGATCATCGTACTGGTCTTCAGCATTTTCTGCTGGCGCGCCAAATGATAGAAAAAAGCAAAGCCGGCATAGAAATAAATGCCTTCCAGGTTAATGGAATTGACGCTCAGCTTGAACAAGTTCTGCGGCGTCGGGTTTTGGCGGAACGCTTCATAGGCATCCAAAATCAGGTCATTCCGTTTTTGCACAACCGGATCGCTTTTCGCCTGATTGAAGCGCGCATTCTGTTCGCTCACCGAGACCAGCGAACTCAAAATATAGGAATACGACTCGGTATGGACCGCTTCCTGCTGGGAAATGACCGCAAAAATAGCTTTAAAGCTGGAGTCCGTGACGTAATCCATCGCCTGGCTCATTGTCGGGGTCTGCAGGCTGTCGAGCGATGCCAGTTGCGTATTGATGCGCAAAAAGACGTCCTTCTCCACTTCACTCAAGCTGTCCCATTGCTTGATGTCGTCCTGCATATTGATTTCCTGCGCTTTCCAGAAGTTGGCCAATAGCGCCTGATACAAGTCGTACATTTGGGGGTAAGCAATATCGTTCCAGTTCAACAAACCTGAAGACTGGCCGTTCAAGACGCCAGTCGATTTGTTCGGATGTTCCGGATTCAGTAATTTAATCTTTGTCAGCGGTTCATGTATGGTCATGAAAATCCTCCTTTAGCTTTGGCATGCTTCGCATTCTTCGATTTCCGCCTGTGATGTGCTGCGGACGTAATAAGTCGTTTTCAAGTGTTGCTTCCATGCTTCCAAATGAAGCTCCAGCAACTCTTTTGCTTTGATGGTATGCGGCACATAAAAATTGAAGCTGATGGACTGATCGATATGCCGCTGACGCGCCGCGTTTTGGCGGATGCTCCATTTCTGGTCCAGCACGTGGCGTGCACGGCGGTAATAATCGTACGTGTTGTGGTCCAGGTCAGGCGCTGTCACCTTAAATTTGAAGTTCTTCTTCTCTTCCGCATATTCAACGGCGTAAAGGGGATCGATGCCATCTGTCGAACCGCCGATTTTGGCGGTCGATGAGTTTGGTGCGACCGCCATCATCCAACCGTTGCGGACACCGGTCGATGCAACTTCCTGCTGCAGCTTGTTCCAGCGTTCACTGCTGTAGTTCCGGCGTTCAAAGTACTCGCCTGTATGCCATTCAGAGCCCTCAAATTTGCTGAACGCCCCTTTTTCTTCAGCCAGCTGCATTGAGGCGCGGATGGTCTGGTAGGCAATTTCCTCGTACAGCGTATCCCCAAACTCGACGGCTTTTTCCGTTTCCCAATGGATGCCTTCAAGTGCCAAGAGATGGTGCCAACCGAAAGTTCCTAATCCTCATTTCTATTCAATAAAGGTCGTAAGCCTTTATCCGTTCTCTTATGAACTGCTGCATGTCACCATGCAGATTAGACTATATCACGTTCCTTTTTTAAGGAACCCCTGCTTTTCCACTATCATAAACTTATAGTGTACTCTACTCCCTTATCTCCTATGAGGAGTGGTTTCGATAGTCGTTAGGCTTTTATACCTCAACTGTTTTATATAAATAATTTGGGAAATTATCGTTTTTTAGTCTAGCTCGGATAGTAGTACGCTTAATCTCGGTTAATTTTGCACATTCAGATATGCTTAGATAGCAAATTCCATCAACTAAGATTTCTTTTCTATGAGGCATATTTTTTTTCATACTTTCCACAGCCAACTTAGGCTTAGGAACTCCTTTATTACTTGAAACCCATCCGCTTATACTTTTTTCTTTATACAGCTGCCTTCTTATTTCTTTCCAGTTACTTACATGAGTTCTCCTGAAAAAAGAATTTTTTTCTCCTGTTTTTAAAGAAGCTTTTTCTGAGAGTAGCTTTTTAACTTCCTCAGAGTGGCTTCTCCCATAAAAATGGTTTCCACTTCCTGTCATTTTTTCTGATTTGAGTCTTCGCTCTGCTTCAGAAAATAGCCGACCTTTTGTTCCTGTACCACCTAAAGTTAAGTTATATCCGTGAGCAAAACTGTTATATTTCATGACATAATATGCCTCAAGAGTATAAAGTTCTTCTTGGGTGAACTTTTCATTTTCTTCTATTACAGTGAAAACAAAAGCTTCTTCTCCGTACTTATTAAAACTTTTTTGAAGGTGATCGTTTTTGTGTCTATTTTTTCTTAGTTCAGAAAAGTGACAAATTTTCCGCCTATTTAAATTTACAGTTTCTCCGATATAATACTTACCCGTTACGTTATTTAAAATCGAATAAATTCCCTTCATTATTTTGTCCTCCTTTCCTTTAGATTCAATTGAGATAATTTAGCACGGGATTGTCTCGTCTGAGAGTTTCCCCGTTTAACAGGGTTTTCTTAAAGGGTTACCCCCTTAAGCCACTGGATACTCAATGGCGCGATATTTTTTATTCGTGGCATCGGCCTGTCCGACGGAAATCGTATTTAGGTCGATGACGTTATCCAGCATGCGCACCTGAACCCGTATCACCCGCTCCAACACGTCCGCCTTGACCGCTCTCGGCAAGTTGATGGAAGACAAATTGCAGACAACGAAATCACCCGGTTTGCGGACCATGACAAGGTTGCCGTCTTCATCGGTATATTCTTTCATAATGGTAGTAGCTGACATATTTTGCATAATTTCCGTACACAAATTACTACAGTAGATCGATGTCAGCCCTCTGCCTCTTGTGTGCTTGTTCGGATTCTGGCGGTTCACTTCGTCCCGGTAGAACATATACGGTGTGCCGGTTTCCAACTGGGAAACCATGATGCGCGCCATGATCTCCATTGCACGGTAAGTTTTACGCGGCAATAGCGGATGGTCCACAGCTTCCTGGTATTTGTCGCTGAAGTATTTTTCACCGGTTTCATCGTAAAAATCTTCAAGTCCAAGCGCATTGCCGTTTTCATCTGTCCAGCCCATCACTTGCTTAATCTGGTGCGGACAGAACGTATGCCATTCGCCGATGCTGCGGCCGTTTTCGTCTTTTTCCTGCAGCCGCTCCATAAACAGGTCCGGAATCGACACGCCGGTGAAAATATCGTGCGCTTTACGGCGCTCGTCGCCATTATTGGTTTTCAAATCCAGGAATCCGTTCATGATGTCTTTGTGGAAGACATCCAAATAAATCGCCACTGCACCTTGGCGCTGTCCGAGCTGATCGACACTGACCGCTGTATCGTTGACCAAACGGATCCATGGCACAACTCCTGAAGAATTGCCTTTGAATTTTTTGATATCCGATCCTAAAGCCCGAACTTTCCCGTAATAGATCCCGATGCCACCGCCGTCTTTGCTGAGGCGTGCGATATCCCAGTTGTTCAGATAGATGCCGTCCAGTGAATCATCGACAGTATCAATAAAACAGGAGGACAATTGTCCGAAACTTTTACCGGCATTCGATAAAGTCGGCGTGGCTACTGTCATATACAGCTGGCTCATTGCCCAGTATGCTTCTTTCACCAACTCGAGGCGATGCTCTTTTGGTTCGTTTTGCATCAACGTCATCGCAATGACAAGAAAACGCTCCTGCGGAAGCTCAAATAATCTTCCTTCATAGTCTTTCGCTAAGTAGCGGTCAGCCAACAGGAACAAGCCGATGTAGTTGAACAAGAGATCCCGTTCAGGTTCGATTTCCTCACCCAATAAGATGATTTCCTCTTGCGAATAAGCCGCAAGAAGCTCTCCCGAATAAATGCCGATTCCTGTCAGCTCTTCAATAAGGAGATAGAAGTCGCCATACTTCTGGGAAGCGGGAAAATTGCGGCTTTCTCCAGCTTTTTTGTATAATTCGCCGGCATACAGTTCTGCTGCGGTGTACGTCCAATCAGGCTCGTCCATCGTGATGCGGTTCAACGCATACAGCAAGGATTGCTCTCCTTTTGCCTGCTCAGCTAAGTTCGCTGTCCGCTCCAATAGTTCTCGCGTTTCCAGCCCGTATACCTCTGCTGCCCGTTGAAGGGCCTTTTCCACTGCGTCCATTTCGGTTATCTCAGTCTTTGTATTCATGTCAGCACAACTCCTTTGCGGTTTCATTTACTTTCATACGGCGCAGTTTCCGTTCCTGTGCACTTTTGAATAATTTTTCCTCAGCGGGTGTTTCGGGAATCACGCCAGTCACTGGTGTCGGCTTGCCTTCGCTGTCGACTGCCACCATCGTCAAAATGGCCGTAGTCGTCAAACTCCTTGTGCCTGTTTCGATTTGTTGGCATTCAGCTTTAACATACACTTCCATAGATGTTCTGCCTGTTGAGATCACCACTCCCTCTAAAATAAGGATATCCCCAACTTTTGCCGAAGATAGGAAATTCACCGTATCGATCGAAGCGGTCACAACTGCTTTTCCGCTATGCCTCATGGCTGTAATGGCGGCGATTTCATCTATGTACGCCAATACGGTGCCGCCGAATATGGTCCCCATGTGGTTGGTGTCCGGGGGTAGGACCAATCGTGTCTGAATGGTTCTGGCCACCCCTGCTGCTAATGGTTTTGTCATGAGTATCCATTCCTCCATCTCTGATATACAAGAAAAAACCCCATCCTCTCAGGGAGGATGGGGTTAGATACGCAGAATATCGGATGGAAGCAGCAAAAAACAGCTGCCCACACAGAATACCTTCGTTATCCTTCCCAGCTCCCGGAGAAGATCATAAACTATAACGATGGCAGGTCTCCTGGCTTGTGCGTCATCCTCTGCCATCTCCTTCCCGTCCATTAGACAGTGGATTGCGATAGCTCGTCAGCACTTACAGTTGCGGGAACAGCTCCGGAATTTCACCGGATTCCCTATTAAGCCTTTTCAGGCACCTTCGTTATCGGTTCTACTATATATAGTGAATAATTTTAACCAATCACTAAATCTTGTATTCATACACTATAAATCACTTTGTTGCCTTTGACAAGAACTTCTTCATTCCTGCCGTTAAGTCAAAGTTTCAGTCAGCCGTCAAATAACGCTTCAAGGCTTGTTTCACCGTGCCCATCGTCGTCAATTGGCTAAAGTCCACACGCGCTTCAATCGCTTTTAATGCGAGTTCGGGACGGATTCCCGTGAAAATCAGTTTGATTCCGAGCAAGCGCATAATGTGGTCGATTCTATAAAGAAATTCTGCCACGACATTATCAATATTGTAGATGCCGGACACGTCAATAATAAGGCAATGCAGATTTTCTCCTTGAATTTTTTGCGGAATGATATCAAGAAGCAGATGGCTGCGATCCCCATCTACTGAACCTACGAGCGGCAAAACTGCCAAGCCATCAATAATCGGCACGATGGGAGTTGATATCTCATTTTTTAATTGCATTAGATCTCGTTCAGTTTTCTTCTGCGTCGTAATGTCGCGGATAGTGGACTGGATTGCGACCGTTTCTCCATATTGGACCGGGTAGCAATACAGTTCGACATCGGCTTGAGTTCCATCAAAACGCTTAACAGTAGTCTCAACCAATTCTCCAATGGTGCGATCCTCCATGCCTGTACGGATGCGTTTCGCAATGAATTCTTTGTAATCATCCGTAAACACATCCACGATGTTTGCACCGATAAGCGTATCCTTATCGGCTTTGAAGAATTCCGATCCGGGCTGATTTATATATAAGACTTTCTGATTCGAATGAATAATGGTTGTTTCATCGGAATACTCCGTGATTTGTTGGTAAATTTCTTCTTTTTCTTTAATGCCTAAGGGTCTTTCAGGTACTGCATTTAGCATTTTCTTTCACTCCTTTTGACTAAGAAACTGCCAGTTCCTCTATTCTACACTTTTTCAGAAAAACTTTCAGTCGCGGCAAAAGCCTCAAGATTTCTGAATGATTCTTTTCTTTACAGTTCTATTTCAAATCTTGTAAAGGAAAAATATTATGTTATGATAATAAGCTGTGATTTTAACATATTTTTAGATGCCGTTTTTGGAAATACGCTACCTTAAGGTTAGAGTTATTGGAGATGCACGATGAAACAAGTAACAGGAAACGCTTTTCACTACGGCTGGGTCATTATCGCGATCGCGGCCTTGTCTCAATTTTTCTCTGGTCCCGGACAAACTTATTCGAATTCAATTTTTATTGATTATTATATAGAAGATTTTGGCTGGAGCCGTTCCACGGTTTCCGGTATCTACTCGGCTGCGACATTGACGGCAGGATTCCTGTTGTTTTTCGTCGGGCGCCTGATTGACCGAAACGGCTCACGTAAAATGGCCGTTGCCGTATCCGTCGCCCTTGCCGTCGCCTGCTTTTTCAACAGCTTCGTAACAAGTCTCGTCATGCTGTTTATCGGCTTCTTTTTTATTCGCTTGTTGGGCCAAGGCTCTATGGCACTTATATCAAGCTCACTCATTCCGCAATGGTTTGTCAAAAAACGGGGCCGCGCCATCAGCATTGCCGCAATCGGCGGCTTAGTCAGTTCTGCCGCTTTTCCCCTGCTGAACGTTTGGCTGATCGAGTCATTCGGCTGGCGCAGTTCATGGCTGATTTTAGGAATCATCATCATTGTTTGCTTTACGCCGCTTGCTCTTTTCCTCATTCAAAACTCTCCTGAAGAAATGGGCTTGCTGCCGGATAACGGCGCTGCGCTTAAGGCGGAGCCTGAAAAGAAACTCATAAAAGAAGTCAGTTGGTCAGTGAAAGAAGCTTCAAAAACCCGTGCTTTCTGGCTGTTGCTGCTATGTGCAGCCATCCCGGGCATCGTCAATACCGGTTTGACCTTCCACCTGGTCTCCATTTTCGCTGAAAAGTCCCTGTCTCTTGAAACTGCAGCCGGCATTTTAAGTTTAACGGCATTGATCGGCTTGCCAGTCACTTTCATCACAGGAATTCTGCTGGAAAAAGTAAAAGTCCAGTATATGCTGACACTGGTATTTGCAGGCGAGCTAGTGTCGTTATTTCTTCTGCAGAAAGCTGATTTTTTGGCGACTGCCATGGTCTTCGGATTGGTCTGGGGCGTCAGCATGGGAATCGAACGGATTGTCATGGCTGTTGTCTGGCCCAATTATTTCGGCCGTAAGCACATCGGCAGCATCAGCGGCATCTCGATGGCGATGGTCGTCACGGGATCTGCGCTCGGTCCGTTGCCGCTCGGCATCGCTTTCGATTTATTCGGCGGCTATACCGAAATCCTCTGGGCATTGATGATTTTCCCGATTTTCGGTATCGTGGCAGCTTTGCTGGCAGACCCGCCGAAAAAAGAAGCTTCCATCCAACAACCCGTTGCCAAAGAAATAGAAGGACCTGCAGAAAACCCATTACTCGCGGAGTAAAGGGTTTTTTCAAAAAGGAATAAAGGGCAAAAAAAAGGTTGCCCATTTGGACAACCTTTACCTTGCTATTTATGCATCGACCCATTGAGAAGCTATTTCTTTCTCTGTTTTTGGTTCGTCGGCTTTTTTATTGGTTTTGCTGGTGTAAGGCTTAAAACTATTGGCTTTATTGGCTCCTGCTTTCCAGCGCGTCCATCCTTTTTTGCCGGTTCCCTGGCCTGTACCGCTTTTCGCTTTTGCTTTTGCTTTGCTCATTATAATCACTCCATTACTGCTACGATGATGTACAGCTTATCACATCAAGGCTCAGAGTGAAACAGAAATGTTCGTTTACGAACGGGCAAGCCCTTTTTTCAATAGCTCCAGTTCCAGTTCATAGTTTGCAATCGACTCTTCCACAGCCAAGTTTCTGGCGAAATGTTCGATCCAATTTCTGATAGTTACGGTCATAAGGATTTTCAGCAAATGGTACAATTCCTTATTCCCTGACACATTCAGCTTGTCCACATCCATAAGTCTGCTGATTGTGTTGAATTCCTCTTCAGACTCTTCTTCATTGACGATTTTGATGAATTTTGTTTCGACTTGTTCTGTCATATTCAATAGGACATTCCGTTTAAAGTCTAGAAGCTCATCTTCGTTCACAGTGGAAATATAAAACTCCCTGATCGTCTGGAATAAATCTCCGCTGTTTTTTTCCAGCGTCGCCTTAAAGAGCCGTTTGCGCCTGGCAGTATAGCGATTCAACAAGTAGAAGTACAAATCTTCTTTTCCTTCAAAATATTGATAGAAACTTCCACGGGAAATTCCGGCTGTTTTGACGATATTGGCTATGGAGACTTCAGACAAAGAGGCATTCGAAAATTCCTGCTGTGCCGCTTCGATCAATAGCTGTTGTTTTTCTTTTGGCAAATTATAAAAGGTCAGTTTTGGCACTTTTCTCTTCCTCTCAATCGGTCTGTGCTATCAGGTCCACTTAGGATAAAGTTATTCGGCAAATGAAAACGTTCTTTATCAATCAAGATTTCAGAGAAATCTTCGTCAGCACTCACCTGATCCTTGAGCCTGTTCATCCGCAATTGGATCTTTTCCATTTTCCGGTCCAATTCGGTCGCAGAATCCGCTGCTTCCTTCAGTTCAAGGATAATGTCAGCGGGCACTTCTTTGTTGTATTTATAGTAGATTTTGTGTTCAAGGCTTGCCCAGAAATCCATGGCGATGGTACGAATCTGTACTTCCACGCAAATCTCTTCTACACGGTCCGACATAAAAATCGGCACCACCAGCAATAAATGCAAACTGCGGTAACCATTCGGCTTGGGATTCTGGATATAATCCTTCACTTCAAGAACCTTCAAATCATCCTGGTTCTGCAGCATGGCGCTTAATCGGTAGATATCAGCTTCAAATGAACAAGTGATTCGAACACCCGCAATGTCTCTAACATTTTCTTTAATATTCACTAAAGAAAGGCCGACTCCTTTTTTGCCGGCTTTTTTCATGATGCTTTCAGGAGATTTCAAACGGGAACTGACATTTTCGATCGGGTTATAGTCATGAATATAGTGGAATTCCTGTTGCAGTATACTGATTTTTGTATTGATTTCTTCCAGAGCGAATTTATAGCCCATCATAAATCGCATCATCTCTTTTTTTAAGCCCTTCATCTTCCGTAGATCATCGGTAAAACCGGCTTCCATCTCGTCGTCCCCTTTTTTCATAACGTTCACTTATTTATTGCTTATAATCTTCGAATGACACCGTGTCACATTTCGTAAAGCAAGCTTAACATGACACTGTGTCACATGTCCACCGGGAAGCGACGCGCTGTCACATCAAACCATAAAAAAAGAGCAAAACCTCTGTGTTTGAGGTTTCGCTCGCTCTCCTGCCCTTACTTGCCAAGTACTTTCTGAATGTCTTTTTCAAATGATTCGGGTTTATCTTTTGGAGAGAACCGTGAAACGATATTGCCATTTTGATCAATCAGGAATTTTGTGAAGTTCCACTTGATGGCGCTTGATAAAAATCCTTTTGTGTTAGTGGTCAAATAGTTGAACAGTGGATGTGCCTCTTTGCCGTTAACTTTGACCAGGTCGTGCATAGGGAAAGTAACGCCGTACGTCATGCGGCAAGCTTCCTGTGCTTCTGCTCCACTGCCTTTTTCCTGGCCGAATTGATCAGACGGAAAGCCTAGAACCACTAATCCCTGTTCCTTGTATTCTTCGTACATTTTTTCCAAACTGTCGAATTGATCTCTCAAACCGCATTTTGTCGCTGTGTTGACTATCAGCATGGCTTTGCCTTTGTATTGGCTTAAGTGGTATTCTTCCCCGTTCGGCTTTGGTACGGCAATATCGTAAATATTCATGCGGCATCTCTCCTTATTCATTCTTCTATTACAAATCCATGGTTTTGAAAGAAGCATTCAGCTCTTTCAAGTTTTTCATCAAGGTGATGGCGTTGACTCCCATAAAGTCACAGCTGATGAGTTTGTCGAGGACAGCCTGTTCGACTGCCGCCTGTTCGCTTTTGGCTTTTTCCGTCAATGAAATCGTAAATGCACGTTTATCTGATTGGGATTGTTCTTTAACCAACCGCCCCTGTTCGATCATACGATTGATGATCGGATTCAAAGTTCCGGTGCCAAGCCCCAGCCGTTCACCGATATTTTTAGTCAACAGTCCGTCTTCTTCCCACAAGACAAGAAGCACCAGATACTGTGGAAACGTCAGATTGAAAGGCTCCAACGCTTTTGCATACATTTTTGAAAAATTGCTGGAGGCTTTATAGACTTCGAAGCACAATTGTTGTTCGAGTTTCGTTGGTTTTTCCATTTGCATCTCACCTATGCTAATTATTATAGAACGCTGATTTCCACATCCACAGATCCTTTGATTGCTTTGGAATATGGGCAATACTGATGCGCTTTCTCTACGTATTCGTGTTTCAATTCTTCATCGATGCCTGTGATGTCGACGACAAGTTTCACCGCCAGTTTAACGCCGCCGTTGTCTTTATCCCCAATCAAGGCAACAGTTGCTGTTACTTCACTCTTTTCAATTTCCACTTTACCAGCTTCCAGCACCAATTCCAATGCACTGTTGAAGCATGCGCTGTAACCTGCAGCAAATAGCTGTTCCGGATTTGTTGCCGTTGTTGCTGAACCTCCAAGAGCCTGTGGTTTTGCTACATCCAAATAAAAAATATTGTCCGGTGAATAAACCGCACCGTCTCTTCCGCCTGTATTGATCATTGTTGTTTCGAATAGTGTTTTCATTATGTGTTTTCCTCCGTCCATATATATCTTACACGATCTACTTTAAACTGAATCGTACGCGATGTAAATACATATGCTCACACGAAAAAAGACTTTATTCACCGTCCTGGCGAATAAAGTCTTTTGGGAAAGATCGATTCTAATAAATAAAAGGAATCAAGCGTGCACGCTTTTTCATCCATTGCTGATAATCCGGTCCGAACTTCTCAATCAGCAGCTGCTCTTCATAGTTTATTCGCTTCAGCAAAGCCCATACCATTGCCAGGCCACCAAGAACGGCAGCAATTGCACTGGTGAAAAACAAGGCCATTCCGAGAGTAATGAACAACAACCCGGTGTAAAGCGGGTGGCGAAGTTTTCGGTAAGGTCCGGTGCTGACGATTTCATCACCTTCACGAACGGTCACGTAACGTGTGAATTGTGATTTCAAATGGACGATTCCCCAAAACCGCAGGAAAACCCCTGAAGCCAGCAAAATAACTCCCACTGCTTGACTGATCCTAGCTATCGTCTCGAACGCCATCAATTCCTGCAAAACCGCCGCGATAAGAATGGTCGCGATCAAAACTGCAAAGATGGTGAAGAATGTCCGTTTTTCCAATGGGTCACCTTGGCCGATGCCGCGATTTCGGAAAATCAGAAATTCACTGAGCCAAAACAAGCTTATTGCTGTAAAAATCCATTCAATCATCGTCATAAAAGAGGCCTCAACTTCCTGTTCTTTTCCTTCCAATATATAGAACATTTCGAAACAATACAATTTCTACCCCTTGCCAAATAAACTTGGACGACTAGCGTGAAACCAGAAAAGAGCGCTTTGCCCACCTGGCAAAGCACTCCTTCACTACATTTTATCTATATCTTTTCTTTAAAAAGGTGAAAACTGTAGCTGCAGGGCGTCTTTACATCAAATTCCCCCGCTTAGCTTCCCATTTAATCTTCAATGGAAGAGATTTCGACCAGCATCGCAGTGAATGCGATAAAAACAACCATTAACGAGAGCACCATTGTGAACATTATCCTTCAACTCCTACCACGTTTTGAATCCTTCTGAACCTGGTGGTGCATGGTGGATCATCTGGCTAATTGGAATCGCATAGGCGATGACAATGAGTGCCAGTGCAAGCCCGATCCAAATCCACCAGTTTTCAAGCCATTTCGGGGTACGGGACATGTCGCTTTCCGCCAGCGGGAAATCTACGATGTCTTTCGGTTCCACCGCTTTAGGCGAAAGGAACATCGTCATGACGACGATATAAATCAGAATCATTGCCGAAACGAACAAGATGCTGCCGCCGATGGCCATCGTCACATGGTTGGTCAGAATTCCGTCAAACCATTCCAATGCAGCGGGGTGATCGTTGTAGCCGGAATAAGCGGTTCTTCTTGGCGCTCCGAGAAGGCCCAGCAGATGCTGCGCTGTTGACATCAGCAGCATGCCGAACGACCAAGTAATGATTTGGACAAGCCCAAGCACTTTCATGGATTTGGTGAATTTTCTGCCTGTTAAATATGGAATCAGCCAGAACGTCAAGCCCATGAACGTCATCGCTACCGGAGTGCCGACAGTGATATGAAAATGCCCGACAATCCATAAGGTATTGTGGACCACTTCATTCAATTGGAAACTTGCGTTAATGATTCCCCCAGCTCCACCGGGGATAAAGAACGCCATGGCAATGAAAATAGAAGTGAAGCGGATATCTTTCCAAGGCAATTTTGTAAACCAGCCAAACAGGCCTTTCCCGCCATTTTTGCGTCCGGCAATTTCAAATGTCGCGAACATCGAGAATGCCGTCATCAAGGAAGGTACGATGACCATAAACGTCAAGACCACCTGCAGGAATTTCCAGAAGTTCGAAATCCCCGGTTCTGTCAGCTGGTGATGGAAACCGACAGGAATGGAAAACAGGATGAAAAGAACAAAAGACAGACGTGCCAATGAATCACTGAATACTTTTACACCCAGGATTTTCGGTACGATAACGTACCAGGCCATGTATGCCGGCAGCAGCCAGAAATACACCAATGGGTGGCCAAAAAACCAGAACAAGGTGCGGCTGAGTTCTACATCAATGGTATCGGTCCAGCCGAATGCCCAAGGGATGTATTGGAAAAGGACCGTTGCCACGACGCCCAGACATGCAATGATCCACATGATGATGGTCGTGATGGTCATGAAAGCGAAAAGTGGGCTCAACTGCCCTTTATTATTTTTCCGCCATACTCTGTAATGTCCGACCAGCGCAAAACTGCTGATCCACGTACCGATAATCACCAAAGCAAGACCTACATAATAAAAGCCACTTGCCTTCAGCGGTGCATAAAAGGTGTACAGCACTGAAGCTTCTCCGGCCACGATCATCGCTGTTGCCATAACTGTTCCAAGCAAGGTCACCCAAAAGCCGATCCACGAAAACAAACGGACTTTCGGACCGAAACTTCCAAGGCTCTTGCTCATACCGGTAATAAAGAAGCCGAAAATAAAAAATGTCGTAAATACAAGTGCGAGTAAAACGCCGTGTGCGGTCAGAATTTGGTAATAGTCCAGCCAAGCCGGTAATTGAAGCGCGTCATTGCGGATAAAAACTTGCAGCAGCCCACATAAGGTGCCGATTAAAAAGGCGGTATACGCCACGCCGATATTCCATAAAGCAATTTTTCGATCTTGCACAGCAATCATTGTTCATACACCTCTATCTCTGTATACATCATATGGTGGCCCGTTCCACAGTATTCATTGCAAAGAATCAAATATGTGCCCGGTTCTTCAAACGTGTAGGATTTTGTCGTGATCCGGCCTGGAACGACCATCATATTGACTTTTGTATTATCAATCGTCAGACTGTGGACTACATCGGTACTGGTTACTTTAAAAATAATTTCTTTTCCAACCGGAACTTTCAATTCCGGTGCCTGATATCCGAATGCCATAGCCACAATCGTCGCCTGGTATGTATCGTCGTCCAATTGCGTGACTCCCGGATTATCAAAAGGTGCCGTTTCACTTACTTTTTTGGGATCGATTGTTTCCATTCCTCCTGCAGGGGTATGGTCCTGTGAAAATGCGCTCACCCCAACAACGCTTAAAAATACAATCAGCGATGCAATACCGAACACCAGCCAAATTTTTTCATATTTATGAAGATGCATTTTAGTCTTCTCCTCTCGTTCCGCCTTAACGGGCTACATACAATAAATAAACGGCGACCCACATGACAATAATGATCAGCCCCACTACAAAAACACTGACTAATGTACCTTTCAGATTGGTCTCCGGCTCCCGGTTCTCTTGACCCATTTCCTCTCACCTCTTACGCGTTTTGTTCTTACTTTCAGCCTATTCTATCGGCTTCTCCAGCACTGTGACATTTCTCACACTTAAGGCCTTTTTTTAATGAAATGACAAATTTTAGACAAAAAAAGAACCTGCCCAATGGGCAAGTTCTCCTGTTAATCGATTTTGCATAAATAAATTGGACAGTCTTCACAATTGGTTTCTTCCTTTAAATGCTGAATGTCATGAAGCAGTATTTTTCCTTCACTCAATGTCAGAACGCCGCGTTTTTTCAACTCAGCCAGCATCCGGTTCACCACTTCCCGTGTCATTCCACAGAAATTAGCAAGATCCTGATTGGTCAATACGAGATCAATCAACACACCATTCTCTTTTTTCACCCCATAGCTATTGGAAAGCCTGATCAAGGTTGAATACAGTGCCCCTTTTTTGCCATGAAGCATTAAATCACGGAATTTCGTCTGGGTTTTCTGCTGATCGATTCCCATCCATTTCATAAAAGCGACAGACAATCGGGCGTTCGATAACAAGGCCTCTTCCAGATCATCAATTGAAATATGCAGGCATACTGCATCTTCGACCGCACGTGCATCCAGCATGTATTTGGGCCTATCAGAAAAAAGGGTCACTTCTCCAACAAGCTGCCCTGGACCACAAATTTTCAACGTAAGTTCACGGCCGTTCGGCGTCACTTTTTCAATTTGGATTTTACCGGACCGGATGATGTAAACACCGCCGATGGCATCACCTTCACGAAACAAATAATTGTCTTTCTTTAATTCCTTAACTTGATGGCGTACAGACAATAACTCTTTCATATCCATCAATGCCTCTGCGTTCCCGGTACCCGTTTTCAAAGTGCAACCGCCTTCCCGTTATACAATCATTCCTATTAAAATGATTTTACCATGAATTTCTTTCTAGAAAGGTACAAATTCATCATTCCGACACTTGTTGCCAAAAGAATATATCAAATAAGAAGGAACTTTATTCTCCGGTAGAGAAGTTCCTAGTATAGAGATTGAGGAGGAATGCTAAATGACTTTAAAATATTCCAACATACTGGTAGCGGTAGACGGTTCCAAAGAATCAGAATTAGCTTTTAAAAAAGGGGCGGCCGCAGCGGTCCGCAACAATGCAACTTTGCACTTGGCACATATTATCGACAACCGGTCGTTCGGTTCAATTGAAGCCTATGACCGCACAATTGCTGATCGCACGATGAAAAATTCTGAGGAATTGCTCTCCAAGTACAAGCAAGAAGCAGAAGCAGCAGGTGTTGAAAATGTAAACGTCATCATTGAATACGGTGTCCCTAAAGTTGCCATCCCTAAAGAGTTGGCTCCTAAATTGAATGTCGATGTCATCATTTGTGGCGCTACTGGTCTGAACGCAGCTGAACGCTTTATCATGGGCAGTGTCTCCGAACGAATTGTCCGCACAGCAAAATGCGACGTATTGGTTGTCCGCAGAGACCAGGAAGACTTATTTACTGAAAACTAAACAGCAACCTTTCCCTAAAAGATAATAAGGGAAAGGTTTTTTTATGTTCTTTTTTCCTACTTTACCTTCCGCTACTTCCTTCCTCCAGTAAATCTACTACCAAAAAAAGCAAATAATCACCAAAGTTTTATCGCCTTCAATTAATATTTCACCAAAATGTCATATTTATATTAAAAATCATTGTTTTGGCGCCCTTTATCAGACACTTTGTCATTTTAGCAGTCAAAATGATAAGAAACTGTAATAATAAAGACGTTTATGTGGTGTTACAATGGGTCTGCTGGATTTTTCATTTGGCAACCGCCAAGAAAAATCAATCGACTCATAATAATTTTTCACGATAATTATAAATAGCCACGGAAATCGAAAGGAGCACAAGAGTTTGAAACCATTAGCTAAATGTCTGATGATCGCATTATCGGCTTTACTGGCGCTAACCATGTTCTTACCAACTGCAAGCGCTGATAAACTAAGTGATTTAGAGAAAAAGCAACAAGAAATTCAACAGAAACAAAGTGAATTGAACTCCGGGATTCAACAGAAAACCAACGAAATCTCCCAAAACCAATCCACACTCGAAAAAATCATCGCAAAAATCCGCGAGTTAGATAACCAAATCATCGAAACACAAACCAAAATCGACGTTGCTCAAGCAGAAATCGATCAAACCAAAATCGAAATCGATGAATTGAGAAAGTCTATTGAAGAATTGGAAAGAAAAATTGCAGAACGTGAAGAGCTTTTGAAAGAACGCGCACGTGCTATTCAGTTGAGCGGAGGTTCAGTTGATTACATAGATGTACTTCTTGGAGCAAACAGCTTTGTAGATTTCATTGACCGTTTTTCAGCAGTCAACATCTTAATCGAAGCAGATCGCGAAATCATGCGTGAGCAAGCAGCCGACAAAAAACTTTTGGCTGAACAAAAAGCGGAAGTGGAAACAAAACTAGCGGAACAGGAAGCTAAAAAAGCCGAATTGGTCAACTTGAAAAATTCACTTGATGCACAGAAAAACGAACAGGCTCAGCTTGAGAAAGATTTGAAAGCAGAGCAGGCACGCTTAGCTAACGAAAAATCATCGCTGCAAGCAGAACATGCGAAAACGATGAACATCAATGCAGACCTCGAGAAGAAAATTGGCGCAGAACAAGCACGTCTTGCGGAAATTGCCAGAAAAGCAGAGCAGGAACGATTGGCTAAAGAAGCCGCAGCACGCAAAGCGGAAGCTCAACGCCAGGCAGCAGCTTCTGCATCAGCACCTGCTTCAACCGTTACACAAGCTTCGGTATCTTCAAAAGCCGGCAGCTCAACATTTATCCTTCCTTCAACAGGACGCTTCACTTCTGGATTCGGCGGCCGTGACATCGGAGCCGGAGCAGAATCACACCTTGGAATGGATATCGCGAACTCACCTGGAACACCAATTGTTGCCGCAGCAAGCGGCATGGTTTCCTACGCCGGCAATATGGGCGGATACGGAAACGTGGTCATCCTGACACATTCCATCAACGGCCAGACACACGCAACCGTTTACGGCCACATGAGCTCGATCAATGTATCCGTTGGACAATCAGTTGGACAAGGCCAGCAAGTGGGCGGCATGGGTAACACAGGCCGTTCTACAGGAACACACCTTCACTTTGAAATTCACGTAGGACCTTGGAATGGTGCACGTTCAAACGCGGTCAACCCTGCTCCTTACGTTCGATAACATATTAAAAACCGGCTTCTCTCAGGAGATGCCGGTTTTTTCTTTCTATTTTTCTCTATGTAGCAGTTTAATCGTTTTGAATGCTTCGATTGAATATTTTTCTCAATGATCAATTTGTATACTGCCATTCTCCATAATTCGAATCGGCTGATAGCTGTTCTTAAAATCAATCCCCATATATCCAGTAGAATTCAATTCTGATATCCCTTTTATATAGGCCTCTTCATCTGTAATTAACCGATAGAAGAAACACAATCCATCACTGGTATCTGAAGACTCTTCAAATACAAACTTTTCTCCATACTTCTCTTCAAAAAAAGTTATCGCTTCTTCATGAGTAGTAAATAGGGGGAATTCGTTTTCTTCCTGTTTGCTGATTCTATGCATTTTTCTCCTCCTCGAATTCAAGTTTATTTTACTGTAAGTTTTACTTTAACTGCATCTTTTCATTACGCTAATAAGGTCTATATAAATTGAACTAATGATTTGTAGGAGCCGATATTCCGTAAAACAGCTACGCTTTCGGGCCCACAGGATGTGGGTCATGCAGCCGGCGCGACAGGACGTCGCGGTGCCGCCTGCCAGCGGGCTCGCGCCCAATCCTCCTCGTCCGCTGCGCTCCCTGCGGTGTATCGGTCGTCTCGCTAAGCCGCAGGAAAGACAGTAGCCGAAGCTTGCGAGGCTACGTCTTTGCGACGAAGCAGCGAAGCGATGCAGGAGCAGTACGCTCTTCTTCGCTGTTTTACTCCATATCTTTAGAGTTTTTTCTCAGAGTCGAAGTGGTATATAAAATGTTATTTCTTTAGTTCAACTTATATAGATTTAAAGAATTTATCATTCAGTCAAGCATATGTATAGATGTAATCATACCGATTGGCAGTCGCCGCTCGCCGAACGCATCTTCATAGGTGATGGTCCATTGCTCTTGGTCCAGCTTTTGAATTGTGCACCGGTGATAGTGGAAATGACGGTCCTGCCAGGACTGGATAAATACCGTGCACTGCCTTTCGCAGGCTACTATCAGCATATCAATGATGGCTCCTTGTTCATCGGCGCTGAGCATCGGCTGCGGATCATTAATGGAATTCCAAGCATGTTCCGATACGAAAAGGCCATCCCATCGCGTTTGTCTTCTTCCATTTGTTTTGCCGGTAATGCTTCTTTGCTCCATACCCTACACTCCCCTTGAATAAGAACGTTTGTTCTTATTATACCCATTTAAAGGAGGAATTGCTCTATTTCAGAGAAGTTTTTTTATTTTGAAGAAGAACCGCAAAAAAGAGAAGAAGCTTTTCAGCTTCCCCTCTTTCAATATTCTTCAACCTATTAGCATCTTTTTACTTTACATCGTCTATCGTTAATTCCTGCTCTGGTGTAAAGCTGGTATAGTCATAAATTTCTTCGCCATCAACAACGCTGTGATATCCCACTTCAGCTAGATAATAATCAATGGATTCACTGTTCAATTGCTTCTGTATTTCCCGACTTTGTTGCAGCATTTGCTCTTTCGACAAATCTCCTTTTTCAATTTCCAGCATAACCAAAATTGATTTGGGTGTTTTCGTTTGGGGTGTCCATTCTTCATCTTGTTTGTCGTAAACCTCTACATCTGTGGCCACACGACCGACTTCTGGAACTTTTTTCTGAAGAAGCGCTAGAATGTATTGCTCTGCCTCTGTATTTAATTTTTTCGAAGCTTCTTTGTCGATTTTGGAGAAGTGGATGGTGTCGCCTAAAATCTCGTATGGTTCGATAGCAGAGACATTGTATTCATAAGCCGTTTCCACTCCTATCGCTTCCGTTTCCATCACGGTAAATCGAAAAGTGGCATCGGTCCATCCATAGTCTGCCGACCGTTTAATCTCGTAGTCCATGTCCGGATACGCTTGGTCCAAAAACGTTTCCAAGCTCTCTTTCGCTCTATTTTTTTCAAATGGATTTCCGCTCATTTGTATATAAGCGAACACGACCCCAGCAATCAATAAAATCGCGATCATCCCGTATATTATTTTCTTTTTCATATTAATTTTCCTCCATTATTTTAAGAATACAGAAACCGATGACGATGCCGATCATCGTAAACACTAGATGGATGGTTAGTGAAAACAGCGCTAATTGAAGTGCTTCCCAAAAACTTTCCGCATAGAACTCACCGAGCAGATCCGTCATGTACAACAGGCAATTCCAGATGAAGTTCGGCACGCCTGCAAGCAGAACGGCAATAAGGACCGACCGGTAAAATAGATACGTGACCACTCCCAAGATAGTGTAGGTCAGGATAAAACCTGCATTGTCATTCATAACGGTTGTACCCATCGCTAACATAAAGGCAATCGCCACAAAGAAAATCTGAATTGTGGTCAGCCGTAAGGTTATTTTACGGATCATCTTTTTCGAAGGCTCTCCCGGTTCTACTTCGGCGGGCAATGGAATCTGTGATTGTTCCGCAATAAGGCGGCACTCTTTGCAGCTTTTCAAATGTTCTTCGATAAATTGTTTGGTCTCTACCTGCAATAACTCTTCTTCGTATAAAGGCAGAAGATCTTGCACAATCGCACATTCCTTATTCATAACGTCACCTCCAGCAGTTTTTGAATTTTTAATTTCAAACGGTGAAATGTTACACGCGCATAGTTTTCTGATTTGCCGATTAAGACGCCGATATCTGCGAAACTCAGCTCTCCATATATCCGAAGCAACACGATTTCTCTTGAAGCATCGTCCAGTTTCGAAATGTGGTGCCACAGTAGTTTTGTGTCTTCATGGATTTCGGCCAACTCTTCCAGCGAATGGATTTCAGCCTCTGGCATCTCTGCGAGTTTTTGCATTAAGCTTTGTTGATACTTGTTTTTGCGGTAATGTTTTTTCAGTAAGTTATTCGCAATCGAGAAGATCCACGTGGACAGTGTGGAATGGTTATTAAAAGACGCTATATTTTTACACGCTTCATAAAAGGTATCGTGGCAAAGGTCTTGAGCCGTCGCTTGATTGCCTGTCTTAGCATAGAAAAACGCATAGATTTTTGGGTGAAGTTTTTCGTATTCTTCATTAAGCCTATTCATAACTGCCCTCGCTTTCTTGCTGTTCTTAGTATTAATACCGCCACCATCTATTTCGTTACAAAATCTTTTAATAAATTTTCTTTCCCTTATCATTCCATAGATTTTTCCCATCTTTAGTTCTATGAATATTTTTTTAATTAAAATCAAAACTAGTAAAGGAGGGCCTTTAAGAAACAAAAAAAAAGAACTTCAGTGCAGCACTGAAGTCCTCTGCATAAACAAAAAGAAGAGAGGATGTAATCAATCCACATCCTCTCCCCTCTATCCATGTCTAATAGTTTTTATGCAAAATCCCTTTTGTATTGGACAGTCAGGTAGATACCGCCAGCTAAAAATGCCAACGAATATTTAAACAGGAAAAAGATGGTCCACATATACTCTTTCGGAAAGATGATGTCACATAAAATGATGGCCAACAGCATCCAGTAGCAGCTCTTTAAAGACAACAGGTTTGTCCTTTCATCACTTTCCCCCATCTTCTTATAAGACACATAAAGAAGAATCAGACTGCCCATGAGCAGTAAAAACCCAATCCCGATGAGAATATTCCAATTCCCAGTAGATTGTTCAGCCCAAGCCCTAAAAGGATCGAAAATAGCGTGATGGATATTCGCGAAAAAATCATTCATTTTGACCATCTCCTTTTAAATAAGTAAAAACATCGTTTACATCAACCTTAAAAAAGTCGGCAATTCGGAAAGCTAACAGCAAGGTTGGGACATAATTCCCTTTTTCCATTACAAAGATGGTTTGTTTGGAAACTCCCACTTTTTCCGCTAATTCTTGCTGAGACATTCTGGCAAGCACCCGATATTCATAAACCTTATTGGATATCGAGTCCCCAAAATCTTTCTTCATGATCATCACCTCTTAGAAAATATAATAAATCAATTCTTTATTAAAGTAAAGTAAACTTATACTTAATATAATAATATTTTTATTAATGGCTATTTTCCCGTAAGAATCCGTATATGGTTCTGCAATAAATACACAAATAAACCCGTCATCTTTTTCAAGATGACGGGCTTTTCTTGTTTCTATTCTTTTCCTCCGTACAATTGTTGGAGTTCTTCTTCTTTCATTGTAAAGCGGTGTTCTTCTGCAGGAAAAGCGCCGGTTTTTACTTCGTCGACGTACTGGGTCAGGCCGTCTTTCATCAAGTCCCCGGTTTCCGCGTAAGAACGCACGAATTTCGGCAAATGATGGGTTCCGTACTTCAGGACGTCGTGATAAACCAAGACTTGTCCGTCTGTTTCGCTGCCGGCTCCAATGCCGATTACCGGTATCATCAATGCTGCGGTTACTTTTTGCGCCAATTGGTAAGGGATGCATTCGAGAACGAGCATGCAGGCTCCTGCCGCTTCACATGCCCGCGCATCATCGATCAGCTTTTGCGCGGCGTCTGCTGTTTTCCCCTGTACTTTATAGCCGCCCAGCACCCCTGCTGTCTGTGGAAGCAGACCGAGGTGCGCGACAACCGGAATGCCGGTCCGTGTCAGCAATTTCACTACCTCCACGACTTCATCCGCACCTTCAAGCTTTACCGCTTCCGCTCCGGTTTCCTGGAAAATACGGACCGCGTTATCCAGTGTGCGTTCCAGGCTGCCATGAAACGAAGCGAAAGGCATATCCACCACCAAAAAAGTATCGGGTGCACCGCGACGGGCTGCTTTGCCGTGATGAATCATGTCATCGACCGTCACTTTCACAGTGGAATCGTATCCCAGGACGACCATTCCAAGAGAATCGCCGACCAGAATCGCATCCACGCCAGCCTGCTCGGCAAGCTTCGCTGACGGATAATCATAAGCGGTGAGCATGGCGATTTTTTCATTTTGTACTTTCATTTTAATGAGTGAGGCTGTATTCTTCATTTTTTTCTCTCCTTTTGGGAGGAAAACCGAAATAAAGCCCATCCATTCCAAAACTGGACAGACGGGCAGAATAAGTATCAGTGGTTTTCTCCGTCCCTGTCGATGTAAGATCAAGGCAGAACTATGCAATTGTTGAGTGTCTTTATACGGGTGCAGTTCAACAACGATACCGCCCTTATTGCCACTATAGCAGAAGCTTGGATGTTGGAACATGGTTTATGTACGAAGTTGCGGTCAATTCCACACAAACGGATCTATTCCATAGCTGCTCTTACTTTTTCTTGAATCATGACAACCTGAGGCTCCATGTCCACTGAATCATAGGCAGAATCGATGCATTCATTCCAGAACTCCATGTGTTTTTTATCCACTTCGTGGCTGGAGTTCTCCAATTCGGTTCCGCCTTCTCCCTGCACCGAGTACCAGTATAAATAGGCTTCACCGTCCCGTTCTTCTTTGAAGATGGTTTCGACGAACATCTTTTCATCATCAAGTGTCAGCAGTACATGGCCCATATGATCATTCAAAAAAGCCATCCATTGTTCGACTGCTTCCATTTTTCCTTGTTTGACTTTGAATCGCGAAAGCTCTGCGGTCAGTTTCATTTAGATTACGTCCTTTGCTGTTTTTTTGAAATAATCCAGAGTGGCGTTATCGTTTAACTGATTGGTGACACCAGTTGCCAGGTAACCCAATTTTTCATAGAACCGGCAATTCCCTTCCTCCTCTAAAATTGTGGCCAGTTCCCAAGTTTCCGCTTCCGCATGCAGAAGTTCCACCTGTTCCATCGCTTTCTGTGCAATGCCAAGCCCTTGATAAAGAGGGTCCACAAACAACGGGCTGACCCAAAACCGGCGTTCTTCCTCCCATTTGATCCGAATTGCTCCGACCATGTATTCCTTCGCGACAATCTTATAGTAAATTGAAGCAGGATCACTGATTCTGCCGAGTACCCGTTCCAGTGTTTCGTTCACTGGATTGGTGTCATGATCCTGATACTGCTCCAACAGCGGCAGAAAAGCCGCTTTTTGCATGGCCAGAATAGCGGGAGCATCCAAGGCAGTCGCTTTTTCCAATTTGATTTTCATGAGGGCACCACTTTCTCTTTATGTCTATTACTGTTCCAAATACTCCACTGCCAACGCTTCTTCCCCGTCCGTATTCACCCGATAAGCTTTAGCAGCCGGTCTCGAACTAACAATCCGCTTGATGTCTTGTCCAATATAGTGGATGGCCGCTCCATCATCCGCCGCAATCCCTGGCTTGCAGGATTCCTTGAGTGATGAACCGCCGGTATGCCGGCCTTCTATCGGCTTCTCCGTCATAATGCGGGCAATGGCTGCCTTTCAGAAAACCCAATGCCTGGAGCGGTTCGAGTGTATCTCCATAGGAGTCCGTAACACCTTCTTCGTACCAGCAGATCGAGCCGGCACTGAGGCCAGCTAAGACGATTCCCTGCTCCCAGGCTTTTCTTAACATTTTGTCCAATCCCCATTCTTTCCAGAGCACCAACAGGTTTTTGGTATTGCCGCCGCCTACATAAATGATGTCCTGGTCCAGTACATACTGTTCCAAATCCCGTGTCGGCGGTTTAAACAAAGACAGGTGGCTTGGCACGCAGTTCTGCTGGTTGAAAAAATCATAGAACTTTCCGATATAGCTGTCTGCATCTCCGCTCGCTGTCGGAATAAAGCAGATTTTTGGGCAGGGTTTATTGGCTTGCTTCAATATGTATCGGTCAAGTAATGGATTATCAGGTTCCATCGAGAACCCTCCACCGCCCATAGCAATAATTTGACGCATATTTCTCACCTTTCTTTGTTTCTTTTTCTCTTTATTCTTCAAATTGGAAGGTTTATCCTTCTATGCTATAGTAATAAGAAAAAAATCAGCCATCGGGGGATTCTTATGCTTGTACAGGAAGTCGCGGTAGAAAAAATCACAGCCAGTTTGATACAAAGCCCTCATGTTCGAGCTGTTTTCCTAAAAGGCTCCATGGGCAGAAATGAACACGACGAACATTCAGATATTGATTTGTATTGCCTTGTCGAAAAAGAGCAGGAAGAAGCTTTCCTGGCTGAGCGCCTCGCGCATCTTCAAGCATACCGGCCGGTGCTTTTTCAGGATGACATTTTCATCATTGCTCCGCAGCTTATAGCGATCTTTGATAATTTGCTGCACATCGACCTGTTTACGGTGACAGCGGAATCATTTACGGCAAAAGATTTCTTTAGAGTCGTTTATGACCCTGAAAACCTGCTGGAACAATTCACAGAATCGCAGAGTCTGGAAATCACTCCAGCCGAGTATAAAGATCATGTCATTGATGTCGCGTGGTTTTTATTTCAGTACCGAAAAGCGGGTGCCAGAGGAAACGGGGTGTGGGCAGTGAAGATGCTGTCGCATGTGCTGGAACATTTGGCGCGGGTCTTATTGTACCGATACGCCCCAGAACGGACGCAATTAGGCTTGAAAGCAGTGAGCCGTTCATTGCCGGCAGCTGTCTTTTCAGAAATCGAACAGATTTCCAGTAAGATGACCCCGGCAGATCATGCACAAGCCGCTTCGCAGATCCGACAGCTGTTGAGACAAGAATACCTTTGGATGGAAGAACAAGTAAAAGATAAAGAACAGATTATGCCACTGATGAAAAAAATGATCGAAATCGAGTGAACCTACGCGAAAAGCGCCTAATGCGGCGCTTCTCTTTTTATTATTCAGGATTTCTTGTTCACTTTTTCGCTTCAATCAGCAGCACCATGTAACCGATATCGTCTTTAAAATCCCAATCGGTAAAGGCCTCGGTTATTTTCCTGTTTAGCAGCTGCTCCAACGAGGAATTATAGATGAGTTTTGCTTCCAGTGGGCGCTTGGCCAATTTCAATTGTTCCGTGAAGTTATTCCTGATCAATTCCTTTTCAATCTCAATCAAAATTCCTTCTCTTCGGATCAATACCGTCCGCTCATTCAGCCAAACGACTTCTGTCTTATCCGGTTCTTTTTGAGCTTTCTTGCTGGCATCCGCCACTTCTTGATAAAAAGCTTTTTTGTCGATATCTTTCGGCCATTCCTGCGCTTTTTCTTCAGCTTCTCCATTCAACACCAGAATCAATAACCCGGTTTTATTTTCCAAATTCCAATCCGCATGAATTTCTTTGATTTCCAGTTCCGCTGACTTCAGCAAATCCAACTTAATTTGTTCTTTCAAATCTCTCATAAGCAAACCCCTGATTTCTTGTACTCTGACCGATTCTTTTTGGCTCATCAGTACTTTTTCAGTCGGAGCCAGGAATTCACGCAAATGAATGACAACGAACGGTTTACGGATCGCAACGAATACGGAGGCTGGGCCTTTCCCGAAATGCGTCCGGAATAACCCTGAAATATAACCACTTACTTCTGATTCAGTAGTCTTTTCTTTCTTCATAATGGCCTCTCTCCTTTCGGTGGGATGGAGCATATTGAAGTTGCTATTCCCCTATCCTCGGGCATTAAACCCTCTACAGCCGTTCAAAAAAGAGGCCGAAATTGATTCCCCTTTAGGGGAGTACAAAGAAACTGAGCAACAGGATTGCCACAATACCTGCTTCCGATAATTGGCTGATCCACATATTATCGCTTTTAGCGTATTTCCATTCCATAAAAGCGCGACTGACCAGACTGATGAAGAAAAAGAGAAAAAGGTAATACACCCAATTGATGGTCCCCATTAATTGATTCCCCAACGTGAATGCCCCGACCAGGAAAGCAATCATCAAGAATGCTTCAACCAATGCATGAATCCGGTTCAAGGGCCAATACAACCATTCTTTGCGCTCTGTAATGTCCCAGTGTTTTCTTACATAACGCCTTATAAAAAAGTTGACGACAATATAACCCAAACATAATAGGAGCGCTTCAACGATCAAGCTCTTTCCTCCTTCCTTAAAATTCCCTGTTCATCATTCAACTTTTTCTTCCCCTATCCATTCCCTGCTGAGAATGGAGAAAATAAAAGCGTCATGGGATTGCTTGCGCTGATGCAGATAGCCACGCAATCGCCCTTCCCACGTAAAGCCTAGCTTTTCCAACAGCCGGTTTGATGACTTGTTTTCCGGAAAGGTCACAGCTCCGATCCGGTACAGGCCAAGTTCTGCAAAAGCGTAGCTTAATACGCCGCGAATCGCTTCTTGCGTGAACCCCTGGCGCCAATAATCCGGATGCAGTTCATAGCCGATTTCCGCTTTTTTGGAGCCCAGATACAAATTGTTCAAACCGATAGTTCCGATAAAATCGCCAGTCTCCTTCAGACGAATTGCCCAACGCATTCCTCTTTTTAAATTGAAACTGGTTTGGAAGGAACGGATCATTTCAACAGCCTCTTCGGAGTGGACCAGACTATCCATGCCGCAATAAATTGTTACTTCATCGCGCGACATGATATCAAAGAACCTTTCAGCGTCACGTTCCTCAATCCTGTTTAACAACAGCCTTTCCGTTTCCAATTGCGGGAAGTCCATTTTGTCCCTCCTTTTCAATTGCGTAGACACAGACGTTTTGTCCGGACAGGATAACTTCTTTCTCTATTGTCATGCCGATATGCTGTGCCACTTTGTGTGAAGCGGTGTTCCTTGGCTGAATCAAAGAAATGAGGCGTTTTTCTCCTAACTGATGCAGCCCATAGTCGCGCAAAGCCTCTGCCGCTTCTTTGGCGTAACCCTGGCCCCAAAATTCCTTAGCTACCCAATAGCCAACCTCCAATTCATCAATTCCTTCGATGGTCTGAGCCACCAGTCCGGCATGGCCGATTCGCTTGCCGTCTTCTTTCCGTACCAGCAGCATTAAGCCACTCTTCGGATTTTCTTTATAGTAACGATAAATCCAGTAGAGGAATTCGAGAGCTTCGCTTTTATTTCGCGTCTGCCCTTTGCCGATATAGCGGATCATTTCCGGATCGGCTAACAGCGACCATAAAAACTGGAAATCTTCATCTGTATAATTTCGGAACTGGAGCCTATCTGATTGAATGTGCATAGAACCACCCTTCTCTCACTTCTGTCTTTCAGAGATCCCGCGGATTGATGATGGCCAGCACTTGATGATCCTGCCATTCACCGTTTATCTGGACGTTCTGCAACGCAATTCCTTCCTTGTGGAAACCAGCTTTTTCCAGAACCCGAATAGATGCATCATTTCCCGGCATGACACCCGCTTCAATGCGGTGCAGCGCCAGCTTCCGAAAAGCATAGCCTACAACCAGCTCTACCGCTTCCGTGGTATAGCCTTTATTATTATGTTTCTGATCGAGGGCATATCCGAGAACTGCACTTTGAAGCGGCCCCCGCATCACCTGCACGAGACTGATGGTTCCAACCAATCGATCTGTTTCATTTTCGAAGATTCCAAAGCTGTAAGCCTGGTCATCTTCTTTCTGCTCCGCATAAATTTCAATCAATTCCCGCTGAAGCGGAAGCGTATAAAAGTCAGGGTAACGGGTCATCGCGTACGCCTCGAAAAACCCCCTGTTTTCTATCTCAAGTTTTAGCTTTTCCGCTGCATCGGAGGAACGCAAAAACCTGACGTACACCTTTTCGCCTTTCACTGGATCACTCCTTTGCGTGACAAAGTTCCACGTGAAACAAGTTTGCGGCTTTAACGGTTGCCTTCCCGTGCGCCCGCTTTCAGCAAGCTAATGATTTCTTCATTCTGCTCCACCTGTTTTTCTGAATTGATGCGCATGATTCTGATCCATCTCAATGCGAATGCAGCAATAAAAGCGGGTACTAAAATAAAGATTGCGGCGATTATATCTCCCATTCTTCTCTCCTCCAATCCGTTTAGATATTGTAGACGTATTCCAAAAACTCAGGGAATAAACTTAACCCAAAAGTAACGAAAATAACGGCACCCGTAAGCGATTCCAATAAGGTGTACATATACTCATGCGGGTTTTCTGCATGCTTTTTCTGAAATGCTGCGCGGATTATCAGCTGGACTGCGCCGATGACAATCGAAATCGACAAAACATAAAGGCTGGCAGCGCCGTATTCGTAGACCAGCAACGGCACGGAAAACGCCGCAACCGCGGATAGCCCGTTAAATATCCTGTCCCACTTTTTCTGGCCCTCATACTCTTCATCTTTGGAAAAGAACGGTTTTCTCTCCACCCCGAAAATTCTTCGCAAGACTGAATTCACTAAGAAAGTACTGGCTCCGACTCCCATTATAAAAAGAATCACGCGCCATCCTATGCCTTCAAACAACACTTCAAGAACCTCCCCTTTGAGCCACAGCTCTGCCTGCTACTCTGCCCGAAAACAGGCATCCGCCAAGAAAAGTTCCTTCCAATGACCGGTAGCCGTGGACACCGCCACCGCCGAATCCCGCTACTTCTCCAGCGGCATACAGACCAGGCACCGGCTCTCCGGCTTCATTCAACACTCGGGCGGATAAGTCCGTCTGCAGGCCGCCCAAGGTTTTGCGGCTGACAATATTCAGGCGAACCGCAATAAGCGGCCCTTTTTTGCGGTCCAGCAATTTATGAGGTGCCGCTACGCGGATCAGCCGGTCTCCCCGGTAGTTCCGTGCGCCGCGCATCGCTGTGATCTGCAAATCTTTGGAGAAGGGATTGTCGAGCTGGCGGTCACGCGCTTCGATCTGTTCTTTGATTCGTTCAAAATCTAATAGCTCTTCCCCAGTCAGGCTGTTCATTCCTTTGACCAGTTCCTCGAGTGTATCCGCTACAATAAAATCTTCCCCTTTGTCCATAAAGGCCTGCACCGGTGCCGTCGCTCCGGCACGGACACGCGATAATACCTGTGGAATGCTTTTGCCCGTCAAATCCGGATTTTGTTCCGAACCTGATAGCGCAAATTCCTTTTCGATGATTTTTTGCGTCAAAATGAACCAGGAATAGCTATAGCCGGTCTTCTGGATGGTCTCGAGTGTTCCAAGCGTATCGAACCCTGGAAAATTCGGTGAGGGAAAACGTTCCCCTGTGGCATCGAACCACATGGAAGATGGCCCCGGCAGAATCCGGATGCCGTGTTTGCTCCAGACCGGATTCCAATTCTTGATGCCTTCGGTATAATGCCACATCCGGTCCCGGTTGACGATGCGCCCGCCAGCTTTTTCCGTAATGGCGAGCATCCTGCCATCGACATGCTCGGGTACTCCAGACAACATGGCTTCCGGCGCCTTACCCATGCGGCTCGGCCAGTTTTTCCGGATCAAGTCATGGTTGCCTCCGATGCCGCCGCTTGTAACGACGACGGCCTTTGCTTCGCATCGGAAATTGGCGACTACTTGCCGCGAACTGACTTCTCCCCGCTGGGCATCGCTAAGCTCCAGCAGCGACCCCACTACACCGGTCACCACTCCATCTTTGGTGAGCAATTCATCCACTTGATGTCTCGGCCGATAATCAATCAGTCCGTTCTTCATATGTTCGCGTACCCGCCGTTCAAACGGCTCAACGATTCCCGGTCCTGTTCCCCAGACGATATGGAAGCGCGGCACCGAATTGCCGTGCCCTTCCGCCAAATAACCGCCGCGTTCAGCCCAGCCAACGACTGGAAAGAATCTGACGCCCATTCCGGCGAGCCAGCTCCGCTTTTCATTTGCTGCAAAATCCACATAAGCCTCCGCCCATTTCTTTCCCCAGTAATCTTCATCCTGCTCCCGGTCGAAACCGGCTGCCCCAAGCCAATCCTGCCAAGCCAATTCTTTTGAATCGTTGATGCCCATGCGCCGCTGTTCAGGCGAATCGATTAAAAACAGGCCGCCAAACGACCACCACGCCTGTCCGCCAAAAGACGCTTCCGGCTCCTGATCCAACAGCAATACTGTTTTGCCTGCGTCAGCGATTTCCGCTGCCGCCACAAGCCCCGCAAGGCCTGCCCCCACAATAATCGCATCAAATTCCATCCGTACATCCCCCTTGATGTTGAATGATTAAGCACTGTTGTTCCATCTTGAGGAGTAACTCCCCATAGTTTGAAGTTTGTCTTTATCGTATCATGCGGGTTTGGAAAATTATAGATATTTTTAGTTGTTTTCTGATTGTTTGATTTATTACAGGAATATATTCTGCAGAGCGTGCGTATTTTATTTTAAACGTGCGTAAAGATTGCCAAGCATTCGCATTTTATGTTGAACGTGCATATAATTTGCTGAGCGTGCATAAGATTAGGCAAAAGCAATTTCCGATTCTATTAGAATAAATAAAGAAAATATTTCCAACCAATCAACCTAAAAAACACCCGAAACCAGCTTTCTGGTCCCGGATGCCGCGTCTCATTCCAAATGCTTCCGCTGGAAGTCTGAAATGCTTTCGTATTCTTCTGTCAGCAGGCGTGATAAGCGGATATAAATCGGCAATAGCTCCCGATAGACGCCTGCCACCGCTTCATCTGGCTCATGCGTGTGCGTTTGGCCGATCATTTCGGAGACGATACTGAAATCCTCGATTTCCCCTGTGGCGTACATGCCGAGAACGACAGCGCCAAGGCAGGAGCTCTCGAAGCTCTCCGGAATGACTACCGGCTTGCCGAACACATCGGCAAGCAATTGGCGCCACATTTCCGAACGGGCAAAGCCGCCTGATGCCTGGATGCGCACCGGTTCCCCGGTAAGTTCTTCGACAGCCAGCAGCACTGTATACAAGTTAAAGACAATGCCTTCCAGCACAGAACGGATCATATGCTGTTTTTTGTGATGGATGCTGAGCCCGAAAAACGATCCGCGGGCATTCGAGTCCCATAATGGCGCCCGTTCCCCAGTCAAATACGGATGGAACAACAAGCCGTCTGCTCCAGGATTGACGCCCTCGGCAATTTTCGTCAGCACGTCATAGGAATCGATGCCGAGGCGTTTCGCCGTTTCCACTTCGGATGAAGCGAACTCATCCCGCAGCCAGCGCAGGACGATGCCGCCATTGTTGACAGGCCCGCCGACCACCCAGTGGTTTTCAGTCAATGCATAGCAGAAAGTCCGCCCTTTCGGATCCGTTTTCGGTTCCGAAGTCACGGTGCGGATAGCGCCGCTCGTGCCGATTGTGACGGCCAGTACACCTGGTTCAATGGCATCAACGCCAAGGTTCGCCAAGACGCCATCGCTTGCGCCGATGATAAACGGAATCTCTTCCGGAATTCCCATAAACAAGGCATGTTCCGGAGCGAGTCCTCTCAATTGGTGCGTTGTCGGAACCGGCCGCGACAATTGCGCAGGCGCAACACCAGCCACTGCCAACGCTTCTTCATCCCAATTCAGCTGCTGGAGGTTGAAGAGCCCGGTTGCCGAAGCAATGGAATGGTCGATGACGTATTCGCCGAATAAATGGTGGAACACAAACTCTTTGATGCCAATGAATTTCGCTGCCTGCGCATATACTTCCGGCTTGTCCTCTTTCAGCCAGACCAACTTTGAGAGCGGCGACATCGCATGGATCGGTGTCCCCGTACGCAAGTAGATTTCATGGCCGTTCAGCTGTGCTTTTATGTGCTTGGCATGCTTCGAGCTTCTTGTGTCTGCCCAGGTGATGCTTTGTGTCAGCAGATTTCCCGCCGTATCCACCGCAATCAGGCTGTGCATCGCTGAACTGAATGACACCAGTTTCAGCTGTTGCACGTCAATGCCGCTTTGGCGGATGGTTTTGCGCACAGCGGTCAATACTGCACGAAAAATTTCTTCCGGATCTTGTTCCGCAATCAGTGGACTTGGCGTTTCCAGGGCATAAAAAACGGTATCGGCTTCTAATACTGCGCCCGCTTTGTTGAACAAAACGGCTTTTGTGGAAGTGGTACCGATGTCTACTCCCAAATAATATGACTGTTCAGGCATAAGAGCCCTCCTCTATATAGCAGAAAAAGAAAAAGGAATCACTCCTTTTTCTCTTCAGGTTTAATTTAGATAAAAAAGCTTATGATCAACACTACCACGAACCCGGTAAGACCGATAATGGTTTCCATGACGGTCCAGGATTTCAAGGTATCTTTGACGTCCATGCCGAAGTAACGGTTAACGAGCCAGAAACCTGAGTCGTTGACGTGGGACAAGACCGTTGCGCCTGAAGCAATGGCAATAACGATCAAGCCCAAAGCCGGTCCGGTCATGCCGACCATTTCAAGAAGCGGTGTGATCAAACCGGCCGCAGTCACCATGGCAACCGTTGCGGAACCTTGCGCTACACGCACGGCAGTCGCAATCAAAAATGCCAGAACGATTGGCGGCAAAGCCGAATCCCCCATCATCTCACCCAACACATCACCGACACCGGAGTCGATCAGCACTTGCTTGAAAACACCGCCTGCGCCTGTTACGAGGATGATGATCCCGGCAGGTTCAAGCGCTTTGGTGGCAATATCCTGCACTTCCTGACGCGAATAGCCGCGCTTTGTCCCGAGCAAATAGAACGTCAACATCGTCGCAATCGTCAATGCCACGAAAGGATGCCCGAGGAATGTCAGGATTTCACGCACCATATTTCCTTCATTCAGTAAAACACCGGATAAAGTATTCAATAGGATGAGAACCAGAGGAATCAGGATCAACGATGTGATCATGCCAAAGCTCGGCAACTCTTTATCGTATTCTTTTTCTTCCAACTCCATGTAATCGGGGATGGCAATATGAATCTTTTTGCCGATGAAACGCCCGAATACCGGTCCGGCTAAAATCATCGCCGGAATCCCCGCAAGTACCCCAAACAGAATGACCCATCCAAGTTCTGCCCCGACCAGTTCCGCAACCGCAATCGGTCCCGGAGTCGGCGGAATAAAACTGTGTGTAACGGCCAATCCTGCCAATAGCGGAATCCCGTAATGCAACAGCGACTTGCCCGTTTTTCTTGCCAAACCGTAAACGATCGGCACCAAAATAATGAAACCGACATCGAAAAATACCGGAATCGCCACGATAAAGCCGGTGACGCCCAGCGCCCATTGCGCTTTGTCTTCACCGAATTTGCTGATCATCGTAGCGGCCAAACGTTCTGCACCACCCGACACTTCCAGCATTTTACCGAACATGGCACCCAGGCCGACCACTACCGCAACAAAGCCGAGTGTGCCGCCCATGCCGTTTTGGATGGAATTAATCACTTCGCCAAGCGGCATGCCAGCGGCTATCCCCACCAGCAAACTGACCAGCAGCAAAGCCACAAAGGCATGCAATTTAGTTCGGATGACCAAAAATAATAATAAGAATATACCTGCAAGTGCGACCATGATCAACATTGAACCTGACAAATCTTCTCCCCCTTATTATGTAGCTCCAGCCTGTTCAGCTGGATCAGAAATTATTTCCTTCACTTTTAGCCTGGCTGGCGTTCATCCCCCGGATGCGCCAGCGCATGTCTGCACAAACTACTTTGGGCAATCGCTAATTGCTGATTAAACCAAGTATTATTTCTTCTCTACTGCATGGCCGCCGAATTCATTGCGTTGTGCTGCCACGACTTTTCCTGCAAAGGTATCCTCTTCCAATGAGCGATAGCGCATCATGAGCGACAAGGTGATAACCGGTGCCGGAACATTCAAGTCAAGCGCCGTTTCTACAGTCCATTTGCCTTCACCTGAAGAATTCATGACACCTTTGATGCTTTCCAGTTTGGCGTCTTTTGAAAATGCGTTTTTCGTCATTTCCATCAAATATGAACTGATGATGGATCCGTGGTTCCAAACGTCAGCCACTTTTTCGTAATCAAAGTCGAACGGGCTTTTGTTGAGGATGTCAAACCCTTCCGCAATCGACTGCATCATGCCGTATTCAATGCCGTTGTGGATCATTTTCAGGAAATGTCCGCTGCCCGCTTCGCCTGTATACAAATAGCCATCCGGTACAGAAATATCCTTCAATAGCGGTTCGATGGTTTTGAATTTTTCTGCATCGCCGCCGATCATTGCACAAATCCCGTGGCGGGCTCCTTCAGTTCCTCCGCTCGTTCCGCAGTCAAAAAAGAAGAGGCCGTGCTCTTTCAAAGTCGCCGCCCGTCGCACTGTGTCTTTGTAGTTCGAATTTCCGCCATCAATGATGGTATCTCCTTCTTCAAGCAAAGGCATTAATTGTCCGATAACTGATTCGGTGATTTCGCCAGCCGGCACCATCAGCCAAAGCGTACGGGGAGCTTTCAGCTCTTTCACCATTTTTTCAATAGAAGAAGCTTGCGTGAAACCGCTTTCTTCAATTGCTGCGTAGCTGTCGTAACCGATAACTTTGTGGCCATGATCCGTTAAATTCAGTGCCAAGTTCAATCCCATTTTGCCTAACCCAATAATTCCAATTTCCATTGTGGAATCCTCCTTCAGAATAAAAGAATTTTTTTCCTTATTTCGTCCATTGTATCAAATATTTTTCCGTACGCAACATGTTAAAGTATAATAGATAAAAATACTTCCCTAGAAACGAGGCGCGGATCATGAAAGAACAGCAATTTGCGCTGGCTGCCATACGCGGTAGTTACCGCCATTTCAGTGAAAAAGAAAAAAAGATCGCCGATTATGTTTTGAACGATCCAAAAAATATCATTCATTTGACCATTAACCAGATTGCCGATGATCTGGGGCTGGCTGAATCAACCATCTTCCGCTTTTGCCAACGGATTGGTTTTAAGGGCTTCCAGGCTTTTAAGATTTCGCTCGCCGCAGAAGTTGTGGCTCCTTTAAAGGACATTCATGAAAAAATTGAAGAAGGCGACAGCATCAGTGCTGTCACTGAAAAAGTATTCCGCTCCAATATCAAAACGCTTGAGGATACCCTTCAGATTGTTGATGCAGAAGCGATGAATTCGGCAATTGAAAAATTGATGAGCGCCCGGAAAATTGATTTTTACGGAAATGGCGGTTCAGCCATGGTGGCCATGGACGGTTATCATAAATTCGTCCGCTTAGGTCTTCATGTTTCCATGAATTTGGATTCTCATATGCAGTTGATGGCCGCTTCCCAGCTCCAGTCGGACGATGTGGCGATTGTTATTTCCCATTCAGGCTCCACCACTGATGTCCTGGATGTGCTGCGGATTCTGAAAGAAAAAGGCGTCACCATCATTTGCGTCACCAATTTCGCCAAATCCCCTTTGTCCAAAGAAGCGGATATCGCCCTATACACGCTGTCAGAAGAAACCGATTTCCGTTCTGAAGCCTTGTCATCCCGCATTGCGCAATTAAGTTTGATTGATGCGCTCTATACCAATCTGATGATCGCCCGCGGCAATGAAGGCAAAAAATCCCTTCAGGATATGCGTGAAGCGATGTCGCGCAAGCGGTTATAGCCGTGAAAAAGCTCGTTCCTACTATAAAGGAACGAGCTTTTTATTTATCTACCCTTTAGGCTCCTAACACCAGTCCAAAGCAGAAAGGATTACAGTTGAAGGCTTTATCGCTCAGCTTATTTGCTATCTATTAACTTCAGTCGGATAGTCGAGCTTTGCTCTTTCTATGTCTAATAATGCATAAACCGCCAGGGCCGATCCTCCTGTCATCTCCAGCACCAGCAGGTTCATGGCGATCAGGTAAATCCATGCTCCAATATTTGCTATTCCAATGGCCATCAGCATAATCACTGGCGCTCTCCAATTTTTCATCCTTCATTCCCCGCTCCCCTTTTTTATTTGGAAAATAAAAAAATCCCACCTCCAAGACCATTGTCTTGGAGGCGAGAATCGGTTTCGCGGTGCCACTCCAGTTGTTTCGACATGTCACCATATCGAACTCATCAAGTACGGTAGGTTGCCTGCTTATACTTTAGCTCTGTAACAGGAGCTCCTGTCACACCATCCCCTTTAAAGCGGTTCCGATGTGCTGCTCAGAGTTTTGCTTCGGTCATTTCTTCTTGTTCCTTTTCAGCTTCCGGAACTCTCTGGAAAGAATGGATTGATCTACTCTTCTCTTCAAGGCATTTTATTTTTTATATCCTAGCATTTTTCCCCAATGCTTGTACATATTATTTTAGTGTTTATTCGTTCAAAATGCCTTCCTGCAACACTGCAGATTTGTCTCCATAGACTTTCGTGAGGTGCATATCTCCCCAAGAACAAAGGGAATTTAGGATACCTTCCAGACTGATGCCGTATTCACTGAGCTCATACTCCACTTTTGGCGGGACCTGGTTATAGACAATGCGGTTGATGACACCGTCTGCTTCCAATTCGCGCAATTGCTGGGTCAGCATTTTTTGGGTGATGTCAGGCATGAGCCGTTTTAATTCACTGGTCCGCTTTTTGCCGCGCATCAAATGGCAAAGAATGACGGTTTTCCACTTCCCGCCGATGACCTCCAGTGTCGCTTCTACGGATATATTGTATTTCTTGTCCAACGGCCTTCTCCCCTTTCTATAGGTACTAAAAAGTACCTACAGCACTTTAAAGTGCGTACTTCCCTTAATTTACTCCATAACACATACTAACATTTATCGATTGGAATTGATCGATAGAAAAACTAGTTGGAGGAGAAAAATATGTCTCTAGATAAAAAAAGAAGCAACTTAGCCTTATTGGCGCTGGCACTCAGCGCCTTTGCCATCGGCACCACCGAATTCATCAGTGTCGGCCTGTTGCCGATGATCGCGGAGGATTTAACCATCAGTGTAACGACAGCCGGACTGACGGTATCTCTGTATGCCTTAGGCGTAATGTTCGGTGCTCCTGTCTTGACTTCAGTTACTGCCAATATGTCCAGAAAATCCTTGCTGCTATGGATTATGGTGGTCTTTATCATCGGCAATGTACTTGCAGCGACTGCCACTACCGTAAGCGTATTATTGATAGCAAGGGTAGTTTCAGCTCTTGCCCATGGGGTATTTATGGCTATCGGTGCTACTATCGCCGCAGATTTGGTTCCTGATAACAAGCGGGCCAGTGCTATTGCGATTATGTTTACGGGTTTGACTGTTGCTACTGTCACCGGTGTTCCTTTTGGTACATTTCTTGGGCAGCAATTTGGCTGGCGTGCTGCTTTTATGGCCATTGTCGTTATCGGCATCATTGCATTTATCGGAAACAGTATATGGATTCCTTCTGACTTAAAAAAAGCTGTCCGTACTTCTTTCCGGGATCAAGTCAAACTGGTGACGAACGGCAGGCTGTTGCTGGTTTTCAGCATTACAGCCCTTGGTTATGGAGGAACTTTTGTAGTATTCACCTATCTGTCGCCATTATTGCAGGAAGTGACAGGATTTCAGGCGGGAACTGTCACTCTCATATTGGTGGCCTACGGCATTGCCATAGCCGTCGGCAATACAATTGGCGGAAAGCTGGCCAATCAGAACCCGATCAAAGCACTGTTTTATATGTTTTTGATCCAATCCGGCATTTTATTGATTTTGGCTTTCACTGCTCCATTCAAAATTGCAGGGTTAATCACTATCATCGTCATGGGCCTCTTCGCCTTCATGAATGTTCCGGGCCTTCAAGTTTATGCAGTGATGCTGGCAGAACGGTATGTACCAACTGCCGTGGATGTTGCATCAGCCATCAACATTTCAGCATTTAACGCAGGAATTGCCATCGGCGCATTTGTCGGTGGAGTTGTCGCCGATTCGATAGGGCTTATCCATACTTCATGGATTGGCGCCCTCATGGTGTTCGGTGCGGTCTTATTGAGCGGCTGGAGCCGGCATCTTGAGAACAAAGAAACCAGCAGCAAAACCATTTTACGAAATTTACATGAAACATCAATCAACTAATTTTATGGAGGATGAGAATAATGAAAACCTTACAAGACACCACCACTTTGCATAACGGAGTTAACATGCCCTGGTTCGGTCTGGGTGTATTCAAAGTCAGCGAAGGAGGGGAAGTTATCGATGCAGTCCGAACCGCGATCATCAATGGCTACCGCAGCATCGATACAGCTGCCGCTTATGGCAATGAAGAAGGCGTTGGCCAAGGCATCCGTGAAGGATTGGCGGAAGCCGGCATTACCAGAGAAGAACTTTTTATCACTTCAAAAGTATGGAATTCCGATCTTGGCTACGAGTCGACCCTTGCCGCCTATGAAACCAGCCTGAAAAATCTGGGCTTGGATTACTTGGATCTTTATTTGATCCATTGGCCAGTTGAAGGGAAATACAAAGAAGCATGGCGCGCACTCGAAACCTTGTATAAAGAAAATCGTGTTAAAGCGATCGGCGTCAGCAATTTTCATATCCATCATTTAGAGGAATTGCTGAAAGATGCGGAAATCACCCCGATGGTTGATCAAGTGGAGTACCACCCTTTCCTGACGCAAGCGGAATTGCATACATTCTGCAAAGCTCACGACATTCAACTGGAAGCCTGGTCCCCATTGATGCAAGGCAAGCTGCTGGATCACCCGGTGCTCGTGGAGATCGCTGCGAAAACTGAAAAAACAGTCGCACAGGTCATTCTTCGCTGGGACCTGCAGAATGGCGTGGTGACCATCCCAAAATCCATCAAAGAAGCCCGAATCATTCAAAACTCACAGGTCTTTGATTTTGAACTGACAGACGAAGACATGGAACGGATTTCGGCATTGAATGAAAACAAGCGTATTGGACCAGACCCGGACAATTTTAATTTTTAACCTCAAGCAGGCAGCCCTCCATCAAGGCTGCCTGCTTTTACTGCTGCTTCGATAAATCGGAAAACGGATTGAAACGGCCGAATTGAACCTGCAACGTTTTATCAGAAAGCGAAGCAGGGGTTTTGACACCTCTCCTTCTCCTGGTATAAGTTAATGAAGTCAATTCCGATAGATTTTATAAGAATTATTATTTCTTGGAAAAGGAGAGAGAAAATGAAAACTTTATGGAAACGGTATCTCGATGCCTCATTAATTTTAAAAATCACGATTGCACTCATTCTCGGCATCGCTGTCGGCCTTATCTTTGGAGAGCAGGCTGCTGTGTTAGCGCCCTTCGGTGACTTATTGCTGAATCTGCTGACCTTTCTGATCATCCCTTTGATTCTTTTTACCATGATGGTCGGAATCAACCAATCCTCGATTGGGGATCTCGGACGTATGGGCGGTAAAGTGTTCATTTACTATACCCTCAGTTCCGCGTTTGCCATTATTGTCGGTTTGGCCGTCGCCAGCTTCTTTCAGCCTGGAACCGGCATGCAGCTGCAGAGCAATGAAACTTTCGATGTTCCGGAAAATCCAGGGCTTGTCAGTGTTCTGTTGAACATCGTCCCTTCCAACATCTTCACCGCTTTTACGGAACTTAATCTGCTTGGCATCATTTTCACTGCTTTCGCTTTTGGCATCGCGCTGTCCTATATGCGCCAATCCAGTGAATTTGAAAGTCTCGGCGATCATTTGTATAAAACCGTCACTGCCTTGAATGAACTGACTTTGTTGGTTTTAAAAGCCGTTCTCCAGTATGTGCCGATTGGAATTTTTGCCATCATGGCAGAGACTGTCGGCAACCAGGGCTTCGATACACTGTTGTCCCTTGGTGAAATGGTGCTCGTCCTCTACGTTGCCTTGATCGTCCAGATTTTGTTGTATACCTTGATCTTGGTACTGTTCAAAGTCAAACCGGGACAATTTTTCAAGCAGGCGCGCACACCGATGCTGACCGCTTTTGTTACTCAAAGCAGCTCTGGAACGCTGCCGCTGACGTTGACTGCCGCTAAAAACCTAGGGCTGTCCAAGAGCTTGTACGGCTTCAGCCTGCCGCTCGGCGCAACCATCAATATGGACGGAGCCGCCATCCGCATTGCCGTTTCAGCCGTCTTCGCCGCGAACCTCGTCGGAGATCCTTTAAGTCTTTCCGAGATGTTGCTGGTTGTGCTGGTCGGTACTTTGGCTTCCATTGGAACCGCCGGCGTCCCGGGAGCTGGGATTGTCATGATTGCCACTGTTTTCGTCCAACTGGGCTTGCCGATGGAAGCTGTCGCGTTGCTGACGGCCATCGATGCACTGGTTGGGATGGGCTGTACGGCATTGAACGTAACCGGTGACTTGGTAGGAACCACTGTAATTGATAAAAATGAAAAGAAACGAAAAACTGCATGACTCCGAAAAAGGCTGCCCTTCCGGCAGCCTTTTTTAGGGCCTATTATTCTTTCAACTTGTTCTGACAAACGCATTTCGCTATCCTGTTAAGTAACACACCAAAGGAGATGGCTTTATTGACGACAATTGGGTTGGTACGGCATGGCATCACGGATTGGAACATACAAGGCATCGCGCAAGGGTCGGCGGATATTCCATTGAATGAAACCGGCAGACAGCAAGCCGATGCGCTTGCAGAACGGCTTTCGAGAGAAGAGGATTGGGATCTGATCATCTCCAGTGATTTGTCCCGCGCCAAAGAGACAGCGGAAATCATCGGCAAAAAGCTTCATTTGCCGGTCAGCCATTTTGACACGCGGCTGCGTGAACGAAGCGGCGGCAAAATCGAAGGCACGACGGAAAAAGAACGTCTGGAAAAATGGGGAGCTGATTGGCGCGAACTTGATTTGGCGATGGAAAGCCGAGAAGAGGCAGCCGATCGCGGACTGGCGTGCATTGAAGATATACTGGAAAATTTCAGCGGACAGCGTGTACTGATTGTCAGCCACGGAGCGTTGATCGGCTTGACGTTAAAAAAACTTATGCCGGAGAAGTTCCAGGAAACTTCCATGGACAATACGTCCATCACGATTTTAAAAAATGCCGAAAGCCAGTGGAATTGCTCATTGTATAATTGCACCGTCCATTTGCAGAAAAGTGAAAGCTATTGATTACTGGCCTTACTAGCTGCTTCCTCTATATTTACTTTCCAGAAAACCACTGTCGTGCTGTCACGGACGTGGTTTTTTTGGATTTTGGATAAGTAAGGCAGCGACGCCCGCTGCGGTATCGGTATCTTTGCACTCCTGCCAGATACTTTCGGGTTCAGCAAATATCCCCCCTGGGCACTCTACCAACCCGTCTGTCGTCAGCAAGATCTGGTTTTCGCCTTGCCGCAACTCCCTGGTTCCGCTGCTGTAGCATGGAGCTTCTTGCGCAAAGGTATTCACTTGGCCGACCCATTCATAGAAGTGGCGCTGATTTAGTTGGTATTGTCCAAAAGCGGCCAGTTCGGGATGAAAAAGGTATAACAGGCAATCGCCGACAGAAAACCAGTAGAGGTATTTCCCTTTCCTGACTACTATCAAACAAGCTGTTTCGCCTTGCACCTGCCGGCAATCTTCTTTAAAGCTATCCTCCTGAAACAACTGCAACAGAACGTTTTCAATACCCTTGAACAAGCTAACACTGACCTTACCCGACAGTAGAGAAGCGATTTGTTTTTTATGATTTTCAACTTGACTGATGACTAATTCGGCACTTTGGGCAGAATTATGCGCATCCAGAACCATCACGAACTCCCAGTCTTCTTTATCTTCCAACCAAATCAGACAGCCGTCTTCATTTTTAGACTGGCCGGCAGCCGAGTTTCCACCGAATCGGCCAAGTACCATATGTCCCAAAGGCAGTATGTCCATTTGGTCGATATATGTATGCTCACTGCCGATCCAACTGAACTGCTTTCTTTGTTTCACCATGTCATAACCCCATTCCTCAATATTCTTTCAATTATAATCAACATTAATCAAATTGAGTAGAGAAAGAAGATGCACACTGCCAGTACACACATCCATCTGAAGAATGTGATAAAATTTATATCAGTGAAAAACAAAATACAATCTGAAAAGGAGAGGTTCTTAATGTATGTAGTAACCAACCGCATTAAAATGAAAAAAGGATTTGCAGAAAAGATGGCTCCTAACTTCACTCGTCCAGGTGCTTTGCAGGAAATGGAAGGCTTCGTTAAAGTTGAAGCGACCATCACTCAGAACTTGGAAGAACACGATGAATTGAACGTCAATATGTATTGGGAGAACCTTGAGAGCTTTGAAGCTTGGAAATCAAGTGACGCTTTCAAACAATCCCATAAGCGTCCGGAAGAAAACTCCAATGAACCACCAAAAGAATCTCCAATGCTTGGCAGTGAATTGGTCATCGCTAAAGTGGCTTCTACTATCGAAGCTACACCGAAAAAGCAAGCATAAGAAATGAATTGCTTTAAACTTTAATGTAAAAACAGGCACTTTTCCCGTTATCGGGAAAGTGCCTGTTTTGATGTTCACTTTTAAAATGAGACAGTGTTCAATTGATTTTTTTTATTCGACCGAGACGCCTTCGGCTTTTTCCCAGCCGTTCTTTTGTTGTCTGCCAACCAGCAGATGGTATAAAACCACGCTGGCAGCAAGCATGGCCGCTATCAATAAATACATTCCCCTAAATCCGACAAGCGGCGTGATGAACCCGAGTGCAAACGGTCCAAAACCGATGCCGATGTCCACAAAAATATAGAAAGTGGAGGTTGCCAGCCCCATTCGATGTGCGGGCGATAGCTTAATCGCCAAGGCTTGAGAACTGGACTGCAATGTACCGTATCCAAGACCAATAAATACGCCTGCAAGGAGCAGAATGATCCCGCTATGTGCTTGGCTCAATAGTACCATGCCAATGGCATAAGCGATGATTGCCGGATACATCACAATATTGACGCCTTTAACGTCAAATAAGCGGCCCGTAAACGGTCTGGACAGGATTACCACCACAGCGTAGACAATAAAAAATAGGCTTGCGGCTTCGACAAGATCTATTTCCTTGGCATAAAAGGTCAGATAGGAGAGTACACTTGAATAGCCCAAGGCCATGACAAAACTGATGATTGAAATTGGGACAGCTTTTGGTTCCAGAAAATTGGACAATTTAAGTCCTTTCATTTCTTTCATTTGTTCAGCGGTCAATACAAGACGCGGAATATTCATGAACAATGCAGCAAGCAAAGTGACAAGCGCCAGCACACTACAAATAATGAAATTGGCTTCTGCCGAAATACGGTCCGTAATCAGTAGACCAATAAACGGTCCGATCGCAGAGGCGATGATAATGCTGACGCCGTAATACCCCGTCCCTTCCCCACGTCTGGAATTGGGAATCAGGCTAGCGGCTATCGTGCCTGTAGCTGTAGAAGCCAGCGCAAACGCGATACCGTGGAAGAGGCGGATAAACAAGAGCACGGCCAAACTGTTGATGATGAAATACAATAGCGTCAGTACGAGAAACGCAGCCAAGCCGATAAACAACAGTTTTTTTCTTCCTATCCGTTCAATAGCTGATCCTCCGAACAGCCGGCCCATCAATGCACCGACCACAAAAATACTGGAAGCCAAACCGGCCATACTGGTGGAGGCATTAAACTCCCCTTTTGCATAAACCGGAATGATGACTACCAATAAATAAAAACTTAAAAACAATAAGAAGTTCACGCCAAAAACAAGCAGAAAATCTTTTGTCCATAATGGTTCTTTTTTCTGTTCCATTTTTCTTACTCACCTGCCTCCATATGATTTCTAGACAATTACTATCCATTACAGAAGTAAATTAGTTACCCAAGATAACTAATTATTATACAGGGTTTTTAACAAAAGTACAGAAGCTTTCACTTTCTTTATGATTTAAAACGTTGTTTCAGTCTCTATCTTTTGATATGGTTACCCTTGATAACAAACGTCATCAACATTATAAAGAGGTGTTTTTCATTAAAGCTTTTCAAGAGTTTTTCCATCAGTTTCTTTTACTGTCCAGGCCTTTTGAACATCATTTGAATAACGAACTTGGCAAGCATAGGCTCTACCGGGCTCAATGGTCAATTTTGTATTATATAGCCAATAATGACTCCGCAACGTTAGTTGAGCTTGCCCATTATCAACGGATTGAAAAACCGACCGTGACACGCACCGTAACCCGATTGGAAGAGCAAGGTTACTTAGAGCACATCCCCGGCAAAGACAGACGTGAAAAACGGATGCAGCTTACTACCCACGGGAAAAAAGTATACGAGGATGTTCGTGTCACTATCGATCAATTTGAAAAAGAAATTCTGGCTCATATCCCGGAAGAAGATCAGCTTGCAGGGATTGAGATGATGAAAACCATACGCATGAATTTAATCAGCAGGGAGAATTCCAAATGAATAAAAACAATCCTCCTTTATGGACAAAAGACTTTATCGTCACTGCTTTAGTGAATTTTTTCTTAGTTCTTATCTTCTATCTACTGATGGTCACAATCGCCGTCTATGCTGTTGAGGAATATGGGGCTTCAACAAGCGAAGCCGGCCTGGTTACCGGAATTTTCATTCTGGGCGCTTTAGCGGGAAGGCTGGTCATCGGCCGTACAATCGACAAAATTGGCCGCAAACAGACCTTGGTCATCGGCCTTGCGCTATTCACTTTGACTACATTCTTCTATTTCCTGAATTTCGGACTTCCTTTCCTCATGCTCAATCGCTTTCTTCACGGGATGACGTTGGGAATGGCCAGCACGGCAGCCGGAACCATCGTTGCTCAAATTATTCCAATGAGACGCAAAGGCGAAGGGATCGGTTATTTCAGCCTCAGTTCGACTTTAGCGACGGCTTTTGGCCCCTTCATCGGGTTGATGATGAGCCAGTACAGCAGCTATGAAATGATTTTTTCGGTATGCTTGGCGCTCGGCGTGGTCAGCTTGGCCGTATCTTTATTTGTTTATGTACCGCCAGTCGTTGCGCCACCTGCAACTGACGAAACGAAAGGGTTTAAGATTTCAGATTACATCGAACCGAAAGCTGTACCGATTGCACTCGTTTGTCTGGCCATCGCCCTTTGCTATTCCAGCGTTCTGTCATTTATCAACTTCTTTGCGATGGAGGAAGATTTAGTGCAGGCAGCCAGCTACTTTTTCCTTGTTTACGCCATTGCGATATTAGTTTCCCGGCCGTTCACCGGAAGACTGATGGACCTGAAAGGCGCAAACTTCGTCATGTATCCTGCTTTCGCCATTTTTGCAGCAGGACTTTTCCTGTTAAGCGTCACCAGCAGCAGTACAGGGTTATTGGTTGCCGGTGCTTTGATTGGTTTGGGCTTCGGCAATATGCAATCGACGACGCAAGCAGTCGCGGTCAAGCTGACGCCGCCTCACCGTATGGGCCTTGCCACTTCGACATTCTTTATCTCAATGGATGCCGGGCTCGGCTTCGGCCCGTACTTGCTGGGCTTTGTCATCCCCCTGATTGGTTACAGTTCACTTTACGGCATCCTGGGCTTTGCGGTGCTTGCAACTGCCGTCTTGTATTATTTGATGCACGGCAAAAAAGAACGTGCAGAAGCAGCGGCATTGGTTTAGAAATAAAAAATGGCCATCAATTCACTTACGAATTGATGGCCATTTCTATATCCTATTTTACCATTGCACACTGCTAATAATCCGGCTTATTTATCGGATCAGTTACTCCTCTTCTTCTTCAGCTTTCTCAGCAATCGCCTTGGTCTCATGCACGGTGCCATGAGGATGTTCCGGCGGCGCGTAAATGGAGTATATTTTTAACGGTTGATCGCCTTTGTTTGTGACGTTATGCCACTTTCCTGCTGGAATCATGATGGCGTAATCGTCTTCAGCATTTTCTTCAAAGGTCAGGTTGTCTTCGCTGTCCCCCATTTGGACAAAGCCTTTTCCGGCTTCAATCCGCAGAAATTGGTCGCCTTCATGGACTTCCAGGCCGATGTCGTCTCCCACTTCAATGCTCATGACGGTAACCTGCAGGTTCTTGCCTGTCCATAGAGCGGTGCGGAATGTGTCATTTTGCTTGGTCGCCTCTTCGATATTCACCACAAACGATTCTGCTCCATAATCTTTTAATTCCATAGCCTATTCCTCCTCCGAATTATCTTTACAGCTTTCTATACCTCAGTCTCAGCCGTCTCAAACTATCCGGAAAAGTTCTTTGCTACACCAATAACTGCTTGACCAATTCCTTATTGCGCTTTTTGAACACTTCATTATGAGAAGACACCATGGCGATTCTATTCGCGTCCGGCTGGATGTAGTGCTTGGCTTTATTGACTGCGTTCGCTGCATCCTGGAATGTTCCGGCAATCAGATTCAATTTGCCTTCGTGCTGCAGAATGTCACCCGCTGCATAGAGGCCTTCAACTGATGATTCGCTGCTTGGCGTGCCCGCGATGTAGTAATCGTCGGCAATTTCAATATTCAACGGACTGTTTCCAAGCAGACTGATGTCGCGCTCGTAGCCGTGGTTGATGATCATCTCATCAATCGGCAGAACTTGTTTTTCATTCGTTTCCTGATGCGTCAATTCAACAAACTCGATGGCATCCCGGCCATCCGAAGCGATCAAACGCGTGATATTCGTATGGAGGCAGCAGATGGCAGAGCCGTTCATCAGCTGCGTCACTTGCGCTTCATGTCCTGCAAGCTCAGGCTTGCGGTAGGTGACGTATACTTGCTTGGCGATCGGTTCCAATTCATTTGCCCAGTCGATGGCAGAATTTCCGCCGCCTGAAATCAAGACCGTTTTGCCTTTGAATCGCTCCAGTGATTTGACGGTGTAATTCAGATTCGACACTTCAAAACGCTCCGCTCCTTCAATCTGCAATTTTTGCGGATTCAGGATGCCTCCACCGACAGCGACAATCACCGTTTTTGATAAATGCACTTCACCGGAAGAACCGATCATTTCAAAGATGCCTTTTTCATTTTTTGCGATGGACTCAACTTTTTCATTCAATACGACTTTCGGGTGGAATGTCAGCCCTTGTGCAACCAATTGGTCGATGAGCTTAGCTCCTTGAATCGGCGGCTGTCCCCCAACGTCCCAAATCATTTTTTCCGGGTAGACATGAATTTTGCCGCCCAATTCCGGCTGAAATTCGATAATTTTCGTTTTCATTTCACGTAAACCACTATAAAAAGCTGAATACAATCCTGCTGGGCCCCCACCTATAATTGTTACATCAAAAAGTTCTTTTTCCCCCATCTATCTTCACTCCTGCCCATCCATATTTTTATTGACAATAAAAATAATTAGTCTTATAGTGTTGATTGTACTGAAAATGATAATCATTATCAATGATAAAAAGTATTAATTTTGAAAAGGAGGTTTTTGAATGGTGCGTTTATTCACCGAGGAGCTGAATATCAGTTATGGAGACAGGCTGATTGTCAAAGATTTGACGGTCCAAATTCCGGACAAGAAAATTACAACGATCATCGGTTCCAACGGCTGTGGCAAATCGACTCTGTTAAAAGCGATTACTCGGGTGATCTCGCATCAATCCGGATCCGTGGTATTGGATGGCAGCAATATTGCCCAGGAAAACACGAAATCGCTGGCGAAAAAAATGGCCATCCTTCCACAAACACCTGACAGCGCCGCCGGATTGACGGTCGGTGAACTGGTTTCCTACGGCCGCTTCCCTTATCAGAAAGGCTTTGGGCGATTGTCCAAGAAAGATTACGAAATCATCAACTGGGCACTTGATGTTACGGGGACGCAATTCTTTAAATACCACCCGGTTGACGCATTATCCGGCGGTCAGCGCCAACGTGTTTGGATTGCGATGGCATTGGCACAGGAAACGGAAATGATTTTTCTGGATGAACCGACGACCTACCTGGATATGGCTCACCAGCTGGAGATTTTAGAACTGCTGCAGCAACTCAACCGTGAACAGGAACGGACCATCATTATGGTGCTCCATGACCTGAACCAGGCAGCGCGTTTTGCCGACCACATCATCGCCATGAAAGACGGCCAGATCGTCAAAGCCGGCAATTGCCACGAAGTCATTACACAACCTGTATTGAAAGAAGTTTTCCGGATCGATGCAGAAATCGGCTTGGATCCGCGTACACAAAAACCGATGTGCACAACCTATAACTTAATCAGAGGAGTCTAACCGACATGAAAAAATTATTCTTGCCTTTCTTTCTATTAACATTGCTGCTGATCCTGGGTGCCTGCAATTCTGAGTCAACCACTGAAGAAGCAGACGCTGCAGAAGCTGACAAAGCACCTGAAACCATTACATACGAATCTGAAAACGGACCTGTTGAAGTGCCTGCAGATCCACAGCGCGTCATCGTTCTTTCTACTTATGGCGGTGACGTCATGTCCTTGGACGTTCCTTTAGTGGGCGTCGATTCATGGTCTAAAAACAACCCGCGTTTTGAAGAACAATTGAAAGACGTGGAAGAAGTAGCAGATACAGATCTTGAAAAAATCATTGAATTGGAACCTGACTTGATCCTTGGCGGTTCAACCATCAACAACATCGACAAATTGAAAGAAATCGCACCAACTGTCACGTTCACTTACGGTAAATTGGGCTACTTGGACCAACACTTGGAAATCGGTAAAGTGTTGAACAAAGAAAAAGAAGCACAGGCATGGATTACAGATTTCCAGGAACGCTCACAGCAAGCCGGTGAAGATATCCGTGCGAAAATCGGTGAAGACGCAACCGTTTCGGTTATTGAGAACTTCGACAAGCAATTGTATGTATTCGGAGACAACTGGGGACGCGGAACTGAAATCCTTTACCAGGAAATGAAATTAAAAATGCCTGCAAAAGTGGAAGAAATGGCTTTAGCAGACGGTTATTATATGCTGTCCCAGGAAGTCTTGCCGGAATACATGGGTGACTATGTCATCTTCAGCAAAGACAGCACACAGGACAACTCATTCCAGGAAACCGACCTGTACAAAAACACACCCGCAGCTAAAAACGGCCAAATTTTTGAAGCCAATGCTAAAGAGTTCTACTTCAATGACCCGATTACATTGGAATACCAATTGGAATTCTTCATTGAAAACTTTTTAGGCGAGTAACCAGCTGCTTTACGTTAAATCTGGTTTGCAACTCCTTTAGAATCGGATTTAAAAGAAGTAACCTAACAAAAACTAAACTTCTATACCAAAGAAGAGGAATTCTGATTTTAGAATTCCTCTTTTATTCTCAGGAAAAGATGATGATGAATGAGCCCTAAAGTTTCCTTTCCCATTAAATTTATTTTAAGCCTGCTCCTGCTAGTGCTGACACTGGTCATTTCCTTGATTTTTGGAGCGGCAGATATCAGTCTGAAAGAAGTAGGGCTGGCGTTATTTTCAACCAGCTCCAGTGACGGCATTGGGGTCATTCGGGAGATCCGGCTGCCGCGCGAAATTGCCGCCATTTTTGTCGGTGCTGCTCTTGCTGTATCGGGCGCGATGATGCAGGGCATGACCCGTAATCCGCTGGCTGACCCAGGCCTTCTCGGTTTGACCGCAGGTGCTAACGCGGCGTTAGCCTTCACGTTGGCTTTCATTCCGGCTGCCAATTATTTCGGCATCATGATTGCCTGCTTTATCGGAGCTGCAGCCGGTGCTGCTTTAGTGTTCGGTATTGGTGCCGCAAAAAAAGGCGGATTTTCGCCTTTCCGGATTGTTCTTGCCGGTGCAGCCATATCTGCCTTCCTGACAGCGATTGCTGAAGGAATCGGCCTGTATTTCAATATCTCCAAAAATGTTTCCCAATGGACAGCCGGCGGATTGATCGGCACTTCTTGGGGCCAGCTGCAGGTAGTGGTTCCGTTTATCGCCGTGTCCTTGGTGATTGCGCTGCTGCTGTCTCGCCAGCTGACCATCCTCAGCTTAAGTGAAGAAGCCGCCATCGGCCTCGGCCAGAAAACGGCTCAGGTCAAGGCGATTCTCTTTGTCGTCATTACGCTCCTTGCGGGTGCTGCCGTTGCGCTTGCCGGCAATATGGCGTTTATCGGCTTAATGATTCCGCATGTGGTACGGGCAATCGTCGGGACCGATTACCGTTTCATCATCCCGATGTCGGCAGTGGCTGGAGCTATTTTCATGCTGCTCGCCGACTTGATCGGCCGGACGATCAATGCACCGTTTGAAACGCCGGTGGCAGCGATCATCGCGATTATCGGCTTGCCGTTCTTCCTGGTCATTGTCCGTAAAGGAGGCAAAGCATTCGCATGATGCACCCAAGCTTGCGTAAAAAACAACGAATTTCGTATTATTCTTTGCTGGCATTGATTTTGTTGACGGCCATTGCCAGCATGGGGCTTGGCTACTCCCCTATCTCCTATGATCGATTAGTGCCGGCAATTCTCGGTCAAGGCACATTTAAAGAAGAATTTATCCTGTTTTCCATCCGGCTGCCGCGCATTTTGATCACGCTTCTGGCCGGGATGGCACTGGCTTTGTCAGGTGCAATTTTGCAGAGCGTAACGCGCAATGACCTGGCAGACCCGGGAATCATTGGCATCAATTCCGGTGCCGGCGTCGCCATTGCGATTTTCTTCTTGTTCATTCCGGTAGAGGCCGGATCTTTTGTCTATTTGATGCCAATCGTGGCATTTTGTGGAGCCCTTGCGACCGCTGCATTGATCTATGCCTTTTCTTACTCCCGCACCACAGGCTTGCAGCCGATCCGCCTTGTGCTTGTCGGAATCGGGTTTTCCATGGCCTTGTCGGGAGTCATGATTGTCTTGATTTCTTCGGCGGAACCAGAAAAAGTCGATTTTATCGCCAATTGGCTGGCCGGCAATATTTGGGGAGCCGATTGGCCGTTTATTGTGGCCATCCTTCCTTGGCTGCTGGTGCTCATTCCGTTCACTTTGTACAAAGCCAATCGGATGAACGTCCTCGGTCTCAGCGATCCTGTTGCTGTCGGCATCGGCGTATCCATTGAGAAAGAGCGGGTCGTCCTTTTGCTGGCGGCTGTCGCGTTGGCGGCGTCCGCTGTGTCAGTTACCGGAGGAATCGCCTTCATTGGCCTGATGGCTCCTCATATCGCTAAATCCATTGTAGGTCCACGCCATCAGCTGTTCTTGCCGCTTGCCATCCTGATCGGCGGCTGGCTGCTGCTGCTGGCGGATACCGTCGGCCGGAACCTGCTCGAGCCTTCCGGAATCCCAGCAGGCATCATGGCTGCATTGATCGGAGCTCCATATTTCATTTACTTGCTGTTGAAAAAATAAAAGCTGTTGAGAACTTAACTGTTCTCTACAGCTTTTATTTTCTTTCTGTTTGTTATCCATTAACTTCTGAATAAAGCCACCAACTCTAACGGTTGTTAGCCTGGTATTTCATACTTCGATTTTCTTCTCATACAGAGGCATTGCCGCCGGCTTCCCGAAATAATAACCCTGGAATAATTGGTACCTCCGCTGCTTAAGCCATTTAAAGTCTTCACGTGTTTCAACGCCTTCGGCCAAAGGAATGGAGCCGATTTCCAGCGCTTTCTTCAAAAACTTTTCCGCCACTTTCTGCTTTGCCGGATCCATTGCCACCCCTTGGACATATTGCATATCCAACTTCATGTATTTCGGCTTCAGGTCTGCCAGCATTTCAATCGTACTGTAACCTTCACCCACGTCATCCAACGCGTAATCGAATCCTTTTTCCTTGTAGTAAGCCAAGATTTTCTTCAAATGATCCAAATCATCCACTTTTTCCGTTTCCACCACTTCAAATACTAAGGATTTCGGATCCACCCCTAGCTGTTCTGATAAAGAAATTGTCGAACGCAAGCAAAATTCAGGGGAATAAATTGAAGTCGGAATGAAATTGATGAACGCTTTCTCTCCTTTAAGTTTGGCTGCATACCTTACAGCTGTCATTCTGCATACCCGATCCAATGCATACAGGCGCCCGCGGATTTTGGCAGCCGGAAAAATTTCATTCGGGTAGATCATCGATCCGTCTTCATTTTGGAAACGCGCCAGCATTTCATATGCAAAAATCTCTTCATTTCCATTCACAATCGGCTGATAATGGCAGGAAATCAGCTCTTTTTGAATCACTTTATCAATCCATTGCATATCCAACACGGTTTCAATTTCAGAAAACGGCTTCCACGCTTCACGGTTTATTCGGAAAACGACTTGTTCCAAATCCATAAAATGACGGCAAAAATCCATTAACTCTTTGGCTCCTGCTTCATCTACAATAAGTCCATTTTCCGTCGTCACTATATCAATGTCTCTTCTATTCAAATGGCTATAAATTTGCGGCAATGCCAACAAATTGGAGTCGCCTTCTATTTTAATCTCAAACTTCAACTCCGTTACGGAGCAATTATTGCATTGCAAATCCGTTTCCTCCTTAATTTTGGTAGTTCCATTTTACTTTATTTCACTAGTTAATAGTTAACAATTTTATACAAAAAATAAAAAATCGCTAATGTGAAAAGAGTTGTTCTTGTTTTATTAGCAAAACTGAAGCATCTGTTACACGATGATTAACCGTCGGAAAAAGAGGTTTTTTTTCGACGGTGAAGAATGTATACATTAACTTGCCGCTCATCGTTTAACAGGCAAAAGAAACTGTTCCATAAGCAGAAACCGCTCTAGATTACCCGAGTTGTTGTCCATTTAAAAAGAACGGCACGCTGTTATTTCATTCACAAAGGAGAATGATCATGGGAAAAATCGTTGTTGCGATGTATTTGACGCTTGATGGGGTTATGGAAGAGCCGTCATGGACTGCCCCTTACTGGGATAACGAAATCGCGAAGTTCCAGCTGGATTTGTTATTTGGCAGTGATGCATTGCTGCTTGGAAGAGTGACATATGAAGGTTTTGCAGCCGCTTGGCCCGCTGCTGAAGATGAAGAAGGGTTTGCCGACCGGATGAATAAAATACCCAAGTATGTGGCTTCCACCACTCTGAAGCGCACGGAATGGAATGCCCGCCTGATTACCAGCAATGTAGCGCAGGAAGTCGCCAAACTGAAAAAAACCGGACAATGTCTGTTGGTTTATGGCAGCGCTGAACTCATTGAAACTTTGCTGAAACATGATTTGGTCGACGAACTTCATTTGATGACATTTCCGCTCGTTTTAGGAGAAGGCAAACGGCTTTTCAAGGAAAATGCTGATCAGAAAATGTTCAACTTACGGGACATCCGTTCAACAGATTCAGGTGTGCTCATTGCCAGTTATACACCAGACAAATAAAACAGAAAAAGAAAGCCTCCTGCAACGGGAGGCTTTCTTTTTTGTGCTTAGTTTTTGCTGAATTTCTTTTTGGCGTAAACATAAGTGACTGCCAGTGCAGCAACCAGTACGCCTCCTTTGATAATATCAAAAGCATAATAAGGGAGATTCTGAATCGTTAAGCCGTTCAACAAAATGCCGATAACTGCAGCTCCAAAAAATGTGCCCAGCGCATTCGGTTTGCCCGCTCCTAACACCGAGTAACCGACAAATACTGCCGCAACCGCCTCCATCATCAACGGAGCCCCTGCATCAATTTGTCCGGAACCTACGCGTGCAGTAAACAAAATGCCAGCCATTGAAGCAAAAATTCCCGATACCACATAAGCGGCAAATTTCACTTTTTTGACGCTGACGCCGGACAGCGTCGCGGCTTCAGCGTTCCCGCCGGTCATGTAAAGCACTCGGCCCCAGCGTGTATGGTTCAAAATTACATAGGAAGCCAGGACCATCACCAGCATGATCCAAACCGGAACCGGCAGGCCCAGCATCTGCCCTTGCCCAATCCACAGAAACGCTTCCGACAATTGACCCGGTGCGGTTCCTCCTGAAGTCAATGGCATATTGTTGTAGATCGAGTAGCCTTCTGTATACGTACGGTGCAAGCCCGCAATAATGTACATCATGCTCAGCGTCGCCAGCAAATCCGGAATGCCGATAACCACAATTAGAAAGCTATTGACTGCTCCGACCAACACCCCGATCAACAGCGGCAGGAGAAGGACGAGCCATAACGGCATATCGTACCAAACCATCAGAGATGCGGAAACGACTGTCGATAAAGACATCGTCGAACCTACCGACAAATCGAAACCATCCACTACCAGCGTGAACGTTACACCTAAAGCGAGTAACGTGACAATGGAAATGGAGCGCAGGATGTCTGTGAAGTTACCATATGTGAAAAAAGCGTCACTGATTGTGCTGAAGTAAAAAATGATGAAAATAAGTAATGCGATGGCGCCATATTTAAACAGAAACTGAATCGCGTTGTCTTTCACCGAGCTTTTGTGTTTCCCCAAGTTCTTCTTTTCCACCACTTGCATACAATAAAATCCTTTCTTGGGTCGCTTCTTGTCGTGATAATTCCTTCACGATTTGACCGTTGTACATAACGAGAATCCGATCGGAAATTCCGATGGCTTCATGAATTTCACTTGAAAAATACAGACAGCCTTTGCCGCTTTCAGCCAATTGGCGGATCAATTTGAAAATATCCACTTTGGCTCCGATGTCGACGCCTTTTGTCGGTTCATCGAAGAGGTACAAGGCCGAATCGAGGGAGATCCATTTGCCGATCGCCACTTTCTGCTGGTTTCCTCCGCTCAAGTGAACGAGAGGCGTTTCTGTACTATCGGTTTTGATGCGCAAACGCTCGATGATTTCATCAGCAAAGCGCTTTTCGGCTTTCCGGTCCAACAACAAATTCTTAGAAAACTTTTTCAGGTTAGGGAATGATGCATTGGTTTCCAGTGATTCCTGGACAAATAACCCTTCTTTTCGGCGCTCTTCCGGAATCAACGCCATTCCTGCTTTGATGGCGTCTGCCGGATGTTTGATTTTGGCTGTTTTCCCCGAAAGCTTCATCATACCTGAGGTTAAAGGCGTTCCTCCAAACAAGGCTTTGGCAAGCTCCGTTTTACCGGCGCCGACCAATCCGACGACACCCACTACTTCACCTGCTGCAACCGTCAGCGACAGATCTTTGAGCTTCTGGCCATCCGATAAATTCTCAACCTCCAGCAAAGGGTTCCCAATCTCATGCGCCCTCGGCTCTAATTCATGACTCAGTGCTGCACCGAGCATCGCTTCAATCACCCCATCCTGATCGGCTTCTGACGTATCGTAGGTTTTGACAAGCGTCCCTTCCCTCATCACTGTAATCCGGTCGCTGATTTCAAATACTTCCGGCAAACGGTGGGAAATGAAGACGCAGCCGACGCCCTGTGCTTTTAACTTTGCAATGACTGCATATAGTTTCTCTGATTCATGGATAGACAGAGGAGCTGTCGGTTCGTCAAATATAATGATTTTCGCCGAATGGACCAAGGCTCTGGCAATCAGCACCATCTGCTTTTCCGCCAAAGTCAGTCTCGCCGCTTTCTGCTGGACATTGATGTTGTCCGCCTGCAGCTCGCGCAAAGCAAGACGTGCGCGTTCATTGATTTTTTGTCTGGAAACGAATAAATTGCCTTTCCCTGCGAATGTGTCGAGAAGGATGTTTTCTGCCACAGTCAGCTCAGCAACAATGGCTGTATCCACTTCTTGATAAACACAGTAAATCCCCTGTTCTTTGGCTGCCTTCGGCGATTCCAGCCGAATATCGACGCCATCCAATTTAATCGTTCCTTCATCCTGCTGGTAAACGCCTGACAGGATTTTAATCAGCGTGCTTTTTCCTGCACCATTGACGCCAAGAATGGCATGGACTTCTCCTTTTTCCAAATGGAACTCGGCTTTTTGCAACGCCGTCACTGCACCGAAAGTTTTTCCGATGGCGGTCATCGAAAGTAAAGCTTGTGCCATAGAAACGCCTCCTTTCTGATAAAAGAGCTGTCCCATCTTTCAGGACAGCTCGAAATGATGAAGATTATTGGCCTTCCAATTCGCGCAATTCATCCGTGTAGCCCTGTTCGCTTGCGCCCCAGCCATCTACGTATTCGCTTAACTTATCGGTTGTCACCGTTTCTTCCGGCAAACTTTCCGCTTCAACAAAAACCGGCTCTAAAATCACTTTTTCTTCCGGCTGTTCGCCATTCAACAACTGATATAAGTAACGAACTTGAATGCGTCCGATATCCGTCGGATCCACTGCTGCCGAAGCGAGCCATGGGCTGTTTTCTTTTTGCATCAATTGCAGATCCTCATCGCTCATATCGATGCCATATACTTTAATGTCTGTACGTCCTGCTTGTTCAATGGCACGGACAGCACCTTTCGCAAACTCATCCCACGCGGCCCATACTGCAGTGATTTCCCCTTCGTTCGGGTATTGTTTCAAAACTGCTTCCATCTGTGATTGCGTATCCAGTGCCGTATTGTTCGTAGCGGCACCGAATGCTGTCACTTCCTTGATGCCGGGGTTGTCGGATAGGAATTTTTCATAAGCTATCTGGCGTCTTTCCATCGGGGCAAAGCCCGCTGTCCATATTTTAACGATGTTGGCTTCGCCGTTATTGTCTTCCGCCAGTTTCTCCAAGGTCATCTCGGCCATCTGCTGGTCGCCTTGCTCCAAAGAAACTACACCTTCAACATCGATGCCTGCATCAAACGCCACAACCGGAATTCCGGCTTCAAGCGCTTTTTCAACACCTTGGTTCAATGCTTCTTTTGTTCCATGGTCAATCAAAATGCCATCGACACCTTGATTGATGGCTGCGTCCAGGTTAGAGGCCATTTTCGCCAAATCCCCTTCAGAAGTGAAAACAGTTGCCTTGCCTCCGAATTTCTCAACCTGTTCTTCTACACCCGATATGTATTGGGCGCTGAATGTCCCTAAATTGATTTGCATGATCAAGGCAATTTCTTTGCCGGCAAGTGGATGGTCTGAAGCCTCAGCCTTCGTATCTGAAGAAGTTTCTTCCTCGCTGACATTCCCTTTTGGTTGGCAGGCGGTTAATAAAATACTGATAAATAAAAGTGCGGCAAGCAGCCAGATGGATTGTTTTTTCATCGTATTTCTCCTTTTCCTGTAAATGCACCAAGCAAGTCAGGGATGTTTTTTTTGTATTCTGCAGTGATGATGCCTTTTTCGGTGATGATGGCGGTGATGAGATGTGCCGGCGTCACGTCGAATGCCGGATTAAACACTTTCGTGCCAAGAGGTGCGACCGGCTGTCCGTTCGTATGGGTAATCTCCTCCGGGTTTCGTTCTTCGATCGGAATCACGGTTCCGTCCTCAATCGACAAATCGAATGTTGATGCCGGCGCCGCTACATAAAATGGGATGCTGAAAGCATTGGCTAACAAAGCTAAGTTATACGTCCCGATTTTATTGGCCGTATCGCCGTTGGCTGCAATGCGGTCCGCGCCTACAATGATGGCTTCAATTCCTTTGGCTCCAATGGTGTGCGCCGCCATGCTGTCCGTGATCAATGTGACATCAACCCCTGACTGCTGAAGCTCCCAAGCTGTCAGGCGTGCACCTTGATAAACCGGACGGGTTTCACAGGCAAATACTTCAAACTCACGGCCGCGTTCGCTGCCAAGATGAAATGGCGCTAAAGCCGTACCGTATTTAGCGGTAGCAATCGAACCGGCGTTGCAGATGGTCATGACTTTCGTCTTTCCTTGCAGCAATACCAAAGCGTGTTCACCAATGCTGCGGCAGGACTCTTCGTCTTCTTTATGGATTTTCACAGCTTCCGCAAGCAGCAGCAATTTTGCCTGCTGCACGTTCTCCGCTTCTTGCACCTTGTCTTTCAAGCGGCTGAGCGCCCAGCCCAGGTTAACGGCAGTCGGCCGTGAAGAATTCAAATACGCTGCATCTTTTTCGACGTATTGCTGAAAAGCTTCCAAGGAAACTGCCTCGTGCCGCTGTGCTCCTATCGCTAATCCATACGCAGCGGTGATGCCGATGGCCGGAGCTCCGCGCACCTTCAAGGAGAAAATCGCGTTGTACACATCTTCTACCGTTTCAAGTGTTAAATAGTCAATCTCATGCGGCAGTTTCTGCTGATCCAGGATGGTCAGCTGCTGCCCATCCCATTTGATGGATAACGGAATGCTCATATGCGTGCCTCCTTCAGAATTTCCACCAAGTCTTTGATGGAAGCAGTTTGCTCGCGCTTAAGGATTAATTCCCGCCCAGTCTGCAATGCCTGCTTCTTGAAGGAAATTCTCTTATCATTGTCTTCGATGCTGTCCAAGTCTTTGACATGCGCCAGGCCAATCGTCCGGCGGATCAATTCGCAGCCTGCGAAACCAACGGCGTCGGCCAGTACTTTGCCGAGGACATATTCAAGATATCCTTCGGTCTCCTTGAACGATTCAACGCTCTGCGTTTGCCACAGTTCCGTAAATGAAGAAGCGAATACTTCCCATGTTTTTTCAATGTGGGCTACGATTTCCTGGCGCTCCTCGCCTTCCCGTGTAATCGTTTGGAAAATCAAGTTGGCCAGAAACAATCCGACATCAAAGCCGATCGGGCCGTAAAAGCCGAACTCCGGATCAATGACTTTCGTTTCGGCCGGCCCCGCAAAAATACTGCCGGTGTGAAGGTCTCCGTGAAGCAGCGCTTCCGCTTCAGTCAAGAAACTCTTCTTCAATTTCGCCACTTCCAGCTGCAGTTTGCGGTCGTTCCAAATCGCTTCTGCTGCTGCCTGCAGCTGTGGTTCGTAATCATTGGTATCAACATCAAAAAATGGATCGGTAAAAATCAGGTCTTCTGTGATTTTGCATAGCTCCGGATTGGAAAACTCAGCAGCCAAGCGTTTTTTCTCAAAAGGATGCAGCCCATAATCAGAAGTGTGGAACAAAGTCTGTGCCAGGTATTCGCCGATATCCTGTGACAGCCTTGGAAATTGCCGGCCGTTGATCAAGCCTTCCCGCGCAATTTCGAGATGCGATAAATCTTCCATCACCGTTATAGCCAATGCTTCGTCCGTTGCATGGACGGCCGGCACCAAAGACGGCACAAACTCGCCGTGCTTCTTCAGAACATTGGCTTCGATCGTCGCACGCTTCAATGTCAGCGGCCAACTTTCGCCGATGACTTTGGCATATGGCAAAGCCTGCTTGATGATCAGCCTCTTGCCTGTGGCTGCCTCTTCAATTTGAAAAACATAATTTAAATTGCCGTCGCCGATTTCCCGGCACGTCAATTGAGCTGTATGATCAAATGCTTGAATAGTTTTCGCCAATTCGATGGCAGCTTCTTCGGTTAATGATTTATAGGTGGTTGGAGCCGTAAGTGTCATGGTCAATCTCCCTTTCTCTGCAATATAAAAAGCCTCTTTCCAAAAGAAAGAGGCCAGAATAAGAGATCCCATGCCTCTTATCTTTCAGAAAATAAATTTCTGATGGAATTAGCACCGTGCCTTACAGGATATTCATCCTGGCGCCAAAGCGCCCCGTCTCACAACGGTATTACGGTCGGTTGCTGGGCGTCATCGGGCCAAAATCCCTCTGCCAGCTCTTGATAAGAGTACTGCTTGTCGTGCTATTAAGTTCTGAAATGAATCCTATCACGATTCAGAATTGACTGTCAATCACATTTTTTAAATAAAAACAATTTTGCAACAATGCTGTTGACAGATTTCGGTGCGCATGAAATAATCAGAATTACTTTACTCTATTGAAGCAGTTCTATCATTTCGAACGATCATTTCTTTTTACGCTGAGATTCTATAAGTAGGACCAGCCCAAAAAACTTACCCAATTTCATATCTTTCTTATTCAGAGCAGGTGGAGGGACAAGCCCTATGATACCCGGCAACCGGTCCAATGGTGGACACGGTGCTAATTCTTGCAGCCAGAACCGATGGCTGAGAAATAAGAAGTTGTTAAAGCCCTTAACCTCTTCTTATTTGAAGAGGTTTTTTATTTTTTAAAATTGCATGGGAGTGTTGAATACATGAGCATCTTGACTGCTACTTATCAATTATACGGAAAGCCTGGTTCTTTTGAGAAAAAGGCGGAAGGCATCGCTTTAGGTCTGACGATCGGCTCCTGGACCGATTTGCCGCTCCTCGAACAGGAGCAGCTGAAACACCATAAAGGAAACGTCGTTTCCGTTAAGGAATTTGAAGAAATCAACCATCCATTGAAACCCGAACTGGTCAAAGCGGAAGTTGCTGTCGCTTATCCATCCGCCAATTTCTCTGCTGACCTTCCGGCCATCTTGACCACGGTTTTCGGAAAATTGTCATTGGACGGAGAAGTGAAGTTAGTGGATTTGGATTTCAGCCACGACTTGCTCAGCCATTTTCCCGGTCCACGCTTCGGCATTGAAGAAATCCGCAACACACTTGGCGTAGCCGGACGACCGCTTCTGATGAGCATATTCAAAGGCGTCATCGGCCGCGATCTGGATTTTCTGTCTGCTCAATTGCGTGAACAGGCATTGGGTGGTGTGGACTTGGTCAAAGACGATGAAATTTTATTCGACAATCCACTGACTCCATTTGAAAAACGAATCACCACTGGCAAAGACGTACTGACAAGCGTTTATGAAGAAACAGGCCATCGTACACTTTATGCGGTGAACTTGTCAGGGCGAACTTCCGAACTGAGAGGAAAAGCACGAAAAGCATGTGAACTTGGAGCGGATGCTTTACTATTCAACGTTCATGCATATGGGCTCGATGTACTGCAGGAACTGGCTGAAGATGATGAAATTGCTTTGCCGCTCATGGCACATCCGGCTTTCAGCGGCGCTTTCACTTCTTCCGCTTTCTATGGTCTCGCTACGCCGCTCGCACTCGGGAAAATGATCCGCTATGCAGGAGCTGACTTCTCCCTGTTTCCTTCTCCTTACGGCAGTGTTGCGTTGGAGAAAACAGCGGCCCTTGCGCTCGGCAAAGAACTGACGATAGACAGCCCTCTGAAGCGCAGCTTCCCCGTGCCATCTGCAGGCATCCACCCTGGCCTTGTGCCATTACTGATGGCTGATTATGGAATCGACAGTGTCATCAATGCCGGCGGCGGTGTCCATGGACATCCCGCTGGTGCAGCTGGCGGCGGACAGGCTTTCAGGCAGGCCATCGATGCGGTACTGCAGGGAGAAACTCTGCAGGCGGCAGGCAAACAACATCAAGAACTACAAACAGCACTTGAGCTATGGGGGTGAACAAATTGAGTAAACCGATTATTTTTTGCGATTTTGACGGCACCGTTACAGCCAATGACAACATCATCGCCATTATGAAGAAATTTAATCCGCCGGGCTGGGAAACCGTCAAAAACCAGATTCTTGACCAATCCATTTCGATACGTGAGGGTGTTGCGAAGATGTTCTCCCTCCTTCCGGTCGAGGCAAAAGATGACATCATTTCATATGTGCTGGAGCAGGCGGAAATACGCGAAGGCTTCAGCGATTTTGTCGCTTATACAAAGCAACAGCAACTTCCTTTGTACATCGTCAGCGGCGGCATCGATTTCTTTGTTTACCCGCTGCTTGAACCATTTGGACCTTTTGACGGCATCTATTGCAACAGCGCCGATTTTTCAGGAGACACCATCAAACTGGTATTTCCACATGGCTGTGACGAAACCTGTACCAGCCAAGGCTGTGGCTGCTGCAAACCATCCGTCATTCGGGATCTTCTAGGCAGCAGCGCCAAAAGTATCGTCATCGGCGATTCCATCAGTGACTGGGAAGCCGCCAAACAAGCTGATTTTGTCATTGCCCGGGATCTGCTGGCTGAAAAATGCCAGGAAGCGGACATCGATTATAAACCGTTTGAAACTTTCCATGAAGTCATCGCCATTGTGGATGACTATACAGGGGTGAAGTCATGACGGCATTGCACGATAAATGGCTGGAACTGGCCGATGTCAAAGATGAACTGGCTATTCGTGACTGGTTTATGGGAACCAGTGGAAATCTCGCCATCAAAGTGGCGGACGAGCCACTTGAATTTCTGGTTACCGCCAGCGGAAAAGACAAGAAAAAACGCACTGACGAAGACTTCCTTCTTGTGGATGCCGATGGACAGCCTGCTGCCGGGACTCTATTGAAGCCTTCTGCAGAAACTTTGTTGCACTGTGCGATATATGGAAAGACAGGGGCCGGCTGCAGCCTCCACGTCCACACGGTAGCCAATAACGTCATTTCCGAATTATACGGAGATGCCGGAAAAATCGATTTCCAGGGACAGGAATTGATCAAGGCCTTTGGATTATGGGAAGAAGATGCTGTATTGACCATTCCGATCATTCCAAATCACGCCGATATCCCGACGCTTGCCGCAGCCTTTGAACCTTATATCACTGCCGATAAAGGAGCGGTGCTGATCCGCAACCACGGCATCACCGTTTGGGGAAAAGACGGCTTTGAAGCAAAGAAGCTGCTTGAAGCCAGCGAATTTTTATTTCAATACCAATTAGCGTTACAACTACAGTTAAAATAAGAGAGGAAGATTTAAATGGCGATCATTAAAATTCAAGGAACAAACGAAACAATCGAGGCACAAAACGAAGTAGCGGCATTTCTGGAGCAGCAGGAAGTCGTTTATGAACATTGGGACAACACTAAATTGCCGGAGAACCTGCGCGAAAAATTTGATTTGAGCGATGTTGACAAAGACGAAATCCTTCAGGCATTCAAAACAGAAATCGATGACATCTCCGAGCGCCGCGGCTACCAGGCAGCGGATATCATTTCCCTGTCTGACTCTAATCCGAAATTGGATGAGCTCTTGAAAAACTTCCAGCGCAAGCATATTCACACAGATGACGAAGTCCGTTACATCGTCAGCGGACACGGCGTCTTCATCATCCAAGGAAAAGACGAACGTTTTTTTGAAGTTCACTTGACGCCAGGCGACTTAATCTCGGTTCCTGAAAACATCACCCATTACTTTACACTTGCTGACGACCGCAAAGTCGTAGCTATCCGTATTTTTGTAACGACTGAAGGATGGGTACCGGTTTACCAGGAAGAAGGCAGTGTACAAAGCTAATAATTTTTCAAAAAGACTCGAGTAATCGAGTCTTTTTTATTTTGAAAAACAGGTAATTTTTTTCTATTTTTAATGTCTTTTAAGCTATAATGTCTTTTGAGTTATATTTTGTAAATAGAAATGAGTGATATGAATGAAGAAAACGCTTCTATCTATAACAGCAATTATTATTCTGCTTTTGCTGCCCGTTCTTGTCTGGTTCTTTAAAGAAGAAAAAATAGTAAACATAGCCATACTCGATAAAACAGTTCCGACTGAAAGCTACCGGGAACATAAAGGACTGACCTGGCTGTTGAATCACCATCGCTATGTAACAGAATCCCAGGAGCCCTATCAGGCAGAGTCCGATTATTACGGCTTTGTTCCGGATGAACAAGCGGAAAGCTATACAACCCTTGAGTTGCCTCAAGATCTATCTGGAACGGACTTGATTTATTTAGCGGATTCTTATGGAGTCTATGAAGAAGATCTTCCTTGGCAGTCTGCAGAGAAAAAGCCGGGCACTTCATCCATGCTTTCCGGCGGGCTTGAAATGGCTGAATGGCAAACCATCAAAAAGCAGGTGCAGTCCCAAGGCACGGACTTGGTTGTAGAATTCAATACCTTCGCCTCCCCAACTACGGAAGAAGTCACCCAGGAAATGAACGAATTCCTGGGATTGGAATGGAGCGGCTGGAGTGGGCGCCACTTCGCGGATCTCCATTCTACTGACGGCGAAGTACCTCAATGGATTATTGAGAACTATGAAAGAAATGATGGAGAATGGAATTTTGAAGGGGCCGGATTTGTCTTGGTCAATGATGCTGAAGGTGAAATCGTGGTCCTTTCTGAAGATGCCGGAGAAGTCGGTACTGACGGGCTTCGCCTTGCCTTCACTGAACAAGGTACAGCTCAATTCGAGTTGAAGGAAAGCCCTTCTTTTGATTATTGGTTTGATATCAACCAAGCGCAGTCAGGCACCGAGGTCTTAGCAGACTACCAATGGAACCTGGAAACTAAAGGCAGCGACAAATTGAAAGCAGCAGATATTCCGTTGGATTTTCCAGCTGTCTTTCATCAATCGAAACACGGAGCGGATCTTTATTACTTTGCAGGGGATTTTGTCGATATGGATGACACGCCAAACTTCTACCGCTATTCAGGATTCTCGAAGCTGCGTTCATTCCTTTCCATGGAATCGCTTGATGGCGAAAAGAGTTTTTATTGGCAGACTTACGTACCTATGATGGAAACGATTTTGGCGAATGCAGAACAGAAGAAAAAACAAGTTGAAACAATTAAAGCTACTGCCGCCACGAAAGAGGGGATCGCATATCCTTCCCGCATTAATGGGCAAGCGTTTGAAGTTTATGAGGATGGCAAGTGGCAGCCCTTCACTATTAAAGGCGTCAATATGGGAATGGCCAAACCCGGAACGTTTCCAGGAGAAGCGGCCATCACCCGCGAAGAATACGACCGGTGGTTCAAGGCAATCGGCGAGATGAATGCCAATGCAATCCGTGTCTATACGCTCCATCCGCCGGCTTTCTACGAAGCATTCGCTGCTTACAATGCCAGCGCTGACGAGCCGCTTTACTTGTATCACGGGGTTTGGATTGACGAAGAGCCGCTGGTGGAGACATTGGACGCTTTTACTCCTGAAATCACAGAACGGTTTCAAACTGAAGTCGAGAAAATTGTCGATGTGATCCACGGCGATGCTGTGGTTGAACAGGAACCGGGCCACGCTTACGGAACTTATAAGTCTGATATTTCTCCCTATGTCATCGGTTGGATGATTGGCATTGAATGGTTTCCTTTAACAGTCGATCAAATGGAGCAGGATTATCCGGACTTGGGTGATTTTGAAGGCACCTATGTCTATACAGAAGAGGCAAATCCAATGGAGCATTGGCTGGCACAGCAATTGGACTTTTTGGCCGCCTACGAGTTGGACGAATACCAAAGCATGCGCCCTCTCAGCTTCACCAACTGGGTGACGACGGACAATATCGATCAGCCTGCAGAGCCAAGTGATCAGGAAGATATAGCCACTGTCGACCCAAATCACATCAAAACCAAAGGCATAACAGATACGGTCGGCATGTTCGCCTCCTACCATGTCTATCCGTACTATCCTGATTTTTTGAATCTGGAGGAACGCTACACTGAATTTGTTGACCACCGCGGCGAATTCAATAATTACGCCGGTTACTTGAGAGACTTGAATGATTCGCACGACATGCCGATTGTCATCGCCGAATTCGGGATTCCAGCATCTCGTGGCATGACTCATGAAAATCCTTTCGGCTGGAATCAGGGATTCATTTCTGAACGGCAGCAAGGTGAAATCGTCACCCACATGTATGAAGACATTCTCGAAGAAGGCATGCTGGGCGGTATGGTCTTCACCTGGCAGGATGAATGGTTTAAACGTACTTGGAACACGATGGATTATGACAATCCCGACGAACGTCCATTTTGGTCCAACGCCCAAACCAATGAGCAGCAATTCGGATTATTGAGCTTTGATCGCCATAAAGTCAGAGTGGACGGCGTAGACGATTGGACAGAGGGCGAAACTCTTTATGAAAAAGAAGATGGAGCACTCAGAACCTTGACCATGGATTCAGATGAACGCTACGTTTACATTAAAGCCCAGTTCGATCCAACCAATAAAAACTGGTGGGACAAACAGGATTTCAACCTTTACTTCAGCATCCGTGAAGACCAGGGCATCGGGATCGACGCCTTGGAGAAAACAGAGTTTCTGGCAGACTTCCGATTGAAGGTTGAAGGATTGAAGAAAGCGCAGCTGCAGATAGCAGGCGATTACGATAGCTTCTATTATGATTACCATGAACGCTTGAAGATGATTCCCTCAGAAGAAGACATCGAATCGACGTTCCACCCTATCCGTCTTGCGTTGAACAAGGAATTTGTGCGTCCGGATACAGGAGAAATCTATCCATTCGATTCCTATGAAACTGGCATCTTCCGATTTGGAATCGCTAATCCTGAGCACGAAGACTATGATTCCCTCAATGATTATTACTATGATGAAAAGACGGGAACCATGGAAATCCGGATTCCATGGATGTTGCTGAATGCCAAAGATCCCGCTAAACGCGAATTCATCGGTAATCTCTGGAAAGACGGCATCGAGTCTTCCGAAACGATAAAAGGACTGGACGTCGCCGCCAGCCTGACCGATAGCAACGGAAAAGCTGTTGAAACTTTTGAGGCTTCTCAAGCAACTCGGTACTCATGGGAAACTTGGGGGCTGCCGCAATCCGAAGAGCGGCTGAAGCAATCTTATTACATTCTTCAAAAGACCTTCGGCGAGACAAATTAAAAAAATCATCTAGAAACCAGAAGAAGGAAGCCTTTTACAGGCTTCCTTCTTCTGGTTCTTCATCAGAGAACACACCTTTTCGCTCCATGTCTCCCCATACTGATTTTTTCTTGAAAGCGTAGAACAGACCCTGTACACGCCAAAAGTTCATTAGGATGCGGTACCAGAATGTCTCAGTCAATGCATAAATATAAAGCACAAGAATGCTTTTGACGGTCGGATACTTGTGATAGGTCCATTCCTCCAGCAGCACAGCAAGCGCGGACAGCAAGGAACCATACAGGACCATCACCAGCAGCATCACTACCGCAATGTCGGTTTCAATGAAGGAGAACGCAAAGCCGCCGATAATGATAAAATACCCCATCACTTCAAAAACTGCACTCAACAATTCAATAAACACATAATAAGGCATCGAAAACAAACCAATCCCTCTGTACTTCGGATTGAACATCATTCCCCGGTGAGTCCACAGCGTTTCCGCCAGACCTCGTTGCCAGCGGATCCGTTGCGCCCGCAGGGAAGCCACAGTACTGGGTGCTTCTGTCCAGCAAACAGGGTCCTGGATGTATTCGATCCGTTGTTTCGACTTTTCATCTTTGATGGAACGGTGCAATCGGACAATGAGTTCCATGTCTTCCCCGACCGTATCTGTTTTGTAGCCACCCACTTTGATGACACGGCTTTTTTCAAAGACGCCAAACGCGCCTGAAATGATCAGCAGGATATTGACCCGGCTAAAACCGAGGCGCCCAATAAGAAACGCGCGGAAGTATTCGATAATCTGCATGATTTCCAGCGGTTTTTTAGGCAACGCCACCTGTTCGATGACACCCCGGTTTATTTTGCAGCCATTGGCAATTCTCACAGTCCCGCCTGTAGCTGTGACCAGGCCACTCGAATCCACAATCGGTTTCATGGTTTTCAGCAAGGCGTCCTGTTCCAAAATGGAATCTCCGTCAATCGCCGCAAAGTACGGATATCTCGAGAAATTGACGCCTGCATTCAAAGCATCTGCCTTCCCGCCATTTTCTTTTTCGATTAGAAAAAGATTGGGGTGAAGTGTCGATCGATAAGCCCGCTTGATCTCCCCTGTTTTAAAATATGTCCGGATCGCCAGTTCAATCGGCTCCATTCCAAATTGGGCAAGCACTTTTTCACTGGTTCTGTCTGTGGAACCATCATTCACTACGATGATTTCATACTGAGGATAGTTCAGGTTCAATAATGATCGGACAGTGCTGACCACACCTGCTTCTTCATTGTAAGCAGGGACCAGAATAGAAATAGGGTACGTATCTTTATTGATCGACAGTTCTTCTATCTGCTCCTGGCGGTTCAATTTCTTCTCTTTGCTTATCTTTGGGCTAGCGACAAAGAAAAGAATCAAGTAAATCGCGCCGGCAGCCAACATATAAGCTATTATTGCCCAGGAAATGATTTCAATGACTACTGTAATTCCAGTTCCACTCATGCGAGCTCCCCGCCTTCTCTTGTCAGCATATGTTTGGCAATATCTCGTGCATAGGCATCCGTGTGTTCGATTGAGACCTGCTCAAGGATGGCATTGCCGCCTTGAAAGACTTTTATATTCTCAGCACCTGCAAAGCGGACCCACCAGACATTATCCGACAGCAGATCAACCAGGTTTTGTTTGTACTGCTCAAAACGGCAGGCACCCGTCAGTTTTGCCGCATACATCCGTTCTTGCCAATGCTCTGAATCATAAAATTCCAAAAGAATTGACGGATCCGCCATTTCTCCGTAATGGCATAGGCTGCTCATGGCTTTCAGACGCACTTCCTTTCGTTCATCGCGCAACTTCTGTTCGACAAAAGGAAATAACAGGGCCATCCGGCGTTCCCCACTGAATGTAATAAAGGCATTAAGCATGTTCTCGGAAATATCCTCTTTAGCCTGCATCCGTTCCGCTGTCACCTTCAATAAATCATCTTCCAGCCGGTGCAGCAATTCTTTGATCATTCCGAATGACAAGCTCTTGTTTTCAATAGCGACATCCATCAGCCGAGCTTCCTGCAGTGTAGCGCAGACGCGGATGCACTGGCGATACTCTTCGTCACGCTTATTGATTCTCAGAAAATGCTGATAGACATCTTCTTTCAACGAAAAAAGCCGGAAGTCTTCAATAAAATACAACGCGTTGACACGCTCTGCCCATTGGCCTTTTTTCAAAATAAGCCGGTAATGCTCTGCCAAATACTTTTCCGCTAATCTATGAATTTTTGAGAACTGCATTTCCGGAAATTCTTCAGCTGAAAACTCATCCAACATCGTTTCCATCAATTTAAAACGATGTTTTTTTTCAGGCGGGAGCGCAGGTTCTATTTCTCTGGCCCCTTCTATATATTCTCGAAATTGTGGTTTTAACGCAGCTAACGCTTCTTCTATTACATTTTCATCAGCTAAATTCCTTCTTTTCCAACCGATCAGCAGAGCTAAAATCAGCAATTGAATTCCCAATAAACCCAAAACCGCCCATATAAATAACTCAATCATTTGCCAGTCCCCTTTTTTGAAGGCATCTTTTTTAAAGTAAAATATTTCTATTAAAAACCTTATTGTTTCATAATTTATGGATAGTGTACCATATTTCACTTGACTTAACTCTACGAAAAAAACAGCAGATTCAGCTATTTAAACTGAGTCTGCTGTTTCCTTGTTAGGAAAATAAAGAAATCGTTGTGGACTAATTTTTACGGAGCCATCGTCTTCCAGCTGTCCACGTGATGAACTGCGATTCCTCCAAAGCCTTTGGAAAAGGCATAATGAGAAGAAACAGCAGCTAACTCATTGTTCATGAAAGCCTCGCCTTCTTCATAGAAGGAGATAGCTTCACCTTCATCGGTTTGGCCTGTTTCAACTCCCACCACAACCGTTTTTCCGTATTTCACTCCATAGGCCACTTCATTTCTTACCAGTTCTGTTATCATGGTTGCTGAGTCCCGGTAAGCCATAAGCGTGACACTGTGCGTATTGGCGATGACCCATTCGGCAAGTATGCCACTACCGTAAGTGTTTTTATATGGAATTTCGTCGAACCAGAAAGGAAGATCGGCTTCCAGAGGCAAGTTCAACGCGTTTGTGCTGGATACGGCTTTCATCAGCAAGGCTTGATAAGCTTTGACTGTTGCTGCACGATTGGTGTTCCAACCGCTGTATAAATAAGGTTCCACATCCAAATGGACACCGGCGAACTTCTGCGTCAAGGCAGCCTTTTGTTGATAGGCTGACAACCAAGACATCAACCGGTCCTGTTTGGTAAATCCTTTTGCTGCCACCCAGTCAGGCGCTCCATCCAACGCGTAAATGGCCATGCCCGCAGCTCCAGCTTTTTCGATGAAGCTCTGGTATACACCAGCCGGAATATCCGCATCAATCTGGACATATACTTTGTTTACATTTTTGCTTTCGAGAAAAGCGATCGTACCCGCTTCATCTTCGTAGATCATCCACGGATTCCACAACCAAGTGGCTTTGACATCCACTTCAGCCGCTTGAGCCTGAAAACCGGTTTGTGTCAGCATAAACAATAACCACACACCTGCCATCATTAATTTTTTCATATCTCTATTCCTCCCATTCTGCTGGCCGTGGCTCACAGAACGAGACCCAGGCAACCTGACAACCTTGCATTTTTCAACGGTTAGGCTCATGGCTTTGCGTCCTTCCCTTTCGGTGAAGTTTGCCTTTTCAGATTTTCATTATTATATGTCAATTAATTCAATTCTGCTATCTTTTTTTCTCCCCTTTTCAAATCATGCATTTAAGGCAATAATCAACAATAGAGTTTCTGGATTTTCCGCATAGAAGGAGTGAGCCCCATGACTGTAGCATTGCTTGAAGACGAAATTACATTGGCGTTGATCAAGGCCATGAAAGAAGGAAAAATAATTGAATTCCAGGACATCCTGGATGAGCTCCAGCCGTATGATATGGCGATCCAGTACCGGCATCTGCCGGACAAACACCGCAATAAGTTTCTCCTCTATTTGACGATCCGCCAACTGACGGAACTGATGCAGGAACTTCCGAAAAATGAACAAATTGATATTCTTCATAAGCTGGGTATAGAAAAATCGGCAAAGGTCCTCGATCGTATGGACAACGACGACTTGGCTTTGTTGCTGGCCGACTTGGAACCGGAACGCATTGAAGAGCTGTTGTCGCAGATCAATCAGGACGACTCCCGGTTTGTCCACAATACGATGACGTATCCACCTGAAACAGCGGGACGCTTAATGAATAACCGCTATGTATGGATTCCACGGCATTACACGATTCGGCAAGCTATCGATAAGATCAAGCAATTTGCCGAATTAGCGGAATACCTCAACTACCTCTATGTAGTGGACGAAGACAAAAAGCTGCTTGGCGTTCTTTCTTATAAGGATTTGATTCTTGGAAACCTTGAGGACAAAATCGAAGAAGTCATGTACAACCGCGTCATCAAAGCCGACGTCCTGACCGACCAGGAAGAGGCCGCCCAATTGATCAGCCGCTATGATTTCGTCACGTTGCCGATTGTTGAAAAAGACAATACGCTTGCCGGGGTCATCACGGTGGACGATGTCATCGATGTCGTCATGCAGGAAGCGAATGAAGACATTGAAAAATTGTCGGCTTCCGGTAAGTCAATCGACTTTAATACGCCTGCTTTGATTGCGGCTTATCGCCGTCTGCCTTGGCTGATTCTCCTGTTGTTTATCGGCTTGTTTTCCGGCGGCATCATCAGCCGATTCGAAGAAACGCTTCAGACTGTTGTAGCGCTGACGTTCTTTATGCCGATGATTGCCGGCATGACCGGAAATACGGGTACGCAGTCGCTGTCCGTTGTGGTCCGTGGATTGGCTTCCCAGAAGCTGAATTTTAAACAGACCGTCCAGCTGGTCATCAGGGAATTATGGGTCGGCATCATCATCGGAGCCATCTGCTCTGTTCTCATTTTATTGATTGCTTATGTATGGCAAGGCAATTTTGTGCTGGGCATTGTGGTCGGCGGTTCGCTACTGATGACTTTGATTATCGGGACCTTAGCCGGAACAATCATTCCCTTGATTCTTTATCGATTCAATATTGACCCGGCTGTGGCTTCCGGTCCGCTAATTACGACAATCAATGACATCTTGTCCTTATTGATCTATTTTGGCATGGCTACATTGTTCATTACCCAGCTGATGTAGAAAACGAATCGAATGACTCTCTTTCTGAGCAATTAGGTTTGTTCCTAGTAATTTACTAGGTATAATAAGTTTTAATTGAAGGAGGAGAGTTCATGACCATTCCCAAACCCCTTGTCCAAATAAACCAAGCTTTCATCGTCGTCACCGTATTGGCAGCATTGTTGTTCCATCCAGCCATTTTGCTGTTGCCGTTTGCGGTTGGAGCCTATACATTGATCACCAAGAAAAATCCTGTCATCCACTTTAGCCGCCGCTTTCTGAAAAAGCCGTCAGCGAGCTACCAGCAGGAAGACAAAGACCAGCAATTGTTCAATCAATGGATTGCAACGATTTGCCTGGGGCTGTCACTCCTTTTCTTCTCTTTAGGCATCCAACTGGCTGCTTATGCCTTCAGCATTATGGTCATACTTGCAGCAGGAGTTGCATTGATGGGCTATTGCATCGGCTGCACTGTCCGCTACCGTTACCTGATGTGGAAGCATAACCGAACAAAAGCACAGGCCTGACACAAAAAAGACCGGAAGCAAATGCCTCCGGTCTTTTTTCTATAGTTTACTTTATCTGGCCGCTGCCGCGGATGATGTATTTTGTTGAAGTTAATGCAGGCAAGCCCATAGGCCCCCGCGCATGAAGCTTTTGTGTACTGATGCCAATCTCGGCGCCAAACCCAAATTCAAAGCCGTCTGTGAAGCGCGTAGAAGCGTTATGGTAGACTGCTGCTGCATCAATTTCCATGAAGAATTGATCGACATTTGCAGAATTGGAAGAAATGATCGCTTCAGAATGCTTGGTTCCGTAAGTATTGATGTGCTGAATCGCTTCATCCACACCAGTGACCGTCTTCATTGCCACTTCCAGACCCAAGTATTCCGTTCCCCAATCTGCATTTTCTGCAGGTATGACCGTAGGAGAGAGTTGTTGGATAGACTCATCCCCATGGATTTCAACCTGCTTGTTCTGCAAAGCGGAAAACAACTCCGCTAAATGCTTGTCTGCCCAAGTTTTGTGGACCAAAATGCTTTCGCAGGAGTTGCACACTGAAGGGCGCTGCGTTTTGGCATTCAACGCAATCTCAATCGCCATTTTTATATCCGCTGTCTCATCAATATATATATGGCAGTTTCCTGCACCTGTTTCCAAGACGGGAACCGTGGAGTTTTGGACGACCGTCTGAATGAGTTTTGCACCGCCTCGCGGGATGAGGACATCCAGGTATTGATTCAATTTAAACATATGGGAAGCTGCTTCTCTGCTCGTATCTTCCAATAATTGCACGGATTCGACTGGAACTTCACTTTTCTGGAGTGCCCGATGAATAACGGCAACAATGGCTTTATTGGAGTGGATTGCTGTGGAGCTGCCGCGCAGCACGATAGAATTCCCGGTTTTCAGACATAAGCTGGACGCATCAACCGTGACATTCGGACGCGCTTCATAAATCATTCCGACAACGCCCAAAGGCACGCGGATTTTAGACATCGTCAAACCGTTTGGCCGTTCCCATTTTTCCAGCACTTCTCCTATGGGATCTGCCAGCTTTGTCAATTGAACCAGCGCATCCGCCATGTCTTTCAAGCGGGATTGATCCAGTTGAAGACGGTCGACCAAGGAGTCACTCATTCTGTTTTGGCGTCCTTGTTCAACATCCTTGCTGTTTTCTTCCAAGATATAGACCTGTTCTTCCAGCAATTGAGCTGAAATCAAACGCAAGGCGTTATTTTTTTGCTTGGTCGTCAATTTCGCCAATGTGGCTGCAGCTTGTTTCGCTTGCTTAGCCTTTTGGAGAAGTTCGCTTTCAGTTTGCTGTTCCTGTAGAAGTTCGGTCATTCCTGATGCCCCTTTCGATTTCCCTTTGCTTAAACACTCAGTTCTGTTTTGACACCGATGTAGGTTCCGTCGCCTCTGCCCTGGAAAATGTCGACTAACTTTTCGCTGCCTGTCCCGGAACCGATGAACACTTGGACGCCTAAAGCCAAAGCCGTTCTTGCGGCTTCAACTTTTGACTTCATGCCCCCTGTTCCGACTTCAGAGCCTTCCGAGGAGGTAGCTTCTATTAATTCATCGGGGATTTCCTGAAGATGGAGATATTTTTGAGCCTGTGGGTTGGTTCTTGGGTTGTCTTGATAAATGCCGTTAATATCTGTCAGAATCACTAGGAAGTCCGCATGGACAAGCCCGCTGACCAATGCCGACAGCATATCATTGTCTCCAAATGTCAGCTCTTTTACAGAAACAGAGTCATTTTCATTGATAATCGGCATGACGTTTCTTTCCAGTAATTTTGAAATGGTCGCATTGGCATTTTTATACAAATCTTTCGTCAACAGCAGCTGAGCTGCCACGATCTCATGTTTTTTGCATTCATCAGCATAAGCCTGCAACAACAGGCTTTGTCCGACCGCGGCGGCTGATTGCTTATCGACCACCGTATCAGGGCGCGATAAATAACCCATGCTTGTGCACCCTGCCGCCACTGCTCCCGACGATATCAGAATGACTTCGTGCCCATATTCTTTTAAGCGAGCCAGCGCATCCACGTGCTCACGTAATTTTTCAATCGACAGCTTGCCACGTTCATCTGTCAATGAACTGCTGCCAATCTTCACAACAATTCTTTTCTTCTCCACGTGCAGTCACCACCCGATTTTGATAAATAAAAAAAATTCTTCCATTTCATCTAAAAACGGAAGAACCTTGCCTCCGTGACATTGTTTCCAACATTTCTTTCCCGAATCTATTTAATAGAGTTATTATGCACTGTTTTGCATTTTAAGTCAATGTTATAAAATGTTTTTTCCTCTATAAATACATTTCCTCAATCTAAATATGCAACAAAGTTGAATATTTATTCACTTTAATGAAAGTTTAAATCTCTTATTTCCTTATGCAACAAGCTTTAAGAACTCAAAAGGATTATTTATTCAAACTAAATTGAAAATTTTAATTTTAAGTTGAAATGCCAGTCTATCACAAATCCCACCATCCGCAAACGGCACTTTTGACGGAACGGGCCGACTGAAAGACAAGCAGAGAGTTTAAACAAGGTTTCACTGATCTTTTTACAGCAGGATTCAACAAGCAATTATTTAAATTAACCCGCGATCAGTCCGACAAATCAGAACGATTTCGGCCAAAACAAAAGAGCATGGAATGGTTCCATGCTCTTTTCCCCTTTTTATTTAGATCCTGCGCTCCAGGTCATGCCCCAATTAAAAGCTTTGTCCACTTCCCTGTGGCCGGCAAAGTACTCGACCACTTTCTTGACGCTCAAGGTTTGGTTTTTCTCATTTTCGATCAAAGCGATGGCGCACATCCGCTTGCCTTTGCGGTGTTCATCCAAGCGGACTTCGACGTCCGGGCCATTTTTTTGCTTCAAAGTCACTACCCCGTCCACTTCTGCCCAATTCGCCGCTCCTTCATAGATAAAAGCATAAACCAGTATACGTTTGAATTTCTTGAGCTGATCTCCATTAATGCGAAGGTTTTCTCCACTTTTGGACGTACCTGTCCGATCGTCATGGTCAAGCGCGATATAGGGCTGTTGCTTCAAGTTTCCAAAAGCATTGCCTAACGCCTGGACAGCACCCTTGGAACCATCCTCCAACTCAAACAGACAGCCCAAATCCAAATCCACTGATTTGCCGGCGTTGAGAACCGATGACAAAAATCCTCCGCCCGTTTTTTGCGTCCAATTTAAATTAACCACTATTTCACCTAAAGGCGATTCGGTTTTGTTCAAATTGATTTTGTCGCCGGTCTTTTTAAGCTCCACTTTTTTTAAGTTCACCGGAGCAGATTTAGCGCTCGGTGTCTCTGTTTTCACAGCCTGAGCCTTTTTCAGGAATGCTTCCGCTGGCAGCTCCAGATTGAATTGCCTGCACAGTTCCCCAAGATCACCGGAAACGCTTTGGCCGATCGCGGAAAACTTCCATTCTCCATTATGCAAATACACTTCTCCTGTCAATAACGTCAGGTCCTGGTTGAAGTCCCTGCCCAAATCGTAACGGCACAATTCTTTTTGGCTGTCGGCGTCTTCAATCCGGACATAAGCATTTGCCACCTGGCCAAAATCCTGTTTTTTTGCCTTTCCTTCATAAATACTGATCGCTACGGCAATTTTCTTGATTCCGCCTGGAATTTTATCCAATTGAACAGTGATTTGTTCGTCGTCTCCATCCCCAGCTCCTGTCTGATTATCGTTTGTAAGCTTGACCGCAGAGGCTGTGTCCGACAGGTTATTGTAGTAGACCAGATGTTCTTTTCCAGCGACTTTGCCTTCCGCATCCACAAGCAACGCCACTGCATCCAAATCAATCGATGAAGCCGTCTGGCTGACATTCCATCCTAATCCAATCTTTAAATTCTTCAAGCGTGGATGTGTTTTCGTTAAATCCACTTTTTGTCCTTTTATCAATGCAACCATCCATTTCTCCTCCTTGAATATCAAAAATGCTTCTTATTTTACTATACTGTAAATAAATTCTATGTTCACATGATTCCCTCATAGACAGAAAAACTCCCACAGAGCCAGGCCCTGTGGGAGTTTTGGTTATAGTGGGCGATAATCCGCCTCTAGCTGTTTCAAGCTTCTGTATTTGATAATTTGTGCCACATACCATAGCAACACCACCAAAGTGATGCAGGCGCCAATAATGGCGGAAATTTGATAATCCATGTTCAAGCCTTCCGGTGCATAGAAGATATACATAGAGACTACGGCGGTCATGAACATGGCAGGCACTCCAGCCACCCAGTGGAACTTATAGTTCTTCATCAGGTAAACTGCAGCTGTCCACAACATGAATGTCGCCACCAGCTGATTCGTCCAGCCGACATATCTCCACAAGAAAGTATAATCGATTGTTGCCATATAGAAGGTTGGAATCGCCAGTGGAATCGTCACCAGCAGGACCTTCACTTTGCCTTCCATGTTTACAAATTTCGAAAGGATGTCCGTCAAGATCATTCGTGAAGACCGTAACGCCGTATCACCAGTCGTTACAGGCAGGATGATGACACCGAAAATCGCCAGCAGTCCACCCATCGTACCCAATAGGGAAATGGAGATTTCGTTGACAACGCCTGATGGCCCTCCAGCAGCAAGCGCTGCTCCCAAGCCTTCCGTACCATTGAAGAATGTCATGCCCGCTGCTGCCCATATTAAGGCGATAACTCCCTCAATGATCATAGCACCATAAAAAATCTTTCGGCCATCGGTTTCTTTTTTCATCGTGCGTGCAATGATCGGGCTTTGTGTAGAGTGAAATCCTGATATGGCGCCACATGAAATGGTCACCATCAGCAATGGCCAAATCGGCAGATCACCCGGATGCAGGTTGGCAAATGTCAAGTTTGGCATCGGTTTTCCCGAGAAGACCAATGCTACCGCTACAGCTACCGCCATAAACAATAAAATGGCGCCCAACAGGGGGTAAATACGGCCAATTATTTTATTTATCGGCAAAATCGTCGCCAGGATAAAGTAGAAGAAAATGATGATTAAAGCAGTCATAAAGTTAATTGGCGTAATTTGGGCAATTAACTGGGCAGGTCCTGCAGTAAACGCTGCAGTCACCAGCAGCATCAAAACTAAAGACAGGCCATTGATAAATACTTTGGCGTTCTTACCCAGGTACTTCCCTACCAATGTCGGAAATTGGGCACCGCCATGGCGCATGGACATGACGCCCGAAAAGTAATCATGCACGCCTCCTGCGAAAATAGAGCCAAGCACAATCCAGACAAAAGCGACTGGACCATATAACGCTCCGGCAACTGCTCCATAAATCGGACCAAGGCCAGCGATATTCAACAGTTGGATCAGATTGCCTTTCCACCAGCTCATTGGCATATAATCCAGTTTGTCTGTTTTGGCATAGGCCGGAGTTGGTGTATTGTCATCGACGCCAAAAACACGCTCAATAAATTTCGAATAAAAAACATATCCTAAAATAAGTAATGCCAAAGCAGCAAAAAATGTAATCATATGAACGTTCCTCCTGATGTCGTGGTTAAAAGCATAAATTATGATACCATGTTTTTTAAATATATAAACATAATATTTAGAAAAAAACAAATTTACTGTAAAATAACTATTTTTCATCAAAATAATTTACATTCCCTTATTTATCGGCGTTTACTAGGAATATTTTCATAAGAATTGAATAGTATATTAAAGAATGCGTTTACAAAATCATTATGTCTTTATTAAAGTCCTTGGTTGTTCCATCAAAAAAACGCAGGGAAAAGTTCCCTGCGCCATCGTTGATTTCCTTGTGGTTGAATTCAGTGCAGCCCACTGCTATCGGGAACGGATCCTGGCTTTTCGGATGCCTTGAATGGCATCTATAGCAGAAGAAATGATGACCACCACTAAAATACTGCCAATAAGCCAAGTAAGGAAGGCCGTCCCGCCAAAGAGATCAGTAAGCCATTGGCGGAATGCTTCATTGACTAAATTGGAATTGGTGAATACCAGAACAAATACCAATACGGAAGTCGTTTGGACAAAAGCATTGAACAGCGCCAGTTTATTGGTCCATTGTACAGCCCGCCATTGATAGACTGCCAAAGTGATTTCCAGTACGACGACCAGGATAATCAGGGGCCAATAGGAAACAAGAACAGCCTGATTGAAGATGGGTGTGGTAAATTCCAGTCCGCCTTGCCGCCCTTGCTGGTAAATTCCAAGCAGCTTATCTGCATTAAAATAAACGGTCGTCCAAATAGCCGTCCAAATCAGGCTGCCGAATATTTGGCTTCGGGGAATCCGTTTTTCTTTGGAAATGTGCGGACGCTCTGGGAATTCCCTTAAGTCATCCGGTGTCCATTCTTCAAAATTCAATCCCAACGGCCTTTGCGATTTCGAATGCTCTGCGCGTTCCACAAATGCCAAAACCAGTGTCAGCCAGAAGACCGCTTGAACCACTGCATTGATGATTCCGGAAATGATTCGTCCAATCAATTCTCCGATGATGGTGAAGACCGGTTCCTCTCCTGCCCCTGAAACAATCGTGACAATCAAAATGACAATGGTCGTTACAGTGATGGCAATCGGCAAGACAAGCTTCAACAGCTGAAGATAAAGATCATAATACCTTGGACCGATCAAATACATGGGCCGATCCGCATATCGGCTCGCCAAAACTGCTGGATGGCCCAATTCGGCAAGCATATTTTTCACATCCTGTTCCATGCAGTCAACCGGCAGCTTCTCCGCAATAATCGTCCGCAGCTCTTCTTCAACTTCAGCACGCTTTTTTTCCGGCAGCCTTCTTGTTACTTCCCTGATATACAGTTCCACCAGCTTCATGGCGAACCTCTCCTTTTAGTAAAGAAATTTCCTATTCCGTCCGTTTTAATTGCTTCTATCATACACTGTTCCAATCTGTTTAAAAACATATTTTCTTTATTTTCCGTCAATTTTAAAAATAGAAAAACAGGCTCTGGAATAGAGCCTGCCAAACTTTAATAATTACTTTTTTTCTAAAAAAATTTTACAAAAATCCGATATTATTCGAACTGCGTATTGAATTCTACTGCTTTGGCGATTTGTTTGTCCTTGCTGTCGAAGACATCACTGGTGGTGATATTTATCGATTCAATTCCACCTTTTTCGATAATAAATCCGACATTGCCTGTCTTGGTTTCACCTGGAGCCAATTCACCATTCAATTCTTCCAGATAAATATCATCTTCCCACAGCTTCAATTCTTCTTCAGCAGTTTCGAGTAACGCTACCGGTGCAAAATGGATAGGTTCATCGGAGGTATTGGTGATTTCCACAAACATCTTCACGACTTCAAATTCCTGTTCATGTGTATAGGAATGAAAAAAATCAATCAGGCTATAATCCGGTTCGAGCTGAAGGATTTTCGATTCTGCCACAATCAGCTCCACCGGACCCGCCTTATAGGTTTCACTGTCCATGTTCACCGCCTTCACTGTTGCCTCTCCTTTGGCATCCCGCTTGTTTTGGCCGGTTTCCTGCAGCAGACGGTCATCTGTCACCTGCGGGCTCAGAACATAACCATCATAATAACCCGGAATATCGTTTGTCTGATCGGCTGCCGAAGCGATCATTGTCGAATCATCCGATTCTGAACATCCTCCCAGCAATAGCGCGGAGAGCGCCAATAAATAAACGGTTTTTTTCATGTCAGTTCCCCATTCCATCCTTTATTTCAAGAACATTATTTATCGTTGATCTCCACTTTCGCTTTCAGCAAATCAAAGATGATTTTTGCGTGATCGGTATTGTCGAGCTGTCCAGCAAATTTATCGCTTGCGGGGCCGTATGCATAAACCGGAACATCTTCCCCAGTGTGGCCGCCAGTTGTCCAGCCGGTATGCGAGCGCTTATCGAAAATCTTTTCAATGGCATTGTCGACATCCGTATACTTGCCGCCAGCCGCTGCTTTTTTCACAGCAGCAATTTCATCAGTTGTCAGTTCAAGGTCGATAAACTCCTTTAAAGTTGCTTCTGCATCCGCTCCGCTGACGATTTGTTCAGCCATGAAATCCGGAGTGCGCTTTGCTGCTTTGATCGGCTCAGCGAACCAGTTGTAGATGCCGTCTGCGCCAATGGAGAAGCCGCCAGTCGAATGGTCGGCAGTCGCGACGACCAATGTATTGCCGTCTTCTTCAGCAAATTTGATCGCTTCCTGGAATGCTCGATCATAGTCTTCCATCTCACTCATAGCAGCCACAATGTCATTGTCATGCCCTGCCCAATCTACTTGGCTTCCCTCGACCATCAGGAAGAAGCCGTCTTCATCTTCAGACAATCGGTCGATTGCAGACGTTGTCATTTCCGCCAATGATGGCGTGCTGTCATCACGGTCAATCAGTTTCGGAAGGCCAGCCGGCGCAAACAACCCAAGTACCTGCTCTGCATCGTTGCTCAGCAATTCGTCGCGGTCTGTCACGTAGCTATAGCCGTCTTTCTGGAACTCTTCCGTAAGGTTACGGTCCGGACGATCGAATAAATCGACGCCTCCACCCAGCAATACATCGACTTTATGCTCGCCATTGATCAATTCATCGTAATAATCGTCGGCAATAGCGTTCATATTTTTCCGGGCAATATCATGTGCACCGAATGATGCCGGTGTGGCGTGCGTGATTTCAGAAGTTGCAACCAATCCTGTCGCTTTGCCTTTTTCTTTGGCTGCCTCGAGGACTGTTTTCACTTCACTTTCATCGTTATCGACAGCAATGGCGTTGTTATACGTTTTGATGCCGGCAGACATGGCTGTTGCCGCTGAAGCTGAATCGGTGATGTTTTGCGCCGGATCTTCCGGATAAGTCGATTGCTGTCCAACCAAATACGGATCAAACGACATAGCTTCGACCATCTTAGTAGAAGGATCGTCATTCAAATACCGGTGAGCAGATGTATACGATGTCCCAACACCATCACCGATCAGGAAAATGACGTTTTTTACTTTATCTTTTTTATGGCCGCCTTTGCCCTTCCCTTGACTGTGCTCGGGAGCTTTTCCTTGATTGTTGCCGGGGCCATGCGCTTCTGCTGATAACGAGAAGGAGCTTACTCCTGTTAAAGCTACTGCTGAAGCTAAAGCAATCGGAAGTACTTTCATTTTCAAGTTTCTATGTATCATTTTTTTCCCTCCAGTCATTTGATGAACAAGTTCAGTGTAGGGCCTGAATATTAAGCCTTCATGAAGCTTATGTTTAGCTTCTGTAAATTCCTAAAAATAGGCATTTAAACGCATTACAAAAAGCCCAGAAATCTCTGGGCTTTCGTGAGTTCAAGTCGTTGAAGTTGAATTTTTCGCCAATAGGAGATAGGCCAATAAGGCGATGGCACACATAGAGAAAATGACGAGTCCCATTGGCACTGCGGTATTTTCTCCAGCAATCCCTACAAGTGGAGCTGTCGCAGCCCCTAAAACGAAAGGCAACAGCCCCAATAGCGCAGAAGCACTTCCTGCTACATGGCCCTGGCTTTCCATAGCGAGTGTGAATGCGGCCGTTCCGACCACACCGATCGACATGACGAAAAAGAAAATCGGAATGACAACGGCCCACAAAGGCCCTTCCAGTACCACAACAGCCAGCAGAACCGCACCAGCGGCAGTTGCGCTGTATAGAGCTGTTTCCAGGAAGCGTTTCTCAGACCAGACATGCGAGAACCGGCCGACAGCGTAACTTCCGATAATCAAACCGATGCCATTCATACCGAACAACAGGCTGAACACCTGAGGTGAAACGCCGTAAATATTTTGATAGATGAAAGGCGTTCCAGACACATAGGCGAAAACACCTCCGATCAGAAAGCCTTGCGCCAATGCGTAACCGGTAAACTGGCGGTTCTTCAGAATTCCCGCGAAATTGCTGAACGTCGATTTTAAGTTGCTCGGGACGCGCTTTTCGGGAGGGAGACTTTCCTTTAAGCGGAAAGCCGAAATCAGCAGCAAGACGATCCCCAATACGGTCAGCACCAGGAAAATCCCGCGCCAGTCGGCAAACAACAGCACTCCGCTGCCGACAGAAGGCGCCAGTAATGGCACCAGGTTGTTTACGACCATCAGTAAAGCGAACAACCTGGTCAATTCCGCTCCACTGCTGACATCCCGTACGATTGCCCGGGAAATAACCAGCCCGCCTGAAGCCGCAAATCCCTGTACAAAGCGCAAGAGAATAAATATGTAAATGTTGGGAGCAAAAATGCACGCTACCGACGCTATTGCATAAGCAACCAGGGAAATCAGCAACGGCTTGCGTCTCCCCTGCATATCACTGAGTGCGCCAGCGATCAATTGGCCGAGTGCCAGCCCAAGCAGACAAGCGGTCAAGCTCAATTGAACAGAAGTGGCATTCGTCTCATAGACGTCGGCTAAGATTGGAAATGCCGGCAAATACATATCAATCGTGAACGGAATCAAGGATGTTAATGCGCCCATCAGCAATATAAAATGGACGCGCTTTAAACCGGTTATGCTTTTCACTGCTTTACACACTCCTTTTCCCGTCAAAATAAGCAGGTCGATCCAAGTTTGGATTCCCCGCTCAAGGGTAAATTGCTGTTTTCTACCATATCATAATACTTCCAGTCTTTCTTCAATGATGTGCTGATTTTCATTAATTTATGAATCGCTGTTGGCTCAACGCAATGAAAAGCCCGTCGTTGCCAAGTTATCACGAAGGATAACCGGGCAGCGACGGGCTTCAGATTTACTTTTTCGCTGTTATTTTACTTCTACGGTCCAACCGAGTGTATCTTCAACTTTCCCAGTCTGGATGCCTGTGATCGTGTCATATAGTTTTTGCGACAGTTCACCGATTTCATGGTTGTTGATGATCATTTTTTGGCCTTTCCAGTTTAATTCTCCAACCGGAGAAATAACAGCAGCTGTTCCGGTGCCGAAGACTTCCTCTACTTGGCCTGCTTCATAGGCTTCATACAGTTCATCAATGGAAATGCGTTTTTCTGTTACGTTAATTCCCCATGTGCCAAGCAACTCGATAATGGACATGCGCGTGATGCCTTTCAAGATACTGCCGTTCAATTCAGGCGTCACCACTTCGCCGTTGATCTTGAAGAAAATGTTCATGCTGCCGACTTCTTCAATGTATTTTTTCTCGACGCCGTCCAGCCACAGGACATCCGCGTTGCCTTCTTTCTTGGCATTCGCTTGAGCCTGGTAACCCGATGAATAGTTTCCGGCGGTTTTGGCCATACCGGTGCCGCCTTTTACAGCACGGGTGAACTTGTCTTCCACATGGATGACAACCGGCTGAAGGCCACCTGGGAAGTAAGATCCGACCGGTGACAAGATCACCATGTATTTATAGGTTTGAGACGGTCCGACTGCCAGGTTGGCGTCTGTTGAAATGATATAAGGGCGGATATACAGGGAAGTTCCGGGTGTTTTCGGTACCCATTCCTTTTCAAGCTTGATCAATTGCGTCAAATGCTCCAAAGCTTGTTGTTCATCAATTGGCGGAATGCTCAAGCGCTCGCTTGAAAGATTCAGACGCTCAAAGTTCTTTTCCGGACGGAACAATAAAATACGGCCATCTTCTGTACGGTAAGCTTTCATTCCTTCAAAGACTGTTTGGCCATAATGGAAAATCATCGCTGCCGGATCCAGGCTGATCGGGCCGTACGGAACGATTTTTGGATCATACCAGCCTTTTTCAGTTTCGTATTCCAAGATATACATATGATCTGTGAACGTAGTCCCGAATGGTACTTGATCTTTCACTGGTTTTTCTTTTTTGCTGGTATTTTCAATAACCTCAAGCTGATATGTAGTCATCGTCAGGACTCCTTTTGTGAAAATAATTATAATTATCAGTAATATGAATAATTATACACGTTCTTGCCGCCCTTTAAAAGCTTCGGCAGCCATAATTCAAAAATTACGATAAAAGACCCGTTTTCTTCCAAAACAAAAAGACCATTCAGCGAATGATCTCAATAAAGTGGGCAAGTATTTTTGCGGTCAATCCCCAAATAACTTTGTCGTCATAAATATAAAAAAACTCATCAACCTGGCGCGTCCGCCAATTGTAATTTTCTCCTCCGGCAATCAAATCATAGGGAAAGCTTTCTTCCGGCTGGATATCAAAGTTGATGCTGTACACTTTCGGTTCTTTTTCCAGGAAAAAAGACAGCGGCACCGTAAAGATGCTATCTACTTCCGGCGGATTCGGGCTGAATTCGGCTTCAGGATCGATAATGCCGGCAAATGTGTAGACAATCATGCCAAAAGGCGAAACGATGTAGTCCAATGGAAAGATATTCGAAATTTCTTCTCTTTTTATTCCCAGTTCTTCAATCGTTTCCCGGACCGCCGTGTCTTCTTCGGTCTGATCCTGGAAATCGATTTTGCCGCCTGGAAAACAAATCTCGCCTGGCTGGTTTCTTAAATCGTATGAACGGACTTCAAAGAGGACATGAATTTCTCCCTCTTTTTCGATAAGGGGCAAAAGAATGGCGTATTTAGAAAAATCCTTATTCCCTAGTACATCAGGAACCCGGTTTTTCACTTTTTCCAGCATGCTTTTCGGATCCATATCAACACCTCGGCTCTCTTTCAACCATTTTACCAAAACCCACACAATAATTCCTTTTCGAAGAAGCTCTTTAGTTGAATCCATAAAAAATTCGGTCAGCGGGGATTTTTCATAACACTGACCGTTGAAACGGCATAAATAAGCAACACTCATAGGATTACATCGTCAAAATTTCCCGGATATCATCAGCTGACATGGCTTTCAGCGGTTCTTCTCCTGACTGGATGACATCATCGATCAGGTTTTTCTTTTTCATCTGCAACTCATTGATCTTTTCTTCGATGGTGCCTTTCGCGACAAGCCGAACCACTTGCACTTCCTTTTTCTGTCCCATGCGATGTGCCCGGTCAGCAGCTTGCTGTTCGACAGCCGGATTCCACCACAAATCGTAAAGAATGACTGTGTCAGCGCCCGTCAGATTCAGGCCTGTCCCTCCGGCTTTCAGGGAAATCAAAAACAAATCGCCTTCCCCTTCATTGAAGCGGCTGCATAAGTCCACCCGCTCCATAGGCGGCGTTTGGCCATCCAGGTAAAAATAAGGCACGCCCTCTTTCGCCAACTGGTGACCGATGAGGCCCAGCATTTGAGTAAATTGCGAAAATACCAGCACACGCCTTCCGGAAAGACGGCATTCCTCTACAATCTCCATCAACTGATCAAATTTGGCGGAACCTCCTTCATAACCTTCCACAAATAATGCGGGATGGCAACATAGTTGGCGCAGCCTGGTCAATCCGGCTAAAATTCGGATGCGGTTCTTTTGGAAGCTGTCTTTGTTCAAATGTTTCAGTGCATCCTGTTTCAACTCTGCTAAATAAGCCGCGTATAATTTCTTCTGCTCTTTCTGAAGATCTGAAAATTGGATTGTCTCTACTTTATCCGGAAGTTCCGTTAAAACCTCCGTCTTGATGCGGCGCAGAATGAATGGCCGCACCCGCTTTTTGATGCTGTCACGTCTCATTTCGCTGAACAGCCTGCGGTTTGGCAACAACTCCGGAAACACCACATTGAAAATGGACCATAACTCGTCGAGTGAATTTTCAATCGGCGTACCGGTAAGCGCAAAGCGATAATCCGCCTGAATCCCTCTGACCGCCTTCGCCGTTTGTGTCACAGGATTCTTAAACGCCTGTGCTTCATCAAAAAATACCGTATGAAAATGTTGATCCCGATACAGTACTTGATCCATGCGCAAGGAAGGATAGGAAGTGATGATGACATCCATCTCTTGTGAGTTTTTAATTAAAGATGCCCGCTGTGTTTTATTGCCATCGATGACCTTGGCTTTTACAGCTGGTGCAAACTTCGTCAGTTCGTTCAACCAGTTATAGACGAGCGATGAAGGCGCAACCACAAGCACAGGCTGCTGACGCTTACGGATATCCGACAGCATCGATACGATGAAAGCGATGCTCTGCAAGGTTTTGCCGAGTCCCATGTCATCAGCCAAGATTCCGCCGAATTTATACTTGGCCAACAGCTTGAGCCAACGGAAACCCGCTTCCTGGTAATCGCGGAGTACACCGTTCAAACTTTCCGGTATGTCTGAATCGAGCTCTTCCGGACGATTCAAATTTTGCAGAAGGTGCGCAAAGCCGGCTCCGGGATCAAGAAGCTGTCCCTCATCCAATGATGCGGCCAAATGCAGCCCATGAACCAATGGAATCCGGATCTCTTCTCTGCCAAAATTGGCTGCGGTGATATCCAATTCACGCAGAAATTCACTTAAATCAAGGAATTCTGCCGTCTCCAAAGACATTAACGTTCCGTTAGGGATGCGGTAATAAGGCCGCTTTTCCTCCAATGCCTTTAGAATCTTTTTGATTTCTGCTTCCGGTATATCCTGAAGGTCGAAACGGAACTCCAGCCAATCAGTGCGTTCACTGATTTCAACTTTCACTTTAGGGCCGCCATAATTTTTTTGGACTCGCAGCTTCACAGCTGTCGTTGCGTAAATTTGCATCAATTCTTCCAGTACTGGAATGACATGATAAAGAAACTGGTATTCCGCTTCTTCATCCTGCATGTAGAAGCCGCCTTCAGTTTGTGTAAATGCACTGTCTTTCATGATTCGCAGGATTTCCTGTTCCTGCTCTCGCTGTCTGCGGACTCCCGGGTAATGGCGGAATTCGTCTTCCGGCTCTTCACATGGATTGATGACCAAATGTCCGTAATGGAATTCCACTCCGGCCAGCAGCCGGTGTTTGATGCGGTCGAGAAACAGTTTGGCGCGTAGAGGGGTTTCCACCAGCCGCTCTGCTACGGCATCTGAAATATGCACTTTTCCTAAACGCTCCAACCCAGGGGCAACCGTCGCCATAAATCGATCCATTTCCTGTGATGGAATGATCAGCTGGTCGATTGAGCCAGGCAGCATTTCCTTCAGTTCCGCAAGGCGCCTGGCATCTTCTTCAGTCAAATGGTATAGAGCGCCATCCGCAATTGCCATGTCGTAAGCCTTCAGAATCAGCACTTCTTCCAGCCCTTCTACATCCAGCCGAAATCCACCTGATCGGTTTTTATCGAAATGGAAAGATAGCGGCATTTCCTTTTCGATACGGATGCCTTCGATAATTCGTCCTGCCCCTATAAGTTTGACGTTAGGTGCGGCTTGCATTAAAGGCAATAGCCGCTCCCAATCCGATGCAGCCATCACCAATAAATCAGTTTGCTCAAGATTTCCAACTCCGGCCATTCGGGTTTTCGCCAAATAATCGAGGACTTTTTCAGTGTCATCTTCAAGGCGGTGGTCCGGTGGTGCGTAAGAAAAGCCCGGTGATTCACTATACGCTTCTTCCGTCCTTACCGCAGCCAAGAACCCTCCTATATCACGAATCGGTTCCAGGTTCGTTATTCCCCCAGCAATCCGCAGACCCAGCATATAACCCGATTTTCCCATTAAAACCGGCAGGATGCTGAATTCAATTTGAAGGGTTTGCCGTTTGTCGAAATACTGCCGTCTTCCTTTTGTGCCGGCTGTTTGCCGCGTGAATAGATTGAGCATTTTCATAGCCGGATTCTCACGCTGCTGCATGTCCTCAATCGCCAACAAGACGCCGGCAATATGATGGCAATAAGTCGACACAAACCCGACTGGCGGACAGCTGCAGGAAGCCAGGATTTCCCCGTCTGCTTCCTGTTTAACGCTGACGTAAAATTCATTGCGTCCGCTGACGACCCCTTTCATCAGCCGATCTTCATTCGGATCCGGCGATAACTGGATTTTGCCTGCCTGAATAAAAGCCCGGCCCTTTTTGAAAGCAGCCTGACCGCATAATTTTTTTATTTTTGTTTCATTAAGTGAGAAGTTCATAAGGCCAGTTCCTTCCTGTATATGCCCGAATACCGGAAACAGTTGTAGAATTTTGCTGCTCTCTTCATTATCACTGACTGCCTGGAGTGAATCAACTCAGCTTACTTTTAGTTTGCACTTGTGATTCACCTAAAAAATACTTATATGCTTTAGCGCATGATTATAAATTTCGTTATTTTTAACCAGATTCTGCGCGCTAGGCGGATGCTTTCTGGCAGATGGAAATGGAGACGGCGACTCCTGCGGGAACAGCGCGTGGTGAAGACGGTGCAACCGGCTGAGGCCGTGCCCGCGGAAAGCGTCCGTCGAAATGGACATTCGCCCTTTTTTGTATGCAAAAAAGGGCTGCCCACTAAAAGCCATTTTTCATGACCTTATGGGACAGCCCGCTTACAATTTTGATAGGACTCAGCTTACCGAAGACTTTTCAGGTTCGGGAATCTGCTCTTTTATCGCTTCGATCGCTTCTTCCAGGTTACGGACCTGAAGTACTTTCTTTTGCTGGTCCGGATATTGAAGGCCGGTGTGCTTGTAGCGGGAATCGTAATAAAACTCCAGCAACAGACGCACAGCAGAAGCAAATTCACCTGTTTCCAGATCCTCTTCAATCTGTTTCGAGACATCCTGTGGCATCCGGGTTTTGATGCGTTGGAAAGCGGCGATGCACTCATCCTGATATTCTTCAGGACGATAATCTTCGATGATTTCTTTGATTCTTTCTTCCATCGGCATGTCTATGATGAGCTGGATGCTGTTGGCTTTCAGTTCCATCACCCAATTGGGGATGACTACCTTGCCGATCCGTGAACTTTCAGCTTCAAATAGAACAAACGGTGCTTTTTCCAGTTCCCGAAATTGCTGGACAAATAAGGAATCGAATACTTTCTGGTTATGGGGTTCAACGCCAATGTGCCCAAAAATCGAACCTTTATGGTTAGCCAATCCTTCCAGATCGATAACCGGATAGCCCTGCTCTTCCAGCGCTTTCAGAATTCGGGTTTTGCCGGTTCCGGTCAGGCCGTTCAGTACATATGCCTTAAAAGGCGCTTCAGACTGCTCAAGCTGCTTGAGAACCCATCTCCGGTATTCACGGATACCGCCTTCCAGCCGGCTGACATGAACATCCATCAATGACAGGAGCGTGGCTGTTGTCCGGCTGCGCATACCGCCGCGCCAGCAAAATACCGTTTTATTGCCTTCGACTTGTTTAAATTGCTTCACAAACTCTGGAAGTTTAGCAGATATAATAGCAAGGCCTCGCTCTTTCGCTGCCGCTACGCTTACTTGCTTATAGAGAGTGCCAATTTCCGCCCGTTCGGCATCGTCAAAAAAAGGAATGTTGATGCTGCCGGGAATCGAGAAATTTTTATATTCAGATGGCGACCTTACATCGATCAGGACCATTTTGTTCTTTTCACTTAACGGAATCAATTCTTCTACTGCAATATCACTGAACATCCATTTCCCTCCAAACACACACACTTTTTAATCATTCTATTAGTATACACCCATCTGAACCAGTTTTCGTTTTTGGTTGCTTATTTTAACTTGTTGCCCGCTTTATTTCACTGTTTACAAATTCGATACCGCTTTTATTCAATTGAGCAATTTTCGTTGACACAGCAAGGGTGAGGCATTATGATAGCTGAGTATTCCCGACTAACTCACTAAGAAAAGGATGATTTCATGACTTCTATAACGAAAGTTCAACCGGTTGACGAAGCAAAAGGTCCGGTTGCACGAAAAGATACAGCTTTAAATAGTCCTCAAGTTTCATTGATCGTCGGCGGATTGGTCGTTGCCGCTTTGTTGACGATTTATTTGTTGGCTACTCAACATATCTCACAACCTATCTTGTTGATCATCGGCCTGTTGCTTGGCTATACCTTGTTCCATGCACGCTTCGGCTTCACTTCTGCATTCCGTCGCTTGGCATCGGTCGGCAACGGACAAGCCATGCGGGCCCATATGCTGATGCTGGCTGTGGCAGTCACTTTGTTTGCCCCAATTTTGGCATATGGCTATTCGTTCTTCGGAACCGGTGTGGCAGGCTATGTTTCGCCTGTAGGCGTCAGTCTGGTTGTCGGTGCATTTGTCTTCGGTATCGGCATGCAGCTTGGCGGCGGCTGTGCTTCCGGAACTTTGTATGCCATTGGCGGCGGACGTACTGTCATGTTCGTGACATTGCTGTTCTTCATTATCGGAACAACCATCGGCGCTTACCATTTACCGTTCTGGACAGAAGAAATGCCGGCGTTTGAGCCGATTTCTTTGGCCACATCAACCGGACTCGGTTATGGCGGTGCTTGGCTTGTATCGATTGTCATTTTCGGCTTAGTCGCTTTGATCAGTTTGGTTATTGAGAAAAAGAGACGTTCTCCGAAAATGGCACCTCTTCCATCCGCTTCTGGATGGAAACGGATTTTCCGCGGTTCATGGCCTTTATTTGCAGCGGCGATCGTTCTGGCTGTATTAAATGCAGTAACATTGATGGTCCGTGGTACACCTTGGGGCATCACATCGGCATTTGCTCTTTGGGGCTCAAAAATCGCTGAATTCTTCGGCGTGGATGTAGCAAGCTGGGGGTATTGGCAAGGTGCCAATGCTGCTATGCTCGAGTCTTCGATCTTTGCAGACTCTACGACAATTTTGAACTTCGGTGTAATCATTGGGGCTTTCCTTGCTTCAGCGGCCGGCGGTTTGTTCAAATTCACGAAAGTGAAAGTAGGCAACTTCTTCGCTTCTGTAATTGGTGGTCTAATGATGGGTTACGGTGCCCGTTTGGCATTCGGCTGCAACATCGGTGCTTATTTCGGCGGCATTGCGTCATTCAGCCTTCATGGTTATATTTGGGGCATCCTGGCCTTAGCCGGAACATTTGTAGCATTGTACCTCCGCCCTCTGTTCGGGTTGTCGGTACCTAAATCCAATGATTCCGTGTGTTAAATTTCTTTTAAAAACAGGCGGTCGGGACATCCCGACCGCCTGTTTTTTTGTGGGATTTTTTCGATAAGATGCCTTTCGATCCCTTTGGTTTTCAATGTTCATCTTAAGGGAAATAAACTAAATAGCGCTAAATCCAATCGACGCCATAATGGAGAGGAGAAAACTTTATGAAAGAATTTTTTGGCTTAATGAAGTTCGGAACCAAATCGGCTTTATTGGCAGCCATCGTCAATACTGTAGTTGCTCTTATTAAAACCGCTGCCTATTTGATTACCGGAAATGTAGCGATGTTTGCTGAAATGATGCACAGTTTCGGAGATGCCGCCAACCAGTTTTTCGTTTTCATCGGTTCTGCGTTCAGCAAAAAAGAACCGACAGAACGTTTCCCTGGAGGATTCGGACGCTTGGTCAACCTCGTGCTGCTGGGGGCTGTATTGATTGTCGGTGTACTGGCTTATGAAACCATTGTGGAAGGAATCCATCACATTTCCGATGCCACCCATTCAGAAGATTGGTTCTGGCTGAATATCGGTGTGCTTGGCGCAGCAGCGCTATTGGAGTCTGCTGTTCTTTACAAAGCCATGAAAGAAATTACAGAACATTTGCCAAAAGAACAAACAAAAGGATTAAAAATAATTCCGGAAAGTTATAAGCATGTAAAAGGTGCCAACCCTGCTTCGAAACTGGTCTTTTTAGAAGACAACGTTGCCGTCGGCGGAGCACTTCTTGCGATGCTGGCCATTGTCATCTCTACTTATACGCCTTTCCACAGTGCTACCGGCTATGCCTCCATCATTATCGGTGTCGCTCTTATTTTCGTCGTCGGCCGCATCTTCTTGGATAACGCGGCAGGAGCTCTTGGCGTTGCCGATGTGAAAATGCAGGCCAGAATGGGTGCCCGGATCCTGCAGCATCCCCAAATCAACGACATTCAGGATTTGGATGTTATTAAAGAAGGCGACAGCCTCCATGTTGAACTGAAGATTGAAGTCGATCCCAAAATGACCATCGCAGAAGCCGATGATCTTCGGGATTACATCGAAGAAAAAATCAAAGAAAACGTAAAAAACGTCACTGATATCATCATTGAGTTTGACGAAGACGATGGTCTGCCTACATGGAACAAAGCCTTGGACGAGTAACAACACTAATATTATGGCAAAAAAACAACCCGTTCCGAAAAGGATTTTCCTTTTCTGGAACGGGTTGTTTTCATGAGAAAATGCAAAATGGCAATCCACCTATGCAAGGGGGCATCTGTCAAATTTCCTTTCCTTCACTTCCACTCTTACAATCTTGGTGCTTTTGCCTTGATGCCAGCCAGTACTTTTGTGTTCAGGTAATGATAGACGCCGTTTTCATCACAAGTAAATTCTGTCACTTCATCCACCAGAACCTTGATATGTGCTGCTGCATTCTGCATTGCTACGGCATGCGTGACATACTCGAACATTTTGACATCGTTATCGCTGTCTCCAATGGCCAATGTCTCACAACCGGTTAAACCGAAACGCTCCAGCATCTGTTCGATTCCAGATGCTTTATTGATACCGGCCACCATGACTTCGGCATTATGCGGAGAAGATGGAGTCATCGTGAATTTCATGTCTTTTTGCAGCTGTTTCAATTCGATTTTCCAATCGTTTATTTCCTCACGGGTTCTTGCGAAAAAGTAAAATTTCGAAAAATGAGATTCGGTTATTTCGTCTGTCCATTCAATTTCTTCTTCAATCGCTTTTTGGCGGGAAATCCATTCGTTGATCTGAACGGAATCTGGTTTTGGATCTCGAACAGCGGCTTCGACAAATGCTCTGTCCTGTTCCAGCACCAAGCGATTGCTGCCGTGCGGGAACAGCTCGTAATAGATTTTGCGTTCACGCGCTTTTGCCAGGATGGTTTCCACCAACTCCATTGGCAGTGAATGTTCAAATACGGCTTCGTCTCCAATGTATCCCGCCATGCCGTTTGCAGTGATGATGCCATCCACCGCAAATCCTTCCGGAAGCATCTCTGCCACTTCATCTGCGGATCTGCCTGTCGCCACAAAAACATATATGCCTTCGTTTCGCAGTTTATCTATAACTTCTTTCGTATCCAGGCTCACTTCGTTAAAATGATTTAAAATGGTGCCATCCATATCCAAAAAGATGGCTTTAGGGTTGATTGCCACTGTATGACCTCCTGATCGTTAAGTACAAATGATTCAGCCTCAGTATACGCTTTGCTTTTTCTAAACTCAATGAATGCCTATTTCTGCCCGGATTAAACCCTATTGCAGAAAGGATAGAAATGGTAGAATAAAGGATACAAAATTTTTCAGATTTTTATTTTCGGTGCCAGTCACCGTTTATCCGATAAGAAAAAAACATTGGTGCAAGCTAGTCAGACCGGCATTAAGCCAGGCGGCAGATGGAGGTTGAAATGAAACAGATCTTGACCATTCAAAAAATATTGAATAATAATGTTGTCATTGCCCACCACGATGCTTATAAAGAAGTCGTCCTGATCGGCAACGGACTAGGTTTTAATCGAAAAAAAGGCGATACAATCCCTTTTGATGAAGCTGATAAAACATTTTTGCTGAAAGACGAAAAGGAAATGGAACAATACGTCAATTTGCTTCCTTATATCGAAGAAAAGCTGATTGCTTTCATCCATGAGCTGCTGCTTTTCATTGAAGAAAAAATGGGTAAGGAATTGAACGAGCATATCCACGTAGCATTGACTGACCATATCGCCTTTGCCATTAACCGGGCAAAAAAAGACATTCAATTTTCCAATCCTTTTCTGTTTGAAATTGAATCACTGTATCCAAAGGAATACCTGGTAGCCAAAGATGTGGTGAAAAAAGTCGAGGAACGGACCGGCGTTTCATTTCCTGAAGGGGAAATCGGTTTTATCGCCTTGCATATCCACAGCGCCGTTACAGACAAGTCCCTGCGCGATATCAACCGGTATCATGCGCTTCTTTCAAAAATGGTGAAGATCATTGAAGACAGCCTGGACATCCAACTGGAAAAAGACAATATCGACTACCATCGCCTTATCCAGCATCTTCACCGAGCCATCGACAGGGCCGATAAAGGGGCGCCTTTGGGAGAAGAAAATAAATTAGCCGCCATGTTGAAAAGCGAATATCCGGTGTGCTATAATCTTGCTTGGAAGCTCATTAAAGTTATGCAAAACCAATTGAATAAGCCCGTAGATGAAGCTGAAGTCATGTATTTGACGATTCATCTGCAGCGCTTGACACATAAATTCTGACCATACGTGTTACTGATTCGATCAGGCATGAGTATGAAAAGATGAAAAGTTGACCAACAGGACATTTCTGCCCTTTTATCGACTTTTTCCTTTTCTGCTCATGCCTTTTATTATGTGTTCAGTTGGCCATTTTTTATATTCGCACCATCGAGGAGGAAACTATATGTCATTCAATTTTTTCGGCACGCTGCAAAAAGTCGGGAAAGCACTCATGCTGCCAGTTGCACTCTTGCCGGCTGCCGGTATCCTGTTGGCTTTCGGTACAAGTTTTGCAGAAGATTCGTTTTTGGAAGCGGTTCCGTTTATGGGAGCTGGCTGGATTCAGCAATTATTATTCATTATGGCGGAAGCCGGCGGTGTTATTTTCGATAACCTGCCCTTGCTGTTCGCAGTAGGTGTCGCGATCGGCCTGGCCGGTGGTGATGGAGTAGCAGGACTTGCTGCCATCATCGGTTACCTGATTATGAACGTCACCATGAAAGCCTTTGGCGGAATCACTATGGAAATGACCACTGATCCCGCATATGCCAATGTCTTGGGCATTCCTACATTGCAAACCGGAGTCTTCGGCGGGATTATCGTCGGTGTTCTGGCAGCGTTTATGTACAATAAGTTCTTCAATATCCAATTGCCACAGTTTTTAGGATTCTTTGCAGGCAAACGCTTTGTTCCGATTATTACTGCGTTCTCTGCTGTTTTTCTTGGAATCGTTATGTTCCTGGTTTGGCCATTCGCTCAAACCGGTTTGAACGCATTGTCCCACTTTATGCTGGAAACAAACCGTACGCTTGCAGCATTCGTTTTCGGAACCATTGAACGTTCATTGATTCCTTTTGGTTTGCATCATATTTTCTACTCACCATTCTGGTTTGAATTTGGCCAATATACAAATGCTGCAGGTGAAATCATCCGCGGCGATCAGCGCATCTTCTTTGCCCAATTGCAAGACGGCGTTGACTTTACAGCTGGTACCTTCATGACCGGTAAATTCCCGTTCATGATGTTCGGCCTTCCGGCTGCGGCACTTGCTATCTATCATTGTGCACGCCCTGAGAAAAAGAAAATTGTCGGCGGCATCATGCTTTCAGGTGCTTTGACATCATTCCTTACAGGGATCACAGAGCCACTTGAGTTCTCATTCTTGTTTGTTGCACCTGTTCTGTTCGGTATTCACGCAGTTTTCGCGGGTCTGTCGTTCATGACGATGCACTTGTTAAACGTTAAAATCGGTATGACATTCTCCGGTGGACTGATCGACTTCCTGCTCTTCGGGGTCATGCCTGGCAGAACTGAATGGTTCTGGGTCATCGTCGTCGGTCTTGTGTTCTCGGTCATCTACTACTTCGGTTTCCGTTTTGCCATCAAGAAATTCAACTTGATGACACCTGGACGTGAAGACGATGAAGAAGGCGATGAAGAAACAGGGGAAGTTGGCGAATTGCCATACGAAATCCTTGCCGCTATGGGCGGACAAGAAAACATCACCCATTTGGATGCATGTATCACGCGTCTCCGTGTCAGCGTAGCAGACAAAGGCAATGTTGATAAAAACAGATTGAAAAAACTTGGTGCATCCGGTGTTATGGAAGTCGGCAATAACATCCAAGCTATTTTCGGACCCGTTTCTGACAGCCTGCGCGGCCAAATGCAGGACATCATCAACGGCAAAAAGCCTCGCTCCGTACAAAAAACAGCAGCTCCTGCTGAAACGGCAGTGGCTACAGAAACACCTTTGGAATTCAACAGCCCGATTACCGGTGAGTTGCTGCCGATTTCAGATGTTCCTGACCAAGTCTTCTCCGGTAAAATGGTTGGAGACGGATTTGCCATCAAACCGACAGAAGGAAAAGTCTATTCTCCGGTAAACGGCAAAGTCGTTACGGTCTTCCCCACCAAACATGCCATTGGCATTGCGGCAGACAACGGCACAGAAATTCTGATCCACATCGGTATTGATACAGTCAATTTGAAAGGTGAAGGATTCACTGCACATATTGAACAAGGTGACCTCGTTGAACAAGGACAGCTTTTGATGGAGATGGACTTGGATTACATCGCTGAAAACGCTGCGTCCATCATTACGCCAGTTGTCTTTACGAACCTTGAAGAAGGCCAATCGATCAAGCTCAACAAGTCTGGCTCAATAGCGGCTAAGGATAAGGGCATCATGGAAATTATACATGGTGAATCTGTCGTTTGATCCAGCAACACCATTTAAAAACCCGGTTTTATACGGATTTCTTCCGAATGCAGCCGGGTTTTACTATATAAACTATTAATCAGGAGGCTATAAGACATGAAACTGTTGACTTTGAATTGCCATGCCTGGCATGAAGAAAATCAGCTTGAAAAAATACGCCATTTAGCAGACGCCATCAAAGAGAAATCCTATGACGTTATCGCGCTTCAGGAAGTCAATCAATCGATTGATGCCGAATTGCTGTATGACGATATCAAGAAGGATAATTACGGCATCGTGCTGCTGGAGGAACTTGAAAGAATCGGTGTCCGGGACTATTCGTTTGTCTGGAGCTTTTCCCACTTGGTCTATGGCATCTATGAAGAAGGCGTCGCCATATTGACGAAGCACCCAATTGTTAAAAAAGAATCCTTTTTTGTCAGCTTAAGCACAGACAGCACTTATTGGAAAACGCGCAAAATCGTCGGTGCCCAAATCGATTTTTACGGGCTTCCATTGTCCTTTTATTCCTGCCATATGGGCTGGTGGATGGATGAAGAAGAACCTTTCAAACAGCAGGCAGACAGGCTTTTACAGCAAGTTAAATCTGATTCGCCTGTTTTTCTGATGGGCGATTTCAATAACAGCGCCGCCTTGCGGGGAGAGGGCTATGATTACTTGATCAGCCACGGACTCTGCGATACGTATGAGTTGGCCGGTACAAAAGATCAGGGAACCACTGTTGAAGGGAAAATCACCGGCTGGCATGACAACAAGCAAGACCTGCGCATCGACTTGATTTTAACGAATAAATCCTTGCCGGTACTGTCGTCCGAAGTCATTTTCAACAACCGGAATAAGCCCATCGTCTCCGACCATTTCGGGGTAGAAGTTGAAGTACGTATTCCTGAAAAATCGGAATCGTCCCACTAAATCTTAAACTGACCACTAAGTTTTGTTCGGAATTGGCACTTTTAACTGGATCAGCCCTCTGCTAATCTTATCTGAAAAAGAAAAGATAGGAAGGTAACCAACCATGCAGAAAACAACCAGCTATTCACCCGCAGCCAATTCCCGTACTTTCGATTTGATTTTAAGCTCTATGGCCATTGCACTTGTCTTTGTCGCTACATTATTACTGAACATCCGTCTGCCGATTGCAGCAAACGGCGGGCTTGTCCACCTCGGAACTGCCATGCTTTTCGTCATTGCCATCTTGTTTGGACCTAAAAAAGGGATGATTGCCGGCGCAATCGGTATGGGTCTGTTCGATTTGGTTTCCGGCTGGACTTTATGGGCGCCGATCACCTTCTTGGCACGCGGCCTGCAGGGTTACCTGGTCGGAAAGATTGCATGGTCAGGAGGCAGAAAAGGCGGCAGCACAGCGTTCAATATTTTAGCCGCTGTCGTTTCGATCCCGTTTATGGTCGCTATTTACTACCTTGGTGAAGCCATCATTTTCAGCAGCTGGATCATTCCAGCCGCTTCGATTCCTGGCAATCTCGTTCAAAACACAGTTGGACTGATCATCGCGATCCCAGTAGCCGTCGCTTTAAAGAAAACTCCGTTTTTTAAATAAGCTTTTATGCGAAGCTATTCAAAAAAGAACGTGTCTGAATATCAGACACGCTCTTTTTTCAGTTCTTTACTTTCGATACGGTCAGGCCGTCCCCTATTGGAATCAATAAGGATTCGAGCTTAGGATGGTTTGCCACGACCTGGTTGAATGCCCTCATCACTTCGGTATGACGGCTCGTTTCAGCTGCGTCATCTGCGACCGTCCCTCTTGCCAATACGTTGTCCGCTACGATTAATGCACCAGGCTCTGCCAGCTTCAGGCAGCCATTCAAGTAATTTTCGTAGTTCACTTTGTCTGCATCGATAAAGAAGAAATCAAACTTCCGGTTTTCTGCGGCCAGTTTGCCGAGGTTCTCTAAAGCCGCACCAGTCATGTACGAAACCTGTTCACCAAACCCGGCTTTCGTTAGATTGCTTTGGGCCAGTTCAGCATACTGTTCTTCAAGCTCCAAGGAAGTCAGCCGCCCTTCAGGACTGTTGAATCCGCGCGCCAGGCAAATGCCGCTATACCCGCCAAGCGCCCCGATCTCCAATACGTTTTTGGCGCCCGCGACCGAAACCAGCATCGTCAGCAGTTTTCCGGATGACGGTGATACGGAAATCGATGGCATGCCTTTTTCTTCAATAGAAGAGATGACCCCTTCCAATACTGAATCTTGTTCAGTGAAAACAGTCTCAATGTATTGATTGATTTTTTTCATGCTCAGAAACTCCTTTTTTGTTAATTTACTTTTTTAACCATGTATAAATTGAATTGTAGCCCTTTGCATTCGCAACTGTCCAAAAAAAGCCCCTTGCATCAGATTTGATGCAAGGGGCTTTGGGTATTATCATATTTCGATTGGGCTTTTTTCGTCCAATTGAAGTGCTTTCGCAGTTGAAGTATGGATTTCCTGAAGGAGATCCGGGTTTTCAGACAAGGACATGCCATACGACGGAACCATTTCTTTAATCTTCGGTTCCCATTCGCCAACATGATCCGGGAAACATCTTTGGAAGATTTCCAGCATCGCATGTACAGCTGTGGATGCACCTGGAGAAGCTCCCAGCAATGCAGCAATCGAGCCATCGGCAGCCGTTACAATTTCTGTACCGAACTGCAAAGTGCCTTTGCCTTTATCCGTGTCCTTGATTACTTGAACACGTTGGCCTGCTACGACTACATCCCAGTCTTCAAGTTTGGCAGTCGGAATGAATTCACGCAATTCTTCTACGCGTTTCTCATTTGACAGCATGACTTGCTGAACAAGGTATTTCGTCAATGACAATTCTTTTGCTCCTGCAGCCAGCATCGTGAAGACGTTGTTCGGTTTTACAGATCCGATCAAGTCCATATTCGATCCTGTTTTCAGGAATTTTGGAGAGAATCCTGCAAATGGCCCGAACAGCAAAGATTTCTTGTTGTCGATAAAACGTGTATCCAAATGTGGTACGGACATTGGTGGAGCTCCGACTTTCGCTTTTCCGTATACTTTTGCATGATGCTGCTCAACGATTTCAGGGTCGTTGCAGACCAGGAACAGTCCGCTTACCGGGAATCCGCCGATATGCTTGGATTCTGGAATGCCTGTTTTCTGAAGCAATGGCAAGCTTCCGCCACCGCCGCCGATAAAGACGAAGTCAGCGTTATGGTATTCAATTTTATCGTTTTCAAGGTCCTGCACTTTCACTTCCCAAGTGCTGTCACTGCTGCGTTTAATGTCTTTTACGGCATGTTTGTAATTGATTTCGACTTGCTCTTCTTTCAAGTGGTCAAACAGCATTTCCGTCAAAGCGCCAAAGTTGACGTCAGTCCCGGAGTCGATTTTTGTAGCAGCAATCGCTTCACCAGAAGGACGGCCTTCCATGATAAGCGGAATCCATTCTTTCAATATTGCAGGATCAGCTGAATATTCCATGCCTTTGAACAAAGGGCTGGCTGATAATGCTTCAAATCGGTTATTCAGGAAACGAACGTTATCTTCTCCCTGAACCATACTCATATGAGGAATCGACATGATGAAGTCCTGCGGATTGCTGATGCGTTTGTTGTTTACAAGGAAAGACCAAAATTGTCTTGAAAGTTGGAACTGCTCGTTGATGTTGATGGCTTTTTTGATGTCGATCGAGCCGTCAGCCTGTTCCGGTGTATAGTTAAGCTCACAAAGTGCAGCATGTCCTGTTCCTGCGTTATTCCATTCATTGGAACTTTCAGACCCTGCTTTTTCAAGCTTTTCAAATACTTTGATGTTCCAGTCTGGTGCCAATTCCTTAAGCATAGACCCTAAAGTCGCACTCATGACGCCAGCACCGATTAAGATGACGTTTCTTTTTTTCTGTAGGTTGTCCATTATAACCTTCCTTATCCCGTATATTTGCAAATAGGTGCAGCTTGCTCCTGATCAAATAATACAAAAAGCCAGGTACAACCAAAAAACACACCTTTTCTGCTTCAATTATATAATTATATCATATTTCCGGATTATACCCATTTGATTTTGCCTGTTTATTATACCTCAAGTGCTAAAGCTAAAAAAGAAAGATGCCCGTTTTAAGAGGAATTAAGCCTGAAAAGCCCAAATGCAGTCATTCTCCAGAATGTCAGCATTTGGGCTTTCTTTTATAAAGCGGCTATTGTATCTTTTCAGCACACTATAGAATCTATTTTGTTATGGAAATCCAGCTTTTATTGACACCTATTGTCAGCCTTGTAATGTCTTATACTGACGCACCACTTCTTTGGTTATATCGCTGTCTTCCGACAGGCCACTGATTGTTTTCAGGACACCTTCTGGACCCGTTTCACGGATCATCTCTTGTATCTTCATTGCCTCTTCATCTTCTGGATGGTCGAACAATAGCGCAGCTGCAATTGCCTTGGCTAAATGCGTGTAAGGCAAGCCTGCTTTTTGCGCCTGCGTTGCCGGACGGATCAGGCGGTCTTCAGGACCCAGCTTCCGGATAGGTGCACGTCCCACTCGGGTGACGCCGTCGTTGAGGTAGGCATTTTTAAAACGCTCAATGTTTTTATTGATGTAAGCGAGATGCTCTTCTTCATCAAGGCCGTATTCCTTCACCAAGTACGCCCCGGTTTCTTTCAGCGTTTCTCTTACCTGCGTGACGATTTCCTCATCAGCCAAGGTTTCGTCGATCGTCGATTTTCCTGCCAGATAACCAAGATATGCAATGACGGCATGTCCTGTATTCACGGTAAACAACTTCCGTTCGATGAACGGTGCAAGGTCTGCCACCATTTTCATGCCCGTTACCTGTGGAATGTCTTCTGCCGTTTCCACGACCCATTCGTAATACGGTTCAACTAAAACGTCCAATGAACTTTGATCCTGTATCGGCACAATGCGGTCAACGGCTGAGTTGAAGAAATAGACCTTTCCTTCCAATTGGTTCTTCGTCTCTTCATCAAGATTATCCAGTATATGCTGTTTCAGGATATCCGTTGCGCCAATTTGATTTTCACAAGCGATAACGTAGAGTTTGTCATCTGTTGCTGCCACACGTTTAGCCAACCCGCGGGCGATCAGCGGTGCGATTCTCGGCAGGATATTCGGGCCGATCGCTGTGGTCAAATACGTAGCCTGTTGGATTGCTTCAATGACGTCATCTTCATGTGTCATGTTGTTGATGCCTGAAACATTTCCGATGCTGATCGTTTCTTCCTGTGATTGAGCAAGATTCACCTGGTAGCCTTTTTCTTCATTGAGCTTATTGATGACTTGTTCGGCCACATCCACGAAGGTCACGTGATAGCCTGATTCGGAAAATAAAGCCCCAATAAATCCTCTGCCAATGTTTCCTGCTCCAAAATGAACGGTTTGTCTCATCTAATCATCCCTTTATCAAATTATTTTGTAGATAATCCAAGAAAATATGCTCGAGCTTCTGCCGAATTGCCTTTTCATTGGAAGATGAAAAAATCATCCTCGATCCATCACTTTCAATGAGGCTGGTGCTGATCAAACTGAGCACTTCCTGCTCTTTGGCCGTCAGCTTTTCAGGAGCCAGCATGAGCAGCAGGTTCTTCATCTGCATGTCTTCTCCATCCATCCCTTTAACGGTAAGGGGCACCTCCAAATGGATCACTTGAAAGAGCAGCTCTTGAACCGAATCTTCTCGGCAATGGAAAAGCGCCATATGGGTATCCGGAATGCCTAATCCGCCTTTCTTCTCCCGCTCTTTCAGTTCCAGCATGGCCGCGGCTATATCCGTTAGCAATCCAGCCGCTTCGGCCATTTCAACCACTTCCTGCAACACTTCCCAATGATCTTTTGCCAACGGTGTGTGGATGACTTTAAAATTGGCCAGGATCGCTTCCATGCTGCTTTGTACTTCTTTTATTTCCCGCAGCATAGTTTGTATAGTAGGCTGGTTGCTAGCGGCTTGTGCTTCGGGCAAATCTTTAGGATTCAAATAATGCTTGTTGCTGGTTAGCTTTTCCACGTTATTCTGCAAATAGCTTTCAATATAGCCGATATCCCTGTCACTCAGCAAAGGGCTGACCATAATATAATCGACTTCGGCAACAGGCAGCCGGATTGTCGAGATTACCAGGTCGTAATTTTGAAAATGCGTTTTTTGGAAATCATTGAGCGATAGCACTTCCACTGAATTGATTTCAGGGAGCTCTTTTTGGATCCGGCTTGCGAGCATCTTGGAGGTCCCGATGCCTGTCGGACAAATAACGACTGCATTAATCCGAACCTGCTCCTCGTTCATCAGTAAAGCCGAACCGAAATGCAGGACAATAAAGGCTGTCTCATCTGCGGAAAACGCCAAGTCCTTGAATTCATTTTCCAACCCTTGCTTGACCGCCATAAACAATACCGGATATTTCCGTCTGATTTCGTCCGTCAAAGGATTGAACGATTCAAGGTGCTGCTTTAAACGAAAAATGGAAGGACCCATATGCGCAAGAAGCCCTTGATACAACGAGAAATCATTCACCAAGTCGACATGCAGCTGCTCCGAAACATCGAGGATCAGGTTTTTGATCAGACGCCCAAGCAGTACATTGTCATAATAGGCCAAGTCAGCCTCCTGTACTTTCGAGCCTTTTAAAATCACCGATAAAAAATGGACATCGGCCTTACTTAGCTGGATGCGCAGACGCTCTTTCAATTCATTGCAAATCTCTTCCATCAATTGGTACTCATTGCCGGAATCATTTTCGATTCCGTCTGCCTGATCCAGCAGGAATCCGGCCTGTGTCCGCTGAAGAGCCAGGCAACTGTAAACGACCAGTCCCATATAATCGCTATCCGCCAACCGGTTTTGTTCTTTATTGATTTTTCGATTCACCAGTTCATCGACAGCAGCCAGGTAGTCCGGCGAAAAATAACTAAGGATTTTCTCTTCCTGCTTTTTCCCTTGTTGAAGAAAATACAGGCATTCGACCATTTCTTCATAAAAATAAGCGAGAACATAATTGCTTATGGCATGGCGTTTGTTGGCTTCCGTGCCCTCTACTTCCACTCCGACGCCTCTCGTTATCGACACTTCAATAAAGAACTTCTGCAACCATGTGGTTAAATCCTCCAAATGAGCCGTTAAAGTAGCTGTACTGATTCCCAATTGGCCGGCCAGCACCTGTTTTTTAAAAAAGGGGCCTTCCTCCATTAAAATGATCAGCAATTTCAGCTTTCTCTCTTCGGGAGTTTCATCTGCCGGGCTGACGCTGATCAAATTTTGTATCAGCCGGTAGACCTGTTCGTTTTTCCCTGCAATAAAAAGACCTTCTTCTGCCGTACGCTGGACGGTTAAATCAAAATCCTTCAGCATTTTTCCGATTGATTTTAAATCCCGTTGGATGGTCCGGGCACTGACGGCCAAATAGGAAGACAGCGATTGTACGGTATGCTGGCCCGAGGTCCTGACAATCAATTCGATAATGGACTTTTCCCTAAATGTGATAAACATTCATCTCACTCATTTCACTTTAGAATGCCTTCTGCCGGACCCGGAAATGTAAATAGAACAAAAAGGCAGGAATCCCCGCCTTTCCATTGTCGCTATTTAATTGCTGTTGATGATGGCGATTAACTCTTTGGCTGATTTAGCATTCACCAATTGGTCCACGTTTTCCTGTTCAGCGCAAATGACGGCGATTCCTGAAAGGATTTCCAAATGCGTGCCGTCTTTTCCGGCGATGCCGAAAATCATTTTTGCACTTTCTCCATTAAAGTCTACTCCATTTGGCACCTGAACAACAGTAAAGCCTGATTTAAGAACAGATTTCTTGGCTTCTTCCGTGCCATGCGGAATGGCGACGTTATTGCCCATGTATGTTGTCGTGATTTCTTCTCGTTTCATCATTTCATCTACATAGGACTCTTCGACATATCCGCCTCTGACCAATGCTTGGCCTGCAAATCGGATCGCCTCTTCTTTCGTCCGGAACTTCTGCCCCAAATAGACGTTTTCCTCCAACAACAGCTGGTCGTCTTCCGCTGCATGTGGAACCACCGCTCCACTTTCTTCAACCAGCTCGGGTTGTTCTTCCGTTCCACTATTTTGCAGACGATCAATCAATGCATCGTACTCAGGACTCGACAGGAAATTATCAACAGAAATGTGGTAAGCATCCGGAACCTTGCTTTCAGCACGCGGCGTCAATTTTTCCTGCGTAATGACAATTTGAGAATCTGTTGGAATTGTGCTGATGGCCGTATTGGTCACCGTTACGCCCAATCCCGCTTCTTTTACCTTTTTGCGCAAAAGCGAAGCACCCATGGCACTCGATCCCATCCCAGCATCGCAGGCAAAGACGATTTTTTGCACATTTTCCGGAAAAGCACCGTTGCCAGCAGTTGCGGGCGACGTTATTTCCCGGGAAATAGAACTCTTTTTGCCTTTCATTTGTTCCATTTTCTTCGTTGCTTCTTCCATGTCTTCATCTGTCTGTTTGCTTGATTTCAAGACTACTGCTGAGATGAGGAATGAGACGGTTGTTGCCACAATGACGGCAGCAAAGTTCGCTACATATGCCATTCCTTCAGGCGGTGTCACCGCTGCAATAGCCAAAATGCTTCCCGGGGAAGCCGGTGCGACCAGTCCGCCGCCCATTAAGACAAGCGTAAACACTCCGCTCATTCCGCCGAAAATGACAGCCAGCAATAACATCGGCTTCATCAATACATACGGGAAATAGATTTCATGAATTCCTCCGAAGAAATGAATGATAGCCGCTCCGGGAGCGGATTGTTTTGCGATGCCTTTGCCGAATAACATAAATCCAAGCAAGACTCCAAGACCTGGCCCCGGATTGGCTTCAAGCAAGAACAGGATTGATTTCCCGGTTTGTTGAACCTGTTCGAGTCCGATAGGCGTTAACACACCATGGTTGATGGCGTTATTCAAGAACAAAATTTTCGCCGGTTCGATCAATATGCTGGTCAGCGGCAAGAGTCCAGCCGCCAACAACCAGTCCACCCCTGAAACAAGAACTGAGGTAAACGCACTTACAGCCGGCCCTACGCCAGAAAATGCAAGAAGGGCAAGTGCCCCGCCCAAAATACCGGCAGAAAAGTTATTGACCAGCATTTCAAAACCGGTCCGGACTTTTCCTTCGATCAATTGGTCAAACTTTTTGATGACATAAGCTCCCAGAGGCCCCATAATCATGGCACCCAGGAACATCGGTGTATCAGGAGCTCCGACAATGACGCCCATTGTCGCAATCGTCCCGACTACTCCACCCCGCTGGCCATGAATGAGTCTACCCCCTGTATACCCGATCAACAGCGGCAACATGTAGTTGACCATTGGCCCTACTAATGAGCCGAATTTTTCATTCGGGAAAAATCCGGTTGGAATAAACAACGCCGTGATCAATCCCCAAGCAATAAACGCACCAATATTCGGTAAAACCATGGAGCTCAAGAAGTTGCCGAACTTTTGTACCCGAACTTTCATTTGTGAATCGTTCATGTGATCCTCTCCTTTTAAGTTTTTAGGTAATTACTCTAAACGGATAAGCGCGACTGCCGTTGCAACTCATTTAATTAAGACGGTCGCTTTCTAATTTTTCACTTCTTATGATGTTCCTTTATCATAGCGCTTAAATGGAAGCGTATTCAATAATAAGGAAAGTCAACTTTGTCGGGCTTGTCGTGACAAGCTTGTTGTTTTACAGAAAAAGACCGCCCTTTCGCCTGAAGCATGACGATAGGACAGTCTTTTTTCGTGGTTTTTTGCACCGATGCAAAGGTTTACTCACTCTTTTTAGGAAGCGTGACGACAAAAGCAGTTTTATCGAATGCACTTGTTGCGTGGATCTGGCCATCGTGCAGATCCAAGATGCTTTTTACGATAGCTAAGCCTAATCCTGAACCGCCTGTAGACTGGGAACGTGATTTTTCAACCCGATAGAATCGTTCAAACAAATAGGGCAAATCGCTGCTTGGAATGGGTTGGCCGTAATTCGCAATTTCAATTTGAATGAGATTTTCTGATTCGGTTGCTGACAGATCGATATACTTTCCTTGTTTGCCGTAGCGGATGGCGTTTTGAATCAAATTTTCAAACACCCTGGCCAATTTTATTCCTTCTCCCATAACAAAGGGGTTTTCTGTGAATGCACCGTGCTGCCGAAGTTCCATACCCGCTTCTTTCAGTTGGAATTGAAACTGGACGGCTAATTGGTTCAGCATTTCTTCCAAATTAATCGGTACTCGATTGATCAGTGCCTCTTTATTCTGCACCAAGGTGTACTCGAATAAATCATTGAGCAACTGGTTGAGCTCGTGGGATTTCTGATGGATGATCTGAATGTAATACCTAAGCTCCACTTCACTTTTATACCGATCTTCGTTGATCAAGTCCAAGTAGCCGACAATGGATGTTAATGGTGAGCGGAGATCATGGGCCACATTGGTGATTAAATCATTTTTTACTTCAGCTGCCTTTTTTTGCTCGTTTTTCGCTTGGTCCAATTGCAGAAGGAGCTGATTTACTTTTGCGGCTAATTCTCCTATCAGTCCATCGTCTTCCATTGTCATTTCCTGAGCAAAGCGTCCGTCTGCGATGCTTTCCATTTCACCCATCAACTTCTTCATCATGCTTTCTGTATAGTTCTGCCGTTCGTAAAGATAAAAAAGAGATAAAAACAAAGTAAAGGGCAGAATACACAAGATGATGAAAGGCACTAAACCAAACGTGCCGCTTAATTCGATGAACTGTGCGATACGGGAAGATTGAGTTTCCAGAAAAAATAAGGCATAGAGAAGCATTTGGGCTGTTCCCGCTGTCAATAAGAGTGCCAGGACAACATACAACAGCAATTTCCAAACGGGAATAAATTTAATGACTTTTTTCAATTTTATAGCCTACTCCCCAAACAGTTTGAATCAGCGCATCCCCGGGACTGGCTGCCTGCATCTTGTCCCGAAGATTCTTAATGTGCACCATGACTGTTTTATTTGAACCCATACTGTCTTCCTGCCACAATTGCTTAAAGATTTCCTCCGAACTGAAGACAGTGCCTTGATTTTTAGCCAGCAAATAAAGGATATCGAATTCACTGGAAGTCAATTTGATTTCTTTGCCATGGATACTGGCCTGATGGCCTTTTTTATCGATGATCCAGGAACCGATCTGGAGGCTTGCATGCTCTTTGCCGGACGGAATGTAGTTTGCGCGCCGAAGCAAGCCTTTTACCCGGGCATTCAATTCCAACGGATTAAACGGTTTCGTCATATAGTCATCGGCGCCTGTCATGAGGCCCGTGATTTTGTCCATGTCCTGCACTTTGGCGCTCAGCATGAGAATCGGCACCTGGCTGTCGCTCCGCACTTGCCGGCAGAATTCCATGCCATCCATGCGGGGCATCATAATATCCAAAACGATCAAGTCGACAGGGACACGATCGATGACTGCCAACGCCTCTATCCCATCCTGCGCCTGAAGGACAGAATATCCTTCGTTTTTCAGATAGATCTCTGCCAGCCTCGCAATATCACGGTCATCGTCCACAATTAAAACAGTTTGGCTCACTTTCGTTCCTCTCCTCTGCAAAATCCGTCCTAGCGATTTATTCCAGCTCTTTTTTCCAAGCTGAATTTATGGAAAACGGATTGAGCCAATGAAATTTTCGAAACTTTTCTTATTAGTAAAAACCCTATCACAGCGCCTAATGTATTCGCAATCAAATCATTTATATCTGTACTTCTTCCGCTTCCGAGCAAGATCCTAATCACTAATTGAGTGAGTTCGAATGATAAGCTGACATAAAACCCAAGGCGAGCCGCCTGTTTAATAGATTGGATTTTCCGGTTCAAAAATGGCAGGTACATGCCGAATGGCACCAGCATGATGACGTTCAACACAAAAGTCTTTACATCAATCGTTAGAATCGGAATAAAGTTAGCCGCTTTATACCATGGGGTCAGGTTGCGGTATTCACCCAGATTCACTTCAATCGGAAAAATCACCAAATGCAGCATACTCAATAAATAAATGGCGAAAGACAGCACCAGCGTAAATTGGCCCATTCCATAATAATTCCTTTTGAAAAAGGTGGAAACCAGCAAATAGATCAGAAAAATCAAAAATAACGGCAACAAAATGGAACTCGAATTGATGGTGAAGATGATGGAATCATTCATATTTCTTCCTCCTAGCAGTGATTATGTTATTCGCCTTGTAGCCGGCATGCCTTCTTTCAAAGGATAACTAAAGTATAATCAGCATTTTTAAAGTTTTTCTTAAGAAAAGAGAAAGGATTAGTTAATGTTGAAAATAAAAAAAGAAGCAATTCTTTATGATTGATGTGTTTTTGGATCGGCCAATTTATGGAGATCACTGGAATGTAAAACCTCAAAGCATTCTCATTCATGTTTTCTTTTAAAAATTTTGCCTTACGGCTCTGCCTACCACCAAAGTCGCTGCAAAGAATCCAACAATTCCAAGCAAAAGAGGGACAGCTGTATAGGAGAGCAGATTGGTGCCTGCCGGATCGACAGATGAAGACAAAAGCGCCACGATTAAAACCGAGGAGACGATCGTCACCGGAACAGAGTACTTCATCATGCCAAAAAACAAGGGGATTAATGATAAACCGGCACAAGCAATAGCTATAACGATCAGGTGGATGGCGTATTCTCCCAGCAGAGCGGACGGTAATACAACCGGAGTGAACGAATACATCCCATTAAAAATGGAAAAGCTGTAAAACACAATGATCACCGAAGCGATGACGAAAAAAAAGTCAGCAAACTGATGATGATCAGCTTAGCCAGCAGCAATTTCTTTCGGCTGACCGGGTACATAAATAGGACGGTAATTGTTTTATTTTTAAATTCTTCAATGATCATAGTAGATAGCAGGACCGAGGCATAAATGACAAAAGCAGCGACTACGAGTAGTTCAATCAGCATCATGATGTCTTCAGCACTTGAAAAAAACTCTTCTACAGCGTCCGGCTCCGTCCCCAACAACAAGAGCATGCCGACAATCGCCGCATTGATCAAAATGAATGCTAAAGCGATCCCCGGCAAATTCATTCTTTTCATTTCCAATTTAATCAGATTAAGCATGCGAATCGCCTCCCTCTATGAGCTGCAGGAAATAATCTTCGAGAGGCTGCTTTTTATCATTGAGCGCACCGATTTTGACTTGGCTTCGGACCATCGCCTGGATAACGTCATTCTGTGTGAGCTGGTCATCATAAATATGAATGGCACCTCTGTCTTCCTTCACCTGAAAGTTCAACGCCTTCAATTCGTTTTCCAGCACAAAAGCCGCTTTTGGATAATCCGCTACGACCAATTCCATGTGGTTGGCATGCGTGCTGCGGATTTCGTCCATCGAAGCTTCCTTGATCAGTTTTCCTTTTCGGATTACCCCGATCGTATCGGCAATATGTTCAATTTCCGCCAGGTTGTGGCTGGAAATCAATAAAGTGATGCCGTATTGCCTGCTGTGAAAAAACGTGCAGCGCCTCATCGCCATCAAACGCAGATATAACCTTATATCCCTCTTTTTGCAGATGGTTTGACACCATCTCATGAATTTGCTGATCGTCTTCAACGAGCAGTATCAATTCGTTCATCGTCATCCTTCTCTCTGAGCAGTTCCATGATATGTTTACCGATAGTTTCTTCTCCTTCACTCCACATGGGAGTCCAGTGTTCCTTTTTTATTGCTTATTTAGGTTCGAGTTTCTGAAAAACAAAGAAAAAGCTGCCGTTGTTTCAGCAACTTTCAAAAAAACTTAATCATCTTTACAACAAGGCTATGCGCCTCCGGAAGCTGCTGCAGCCTGGTCAGCCTTGACGCAGTCAATCGCTACGACAATGGCGATGACCACTTCCTCCATCTCATCATTCAAGATTTGGACTTTATAACTGTCTCCCCAGCTGAACCATTCTTTGTTCACCTGGCCGATCACTTCCCCGTTCTGCAGGATTTGAAAATCCATATCCCACCAGTTCCCACGAATTTCAATTCCAGTTCCATCAATCGTATAGCGGGCTTTGAGCAAGGAAAACTCTTTTTGGATCGTCAACCGCTCCTGTCCGTTTACTTCAACAAAGAATTTCGGCAGAAAACTGAATGTCTTTTTGGTGATGAGCGCAACTTCAGCTCTGGCCATATTCATAATAGAGAAGGTTTTAGGAATCTGCATAAAGCTGCCTTCCACATAATAGACATCCTGCTGTTGCTTATCCTTCACGGTAAATTTGCCGCTTAAACTGAATACCTTTTGTTTGATGTAGAGTTCATTCATCCTAATCGTCTCCTTTTTATCAGACTGAGGATCATATAAAGAAGTGTAGATAACAAACCTTTTCTGCTTCTATTTCGCGTTTTCTTTATTATGTAGGAAAGCCTTTGAAGAAGCACGCGATTTAGGAATGGGGCTGATATTGCCGGTGGCATCCCACATTATGAGTTAACCCATGAAGAGGGCAGTAAGCAGACAAAGAGGAGCCGATTTTCCGGCTCCTCTTTGCTTTTTCATCATGCGGTAATTTCTTAAATGTATTTATCTTTCAAAGAATCTCCGCCAATTCCACCGACCACCATCAAGAACAACGGCAGGAAGTTGGAAATAAACCGTGGTGCTCCTTCCGGTATGACAACGTTTGTCCCAAAGAAATAATTTGAAGCGAGCAGTATAATTTTTACTGCCAATAAAACTACCCCCACCATAAATACCGTATCAAAAAACGTTTTCCACTTCGGGTGAGCCAATTGTTTACTGTCTTGAATCACTTTATCCTTCAACTCCTTATCACTCCTTAATAATTCATCTATCGTGATACCGAACAGATCACTGAGGTCAATGATCACTTCGATAGTCGGATAGTTTTTCCCTGTCTCCCATTTCGAAACGGACTGTCGACTGACATGAATCTTTTCAGCAAGTTCTGCCTGGGACCACCCCTTTTTTTCTCTTTCACTTTTTAATCGTTCACTAAAAATCATGGCATTCATCGCCTTTCCTTATAATTTCAGTATTATGAAGAGACAGAGCAAAGTAAAGCGAGTTCTGGGCGCACTAAGGAGCAACCTCTGCTTGCTGCCTTGGTGAACGATGTATAGCGGAGTTTCAGCAACTCGCAGTTTCTCCCTTTCTTTTACTATACAACCCCAAAAAATAAAGGAAACCAGGTCTCCCCGATTTCCTTAGGTGTGCTATAAAGTATTCCGTTTCGTCATAGTTGGATTTACTATATCTGGAAATTCCAACAATAAGGATTCTTGTCCAGATTACTCCTTTATTAGGCCGATCATCTATTTCATACCAACTTATTTACCCGTTATACTAAAGGCAATTATCTCTGATAAAAAGGAGGGGCCAAAATGGAAATTGAAAATCTGATCGATGTGAAGACCCGGCAGGAACTGAGGGAATGGCTTGCAGAAAATTCCGCAACGGAGAAATTCTGCTGGGTGGTTGTCAGTGTGAAAGAACAGCTTGGAGTCGTTCAATACTTAGACGCAGTTGAAGAAGCCTTATGTTTTGGTTGGATCGACAGCACAAAAAAGAAACTCTCCGAGACAGAGACAGCCCAACGTCTTTCGCCGCGGAAGAAAAACAGCAATTTTACCGAGTTGAATAAAGAGCGGATAAGAAGATTAGAAAAATTGGGGTTGATGGCGGAAAGAGGACGGCGGGTTTTGCCTGATATGCGTCCGGAGTCCTTTGTCATCGATGAGGAGATTGAAGCACGTCTGAAAAAAGAGGAGCAAGTTTATCAAAACTTCCTGAACTTCCCTGAACCCTATAAAAGAATCCGAATCGATACCATCCAAAGTTATAAACATGACCCTGAACTTTTCAATAAAAGGTTGGACAAATTTATTGAACAGACAAAAGAAAACAAAATGTATGGCCAATGGCATGACAATGGGCGGCTGCTTGATTATTGAAAAACACCAAAAATCCAATCCAAATGGTCTGGTTAAGTACGAACTATAAAAGGCTTAAGCAAAAGCCTTTTATAGTTCGTCTTTTTGGTCACTCTCTTATTGTCTTCTTTTTATGGGTTAATTAAATTATTTTCTAGTATTTTACTAATTTCTATTCGAATTCTCATGTTCATCTCATCTTCCTCTCATATTTCACGGGTAGCTTAGAGAGTATCAATGTTTTAGGAGGAGTTTAGAGATGAAAATTGTAATCGTACCTTCTGGTTTTAAAGAATGCTTGGATGCAGAAGATGTGGCAGCAGCAATGGATCGGGGCGTCAGACGTTTTGATCCATCGATTAATACAGTTGTGATTCCAATGATTGACGGCGGTGAAGGATTTGTCAAAACCATTATCAATATAAAAGACGGGATTATCGTTAATAAAAAAGTGACCGGGCCTGTCGGAAAGAAAATTGATAGTTACTTCGGCTTTTACCAAGAGAACGGCAAACGAATAGCAGTTATTGAGATGGCAGCAGTGGCAGGGTTGAAACTTGTTCCCCATGACGAACGGAATCCTTTAAAAACGACAACTTATGGAGTAGGCGAATTAATTGTTGCTGCTCTCGATTTTGGTATAGACCATATTTTGATCGGCTGTGGAGATTCCGGCACTTCAGACGGCGGCGCTGGGATGGCTCAGGCATTAGGCGTCCAATTTTTTGATAAGAAACAACAACCGGTCCAGATCAAAGGAGGAGAAGATTTACTGGAAGTGGACTCTCTTCTTGCAGCAAATGTAGATAGCCGGTTGAAGAATATATCCATCGATGTCGCATGTAATTGGAAGAATATTTTATGCGGAAGAAAAGGTGTAGCGCGCGTTTTCGGACCACAAAAAGGAGCAACTCCCAAACAGGTGGATGTCTTATCCTCAGCATTGGAGCAATATGCGGGAGCTATACAGAACGAAACAGGATTAGATGTCCGTTCATTGCCAGGGAGCGGTGCTTCTGGAGGATTAGGGGCAGGACTTCTGGCATTTACCAATGCAATCCTGCATCCCCGCTTCGATATCATTATGGATTTTATCAATATAGAAAAAGAAATTTCAACAGCAGATATCGTATTTACAGCAGAAGGCAGCTTGGACTTCCAGACGCCGAACGGAAAAATTCCATCGGAAGTGGCGCGAATCGCCAAAACAAGCCATATTCCGGTAATTGCAATTACGGGAACCATCGGAGAAGGAGCAGAATTAAACTACCAGGCAGGGATAGATGCCTACAGCAGTATTATTCAAAAACCTGTTTCAATGGAATCGGCTATGATAAATGCACCGAAATGGATCGAGGAAAGCACTTACTCCGCATTGCGGAAAGTAGCCATCGGCTGGAGGATGACTGATCAGGGCATATTAAAGAAGGTGTCCCTCTAAAATGATGAAAGGATTCGAAAATCATCTTAAAAAAGAGCGGCTGTTAACTGTAAGAAATTCTTTATACTCGAAGCCGGCAGTTCTTGCTGGCCTCCATGTCTTCTTTTTCTTAGCTATATTGTCAATCGATACTCTGGACTATCCGCCAAAGGTTGCTTTATTCGCTTTCCTGTCAGCGATGACGCTATGGGTTACTACGAAAATGCCAGCTGGATTTGTTGCCATTTCACTTATTGGATTCGTTATTATTATGAAGGCTGCCGAACCGGATTTGCTGTATACATCCCTTTCAGAACAAGTTATCTGGTTGATGATCGGCTCTTTTATTATTGGAAATGCCGTCAAAGAGTCTGGATTAGCAGAGAGGTTAGTAGTCATTATCTTGAGCAAATCAAAGAAAAAAGGAAACGTGCTGGCGGGCATAAATGCTGTTATAGTTGCGACTGTGTTTTTTATCCCCTCCACTTCCGGTCGGGCAGCATTAGCTATGCCGATCATCAATCAACTAAGCAAAAAATATACGGAAGAAGAACAACGTGTCTTGGTTCTGTTAGCGCCGCTGCTCATCTTAATGAGCACTTCCGCTACTTTTATCGGAGCCGGTTCACATTTAATCGGTATTGGGCTGCTTGAAAGTACAGCCCAGCAGTCCATTTCTTTTATCCAGTGGTTCATCTGGGGACTCCCTTTTGCCATCGTGATGACGATTGTTTCCTTTTTCGTTGTGAAATGGACGCTTTGGCCAAAAAATGGAGGGGAACTGCTGGAAAACAGCCAAATGGCTGAACGTTCCGAAGTGAAAAAACGAATGAATCCAATAGAAAAAAAGACATTACTCGTGTTGGTTTCTTTGATTGCATTTTGGATGACGGAAAGCATTCACGGCTATGACATTGCTTTCGTGGCAATGGTCGGTGCGATTTTTGTCATGGCACCAACCTACGGTATTATTAGCTGGAAACAAGGAATGAAGTCTGTTTCATGGAATTTGATCATCTTTGTGGCCGCAGCGGCAGCATTGGGGAAAGTGTTAGTGGATACAGGAGTGGTCAAATGGGTGGAAAAAGAAATGCTGTTCTTTCTCCAGCTATTTGCAGATGCTCCAGATTGGCAGATTGTGTTGGCTATTCTGCTCGTATCCGTGACAAGCCATTTATATATTACCTCACATACCACTCGTGCCATCGTCTTTATCCCAGGTTTCTTGCTGTTCAGTGAAGCAATCGGGGCAAACCCATCTACCGTGGTTTTTTTAAGTTTAATCGGCATGAACTATTGCGTAACGTTCCCTGTCAGTTCAAAAGCATTGCTGCTCTTTTATGAGGATGAAGAAAACTCATACGATGCAAAAACTCTACTGAAAATCAGTTTGCTGTTAATGCCGATTTACATCGGCGTAATGATGCTGTTTTATTTTTCTTATTGGCAATGGACCGGGCTGCAATTGTAAAAGGAGACACCAAACAAACTCTTCCGGAATCAAGTAAAATATTAACCGATTAACGGCATCCAATCCATATGGCAGAACTGCATCCTTAAGCTCACTCAACCATCCCACCCGAAAATGATGATTTTTGCTAATGAAAACTCAAGCAAAAGTTAAGACTGTTGAAAAGAACCAACTTCTTTTCAACAGTCTTTTCAATTTTATCTCTTCATTTCTAGTTAATTAGAAATTATGTCATTTCTGAAGTTTTTCTCCGGCTTCCACTGAAAGCGTCTCTTCAACAAACTGAATGGCCTTGTCGACGACAAAATCCAGTTCATGGTCCATAGAGGCAATATGATACGAGTTTTGCAGTTCATATTTATAGGTGTTTTCTGATTGAACTTTAGTAAGAATATAGTCTGTGTTGCTCGGCGGGACAACATGATCTTCAAGCGATTGGAAACAAACGACCGGACAACGCACGTCCGAGAGTTTAGCATCAACCGCATTCATATAATGCAATAATTGGTGATACGCTTTCACTGGCGCCTGCTCATAAGTGATTTCCACTGCATCCTCTTTCTTGATGTCCGGCTGGCCTTCTGTAACATAAGTGGAAGATGGTTGAGTGCGGTATGTTTCAAACGCAGGGATATTGATCGCCGGATTGATCAGGACAATTCCTTCAATGTCGAAGTGGCGGCTGGCCAAATCCAAACTCAAGGTCCCGCCCATCGATTGCCCGATGACGATAACGCTGGAACATGTCTGTCGCAGTTCATTATAGGCCTCTTCTATCCGCGCGAACCAATCATCGCAGCCAAAATGCTCAAGGTCTTTGAAGTGCGTGCCATGGCCTGGAAGTCTAGGACAAGAAACTGTATAGCCACGTGCAGCTATGGCCTCGCCCAAATCCCTCACACTTTGCGGCGTGCCTAAAAAGCCGTGGCACAATAATATTCCCGTGCTAGTGCCTTTTAGAAAAAATGATTCAGCTTGTGGGATGACCGGATGTCGTTCAGCAGCCATTTGAATCCTCCTTTGCCTGTTCTAAAGCTATATTTTGTTGTTTGGTCTTACTAGTACTGAAAAAAGCTTATTCACATTAGACTACAGTTAAAACCTACTTGTCAACTAGGTTTTAAAACCAATTATTTTTAATTCTCTACATTCACTGAACAGATGACTCTTCATCCAAACGATTATTGCGTCCAGAAGCATTCAAAAAGAGTCTCTCCTTATCGATGAAGGAGAGACTCTTTTTCGATGGTGACCACTTGTTTTGTATCAGCCGCTTCCATGATGCCTAACATCACTTTCAGCGATTTGAGTGCATCTTCACCCGTAACAATCGGTTCCTGGTCGAGGCGGATGGCGTCGATAAAAGCATCGATGACGCCGCTGGGTGTCTGGTTATCGTTAGTTTGGATGGCTTCCAGCTCGTAATTTACTTTTTCACCGGATTGCATGATGATTTCAAGCTGGTACTGTTCGTTATGATAAATTTTCATGATGCCTTTCTCGCAGTAGACAACGGTGCTGTTGTCTTCTTCTCCATAATAGGTCCAGGAAAAGGCTGCGTTTCCGAGACGCCCTTTTCGGGTTGCCAGGCTGCATACCAGATTGTCGCATACTTCTATCGGCTCCTCGTTTTCATCCACTTTATGCAACGCTCCTTGAAATGCGCTCACTTGAACAATTTCATCATCGAGCAAATAATGCAGCAAGTCGATTTTGTGGATGCCAAGGTCTCCGCCTACGCCAAATCCGGACCGCTCCTTTTTGAAAAACCAGGTGGACTTGGTCTTATTGATGCCCCAGGCTTCCGGCCCTGCATGTCCGAATGCTGTACGGAACGTCAGCACCTTTCCAAGTTCCCCGCCGGCAAGGATTTCCCTCGCTTTCTGGTGGGCGCGTGTAAAGCGCTGGTTATGGTCAACCATCAGCTTTTTCCCGGATTTTTTTTGGGCCGCCAAAATTTCTTTCGCGTATTCCACCGTCAACGAAATCGGTTTTTCACACAGGACATGCTTGCCGCTCAGAAGCGCCCGTGTAGAAAATAGATGATGATGCTCATTTGAGGAACAATCGCTGATTGCCACGATGTCAGGATCAGCAAACAGCTCATCCACGCTCTTTACGAGCGTTCCCCCAAACAGTTCCACCATCGCTTCTGACCGGTCGAGGTTCCGGTCATAAAAAACGATTTCATCGACATAGGGATTTGCTGTATATTCCGGTGCATGGCGCATTTTCGTTATGGACCCGCATCCGATAATGCCTACCTTGATGCCCATCCCATCTCCTCCTATTCTCTTTTTTGAAATACCACTGCAATAATGATGATCAATCCTTTAACGAATCCCTGAAGGTGAGGAGAAACATTCATCAGATTCATCATGTTGTTCAAGATTCCCAATATCAAGATGCCAAAAATCGTTCCGATTATTTTTCCGCGTCCACCGGTCATGCGCGTGCCCCCGATGATAACGGCTGCAATGGCGTCAAGTTCGTATTGCGCACCTGAACTTGAGGAAGATATCGAATTCAGCCGTGACGTTTCAATGACAGCCGCAATTCCGACCAAGGTTCCAATCAGCGTATAGACCCCAATTTTAATGCGGTCTACTCGGATCGCCGACAGCATGGCCGCTTTTTCGTTTGATCCCAGGGCATAGACGTACCTGCCGAATCGGGTTTTGTGCATCAATACATAAATCAGCACAGCCATTACGAAGAAAATGATGACAGGAAAATCAAAAATCCAAAAATCACTGTTGGCGATAGCGGTAAATCCACTGACTTCACCCGACACACTGCCGCCTTCCGCGATATAAAGCGCGATGGAACGTGCCCCTGCCATCATTCCGAGCGTAGCGATAAATGAGGCGATTCTTCCTTTCGCGACCATCAGGCCATTCAGGAACCCGGCAAACGAACCGACCAAAAGCGCTGTCAAAACGCCGATCCAAATACTGCCGGAGGCATTCAATGCCAGCACTGACACCACACCAGCGAGCGCCAGAACGGAACCGACCGACAAATCGATGCCACCTGACAGCATGACGACGGTCATGCCAAGTGCGATAATCCCGATAATCGAAACTTGCATCAGGATATTAAGTTGATTGTTCATATCAAGAAATCGCGGGTTCATCGCAGAAGCGCCGATATAAATGATGACAAATGCGATAATGACGCTGTATTCCGACCAAAGCCAGGACATCCGGCTTTTCATGCTTGGAGATTCCCTGCTGTATTGTTTTGCGTCTATATTAGCCAATTTTCTCTCCCTCCCTTTTTGCTCCTGTGGCATAATGCATGATTTCCTCTTCGCTTGCCTCTTCGCCTGTGAAGCGCGCAGTGATTTCGCCGTGGTACATGACGTTGATGTCGTGGCAAATCCGCATCACTTCCGGGGCTTCGGATGACAGGATAATGATGGCTTTGCCAAACTCCGCAAGCATCAGAATCTGCTGGTAAATCTCCTGTTTGGCCCCCACATCGATTCCTTGTGTCGGGTTATCGAAAATCAGGATATCCGTCTCCGCTTCCAGCCATTTGGCGATGATGACTTTCTGCTGATTTCCGCCGCTTAACTTATCGATGGTGATTCGCGGATTGTGCACTTTGATATTCAAGGCTTCTTTGTAGGTCTGGAACTTCTGCTGTTCCTTTTTGCCCTGTATAAAACCCAACCGCTCAAAATTCCCCATCGATGACAAGCTCATATTATGGATGACGCTTAAATCTTTGATGATCGCATTTTCTTTCCGGTCTTTCGGCACATAGCCCATTCCCGCTTGCAGCGCTTTTCGGGGATGATTAATCTTCACGGGTTTGCCTTTCACTTTCACGATGCCTGAGTATTTCTTCCGGTAACCAAACAAACTTTCAAAAAGTTCCGTTCTGCCATCGCCCGCAAGACCCGTAAAGCCCACTATCTGTCCTTGGCGGACGGAGAAATTAATATCTTTAAATAAGCCGGCGCTCGTCAATCCTTCTACTTCCAGCGCCACTTCACCAAACTCATGCCCATGCACATACCGTTCCTGGGAAATGGATTTGCCCACCATCAGCTTGGTGATCACTTCCAGATTCTCATTTTCCATGACATCGGTCTTCACCAACTGGCCGTCCCGCAAAACCGTATAGCGATCACATACTTCCTGGATTTCCTTCAACTTATGGGAAATATAGATGATGGAAACGCCGGACTTTTTCAAGTTCTTCATGAGAACAAAAAGTCGGCTTACTTCGTGCTCTGCAAGCGACGTCGTCGGTTCATCCATGATGATCAATTGCGACTTGTGCAGCAGCGCTTTTGAAATCTCGATCAATTGCTTATAGGAAGTCGCAAGGTTGCGGACATACTCTTTCGGGTTGATGGTAACGCCAAGTTCCGCTAAAATTTCGCGGGTTTGGCGGCACATTTCTTCCACGTTCAAAAATCCGATTTTATTGCGAATTTCTGAACCTAGAAACATGTTTTCATAAACCCTCAAATCACCGACCATGTTCAGCTCCTGATGAATAAAGCTGATGCCCTGTGCCTGTGAAACATGCGGATCCGCCATTTTAACTTCCTCGCCATTGATGAAGATCTGTCCGTTGTCTGGTTGATGGACACCGCCTAAAATATTCATCAACGTCGATTTTCCCGCTCCGTTTTCACCAAGCAATGCATGAATTTCACCTTTTTCCACTTCCAGTGTTACTTTCTTCAAGACCGGTACGCCATTAAATGATTTTTCGATGGTGTTCATTGCCACAAAAGGATGTGAAGCCATGCCTTTACCCCCTTATAGGAAAACAGGAAATGCAATGGCTCCATTGCATTTCCCGGCAATTCGTCTAGAATTTCGATTCAGGATCGTAATACTCATCGACATTTTCTTTTGTTACCTGCGTTGCTTCTTTTACAACCATCGCTTCAGCCGGTTCTTCGCCTTTGGCAATGTCTCCCGCAATTTTCACTGCATCTTCCACCATAGTCGGCGAGTAAAGGAACGTAGCTTTCATAAGCCCATCGTTTTGGATATCTTCAAAAACGCCTTTTGCTCCGCCGGCACCTGTAACAAATTGGATATCCGTACGGCCGGCTTCTTTAATGGCCTGCAGTACGCCTAATGCCATCCCATCATCTTGCGTGAAGACGGCATCAATTTCAGGGTTTGCCTGCAAAATATTCTGCATGACTTCCAATGATTTTTCAGTCGAGAAGTCTCCGCTTTGTGATGCAATAATTTCCATTCCTGATTCACTCGCAACTGCTTCTTTAAACCCAGATCCCCGCTGTTCCGTCACAGAACTTGGAGGGCCAGTGATTTCAACGATTTTCCCTTCGCCATTCAATTGTTCAACGAAGTATTTTCCTGCATTGACACCAATTCCTTCATTGTCTCCTTTAACCACCACCGTTGCCGCATCATTTTCAAGTTCCCGGTCAACAATGACCAACGGGATGCCCGCATCTTTGATTTTTTGTCCGACCGGACTCAAAGCCGCGGATTCAATCGGCAGCATGACAATAACGTCTACTTCTTGTGCAATCAGATCATCCACGTCGTTTGCCTGCGTATTCGGATCTTCCGCATTGGTCATGACATAATCAATGCCTTCACTTTCTTTTAACGCCTTCGCCTGCTTTTCAGCACTGTCAATTAAAGCGCCCATCCAGCCATGCGTTGCCGAAGGAAGAGAGATCCCAATCGTCAATTGCTCGTCGCCGCTTGCTTCTTCATCCGTAGAACCGGAGCCGCCGCTTTCTGAACTGCCGCATGCCGCCAAACCGAAAATTGTGATAAAAGACAATAAAATGATCCACAATTTCTTCACTTTATTCACCCCTTTATATTTTTGAAAACCCGTTTCTTAACCTGAATGCTTACGTATCAGCTAAGCCCAGCGCTCCATCATCAAGCTTTTTAATAACAGAGCGCTGGCCTCAGCCTCCTTATCCGGTTGTCGATTCCCTGATGACCAGTTCGTGGCCCAAAACGATGCTGTCCACTGTTTTCCCTTGTATCTTTTCAATCAGCATCCTTGCCGCTACCGTTCCCATCTTGTACATCGGTTGGGCAACCGTTGTCAGTGCCGGGTTCGTCATATTGGAAAAATCAATCTTATCAAAACCGACTACGGCCACATCCTCCGGTACGTGGAGTCCTGCTGCATTAATCTCTTTTAATGCACCGATTGCCAATAAATCCGATACCGCAAAAACAGCTGTCGGCCGGTCCTGCAACTGAAGAATTTTTTTCATCGTTTGTTGGCCTTGTTCGAAGCCCAATTCCTGTGTATAGAAGATATACTCTCCGTCCAACGGAATGCCATGTTCCTGAAGTGCCCGCTCGTATCCCATCCGCCGTTCGCGTGCATAGAGGAATTTCTCGTCGGAATTCATCAAGGCGATTTTTCTGTGTCCAATCTGGATCAGGTGCTTTACCGCATGGTAAGAAGCTTCTTCGCTGTCGATGGTGACATAAGGAATTCCGATGCCTCCCCCGTATTCGCTGCATTGGATAATGGCATAGTTTTCAGCCAGTTCTTTCAATGTCTCCACATTTACCGCCGGATCCATCGAAATGATGCCATCTGCCATCTTTTTCCGAACCAAATCAAAATAAATCTCTTCTTTTTCCGGCTTCGAATCCGTTTCGCACAGCAAAATGCTGTAATTCTGGCTGAGTGCCATATTTTCAATTCCTTTGATGACTTCAAAATAGAACGGATTGGAAATCGAGGGAATCAGGATCAACACAATGCGGCTTTCGGAATTCCGCAGGTTCCGGCCGAGCATGCTCGGTTCATAATTTAAGTATTGGATCGCCTCCTCTACCTTTAGTTTTGTTTTTGTGCTTACTTTGTCTTTACCGTTGAGTACCCGAGAGACTGTTGCAACTGAAACGCCTGCCTGCTTAGCCACTTGCTGGATGTTTGCCATATACGTTCCTTCTTTCTAACCCCAAGCTCTTGTTCCGAAATGTAATCGATTACATTTTCATCTTAATTTATTCAGAATTATCTGTCAATAAGTATTTTTTTACTTTGAAATAGATTGATTTAAGCGTATTATTTCTATATGTTAGTAATGTAATGGTTTACATGACAGTATATTCAGAAATATTAAGAGGAGGGATTCTATTGAAGTTAGGAGTCTTTACCGTATTATTTTCCGATAGAAACTTTGAAGATATGTTGGCTTACGTCTCTTCAAAAGGCATCGAGGCAATTGAACTGGCTACTGGCGGCTTCCCGGGAGATGCCCATTGCAAATTGGACGAACTGCTTGAAGATGAAGCAAAACAGAAAGCTTTCAAGCAAAAGATTGAAGATGCCGGTCTGATGATCAGCGCGCTCAGTTGCCACAACAACCCGCTCCATCCGCAACAGCAAATTGCCGGTCCTGCAGACGAATTGCTCATCAAGACCTTGCAGCTGGCTTCGAAACTCGAAGTTCCAGTCGTCAACACGTTTTCCGGCTGTCCCGGCGACCACGAAAACGCGCTTTATCCCAATTGGCCAGTTGCCGCCTGGCCAAACGATTTCCAGGAAATCCTGAAATGGCAATGGCAAGAAAAACTGATTCCTTATTGGAAAGAAAAGAACCAGCTCGCCGAATCGCTCAATGTGAAAATCGGCCTTGAACTGCACGGCGGATTTTCCGTCCACACCCCCGCGACCATGCTGCGGCTGCGGGAAGCATGCGGTCCGGCTATCGGCGCCAATCTGGACCCGAGCCATATGTGGTGGCAAGGCATCGATCCGGTGGAAGCCATCAAAATTCTCGGACGCGAAAACGCCATCCATCATTTCCATGCCAAAGACACCGCCATCGACCAACAAAACACAAACCGAAACGGCCTGACGGACATGACCGACTATTCTCAGATGAAAGACCGCGCCTGGTATTTCCGTACCGTGGGATTCGGCCACGACCAAAAGACCTGGGCTGACATCATCAGTACTTTGCGCCTTTACGGCTACGATTATGTCGTCAGCATCGAACACGAAGACGGGCTGATGTCGATCGATGAAGGATTTACGAAAGCTGTGGAAAATCTGAAACCTGTACTGGTGAAAGAGTCTGTTGGCGAGATGTGGTGGACGTGAGTGTGGATCATTAGTAAAAAAAAACCTCATTCAGCTCTCTGTAACAGGGCTGAATGAGGTTTATTGATTGTTTTCTTTAACTGGATGGACACAGATTTTCTCTCCTACTCCAGCTCTTCTTCCGCAAGCAGCTTGAACCCTTCGATCATCGTGTCTTCTTCCACTTCAATCAGAATACAGCGTTTGCCGTTGTAATTGACTTCTTTGACGTATCGTAAGTCTTGAGGGCTGATTGCGATATTTGCGACTTTCGTGTTGATTTTGATGGACTTGGACGCATAACTTGGAACGATATGGCTTGCTTTCATTTCGTAGGTTTTGTCTTGAACCACTTGCTGAAAAGCCCGTTCCACTTTTTCGGGGCTGACTTCTTTGACGCCGCTCGCTTTCAGCACACGTGTAATTTCTGTTGTATCCAGAACCGGCGCGCTTTCTTCATCATCTTCACTTTCTTCTGCTACGACGAGCATCTGATTGATTTCATCGTAAACACCGGCAAGTGTTCTTGAGTTCACTTCTTCTCCAATGACAGCTTTCACAATTTCTTCAAAGACCGCTTTCTCTTCCTCAGCTGTAACAATTTCGTCGCCATTCAAGACGTTCTCGATAAACTGGAAATCCGGTTTATTCGCTTTGCCTGCTGCGTACAAGATGTGATGGATATCAGCGGCATTGTCCGTGAAGCTTGGGAACAGGAATCCGCCGATCGGCGAGCTCAGCTTGATGACCGGATCGACCAGTACATTCGCTTTATACTCTTTCTCGACAAAATCAAAGACCAATGAGCTTTTCGGCAGTTCCGTCTGGTTCATGCTGCAAAGGATAAACGATGTCGTATACACTTCGTCCCGCATATCGATTTCCGTCTCATCGGGCTGGCGTCTTGTCGTCTTATGATAATTCCCGCGGATGAACGTGACCACCATGTCTTTTTCGTATGGCCGTTCTTCCACCATCTTCAAGGCGATGCGCTGCATATTCGCTTTCCATTCAGCAACCTCACTTGCCTCCAGCCCTTCATACAAAAGCTTTTGCGTATGATCCGCTTGCCCTTCTTCCTGAGGCTGGAATTTCACTTCAAACATCTTCGCATCCAGTTTGCCGCCCAAGACTTTTTTAAAGTTCTCAAGGAACAATTCCTGCTGATCGCGGTCCAACATGGCAAAAGAACGGCTTTCCTCGTGGAAGATTTCCGTGCTTTCCTGCTGGATGTAGATATTATAAATTTCCGCGATCTTCAGTAGATCGGTATCCAGTTTAAATCGCTTGCGAATATCTGCTATATCTTTTTTATTCATTTTCAAGTCCAACTCCCTGGCTAATAAAATCCGTGTGATGCATAAAAAGACATCCAAGGTTTTTGTGCAGCTTTTACCACCTCTTCATTATAACAATATTTAAGATGAAGAAAGGATGACAGTCAATTCAGGTTTGACTGTCATCCTGCAATAAGCGAAACAAACTATTTCTCCATACTCGAATGCAAATTAATAAATAAGAATCAATAGTATTCTGAAATATATATATTTTCTAAATTCACCAGATTTTAAAGTTGAATTTGGTTTTCTGGAAGTGTTGGATTTTTACTTTAAGTTCCTTTTTTTACCGTATTTAAAGGAAAAACTCAAAATAAAGGGTTACCTTTGACAAAGAATTTATTTCATATACCATTAATAGTAGGATTAGAATAATTATAGTTAAATAATCATATTAATCGAGTAGATAACTTCGGTTGGTATTTTTTATGAAGTCATTAACTATGATCATTCTAAAGATAATACTTAGGAGGAATTTTATATGTCTTTGATCGGAAAAGAAATCCAACCATTTGCCACTTCAGCTTACAATGCCGGAAGCGGAGAATTTATCGACATTACTGAAGAAAACATGAAAGGGAAATGGAGTGTGGTTTGCTTCTACCCGGCAGACTTTACTTTCGTTTGCCCTACGGAACTTGAGGATCTTCAAAAGCAATACGCTACGCTAAAAAGTTTAGGTGTTGAAGTATATTCAGTTTCAACGGATACTCACTTCACCCATAAAGCATGGCATGATCATTCAGATGCGATCAGCACAATCGAATACATCATGATCGGTGACCCTTCTCAACGAATTTCCCGCAGCTTTGATGTACTGGACGAAGAAGCAGGTCTGGCACAACGCGGTACATTCATCCTTGATCCAGAAGGTGTTGTGCAAGCAGCAGAAATCAATGCGGACGGCATTGGCCGTGATGCAAGTACGCTTGTCGGCAAAATCAAAGCCGCACAATATGTGCGCAACAACCCAGGAGAAGTTTGTCCTGCAAAATGGGAAGAAGGCAGCGCAACACTTAAGCCAAGCCTTGACCTTGTAGGTAAAATTTAAGGAGTTCTGATAATGATACTAGATGCAGAAATAAAAGCTCAATTAGAACAATATCTTCAATTATTGGAAGGCGATGTGCTGTTGAAAGTCAGCGCAGGCTCTGACAACGTCTCCCGTGATATGTTGGCATTGGTGGATGAATTGTCTTCGATGTCTGCCAAGATTAAAGTCGAACACACGCAGTTGGAAAGAACACCGAGTTTTAGCGTAAACCGGATCGGAGAAGAAACCGGCATCACGTTTGCGGGCATTCCCCTTGGCCATGAATTTACTTCATTGGTCCTTGCTTTATTGCAAGTAAGCGGCCGTGCGCCAAAAGTCGATCAGAAACTGATTGACCAAATCAAAAAAATTGAAGGCACTTACCATTTCGACTCCTACATCAGTTTAAGTTGCCAGAACTGTCCTGAAGTTGTCCAAAGCTTGAACTTAATGAGTGTGCTTAACCCCAACATCTCACATACGATGATTGACGGAGGCGCATTCAAAGAAGAAGTTGAGAGCAAAGACATCATGGCAGTCCCAACTGTCTTCTTAAATGGAGAATCGTTCTCCAGCGGGCGGATGTCATTGGAAGAGTTGCTAGCTAAATTAGGCAGTGCCCCGGATGCGTCCGAATTTGCGGATAAAGAGCCTTACGAAGTTCTTGTTGTCGGCGGCGGACCAGCGGGTGCAAGTGCAGCCATCTATGCTGCACGCAAAGGCATTCGTACGGGCATTGTTGCCGAACGTTTTGGCGGACAAGTGCTGGATACACTCAGCATCGAAAACTTCATTAGCGTCAAGCATACTGAAGGGCCGAAGTTTGCCGCGAGCCTTGAAGAACACGTGAAAGAGTACAACATCGATGTGATGAACCTGCAGCGTGCCAAGCGTTTAGAAAAGAAAGAGTTCATCGAAATCGAACTTGAAAACGGGGCTGTCCTAAAAGGCAAAACCGTCATTCTTTCAACAGGTGCCCGTTGGCGCAATGTCGGGGTGCCAGGCGAAGCTGAATTCAAGAATAAAGGGGTAGCTTACTGCCCACATTGTGATGGCCCGTTATTCGCAGGCAAAGACGTAGCCGTAATTGGCGGCGGCAACTCCGGCGTCGAAGCAGCGATCGACCTTGCGGGCATTGTAAACCATGTAACTGTTCTTGAATACAATGCAGAGCTGAAAGCAGATTCAGTCCTTCAGGACCGCCTGCGCAGCCTGCCGAATGCAACAGTCATCACGCATGCACGAACGCAGGAAATCACCGGGACCGATAAAGTGAACGGCATTTCTTATATAGACCTTCAAACAGGGGCTGAAAAACACATTGAATTATCGGGCGTATTTGTCCAAATCGGTCTGGTTCCAAATACAGACTGGTTAGGCGACGTAGTGGAACGCACGAAGTACGGTGAGATCATCATCGACCAACGCGGGGCTACGAACGTACCGGGTGTGTTTGCGGCGGGAGACTGCACAAACATTCCATACAAACAAATCATCATTTCAATGGGATCGGGTGCGACAGCATCGTTGAGTGCTTTCGACCACCTCATCAGAAGTGAAGTACCCGTTTTAGTATAAGAAAAGCTCAAAAAAAACAGGACTGTGGAAGAGATTCAATCTCTTGCCACAGTCCTGTTTTTTTTGTCGGTATGTGCTTATTTTCCAATGGAGGCTTACTGTTTCGCTCTATGCAGCCGGCCATGGAGCTCGTGCATGTGCTCCGCCAGCTCAGGAACAGGCCCGTCTACCACTGTGTCTTTGATTACTTCTTGAATGGACAGATTCCGCACACGCGACGGAGCAGCGCCCAGTTCGATTAACCACCCCGCCAATTGCTCGGAAGAACTCGCATAAACGATTCTGCCCAAACCGGCCCAGCCATGAGCCGCAGCACACATCGGACAATGTTCCCCTGACGTATAGACCGTCGCTTCGCTTCTTTCTTCCGGTGCCATATGATTGGCTGCCCAGCGCGCAATCGCAAACTCGGGATGTTGTGTATGATCGCCGCCAGCTACGTGGTTATGGTCTTCGAATAGCACCTCTCCAGCAGCCGAAACAAGGACAGAACCAAACGGCTCATCGCCCTTTTCTAATGCGGTTTCCGCCAATTCCACACATCGGCGCAAATGTTTTAAATCGGTTTCGCTGATCATTTCCGACTCCTCCTCCGTATGCTTTCCATTCCAGCTATCCTTCAGGACTTGCTGAACGTCTTGGTCCCGCTTGAGTTGTTATACGATTTAATTGGCAATTCCAATCGATGCATTTTCATATTTATTGTCCTTTAATGCTTTTAAGATGAAGTGGGCAACGTCTGCCCGTGAGATGGACTTTGATTTTTCAGGTACACCCTCTGCCGCTTCTCTGTAGTTTCCCGAAAACGGTCCATTGGTTAACCCCATCGGCCGGACAATTGTATAGGTTAGTCCATGTGCTTTAATAGAATCAGTTGCAGCCCGGTGATCTGTCAGCGCATTCTTGAGCATGCCCATCATCAATTTCCCGCTTATGCCCGGCAATTCGTTATAAATCCCTGCAGAGGCCGTATAAACAATCCGTTTCACGCCATGCTCCTGCATGCCTGTTACGATATGTTTAACCATCTCTCGGAGTTCTGTTGATTTTTTCATGCCCTGGCTCGAACCTAAGCACGATACGACCGCACCATGGCCGGCAATTGCTGCGGAGACTTCCGCTTGGTTGAAGGCATCGCCTTTAACCACGGTTAACTGATCATGTGCAACTTCCAGCTTTGCCGGTGTCCGAACGAACGCTGTAACCTCGAAGCCATTTTCCACGGCCTGCTTCACGACTTCCTTCCCTACACCGCCAGTAGCACCGAAAACAAGTATTTTCATAACAGTTCACCTTTCTTTCTCAATCATTAGTTAGTATGGTTGCTTCTTCTACATCTAAAAGTATAGCAATAAATTTCATTTGTTTACGATATATGCTCCGGCGCTGAGAAATCCCTAAAGATATGGAGCAAAACAGCGAAGACGCCTTAGGAAAAACGAAAAAGGATTCCCCACGAAGGAATCCTCACACATTTTTTGCAACAGGAAAGTGTTTGATGTTTTTCTTCCCCCACTCATCCATCATTAAAACGATTGGAATGAGGCTTTCTCCCAAAGCCGTTAACGAATATTCTACCTTAGACGGAACCTCAGCAAAGACTTTCCGATGGACAATCCCATCTTCCTCTAATTCTCTAATTTGAGTAGTCAGTACCTTGTGTGAAATTTTGGGAAGCAATCGTGTAATTTCACTAAAGCGCAACACACCCTCTGTTCCCAAATAGTAAATAATGATGATTTTCCATTTACCGCTGATAATCGATAAGGTCAGTTCTTTTTCGCAATTAAATTCACCGCTCTCAATTTCCCTTTTTATTTCTGACCGCAAATCTTCCATCAGACTGCCCCTTTCTTCCATTTCTTCCTGAAAGTATCCTTTAGGTAACCTTCTCACAAAAAAGTGCGTTCTTCCATTAAAAAGAATTATAATTTAGAATAAATCGAAGATAGAGAATATTTAATATTAATTCTTAAAGTTTTCCCCTTCTATGATGCTGCCCCGGTGTAAAGAGTGAATCTCTATATGTAAAAAATTAGATAGGAGATGACAGAAATGGCAGGAAACAGAGCGGTTGTATACAGAGGTGCTGGAACTGTAGCGGTTGAAGATATTAGCTACCCTGAATTAATCATCAGAGACGGTCCCGGGGTAAATCCGTTGAATGTAGGGCGCAAATGCGAACATGGAGTGGTAGTAAAAGTTGTGACTACGAATATTTGCGGTAGTGACCAACACATGGTGCGTGGCCGGACGACCGCTCCTGAAGGGCTTGTCCTTGGCCATGAAATTACAGGTGAAGTCATTGAAGTCGGCCGTGATGTTGAATTCATAAAAAAAGGCGACCTGGTATCTGTCCCGTTTAATATCGCTTGTGGCCGCTGCCGCAGCTGTAAAGAGCAAGACACACATATTTGCGAGAACGTAAACCCGGATCGTCCTGGGTCTGCTTATGGTTATGTCGACATGGGTGGATGGGTCGGCGGCCAATCGGAATACGTCATGGTCCCTTATGCAGATTTCCAGTTGCTGAAATTTCCGGATAAAGATCAAGCCATGGAAAAAATCCTTGATTTAACGATGCTCTCCGATATCTTCCCGACAGGCTATCACGGCGCTGTGAGTGCAGGTGTAAAACCAGGATCTACGGTTTATGTCGCTGGAGCTGGCCCTGTCGGTTTAGCTGCTGCCCATTCAGCCCAACTGCTGGGTGCCTCTGTCGTTATCGTAGGTGATTTAAACAAGGAGCGCCTTGCACAGGCCCATAGTTTCGGCTGTGAAACTGTAAATCTTCGGGAACATTCAGATCTCGGCGAACAAATCGCTCAAATCCTGGGTGTCCCAGAGGTTGATTGTGCCATTGACTGTGTTGGTTTTGAAGCCAGCGGACATGGAGAAGGTGCAGGTGAAGCTCCAGCTATCGTATTAAACTCCATTATGGAAGTCACTCGTGCAGGCGGACGTCTTGGGATACCGGGGCTCTATGTAACCGGCGATCCAGGCGCGGTCGATGAAGATGCAAAAATCGGAACACTGAAGGTACGCTTAGGGCTTGGTTGGGCAAAAGCACATACTTTTGTAACAGGCCAAACTCCGGTCATGAGATACCATCGTGACTTGATGATGTCGATTTTAAGCGGAAAAGCACAAATTGCCAAAGCGGTAAACGCAACGATCATTACATTAGATCAATCACCAGAGGCATATGCTGAATTTGACCAAGGAGCTTCCAAGAAGTTTGTCATTGATCCCCATGGACATTTCAATAAGTAAATTGCTTTCTTATCTGCTTATGGAAAAACAAGGAGGTTAATTCCTTTGGAAAAAATCACTTTAGAACTGGTAAAAGAAATTATTGCTGGCGCTGAAGAAGAAGCAACTAAAATTGGCGTTGCCATGGTTATTTCCGTTGTGGATGATGGCGGCAACCTAATGGCCATTCACCGGATGGATGATGCGTGGTTGGCGAGTATCGATATTTCCCAAAACAAAGCTTGGACATCCGTAGCCTTGAAAATGCCTACATCGAACCTAGCTGATGCAACGGTTCCTGCAGCTGAACTTTACGGATTAAATACAACCAATAACGGACGCCTTGTCGTTTTTGGCGGGGGAATCCCTCTTATCTTGAATGGCAAAGTAATGGGAGCCATAGGCGTCAGCGGGAGCAGCGTGCCGCATGATGTGCAAGTTGCAGAAGCCGGCGCTAATGTATTCAATAAGCATTAACATTGTAAAGAAATTTCTATATGAAGAAGCGCCAAGAGTATGATCCTGGCGCTTCTTTTTTAGTGCAGGGATAGCGACTTGGCTTATATCTTTCTGCGTTTATTTTAGAAATTCTCCCCTACTTATGATAAGGCTCACCGTATTGTATCTAAACGAGGTTTATTTGATTTATTCTTCTTTAAAACAAAAAGAGCTAAGTCTGATGACTAAGCTCTTTTGCGAGATTGCGTTACTGAATAAGTCTACTAGCTCAGGTGCAGTCTTCTCATTAGAAGACCACCCCTTTTCAGTAAACTCTATAATTGAAAAACACCTGCCTCAGACTTCTAGGTAAGAAGAAAAAGGCAGGTGTTTTCTAAAATCTAATTGTAATATAGGTTCTCAGTTGGATACACCGGATCATTGGTGATGTCGATTCCAAGCTTCTTAAAGGTTTGTTCGTTTTCTCTATTCAATATAACCGTGGAATGAGCTTGGCTGTCTTTTAAATTTGGCAATTGCTTATAAGCCAGCTCAGAAGTAGGATTGGTGACCGCACTGATTGCCAGTGCAATGAGCACTTCATTGGCGCTTAATGTCGGGACGCGGCTATTCAAATCATCGGTTTTCAAACGTTGAATCGTTTGTAAAATCATCGGCGACAACAAATTAATTTCATCGGAAATATTGGTCAATTTCTTCAACCCATTCAGAATCGCGGCTGCTGAAGCATCCATTAAAGTGGTCGTTCGACCGGTGATTATCTCGCCATTCGGCAGTTCTATCGCAATTACGGCTTGCAAATTCGTGCTGTCAATTTGCGCTTGGATTGCTTTTGCATAATTACGGGCCGGCAATACAGGTACCCGATCCTCTTTCTTTAAACCGGTTTCTTCCAAAATTACTTGCATGTGGCGCACACTGTCTTCATCAGCAAGCCCTTTTTTATAGTCGTTCTCTACGATGAAACTGCGGCGAATGATTTCCTGCTTGGCAGCTTCCTGCACAACCATATCGTCAGTGATGCCCGATTTCAGACGATTAACCCCCATATCAGTCGGTGAGCTGTAAACAGACTCTTTACCGGTAATCCTTTCAATAATCCGTTTGATGACAGGGAACGTCTCAATATCGCGATTGTAATTGATCGCAACTTTGCCGTATGCTTCATAATGATAATTGTCAATCATATTTACGTCTTTCAAATCGACGGTAGCCGCTTCATAAGCGATATTTACCGGGTGCTTTAACGGCAAGTTCCAAACCGGAAAAGTCTCGAACTTGGCATAGCCGACTTCATTCCCCAGTTTATTCTCATGGTACATTTGGTTAAGGCAGGTGGCGAGCTTTCCGCTGCCCGGGCCAGGGGCCGTTACTACCACGATCGGCTTTGTCGTTTTGATATAAGGATTTGTCGCAAATCCTTCTTCCCCAAGGACCGCGTCCACGTTTGTCGGATAACCTTCGATTTCACGGTGAATGCAGACGCTAATTCCGCTTCTCTCAAGCTTTGTCATAAATACTTTGACTGTTGGTTGCCCTTGATAACGAGTGATCAAGACACTGTTGACAGAAATGCCATATGCCCGATATTCATCAATTAAGCGCAAGACATCCTGGTCATAAGTGATGCCATAATCTTCACGGACTTTGTTTCGTTCGATGTCTCCAGCGTAGACACAGATGATGATTTCCGCCTTTTCTTTCAGTGTATGCAATAGTTTGATTTTGGCATCTTCATCAAATCCAGGCAAGACACGCTTGGCATGTTTGTCGCCTATCAATTTCCCGCCAAATTCCAAGTAAAGTTTATCGTACTGCTGCACCCGTTCTAGGATGTAAGCTGATTGTTCTTGCAAATATTTCTCCGAATCAAATCCAATTTTTTTCATTAATTTCAGTCCCGCCTTCTATGCTTCAAGCTTTCTCTTAACCCAGTATATAAAAACGCTTTAAGAGAAAATCCCAATAAAAATCCATCCTTAATCATTATAAATTTTTTTTTAAAAAAGTAAATCGGTCCAATTGCTTCATTGAGTGAGTTATCCTAATAAACGCGGTGGCCTTACCAAGGATATTCCACTAAAATAACAGAATTTAAATCAATATTCAGCATATCCAACTGATAAAATCTGTTTCTCTTGGATAGTTTCCATAACTGGATTGTCTTTAGCATTTGGACAATTCATGTATAAGTTAGACTTTATTTATAGGATAAACCTCATTTACTTATGGTAAGGTTCACCCTTCATAATCCGAAAAGCCCGATAAACCTGCTCCACTAAAATCAATTTCATCAACTGATGTGGAAAGGTCATTTTTGAAAACGACAGTTTTTCATCCGCACGCTTTAATACTTCATCATGAAGCCCCAACGATCCTCCGATGACAAAAACGATTTTGCTGCGGCCGTAGGTCATGAGTGATTCGATATCTTTTGCCAGCTGCTCGGAAGTCTTCATTTTGCCGTCGATTGCTAATGCAATAACATATGCGTCCGGTGCAATCTTCGCCAAAATCCGCTCTGCTTCTTTCTTTTTGACGATTTCCATGTCGGCATCACTCAATTGCTCGGGCGCTTTTTCGTCTGCTACTTCTATTTCATTTATCTTTGTATAGCTTCCCAGCCGTTTTGTGTACTCTTCGATGCCCGACTTCAAGTACTTTTCTTTCAGCTTTCCGACACTGATAATTGAGATATTCACAAGTTATCCCCCTTCACATTAAATTTACAAACAAGTTACGCACAGATGTTATACACATATCCACAGGATTTTCTACATCTTGTGCCCAGTTATGCATTTGCCACAAGATACGTTGCAGTCTCTTCACAGTAGTCGCATTTTGTGGATAACTTTTCTTTTTCAGATAGTTCAGTAAGAATCGGGTATGTTTCAGCCTTTGCTACGAACATGTCTAATGCATGCTCTACATGGTTTTTACAGCAGTTAATCTTCATTTTTTTCACCTCTTTCGATTTCCGAATATTCCACACAGTTATACACATTTCATTCTCTTTTATCCACAACCCATTCTAACAGAAGAAAAGAGCTACGGATAGCGAAGCTTTTCTCCTTCTGTGGATTGTTAATAAAAAATTAACACCAAAAAAGTTATCCACATGTCTTTTTCTTATTTCTCGGGAATTGTATCTTGTCATTCATCTAAAAATAAGCGAATTTAAATAGTATTACACGAAAGTTTATTGTTGAAGTTAAAATAGAGAATTCGAGAATGGTATATAAAATCTTTGACAGCGGGTTTGCGGAATATCGACTATATTGCATTATTGCTTCAACTTATAAATCACTCAAACGATTTATCCAACAAAAAAACCTGTATAGAAGTATCTACACAGGTTCTCTGTCCTATAGAGCTGAGTTATCAACAAGTTCCAATTCAAATTCCATCAGTTCGCCGTCGCGGTATGCGCTTACTGTCATGGTATCTCCGATTTTTTTCTCATTATACAGATGTTGGCGCAATTCGATGATGTCTGTGATGGCTACGCCGTCCATCTCTACAATGACGTCAAACTGCTCCATTCCGGCTTTCTCCGCTGCTGATCCTTCCACTACTGAATTGACCACGACACCTTGTGTGATATCTTCAGGAAGATTTAACGTATCTTGACGCTGCGCTTGAGGCACTTGAATCAAATCCATCAGCGTAATGCCCATCGCGGGACGGATCATTTCTCCATTTTCTTCAATCGAATTGATGACTGGCATTGCAGAATTGATGGGAATCGAAAAGCCGATGCCTTCCACGGCAGATGTTGCGATTTTCATGGAGTTAATCCCGATCAATTGGCCTGCCAGATTGATTAAAGCACCGCCGCTGTTTCCTGGATTGATGGCGGCATCTGTCTGAAGAACTTCAGCCTGCCAATCCTCTTGTCCATCACCGTTCAAATCGACTGGAACTGCCCGATCCGTTCCCGAAACCACACCTGTGGTCACTGAACCTGAAAAATCCAGCCCTAGGGGATTACCGATCGCAATGACGGTCTCTCCTTGTTTTAAAACATCTGAATTACCGAATTGGGCAACCGCCTGTACTTTGGCTCCATCCATTTCAAGAACAGCCAAATCCGTCCAGATGTCGCTGCCGACCAACGTAGCTTCCACTTTGGAACCATCTGATAATGTCACTTCGATGCCATTCGCACCGTCAATGACGTGATGATTGGTCACTACATGTGCGATTCCGCCTTCATTTTTATAGATGACGCCTGACCCCGTGCCCACTGCCTGCTCCTGTCCAGGTGATTGCGACCAAAAATCTCCGGCTGCCTGCAGATTCGTCACGCCTACAACCGTATCCGCCGCAATCTCTACTGCCTCTGTGACATCTGTCGTGATGTCCACTGAAACTGCTTCAGAACGTCCTTCGGTTTCCTGTTGGACAATCTGTGTTTCATTGCCACTATCCGGTATCAACCCCGGCATCGAATAAAACAATAACCATACCAATAATGCACCCGCCGCCACTCCTGCAAGCCCGGCAGCAAATGCGCCCAAACGGCTCGGCTTTTGCCTGCCATTCGGTGTTTGATTGTAATAGCCCATTGCCTTCATCCTTTCTTTATCTAGTACCTGTTTACCCCGCTTAGCCGCTCATTAAGACTCCTGAAAGCTGTAATTTATACTTACTTTTACAGTTTAGAAAGTTGAAGCTGACAAAGCAAGTTGAAGCGCCTGTTTTTACATCGCTGAGCTCGCTTAATGGTAAAGAGTTAATTCTTACATCTTGGTTTAACTCTTAAAAATCCTGTTTTCTATACTTAGATGTTTGGAATGCAGTTGCGCGAACTCTTGGCAGATGGTACCGCGACGTCCTGTCGCACCACCTCCTGTAAGCCCGAAAGTGAGCACCGGAACGGAGAGCAGCCAGTTTAAGTTCTGAAAATAAAAAAGCTGTTGAATAGCCAACAAAATGGCGTTTCAACAGCAATAAACTTACACAATGACTAATTTAGTTGGGATGTTGGCATCGGTGTCGAGAAGATTGACGTATTCTCCGACGATGATGCCTTTTGACTGCAGGGTCTGTTCGACGCTCATGCGCGCCAAATCCTTCATGTTGTTGTCTTTGCTCAAATGCGACAAATAGATGCGTGTCGGTTTTTCAGCGAGCACTTCGCTCATTGCCACTGCGGCATCTTCATTGGAAACGTGTCCGACATCACTGAGAATGCGGCGTTTGACAGACCATGGATAACGGCCCATCTGCAGCATGCCGACATCGTGGTTGCTTTCAAACACATAGGCATCCGATGCCTGGATAACGCCTTTCATCCGGTCGCTGACATAACCTGTGTCGGTGATCAATGACAGCTTCCGTCCGCCTGCATGGAAAACATAGAACATCGGATCCGCCGCGTCATGCGACACTGCAAATGATTCGATGTCCAGTGAACCAAAAGTCTTTACGGTATCCATATCGAAATGAAATCGCTGTTCGACTGGAATCGCTCCGACCAATCCATCCATCGCCGTCCAGGTTTTGGCATTGGCATAAATCGGCACCTTGTGCTTGCGTGCCACGATGCCGAGCCCTTTAATATGGTCGCTGTGTTCATGAGTAACCAGGATGCCGTCCAAATCACTCATTTTCTTGCCGATTGCCGCAAACAATTCTTCCATCTTGCGGCCGCTCAATCCGGCATCGACCAAAAAGGAATGTCCTTCGTTTTCTATATAAGTGGCATTGCCGCTTGAGCCGCTGGCTAATACACTGAATTGCATAGCAAAATCTCCTTACTCTACTGCCTCTTGTGGTTGATTCAATTCGATGACGCCATCTTTTACCGCATTAACAAAATAATCCTGGCGGCTGCCATCTGAAAGTTCCGCTTCAATATGCCAAGTCGGCACAAACATTTGCCGGCTTTCTGAAACCTGAACATGCATGGAATAACCCAATTCGGTCTTTGTGATGGTCAAGTTGGGTTCCAGCGCATTTTTTTGGTACAGCGTATGGATCGCCGTGATGGCTGACAATAATTTTTTGGATTCCTGATTTTCGATGATATCCGTAAACATGGTTTGTTCGTAGCGGACAACATCGCCATCTTCATTCCAGTAAACCGTGACTTTTCCATATTCACTGAAATAAAGCATTTCATCGTTAAAAATTTGGAAAAAGACCGCTTTGTTCTGTTCTTTATCAATTTCCCATAATCCGTAGGAAGTGCCTTTATGGACTTCCTTTTCAAGGAAAGCAGTCAATGCTTCAGCGCTTTCCGGTTCTCCTGCCAGAGCAGCTGGCTTTTCAAAAGCTACTTGGAGCTGCTTGCCGTCCTGAATATTGACACGTACATTATCTTTTGGTGCTTCTTTAGCCGTGAAGGTTTTAATGTCGCCTCGAATATAAGGCATATCCTGAACATTTTCCGGAAGGTTTGAATATGTGATTTTGTCGTCTTTTAATTTTTCATCCACCGATGATTCGGGAAGTTCTTCTAAATTCTCGGCTTCTGTATAGCGATCCAAATACAAGGAATATAAAAAGACGTTCAAAATGGAAAAGACAATAATAAAGATGGTCTTGGTTTTATTCCAATCCAAGCTTACGACCTCCTGTCAGTTCACTCGTCAGTTCTGTCCAGGCACCATTCGTTTCGAAATACCAAGCCGGTTCAAACGTGATCAACTTATTTTCTTCGCTTTCCGTCAATTTATAGCCCGGTTTAATATCCGTTATAGCAGACAAATCGGTATCCAGCTGTTTAACGGCATTCAGGGCATCTTTTCCGGAAGCCAGTACCATCATTCTTTTTTCTGCTTCAGATTCCAATTGATAGGTTGGCCGAAGATAGCTGTACACTTGTTCCTCGCCTGCATCCACTCCCCAGGTAATCTCTAAACCTGTGGCTATGCTTGTGCTGAAAACCGGCAAATCTTCGATATATAGCTGGTACTTAATTTGCTGCTTCAATGAATTCATGCCTTCGTAGAAATACTGATCGGTCCAGCCGCCATGTTCATTGACATATCCAAGTGAATCGAACAACAGATCTGAAGGGATTGCCGGATCTGAAGTTTCCGCTTTTGGCTGGACATAGCTGATGCTTTTGTTATTTGAGTTTTCCCTCATCAAAGCACCCGAATCATCTGTGTATTCCTGTGTCATGAAATCCGCTGACAATGCCAGTCCTGGACTGTCCAGCAATGATTCGGCAAATCTTGCCGTTGATATTTCATCCAGCAAATAATTCACTCTCGGTTTTTCGACATCGCCTTCCTGCACATAAATCGGCAATGAGCCGATTGCTTCATCCGTGATATATGTTTCGTATTCAGCCGCCTTAGTAACAAATTCCTCTTCGAATTGCTTGAACGCTGCCGGCGGAATGGTCGCTTTATAAATTCTGCCGGATACCGTATTGATAAAATACAGTGCTGGCTGATCATTAGCAGGCGCTTCCCATTCGATGACAATGCGGTTAAAGGAAGATTCGGGAATCGCTACATCTGCAATATTGGTTATCGAATCGAATACCGGAAAAGGAATCGGACCTGGATAATAAATGACCGCTCGCTCGGAACTGTGCATATAGGATTCAACAGCATCAGGAGTCGCTTCTTCCTGAACGAGCCTTATATCCCGGATTTCCCAAAGCTGCACCGCGTCCAATATTGCCTCGATACTGCTTTGTTCATCAGTTCCTGTAACAGTCTCTTCGCTATGGAACAGCACTTTTACCGGGCGGACAACTTCTTCCGTGTTCTTGATTTCTGCTATCGGCTCTTCAACGATGGCTGAAGGCGCGATGGTTTCGTGGGTAGGAGTGAACGTCCAGATTGTAAAGGTCAATGCCAGACTGAGCAGGATCAGCAAAAACAATGCTATCGACTTAATTTGCTCTACGTATTTCAATCCCACTCACCTCCATCGTCGTCCATTTCGAAAGGCAATGTAAAGAAAATAGTCGTTCCTTTCCCATACTTGCTTTCTGCCCAAATGACGCCGCCATGAGCGTTAATCATCTCTTTTGAAATGGCCAATCCTAAACCTGTTCCCCCCATTTCGCGGGAACGCGCGCGGTCTACGCGATAAAAGCGGTCGAAAATGCGATCCACATTTTCTTTTGGAATGCCCATTCCTTCATCACTGATCTGAATCAGCAGGAATCCTTCTTCCACGGTCATGCCAAAACGGACTTTTCCGCCTTCCGGCGAATATTTCAAGGCATTGGAAATGATATTATCAATCACCTGCGTCAATTTATCAGGATCGATTTCCACAAAGTACTGTTCTTTCGGCAACTGCCGTTCAAAGCGGACTTTATGGGATTTCGACATTTCGAAACGGTCAATGATGCGATTGAAGAAGACATTGAACTCAACCATTTCTTTGCTCAATTCCGTGTCACTGGAATCCATTTTCGATAATTTCAGCAGATCATTAACGAGCCGGATCATCCGTTCCGTCTCTGTTTGCGTGACATTCAGGAAGTTTGGTGCCAGGTTCGGATCTTGCCAAGCCCCATCCGCCAATGCCTCTAAATAACTGCGCATGGTCGTCAATGGGGTCCGCAATTCATGCGAGACATTGGCCACGAATTCACGGCGTTCCATATCGATTTTTTCCTGCTCTGTATTGTCATGCAGGACTGCAATCAGCCCATTGACAAAACCTGTTTCTTTTTGGATGACTGAAAACGTCGTCCGCAGTAAAGTACTTTGCTCATATGAACTGAAATCGAGCGTCAGTGCCTCTTTCATATCAATCAAATCTTCAAAAGTATATTCCTCTTCCAGTCCCAATATGCTGGTTACCGGACGGTTAATCACCGTTTCACGTGAAACATTCAGCAGTTGCAGAGCCGGATCGTTGATCAGGATAATGCGGCCTCTTCGGTCCGTCGACAAAACGCCATCGGTCATATTGGAAAGGACAGATGCCAGCTTGCGGCGTTCACTTTCAGTCGACTGCTGGGATTCCTGCAGCCGGTTCGTCAAGTGGTTGAAGGCACGGGCAAGCTGCCCGATTTCATCATCGCTGTAAACGCGCACTTTGCGTGAGAAATTCCCTTTAGCCATTGCCTGCGCTTGTCTCCGCATATCAGCAATCGGACGTGAAATAGTTTGGGCAACCAGAATCCCCAAAATCGCCGTGATCACAAGAGAAATCGCGGTGCCGACAGCCAAAATAGAGTTGATGTCGTCCATTTGGTCATAGACATTCTCAATTTCCGCCACGACGTATAACGTTCCCAATACTTCCCCGCCAGCTGCAATGATCGGCTGCGTTCGCACCCATATGCGTTCTTCACTTTCTTCATCCACATACGTTTGCTCCAGCTCTGTTTCTCCGATGATGGAACGCCGGACGAGATCATTCGTGGAACGTTGGCCAACGGATGACTGGTTTTCGATAACTGACGACGCCAGAATGCTGTAGCGTGTATTGACGACGCGTATTTCAATGATGTCGTCCGACTGGAAACCATATAATACGGTCCGCAATGTCTGCTCGAGAGTCAGGTCTTCCTCTGTGCGCTCTTTGATCATTTCTTCCCGGACACTGAATTCAATAATTTCCATACGGTCTCTAATGGAGCTTTCAAAGTTCCCTTTCAGGGTTTCTTCAAGCTGCTGGGCAAAATAAAGTCCGATGATCTGCATCGCCAGCAAAATCAACAGAATATAGATTAATACAAACTTCACATGTATCGATTTTAAAAAATTCACTTTAGACATTAACTCGACCTACTCCTGTTCAGGGTTTCGCAAATAATAGCCCACGCCGCGGCGTGTCACGATCCACGCCGGATGGCTTGGGTTGTCTTCGATTTTTTCACGCAAGCGACGGATTGTGACATCCACTGTCCGAACGTCCCCGAAATAATCATAGCCCCATACAGTCTGCAGTAAATGCTCCCGCGTCATGACCTGGCCGATATGTTTTCCGAGGTAATGGAGCAGCTCGAATTCACGGTGGGTCAATTCAATGGTTTCATCACGCTTCAGGACCAAATAGGCATCCGGCTGAATCGTCAATGAACCGACCTGAATATCGTTTGAATTCTGCCCTTCTTCTTCAGCAGGCGCAATGTTTTGGCGGCGCAAGTTTGCTTTTACACGCGCAATCAATTCACGGGTTGAAAAAGGCTTTGTGACATAATCGTCTGCCCCCAATTCCAAGCCGAGAACTTTGTCGATTTCCGAGTCTTTCGCCGTCAGCATGATAATCGGGAAATCGAATTTCTTACGGATTTCTCGGCACACTTCCATACCATCACGGTTCGGCAGCATGATATCCAACAACATCAGATCCGGCTGAATTTCACCGGCAATCTTAATCGCTTCATCTCCATCGTAAGCACATACCACGTTGAAGCCTTCTTTTTTTAAGTTAAACTGCAGAATATCTGCAATCGGTTTCTCATCGTCTACAACCAAAATGGTTTTACTCATCATTTTTCTCCCCTTTTTCTTCCCGCTTACACCCTATTTTGACAGCCGTTGCACATTCTTTACTACCCTATACTTTATCATTGTTTAGGGCATTTCGCACCTATCAGCGGCTAAGCCCCTGATCGGATCAGGCAGGCATGGCGTAAGCACCAAAGAAAAAACCGGCCATTTTCATGGCGCGGCCTGGAACTTTATGAAGAGATGTAGTTTAACGGATTCTGCGTAACTCCATTCAATGATATTTCCAGATGCAGATGAAGCCCCGTTGAACGCCCTGTACTGCCCATATTCCCAAGCTTGGTGCCTTTCGGGACCTTATCTCCCACCCTTACATCAATGGAAGACAGATGAGCGTAAATGGTTTCATAGCCGTTTTGATGATCGACTACTACACGGTTTCCAAAAGTGCCTGCAGCTCCTGCTGCTTTGACAATGCCATGGTCGGCAGATTTAATCGTCAATTCATCCGGTTGGGCGATGTCGATGCCGTTATGCATTCTTCCCCAGCGCTGCCCGCGCCCACTTGAAATATAACCGCCTTCAGCAGGCCATGCAAATTCTCCGGTTCCGACAGTTGGAAGTTCTTTGGTGCCTTTCAGCACAATTTCCTCTAGCGGCTCCTTGAGGACTTCTTCTTCCCCTGCCACGCGCTCCAGCTGTTTTCCGTTTTCTTCACGTATTGTATAACTGACCATTTTTTCGCCTTGTTGCCCTTTTTGTTCCACTTTCGTTTCGCCAATCAATAACGTCGAATCCTCTTTTTCAATGACTTTGTAATCGACGGCTTGTTTTTCGTTCTGTTGTTTTGTCACCATAACTTTTACCTTAGCTTTGTCCAGCAGGAAAGCAGCTGCCTGTTCGGCAGTCAAGACTTTTGCCGGGTCAACCTGCCGGGTCACTCCTGAGATTTTATGGCTGATGGCCAGATCAGCTATCCGTGTTTCTCCTGCCTCCACTTCCCGCCAGTTTTCTGCAGCAGCCTGTTGATCTTCCCAGATTTTCAATTCTTCTTCAGAAACGGCTGCCAGCTTCAAAAGCCGAACCGTTTCTTCATAAGCTGCCCGATCCTTCAGATAAACCGTCAGTTCATCATTAAGAGCCAGTGCAAACGACGATGCTTTGATCTCCAATTGTCCATCCAGCCGGTCCAGCACTTCTTCCTCGTCAGCTTCATTGGGTGAAAAACTCTGTTCGGTCACCACTTTAAAGTCCTCGCTCGGCTGCAGTTTCAAATCCTTGAATTGCTGGTCCACTTCCACCAGCTTTTCTTCGATCAGCTCTTCAACCGGCCCCTCTTGTGAAACCGCTCCAATGTAGTTTCCGTTACTGTATAAATGATGGATTGTTTCCAGCTCTTTTGGTGCATCTTTCGCAAATATGGTATTCGCGCCAATCACGGACACCAACAGCACCGCTGCAGCTCCTACTTTCAATTGGCGCGCTTTGTTGTTTTTTAATCTGTATTTCATTTCTTATGTAACTCCTTCATTTATTCGAGTGCTGCACTGCAGCCATTCTGCAATATCGTTTTTTCCTTCCCAACTTTATCATATCCAAACACCTGAACAGCAGATTCTTAGCACTCGTAACGGAAACGTATCATTTCATCCACTTATAGTTATTAATTGGATTTATTTTGCTTTACAGCAAAATACCTGAGAGAAATCACCGGGAAATAAACGCACATTCCTCTCTCTTTCAACTGCCATTCTCTTTTTTCTCGTCATACTTGTCACATTTATCTGTTTCCCTCTTTTTCATTTGTGGCGAAAATGTTAAAAGAGCCCGGTAAACGCAAAAAAGCAGCCGCCCTGAGGCGACTGCTTTCATCAGCAATGTTTAGTATTATCTCCAAACACTTGTAACAATATTCGTTTGGTTGCGGTCAGGACCGACAGAGAAAATCGAAATTTGTACGCCTGTCAACTGAGCGATGCGCTCCAGGTAATGGCGTGCGTTTGCAGGAAGTTCATCCAATGATTTGCAGTTTGTTACATCTTCCGGCCAGCCTGGAAGTTCTTCATAGACGGGTTCGCATTCAGCAAGCATACGCAAGTTCGCTGGGTATTCCGTAATCAATTCTCCCTGGTAGCGGTAAGCTGTACAAATCTTCACCGTATCAAGGCCTGCCAATACGTCGATCGAGTTGACGGTCAAATCTGTCAAACCGCTGACGCGTCTTGCATGGCGGACAACAACGCTGTCGAACCAGCCAATGCGGCGTGGGCGTCCAGTGGTTGTTCCGTATTCTTTGCCGACTTCGCGGATCTGCTGGCCCACTTCATCGAATAATTCCGTTGGGAATGGTCCATCGCCGACACGTGATGTATAGGCTTTGCAGACGCCGATGACGTGCTGGATTGTTGTCGGGCCGACACCTGCACCAATTGTCACTCCGCCCGCTACCGGGTTCGAAGATGTAACAAATGGGTAAGTCCCTTGGTCGATATCAAGCATAACGCCTTGAGCACCTTCAAACAACACGCGGCGGCCAGCGTCAACTGCATCGTTCAATACTTTTGACGTATCCGTTACGTATTTGGCGATTTCCTGGCCATATGCATAATACTCTTCCATAATTTCTTCTACAGTAAAGCCTTCTGTTTCGTAGAACTTCTCGAACAGACGGTTCTTTTCTTTCAAGTTCATGCGCAGCTTTTCTTCGAACACAACATGGTCCAGTAAATCCGCCATGCGAATTCCGACACGTGCTGCTTTGTCCATATAAGCAGGTCCGATGCCTTTGCCTGTTGTTCCGATTTTATTTGCTCCGCGGCGTGCTTCTTCTACTTCATCCTGCTTGATGTGGTATGGCAATAAAACGTGTGCGCGGTTGGAAATGCGCAGGTTCTCGGTTGTCACTCCACGGTCGTGAAGCCCTTTTAGTTCTTTCACAAGCGCTTTTGGATCTACAACCATACCGTTTCCGATTACCGATACTTTATCCTTATAAAAAATTCCTGAAGGAATCAAATGCAATTTGTACGTTTCTCCACCAAAAATGATAGTGTGTCCAGCGTTGTTCCCGCCTTGGTAACGTGCAATTACTTCTGCATGTTCAGATAGAAAATCAGTGATTTTCCCTTTTCCTTCGTCTCCCCATTGCGTTCCTACTACTACGACTGATGTCATCGTCCGCACCTCCGTTAGGCATATGCCCTGTCTCAAACAGTGTTTATTGTATCAATGAAATGGACTGTCGTCAATACAAAACAGAAGAAAACACGAACATATAAATGTGTTACCACATTTAATGTTCGTGTTTAAAAGTCTCCGCCGGATTCATGCTGGCTCCAGTCGATGGTGACGAATTTATTGTATTCTTTCACAAAAGCCAGTTTTACGGTACCGGTCGGGCCGTTACGCTGTTTGGCAATAATGATTTCAATCATGTTCTGGTCTTCTGTTTCTTTGTCGTAATAATCTTCCCGGTACAGGAAGGATACGATATCGGCATCCTGCTCAATACTTCCGGATTCACGTAAATCCGACATCATCGGCCGCTTGTCCTGCCGCTGCTCCACTCCACGGGATAACTGCGACAAGGCGATGACCGGAACTTCGAGTTCACGCGCCAAGCCTTTTAGGGAACGGGAAATATCCGATACTTCCTGCTGACGGTTTTCACCGGATTTACCGGGTCCCTGGATCAACTGAAGGTAATCGATCATGATCATGCCAAGTCCGTATTCCTGTTTCAGGCGGCGGCATTTGGCACGGATGTCGTTGACGCGGATACCCGGTGTATCATCGATGAAAATCCCGGCATTGGACAAACTTCCCATAGCCATCGTCAGCTTGCGCCAGTCTTCGTTCTGAAGGGCACCTGTACGCAACACTTGGGCATCGATATTGCCTTCCGCACAAAGCATACGCATGACGAGCTGTTCTGCGCCCATCTCCAGACTGAAGATGGCGACGTTTTCGTCTGTTTTAGTCGCAACGTTCTGCGCGACATTCAAAGCGAAAGCCGTCTTACCGACAGAAGGCCGTGCAGCCACGATGATCAAGTCGTTTCGCTGAAACCCTGCAGTTACCTTATCGAGGTCTCGGAAGCCTGTAGGGATGCCTGTAACGTCTCCTTTGCGTGTATGCAAAAGTTCGATGTTGTCATAGGTCTTGACCAGGACATCTTTGATGTGGGTAAAGTCACCGGCTTTTTTTCGGCTCGATACTTCCATCATTTTCTTTTCCGCTTCGGAAAGCAATGCTTCCACTTCATCTTCGCGCGTAAAGCCGTCTTCGACAATCGTCGTCGCTACTCGGATGAGGCGGCGCAGCAATGCTTTTTCTTCAACGATATGGGCGTAATGCGCCACGTTGGCGGCCGTCGGTACAGCATTGGCGATTTCCGTCAAATACGATAGGCCGCCGATGTCTTCCAACTCTTTTTTGACCGAAAGCTCTTCTGTCACGGTCACCACATCGATCGCTTTTCCCTGATCCGCCAAGTTCAGCATCGTCTGGAAAATCTTCTGATGGGCAATCCGGTAAAAATCTTCTGCCATCACGATTTCAGCAACCGTGATGAGAGATGGCGGTTCTAAAAAGATGGCGCCAATAACCGATTGTTCGGCTTCATGGTTGTGCGGGGGGACACGATCTATCATTTCGTTCATCGGTCTTCCACCTTACGCTTCTTCAGTAACATGAACTCGAAGCGTAGCAGACACATCATGATGCAATTTTACAGGAATATTGGTATAGCCAAGCGCGCGGATTGCGTCGTCCAATTCCATTTTGCGCTTGTCCAATTTGATGCCGTGTTTTTTCTCAAGCGCTGTTGCCACTTGTTTGGTTGTGATCGATCCGAAAATGCGTCCGCCTTCTCCTGATTTAGCTGTCAGTTCGATCGTCAGGCTTTCCAGCTTTTCTTTCAGCTGTTCAGCTTCCTGGCGCTCAAGATCAGCTTCCTTCTGTTCTTTCTTCTTCTGTCCGTCCAATTTGCTGATGGTCGCCTGGTTCGCTTCAATCGCCAAATTGTTTTTCAACAGGAAGTTATGTGCGTAGCCATCCGCCACGTTTTTAATCTCACCTTTTTTGCCTTTGCCTTTTACGTCTTTCAAAAAGATCACTTTCATTCGTTTGTTCCTCCTTCATTGTTTTCCATAATGGCCGCTTTTAGTTGGCCAATGGCTTCTTCTATCGTTGCGTTCGGCATCTGGGTGGCCGCATTGGTTAAATGGCCGCCTCCGCCAAGATTTTCCATAACAATCTGGACATTCACTTCTCCAAGCGACCTGGCACTGATGCCGATGCCGCCTTCTGAGCGCTCAGCCACTACGAAAGACGCGTTGACGTCTTTCATCGTCAGCAGGATGTCTGCGGTCTGGGCAATCAACACCGGACTGTATACGCGTCCAGGTTCGCCTCTGGCGATAGCGATGCCGTCTCCGACAAATTCCACCGTCTGAACGATTTTCGCACGTTCAACATAAGTTTCCAAGTCTTCTTTCAGGATCCGCTGTACCAGCACGGTGTCCGCTCCATTCGACCGCAGATAAGAAGCTGCTTCAAATGTCCGCGCCCCCGTCCTTAACGTAAAGCTCTTGGTATCGACAATGATTCCGGCCAGCATAGCTGTCGCTTCCAGCATAGACAGTTTTTCATGCTTCGGCTGGTATTCAATCAATTCGGTCACCAATTCAGCCGTCGATGAAGCATAAGGCTCCATGTAAACCAGCATGGTGTTGGTAATGAATTCTTCGCCTCGGCGGTGGTGGTCAATCAAAACGACCCGTTCCATCCGCTGCAGCAGCCGTTCATCTATGACCATCGACGGCTTATGCGTATCCACGATGACCAGCAGGGAATGTTCGGTCATGTCCGCCAGCGCTTCTTCAGGCGTGATGAACTGTTCAAACAGCTCTGGAGCACCTTCAATTTCTTCCATGAGCCTCATGACACTGCGGTCATACTCATCAAAGTCGATGACGATGCGGCCTTTGACTTTATTCATCGCGGCCATTTTAGCGACACCGACAGCAGCGCCAATCGAATCCATATCGGGCATTTTATGGCCCATGACAAAGACCTGATCACTTTCCTGAATCAAATCACGCAACGCGTGGGAAATGACGCGCGCCCTGACCCGTGTCCGTTTTTCGACCGGGTTGGTCTTGCCTCCGTAAAACTTCACTTTTCCGCTTGGATGTTTGATGGCAACCTGATCTCCTCCGCGGCCGAGCACCAGATCCAGCCCGGATTGAGCCAGGCCTCCAAGCTCGACTAATGATGCAGATCCGGCTCCTACTCCGATGCTCAAAGTCAATGCCAAATTATCTTTGGAGGTAACTTCACGGATGTCATCCAAAATGGCGAACTTGGACAGTTCCAATTCCTTCAGAATCGACTCGTTGAAGACTGCCATAAAACGGTCGGATGAAATGCGTTTGACGAAAATCCCATGATCGGCGCCCCATTGGTTGACGAGCGAAGTCACCAGGCTGTTGAGATTGCTGCGCGTCTGATCATCCATGCCTTGTGCCAATTCATCGTAGTTATCAATGAACAAAATACCGATAACCGTGCGGTCCGCGTAATAAAGCGTCTCGATTTCCACTTGCTCGGTAATATCGAAAAGGTAGAACAACCGGTCATCCGCTTTGTAGAATACGCGGTATTTGCGCTCTCCCAAAGTAATGGTTAGCTCTCTCGGTTCCTCTGATTTCACCAATGTATGGAACTCGTCCGACAGGGTATAAAGAGATTCGCCGATTAATGTATCGTACTCAAGTGTCGATGTCATATAGGGGTTAGCCCATTCAATGTCGTATTTTTCATTGACCAGCAAAATCCCGATCGGCATTTCGAGCAATGCTTCCTCTCCGACTTTCTTCATTCGGTAGGACAAAGTTTCAATGTGTTTTTCAGTGGCTTCATAAACTCTTTTTTCCGTCACCCACGCTACAGCGAAGGCAATAATAAAAAGCAGCGTAAATATTCCCGCTGCCCATTCCGACCAGAGTGAAATCAGAATCGCTGCCACAATACCAAGAAACAGCAGCGCAATAAGCGGATATCGAAGTTTTCTCTTTCTAAAAAAAGCCGACATTATTCTTCAGCTCCTTATTTTCCTTTAAACTCGTGTGCCCGCTTGACCCAGCCCCGAATATCAAATCCAAGGTCTACGATTCCGACGATACTCGTAAATGATTGCAGCGGCAATGCCAAGAACGTCACCAGCACTGTCACCCATTTCGGCCAGCCTTCCTGGTGGATGTAGAAATGATAAAAAGAAACACCTTGCAGGAATAACAGGAATTGAAGCAGCACGGATGCATTAATGAAAATCATGTATGCCATCGTCCCGGGTTCAAATTCCGATAACAGCGAGACAAGCAACACGATTAAATAATACCATAAAACGGATTTCGGCAATTTCATGTTCCGGAAAGGCGGAAACTTAGGAATTGCAATCCCCAAGCGTTTCAAGATTGGCAGCAGGATCAGCAGCAAGACCCAGACCGTGATGAACACACCCAATACCAGCAGCACCGGCAAAAGCGTTTCAAATGAAAACTGCATTTGCGCCACGAGCTCATTGTATTCTTTTATGGAAGCCTCGGAAGCTCCCATCGTCTTCATCATAGAACCTGCCTGCTCATAAGATTGATCGAACATGTTCTTAAACTCTTCCAGGACATTGATGCCGAACAAAGCAATGGAAGCCACATATTGGATCATCAATGATGCCAAGAGCACGATGCTCGCACCCATGAACATAAATAGTTTGCTTTTCTTATAATAAATTGAAATGCCGATTGCCAATCCCAATGGTACATGAATCAACGCCAGCGGCACTGACAAAAGCCCGCCGATGATAAAGGACAGCACCAGGCAGACCGATGCGAAAAGCGCTGAAGCTTTCCAGGGATATTTTGCGCTGTACCAAGCGACCGGCAATGCGAGAAACAAAGTACTTACTATACTTAAAACAGGCACATATACCGAGATCGCCAGCAGTACGGTAAAGACCGCCGCCATCATCGCCCCATTTGTAAGTTGTCGCGTTTGTTGATTTTGCATATGACTGTTTTTCCCCTTCTTTCGGGTAGATTTCATCCTTGTAATTGTACCATGATTCATTAACCTGAACAAAACCAGCAGTGTCTGGGGAAATGCGCAAAAGCCCGACTTTTAAAGAGAAGCGGACACAAAGGGGACAACTCTTGGGTTTCTTTAAACTCGGTCATCGGGCGCTTCGATATTCTACAAGCCACCTCTTAAAAACTACATTCTTGCATTGCACCTTTGCCTGGCTACCAACCGGTTTCAAGGCATAAAAAAAAGACCGGTTTCCCGGTCTTTTTGAAATCATTGTCCAGACTCCAGCACCCAGATTCTAGGGCGCTTTCGCTTTTCTTTAATTATCTTTCTTCCGCAACAAACGGTAGAAGTGCCATGATACGTGAGCGTTTAATAGCGATTGTCAACTTACGTTGCCATTTAGCGCTAGTGCCTGTAACACGGCGTGGCAAGATTTTTCCTCTTTCAGAAATGAATTTCTTCAAAAGGTCAGTATCTTTATAGTCAATGTGCGTGATGTTGTTGGAAGTGAAGTAACAAACCTTTTTCCGTTTTTTTCCTCCGCGACGTGGTGCCATATCGAATTACCTCCTTTGCTTAGTAGTTGTTCGTCAGCTTCAGTCCATCTTAGAACGGTAAATCGTCATCCGATACTTCTATCGGACCGCTGCCGCTTGAGAATGGATCTTCATCTACACGAGTATGGTTTTGCTGACTTGGACTCGGTGATTGGTTCTGTTGATAGGAAGGCTGCTGCCCTTGTGAACGGTCTGTATTGGCATTCTTCGGTTCAAGGAATTGAACACTGTCCGCCACTACTTCAGTCGTATAGACGCGTTTCCCGTCTTGTCCCTCGTAGCTACCAGTCTGGATGCGGCCTTCAACGCCAGCCAAGCTTCCTTTTTTCAGGAAATTCGCTGTGTTTTCAGCTTGTTTGCGCCAAACGGTACAATTAATGAAATCAGTTTCGCGTTCACCTTGAGCGTTGGAGAATGTCCGGTTTACAGCAAGTGTAAAACGGGCAACTGCCGCGCCGCTTGGTGTGTAACGAAGATCTGGATCTTTTGTCAGTCTTCCGACTAAAACAACTCGGTTAATCATCAGAATTCAACCTCCTTCAAGTCAAAAAATTTGCAGTGCCATTATCCTGTTTACGCGTCTTTGCGTACAGCGATATGACGAATAATGTCTTCGTTAATGTTCGCAAGACGTGTGTATTCGTTGATAGCTTCAGAACCAGCGTTTACTTTTACGATCTGGTAGAAACCTTCACGCAAATCGTTGATTTCATAAGCTAAACGACGTTTACCCCACTCTTTCGACTCGATGATTTCAGCACCGTTAGAAGTAAGGATGTCGTTAAAACGCTCAACTAGAGCTTTTTTAGCTTCCTCTTCAATTGCAGGCTGAATGATATACATTAATTCATATTCTCTCATCGTGTTGTCACCTCCTCATGGACTTGGGCCCTGCTGTATCCAGCGGGCAAGGAGCAAGCAATTCATAAATATTACTCACATCACAGTATTGTATCACAATTCACAAGGTCCCGCAAGCGCGATTTTCCATTTAGATTCAACTATACTTTTGATTATAGATGCAAAGGATGTGAAGGCATGACACCCACCCATATCATTGAATTGAAAATGGAAGAAATAGCACCCAAAGCACTTTGGTTCAATGTCATTTTATTGGCGGCATTCGCAGCTGCCTATCATTTTTTGAACGAACCATTATCTTTTTATTTTTCATTGTCGGGAATTTTGTTGTTTCTGATCGGCTACCTGCTGTTGATTGTCGTCCATGAAATCTTCCATTTGATCGGCTTTGTGGTATTTGGAAAAGTCCCGGTGTCTTCCCTGAATTATGGCCTTAATTTGAAACTTGGTGTTGCTTATGCCACCACTAACAAACCTCTGCAGAATCACGCCATGCGCAAAGCACTGCTGCTGCCTTTTTGGATGACAGCTGCTCTTCCTACTGTAATAGGCTTTTGGCTCGACAGCCAGGTGCTTGTCCTGCTCGGTGCCATGCTGACCGCTGGAGCGTTCGGCGACTTCATCATGTATAAGGAATTACGCAAAGAAAAAAATGCCGCATGGATCATTGATGACCCTTCATTGCCGCGCCTGCACGTCTATGATCAATACCCTGAACATAGAAAAAGCGCCGACTGATATCGGCGCTTTTTCTATACTACCGAATGAACTACATCCCATGTTCCTGTAGAGATCTGCTGCTTCAGTATTTTTTCATCTTTTGCCAGATAAACGAGCGTTTCAAGCGTTTCGCTTCCCGCCTGCACGGTAATCGTCACCTTTTCATACAAATCGGTTTCAGGATTCCCTGAATAGTCCTCCAAATAATCCAAAGCCGGCCAAAGGACGTCAGGAATTTCATAAAGTTCTCCTTCAACCTGCCCATTATCCGACAAAACCATTGCCGGGTAGCCCATTCCGGTATCGTACAAGATTCCTTTTGCTGTTGCCTGTTCTTCCACCAATTCCGCTTCTTCCAAATAACAATGATACTTCCCGCCTTGTTTCAGCGTTCCGTATGCAAATAACAACATCTTCTATTCCTCCATGCAAAAACCGGATGCGGTAAGGCATCCGGTTGCTTTTTAGTTTTGTGGTACTGCACATTCGAACTTTAAATACTTTTAAGGCAGAACGGTCGTTTCCGCTTTTAGACTTATCCAGCTGCGGCGCCTAGCCCCTCGAGGTCGCTTCGCCCTGCCAGCAATGGCAAAGTACGTCATTACCAGCAAGGTCTCCAGCGCTTGTCGGGGCTGGACAGGCGCCTCCGCTTTTAGACGTTAAATCTAAACAACATTACGTCGCCATCTTTGACGATGTATTCTTTACCTTCTTGGCGCACTTTTCCTGCTTCTTTAGCTGCTGCCATTGAACCTATTTCAACCAGGTCTTCATAAGCCACAGTTTCGGCACGGATAAATCCGCGTTCGAAGTCAGAGTGGATGACGCCGGCACATTGTGGTGCTTTCATGCCTTTTTTAAATGTCCATGCACGAACTTCCTGGACACCCGCTGTAAAGTAAGTGGCTAATCCAAGTAAGCTGTATGAAGCCTTGACCAGTTGATCGAGTCCAGACTCTTTAATGCCCAACTCTTCAAGGAACATTTCTTTTTCTTCATCTTCCAGTTCAGCCATTTCTTCTTCGATCTTCGCGCAAATTACGATTACGTCTGCATTGTCTTTAGCAGCAAAATCACGGACTTGTTGAACGTATTCATTGTTGTCCGCATCTGCGATTTCATCTTCTGATACGTTTGCTACGTACAGCATCGGTTTGATCGTCAATAAGTTCAGACCTTTTGCAATGCGCAGTTCGTCTTCTGTGAATTCGATTGAACGCGCCAATTGGCCATTTTCAAAGGCTTCACGCAATTTCATCAGAACCGGTTCTTCAGCAACAGCGTCTTTGTCTTTTTGTTTCACCAATTTTGCTGCGCGCGCAATGCGTTTTTCGATGCTTTCCATATCTGCTAAGATCAATTCCAGGTTAATGACTTCAATATCAGCAATCGGATCCACTTTTCCAGTTACGTGCGTGATGTTGTCGTCAGCAAAACAACGGACAACTTGGCAAATCGCATCAACTTCGCGAATGTGGGAAAGGAATTTATTTCCTAATCCCTCACCTTTGCTGGCGCCTTCTACGATTCCGGCAATATCGGTAAATTCAAAAGCCGTCGGTACGGTTTTTTTCGGATCTACTAGTTCAGTCAATTTATCAAGTCGCTCATCCGGTACTTCAACGATTCCGACGTTTGGATCTATTGTACAGAACGGATAGTTTGCTGCTTCAGCGCCCGCCTTTGTTATTGCATTAAATAATGTGGATTTCCCTACGTTTGGTAATCCTACAATCCCTGCAGTTAATGCCATAGGATGCACAACCTTTCCTCTATATAAAACGAATTATTTTTTACACAACCATTCCATTATAGGAATAGAACCTGAAAATGTCCATTTTTCATTCCGCTTCGGCTTTTACTAAAACTTTTTTCATTTTCTTATTGAATTCCATACGCGGCAGCATGACACTATGCTGGCAGCCCTCACATTTAATCCGGACATCAGCCCCCATACGGATAATCTTCCACGCATTAGCTCCACACGGATGGCCTTTCTTCATTTCAACTATATCGTTCAGTCCAAACTCCTTCATTTCCATGAGCCTGCCTCCTTCTATATTAACTGTTTGCGTTTTTTCCAAGCGCTTCTTCTGGAGAACGCTGCATCATTACCATACGCGGATACGGGATTTCGACTCCACGATGATCAAGGAAGTCCTTCAAGTCGCGCCGCATTCCTCTGGCTACAGCGAAATGCTGCATCGGCAATGTCTCTGCAGTGATCCGCATGACAATTTCAGTGGTCGTCAAATTTTGGACACCCAGCAATTCAGCCGGCTTGATGATTTGTTCGTAGCGATCCTGGAGACCGTCCAAAAATTCCATAATCAAACTTTCCACGCGGGTAATATCCGATTCATACGAAATATTGACATCGACGACCGCAATGGAATTGTGAATCGAAAAGTTTACGACATCTGTTATGGTGCCGTTAGGGAAGATAAACAGCTCCCCTGTCCATGCTTTCACTTTTGTTGTCCGCAAACCGATTTCTTCGACAGTGCCTTCTGCAGCACCAATGCGGACGTAATCCCCTACTGAAAACTGATCTTCAAAAATAATGAAAAACCCTGTAATCACATCGCGCACCAGGTTTTGCGCACCAAAACCAACGGCCAAGCCGAGCACCCCAGCTCCGGCGATCAAGCCGGTAATATCAATTGTAAACGTCGATAAAATCGAAACAGCCGCTATAAAATACACGACATAGGCTACAACGTTGGACAATAGCTTCGACAAAGTTTGTTGCCGGCGTTCGTTGTATAGCAATGGCCCTTTAATGCGTACAGAAAATGTTTTACGGATGACAACACGCAAAACTTTCACCAGTACAACCGCAGCGATGGTGATCAAAACCACTTTCAATAAAATGACAACCAAGTCAATCCACATCTCCTGGTCCGACAATACAGTTGTTATTTCATGCGTTATTTTCTCTAAATTCACTCTTTCACCTTCCTACCTCTTACATCAAGTTAAATTTATAGATGACCGTGACCACTATTCCGACCACCAATATTCCAGGCAATAGGTTGGCCACTCTAATTTTCGTAAGACCCATCATATTCAAACCGATGGCAGCGATCATAACGCCGCCTGTCGCAGTCATTTCCATAATGAACATATCTAATGCAGCATCTGGAATAGCCCGACTGATTTGAGTAGCAAACAAAGCAATCAAACCCTGATAAACAAATACAGGAACGGCAGCAAGCAAAACACCAAAACCAAGTGTAGAAGCCAATACAATAGATGTGAATCCATCAATGATCCCTTTGGAGATCAGCACTCCGTGTTCATTGCTCAAGCCGCTCTCCATTGCCCCGATAATTCCCATCGCTCCGATGACAAAAATCAAGGTGGCAGTTACAAACCCTTGTGCGATGCTGCCTTTGCTTTCCTTCGCTCCCAACATGCGCTCAATCCAATGGCCAAAGGCATTCAGTTTGCCATCCAGATCTGCCCATTCTCCAAGAACCGCTCCAAGTACCAGACTAATGATGACAATGACGAAATTTCGGCTTTCAAATCCCATCTGCAAACCAAGCACAATGACCGCCAGTCCAATCACATACATGACCGTCTCTTTCATCTTGTCAGGAATATTGCGAAGAGCCCGTCCAATAATGGTTCCCACTACAATTAAAACCGCATTTATAAACGTCCCTAAGAGAACCACTTTATTTCTCCTCTCCCACAATATGCGTTAATTCTTTTCCGACTCTCTTCTCCCTCTTTTGAAGGTCGATTTTACGTCTTCGTCCAATCCCCACCGTATTTCACCTATCAAAAACAGAACCTATTTCCCATTTTGGGAAATAGGCACAGCTTGTAGACAAAAGAATAGTGATATCTTTTAAAGAATAATTGTTCATTTTATCTTGTTTACACCAGATCCTGCGCTCCAGGCGGACGCTTTCCGCGGGCTCGCGCCGAACTAACTCGGACTCGGGTCCGAGTGGATTTCGACACTTCGCTATCCCGCAGGAGTCGCCGCCTTGCGCTTCGGATCTTTCAGTCACGTGATGATTCGTTTCATCTAAGCTGTTTTTTATGTGACTGACTAGCTTACTCTCTTTTTTGAAGCAGGACGCTTCCAACCGGGTTGGCCACGAAGACTCCTGTGGGAACAGCGAAAGCTGAAGACCCCGCAGGAACGCCAGTGACGAGGAGGCTGAAGCTGAGCCCACGGAAAGCGAAGTGGCCAGCCTGGTTGGAGGTATACACTGTTATGCATTTTGAATAGACTTTGTCTACAGTCTGAAACTATTTCCCATTTTGGGAAATAGGCACTCGTCAGCTTAACAACTCTAAAATCCGCTCCAGATCATCTTCTGAGAAAAACTCGATTTCAATCTTCCCCTTGTTCTTGCTCTTCTTGATTTGTACATTCGTACCGAAACGATCTCTTAACTCAGATTGCTTTTCTTCTATAAAAATATCTTTCTTTTTTTCAATTGTTTCACGTGGAACATCTTCGTTCAATCGCTGTACGAGATTTTCAAGCTGACGCACATTGAGGTTTTCCTTGACCACTTTTTCCGCAGTTTCCGGAATAAGTTTTTTGCTTCTTAAACCTAGCAGCGTACGTCCATGGCCCATCGACAATTCCTTGTCAGAAATGAGTTTTCGGACGTTTGCAGGCAAGGCCAACAGGCGGACATGGTTGGCGATATGAGGCCGGCTTTTCCCTAATCGGAAAGCAAGCTGCTCTTGCGTTAAATTCAAAGCTTCCATCAATTTCTGGTAAGCTTCCGCTTCTTCAATCGGCGTTAAGTCTTCGCGTTGAAGGTTTTCTAATATAGCAAGTTCCATCATTTGCTGATCGGTCAGCTCTTTGATGATTGCCGGAACTTCTTTCAATTTAATCAACTTAGCTGCACGGAAACGGCGTTCCCCCACTACCAATTCGAATTTTTCACCTTTTTTTCTTACGACAATCGGCTGTAGGATGCCGTGTTCCTTAATGGACTCCGCCAGTTCCTCTAAAGCTGCCTGATCAAAAATTTTGCGCGGCTGATATGGGTTTGCACCGATTTTACTGATACTGATTTGGGTAACTTTATCCGCTTCATTGATTGTTTCGCCAGGAAACAACGCATTGATACCTTTTCCTAATCCTTTAGCCATTATGAATCACTTCCTTCGCCAATTCTAAATACACTTCTGCGCCTCTGGATTTTGGATCATAGATGATAATTGGCTCTCCATGGCTTGGTGCTTCGCTAAGTCTTACATTCCGAGGAATAATAGTCTTGTAAACTTTATCCTGGAAATATTTCTTCACTTCTTCAATCACTTGCATGCCCAAATTTGTTCGGGCATCCAGCATGGTCAACAACACACCATCAATCATTAAATCATGATTCAAATGCTTTTGCACTAAGCGAATAGTACTTAATAATTGGCTTAGTCCTTCTAACGCATAATATTCGCATTGCACCGGAATAATGATCGCATCAGATGCCGTCAATGAATTCAAAGTCAACAACCCTAATGACGGTGGACAATCAATGATTATGTAATCGTACATATCTTTGACTTCTGCTAAGGCGTTTTTCAGGCGTGCTTCTCTTGAAATGGTTGAAACTAATTCAATCTCAGCGCCTGCAAGCGAAATTGTAGCAGGAACCACGTGCAGATTCTCCACCTTGGTTTCCATAATGGTGCTCTTTACATCTACATCATCAATCAAAACTTCATAGATGCATTGATCGACATCCCCTTTGTTTACACCCACTCCACTCGTGGCATTCCCTTGAGGATCGATATCTATTAACAGAACTTTTTTGCCCAAATAAGCAAGGCAGGCACTTAAGTTCACTGAAGACGTTGTTTTCCCTACGCCGCCCTTTTGATTGGCGATCGCAATAGTTCTACCCACACTTGCACCAACTTTCTTTAATACTCTCTTCATTTTACTGCGGAACCTCTATTTATGCTATTTTAGCGGGCTCCATTTTCCTATTGTATCAAAATTTTTCAACAATATGATGGCAAAGCTAGTAAAAAAAGCTCTTTCCAAGAAGGAAAGAGCCTCTACTATTTCTTTTTTGGAATTTTTACTGTGATTTGATAATAATCTTCGTGTTCTTCCTCTTCTGCCGTCAAATCAATGCCGCTTTTAGAAACCATATTCAAGGACTCTTTAATGGTATTCATCGCAATCCGCATATCTCGGCTGAATGCTTTTCTGCGGGCTTTCGGTTTTTTCGGTTGAGGCGTCAGCAGCTTGCTCACTTTTTCTTCCAACTGTTTTACATTCAAGCTCTCTTCAATCGTTTCTTCGAACAACTTGTTCTGAAGTTCTGCATCTTTCACTTTCAAAAGGGCTCTTGCATGCCGTTCCGTCAATAGGCGGTTCAACAACGCTGTTTGGATTTCTTCCGGTAATTTCAATAACCGAAGTTTGTTAGCTACTGTCGATTGGCCTTTTCCAAGACGTTGCGCTAATGCCTCCTGTGTAATCTCCTGAATTTCCAGCAGATTTTGGTAAGCATGTGCTTCTTCAATTGAAGTAAGTTCTTCACGCTGAAGATTTTCAATCAATGCGATGGAGGCCGTTTCTTTGTCACTCAAGTTTCGGATAATGGCCGGCACTTCGGTCCATTCCAGTGACTTCATGGCACGGAAACGCCGTTCCCCTGCTATGATCTCATACTGGCCTTCAACTTCTGACTTCCTGACTACAATCGGTTGAATAACGCCGTGAACATGGATGGTTCTTGCCAATTCTTCAATCTTTTCTTGATCGAAGACTGTTCTTGGCTGATATTTATTGGCATGTATTTTGTCGAGCGGCAGTTTGATGACTTCTTCTGAAGCTTTGTGTTCTACCATTTCCTTCTTCGCTGTATCATTTGCTTTATCGCCGCCTCCGAAGAAACGGGAAAAAGGACTTTTCATCCTCAAGCACCACCTTTTGCAAGCTCACTTAGCTGCTTAATCTTCATCGCTATTATTCCATCGGCAAAAATGTTCCACGTGAAACATTACGAGATTGGCGATTTATTTGGAACTCCGGCTTTTCTAGGGTATTTTTTTGGCGTTTCCTTGAATTTTTTGAAGACCTGAATATAGCGTTCGCTTTCTTCCACTGGCAGCAGGAACGAATGAACAGCTTCCAATTTCACTCCGAGCTTCTGCAACGCTTTTTCGGCATTTTCCAATTCGTCTGATGCTGATGCAGCTTTCATAGCTGCGAATACGCCTCCTTTTTTAACAAGAGGCACACATAATTCAGCCAGCACGGACAGTCTGGCTACCGCACGTGCAGTTACCAGATCGTAGCTTTCACGATGGTTCGACTGGCCGAAATCTTCTGCCCGCGAATGAACAAATTTAACTTTCGTAAGACCAAGTTCACCACTCAAATGCTCCAGGAATTGAATGCGTTTATTCAATGAATCCACAATCGTAACCTCGATATGGGGAAAACAAATTTTTAGTGGGATACTGGGGAATCCTGCACCTGCACCGACATCACAAATCTTCATCGGTTTTGTAAAGTCTATATAAAAAGCTGCAGTAATGGAGTCATAGAAGTGTTTTAAGTAAACAGCAGTTTGTTCCGTAATTGCAGTAAGGTTCATTTTTTCATTCCACTCAACCAGTTCCTTATGGTAAATCCCGAATTGTTCAAGTTGCTCCTCTGTTAAGAGGATCCCTTTTTCGCTGAGGGCATCTTTAAACTGTTGTTCATTCAAGTTGGCTTCCTCCCTCTTGTTATGGGTTTTCTATGTAAAAGCAAATGGGCTGGTGTGAGCCAGCCCATTCTGTTGTCTAGCTTATGCCTTTTGTTCACGGGGGTCCCATGATACCGAACAGGTGCTCCCACCTGCGTGTTTACACTGAAATCTTAGCAATCTTTCCTTGTTCAATATACACCAATAAGATGGATATGTCAGCCGGATTCACGCCAGAGATGCGAGAAGCCTGTGCGATGGAAAGCGGACGGACTTCCGCCAGTTTTCCACGCGCTTCTGTAGCGATTCCTGAAATGGCATGATAATCGATGTTTTCCGGAATTTTTTTGTTTTCCATTTTTTTGAGTTTATCGACCTGCTGCAACGATTTTTCGATATAGCCTTCATATTTGATATGAATTTCGACTTGTTCTTTTACTTCGTCTTCCAGATCCACTACCGACGTTGTCAGCTGCGAAATCATGTCATAGGTCATTTCCGGGCGTTTCAATAAATCCGCTCCGCGAATGCCGTCTTTCAATTCACTGCCGCCAGCATCGCGAATCACTTGCTGGGTCGTTTCGTTCGGCTTGATCATGATGCTTCTTAAACGTTTGATTTCTTCTTCAATACGCTCTTTTTTCGCCAAATATTTCACGTAGCGTTCTTCTGAAATCATGCCGATTGAGTAGGCAAGATCTGTCAAACGCATATCTGCGTTGTCATGGCGGAGCAATAAGCGGTATTCCGCACGGGAAGTCAACAAGCGATAAGGTTCGTTGGTCCCTTTTGTCACCAAGTCATCGATCAATACACCGATATAGGCGTCAGAACGGCTGAGAATAACTTCTTCTTTGCCCAACACTTTAGCCGCTGCATTGATGCCAGCCATCAATCCTTGGCCAGCCGCTTCTTCATAACCGGAAGTTCCGTTGATTTGCCCGGCAGTATAAAGATTTTCAATCTGTTTTGACTCCAATGTCGGCCATAATTGTGTAGGCACGATGGAATCGTATTCGATGGCATAGCCTGCACGCATCATTTCTGCCTTCTCAAGCCCTGGAATCGATTCTAGAAGCTGTCGTTGCACATGTTCCGGCAAACTGGTTGAAAGGCCCTGTACGTAAACCTCACGCGTATTACGGCCTTCAGGCTCCAAGAAGATCTGATGACGTGGTTTGTCATTGAAACGGACAACCTTGTCTTCGATTGACGGACAATAGCGCGGCCCGGTTCCTTTGATCATCCCGGAATACATTGGCGACAGATGCAGATTGTCATCAATGATCTGATGGGTCTTTTCATTTGTATAAGTCAGCCAGCATGGCAGTTGATCTGTAATGTATTCGGTGGTCTCATGGCCGAAAGCGCGCGGCACTTCATCGCCGGGCTGAATTTCGGTTTTGCTGTAGTCAATGCTGTTGCTGTTGACGCGTGGAGGCGTACCCGTTTTGAAACGGACCGTTTCAAAGCCGAGTTTTTCCAGGTTTTCTGCCAATTTAATAGATGGCTGCTGGTTGTTCGGTCCGCTTGAATAACGCAGATCCCCAATGATGATTTCGCCGCGCAGGAATGTCCCTGTTGTAATAACGACGGATTTGGCACGGTAAATGCCTCCTACCTGCGTAATCAACCCTTGTACTTTACCATCTTCTACAACCAATTCCTCAGCAATGCCTTGATGCAAAGTTAAATTCGGTTCTTCTTCCATCAAGCGCTTCATTTCCTGTTGGTAAAGCACTTTGTCCGCCTGTGCACGCAAAGCGCGTACAGCCGGTCCTTTAGCTGTATTCAACATTCTCATTTGAATGTGTGTTTTATCGATAACGCGCCCCATGGCTCCGCCAAGTGCGTCAATTTCACGTACGACAATGCCTTTTGCCGGCCCACCGATTGATGGGTTGCATGGCATGAATGCGATCATATCCAGATTCATCGTCAAAACAAGCGTTTTAGCGCCCATCCGTGCAGATGCAAGAGCGGCTTCCGCTCCTGCATGTCCTGCTCCTACAACGATGACATCGAACGTGCCTGCTTCGTATTGTGGCATGTTCGTTCATTCCCTTCGAGTTTTATTTCCCTAGACAGAACTGAGAGAATAATTGGTTCAGGAGGCCGTCATCTGCGGTATCTCCAATAATTTCACCAAGAATTTCCCAAGTTCGAGTGACATCAATTTGAATCATATCCACGGGAACTTCCATTTCGGCTGCTCCGATCGCATCTGAAATAGTTTGATGTGCCTGATGCAGCAATGCGATGTGGCGCACATTGGATACATAGGTCATGTCCCCTGCTTCGATCTCTCCCTGGAAGAACAGGTCAGCAATCGCTTCTTCAAGCTGATCGATCCCTTCTTCTTCAATCAGAGAAGTGGTCACCAACAATTTATCGCCCGCCAGTCTCTGTACTTGTTCCAAGTCGATTTTCTGCGGCAAATCGGTTTTATTGATAACGACAATATAGTCCATATCCTTGACTGTTTCAAACAGCAGCTCATCTTCCGGAGTCAGTGCTTCTGCATAATTCAGAACGTAAAGAATCAAATCCGCTTCCTTCAACACTTTTCGTGAACGTTCAACACCGATCCGTTCGACAATGTCTTCCGTTTCCCGGATGCCTGCCGTATCGACTAAACGCAATGGAACACCACGGACATTTACGTATTCCTCTATTATATCACGGGTTGTTCCCGCTATTTCTGTGACAATGGCTTTATTTTCCTGAACAAGGCTGTTCAATAAAGAAGATTTTCCGACATTGGGACGCCCCAAAATGACGGTTGAAAGCCCTTCTCGCAAAATTTTGCCTTGTGAGGAAGTCTGCAGCAATTTCTCGATTTCCGATTGCACCCATTTTGATTTTTCCAGCATAACCGGACGTGTCATTTCTTCCACATCGTCGTATTCCGGATAATCGATGTTCACTTCCATTTGGGCAATTGATTCCAGTAATGCCTGGCGCAATGTACCGATCAGCTTGGATAGCCGGCCTTCCATCTGGTTGAGTGCAACATCCATGGCACGATCCGTCTTCGCGCGAATCAAATCCATCACTGCTTCTGCCTGCGACAAATCGATGCGGCCGTTCAAAAATGCCCGTTTGGTGAACTCGCCAGGCTCTGCAAGTCTTGCTCCTGCGCGCAACGCCAATTCCAGTACTCGATTGACTGAAACAATTCCACCGTGGCAATTGATTTCAATGACATCTTCACGTGTGAAGGTTTTAGGGGCTTTCATGAGGGAGACCATAACTTCCTCCACTACTTCCTCTGTGGCCGGATCTTCAAGATGTCCGTAATGGATGGTGTGTGTAGGCTGAACAGCCAACGCTTTTTTGCTGGGAGCCCGGAATAATTTGTCCGCAATAGCTACTGCTTCCGGACCGCTCAAACGGACAATTGCAATTGCTCCTTCTCCGCTCGGTGTCGATATCGCAGCGATTGTGTCGAATTCCATGATGTTTCCTCCTCTTAAAGAAAGGCGTTCCCGCTGTCCTGTGGATAACAAATAAAACAGCGCGTCGGCCTGATTACCAAAATCTATGTTCATAACTTTATTTTACGCTTTAAAAAAGTTGTCCACATGTGGACAACCAGTAAATGCACATGGCTTTCTAACATACTACAATAGCATAAAATGGTCGAAATCAAAAGACACAGTGCTTCGCCTTAATAAAATTCCGCTTCAAAAGTTCACAAAGCTTTTTGTATTGGCTTGGTTTAACGCGAAATCTCCGTATTTCCGGCTTTCCAACAATTCAAATTTCATTTTTCATGTAGAAACTGAAACTCCCCTATCTTTTTAATCACTGCAGCCGCTTAGCTATACAAGAAATACAGAGATTCCGGGAAAACCATAGAAATTCTTGTTTGAAGCAGCATATTCGGCATAAAAAAAACCGCCAGATCGGCGGATTCAAGCTTATTTATGAGGTTCAATGACCAAATAACGGTTCGGATCTTTTCCTTCAGAATGCGTATCAATGTCTAGACGTCTTGATAACGCCTGATGAATGACTTTTCTTTCATAAGAAGGCATCGGTTCGAACTGTACACGCCCACCAGTCCGGATCGCTTTATCCGCCATCCGGTCTGCCAACTGCTCCAGTGTCTCCTGGCGGCGCTCCCGGTAATTCTCAGCGTCCAATTCGACCATCATAAACTGATTTGAGTATTTATTGGCAACAAGCTGTGCCAATTGCTGAAGGGAGTTCAAGGTTTGTCCCCGTTTTCCGATCAGCATCGCCACTTTTTCGCTTTCCAAGTAAAAATTCACTTTTTTCCCCCGCTGCTCATGCGTAATCGATAAATCTTCGATCTTCATGCCTTCAGCAATGGATTGAATGTAATTTTTTGTCTCCTGGATTGCTTGTTCATTGGAAAGAGCCGGAATCGCTTCCTCTTCTTCCTCTTTTTTAGGCAAAAGTTCAGATTTTTCCTGAATTTCTTCAAGTTTTTCTGATGTTTCATCCAGCGATTTTTCCGAAATCGGCATTTTTTCGATGACTGTGACTTCAACTTCTGCTTTTTTGGCCCCAAATCCGAAAAAACCCTTTTTCTGTTCCTGAATGATCTTGATGCTTACTTCTTCACGTGTAACTTGGAGTTTTTCTAATGCTTCAGATATCGCGTTTTCAACAGTTAAACCCGTCTGCGTAATCTGTTTCACTTTTTAACCCCTCCTGCTTTCGTTTTAACAGGTTGCTGCACTTCTTTTTTCTCCCATGGACGGTAGATGAACAGGTTTTGAATAAGTGAAATGATATTTCCAATAACCCAGTAAAGTGTCAATGCGGACGGCAAGATAATACCAAATCCAATGATCATTACCGGCATGAAATACATCATGATCTTCATTTGTGGATTGTCCATAGCTGGTCCAGTCCGCAAAACGATAAACTGCATCAACCCTGCGATTACCGCTAAAATAATGCTTGGCTCTGCCAATGGGAAGATGAGAAACGCTCCCAAATCGATTTCAGGTGTATTGTTCATTCGGCTGATTGCGTGATAGAACCCAATCAAGACAGGCATTTGGATCAAGACAGGCAAACAACCTGCCATCGGATTAACGCCTTTTTCCTGGAACAACGCCATCATTTCTGTTTGGTATTTCTGTTGCGTTACAGCATCTTTCGACTTGTACTTTTCTTTTAACTTAACAAGTTCAGGCTGTACTTCCTGCATACGCTTCGAACTTTTCGTTTGTTTGATCATCAATGGAAGCATTACCAATCTGATGATGATCGTAACGGCAATAATCCCGAAGCCATAAGTTCCCAGTAAATTCTTGAAGTACGTGATGGCTGATACTAACGGCCAAACGATAAATTCGTTCCAAAACCCTTCACTCTGGTCACTGATTGGCTGATCAAACTCCGTACAGCCGGAAAGCAGCAACGTAACTGCAATCAGTGAAATAAGTAAAACTAATTTCTTATTCACCCTTCTTCCCCCAAACTAATTTCAATTACTTCTATAATAACATCTATTCGGCACGGTCTTCTACTTCTTGGGTAATGCACGTGCTATTTTCAATACGTGTTCAAGACTTTTCTTGCTTTCATGAAAATCCAATGTGGCCGCCTGTGGTCGGGCGATGATAATGTAGTCTGCATTCGGCAGCAAATCGTCCTTCAATTCCAGGAACGTTTGCCGGATATACCGTTTAACACGGTTGCGGGCTACTGCATTTCCTACTTTTTTGCTGACGGACAATCCCAGGCGAAATTCGGGCTGCTCACCTTTTAATACGTAAACAATAAACTGCCGATTCGCAAAAGATTTTCCTTTTTTGAAAACATGCTGGAACTCTTTGTTCTTCTTGATCCGTTGGTGCTTGTTCATTCTTTCACCTGCTTATTTTAATGCCTCTCCGCTAAAATGCAGCAGAAAAGAAAAAAAGACCACTGATGCGGTCAGTGGACTTAAGCTGATAATACTTTTCTTCCTTTGCGACGGCGTGCAGCGATGATTCTGCGTCCGTTTTTTGTGCTCATACGTGCTCTGAAGCCGTGTACTTTGCTGTGCTTACGTGTATTTGGTTGATATGTGCGCAATGTCATTATAAGACACCTCCTATATAAAGAGTTAACTATTTTTCTAAAGACAGTCTCGACTATTATAAAGGCGCACGGGTATAAATGTCAATATCTTATTGTAAAACCTCTTCAGATCCTCTTCTTCTCCATCTCTTAAGTTATACACAGTTTCTTTTTTTATCCCTTGATCCCCTGTGCATTAATTTTTTCAAAAAATAATTATCCACATGCCTTATCTACAGTTTTTTAACATAAGAACTCCTTGTGGATAGATTCAATGTGAACAAAAAAAGAAATGTGGATAACTTAAAGAACTTCTTGTGTTGTCTCATCTTTTTTGGTAACATTAACTTGTTTTCACTTGTTAACAGTTTTCATCCTAAATAAGTTATCCACAAATTGTGGGTAAGGTGTGGATAGTTATTCACCACCTTGTTTGCAAATGTTATCCACAAGCTGTGGTTTTGTGTATGGTATACTCTAAAATATAATTGCATATAAAGGAGACGAGCTATTGGAACACTTAGACGAACTATGGTCGAGTGTCTTAGCCCAAGTTGAAACCAAAATCTCCAAACCAAGTTTTGAAACATGGTTAAAATCGACAAAGCTTTTATCCTACCAGGATGATACAGTCACTATTTCAGCGCCTAATTCTTTTGCACGTGATTGGTTGGAAAACCATTACGTCCATTTGATTACAGGGATCTTATCGGATTCCACCGGCGATGATATGATGATTAAATTTGTTGTGCCAAAAGATCAGGATATGGATGATTTTCAACTCCCTGCACCTCGCATTAAACCGGGGCAAGACCAGCAGCAAGAGTTTTTGCCTGGTATGCTGAACCCTAAATATACTTTTGACACATTTGTCATTGGTTCAGGTAACCGCTTTGCCCATGCCGCCTCTTTGGCCGTGGCCGAAGCTCCAGCAAAAGCTTATAATCCGCTGTTTATCTATGGGGGAGTAGGACTTGGGAAGACACATTTAATGCACGCAATTGGACATTATGTCCTCGAACACAACCCGAATGCTAAAGTGGTTTACTTATCTTCGGAAAAATTTACGAACGAATTCATCAATTCGATCCGTGACAATAAAACTGGAGAATTCCGCGATAAATACAGAGGTGTCGATATTCTTTTGATTGATGACATCCAGTTTTTAGCGGGCAAAGAGCAGACCCAGGAAGAATTCTTCCATACATTCAACACACTGCATGAAGAATCCAAACAGATCATCATTTCGAGTGATCGGCCGCCAAAAGAAATTCCAACACTGGAAGATCGGCTCCGCTCCCGCTTTGAATGGGGCTTAATCACTGATATTACCCCGCCTGATCTGGAAACACGCATCGCCATTTTGCGCAAAAAAGCAAAAGCTGATGGTTTGGATATTCCAAACGACGTTATGACCTATATTGCCAACTCCATCGACTCCAATATCCGTGAATTGGAAGGGGCTTTGATCCGTGTTGTGGCTTACTCCTCTCTCATCAACCGTGATATGAGTGCAGAATTGGCAGCTGAAGCCTTAAAAGACATCATGCCGAATTCCAAGCCGAAAGTGATTACGATTTTGGACATCCAAAACGCGGTCGGTGAGCAATTCAACGTCAAACTGGAAGATTTCAAAACAAAACGCCGCACCAAGGACATTGCTTATCCGCGCCAAGTGGCGATGTATTTGTCCCGTGAAATGACCGATTTCTCTTTGCCGAAAATTGGTGAAGAATTCGGAGGCCGTGACCATACGACGGTTATTCATGCGCACGACAAAATTTCCAAGATGCTGAAAGATAATCAACAGCTTCAGCAAGATGTAAAAGACATCAAAAGTTCACTCGGCAAGTAAAATCCCTTGTGGATAACCCAATAAATAAGCAAGCAGTTTATGCACAGACTGTCTACATGTGGATAAGCTGCTTTTATTGACTTTAAAAGGCTTATCCACATATTCACAGGCCCTACTACTACTATTACTTTAAAAGCCTTTAAATAAAATATATATATAAGCGAGGTTCGAGAATGAAATTCGAGATAAAACGTGAGCGACTAGTTGAAGGATTAAACGATGTAATGAAAGCAGTAAGTTCAAAAACGACCATTCCGATTTTGACAGGAATTAAAATGGACGTTTCTTCTGAAGGAATGAGATTGACAGGAAGTGATTCTGACATCACGATCCAAACGTTTATTCCAGCTGAAGAAGATGGAGAGCAGATCATCCAAGTTACCAATGGAGGAAGCATTGTTCTTCAAGCCAAAGTTTTTGGTGAAATCATCCGTAAATTACCGACAAATGAAGTGGAAATCGAAATCACAGGAAATTTCCAGACTCATATCCGTTCAGGGAAGTCAGAATTCCATTTGATCGGGTTGGATGCGATGGATTATCCACAATTGCCTGATATTCAAGATGATCGGCTGTTTACCATTCCAGCAGATCTATTGAAGACCATTAACCGCGAAACGGTATTTGCTGTATCAAGTTCTGAAACACGTCCTGTGTTGACAGGCGTTCATTGGGAAGTCAAAGATGGGGAGCTTGTTTGTGTAGCAACTGACAGCCACCGTTTGGCACGCCGTAAAACAAAACTCGAAACTTTGCCGGAAGGGGAATACAGTGTTGTCATTCCCGGCAAGAGTTTGACTGAGTTGAATAAAATTCTGGATGACACTTCTGAAGCAGTGGAAATCGTCATGACCAACCAGCAGGTTCTCTTCAAATCCAAACACATTTTATTCTTTTCCCGTCTATTGGAAGGGAACTATCCGGACACCAGCCGCCTGATTCCAGCAGAATACAAAACAACTGTTACAGTAAACGGCCGTTCATTGCTTCAGGCAATTGACCGTGCATCCTTGCTGGCAAGAGAAGAACGCAACAACGTTGTACGCTTCTCTACTAATTCCGGCAGTGAGGTCGAAGTTTCATCTAATTCTCCGGAAGTCGGGAAAGTGGAAGAGCAGCTTCAAGCACAAAGCATCGAAGGAGAAGAATTGAAAATCTCTTTCAGTGCTAAATTTATGATGGATGCATTGAAAGCGATCGACGGACAGGATGTCGTCATCCAGTTCACTGGAGCGATGCGCCCGTTCATTTTAAAATCGGCATTGGATGATTCGATTTTGCAGCTTATTCTTCCCGTCCGAACCTATTAAATTTAAAACAGACCCTCAGGATAGCCATATAGGCTATCCTTTTTACTTTTTAGCTAAAATAGGGTAAAATAAAGGGATAGACTATGAATCGAAGGATGAGTGCATTTTGAGAGAAATCGGGATTGAGACTGAATATATTACGCTTGGCCAATTATTGAAAATGACAGACACGATAAGTTCTGGCGGAATGGCCAAATGGTTCTTAGGCGAACACGAGGTTTTTGTAAACGGGGAAGCTGAAAACCGCAGAGGCCGCAAATTGCGCCCTGATGATCTGGTCAACATTCCAGGGTTTGGAGATTTTCGTATCGTGACGGCTGAAGGCATGAGCTTCGATGCGGATTGACCGCCTCGAGCTTGTCAATTATCGAAACTACGAAACGCTGGAACTGGAGTTTTCTCCAGACATCAACGTCTTTATAGGAGAGAATGCACAAGGAAAAACCAATATCATGGAATCCTTGTATGTTTTATCCATGGCTAAATCCCATCGCACTTCCAATGACAAGGAATTGATACGCTGGGACGCCGAATATGGTAAAATAAAAGCTGATGTTTACCGTAAATACGGCAAACTGCCCCTTGAAATTACATTGTCAAAAAAAGGGAAGAAAGCGAAAGTCAATCATTTGGAACAACGCAGGCTGAGTGATTATGTCGGCCAATTGAATGTCGTGATGTTTGCTCCTGAAGATCTGCATCTTGTAAAAGGCAGTCCACAGGTCCGCAGACGGTTCATTGATATGGAAATTGGACAAATTTCTCCAGTTTATCTGCATGATTTAGTAACTTATCAAAAACTCCTCAAACAAAGAAATCATATATTAAAGCAACATTATGGGAAACAAACAATCAATGACGTCATGTTTGACGTTTATACCGAACAATTTATCGAGTCGGCTGTCAAAATCATCCGCAAGCGGTATCAGTTTATGGAGCTTTTGCAGAAGTGGGCTGAACCGATCCATCACGGCATTTCCCGGGGGCTGGAACAACTTGAAATCCGTTATCAGCCGATCAACGGTTTAAAGCCCGACTGGACGCCTGAGGAAATGGCGTCTTTTTTAGAGCAGAAATTGGCAGAGGTCAGGAAACGAGAAATCGAACGTGGAGTGACGCTGGTGGGTCCACACCGTGATGAACTTCAATTTTTCGTGAATGGTTACGATGTCCAGACTTACGGCTCACAGGGACAGCAACGCACCACTGCATTGTCTCTGAAATTGGCGGAAATCGAATTGATCAAGCAAGAAGTCGGAGAAGCGCCGATCCTGTTGCTGGATGACGTCCTTTCCGAATTGGATGATTACAGGCAATCGCATTTATTGAATACGATCAAAGGGTCTGTCCAAACGTTTGTCACAACAACCAGCGTTGAAGGCATCCAGCACGAAACGATTCAAAGTGCCCGCTTGTTTGAGGTTTCTGCCGGGACAGTCAAGAAGTGAAAACAAATGCCTTATGCACCCGCACATATCCTTTGAATAGCTGAGCCGTCATTTAATAAGAAAATCAGATGCCGGCTGTTTTTGTGCGGCTGCTTGTCCGTTTGGAAATCAAGAGTTTGTTTATACAAGAGAAAGAAATGCGTAAGAAAGAGCAGGTGAATGGAATGTCTATGGAAGAAAAAGGTCTACAGGAATCATATGAAGCCAATCAGATTCAAGTATTGGAAGGATTGGAAGCCGTTCGTAAAAGACCGGGTATGTATATCGGTTCTACGGGTTCAAGAGGACTTCACCATTTGGTTTGGGAAATCGTTGATAACAGTATAGATGAGGCATTGGCAGGTCATTGTACAGAAATCCAAGTCTCAATCGAACCGGACAACTGGATTCGCGTAGAAGACAACGGACGCGGAATCCCTGTCGGCATGCAGGAAAAAATGGGGCGCCCGGCAGTTGAAGTTATTATGACGGTATTGCACGCTGGCGGTAAATTCGGGGGCGGTGGTTACAAAGTATCCGGCGGCCTCCACGGTGTTGGGGCTTCGGTCGTCAACGCTTTGTCTGAAGTTACGGAAGTATACGTCAACCGTGACGAAAAACGCCATTACATCAAGTTCGAACGTGGTGCCGTAACAGAAGATCTTCACGTAATCGGTGATTCAGAACATACCGGCACAACGATTCGTTTTAAAGCAGATTCTGAAATTTTCAAAGAAACGACCGTTTACGAGTTTGATATTCTTGATCACCGCCTTCGTGAGCTTGCCTATTTGAATCGCGGCTTGAAAATCGTGGTAAGAGATGAACGTGAAGGTGAAGAGAAAGAGAAGAACTATCATTTTGAGGGCGGCATCAAGTCCTATGTCGAACACTTGAATAAAACAAAAGATCCACTTCATGAAGAAGCGATTTTCGTTGAAGCCGAAAGAGAAGGAATCACTGTTGAAGTAGCTATGCAATACAATGCCGGCTATGCAGCAAACATCTTTTCATTCGCCAACAACATCAATACCCATGAAGGCGGAACGCACGAATCGGGCTTTAAAACGGCTTTGACTCGTGTGGTCAATGATTATGGCCGCAAAAATGGCATGTTAAAAGAGCAGGATCTTAACTTGACGGGTGACGATGTGCGTGAAGGCTTGACTGCCATCATTTCCATTAAGCATCCGGATCCACAGTTTGAAGGCCAGACAAAAACCAAACTGGGCAACACGGAAGTCAGCACAATCGTCAATAATTTATTCTCTGGCGGATTTGAGCGGTTCTTATTGGAGAATCCTTCCGTTTCGCGAAAAATTGTTGAAAAAGGCATCATGGCTTCCCATGCACGGATGGCCGCTAAAAAAGCACGTGAATTCACGCGCCGCAAATCCGTGCTTGAAGTATCCAGTCTTCCGGGTAAATTGGCAGATTGTTCATCACGGGATCCGAAAGTCAGTGAAATCTATATCGTTGAGGGCGACTCAGCCGGCGGTTCTGCAAAATCAGGGCGTGATCGCCATTTCCAAGCGATCCTGCCGCTTCGTGGGAAAATCCTCAACGTAGAAAAAGCCCGTCTTGACCGGATTCTTACCAACGCTGAAATCCGCAACATCATTACAGCGCTTGGAACAGGGATTGGCGAGGAATTCAATTTGGAAAAAGCACGCTACCATAAAGTCGTCATCATGACCGATGCGGACGTCGATGGTGCCCATATCCGCACCTTGCTGCTGACGTTCTTTTTCCGCTATATGCGTCCATTGCTTGAAGCAGGCTATATTTATATTGCCCAGCCGCCTTTGTTCCAAATCAAACAAGGCAAGCACGTGGATTATGTTTACACAGACCAACAGTTAAAAGAGGCGCTTGAAAAATTGTCTCCGACACCGAAACCGAATATTCAACGATATAAAGGGCTTGGAGAAATGAACGCGACACAGCTATGGGATACGACAATGGATCCGGATGTTCGGACATTGCTCCAGGTGACATTAAACGATGCGATGGTGGCGGATGAAACTTTCCATATCCTGATGGGAGACGACGTCGAACCACGCCGTAACTTTATCGAAGAAAATGCGAAATACGTTAAAAATCTGGACGTTTAAGTGATAGAGAGTTGAGAGGAGGCTGCAGGTATGGCTGAACGGCCTAGCAGTGGTGTTGAAGAAATAAATATAAGTACGGAAATGCGGACTTCATTTTTGGATTACGCAATGAGCGTTATCGTTTCCCGTGCTTTACCGGATGTGCGTGATGGACTGAAACCTGTCCATCGCCGCATTCTTTATGCAATGTACGATTTAGGGATCACTTCAGACAAAGGCTATAAAAAATCAGCGCGTATTGTCGGAGATGTTATTGGTAAATACCATCCCCACGGTGACACAGCTGTTTATGAAACAATGGTCCGCATGGCACAGGATTTCAGCTACCGTTATATGCTGGTAGATGGACACGGTAACTTCGGGTCGGTTGATGGCGATTCCGCAGCTGCGATGCGTTACACGGAATCCAAAATGTCGAAAATTTCCATGGAATTGCTCCGTGATTTGAATAAAAACACAATTGATTACAGAGACAACTACGATGGACAAGAAAAAGAGCCGGTTGTTTTGCCGAGCCGTTTTCCGAATCTATTGGTCAACGGAACTTCAGGCATTGCAGTTGGTATGGCTACCAATATTCCTCCTCATCATTTGGGTGAAACCATTGATGCTGTTTTAGCATTGGCTGAAAACCCGGCAATTACTACGGAAGAGCTGATGGAATTCATTCCAGGACCTGATTTCCCGACTGGCGGCATCATCCTTGGCCGCAGCGGCATTCGCCGTGCTTACGAAACGGGCAAAGGTTCCATCCTGATCCGTTCAGTAGTCGATATTGAAACAAAAGCCAACGGCAAGGAAGTCATCATCGTCAACGAAATTCCTTTCCAGGTGAATAAAGCCCGGTTGATCGAAAAAATTGCCGAGCTTGTGCGTGACAAGCGGATTGATGGCATCACCGATCTTCGGGATGAGTCTGACCGCAACGGCATGCGCATCGTTATTGAAGTGCGCAGAGATGCGAGTGCGAGTGTGTTATTGAATAACTTGTACAAACAAACCGCAATGCAGACAAGCTTCGGTATTAATATGCTGGCGCTTGTAGACGGCCATCCAAAAGTTCTTGGCCTAAAAGAAATTCTGTTCCACTACCTGGAACATCAAAAAGTAGTGATTCGCCGCCGGACGCAATTTGAATTGACGAAAGCGGAAGACCGCGCACATATCCTTGAAGGACTGCGTATTGCATTGGATCACATTGATGCAATCATCGCCTTGATTCGTGGATCACAGACTGCTGAGCAGGCACGCAATGGGCTGATGTCCGACTTCAACTTGACTGAACGCCAATCTCAAGCCATTTTAGATATGCGCCTACAGCGTTTGACTGGATTGGAAAGAGACAAAATTGAAGAAGAATATCAAGCTCTTGTCAAATTGATTGACGACCTTAAAGAGATTTTAGCGAATGAATACCGCATTCTTGAGATCATCCAGGAAGAAATGCTTGAAATAAAAGAACGTTTCAGCGACAAACGGAGAACTGAAATCACAACCGGCGGAGCGGAAATGTTTGAAGACGAAGATTTGATTCCAGTGGAAGCATCTGTATTGACGCTGACGCATAATGGCTATATCAAACGTCTTCCAGCCAATACTTACCGCAGCCAGAAACGTGGAGGGCGCGGCGTACAGGGAATGGGTACGAACGAAGATGATTTCGTCGAACATTTGCTGTACACGTCTACTCACGATACGATCCTGTTCTTCACCAACAAAGGGAAAGTATACCGTAAAAAAGGCTATCAGATTCCTGAATACGGCCGTACTGCCAAAGGCTTGCCATTGGTCAACTTGTTGGAAATCGGCAAGGAAGAGAAAGTCACAGCTGTTATTCGTGTCAACGAATTCAAAGAAGATGCATTCTTCTTCTTTACGACGCGTGAAGGAGTCAGCAAACGGACGCCTGTGACGAATTATGCCAACATTCGCCAAAACGGTTTGATTGCCATCAGCCTTCGTGAAGAAGACGAACTGATTTCAGTGAAGCTGACAGACGGCAATAAGGAAATGGTCATCGGTACGAGAGACGGTGCCTTGATCCGATTCCCTGAAACCGATATCCGCAGCATGGGCCGAACTGCCAGTGGCGTTCGGGGCATCCGTCTTCGTGAAGGAGATGCAGTGGTCGGCATGGAGATTTTGGATCCAAACGACAATGTATTGGTCATCACGGAAAAAGGATACGGCAAACAGACGAAAGAATCCGAGTACCGCGTTCAATCCCGAGGCGGTATGGGAATCAAGACTTGCCAAATCACCGACAAAAACGGACCTCTTGTTGCGGTACGGACGGTGAATGGAACAGAAGATATTATGCTGATTACCGTCAATGGCATTTTGATCCGTATGGATGTCAACGATATTTCAACGACGGGCAGAAGCACACAAGGCGTTCGGTTGATCCGATTGGGTGAAGATGAAATTGTGGCAACTGTAGCTAAAGTGAAGAAAGATATTGAAATGCCTGACGATCTGGAAGACATCGATGAAGATGTTGAGAAAACTTTGATTGAAGAAAGTGCTGAAGCAGATGTTTTCCAAGACGAAGACGTTGTAGCTGATGAGAAGATTGATGATATAGAAGAAACTCCAGAAGAAGACGAAGAATAATTGGATTTTTGCAGCCGGCTGATCATATTCAGCCGGCTTTTTTTTATGGAAACAGCGAGCAATGAAAGAATGCGGACATTCTCGCCTGCAGGAGCGGGAACAGCTGTTCAGAGAGTTGTGCGGTAAGAATGAATCTTCCGGATCGAACAAACGGATTAAAGTCGTACGAATGCAGTAGCGTCTGCCCGCAATAAACTTGTAGCGTTTGTTTCTTCTATCATTAAGAGAAAGAGAAAAGTATTGGAGGGCTTTCGTTTTTATAAAAGCCGGAACTCTATAGAATATGATGGTTTAGTCTTTGAAAGTGGGACTGTTCGGCGCCGTCTTATGGTTGATTCCTTTTGGTAGCCAGCAAGCTTTTCGGTAAAGTCTTTCTTTTGGCAGTAAGACAGCAACAGCACATGCTGCAAAGATTATAGAGTGGATCATGCGGTATCTGCAGACTGGATCAAGGCTTTACTGCAAGCCTTATTCTTTGGCAAAACTTCAGTTTTTTCATTTTTACCACAGGCATTTTTATTAGTTTTAAAGTTTTTTGCAGAAAGTGTTGACTTCTATTACGTAAGCATGGTATATTAGTTGAGTCGCCAATGAGCGCGGCAAACAACTTGAACCTTGAAAACTGAACAGCAAAACGTCAACATACAGCAACGGCCGTTGAACGCGGCCCGCGCAAAACTTACTGATCAGCTCACGCAGATCAAAGCGAACCGTGCGTCTTTCGGGACGGCGGTACGCCAGCAAGTATTTGAGCAATCAACTACTCTATAATGGAGAGTTTGATCCTGGCTCAGGACGAAC
>NZ_JACSPU010000022.1 GCF_014836985.1 Planococcus wigleyi | reverse complement strand
ATATACAAAAAACCTGTCATAGTGACAGGTCTTGCTCTTTATCTTTTTCTTTTTGAATTTCACGAAGTTCAGTTTCTAAATCAAATTTCGATTTAACAATGTGAAGCTGTTCTAAATTCTTACAGCGGTCAACTAACTTCAATGATTCGTCTATATCTGTTCGTAAGAAAGTATAGCGTTTTTCTTTGGCAGCAAAGGACTCTTCTAAATCTGGAATAATATTGTCTTCGACATTATCGATAAATTGTTCAAGTTCTTTTTGATAAGCTCTGTATTCAATAGTTTTGTTTCCATAGATGTCAGCTTTTTGATCGTTAAATTCAGGGAAAAGTTTATTGTTAATCACTGCATCATCGTACAGATAAACATTAGCACCTTCATTGAAGACCGATCCTTTATCGATGTATCCATTTAGCAATTTTTCATCCATCGTCTTATTCTCTTCAGGACTCATAAAAATTCTTTTTAATTTATGTTCTTGTTCGTCAATTCCTAAATGTTTATAGAGAATCTTTCTCTCGATAGAATCTTCAGCAAGATCTTCGTTATTGATTTTTCCATCGAATAAATAGCCCTCTTCACTTTTAAC
>NZ_JACSPU010000021.1 GCF_014836985.1 Planococcus wigleyi | reverse complement strand
GCCTAATGCAGATTGAGTCATTTAGAAGTCTTGGAGCGTTGGTTTTTGGTCTAATAGCTTTTGGATTGCTTATTATTTTCTTTTTTTGGGACGATAAAGGTAAGTCTATTAAGTGGGCTTTGAAAATTTTAGCGAATATTTTTCTTTTGTGGTTCGTTTATAAATTGATCTTCAAATTTATTAAAGTATCATCGCGGGAAACAATGAAAGCTGTTAATCGTGGTTCACGTAAGGCTGCTGCCAGCGTTGGAACAAAGGATTACAAGTCAGAATTTGATTGGGAGCAAAGTGTTAAGCCAAAGATGCAGCGTTTTGGTTCGAATATCTTAATTCTTACAATTATTTTAGTTGTCATTGGTGGAATAGTATTCGCAGGTTTTATGATTTTTTAGAAAGAAAAGCACTGCAGACGCAGCGCTTTTTTATGTTCGCATATTAGGATATGATAAATCTCCACCATATATTACGTAACCAGGGTATAGATTTAGATCTTGTTTTTCCCACATATTTTGAGTAATGGAAGGTCTATCAGGAAGAGCTTTCTTATATTCTTCATATACCTTTTCTGTCATTAGTATGGGTGGAGTTTTAATTT
>NZ_JACSPU010000020.1 GCF_014836985.1 Planococcus wigleyi | reverse complement strand
TTGGATATGTTTGTCATTTGTTGTATTGATTGCTGTAATTTTCGTACTGATTTTTACTCTAGTGAAAAAGAATAAGAAAGAAAAAGAAGAGGATAAATAATCTCTTCTTTTTTTTTATATTATTTTTAATATTTTAAATGATATTGAATATAATATAAAAGAAAGTAGGTGTTGTTATGTATATAAATTTAAAGCAAGTTCCTGAAATTCGGATGAAATTGAAGGATTTAGGAGTGAAATTAACAAATGAAGTTGAAGAAAGAATATTTCTACACGTAGATAAGAAAAATAATAAGGTCTATTTCAACTTAATTGGAATGACATTAAAGGATTTCGAATCAGACTCCTTAATTGTAAGGAAGTTCTTTGAAGTGGTGGATCAAGAAACCTTGTTAAAATCCCTATTCAAAACTCGTTCAGAAGTGGACATTTACATAGATAAAAACCCATTCCTAAGGAACACATCATTTATTAGAGATTTTGGGTATTCAATAAACGCAGAAAGGGATCGTGGAAATTACATCAAAATATACGAAGAGAACTATGTGTATTGTTCTTACGTTTCTTATCCTAAAAAGATGAAAGAGAATCGCACACTTTATGAGTCTTACTT
>NZ_JACSPU010000001.1:837854-1146832 GCF_014836985.1 Planococcus wigleyi | reverse complement strand
ATCCTTGAGCAGTATTCGAACAACCGCCTGATCCGCCCGCGTGCGGAATACATCGGGCCTGGCATGCAGACGTATGTGCCGGTTGAAGAACGCTAAGAGAAATATTTATCCTTTCCATTTACGGTTTGGACCATATCGACTCATCTAGATAAGCAAATGAAAAAGGCGATTCCTGTGTTTACAGGAATCGCCTTTTTCATTTGCCCCTGTTATCCGCCGATATAGGACATGCCGATTTTATTGCGGTTTTTTGCGGTGAATTCAGTGCGTTCATCCGAGTAGCGGTCATCCCGACGTTCCCAGACAGCTGAGATTTTTTCCAATAGTTCCTCATCGGTCAATCCACTCCGAATCAATTCCCGAATATCAAAATGGCCGGTTGCGAACAGGCAGGTGTAAAATTTACCGTCAGATGACAGGCGTGCGCGCGTACAAGATGAACAGAAAGATTCCGAAACGGATGTAATAAATCCGACTTGGGCATCCCCTTCTTCAAAACGGTAACGCTTCGCAACTTCACCATAATAATCTTTGTCGACAGGTTCCAGTTTATAGACGGTCTGCAGTTTGTCGAGAATCTGTTTTTTGGTCACTACTTTTTTAAAGCTCCAGCCATTGTCGTTGCCGACATCCATGAATTCGATAAAGCGCAATGTAATGCCCCGGACTTTAAAATAAGCCGTCATCGGCAAAATTTCTTGTTCATTAACATCTTTTTGGACCACCATATTGACTTTAATTTCAAAACCGACTTGTTGTGCAAAATCAATTTGCTTCAATATATGAGAAGGTTCGACACCTCGGCCGTTTAATTTTCCAAACAGCTCAGGATCCAAGGCATCAAGGCTGATGTTCAATCGGCGCAATCCTGCATCATAAAGGGCCTGTGCTTGATTGCCAAGAAACATGCCATTTGTCGTTAAGCCGATGTCTTCCACCCCTTCAACCGAAAGGATTTTTTTAATAAGCTCAGGCAACCCTCTGCGCATCAAGGGTTCTCCGCCTGTCAGCCGGATTTTTTTGACACCCATCGCCACAAATACTTTAGTCAGGCGATGGATTTCTTCAAATGACAATAATTCCTGCTTCGGCAAGAATGCATAATCATCTCCGAAAACTTCTTTTGGCATGCAATACGAACAGCGGAAATTGCAGCGGTCGGTAACCGAAATCCGCAAATCCCGTATCGGGCGATGAAATTGGTCCTGTACTGGTTTAATGGCCATTTTGCCACCCCCTCATTTGATCGTCGGGTTGGTTCACATTACGGAAAACAAGCGGCTCTTCATGGATTTCTGATGAATCGATCCACTCGGTAGCCACTTTCTCCATAAACTTCATGACGCGGAATTGTCCAGCCTCCAGCTCTTGCTGCAGCTGTTCTTTTACCCGTTTATCCCAAATACTGAACAACGGGATTTTTCCAACTGTGTTCCATAAGGCTGTAATGTCTGACGCGTTGTCTGCAAGATCCAACAGCCTGGCTGTTTCTGCAGGCCCTACATACGGCATATCACAAGGCAACACGAAATATTTATCTGCTCTCTTGGCAACCATCCCTGACAGGATGCCCGCCAGCGGCCCTTGTCCTTCAATCCAGTCGAGATCGGTAACGACTTCAGCATCGGATGAAAAGCGTTCCATCAATTCAGGTCTGGAAATGATGACCACATCATCACAAACAGCCGCTAATGCGTTATAAGCTCTTTCATAAAACAACTCTCCTTCTAGTTCCGCAAACGCCTTTGGGGAACCGTACCGCCGTGACAGGCCGCCTGCCAACAGGATTCCAACAAGAACTGTCATCCTCCGCTTACCGGTGGGATAAAAGCCACAACATCTCCTGTTTCCAGCACATCCGTCGGCAGCGCATATTCTTCATTGACAGCCACACGTGCTGCCCCGGAAACAAAATCCGGGTATTTCTCAGTCGCCCATTGCCATAAGTCTTCTACAGTCCGACCGGCCATATCGACTTGTTCTTCAGAAACACCGGTCTGTTCACGGAGTCCTGCAAAATAATGCAATTGGATCATGTCAATTCCCCTTCCGGTTTTTTCTTCTGGTCGCCGATCCATTCTTCGCCGTCTTCCCAAATTTCTTTTTTCCAGATCGGTACAATTTCTTTTATCCGTTCAATCGCGTATTCATTCGCTTCATAGGCTGTTTTCCGGTGCGGCGATGAAACCGCAATAACAACCGCAATGTCACTGATCTGCAGCTCGCCGATCCGGTGGGCAATCGCCACTTTCGTCCCTTCCCAGCGCTGTTCAATTTCTTCGCCGATCTGCGCCAGCTTTTTCTCTGCCATCGGCACGTAAGCTTCGTAAGAGAGATACATTGTCCGTACCCCTTTTGTCCACTCACGAACATGTCCAGTGAATAAAGTAACTGCTCCCGCTTCCGGGCGCAAGACAAAATCTGCGTAAATTTGAGGGTTGATCGCTTCTGTTACAATTTCAAATGCCTTCATTATCTATCACCATCCAATTCGCAAACCAATTCTGTAATAGCTTACTGTCATTCTGAAGAATCAACCGGATATTGTCCAGCTGCAATTCTTCCGGTGCAATTGCCAAGACGATATTTTGCAGCTTTTGAAGCTCCAGGCTATCTTCAACTGAACGCAGCAAAACAATTTTTTCAAAAGGCGCTTCTTTAAAGCCTTCCACCAAAATCAAATCCGGATTCCCTAAAGAAGCATAGTCAACTAGTTCTTCTACTGTTGCTGTTTGTTTTTGCTGATGCATTTGTATGATGCCATCCCCATATGCAATGGAACAATCAGCGCCGCTTCCCAACAAACGCATGCTGTCGGTATCTGCTTTCGGCAGTTCAAGCGGGCCACCATGGCCATGGTGCTTAATGAACGCAACCGTCTTTCCTTTATTTTTAGCCTGTTCCAGCAAATTTAAGGCCAGTGTTGTTTTGCCGCTGTTTTTGAAGCCGACAACTTGCAATACCTTTAGAGCCGCCATTTGCTTGCCCCTTCTTCCATGCCGAGAAGGAGGACATCAACCGTGTCGCTCCTGTGGAATCCGCGGCTGCCTCCAGGCAACACAATCAACGCATTGCCTCGTGCGATCGATGATACCGCATTCGATTTATTGAATCCAGCCGGTGACACTGTTTCGCCGTCGTAAGAAGCGCGGATGAAACGTGTAAATGGATTGGCTTTTGTGAAATCTTCTCCTAAAACCGCTTTTGTCTGCGGCAAATATAGTTTTCCCGCTCCCATCATCTTCAGCAGGGCGGGCCGCACGAACAACTCGAATCCGGTAAAGCAAGCAGAAGGGTTTCCGGACAATCCAAACAAATAGCGGCCATTTGCGACGGCAACAGTTGTCACACTGCCGGGGCGCATGGCTACTTTGTTGAACAATACTTCAGCCCCGAGCCGTTCATAGATCGCCGGCAGAAAATCAAAATCTCCGACGGAAACGCCGCCAGTCGTAATCAGGCAATCGGTTTCGTCCGCAGCTTTTTTGACCACTTCGTAACTTTCATCCAATTGGTCAATCGACATGCCGTACATCTTGCAGCGGAAACCCATTCGCTTCAGTTGGGCAACAATCATCGGTCCGTTGCTGTTGCGTATTTTGCCCGGCACTAATTCGTCATCGACCCCCAGCAATTCGGTTCCGGTTGAAAGGATTCCAACAACCGGTTGTTTCGCTACCGCGACTTGCGAATAGCCGAAAGTCGCCAGCAACGCGATTGTGCCTGGATTGATCAAACTTCCGCAATCGATGACCACTTCGCCTTTCTGGACATCTTCTCCCTGCAAAGAGACGTTTTCGAGTGCCTCAAACGGTTTTCGAATTGTGATGCCTTGTTCAGTTTCGACCGTCTGTTCAAACATCACAACGGCGTCAGCCCCTTCCGGAAGCTGGGCTCCCGTCATAATGCGGATTGCTTCATTGGCTGAAAGTCTTTTAGCCGACACTTCTCCCGCTCCAATATGGTCAATGACGCGGAATGAAATCCGATTGGTGCCTGATGCTCCGGCAGAATCCACTGAACGGATGGCATACCCATCATAAGGTGACCGGTTGAACGGCGGCACATCACTGGAAGCAACAATCGGTTCAGCCAGAATGCGGCCGTAGCTTTCTTCCAGCTCCACCTTTTCGTCTCCGATTAAAGACGCTTCGCCCAAAACCCGTTCGAGTGCTTCTGATACGGGGATTGGCATACGTTTTTCAACCATTGTTCTTCAGCTCCTAATCTAAAAATGCTAGCAGTATTTCAGTATGTATGGTGAGTTCTTCAAGGTTTGTTGTTTTCTATTCAGGATGGACCTATACGTATTAAACTTATACAAAGGCCGGGAGCCTGTCAAACTGGCCTTTTCAAATAACACAAAAACAACCTTGGCAAATGATGAGTTCAAGGTTGTTTCTGGGAATGCATCCTTTTTTGCATAGTTTCAAAAGGCGATTCATTATTCCTTTCTTTCTTGTCATGTTTGATATCTGCAAATGACACCCAGCGATTTTCCTGTTGTCAATCGCTGACGGTTTCTGCAGTTGGCGCTACAGCTATTTCTCCATTTTTGGCACGGATTCTCCGGATATCCAAACGAATGACCAGTGAAATGATCAAAGCCACTACGAACAGGCCGGCGAAGAACAACAGGCTGCTTTCATAGCTTCCCGTCTTATCCTTCATGAAAGCGGCGAACAAAGGTCCTGCGAGGCCGGCTGCTGCCCACGCAGTCAAAATATACCCATGGATTGCTCCCAATTGTTTCGTACCGAAAATATCCGCGATGTATGCTGGGATCGATGCAAATCCACCGCCGTAGCATGTATAGATGATTGCCAGCATGATCTGGAAGAAAATCGCGTTGGTAGTGAATGGCAATAATGCAAATAACGCAATTTGTATAACGAAAAATGCCGTATACGTATTCGGTCGGCCGATGTAATCGGAGATTGCCGCCCAGCCCAAACGTCCGAGGCCGTTGAAAATTCCAAGGACACCAACCAAAGCCGCTGCCTGGACGGTAGTCATGCCGATGCTGTCAATTGCCATCGGTTTGGCCGCCGATAAAATCGCGATTCCGCATGTGACGTTGATGAATAGCATAAACCATAAGTAATAAAAGCGCTTTGTCTTTACTGCCTCGTTGGCCGTCAACTGGGACAAGTCGATTTTCCGTTCAGCTTTGCCGGTATTTATTTTTTCTTCAAAGCCTGCAGGCATCCAGCCTTCTTCCGGCTTTTCAAGATACAGGGATGACAGGGTCATGATGATCAAATAGGCTGCCCCTAAAATATAAAAAGTCTGTTCCACTCCAACTGAAGTGATGAGCATTTCCATAATGGGGCTGCTGATGGCTGCGGCAAATCCAAAGCCCATGATGGCAAGGCCCGTAGCCAAACCACGGCGGTCCGGGAACCATTTGACCAATGTAGAAACCGGCGCGATATAACCGATGCCAAGCCCGATTCCTCCAAGCGCTCCATAAAACACATAGAGCATCGGCAGCGAGGAAGCGCTTACAGCAAAGCCCGAGCCAATGATGCCGGCACCGAAGAAAAAGGCTGCCACCAAGCCCGCTTTTCTTGGGCCGTACTTTTCTACAAAACTGCCGAAAAAGGCTGCGGATAATCCCAGGAACAGGATGGCGATGCTGAATGTCAGCTGCACTTGGCTGGTGGACCACCCAAACTGGTCAATCAATGGATTGGTAAAATTGCTCCATGCATAAACAGAGCCGATCGAAATATGTATTCCTACTGCAGATAATGCGATCAACCATCTGTTTTTCGGCTTCTTTTTCATCTTCCCTAACCTCCTGGTCAATTGCTTGTGTTTATATAAAAATGATTTTCAACAATGAAAATCATCGGTTTTAGGAATTGCGGTCATTTGTATTTCGACTAGGCAGGCAGGAAATACTAAACTGGAAAGAAGTAAAATCACACTAAACACCGCGATGGGTGGAATATACAGCTCAGAACTGCCTCTGTTTAATAACCGAAATATTTAGACGATTAGAAGCATAGCACCCTTCCCTTTTTTTGTCACTCTATTTTTTTACTAAGTTGCAGAAGTTTCTTTACTGACAATCCGTTCAGGGTGCGTATACAGATTGAACGATCCACCGCGAATAAAGCCGACAGCGGTGATGCCCAAATCGTCTGCCAAAGTCAATGCCAATTCTGTTGGTGCGGATTTCGACAGGACAATTTCACAGCCGATCTTCGCTACCTTCAGCAAAATCTCTGATGAAATCCGCCCGCTGAAGACGATGACTTTGTCGCGGACGTCAATATTGTTCACCAGGCAATAGCCGTAGATTTTATCGAGTGCATTATGTCTGCCGATATCCATGCGCGAAACGATGATGCCGTTCGCGTCACAAAGCGCCGCATTATGGACGCCGCCTGTCTGCTTGAACATTTCAGCTGAAGCCGCCATCCCCTCCATAAGCTGAAAGCAATTTTCCGGGGTTAGCGTTACGCTGACATCGGACATTTTTTTAGCAATCATAGCATCATGCGCAAAGACAAATCCCTGTCGGCTCATGCCGCAGCAGGAACTGATGAACCGCTTGTTCTGGAGCTGCTCAAAAAATGGATAGACTTTCTCAGCGGTTATGTGGACCGTTCCCGTTTTTTCTTCCACCCGGATTTCCTGGATGTCCCGGTAATTGGGGATGATGCGCTCAGATACCAAAAAACCGATGGCCATTTCTTCCATATGCTCAGGTGAACAGACGATAGTGATAAACTCTTTGCCGTTTATTTTAATGGTAGCCGGTTGTTCGACAACAACACGGTCTTCTTTTTCGATAAACCCGCCTTTTTCGTAGCGCAGGATTTTTCGTGCTTTATCTTGTTGCATCGGTTTTGCCTCCTGGCTGTCCATTTTGGTCAATCGGCCGGTCAAACAGAAATACAGATACGGCGATGTCGTCTTCAACTTTGATGTCTGAGAATAGATGGACGAATTTGGCCCCGACCAATTCCTCCATGCCTTCCGGTGCTGATGTGGCATAGACACTTTGGATCATCCGGGTGCGCGCAGTGTGGACCATTTCTCTGCCTTCCGGTGTTCTGGCAATGAATTGTTCTGAGGGGCTCAAATTCCCATATAAAGTCGCGATGGCCATATCATTAACAAAGACAGTCTGTATGCGTTCGGGACCTTTTCCAAAAAGGTTTTTCCGCAACTTTCGAATGATGTCATTGAATTCATGGATCTGTCTGGACATGTAGATCCTCTCCTCTTTCGGACTTGTAATTTTTTGACTAGTACCAATTTTAGTTGTGCATCTCATTTTTACTGTATATAATAATAGCATATGTTGGTGTTGCTGTATTTTAATGCAACAGCGCTTTCACTTTACCCTATATATTTGGATTGGTCATTTAACAAGTCCTGTTAAGACACTATTCCACTATGAAACAGATGCACTTGTCAAGTGTGTTTTTCATGGTGGAATTTTTTTATCCCTTTTTTGCGGACAGTTTGATTCCCCTATGCCGAGGAGGCTGGCAGGTCAAACGTCCGTTGTAAAAGCTGGATGCTGCATATCATAAGAAGGAGGTTTTGGCATGTCCATTAAGATTAACGGTTCCCCTGTCGAGTTCGAGCAGGGAAAAACCATTTTACAGGTGCTCAACGAAGAAAAGATTCTTCATCCGCAAATCTGTTATATGCCTGAAGTCGACCCGATCGAAACCTGTGACACATGTATCGTTGAAGTTGACGGAAAGCTTGTTCGTGCCTGTTCAACTCCAGCAACTGCCGGTATGGAAGTCCAATTGGCTTCCCCGCGCGCCAAGGAAGCGCAAACCGAAGCCATGGACCGGATTCTTGAGAATCACTTGCTGTACTGCACAGTCTGCGACAATAACAATGGCAACTGCAAAGTCCACAACACTGTCGACATGATGGAAATTGAACACCAAAAATACCCGTTCGAACCGAAGTGTACAGTCGATGAAGTTGATTTAACCAATCCGTTCTACCGGTATGATCCGAACCAATGTATCGCCTGCGGCCAATGTGTCGAGGTCTGCCAGAACCTCCAGGTCAATGAAACTTTGACGATGGACTGGTCACGCGACCGGCCGATTGTCCTGTGGGACGGCGGCGCCAAAATCAACGATTCTTCCTGCGTCAGCTGTGGCCAATGTGTTACTGCCTGTCCGTGCAATGCCTTGATGGAAACATCGATGCTTGGTGAAGCAGGTTTCATGACCGCCATTCCGGAGAAAATCCTGAAGCCGATGATTGATTTGGTGAAAGACGTTGAACCGGGCTATAGCGGCATCATGGCCGTATCGGATGCAGAAGCAACGATGCGTGAAACACGGACGAAAAAAACCAAAACAGTCTGTACATTCTGCGGTGTCGGCTGTTCATTTGAAATCTGGACTAAAGACCGTGAAATCCTGAAGATCCAGCCTGTTTCCGAAGCGCCGGCCAATGCCATCTCCACTTGCGTAAAAGGCAAATTTGGTTGGGACTTCGTCAATAGCGAAGAACGCATCACCACTCCCCTCATCCGCAAAAACGGTGAGTTTGTCGAAGCTACTTGGGAAGAAGCGCTTGATTTAGTCGCTTCGAAATTCAAAACGATCAAAGAACAAAACGGCAAAGATTCAATCGGTGTCATCTCGTCTTCGAAAATCACCAATGAAGACAATTACATCTTACAGAAGCTGAGCCGCCAGGTATTTGAAACGAATAACGTCGATAACTGCTCACGCTATTGCCAATCCCCTGCGACAGACGGTTTGTTCCGTACAGTCGGAATGGGCGGAGATGCCGGAACCATCAAAGACATCGCCAGCGCGGGACTCGTCATCATTGTTGGCGCCAACCCGGCAGAAGGCCATCCCGTATTAGCGACTCGCGTCAAACGCGCGCACAAATTGCATGGCCAGAAATTGATTGTTGCCGATATGCGCAAAAATGAAATGGCCGAACGCTCGGATATCTTCATTACGCCGAAACAAGGCACGGACCAGGTATGGCTGATGGCTGTAACGAAATACATGATCGACCAAGGCTGGCATGATCAGCAATTCATCGATGACAACGTCAATTATTTCAATGATTTTAAAGAAGTGCTGGACCAGTACACATTGGACTATGCCGAGCAACGCAGTGGCGTTTCCAAGGAAACCTTGATCCGCACAGCTGAAATGATCCGTGATGCTGACGGCACTTGCATCCTTTGGGGCATGGGAGTCACGCAAAATACCGGTGGTTCTGACACGTCCGCTGCAATTTCCAACCTCTTGCTGGCGACTGGAAACTATCGCCGGCCAGGAGCTGGCGCATACCCGCTGCGCGGCCACAACAATGTTCAAGGAGCTTGCGACATGGGCTCATTGCCAGGCTGGCTTCCGGGCTACCAGCATGTTACAGATGACGCTGCCCGCCAAAAATTTGAACGGGCTTATGGAGTGAAAATCGACGACAAGCCGGGTATGGATAATATCCAAATGCTGCAGGCTGTTGACGAAGGCATCATGAAGGCCATGTATGTTGTCGGTGAAGATATGGCATTGGTCGATTCGAACGCCAACCACGTAGATGAAGTTCTTGCGAAACTTGACTTTTTCGTCGTACAGGACATTTTCTTCTCACGGACCGCCCAATACGCAGATGTCATCCTTCCGGCAGCCCCGTCACTTGAAAAAGACGGTACTTTCACCAATACAGAACGCCGCGTTCAGCGTCTGTATAAAGCACTTCCTGAACTCGGCCAATCGAAAGCGGATTGGTGGATCGTCCAGGAAATCGCCAACCGCCTTGGTGCAGGCTGGAACTACAGCCACCCAAGTGAAATTTTTGCAGAAATGGCGAGTCTGTCTCCATTGTTCGCAAAAGCCGATTACACGAACATGGAAGGTTGGAACAGCTTCCTTTGGGGCAGCCTTGAAGGAGAAAGCACCCCACTCCTTTATGCCGATGGCTTTAATTTCCCGGACAAAAAAGCGCGTTTTGCATTGTCCGATTGGGTAGAACCAGTAGTGTTCCCGGTCGAGTACGATCTGCATATCAATAATGGCCGTTTGCTGGAGCATTTCCATGAAGGCAATATGACCGATAAATCAAGAGGGATCATTTCCAAACTGCCGGAAACTTTCGTTGAAGTGTCTCCGCAGCTGGCTAAAGAACGTGGACTGGAAGATGGATCAACTGTCCGCCTCGTCTCCCCTTACGGCGCATTGAAATTGCCCGTCATCGTTACAGGGCGAGTAAAAGGCAATGAATTGTTCATGCCGATGAATTCAACAAACAAAGAAACGGCCATCAATTTCCTGACTGGACCGGCTGTCGATCAGCGTACCAATACGCCGGCCTATAAACAGACCAAGGTCCGGATGGAAGTGCTGAAAGACCATGTCAAACGCCCGCTGCCAAAATCAAATCCGCGGGACAAGAAACGGACGCCAGTATCCGGCATCGAAGTGGAACGCAAATGGGCACGTGAAGGTTATGTGCACCTGACAGATCAACGATAGAAAGGTGATGTCCAATGGCAAGCCCAATAACGCAGATCAAGAAGAAGGAATGGACCGCTGACGAAATCCGTCAGCAAAAACTCTACGAATTGGAAACGCTGATTGCCGAACAGGATCAGGCGCTTAATAAATTATTGGCCATTACTGGTGATTTGGATGATGCAGGTGTCTTGGATGCTGTCCTCGCGATGGTCAAAGCGAAAGAAGGCATTGCCGAAGTGGTCATGGGCCAGGCAACACGTGAACCGGTGACCAACCTCATCAATAATATGATGAGTGCAGCAGGCGCACTGACAGCGATTGATCCGGCTTCAACAGGCAAGCTGGCTTCGAGTGTCGTCAATGGCTTAAAAGAAGCGGAAACTCAAAATAATAATGGCAAAAAACTTGGGGTGCTCCAGCTGGTAAAAGCATTCAGAGACCCTGACATCAACCGCACCATCAAGTTCGGCCTTAACTTCCTGAAGGGGATGGGAAAAGGATTGGACCGCTAATAAGCTTTTAAAAATATTCCCTTATAGAAACAGCCGCAGCTTTCTTCCTAGCTGCAGCTGTTTTTTTACTTTATCGCGGGCAAGAACCACTTTCGATGAACGAAAATCCTGTTCTATTGCTTTTATGGATTCAGCCTAATGATGGATGTAATAGATCATCCTTTCCCTTTTCTGTATGCCTTCTGAACGTGTGTGCACTTGTCAATTTTTATCGTCATTCCATAAGAGCTTCTATTATATAGAAGAAACTGCTTTGAGAGTGCCTTGGGTCCCTCTTTTCAAATTAGCTGTGGCAAGGTTTTAAGCATAGTTTTCCTCTTAAATTTTTTCTGTTCCTTCTATATATAAAAGGAATCAAATTCAAAGATTGCATGATTGAATGGTTATTATGTAGAGACGGTATGTTTTTCTAAACGGTTTGTCCAAAATCACTGCTTCTTCAACAGTACTTTTTGCATCCATCGCCAGTCTGCATCCTCCTATTCGCTTCCATCGTCCTCACCTTCCCCTTTCCTCATACTTCTCCTAAAACTGTATTGAAACAGGATATCAGAATACTCTCTCTTCTTCATCGCGAATAGTCGTCCCTTATCGGTAAATAATCGCTTTTGTCCAATTTTGAAGACAACCATCTCTTTCTGTTATATATTAATTAACAAGAAAACAAACTGTACTAACACAGATTGTTGATTCTCAAATCAGAAAGGGATGGATGACATGGTCGCAAACAAACAACAACAAATCGAGGAACTGAATAAGAGCTGGGAACAAGACGAACGCTGGAACGGCATTGAACGTATGTACACAGCTGAGGAAGTCGTAAAGCTTCGCGGTTCTATCCAGATTGAACATACATTGGCGAGAAAAGGTGCTGAACGCTTGTTCCGCTCGATTCACGAAGAAGATTTTGTGAATGCACTCGGCGCATTAACTGGCAACCAGGCAGTTCAACAAGTTAAAGCAGGATTAAAAGCAATTTACCTGAGCGGCTGGCAAGTAGCTGCGGATGCAAACTCTGCAGGCCAGATGTACCCTGACCAAAGTTTGTACCCGGTCAATTCAGTACCTGATGTAGTGAAGAAAATTAACCAGGCACTTCAACGTGCAGATCAAATCGATGGCGTTGAAGGCACAGAAGGCTTTGACTGGTTCGCACCAATCGTAGCAGATGCAGAGGCCGGCTTTGGCGGACCGCTGAATGTCTACGAATTGATGAAAGCGATGATCGAAGCAGGAGCTGCAGGCGTCCACTTTGAAGATCAATTGGCTTCCGAGAAAAAATGCGGACATTTGGGAGGCAAAGTATTGCTTCCAACTCAAAATGCAGTAAGAAACCTGACTGCAGCCCGATTGGCAGCTGATGTACTCGGCGTACCGACCCTCATCATCGCCCGTACGGATGCAGATGCAGCTGATTTGATCACAAGCGACATCGATCCACGCGACCATGCTTTCATCACAGGCGAACGCACACCTGAAGGCTTCTACCGTACGAACGCAGGAATTGACCAAGCTATCGCACGCGGCCTGGCATATGCACCTTATGCGGATCTTGTGTGGTGTGAAACGTCCCACCCGAACCTGGAAGAAGCTCAACAATTTGCTGATGCCATCCATGCTGAATTCCCTGGCAAATTGCTTGCCTATAACTGTTCACCTTCATTCAACTGGAAAGCGAAGCTTGATGAAGAAACAATCGCGAAATACCAGGTTGAACTTGGCAAGATGGGTTACAAGTTCCAGTTCGTTACATTGGCTGGCTTCCACTCATTGAACCACAGTATGTTCGAACTTGCTCACGATTACAAAGACAACGGCATGGCGGCATACTCGAAGCTGCAGCAAGCTGAATTCGCTAACGAATCGAAAGGCTACACAGCGACACGCCACCAGCGTGAAGTTGGTACAAGCTACTTCGATGAGATTTCACAGATCGTTTCGGGCGGTACAAGCTCGACAACTGCTATGAAGGGCTCGACTGAAACCGCTCAATTCACAACAACTAAGTAAGCAACACATGTCTACTGATTAGCATCCTTTCCAACGCCACGGCATTCAAACCAAATTAACCTATTGGAGGAGATCATTATGAAAACGACTAAAACATATGAGACACGCTCAATGAAAGAATGCCGCGAGTGCGGATGCGAAATCAAGGAGCAGCACCAGTCCATCATCTACGAATGTGAACGTTGCATGTGCAATAAAGACGAATAGAACATGAATTCCCCCCACTTGGTTGTACCGAGTGGGGGGATTGTTTTGTTTTTTATTTTTTTCGGACTTTCAAAATCAGGAAATTTGGGCTCTTCAACAATCGTTCATATTGTTCAGGTGCCAATTCCTTAAATTGTGCTGTTGGTTTTGGCTCTATCACTTGCTCGATTGAAAAAAAGCTTAGCAGCGTATTAAGGATTTCACTTAACGGCCGGCGATAAAATGGCATATTGTAAATTTTTCCTGCCTTATTCCATTGGTCGACAATCAATTCAGTCGAAAAATAATGAGCATCGTCCAACAGCTGCAGATCCGTCAAAGGATGATGGATCGACAGCAGAAAACTCCCTCCTGGCTTCAGTACGCGGCTGAACTCCGAAAAAACCCCTTGCCAATCCTTCAAGTAATGCAAGGTCAAGGAACTTACAATAAAATCGAAACGATGGTCGTCAAAAGGCAAAGGTTCTTCCAAATCCAAGCACAGGGCTTCCACTTTTTCGCCAAGCAGCTTTTGTGTAGCATTGACCATTTCGGGACTCAAGTCTACGGCTGTCACTTGTGCCCCTCGATCGGCCAATTGTTTGGAATACCAGCCTGCCGAACAGCCCGCATCGAGTCCTCTCATCCCCTCCATAGTGAAAGGAATGTGCTGCATCATCGCTGGCCGTTCGTATTGCGTATTATAAAGATTATTCGCATCTCTCATTTTCTCATAGATGCCTGCCAATTCATTGAAATTCTCCAACACATGCTTTTTCATGTTGCACCTCATCATTCTTCATATTCTTTTACGGCATCCAGCCTATGGATTTTATATAGCACATGTTTCTTCAGCGGACTGCTGGAATCCAGTTTCGGATGTTCAAATTCGCCTACTTTTTTCATACCGATCCTTTTCATAACAGTTTCCGAAGGGAGATTGGTCGTTGAAGTAAAGGAATAGACCTCTGCCATATCCAAAGGACCGAATGCATACGCTAGACAGCCTTTCGCCCCTTCAAGCGCATAGCCTTGTTTCCAATAGCGCTTGTCCAAACGCCAGCCAATTTCCGCTGCCCCTTGTCCTTCGATGGGCATGGTGATTTCCAACAGACCAATAAATCCAATGAACGCCCTGTCTTCTTTGCGTTCCACGGCCCACATGGTATACCCTTTATCCTCAAAATGTGCGTTAAAGCGGTCAATTAAAAGGTCCGCTTCATCTTTCATCAGGGTTTTTGGAAAATAGCGCATCACTTCTTGATCTGCCGCCATAGCTGCAAACGGTTCCCGATCCTGCGTTTTCCAACTTCTGAAACCAAGCCGCTGAGTTTCAAAGAGATAGTCAGTTTCCATTCGCACCCTCCTTTGATTATTGATTTTTCTTCTAATTCCAGTTTACCAAAGTCCATTACTTCTGAAAGTGCACACTGCAATTTTCACTATTTGTCCCTTTATTGATTGAAAAATTCAATAAATATCAAAATAGAAAAAATAAAGATTGCAAAATGCATCATAATTTTGCATTATTATAGATAGGGATAGTTATTAGCGCAAAATTATTTTGCTCCTAGATGTTTTTTTAAATATAATTTAGATTTCCTTCCACTAATTTGTTCCGTAAAAAATACAGAGAAGATTGGGGCAATAAAAATGATCGTTAAAAATTTCTTTATGCATCTTTCAGAAAACCAACTTTTAAATAAAGCAGCACAAAATTACGGATTTAAGCTGGGGGCACATAGTGTTGTCGCTGGAACCAATATCGAAGAAGCCATGGGCAGCATCAAAGAACTGAATGCACAAGGAATCAGCTGCACCATCGATAATCTGGGTGAATTTGTCCACGACAAAGCAGAAGCTTTACACGCAAAAAAACAAATCTTGGGTGTTGTGGATGCTATCCATGCACATCAAGTGGATGCCCATATTTCCTTAAAACCTTCACAGCTTGGGTTGGACATCGATTACGATTTCTGTCTTGAAAATATCAAGGAAATCGTCGAAAAAGCGTCCGCTTATGACATTTTCATTAATTTTGATATGGAAAATTATGCGCGCCTGCAGCCATCGTTCGACTTGTTGGAGGAATTATCGAAGGACTATGACAATATCGGGACTGTGATTCAATCCTATTTCTTCAGAGCCGAGGAAGACATTCAAAAATACAGCAAGTACCGCCTGCGCATTGTCAAAGGCGCTTACAAAGAACCAGAAGCAGTTGCCTATCAAACCAAAGAAGAAATTGATGCCAATTTTATTGAGTTGATCGAGTATCATCTATTGAACGGCAAATTCACTTCCATTGCGACACATGACCACAATGTCATCAACCACGTAAAACAATTCGTGATTGACCATAGCATTCCGAAAGAAAAATTCGAATTCCAGATGCTTTATGGTTTCCGCAAGGAAATGCAGCTGGAACTGGCGGAACAAGGCTACAATTTCTGCACGTACATTCCTTTCGGTACAGACTGGTATGGCTACTTTATGCGAAGACTGGCAGAGCGCCCACAGAATTTAAACCTGGTCGTGAAGCAGGTATTCACCAAAAAGACCAATGCTGCCATTGGGGTGGTTGCTGGAGCCTTTTTACTTGGCCGTCTGACAAGCAAAAGATTCTAAAACGATCAAGACCACCATCAGGACAGAAGAAAACCTGCAGATCCTTCACAAGGTCTGCAGGTTTTTTGGTTGTGGTTTATTCCTCTTTTGGATAAGTTACTATACCTTTGGCATCCACCACAGCCTTGGCTCCCCACATGCCCACTTCATGCTCAACAATATCGACCGCCCCTTTTTTTCCATCGATGATGTGCAAGACGCGATGGCCGTTTGCGGTCAGATAATTGCTGATCAGCAGACGGTGGCAACGCGCAGGATGGCGCTCTGAACAACAATACGCCGTCCGTTTGACAGCCGCTTTCTGCAATAATTCTTTTATGCCCTCTTGGAATTCTTCTGTCAGTGTGTAATCCGCATAGTTATGAAAAGACTGGTTGCGCCAGCCTGCATTCCGATCTTCTTCCATGTCTTTCGACTTTCGTCGCCTGCCACCGAGCTTCGGGAAGTGTTCGTATGCGAATCCTTCTGCTTCAAGCCAGACTGGAAATTCGTCTTTTGAGAATTGTGGCCACTTGCGGCTTCCCGGGAATGCCCGAACATCTGCTAAAAGTTCGATAGATCGAGATTTTAGCATCTCGTCAAAAAACTCTTTTGAATGGCTGGAATGTCCGATTGTGTAGATATCCATTAATCTGATCCGCCTCTCCAATTAGGTATTGCTTATCCTATTCCTTTGAGAAGAGCGGAGTAAACATGGACAAAGACTTCATCAGATTTCGATGACATTTATCGCTGAATTGATTTCCTCCTCAGCAGAATCGTTTTTCCATTCGTGCGGATAGTAGCCAAGGGGATTGCAGATGCAATCGATGCCTTTGTATTCTTCATGATACCGCGTATGAATATGGCCGAAAATCAATTTTTTCACGCCGTATTTTTCAGCCAGTTCCCCAATGCCTTTACTTCCCATCATGGCATTGAAGAAATCCCAGGCAGGGTCGTTTTTAACTTGGACAAAATGGGCTAACGGCACAAAATGACTGACCAGAATGATGTTCTTTTCCTGATTGGCCATGAGCCAATTCTCCAGCTTCGCCAAATACCTTTCTGTGATTGCCACATCATTCTCCGGCCAATGGGCATGGATTTTATCCGGCCATGTGAAATCGTTGAATTGCCCGGCAGAAAACTGTTCAGCGGTATACTCTTCGATACCGAATGTATAGTCATACCATCCGCCATCTCCGATTACGACCCACTCTTCGTTCAAGTGAACCGGACCATTGCCGAGATTGCCAGCAAACTGCAGAAGCATATTATATGCAGCAGTGGCATTCTCATGGTATACATCGTGGTTGCCATGGACATAAAGAATCTGAGTTTTTGGAAAGCCGCTTTGCAATCGATTTAAAAGAGCTAGGCTCTTTTCAGGGCCTGAAGCCATATCGCCACTGATGATAAAAACATCCGGCTTATGTGTGGCCAGCCATTCCTGCAGCAAACCGAAAACATCAGTGCCAGATCTTTTGCGGTTCAAGCCTTCGTGTATATCAGATAAGATGGCGATCTTCACTTGTCATTCCCCCTACAGCCGACTAATTAAAGCATTTCATCCACTGTTCGAAATTATCTACTACAGTATCCAGAAAAGCCACAGTCGCTTCATCTGTGATATTCCCTGCTTCATCCATTTTCGTATGGACCGCCCCGACATAGATTTCATTGCCGATCAGCACTGGAGATTGCAGCCCTGGCGCAAAAAGAATATCGCGTAAATGCATCTGCGCTTTAACAGTTCCCAAATTTCCCATGGAAGCACCCATGATCCAGGATGGCTTGCCGATCATCACTTTATCAACACGTGACAGCCAGTCGATGGCATTTCCTAGGACACCAGGAATGGTTGAGTTGTATTCCGGAGTCACCCAAAGAACCGCATCCGCTTCTTTGACCGACTTCTTGAAATTAGTGATTTCCTGCGGTTCATTATTTTCAATGTCTTGGCTGTACAAAGGCAGGACACTCAAATCCAGAATCTCCATGTCAAATCTGTTGTTGTAACGTTTTTTTACAAACTCCGCTAATTTCCGGTTGAATGAATCTTTTCGTACGCTTCCTACGATTACTGCAACTTTCATTTACTTTTCCTCCTCATCGGCTTTTATAAATCTCCGTATCAGCCTTTAGTATAGACTATTCTGTCAATACCGGCAGAGAAAAAGCATTCCATAATCAGGTGTTGCTTCCGTGTCATTTCTTATTTCGATATAGATACATCGTGAGCGGGGCAAAAATAGCTGTCATGATAGCCGACACCACCAGAACACCGGCCACCTGCTGCCAAGTTCCTGTTCCATGCATGAATCCACGTACCGCTGTTGCTAAAATGGAAATCGGGTTGCTGTTTACGAATCCCTGTAGCCAAGTCGGCAAGGTTTCAGGCTCTACAAAAACATTACTGACAAAAGTCAACGGCATGAGCACCAAAAAACTAATCATCATCAACGATTTTTCGGAACGGACAATCAACCCGAAAGTTGTCCAAATCCATGACAAACTGAAAGAGAAAATTAGCACCAGCCCAATGGCAAATGCCACACCCATCAGGCCGCCTTCCGGCCGAAAACCGAGCATCAACCCTAGAAGGATCATGATGACAGAAGCCATCGAATAGCGGATGACATCAACCAACAAGGCGCCGATCAACGCAGAAGGCAGCCAAATCGGCAAGGTCCGGAACCGGTCAAAGATCCCTTTTCGTATATCGTTATTCAAATCTATGCCCGTATACATTGTAATTTGGGCAACTGTCATCACCAAAATGCCGGGCAGAAGGAATTGCAAATAGTCACGGGTCGATCCGGCAATGGCTCCACCAAATAAATACGTAAACATCAGCAGAAAAATAATCGGAAAAACGGTAACGTCAAACATCTGTTCAGGAACGTGCTTGATCCGCAGCAAGGCGCGCGAAGCAAACGCCATTGTCGAAGCGAAAGCATTCGGCGGCTCTGGGCGTTTGCCTGAAGCGATGGCTTGATGCAAACGCTCGTCTATGCTTGAATCTGTGCCGATCGAATTTTTTGTTTGAAGTTGGACAGTCATAAGGTCTCCTCCTCAGAAGCATGTTGCTGATCTGCAGACTTACCTGTCAACGTTAAAAACACTTCATCAAGGCTGGGGCGTCCTAAAGAAAAATCACTGACATCGATACGCTGTTCGGCAAATTCAGCTAATGCTTCCGCGACGCGTGCAGAATCATCAGCCTGCGCCGTCAAAGACGTGGAATCAGCTCCAAGATGAACTGCAGCATCCAGCTTTTCTTCCAGTATGGCCTGTGCACGCCACTGGTCTTCAGCATTAACCAACTGGACATTTAATGTCCCTCTTCCGACCGATGCCTTCAGCTCATTGCTGGTCCCTTCAGCAATAATTTTGCCGTTGTGGATAACCCCGATCCGGTCTGCCAATTGATCTGCTTCTTCTAGGTACTGCGTCGTCAGCAAAACCGTCGTCCCAGCCCGAACCAGTGCGCGGATGATATCCCAGACTTGATTGCGGCTGCGTGGGTCGAGTCCTGTAGTCGGTTCATCCAAAAACAGCAGATCCGGCGTCACTACGATGCTCGCTGCAATATCGATGCGACGACGCATACCACCTGAATACTTTTTCACCTGGCGTTTTGCGGCACGTTCCAATCCGAAAGCTTCCAATAATTCCATTGCCCGGCTTCTAGCTTGCCCCCGTGTATACCCCATCAGCCGAGCGATCAGCATCAGGTTTTCAACGCCCGTCAAATCCTCGTCAATCGACGCGTATTGGCCCGTCAGACTGATTCGGCGCCTGATCGCCGCACTGTCTGAAACCAAGTCATGGCCAAAAATACGGGCTTTACCTGCATCTGCAGGAAGGAGCGTTGCCAACATTCGGATAGTCGTCGTTTTGCCTGCTCCATTCGGACCTAAAAAACCATAAACTGTTCCTTTCTGAATGGCCAGGTCGACGCCATCGACTGCACGCTCTTTCCCGAATACTTTTACCAAACCCTGCGCCTCAATAGCCAAGTCATTGTTCTGTAGAATGTTTTCGCCTTCCCACATACTCCTCACCTTTTCTATGATTTGATGGGTAGATCAACAATGATCATAATCTCCAGGCTTCACCAACAATAGATAAGTCTAGAAAATACTTTACATTTCTTGTTAGACTGATTGGAATATAGAGGCAGATGGCTGTCAGGTGAAATGGCAGGTAATAGTTGAGTGTACTTATATCTAAAATTATACTACCGGTTTTTTACTGATTAAAAATATCGCATTCCTTAACTACGTCTCATTATACCAAACGTTTGTTCTTATTAAAAGATTGAATACTCAGTTTTATTTAAAAAATTAATTATAGCTTTTCTTTTAATTGTTCAGTGCAAAAAAGCTGAGGAAGCCAATCGTGTTCAAACACGAATTGGGCTTCCTCAGCTTCTAAATCGATATAGGATCTTTGGTTTCTATTAATAGCTAGTAAGGCTAAAATGGTTCAAAACGTTCAAAAGTTATTACCACACTTCTTCTTTCCTTTTTCTACATACGCATGAGCTTCTGCCATTCTTTCTAAAGGATAGCTTCAATCGATGATTGATTTAATCTTTCAAGTTTCAATCAATTCTTCAGAAAGAGCAAATCTTTTTTTCTCATCGGTGCTAGGCCGCCTATCAGCCTCTTATTGTTCATGGCTGATGTCGAAATCATTAGGGCAAAATCGGACATTCGTGCAGCTGACGAAAGATAGATGCCTTTTTCTTTAAGAGTGCTTCTACATTGCGAAAACTTTGATTTGCCTATCGTATCGAAGATGATACCGCATGTTTCACTTGAATCAGTAAAATTTTGAATGTTGCAGTCGATAACTCGATCTGCTCCCAAAGACTTTACCAATTCTACATTTCTCGCACTGCAGACAGCGGTTACTTCAGCTCCAAAATAAGTCAGCGCGTAATTAAAGATTTTTGCTGGACCGGGGCATTCTTTAACGAAATGCCGACAAAATCTCCTGGCTGAAAACGTGATGCAAATACCGATTCGTGAATGGTCCAGGTTTCTTCACCGACTTCCACCGTATAATGGATTTCGTGCCCTTGGTACTGGACAAAAGAAACGATCCCCTGCACACCATCTTGTTCTGCTGCCGTCAGTTGGAACTGCTCCGGGCGCACCGGATAAATGCCATTTCCCTTAAAGCTCTCCGCCACTCCAAGGTCTGGCCAAACATTTTTCGAATCGATGGCCGGAACAAATCCTGCATTCTGCCACTGACCTTTCACCAGGTTGCATTTGCCGACAAAAGTGGCCACAAATTCCGTTTCCGGACGTGTGTAAAGAATTTCAGGTGGCGCAATCTGTTCAATCCGCCCCTGGTTCATGACAACGATTTTGTCAGCGATGGCTAAAGCTTCTCCTTGATCATGTGTGACAAAGACGATGGATGCTTTTGTCTCCCTATGCAACTTTTGAATTTCCTTGCGCATTTCCATCCGCAGCTCGACGTCAAGCGCACTCAACGGTTCATCCATCAGCAATAGATTCGGCAAAGGCGCTATGGCCCGCGCGAGTGCCACGCGCTGCTTCTGGCCACCTGACAGTTCTGAGGGGTAACGGTCAGCCATCGCATTCAGACCGACCAGTTTCAGTACTTCATTGATGCGCTCCTGCAACTCTTTTTTGCCTTCTTTGATTTTATTCGGGTGGTAGCTCAGCGGAAATTTGATGTGCTCGGCGACCGTCATATGCGGCCACAAAGCAAATGATTGGAATACCATGCCGATGTTGCGTTTTTCGGGCGGTAGGACGCGCTTAGCCGATGCCAATAAGGTGTCGTCCATGGAAATGGTCCCTTCTGTTGGTCCCATAAAACCTGCCAATAACTTCAATAAAGTCGTTTTTCCGCAACCCGAGGGCCCGAGCACCGCAATAAATTCACCATCTCCAATTTCAAGATCGATCGAATGCAAGGCGGTGAATGAACCATAATTTTTAGATACATTATCCACTTTGATCATTTATTTTTTCAGCACCTTTCTATCCCATAATTTGCCAACCGACATAAACAGTGCGCCACCCATCAGTATGCCGAGCACCAGTACGGTCGAAAAGGCTGTTGAGTATGTCGAATAACCGGCCTGTTCATATCCGAAAATTACGACGCCGATCGTTTCGGAGCCGGAAGACCACAATAGACTGGATACCGTCAACTCCGTGAGCGCCATCAAAAATACGAGCAGCGCCCCGCTGAGAATGCCAGGAAACAGCAATGGCAATAAAATCCGTCGCCATTTTACCCAGCCGGCAGCTCCTGAAGTCCGTGCAGCTTCTTCCATCGATGGATCGATCTGCAGGAATGCCGTATAGCTTCCTCTAACTTGAAGCACAAAAAACCGAGCAACGTAAGCGATGAACAAAATCCACACCGTGCCGTAGATGCCCGGATTCCAACCTGGCACCGGCTCCAGCCACATGAAGATCATGCACAGGGCAAACACTGTACCTGGCAGCGCAAACGGAATGGTCATGAACAGCTCTGCCGCTTTCGTGCTCCAGTCCGGGTACTTGAAGCGCAGATACGCCATCGCAGTACCAAGCACCAAACAAATCAGCATCGTGAAAAAGGCCAACTGCAGGCTGTTGGTCAATGCCGATAAAGGTTTGGAATCGGTCAAAAAGACATATTCATAATTTCGCAAGGACAAATTCTCCAGATTGAACGGAACCCCATAAGCGGAAATCAGCGACAATGCGCCCATTGTAATCAGCGGCATCAGACTCGTCACCAGCAGGAAAATCCATAAGGATGCTTCCAACAGCTTTTGCTTGCCGGCCGATAAATAAATGCGCGGCGTGGAATCGCTTCTGTTTGTCTCATTGACGCGGCTGCGGCGCAGCAAGAACCACTGCAAGACAGTCCCGAGCAATGCGATAACGCCAAGAATGACAGACAACACAGCGGCGCGCGAGAATGCCGAAGGCCCGAATCCGACCACTTGTTCATAAATATAAGTGCTCAAGACGCGAATATTGGCGGGTGTCCCGAGAAACGCCGGAATCCCGAAGTTATCCAAATTCGATAAAAAGGCGATGAGTCCGCCGCTAGCAATTCCGGGCAGCGCCAGCGGAAGCACCACTTTGCGGAACGCCCGTTTTTTCGACAAGCCGCTAGTCGCAGCTGCCTCTTCTAGTTCACGCGGAATTTTCCGGAACACATTGACCGTAAACAAATACACCAGCGGATAATGAGAAATCCCAAGGAGCAGGATGATCCCTCCGATGCTGTATAGGTTTGGGGCTTCCAAACTTCCCGGCAGCCACGACAGAACTGCATTCACTGGACCCGATGCGCTGAAAAATTGTGTCCAGGCAAGAGTCGTAATATAGGAAGGGATGATGAAAGGCAGGAAGATAAAAAGTTGCATCGCCCTTTTTCCACTCAGTTGGACATAAGCTACAATCCAGGAAAACAAGACCCCCAGCACTAAAGCCAGAACCGTCGAGCCTGCTACAATGATCAACGTGTTCTGCACCGTTTTCCAGGTTGCAGGCTCCCCTAAGACTTCGGTGTAATATTGCCATGTCACTGAGCCGTCTTCTACAAAGCTCAGCCAGACGAGCCGCAGCACCGGCAATAGGAAAAACACGAAAATGGCCAACAGGCCGATTATTTTATACAAATTCTTTTTTTGAAAAAAGAGAGAAAAAGAGGAATCCCTCTTCTTTCTCTCTTCTACCATTGGCTGTTTCACTGTCATATCCGTAACTCCTCACATCGAAATTCACGCAGTCGTTTACTGGCCGAAAATCTCTCCGAATTTCGCTTTGTCTTCATCACGCGTTTCCAATAGTTCAACCGCTTCGGCATCCAGGATGGTCATTTCATCCAATGTCTTCAAGCCTTCAGGCGCTTCGATGCCTTCGCGGATAGGCGTATAGCCTTGTTCAGACGCCAAAGTTTGCCCTTCTTCTGAAAGGATGAAATCAACAAACGCTTTGGACGCTTCTTCGTTTTCCGTGTTTGCCATAATGCCCACCGGCTCAGTGATCACCGGAACGCCTTCTGACGGGTAAATCAACTCTACAGGAGATCCTTCATTTTTGGCGCGAGCCGCCAAATAATCTACGATGATGCCGTAATTCTGATCCCCAGTGGCAACGCTTTCCAATACTGCTCCATTTCCTTGGGTAATGGTGATGTCATTGGCACGAAGCGCTTCGTAATATTCCCAGCCCAGGCCGTCCTGTCGCGTCATGACGCCCAGGTTATAGGCTGCTGCACCTGAATATAGTGGACTCGGCATAACTGCCTGCCCTTTCGTTGCCGGCTCCGTCAACGCGTTCCAGCTGTCAGGAAGTTCGGTCACTTCATTGGTGTTGACGATCAAACCGGTCGCCATCACTTTTGTCCCTGCATACATGCCATCCGGATCGACAAAAGCTTCATCGATGGATTCCGCTTCAGGCGATTCATAAGCAAGCAGCAACTCTTCTGCTTTAAAATTTTCGAAAGTCACGGAATCGGCAACCAGCAGCACATCTGCCTGGATATTGCCGCCCTGGTTTTCTGCCTGTATTTTCGATACAACTTCTTCAGTACCGGAACGGAAAATGCTGATGTCGACTTCCGGATTCTGCTCTTTAAAAGCATCCACTAATGCTTGTGCATCCGCATCAGGCTGTGAAGTGTAAAAATCCAAGGTACCGGAAACGCCCGCTCCGCCTTCTGCAGGTTCGGTCGTAGTCCCACCTTCTTCATTTCCGCATGCTGCTAATAAGGCGGCCGAGCACAATATCGCTGAACCAAAAAAGATTTTTTTCATGTCATTTCCCCCTCGAATGATAATTATGATTTCCAGTAGATATGTACGACTCTCGATAAGTATAGAGTTGTTTTGTGAAGCTATTGTTAAGTTGGTATTAAGAAATATTATTTCGTTCCAATAAATTGATTTTCTTAAGATAGCTGATTAGGCGTGTTAAAGATATCTGCTAGTTATTGCCTTATATAGCAACTATAAATTGCCGGGCGGATCAGGTCAAATATAAGTCGAGGGAACATTCTGTTTGCATAACAAAATGCTTTCAGTGTGAAAGGAAATATGAAAAGGATTTTAAAAGTCCTCAATTTTAAATCGGAGCTGATAGTCTTTTGCAAGTCCTTATAAATTGCTAAAGGCATGCTATTATTCATTTCTAAAATCAAACTTTTCTTCCGGAACATCCAAGAGGTGCCCATTAATGTCCACGGTGTCGTCGTCAATCCAATTTATCACAGCTATGTCTTCCTTGTAATTCCAGTATATGTTCTTTGTTTTGCTGTCTTCAGTGTTAAACACCAATTCGCCTCTAATAGAATAGGCTACTGTAGCGCCGCCATTTGTCTTATACGCACGCACTGTATAGCGGCCATCAGGCGATACTGATTCCGTCAGATACTCACCTTCGGGCACGCGTTGAATATCAAAGAATGCCCAGTGGACACCATATGCCGCCAATGCAATGAGGACTGCAAAACTTCCAAAAACAATCCATACCTTTTTCACCATACCCATCACCTCTAAAATATAACGCTAATCAACCGCACAAGTTCGAATCCCACCGTTACAATTTCTATAATGAGGTAAGAGCGTTAATCGTTTTATCGGGCTTCCTCTATTATTTTATAGACCGCTTTTGACGACTTTTCCGAAAGACTATAGATGGTATGTGTGTCATCGAGATCCATTATTGTCCCTTGCCTTTCATCTACCCAAAGATAATAGGAATTCTCTCCAAAATCGACTTGATATTCTGGATCTGCCATATCGACTATGCCTGGCTTTTTTTTGGCTTTTTTGAACGCTTTCACAATTGTTCGGTTCGCTTCAGAATCTGTATATGTAACCAACGAATCTTCTTTAGTAACTAAAAAGCTTTCCATTTCATGAACATCCACTTTTTTAATGTTTTCTGATGTACACCCGACCAAAAATAGAATGCTAAAAATGAACGATAGTAATAATCCCTTCATCAATCCACCCCCTGATAGACGATTAGACAAATAGTAGACAATAAAGTTTCAAAGCTAATATCTTTCATTGATAGAAGTTTCCTTTCTAGTAAAAGACAAATAAAAAATAACACCTAAATCCACAATTGCAGGTTTTTGAACCCTTGAGGAGTAGGTGCTATTCCTATTGATGTCATTGAGTTTATCTTAATTCACTGTTTCTTTTTTGGCATTTAATTGTGCAGAGAGTTCCTGGAACCACTCTTTGTCGTCAGTAGCCAATGCTAAATCGATCAGGAAGCCCAATTGCGCGGCATCTTTGGTATCGGATTCTGGAATAATTTCTACTTGGTGCACCGACATCGGAATGGTCAAGCCGATCATTTCTTCGTTGTCGCTTTCCACCACTGTAACGTTTACTGCTTCCTTAAGGACATTCATGGAATCGATGAAACCGATAATCAGCTCGTCGTGGCGGGATTTGCCTTTTACCCAATCACTTGTTTTTAGAATCGTTTTATTCGTACCCATATCTATGCACCTTCTTTACTTTATTTATCAATCATTGATAGTGAATTAAATCAGTCCTACGGTTTACTCTTTTGTTTCCCTAAAGAGCCATAAGCAAACATAATCCGTAGATTTTCAAACTGTGCATCGTTTCGGCCATCCGCTCGAGTTGTTGAAATCTACCATTGAATACTTCAGCGGAACTTTGGTGCTAAACCCAATTCTACGGTTCCAGAACGGCAAATACAATTTATATGCCTCAGCTTCGAGATAACTAAAATTCGCATTAATTGAGAAAATTTATTGCCTAAAATTGTTTGGGTGCCTGACACCTCTGCTCTATTTGAAAAAAATAAAAACGTCACCTTTGAATTCAAAGATGACGTTTTATTAATAACCCTTCAACTTAAATCGACCAGTTGATCAGCATGCCAGCATGCGTCAAACCACCGCCAAATCCGTATAGCAGCAGTTTATCATCTGGCTTGATCTTCCCTTCCTGCAAGCCTTTATCCAAAGACAATGGAATTGACGCTGCAGAAGTGTTGCCGTAATACTCCAGACTGTAAATCGTCCGTTCCAACGGAAGTCCATTTCTGCTGCAGATAGACTCGATGATGCGGAGATTGGCGCTATGCGGCACGAACCAATCCACTTGCTCTGTCTCAAATTGTGCTTTTTCCATCAAGGCGTTCATCCCTTTAGGAACGGTGTTGACTGCCCATTTGTAGACTTCGCGTCCATTTTGATTCACGAATCCATTTACCGCCAATTCGTTGCCAAACATCTGGGTGGAAAGATCCGTACAGTAGAGATTGTTGGCCAGTTCCCCGTTTGTTCCCATATGGGAAGCGATAAAGCTCGGCTTTTCTTCATCAAATTCCACAAGCACTGCCCCGCCGCCATCTCCAAATAAGATACAAGTCGAACGATCGCTGTAGTCGAGGATCTTAGAGAAGGTCTCTGCACCAATCACTAAAATCTTTTTGTTCAGTCCAGCCGTGATCAAACCGTTGGCCATGTGAAGTCCGTATGCAAATCCGGAGCAAGCTGCATTCAAGTCGATGGCGCCGGTATTTCTTATCCCCAGCTTTGCCTGCACGAGAGCAGACACACTCGGCGTCTTAAAATCAGGAGTCATGGTGCAGACAATAATCATATCGACGTCATCAAGCGATTTTCCATAACGTTCTTTTAAATTTTCAACTGCTTTGATGCTGATATCACTGGTAAATTCATTATCAGCAGCAATTCGGCGTTCCTTTATTCCAGTCCGTTGGACAATCCATTCATCGTTTGTTTCCACTAATTCTTCTAACCGGTGATTCGTCAACCTCTTCTCAGGTACATATGATCCGATGGCTGTAATTCTTGCTTTGGAAATACTCATTTAAATCGCCCCTTTATGATGTCCTCGCCTCATTCTAACATCAACTATTAGTATTAGGTACTAATATAAGGTCTTATTCACGATTAAATTACAAGAAAGCTCTATTCCATCAGTTGCAAGTATTATGTTGACTTATTTAAAGCAATTCAAAGTGAGTGCTTAAATTTCCATCTTTTCCAACAAAATTTTATTAAAAAATACAGACAATTCAGATTTCCGGGTTTATAATGAACGAAAAAACAAGAAAGGAGGTGCCTTATGAGTAAAATGATAAAAATTTTTGTTGCTGCTTTAATCGCTTTGGCTCTTGGGACCCCTACAGCTTTAGCCGATAGCCATCATGGTCACGGCAAGGAGTCTCTTGTCGCTCTAGGAGATTCCATTCCTTTCGGCTACAATCTTGGGGAAACCAATGATCGTCCTGCCGAAGTCGCCTTTCCCTATCTTATCGGCGATGACGCAGATTTGCGGGTGCGCATTTTAGGAGTTCCGGGATGGCAGACAGACGACTTGCTTACTGCTTTGGATAGCAATAAGAAATTTCGAAAAGCCGTCCATCACGCTGACTACGTCACTTTGAACATCGGAAGCAACGATTTTCTGGAAATTTTAAGAGCCGCCAATGCTGAAAGTGGCGGAAATTCCGAGTTGTTTCTAACACTCATTCAACAAAAGCTCGCCAACAGTGATGCTTTTGACAATCTTGCAGCAAGCATTCACGAAATACGCTCGCTGACAGATGCACCAATTGTTCTGTACACTATTTATAACCCGTTCCAAGTGGCCGATCCGCTGCACCAGGTATCCGATCAATACTTGCCGCAGATCAATGCTGCTTTCGCTGAAATAGCGAATTCTTTCCATGATGTAGAGTTGGCTGATGCATATCATGCTTTTGGGAATAATCAGGCGGAATACGTCCTTCCGCAAGACATCCATCCAACAGCCGCCGGCCAGGAAGTGCTCGCTGAAATCGGTTTGGAAGCGTTTTGTTTTGATTTCGTTGAAAATTGATGCAATGAAAAGCAGCAGCCCTCATGGATAAAGGGCTGCTGCTTTTTAGGGTGAATTTTATTTACGGAATCATTGAAATAAATTTCTCGCTAGTTTGGCCATTTCAACAGGTTATAACTTTTTATAGCCTGCTACAAAGTACGTGTTTTCTCACCGTCAGTCAACTTAAAATGAATCCCGGATGATTCTCCAGATTCGATATGTTTCGGCACATCTGATAAGTCGAGCAACTCCTTGAATCGAATAGGCTCTTTGCGATTTGCTTCTATTGTAATACTATACGGACCCGCTAAATTCATTAGAGACTCCATTCGTACACCGTCTTCAATAAAAAATGAATCGATAAATTCCAATTCAAATGACACAGCTTCATTACTTCGATTATGCAATACAAGCTCACATTCCCCATTCGCTATCTTTTGCCCCACCGACTCAAAATTGCACTTGCCATTGCTATCGTATGATATTGCTGTAATCCCGCTTGCAACTGTTTCTTGGTAAGCCGTAATTAAAAGTTTCGGCAAAAATGCATATATGAGCAACACAACTAGTATTGTTCGGAAGTGATATTTCTTTAATCCCTTGAACAACAAAATTAAAGCGATTATAAACAAAATGGCCCCCATTATCCCAAGTGGAATATATCCAGCTTGGTCACGAATTGGAAACGACATAAACGTAGTACGAGCATTCAACATGACATTATTCGGAAATGGAAAATACAAAGACATGCAGATACATAAAATAACAAATGAACCAATGAGTGCGAGTTTACTTTGTATCATCGTGAAGTTCCTCTCCTTACTATATTAAATCTTCTACTAGTTTCTATTGAGAAAATTGAAAGTAATATCATTCACATCAAATTACATTCAACTTTACAGCCTTAATCAGTTTTAATTTACCATTTCATTGTCAGCTGTCGCCTTCTTACTTTACCACATATATCCAATAAAAGATTCTCTATTATCAGAATAAAATAAATACTTTACTGCTTCTGCTGATCCTATATTGTGAAGTTTGCTCCGATTAAATCGGGAATTACTTTACAAGAACCCCATTTTCTATTCCTATATAAGTAATCCCAAAATTATTGAAACCTTCTTTCTTTTTCACCGTATAATAATCAGCAGCAGATTAACATTTATTTCAAAAAATACAAATTGGAGGTACACATGAAAAATACGCTGATCATCTTTTTCACCATCTTTGTGATTGCTGGCGGCAATTGGCTGGCAGCTATTGCGCTTGACGTCGCTTTCCTGGATGTGGCTATCCCCTTCGCAGGACTGGCGCTTGCCCTCATTTATTTTTTCAAATCCAAAGGAGGCATGGCCAGCCGCCGGTTGGACATGTCGATTCAAGGGCAAACGGGCATTCGAATGGAACAGAAAGCTTATGTGCCGGAAAAATCCTATATTTTCATCGGCTCAATCCTGTACTTGATTTTTGTAGTAGGATTCACCTTCTTCACATATCGGGAATATTTTATAGCCTGACTAATCGGTTTTATCCCATTTAACGGTTAGAGGCGTTGAAGAAATTATCATTGATTAGCGCTTCTCTTTATCGTGTATTTCTGTTTATGAAAAGGATATAATAAATGCTGCTACGAAAAATATGCGAGGTGAGAGAGTTGAGAAGTGGAAACCCGAGTTTAAAAGCCGATTCGTTCGATAATTTCAACGACACGAACATTGGCCGAAAAATGACCATTCAAGGAACGGTCAATAAAACATTCATTTTATTATTGCTGTTGCTGGTAACGTTCGTCTATTCCTGGAATCAGTTCGTCAATAGCCCGAACAGTGTATTGCCGTTGATTCTGGTTGGAGCCATCGGTGGCTTGATCGTTGGATTGGTGACAATCTTCATACCTAAAATCTCTCCTTTTACAGCACCTGTTTACGCTTTGCTGGAAGGATTATTCCTGGGGGCAGTGTCTGCCCAATACGAAGCTCAATACGGCGGCATCGTCTTCCAGGCTGTCCTGATCACAATTGGAGTGCTGTTCAGTTTATTGCTTGTTTATAAATCGGGACTCATCAAAGTGACACAGAATTTCCGCCTCGGCATTGCCGCTGCCACGGGCGCCATTTTCCTGGTTTACCTGATTTCGTTCATCGGCGGGTTTTTCGGTTTTCAAATCCCTCATCTCCACGAAGCGACGCCGCTCGGCATTGCGATCAGCGTGGTCATCGTCATCATCGCCGCGCTGAACCTGGTGTTGGATTTTGACTTTATCGAAAATGCAGCTGATAAAGGGGTTCCGAAATATTTTGAATGGTATGGTGCTTTCGGTTTGCTTGTGACATTGGTCTGGCTGTACTTGGAAATACTGCGCTTGCTGTCCAAAATACGAAGCAGATAATAGAAAACGTCCTTCGGGGCGTTTTTTTCATACACAAATACAACCCGAAACCGGTCTGGTTTCAGGTTGTATTTTTTGCATGCACATGCTGAACTTGAATTAATTTGAAGCGGTTTTAGCCAATTCTTTTTTGGAAGATTGAACGGCTTTCTGCATTTTGTATTCCTTATAGCCCTTTACATGTTCCTTGTAAATTTCCAAATACGATTTAGTTGGGTTACCCATTCTTTTTACTTCCTTCATCATTACAGTCATCCTATTCATCCTCCTTGGTATGGTTCCACATAATAATTGCGTGCAAAGCTGTTTAATACGGGGCAAAAAGGGCATTATCCGACTACGGATAAGCTAAAATAAAATACTAACCGCTGTGAGGTTTCCCCGTTTAAACTCATGGGATATATCTCTCACTGCTGGATTCCCGGTGATAAGGTGTGATGGTAAATAACTCTTCAGGGCATTGCTGGGATACTTGATATAGGCTATGGAAGACAGTTGGTGTGAGTTCATAGCGCTGCATGCCATTCGGCAATGCTTTTGCTTTCGGTGATGCTTTTTCCAGCATGACTTCCTCTATATCCACCCATACTGTCTGTACCTGTTCCTGTATCTTCCCTTCTTTCTCGTATCTGATTTCTTTCGCCAAACGGGCAAAGAATGTAATGAAAGAACAACCGTTTTCATCGTGCACATCTTTGGATTTCAGAAAAAAATAACCAACCGATTGTTCAGGAAATTGTTCGATCTGTTCCATGACCATTTCTCCCCTTTAATCCATTTTTATCTGTGCAAATGCTTTTTTATCCCAGTGCATCAAGTGCAGCAACAAGGCGTTCCGCAAATACTTCCGGAGGCTCTTGTGAAGTCAAGCGGATACAATACATTCCGCATTCCATTGTCATGTGCTGCGAATAGCTGATGGGGAAATATAAGGGATGTGCAATCAGCGCTTGCGTAAAAGCCGCGAGTTCTTCCGGCATCAGACAAACACGCGCTTCGTTACTGCCATCCGGTCCTTCATCACTTAAGCTGAATGAAATATCCAAATCCAAGGACAAACTGACATCCAATACTTTGCTATTTTTCACGTAAACCGACCGTTTAGTTTTCAGTTGGTAAGTTCCATCTTGGCACTCCACTTCGCTACCCAAAATTTTACTTACCGCTTCTGCTGTTCCAGCCAGTTCCTCTGTTATAATCATACTAACTACTCCTTTACATCCCCTATGATGCTTTCGTAACTCTTAAATTGAAATATAAAAATATCATTATTCAGATAATTTGATATTATTTTGTATAATTTAACATTGTACTTTCTGCCTAAATATCACCTTATTTCCTGTTATTTATTTGCCTTACCGATACATTAAGACTAGTCTATAGCATAAAATATGTAAAGTATTATAGAAAATTCTTTTAATTCAGAAAACATTAAAGCTTTTTTTATATACTTTCTTTATTTTCTGTAATTGTATTTCAATAAAAATGGATCATGTTTTTCATCCGTTCATTTATCTACATTTTCCGTTCCACTAACCAAGCCACCTCATCTTGTTGAATCGAAAATCCTTTATCCATAAGGATTTTTTAAATCAACAAGAAAAGAAGACGCATTAATTTCTGCATCTTCTCTGCTTCTTATTGAGCCATCGGGTTATCATTTAAAAACAGGAGTGCTTTCTGGCAATAAGACCACTCTTTCTAGAATGTTTTACTAAAATAAGTAAAAAGCTAAATTTTTTCTTAAAATTTGCCCTCTTTCTTCCAATTCAAGCAGCTGGTTATGCTGTTTAGCCGCCAAATCTTGTCGTTTAGAATGCGAGAAAAGGTTTTTAATCACTTCTATTCTTTAACCTAAAGGAGTTTCTCCATAGGCATTCCACAACAACGGAAATTTTTTGAACAAACCTTCCCCGTCATCTTCTCTCCAATCAAACTCCATTTCGGGCTGCACGTATACGTCTCCCGACACCTTCCAATACAAATCGAGGTATTCGTCTTGATCCATTCCGGTTTTTTCCTCAAACGCCGCACTGGCGCAGTACAGGAAATCTTCAAATTCCGGCACATCCTCTTCCATCCTTTCCAAGTAAGGAAGGATGCTTTCGGGATTTTGAAGAGCTCCCTCATACGGTTCTTTTCCAAGAAACATCAGCCATGCACGGAAATAATCAAAGGAATCATCAGAGCAGCCTCCCATAATGATAAAGGCTGCTGCCCATAAATCAGATGTGTAGGATTTAGCATATTGCTGATTAAAATGGAAATCAAAGCCGACAATCTCATGTACCGGTTTTTTGGCCAATTTTCCAATGAGCCACTCGATCTGTTCTTCCGGGTCATCCCCTTTACGGTGAGCTGTTTCCAACAGGGTCCAAAATTGGTCTTCTGTCATTGAACCCTCCAAAACTTCTTCTGCCTGTTGTTCGCTTTCCCGGTAGCCTTTTTTAAGCTTCGATTCGATCAGTCTGTTCGCTTCTTTCAGACATAGCGTTTCTGAAGGAAATTCTTTTGTATTGATCGAGCCACGGGTCCCGATTCTTCCATAAGAAACGATAAAGAAATTGCCTTGAGCTTTTATTTTCCAGAATTTATTGGAGTAAGCTGTAATGCAGACCAATGATTTTTCCACTCGAGTCCCTCACTTTTGTTCATATTGACATCAGCATAGCACATTGAAATAAGGCAATAAACGACAGAGTTGAAAAACGTCTGCATGCTATAATAGATCCATACGCAATTTCCTCTCGTTTGAATAGATACCGGCAGTATTCTATAAAATGAATGCATATCTGTATTCCTGAGTAAAGAAAAAAGCGATTGCCGTCTTTCCGAAAGGGGAAAATAATGAGCATCTCAACTATCAGCCTTAAACAACTGGACGCAGAAAATTGGTATACCTGTTGCGAATTGAAAGTAGCAGAAGAGCAAAAGCAATTCATGGAGCCCAATGCAGTCTCTATTGTGCAATCAAAGTTCGAGCCCACACTAAAGCCCTTAGCTATCTATGATGGCGATACCATGGTTGGCTTTCTGATGTACAATTCCGTTCCAGAAGAACTGGATGCTTATTGGATTTATCGCATTATGATCGATAAGCAGTTTCAATACAAAGGAATCGGCAAAACGGCAAGCAGTTTAATGATTGACCACATGGTAAGTTCCTTGCAGGCGCAAAAGATTGCCGTCGGTTACCATCCTGCAAATCAAGGCGCACATAGTCTATACGCCAGTTTAGGATTTGTAGATGAGGGTGTCCGGTTTGGCAAAGAAATGTCAGTTGTCAAAACGATCATCCGTTGAAATGAAAAAGGACCCTTCGAGGTCCTTTTTCATTTCAACAACGAGTTATCCAGTATGCATTTTTTACGATCAGAACCAACTTCACGAATCTTCAGCACCAGATCGTTACTGTCGTAAAAACTGGTTATATTTACTTGATTTCACAAGCTATTCTCTTTATAGACAATGTGCAGAACTTACCGCCTTGCCTTGTTTTATCCTATAACTTCAATGCCGTATTTTTGAGCGGTTGCCATAAATTTATCCATATCAAAATTTACCGGTCCCGATGGCAATTCATAGTTATCGGCCGGTACGCCCATTTCGATGAAAAACTGTTCCACCCCAGCAGGCGTAAACATGAACAGCACTTTCGCGGGGGAAGACCCTTCCACTTTGAATTTATGCTTGATGTGGCGCGGAACAAATATGAACGTTCCTGCTTTTCCCTGGATTATTTTGTCTCCAACTGTGAATGTCAATTCGCCTTCCAGGACATAATACATGTCTTCTTCCTTGCTTTTGACATGCAACGGCGTTTCATATCCAGGCGGAAGCAGCCCTTCAATCAAACTGAAAACGCCATTTGTTTCTTGACCTGTTGCTTTTACTTCCATCAAAGTACCATTGAACCAATAGGCATCACCTTCTCCATGCGCAAACGAAAAAGCATTATTCATTTGCTGTACCACTTTCATTACCTCCCGGTTTTAGGGGAAAATAAAGCATGCGGCAAGTTCTGCACATTACCAACCAAGGAACTTTTTCCATGGACATAAAGCATATGGCGATTCCGCTACTACGAAGCCATGGATCCTGCGGCAAATCATACGAATAAAAAATAAGAGTATCTTTCAACCAGTAAAATCCGGCAACCACTTCTATGTATAAGCTATTTTTCACCTCGAATTATACGCCGGTTTTTCACAAAAATCTAGCATCCAGCAAGGGTCTGTGAGTCTGTAAATTCAAAAATCACCCAACAGGAATCTCTCTGCTGGGTGATTTTTTCTTTACGCTCCCGGCCGCAATTCCTGACGGTTCAGCCACTCGCGGACAGTCTCTACATAGGCTTCCGGTTCTTCTATTCCCGGCATATGGGAACTGTTTTCAAACACATGGAATTCCCCATCTTGAACCAGCCCGGCATAATGCTCCGTTGCTTCAGGCGTCGCTTCATCAAACCAGCCGCATGTGAACAAAGCCGGCATTTCAATCTCCTTCAGGCGCCCAGTCGCGTCGAAGTTTTTTAACGTTCCGGTAACTGTGAACTCAGACGCTCCCCACATGAAGTTGTAAATTTGATGGTTTAACTCTTTCATGTCTTCTTCCATCTCTTTTGGCCAGGGTTCAACGCGGCACATATGGCGTTTATAAAATGCCTTTACCGCCTGCTTGTATTCTGGAGAATCGGTCGTTTGTTTTCGTTCGCATATTTCAATTGTCTCCTGGACTTCTTTTGGAAATTGCTTTAAATAATCCCGCTGGTCCCGTTCCCATCTTTGCGCATCTAGTGCCGGGCCAGAAAAAATAACGCTTCGGACCCCTTTCGGCTTTTTGAACAAAAAAGCAGCCAAAAGCATGGTTCCCCAGGAATGACCCAGTATATGAAACTCTTTCAGTTCAAGTTCCTGGATGACTTGTTCCAACTCTTCCACATAGCGCTCTACCGTCTATAAAGCCATGTCATCAGGGCGATCCGATTTGCCGCATCCCAGCTGATCATAATGGATTATCGGACGGTCTGTCCCCAATTGCCGGAGCGGATCACTGTCACTGCTTTTCGATCCCGGTCCACCGTGAAGTACTAATAACGGGATGCCAGGGCCATTGCCGCTGATCTGGTACCAGACATTCCCTCCCGTAACCGGGATAAATCCTTCTTTAACGTTTTCCATCTATTCAGACCTCCTCTTCTGGTTTACTGATCTACTACTAATTCTTTTCCAGACGAACAAAGTCCTTTATTTATAAAAGCAACAACGAGCCGTGACGCCCAAATTCGGCTTCTAAGATATTAGATTCTGTTGCATAACTCACATCATATGTTCAAGCATTCCTATCAATCACTCTTCACGTTGGAACCATTTTCTTTCTCAAACGTACATACTAGTAATCACTGAAAGGAGAAATTGTCATGTCGAAGTACTCCATCCATCAATTTGTACAAACCACACAGCAAGATGAAAGCGCTCGTGAATTTTTTGAGCTGGAGACGGATCGGTTATTGGAAGTGAACCTGAACGGGCTGGTCTGGGCAAAAGCAGGATCAATGATTTCTTATGAAGGAAACATCAAATTCGAACGCGAAGGCATGCTTGAACATGGGCTAGGTAAATTCGTTAAAAAAGCTTTCACTGGAGAAGGTGCACAGCTAATGAAGGCGAACGGGAACGGCAAACTTTATCTAGCCGATCGAGGCAAAAAAATCACCATATTGGATTTGGAAGGCGAAAGCATCTTCATCAACGGAAATGATCTGCTCGCTTTTCAAGACGGCCTGGATTGGGACATCAAACTCATGCGCCGCGTCGCTGGAATGATGGCTGGTGGGCTCTTCAATGTACGGCTGGAAGGCAAAGGACTTGTCGCTTTCACCTCCCACTACGAGCCGCTCACCTTGCTCGTGACGCCTGACAGACCCGTATTCACAGATCCGAATGCCACAGTTGCGTGGTCAGGGAACCTAGAACCTGAATTTGTCACAGACATTCAGCTGAAAAGCCTGTTTGGCAGAGGCAGCGGTGAATCCGTTCAGATGAAGTTTTCGGGTAATGGTTTTGTTGTGGTGCAGCCTTTTGAGGAAGTTTATACAATGCCGCAAGGATGATTCCCCACTATCTCTCATTCGAAAATGCGGGTTAACTTTTTCTCTACTGGAATTACTGATTAAAGAATCCGATAAAGTAAGATAAGAAAGGATGAATTGAATGGACAAGCTAATGAAAAAGAGAGTAAAAGGCATTTTGATTGATACAGCAATTTCCACAGCAGTTTCTGCGGCTGTAGAACAGGCAGTAAAAAAGAAAGTGAAAAATAGTTTTTTCCAAACGGTAGTTGCACCGGCAGTGGTCCTATATGGGTTGGAATATGTACAGATGCGGAAAAGCGGACAAACCATTGGACAAAAAGCAGCGGGCATCCAAATTCTGAGTGAATCCGGTGAAGAACTGACACCGAAACAGATTGTGAAACGAATGGTTCACCGGGATACCTTAAGTTCACTGATCTATTTAAAAAACCCGAAAAAATACAATACTACCGGAGCAAAATTTCCTCATGATGTATACGCAGAAACCGTGGTTAAAGAAGTTTGAAATGACTCAACACAAAAAGAGCTGTCCCAAAAAAGTCTTGAACAATGACTTTTAGGGACAGCATCTTTTAATTGAAAATTTAAATCCATTTTATAAAAACTTATATAAAAAGTTGATCAGGTTAATAAGAAGGAGTTGGCGGCAAATTGAGAGTATTACATACCAGATTTATTAGGCTGCTCAGATTGAACGAAGTAGAATTCTTTCAGATTGAAATGAATCACACTGAAAGAACAGCTTTTTTGTTATACATTGATGAAAGAAAATCAGCAAATTCGAAAGAAGGCAATAAAATTTCCATCTATTTAGTTTCTGATTTTGAGTTGTCTGCATCTTCTTATGAGGACGTCTTAAGTTTTAATGATGACCTTCTAGGGATGAAATACAATTGTTCGTATGTCATGGAGGTCTTGCCAGTAGAAGAGGAATTCCACTTTGATTTCCCTTATCATATGCTTGCCATACAGGAATATGTTCAACAATTATTAGTCAAAGTACATACCGATAAAAAGCTTCCTCTTTTAGAAGAAGCTGATTTCAACTACTTATCCCAACAAAGATTAAAATAAATCTCAGTTTTAATTTAACTACCGGTAGTCGTTCAGAGTCTATTTGATCCATTGGTTACGGAATGATGAATCCCCATTCCCAGAATTTTGTTCCTTGTGCAATGATAATTTTCTCAAGCCAGTCCTCAAAGGTCATACCGATAAACATATTATCTTCGAAGTTGTAGCCGGTATCCATTACGTAAAGATAGCCATTGCCTACCATTTTGTCCGTCACGATCAAATAACAGCCATCATATCCATAAGCTATTGGAAACCAGTTATCAGGATAGTCATAGCCAGGGATAGCTCTGTGTTCTAAAACTTCATCTACAGTAAAAAGTTCAAATCCCCCACCATATTCAGGATGGGTAATCAGAAGCCCACCATTGTGCAGCCGTAGAAATTCTTCATAGTCTTTTGGTACAGCAAACGTCAATTTCTGTAGTTCCTCTTTGGTTGCTGGCGGATTGAAAACCACTTTCATTTTGTCTACATAGCCCTCTTCCTGTTGAACTTCCAGAAGGCCGTTCGAATCCAATCGGCTTTTTAAAGCTTCTATAGTAATTTTAATTTTTGACACTATATATTCCCCCTCTTATAACTTTTTTTAGAACCAAATTTTACTGATAATAAGTAAATTTTATTGACAGATTAAGGTTCTTTGAAACCAAAAAAAGCTATAAAAGTAAGGAAGATATATATTGCAAGACCGCAAGCATTAAACGAAACCAAGTAGAGCCTCACGTTTCCTTTAAGTCCGATTAGTCCCAGTATAATCCCTGCCACACTTAATACCAGCGGCAAGTAGAAATTTATCTCTAGGATGAAGACTAGTGGATCAAAGCCTCCTGGAGAAGAAGGAAGTGCAAGCGGTAAGATTATTAAAGCGAAACAAATTGCCGACAGAACGGAGTACATTCTCTTAAGCAAAATAATCTTCCTTTCTTTTCTTCTCTTAACAACAACTAAAAGATTACCGGTAGTTACCATCAAAACTTAGACATATGAATGCAGATTGGAGGTGATAGGATGAAGAACAAATATTCATCTGCCGTTGAAAGAATCAAAACAAAATTCAACGAAGTTTCATTTCCAAAACTGATTTCGTTTGCGGTTCCGGTTTCTGTAGTTGTAACGCTTCTCTATTTGGTATCCAGAGATATTTTCACTCTAATCACTTATACCTTTTTTAATTAAAGATCATAGTCGAAAGAAACTTTTCAAATTAAAATTTAGAAATAAAGAACACCAACCCGCGTCTTTCTTGCTGTAGAGAAATTCTTAATAGTTTACGTTGAATCCTTGGGCCGATACAAAGAAAATAAATAAAGAAATCACGACAAACATGTATCCAAAAAACTCTTTTTTATCCTTTTGAATTCTTTCAAATCCCGCTGCCAACATCAAAATTCCCAACGTCAGCATTACATATGGCATCAACTCGAAGTTTTGGCTCCATAGCACATAAGCTGCTAATCCGACTCCAACAATTTGGAAGATGATTCTGCTTATTTTTAGAATAGGTACCCCCTCCTTCCTTCGGAAAATTTTATGTATAATTTTCTGATTTAACCGATGGAATTAGAACCATCTATAGAGCTTAGATAAGTTATGTATATTCTTATACATCCATGCCCCTTCCCCTAAATGAACAGCACCTCCCATCTGGAGGCACGCCGACTAAAAAGGGGCTGTGAATATTTTGGTTGCAAAAATCTTTTACTCTTAAAAAACAATATCCCAATCCGACTTCAATTTAGTCAGCAAATCTTTGGGTGGTTCGGCGATAAAATAAGAGGTTCCTTCTTGGTTCACTTGAATCGTTCCATCTTTATAGAATAGGATCGGATAAATATCCTCGCTAGTACTGTTGACGCTTGGTTTGTTGTAAAGCAGCATTCGGTAACTTCCTGGTGCTTCCAGGTCAGCTGTTCTGCTTTCAAGTTCATCTTCACTTGCTTCGACAAGTTCACTTCCGTTCAATGCATCAATCAACTCATTCGCTTTGTCTCCTCCACTGACCAGTACCTCTTCGTAACCACTCGTTTCAATTAATGAAGTAGCACCGGAGACCAGAACTCCCTCATAACCATTTGGATGGTCAATCATCAGTGTTTTTTGAGTATCGGCATTTGTGCAGGCACTTAGCAAAACAAGCAGCACAACGAAAGTTGAAACCACGAGCCGCTTGACTAAAGTTGTCATGTCACTCCTCCGCTTCTAGTACAGGATCTATTCACTTTACCATAAAAGGATTTTTTTGTAATATACCATTTCCTTTTTACTTGCTATAACATCCAATGATTAAGGGCAGCTTCGGTAGACAGTGAACTTTTAAAATATGCTTCTCCGTAGTTTTTGATATCCCGCCCCTGATTTCACCGCTTCAAGATTTCACTTTTTTCATTATCCCCATCCTCTGAACTTGTTAATCCAGTATAAACATATGCAAAAGTGAAGACGAGTGCTGTACAGAAGGCCAAAACTGCAGCTAATCCAAATAGTCCGATAGCAGCCCACGGGTTCATAAAGAGGATTAAACAACTGACTATGAAAACAATGGCCGTAAGAACCGCACTTATTTTAGTTGGCAGATATCTTTTGTCTAATGCCGAATGAAAGTAAACGCTCAACAAACCGAACAACAGAATATAAAGTCCCGGTACCGTTAGCGGGTTTACGAATAATCGTGCGATAGCGGCTGGCTGAAACGTGTTATTCGATTCAGGAAATTCCAAAGTCAGCGGCGCTATCTCACCGCTGTCAAAATCAACGGCCATTGCTTCATAAACCTCCGGCTGATCTGGCCAATTCGGTTGCATTAAGAAGGCGATCCGGTTTTCATGATGAAAAAACGATGGCGATGTCACTGATGCATGAAAGTCCGTAAGTGTCCTCTTTTCTCCGTTTGAAGTCTCCATCAAAAAAAGTTCGTATTCAAATAACGAGCCGGACTTTTTGGATTCTTCCGATGCAGCAGTATAAGCCAACAACTCTTGATTTTCCGAGAAATAAGGTTCATATAGGTCCTCTTTAAGAAACTGAGGCAAATAAGGACTTTCAACCTTCTCATCGAGTGAATAGGCTATCAGCTGTTGAATCCCGTCAAATTCCGTGTAATAAAGAGTGGTTCCGTCGGCTGAAACCGAGAGTTTAGACATGTCAAAAGCGTCTTTATCCGTTAATTTAAGAAATTCTCCATACGCGGTATTTACAGAAAACAAGTCAGCTCCGTTTTCCTTTTCACCTTCTGGCTTTAAAAAATCCTCTGCTGGAATCGCTACATAATATATGGTTTTCCCGTCCGGTGAAAAAGCAGCGGTGGATACATGCACATCCATTCCAGTTAATTGTAAAGGCTCACTTCCAGATTCAATACGCATATACTGAAGAGACTGAACACCTTCATTCCCAGCAGACAAATAGAGAATGTCTTCTCCATTAGGGGAGAATTGCGGCATGCGATGGTCCTCGTCTACCGGTTCTGTCACTTTCTCTACTTCCCCGTCTGACAAGCGGCCTTTGAATATTGCTTCTGCTCCTTGGTCATAATAGGAAAACAAAATCGTTTCATCATCTGGAGAGACAGAAAGACCGGAGCCCAATCCCGAATGAAATTTATACGGATCTTGGTTACTCACAAGAGTGTAGATAATGGCCGCCACAAAAAGAACAGCCACGATGCCTATGGATATCAATAAATTCCGATGATTTTTCATTAGTTCACTTCCCGCTCCTGGCATTTCATCCTTTTAGTAAAGACGAAACTTTCAAATAAAAGTTCAATTGATGATATTAACAGATTCACATAAAAATGCATAAACACGATGTTTGATAACAACTGAACTTTCCTATAGTGTCTAACGTACAACGCCAGTTGATTAAGTGTAAGATGTTACATTTCCATTTTTTATACTTAATTACTGGATGACTAGGCTAAGCTCATCAAAACAAGGGAAATATCAACCTATTTTTTATTGATGTGAAGTCTGATAAAAGCTAGCTTGCCTAAATACAACGAAGAAGGAAGTTTTTGAACATGACACAAAAAGTAATAAAAAGACAAGAAATTCTGGATGCGTTTCAATTTAGACGGGCTATAAAATCCTTTGACCCATCAAAAAAAATCTCAGAAGAAGACTTTAATCTAATCTTGGAGGCAGCCCGACTTTCGCCAAGTTCAGTTGGCTATGAGCCTTGGAAATTCCTCATTATTCAAAACCAGGAATTCAGAGAAAAGCTGAAAGAAATTACTCCAGGTGCACGAGGCACTCTTCCCACCGCAAGTCATTTCGTGATCATTCTTGCAAGAACCATCAAGGATACCAAGTACGACTCCGAATATGCGAAAAATCAATCGCTTAATGCCGGGCTTCCTGCTGAAATGTATGATCAAATCAAAGAAGCGTATAAAGAATTCCAAGAAAACCAACAAAATCTCCTGGTAAACGAGCGTACAATGTTGGATTGGGCTGGAAAATCAACCTATATTCCTTTTGCCAACATGATGACTGTCGCCGCTTTCCTAGGAATTGACTCTTGTCCAATTGAAGGGTTTCATTACGATAAAGTACAAAAGCTTCTGGAGGAAGAAAACTTATTGGAGGATGGCCATTTAGCTGTATCGGCTATGGTTGCGTTTGGTTACCGGGAAGACGAGCCTAAATTCCCGAGAGTAAGAAAAGACATGAAAGAAATTGTGCAGTGGATTAATTAATGATCATTGAACATTCCATGAGAACTGCAGTCACCATGCTACAGTTCTTTTTTATTGACCGAGGATATTATTTGCTTCCTGTAGACTCAATGATACGTAAAATGTTTAATTACAATAATCACTTAGAGTTTGTTATAAATTATTAGTTTGGTACTATTGAAATAAATAATTTTAATAATAATCTGTATTGTCCGAAACTGGTCTATCTCAACGATTGAAAGCTCTTCATTTGTGAGAGAACTATTATTTGCATAAGAAAGGGTGAGCACTGGTATGGAGAAAATAGAAAATTCTCAATGGAAACTTAGTATGGCTGGTTTTACAGCTTTTGTTTTAGCTACTATTTTCTATTTAATAACTGGTCCTAATGTACCTGGAATACTCGGCTTCTTAACATCCGCTATAGTATTGTTCATTCTGAATGCTATTTATGTTTTATACACAAAAAGGAAATCAAGGGACATAAAAGATCAGCAATAAACTAGCTGCTAGACCTCTGCTATTCCGACCATATAAAACTGTCCGTAGTACAATGCAGAATGGTTACTGATTAATGCCATTAAGGAGTTCATAATTGATTAGGTGTGAATGAGAATATCTTATTGTTGCTTCAGCTTGACCATTCTCAATTCCAACGATTTGATATAGGCTGTCGAATTTGTATCATTCTTTTCACTCCGCTTGGTGTGTATCCCTCTATTTAGCATCCCATTTTTTATATTATAAAAAACTGCCTTTCCGTTGTTTGTAGTACTAAACAACGGAAAGGCAGTTCAAAATTAGAAACAGTTATAAATCTCAAATAGCCAATTTTTTATTAATCCATAATAGCCCAGTAAGCGGGTTTCACTTTATAATCGCGTCCAAAAACAAATGGTGCGTCCACTCCGACGCCGTCATTGTATTCTTCAGCACGATCATTCAACCACGTGTGATTATCAGCGATGCCCCAGAATGTGACACTGCTGATTTTGTCATCCAGTTTTTCATAAAGTTCGAACAAGTCATTGTAGCGTTCTGCCTGCGCTTGGAAACGTTCTTCTGGAATGTCTTCGTAAGTCGGATAAGCCGGTCTTGGCGGCCAGCCGTAAAGGCTGATATCCAATTCCGTGATTTGATTGTCCAGTCCGAGGCTCGCAAACATATTGATGGAATCCTCAGTTTCCTGAAGGGAAGGCCAGCCTAATTGAATGTGTCCCTGATGCCCTACGCCATCGATCGGCACTCCATCTGCCAACAAGTCTTTCACCAGGTTATACAAATCTGTCCGTTTCGGTTCTACTTCAGTATTGTAATCGTTGATATAAAGTTTAGCGTCTTTGCCGGCAAATCTTCTGGCAGTCTCAAAAGCGACTTTGATATAATCCGTTCCTGTCAATTGGTACCATTGAGATTCTCGAAGGCCGCCGCCATCATCAATGGTTTCATTGACCACATCCCACGAATCGATATCATTTTTATAGCGTTTAACGATTTCTTTCACGTGCTTTTCTACACGCTTAAGAACGATTTTTTTATTTTTCTCACGTTTCTTCACATCCGTTTCATCAACCATCGGCTTGCCTTTCTCATCCAGGAAGAACCATTCAGGAACTTGGCTATGCCAGATCAGTGTATGGAAACGAAGCTCCATATTATTTTCTTTCGCGAATTTGACGATTTTATCTGCTTCTTCAAAGTTGAATTTACCTTCTTCAGGTTGAATCGAAATCGGCTTCATGACGTTTTCAGCCACAATGCTGTTGTAATGATGCTTCAGCACTTCCCCGCTTTCACCTTCAAGCTGAAAAGGTTCGACCGCAGCTCCAATTGCAAAGGAATCGGCGTATCGTTCATAAATCGGATCAACGTCCAAAGCCTTGAGGGAATCTTCAGCATTAGCGGAACTGTTCAATCCTGCAGGTAATAAAAGGGCTAAAGCCAAGCCAGTGATCATCGGTTTACGTAGAACTTTCAGCATTTCTTTCTCTCCTTTTAAAATTAAATTTTTAAAAAAGGTCATCAGAAATCTCCAATCCTACCTCCTGTCTGAAGTTTTAAGTCTGCAAAGCACTTATAAGAAAGCGTTTTCATATTCCGCTTTGCAAGCCCAAAATGATTATAGCAATATTCAGTTAGTTTGTACGTTATATAAACTAAGTTTTTAGCCATAATTCTCAAAAGAGTTATATAGTAACAGAAACATTAAATTTAAACTCCTGAAAATATAGACTGAATAGTACGAAAATACCAAGAGTGGAAAACAGGCTTGTTTAAAGATTCTTCTTCTCCACTAGTGATTGACATTATCTTTGATCTGAATCTATCTTAACTAGAGAAATATCCTATTTAAATTCAATTAAAGGCCGTACTCATTTACCGAGTACGGCCTTTAATTCATTTTATTTCTTAGATAGTAAATTCTAAAAAGCGCAATTTCCCTCTTCCCGAAAAATAATATGGCGTACAAATTTAAAAATAAGCACAAAAAAAAGTTCCGGCTTTTAAACCGAAACCTTTTTGCTACTGCTACATCCACTTAATTTACATCTTACTTCCCGGCAAAACCGCTTTAGAAGAAACGAGTCCCGTTTCCATAAGTTCTTCCCAAAAAGCAGCTGGAATCTCCGCCTTCATCGCTTGCAGGTCTTCTTTGATGCGATCTGGCCGTGTTGAACCTGTTACTACTGCCTTCACTGCCGGATGCGCTGTCGAAAATTGAAGTGCTGCATCTTTTAAGTTCACATTATGATTATTGGCCACATCATTAAAGTGGTTGACTCTCTTCTGGATGTCAGGCGAAATTTCCTGGTAATCAAAATAGTCTCCTCCGAGCAAGGCACCGGAGTTGAAGGCCGATCCGATGACAAGTCCGCCTTCTTTTTCAAGCGCCAGCCGCATCATTCGCTCAAGTGCACGTTCATGCTGAAGCAGTGTGTACTGCGTTGCGGACAAGCTCAAATCCGGATGGGCCCCCTCCAACTCAAGCGCCACTTCGATCGGTGTTGTCGTGTTGACACCGAGTCCCCATGCCTTGATGACCCCTTCATCTCTGAGGCGGTCCAGCACTTTAAAGGCACCTTTTCGTGCTTCGTCAAATTTTGTAATCCATTCATCCCCAAGAAAATCCGGTGACAGGTCATGCACAAAGACCATGTCCAAGCGATCTGTTTTCAGGCGTTTCAAGCTGTCTTCAATCGACCGGAGCGTCCCTTGTTCTGTATAATCCGTTTGTATTTTGTTCTTGCGGCCATGTTCGAACAGCCCTTCTTTTTCTTCCTCTTCGTCAAGTATAATCCGGCCGACTTTTGAACTCAACAGGAAGTCATCCCGTTTATAGGAAGACAACACTTCTCCAAGTCTAAGTTCAGCTAATCCAGCTCCGTAAAACGGCGCCGTATCAAAATACCGGATGCCTTCTTCCCAGGCGGACTGGATTGTCTTCATCGCTTCATCTTCCGGTACCGCTCTGAACATATTGCCGAGCGGCGCTGTACCTAAACCCAATTTGTTTTTTATGATGATTTCGTTTTTCATGAGTGAGCACCTCTTTAGTAGATAGATTTTGTGAATGCATCTATAAGTATCTACCCGTCTGGAAATTGGATAAACTGGGACAATGCTATAGCAATTCACCAGTTAAAATGGACCCTGTAAGCTTTCGCTTTACAAGGTCCATTCCAAAAGTTAACTGATCTTTTTTAAGGTGCATCTGCTTTACATTAGCCGGCTAAGTTTTTCAGAATGCTTTGCCATCCTTGGCGCTGAAGATGCAAATTGTTTTGCTGTTCGGCTTCAAAGCGTTCTTCAATCAAACAGCCATCAGGCTTCTCAAAGATATCGATCCGTACCTTGCGCCCGTCACCCAACGCAAAATACAATTTTTTGGGAGGTTCAATTTCTGTGTAGGTGCCCCCAAAATCAAAAGATTCACTGCCGTCCTTAGCAGCCATTTCGTAGTGGAATTCGCCTCCAATCGCTAATGTATTTTCAGCGTTCGGACAATGCCAATCATCGCTGGCGTAATTCCACGACTTTACTTTTTCAGGCGTGACAAGCTTTTCCCAAATCTCCTCGGGACGTTGGCTCGACTTTTCACGAAGGGTGATCACTTTTCCTACATCTCCACTGGTTTGGAGCCGAATCGCCATGCGGTCAAAAGAACTTTCCCAGTTAGCTTTAAACTCTTCAGCCTCTTCTTCCGGGACATCCTGTTCTACTTCAAAAGTACACGTGCCGTCTTCCTTTGAGGTGAATGTATAATTCTCGAGGCCTGGCGTCCATTCCCGAGCCGTAGGAGAATCATAGTCATCGACGCCCCCCATCACCAAGCCCACATGCTTGATTGAAATAAACTCTGGCCATCGGCTTTCTGCAATTTCCGATATCATTCCACTTTCCAGCCCATTTTCATCTTCCCCCACAAAACGAATCTTGCTGCCCTTTGTCCATTCCCCGTAAAAGGTGGAGCCTTCAGAGAAGGCTTCTGTCCAAAAACGATAATGATCCGGATCAACCACAAGTTCCCAAAGCAATTCTGGAGCGACATTAAAATCTCTTTCAAGCCGGATTTTAATCATGATTTTCTCCCTTCTTTCAAAGTTCCCCCTCTGGATTTTATACAACATCATTTTTAGTAATTTTTAATCGTCTATTGAACGATTATCCGATTTCATTCTGTATACTCAATTATACATCTAAGAATTCACAATTTACAGACTACTATCTCAAAAACACATATCTAATTTATAAAATATGAGAAGATCATTCACATGCTTACTTCTTTAAGGGAAATGCGAAAACAAGGAAAAGCTTTAACGAGAATAATAAACACCCCAGTCGAAGAAGTTCAAAGTGGCAGCTGAGCTTCTTATGGATTGGGGTGCTTTGTGTATTTATTAAATTATGAGTTTTTCACGGGATGAGAATAAACATGCTCCGGAAAATCAGTAATGATTCCATCGACATTCAAATCGAATAGCCGCCATGCTTGTTCTTGCGTTCTTGAAGTGTACGGAAAAATATCCATCCCCGCTTCATGGACATCACTCACCAATTCGTGCGTGACGATGTTCATTGTTGGATTAAAGTAATCAGCGTAAGCCGCAAATTGAGCTAATTGCTCTTCGGTTACATTCGCCCAACTGCCTCCTGTCAAAACGCCATGGGAGAGATTCGGCAACAGCTCTTTCGATTTTTTCATGGATTCGTGATTGAAGGATTGGATGATGATTTTGTTGTTATTCGGCTTACTCATATTTCGTTCGATCAATGCATCCGCAATTTTCTCTTCCACTCCCGGATAAAGTTCCGGTGCCTTCAATTCGATTAAAATGCCCGTTTTCCCGCGGAATGCATCCAACACTTCTTCAAAAGTCGGAACCTCTTCACCCGCATAAGCTTCACTGAACCAGCTGCCGGCATCCAACTGCTCAAATTCCTCCAACGTTAAGTCGCCGACTTTGCCCGTTCCATTGGTTGTACGATCCACTGTCGTATCGTGAATGACGATGAGCTCTCCATCCTTTGTCATTTGGACATCAATTTCAATATAGTCCGATTTCATTTCAACGCCTTTTTGAAATGCTTCCATCGTATTCTCAGGTGCATGTCCCGAAGCTCCACGATGCGCAATATTCACCATCTTTTGCTGCTGCTGTTTGGTTAACACCTTGCCTGCTTCTCCCTGTTCGGCACCAAGTGCTGATCCTGTAAATGCTGTCAACGCCAAGCTTGCTGCCAATAGGGTAACGATTCGTTTCATTCAACCACTCCTTATGTATTGGATAACTCAAGCATAAGCAGTGAATGTATTGCAGGTATGAATAGAGCATTAAGAAAGGTTAAGTAAATGTAAATTAACGGAAATATTTTTTAGCCGAAAAAAAGGACTTGCATAAGTCCTTTTCCTTTTACCTATAAATAGTTCAGCTGGCTATTTCACTGCTTTTACACGAATAAAATGATTGTTCAGCTTTTCTTCCATAACAGCTTTGTTTTCGGCAAACTGTCTATGGCGATGGCCATTGCCGCCCGATGGATGCGGGAAGCCTGAAAGGATATTGCCCGGTGCAACCAGCCCTTGTTCCGACAGATATTGCAGAGCATTCGAAACGTTGACGCCTAATGGAATGATTAACGCATCCTGCAGGTTTTCCAATTCTGTCGCAAATTTTTCCGTAATGTATTTCTTCAACATATCATTTTTCAGCAGGTTCGGTGTCGATCCGCTGTAATTTTTTCCGTTATAAAATACAGGATAAGCGAGAACCGAAGTCGTATGAACCAGGTGGCTAGACTCTTCAAACAACTCAATGCTTGAGAATAACCCAAGATGCTCATTTAAGCCGAGTTCATCCAACATCTTGACCAGGTTCTTTCTCATAGTTCCTTCAAAACTGGAGTTATTCTTCACTTGGCGAAGAATTTCTTCGTTATCACTTTCTATTCGAGCCGCCTCAATTACAGTAGAAAAGGACTTTTTCATCTGATGCATGCCAGGCGTAATGCCGACAATGACGACTTTCGCCCCTTCGTTTACATATTCAAAAGGAGCGTAGTAAATCTCCAGCTTTTTCTTATCGTCTCGTTCAAGAAGAAATTTCTCGTCGATCAATGCCTCTTCTGTATAGGTCGATGGCATGGATTGAATCAATTTTTTGTACTGCTGAAACTTTGCGTATTTTGCGATTGCCATGGATGTAATGCTCCTTTTATTGAATTAATTGTTAGCCATTTGCCATATTGTACTCTTTAATTTGATAACCCAGTTCTTTAGCTGCAGCTTCAATGCTCTCATTGATCTTACTGATATTGTCTTCGAACTTCTTGCTGTTGATCAGTTTATAGGTCGCTTCATGAACCTTATCAATGCTCGACCAGTCGGCAACTAACGATGCTATGAATATGATTTGGTACATTCCTCATTGCGGCCTTAACAGCAGTAGTAGCAATCATCGCAATTACCATCAACAAAAAAAGTAACCGCTCTTTCCCTGGCAGGATTGTGGGCGATTACTCTTTAAGATAAACATTCTCATGATTTGGCCGGCCGCTCTTTTGCGGCATGTACTGCATTGACCGAGTGTAACAGCACTCGGTCTTTTTTATATCCATAGTATAGCATACTGTTTTTTAGGGAGAAAGCAGTATGCAAGGTAGTTTCTTGTTTCCTTTTCCTGATTAAGTAATGATAATCCGATCTCTCGTTCAAGGTCTTTAAGAAGTTATGTCTTATATAGTTCCAGTCTTCGACCTAGCTGGTTCTAAAATATCGCCTAGCTGCTTCTTTTAAATTGCTGTAGTCTAAATAATTGCTTATCCTCGTCAATATCCATCTTCAATTATCTCTCATGACTCCAGCCGCATAATAAATCATAATTTAATTATACAATAAGGGACATGAAGACGAATTCCATCACCATTTGGAAACCGTGTTCATGTCCTATTTTTTATGCTAAATCTCGGTGGATAAGCAAATCGTACGCTATAGCCAATCTTCGAATTGGTGTCATAAAACTCCCATATAGGCTTCTTGTCAACATTCCATTAATTCATAAGCAACGGAATCCTATTCAATTCCCCCACTATCTCTGACCATTCTGCACCCAAATTCAGAGTCCTAACAACCATCCGATTGCCGCTCATCCGATAATCCTGGTCTGGTGTAATCTCTTCGTCAGTCTTAGCATAAAGGATTAACCCCGAAACATCGCCACTTCCTGATTGGTCTCTGTTCTTCACATAAGCAAACATTTGATACAGATTCGCTGAGATCAACGTTCGGCTATTATATAGCGAGTTGAACTGCATAGAGCTGCCGTAATACTTGGCATCGATGATTAAAGTTTTCCCACCCTTCGATAAAGTGATGTCCGTCTTCATCGCCGGAAGAAATTCTTTCCCCCCATCATCGATGTTCCAGTCAATATAAGCAGCACTCGCTGAGTACTCGGGAAATTCTTTCTTGAAATAATTTAGCAAGAACTTCTCATATAGCTGGTGCATCTGCTGATCGTCCAGATACTCCTTCATTTTGAAATCGCCATTTTCAGGATTCATCAGCAGTCCATTAATCACCAGCTGACAAATGTTAATCAGCATCTGATAGGTCGCGTTGTTTCGATGATAGGAGACGGCCTTCCATTCAATTGAATGTGGCTCAATCATATCTACGTTTTGGAAATAAAGAAACAATTTCCGAAGTTCTTTTCGGTGTTCGACTTTGACTTTTTTATTCCCGACCAGCAAGTTCATCGTTGTTTTGATGATTTGATTGTGCAAGATATTCTCGGAGAACTCATCATAATGGCAGACCATGCTTTTCTTCACCAGCGTGCTCTCTTTCAGCGAAGTGGTCAAATCAATCTTGCCACGCAGGCTCTTCAGCGTTTGAGTTTGACTGACATAGTCTTTATGAAGTCCGCGCTTGCACTGGTTTGCCACACCTTGTACTAGAATAGCAGCAAATAGATCGTGAATATTACTGAAATCTTCGCCTTCCACACTTTTATAGCCTTCTTCTCGCAAGATCCGGTAAGCATACGAAAGCATATAGTAGATATTCTTAATTTGAATCACTGGATAGCGCCTCGCAGCTTCTTGCTCCATAGCGAGATTTGGGAAGGCTCATCAAACCAGTATTCTGTAATTAAGGGAATCAATTCATATTCCACGACTTCCTTCAGCCAATGTTCATCGATTTCAGTAAGAGATGAGAAATAACTATGTCCGATCCGGAAGCCAGAACCAAGAGCGGCATCGTCAGCAATTTCAATGTTCATGGCAATCACGGTTTGAATTAAACTGTCAAATTTTTCATTCCCAACCTCATTTTGATATTCTTTAAAACCTAAACTTTCAAACGCTGGTTCGAATTCGAAAAACGCGAACCGGCGGCGGAGCGCATAATCAATCATCGCAAGGCTTCGATCGGCTGTGTTCATCATGCCGATAATAAAGACGTTTTCGGGCACTGAAAACTGCTCATCCTCATACAATAAACGCAATTCTTTGCCCCGCTTATCATTTTCAATCAACATCAATAGCTCTCCGAAAATCTTACTTAAATTACCCCTGTTGATCTCATCAATGATGAAAAAGTACGGCCGGTCATCCGGTTCCGCTTTTTTGCAGAATTCATAAAACGGACCCTTCACTATAGAAAAGCCGTTTTCACTCGGGCGATAACCCATAATGAAATCTTCATAGCTATAACTTTGGTGGAACTGAACGACTTGTACACGACTCTTGTCTTTCTTGCCCATCATCGAATAAGCCAGACGTTCCGCTGCATACGTCTTCCCTACTCCTGGTGCCCCAAGCAGTATTATATTCTTCTTTCGAATGAGAAGATTTTTTAATGTCCGGTACTTTTCTTCGCTAATATACACATCAGATAAAAAATCTTTTTCTGTGTATTCGCTATAGAGTATTTCAACTTCTTCATCTGTCGCGTTATTATTTCCGGAAACCTCATCAAACATTCTTTCCAGCTTTTTATGATAATCCGTATAAGGGGTTATATCCGTCAGTGTCTTTAATACAATCTGTCCTTCATGATCCCATTCGCCTTCATGTGTCCACTTTACTTTGCGGATATTATTGTATTCCCCACGGGACGAATCATAAAAATAGTCAGTAGCTACAATCCCTCGCCCAATTATTTTAGATAGACCTTTCTTTACAAAGACTACATCACCCATCTTCATTTCGTTCGCAAATTGCCAAGTCGCATGACCTGCGTTTTTATAGGAAAATTCATCTCCATACACTTGTTTCATTTTTTCCTTCATCGAGTTTTTCGTAGCATAAGGCTTCAAATCACCCAACTCTTCCCAACCGATTCCCATAATGCCTTTCGCGTAAAACTCTTTCCAGAACCGTGACCCTTCACCCGGCGCATAGATCCAATAGCGCTTTTCTTCCTTCACTTTTTCTACGGAAGAGTCCGTTGCAGGAATATGCTCATACTTTCCAGCAATTATATTTTTAATCACTTTGTTCGCTTCTCTTTTCACCCTGAAGTTAGTTGCTCCTGCATATCCTAAAATTTCCATCTTCTTCGTTCGTTCATCTGCCAACAATAACGTTCGTTCAATAATCTCATCCGTCAATTTTTTCTCAATTTTGATGTCTACTGCCAAATAGGATTCGTTATTTAATTGATCACTGCGTCTGTACGGATCATCCAGCGGCTCTCTTGTTTCCGGATCGTTAAGAACTGTCCCTGTAGCAATAATTCCACCTCCGGTCCCTGACAGCCAAATATAAGCCTCATCACCTTCTTTTATCTGTTTAGGGTATTGATTCACCGCCCATGTAATCTGGTCAAGATCGTTGACTGCACCTACAACATCGTAATATTTAGGATTTCCTTGAAATATCCATGTAGACGGCTCTTCACGTTCCTTTAAGAATTTAGCATACAGTATCATGCCGTTAGAATATGCTTTGTTGCCAGCACTTAAATCCACTTCGCGGAAATTAGGGGCTGAAAGGATCCGGTTATGTATGGTGGTGAATTCTTCAAAAGAAGTAATTTCGAACAAATCTGTAGTCGGAATGTCTGGGAGGTCCAATTTTTTACTACTTCTACTTATCGAATTAGTATAAGCATTAATCGTATTATTTTTATAAGGTTCATTGTTTGATTTCTTTTGTAGGCTCATCCAATTTTGGAATTCAGTTTTTAAATAGCTATTGCTCATTATTGAACATCTCCTTATGATTTACAGTTATTTCTAAATTATCTTTTCAAAATAACTTTAACAGAATTTTATAAACACTTATATAGGAGAAGGATAAAAAATGCTTATAATTTGAAGGTTAATAAAGACTTTAGCAATTACTTATAGAACAGATTTCCCTATCTTGAACCACGACAATTATTCAGAGGATTTCTTATCTTATAATTATTCATCGATTGAATGCTCCTTGCTCGATAGAAATCATACAAACAAATAGATGAACAGAAATCATTTTTTTAAGAGGTGAGCTAACAAGCTATAAAAATTCTTAGTAAGATTTTTTTCAAAACTACCTTCTCTTACGAATAGTTTCTTATGTAAAAGGCCGGAGATAAAGGTGTTCTTTTTCTCCGGCCTTATTATTTAGAAAAATTTAGAATGCTATAAATACTATACAAGTACTTCATTTTACCTCATTGTTCATTTATTACTTCTTTGTTTTCTATAATTTGAAGTATATTCCTTAGCTTCTCTCCATTCTTTAAGACTGTACTCAGCAGCTTAAACGCTTCGTAACAAGCCTCCGTGTCCAGATACTCCTCTGAAGTATGCTCATTTTGATAACCTACAGACAAATTCACACTCTGTATTCCATGAGATGCCCATATCTTCGTATCACTGCTGCCTCCTGGCCGACATTTCCAGTCATTCAATCCTGCACCTGTTGCAATTTCTTCTATCCAATTACCATACGCTTCGTCGCATAATTTCAGTCCACTCCCTCTAGAGGTGATTATGTCGCCAGCCCCACGACGATCCGCTACAAAAGCAGCATCCACATCGCTCAGAAAATATGCGTCTATATTTCTTGCTCCAATGAGTCCGATTTCTTCTTCCACTGTGAAAATGAATTTCACTTTGCCGTTAAAATTGAGTTCATCCATTCTCCTTGCTAATTCCAGTAAAATCGTCACACCCGCCCGATCATCCGCTCCTAATATGCCTTCTGTGCTTGACCAAATCTTCCCCTGTTTTAAAATTTTTCGTCCTTCATCAAATCCATATACTTTATCCAGATGAGCATTCAATAAGATTACAGGACCATCCCCAGTTCCGCAGCTTTTCTGTGCAAGTACATTTCCTTTCCTGTCTACTGTGATGTTATCTAAATGAGGACCTAGTCTATCCACAACGTGCTGACGAATTGTTTCTTCATAACCGCTCTCCTCATCTATTGCCAGACACTCTTCCAGTTCTTTCAAAAAGCTGTTCCAGTTTTCCATAATATCCTCTCCCCTTCTTTTCTTGTCTATATCATACAAAAAAAGCTGTGACACGATTGTCACAACCAGTAAAAGAAAGGGTTATTCAATTTCTTCATCTATACGGTAGAGAACTATATATGGTTTGGAACCATCATAATAGTAAGCTTGACCATTTGGTACAGTAGCAATCACTTCAGGAATTGAAACATTTTTCAGAGCCACCCTTAAGCGACTGATGGCCCTTCTGTAGGTCTCCCATTTCAATTCATCATCTAGACTTAAATTTCCAAAAAACCGCTTCACATCCCCCGCTTTAGCAGGCTTACTTTCTGAGCTTTCATTCAGTAAGTAACGCAACAAATCGCTCAATGCTTTACTCAAGGAAACCGCTTGTCCATTATAGTTCAAACTGGTTTCCACATCGCCAAAGTATAGGATAATCGTGTCTCTTGGGTTATTCATCGATATGTCCTCACAATCTTGTTTTGAACAAGTGGTCCTGCCTTCAATCGTTTTCTTACAAAAAGCATGGTTCCATAAGTAATTGTCATTATTGTTCATCACTGAAAAGAGGCCTGAAAATTCATATCCAGGCACCTGCTCTATTTCGGCATCCCGAAGCTTTTCTAGTGTGGCTCGAGCTCGATGAGCAACATTTAACGCACTATTCGTCAAATAAAGATGAGCACGCTTAAGCTGTTGCTCGTTAAGACTCATCGCCAGATTTTTGTTTAAATCTATATTATTTATTGAAATCTGAAAGTACTGAAGAGCTTTAGCGTATTCCTGTTGCTCATAAGATAAAAAACCCAATCGATATGGAGCAATCGGGTTTGTTGGATCAAAGGACAATGCTTTTATTATGGAAAATCGTAAATTTGGCTACATACGTGTCAGCAGCAAAGATCAAAACGAAGGTCGTCAATTGGAAGCCATGCGGAAAATGGGCATCACTGAACGAGACATTTATTTAGACAAGCAAAGTGGGAAAAACTTTGAACGCGCAAACTATCAATTACTGAAACGGATTATCCGAAAAGGAGACATTTTGTACATCCACTCGTTGGATCGATTTGGCCGAAACAAAGAAGAGATTCTTCAGGAATGGAATGACCTGACGAAAAACATCGAAGCAGATATTGTCGTGCTGGATATGCCGTTACTCGATACAACACAATACAAAGACAGTATGGGAACATTTATTGCGGACTTGGTTTTGCAGATTCTTTCGTGGATGGCAGAAGAGGAACGGGAACGCATCCGGAAACGACAGCGTGAAGGAATTGATCTGGCGTTACAGAATGGCATCCAGTTTGGCAGACCAACCGTTTTTGTATCTGAGGAATTTAAAGATGTTTATAGAAGATGGAAAGTTAAAGAGCTAACAGCGGTCCAGGCGATGCAGGAGGCCGGAGTTAAAAAGACTAGTTTTTATAAATTGGTAAGAGCACTCGAAGAAGAAGTTGCTTCCACTATATATATAGAAGAAACTTCTCAAAAATAATTATTTACAATGAAAACAAAAGAACATTTTCATCCTCATTTTATAGAGAGTTAATTATTAATATAACGAACCCTCGAACCTCTACAACGCTGATAGCTTTCTATTAACTAAACTATCTCATTATACGAGGTTCTTCCTACAAAATTAATTAGAACATCAGATTATGTAAAGGCCAAAAAACTGACTTCGTTCGAGCTGAAGTCAGTTTTTTTTAGATGAATTCAAAATTCTAGGAATCAAATCTAAGAATTCTTTTCCTCCTGCTACAGCTGCTTTAATAAACATTTCCTTCATTTTCAGATCTCCTTTAACTGGTTATTAAAAACTTCAGTCATTTTTTTACCACTTACTGCTCCTGCAGCAACCCCTGTTCCTGTCCCAAGAAAAGAACCAACACCAAAACCGATTCCAGCACCTAATGGGCCAGCTACGACCATACCAATTCCTGTTCCTAAACTTGCACCTGAGAAGCCGCCAACAGCACCGCCTGTACCTGCACCTATTACTACCCCTGCTTTTTCTAACGTATATTTTTGAACTAAACTTAAACCTTTATCTAAAAAATTATTTTGTTTTTCACTTTTCATTACTGTCACCTCTTCTCTTCCATTTTTTCAGTAATATTTTGCATAGACTTAATAAATTCTACTACGACTGATTTTAAAACTTCGCTATTCATTCTTTCACCTCCATTCTTTCGCTATCTTATTTATAGTACTCAAGGTTTTTCTTATTAGGGAACCTTACAAAATAAAAACTGTTAATGCACGTTTTTCTCTTCTGGCTGCCTTTACATCAAGATTATTGTCTTTATTTTTGAACTCGAACTTCATAATTCATTAAAATCTTTTCTGAAAATGCCTAATTTTCTCATCCTTTCAGTTGCAAGAAATTTTACTTCTTCATCTATAGAAGAATGAATTTTCGATACAGCTTTTAATATTAAGGCTGTATCATCCGCAAAACCGACTACGGGGATAAAATCTGGGATGAGATCCACTGGGAGTATTAAATAACCTAGTGCACCAACGATAATAAGCGCATCTGCTTGAGATACTTTGCGACTTTGAAATACTTCAAATAATAAGAAGGAGTAATAAATAGTTTCTGTACTTAGATATTTAACGGACTTACTAATTTTAGAAAAGAAAGCATTTGCATTAAAGTGCTTAGCTGAACTCTTTATGGATTTCTCGAACTTTTCATCATCTTTAAATCCCTCAAACGTTGTCATAATCAATTCCACCTTTAGTTTTTTTTGATAAATCCATCATAAACATAATTTAAAAAAATGTCAAATACTATTTATGCGTTTTCGCATAACAAAAAATAATTATAATATATGGTTATGCACTAATCATTTATTATGATAATATGATTATAGAATCTAATAGAATGAGGTGACCAAGTGTTATTAAATTTAAAGTATTTTAGAGAAGAAATACTAAAGCTCAGTCAAGCCGAATTTGCTGAACTAGTCGATCTTAGGCAAGATGCTGTATCTAGAATGGAAAAGGCACCCGACCAAATATCAATAGAGAACTTAATGAAAATCTCTCAAACTACTGGTTATCCAATAGATAATTTGTTAAATATACAAAACAGCGTAATAGAACCATTACAATTTAACAAATCACTGAATGAGGTTATTTCATTAAAAAATAAAACCTCAGCAATCATTGATAATGCCCTTGCTGAAAATAATCAAGTCGATTATAAAATTGAAATTTTTGATCAGTTGTCTTTATTAAAAACGGCCTTAAACACACTGGTGAGAAAGCCTCGCGTGGTTTTCTTAGGGAGTTCAGATGTGGGGAAAAGTTCAATGATAAACACTTTATTGGGCCAAGAGAGATTGCCAGCTAGTTGGACTCCAACTACATCCATTCCTATCTTAATTAAGCATATTAAAGAGAGACCGACTTATATGGAAGAAAAAACGACCGTTATTTTGAAAAGCGAAAATTTTGAAACAAATATAGACTTATTTGATATTGTGAGCGAAATTGAACCAAAAATTCTTAAAGTTGGGGGATACGAAATCTTAGAGGAATATGGAACTCGGAAGAAGGTTATTTCAGATTCTTCAATAGCTATTTTGTACTTAGATAGCCCAATTCTAGAATTATGCGACTTAATAGATGTACCAGGTTATGGAACTGGGGATCGTATTGAAGATGATATGCAGGCGTTGAAAAGCAAAAATATTGCAGATATAGTTATCTATCTTTCTTTAACAAATGGATTTTTGCGTGGAAATGAACTTTCCTATCTTAAAGATGTAATAGATTCTATTCCGCCAATCAATACAGATGAAAGTAGTAATCTTTCGCCATTAAATAATCTTTATGTTGTAGCATCTCAAGCACAAATTGTGAAAGACGTTAGTGAAACTAATGTAATTTTAGAAGCTGGAGCAGATAGATTTAATTCTATTTTGCCGGAAGGTTATTGGGAAAGTAGAATCGAGAATTCAAACCCTTTGAATAACAATAAATTAGTGAGAGAGCGAATGTTCACATTTTCAAAGGATTCTAAAGAAAAGAGAGCCGAATTTGAGGAAGACTTTAAGTCATTTCTTGAGAACTTTAGCGATACGATAACTCTAAAGACTAAAAAACTTATTACAAACAGTGCCACTGAATTTTCGAAATTAGCAGAAGCCCAAATTGAAGAAATTGAAAGAGAAAAAATCGATAAAAAAGAAGCACTAGCCCATGTTAAAGAAATAGAAGAATCTTTAAGAGATGACAATAAATTAATTAATGACCAAATGAATAAAGTTCTTGAACAAGTGAATGACTTGAGTGAGCTGACTCATTTAAAGTTAAATAAAAACATCAATGAGTTCATGAATCAAGACTCCTTAATTGACCAGATCAATGCTATGGATCTAGAAAATAAGAAAGCAGACAAAGAAAAATTTATAATGTTCGTTAACAATAAACTTCACCAGATATTAAAAGACGTTATCGATGAATCAAATAAAAAAGTTCTTTTGCTTACAGAAGAATATTTCAATGCGCTAAATCTTAGAATAAAAACAGTTAAGACTTCAGTTGAAATGGAGAATCAACACAAAAACAATCTTAAGAATCTTTTCTTTTCCGGTTTAGCTGGCGCAGCAACATATGGGGGATTAACTTTTTATATGTCGACCCTAGGAAATTTGGGGGGATATATATTGGTGACTAAGGCTGTTGGAGTTCTCTCTGCCATGGGAATCAGCGTAGGTGGAGGAGCTGCTGCTGTAACTGCAATTTCAGCCATAGGAGGGCCGGTTACCCTAGTAATAGGTTTGGCGATAACTGGCGCAATAATTACTTACTCCATTTCAGGAGTAGGATGGAAAAAAAGCTTAGCTAAAGCTACAAATAAGCAGTTTGAAAAAGCAAATGCAGTTTCAAAATACGAAGAAGTATTAAGTGAATATTGGAAAGAGACAATACTTGGCTTTAAAGTTGGTAGTAAAACTTTGAAAGATTCTCTCTATAGCCAACTTATTAATGAACAAAAATTATTGGAATTGAATGGTGTAGACATGGATTTGGTGATTAAAGATCTAAAAAAACTAATTAAAACCACTGAGGAATTATTAAAAATCTCAATTTAACCTAAGAATTACTGGCGAATGCTGTTAAAATCATTCTTCACACCGTTTATGAAAAACTGATTTTGAAAATAGTTATGAGACAAATAAAAAGGCAGAAAAGAGGTCTTGGACCTTCTTCTCTGCCTTTTCAAAAATCATCGTTTTTGATTTATTTGAAATTTTATTGGACTATTGTATATAGATTCATAAAATATTAAAATTTATTCATATGTTGCCGTATCATATTAAATTAAGCTCATACTGAACTTTTTGAGATGTTTAAGAAATTATTGACAGTTTGCTACGTTAAATATTGCTTCGTTAAATGCCTGTTTCCCTGCATGTACGGGCTCGGAAATTCTTCTGTTATCAGTCCGACTGTCACCAGCAGATCTTTATGGAGAGACGGCCGAAATGGTGGAACGCTTACGATCGAAAGTCTTTGCGGTTAGCGATTGCTCGCTTTTTCGCTTAGTGTGGATGCAAAGACCGCCTCAGATGGAACGGAAACGGACCCATAGCGTCGATCCCTATCATTCACTGGATCAGAAACAGTGAAATTAGTGTTTTCTGATCTTTTTTCTGTTCACTGTCTTCCATTTAGTCTCTTCAAAAGGATAGAGCATCTTCACAAATTCATCCTACGCAAAAGACTGGTTGTCTCCTGCAAGGAGCGGCATCCGCCCATCACTTCAATCCGATTCTACCTTGCCCGCCAACTGGCCGCTCCGTACGGATTGACAGCGCTGGCTGTTCGAGAAAGTTTAATTTTCGGATTTGGCAATATTATTTTTGTTTTTTATAGAGGGGTGGCTATTTCGCCCGTTCCTAAAAAGTCGAACGGTTTACCCATCTTCCTCTTCTTCGCTTCATCCATAGCAAATTTGGCTACGCTGATATCCATTGCGCCAGTACCAATCGGTATACAAATAACCCGCTTGTTTCGGAAATCTTCAATGGTCTTCACGCCGATGGCAAGCTCTCCAATCGTCGCGTCGATATGTTCCTTAGTTACTTTCCCCTGTTCGTTCAAGTCTTTCAAGACGCCGCGGTGTAAACATTGCTCGACGTGATCGACAACAATATGATCAGCATTCAAAATGAATTCGTTTTCGACTTCTTGGTAAGAGCCCATAGGGAAAACAACCGTCCCTGGCTGTACCCACTCATCCTTGAGGAAGCTATCTTTCGATTGCGTGACACAAATAATTGCATCCACATTTTGAGCTACTTCACTCGGTTCTTTAGCAATCTTGATATTTCCTCTTACATAAGACTCCATCGATTCTTTGAATTTCTCTGCCACTTCCCTATAAATATCGTAAACGATCAGTTCTTCGATATCGAAGACTTCTGACAGTGCCATGGTCTGTGTTCTTCCCTGCATTCCCGCTCCGTAAAGCCCAACTTTGATGCTCTTCTGACCACGCTTGATGTACTTCAGTGCATTTGCGGTCTGAGCCCCTGTCCGGAAATTCGTGATATATGCTCCATCCATTACACTGACAAAATTCCCGATTTGGGGATTGATCAACAGGATCATAGAAGTGATATATGGCAGACCCAGTTCTTTTCGTTTCCCTAACAGTCCACCAGCCCACTTAATGCCGGCGATATCTTGCCATCCGATGTATGCTGGCATTGCATTCATAAAACCTTCATATGGTGGATATGCTGCTGTTTCACCAAGGTCCAACAAAACTTTTGTAGGGTTGACAGTTTTTTCGTTTCCCATGTCCTGAAACGTTTTGTCCACCAGTTTTACTACATCTTTCATCGTAACAAGCTCTTTGATCTCTTCTTGATTCAATAATAGTGTCTGTTCCAATTTTATCGTTCCCTTCTAATAATGCTTATTAATATCCAAACCATCTAGGTATCGCCATCGATAAAGGTTCAAAGAATACAGTAAGTAAAATAACCGGAATAAATCCAAAGACGATAAACATAATTGTAGGTCTTACCACTTCACTGAATTTCGCATTTCCGACTCTCATGCCAAAATAGAGAACGCTTGCATAAGGTGGAGTAATGCCACCCATCGCGAGGTTTACAGCCATAATGGCAGCGAAGTGAATCGGATCCACTCCATAACTGACGACTAACGGAAGTAGTAATGGTGCCGTCAAAATAATAGCTGTGGTATCGTTTACAATCATCCCCACAAATAGCAAGAAAATCGTAACGATTATTAAGACAACAATTTTACTCTCTGTGATATCAACAAATACCTCCACTAGCGTCTGTGGAATTCTCATATGCACATAGGTTTGTGCCAGTAACAATGAAAAAAAGATCATCGTCATAATTGAGCCGACAGAAGATGTAGATTCTTTAAATAAGCCGATGAGGTTTTTAAATTTCAATTCCCGGTAAAGTGCGATACCTATAAAGATGCCTAAGACACTCGCAACAGCTGCTGCTTCAGTTGGCGTGAAATACCCACCGTATATGCCTCCCAAAATTACAACCGGTAAAAGCAGTGAAGGCAAAGCAGCTAAAAAGATTCTCGATTTGCTGTTCGCTTCACCCAAGAACTTATAATTCATTTGCTTGGATGCATCGATATCATCAATGCTTTCGTTATACTTATGCCCCTGTGAAAAATATTTTTTTGTATAAATCATATGTATCGTGATAAAAAGCACTATCAGTAATACACCGGGTCCAATGGTTGCTAAAAAAGAGCCTAAGACAGATGTTCCTGTCGCCCAGCCATAGATGATAATCATGACACTCGGGGGAATAAGAGCACCCAAAACGGAAGATACACTTACAAGTGCTGTAGAGTATCCTCGAGAGTATCCTTGGCGGATCATACGGGGAATCATTATTTGCCCTACTGAAGCGATTCCTGTAAACGAACTTCCGGAGATGGCACCCAAAAATCCGGAAGTCAGAACTACAACCGCTCCTATTGCGCCTTTGATTTTCCCTATGAATAAATTAGCAAACTGGAGTAAACGGTCTGCTATTCCACTGACACTCACGATAGAACCAAACAAAATGAAAAGTGGCACTGCCAATAAGGAAGGGCTGATAATCTGGTTGAATCCCCACAAAGTTATCGTGATAATCGGGAGGTCCGCAAAAACAATCATAAAGATTACCGCGCCGCCAAAAGCAAATGGAAGGGGAGTTCCTAAAATCAATAGAACGAGCAGTAATAATATGTTCAAAATGAATAGAAGCATTAAATCCCCCCCCCCTTTCTAGAATTTCCAAAATAGTTTTTTGCATCACGCAAACTCAATATCAAATCAACAAAAGTATACAGTGTCATTAAAGCCAACCCCACAAACAAAGCTGATTCAATAAAGAACATCGGCATGGACAGTAGAGGACTGAGTTTCCATAGATCGAACGAATACATCAGGAAATTAAACATCCAGTACGTTAATACAATTCCGATAATCAAACTGACAATATTTTTTATCACATGAATGATTGTTAATACGGTTTGGTTTTTCATGAAGACCTCTAGAATATCGACAGAGATTTGAGATCTTTCTTGTGACGCATTAGCTGACCCAAGCATATAAAGCCAAATCGTCGGAAGAATAAGCAATTCCTCGATGCCCATTAATGGAGCATTGAATGCTCTTAATATGACTTGGACAAACACTAAGAGGAGAAGCATAACCATCATAAAAACGCCCAGACCTTGTTGGATAAATATCAGTTTAGAAGTCAGTCCTTTATAAATCGAATTTCCCTTATTCAAAACTTCACTTCCTTAACTGTACTTTGAAGAAACTTTTAGTTTTAGATTCCTAGTTCCTTTTTAACATCGTCGAAAATCTCTCCATATTCACTTTCAATAATTGGCCATACATCTTTACGCACTTTATCAGCAAATACTTTAACTTCTTCGTCTGTTAATTCGATGACTTCTACGCCCTCTTCTTCAATGAGCTCGTTATATTTATTCTGCTCTTCTTCTGCTTGAGCAAAGGCTGCTGTTTCAAATTCTTTGGCCACATTCAAGATTGCTTCTTGATCTTCTCCATTCAAACTTTCGAATTTGTCTTTGTTCACTGTCAGATAATGCGCTTCGAAATGTGTATTGATCGGCAAAATGTATTCGCCTAGTTCACTTAATTGGTTGTAATATAGTTCCGTTCCACCACCTAGAACTCCATCTACAACACCTGTTTGAAGTGATGTAAACATTTCCGATGCCGGAAGTGGCGTGACAACAAATCCGATACCCTTCCCAAACTCCTCGAAAGACTTCATCGCAGGAACCCGAATTTTCATGTCTTTACTGACGTTAGGGTTTTTAGGATCTAATGCTTCTTTTGCTAAAAATACAGAACCGAAATATTGAGGATAAACAGCTAATAGTTTAATGTTTTGTTTCTCTAGTTGTTCTGATAGATAGTTGTTCAGCATTCCATCTTCAGAGTTATAAAGTTGCTTCGCTTCTTCCCAGTTGGTCACAAGGTAAGGAGCAATCGCTACCTGAAGCGACGGATCCACGTTCGTTCCCAATGTAGCTAACTGCATTTCTATCTCACCTGTTGAAACACTTTCCTGAACAAGTTGGTAGTCGCCCAGTTGAGAGTTATCATAAATCTCAATATTTACTCTACCCTCAGTTTCATCCAAGACATTCGTTACAAATTCATTTGCACTTTTATCTGTCCGAGTATCAGCAGGTCGAATATGGTTCAACTTCCATGTAACTTCTTCGCCCCCATCTCCTCCTGCTGAACTTCCTGAACCACAAGCTGCCAAGATCGATAGCGTCAAAACCAGCACCAAACTTAAAAGCCATTTCTTTTGCATAACATTTCTCCTCCCTTTTCCGTGAAAATAAAACGCTTACATCAATATTGTTCAATTGTCCTACAATTAAACAATCGTTATAATTTATTATAATGCCTTAATAGCAGATTGCAATGATTATTTAGAAAACTTATTTTATTCAATCAAATGTTTCAAAAATAATTGCCCAAAATAAAAGGATCTATGATTTAATCATAGAACCTGCTTAACTCTAAATTGGATTAAGATTATTTTTCTGTATCAGTCAGATAGCTTTGAGCATTCTTCAAGTGGTTATACATCGCCTTTTTTGCTCCTTCAGCATCAGCTGCTTTAATAAAATCAAAGATAATTTTATGTTCTCCTATCTCACCTAATAAATCCTGTTGATCGTGTTTGTTCATGATTACTTTTCTAAGTCCTAGAAGTTCTAGCGTGATTGACTCCAAAAACTTCCACAAGATTTCATTATGAGCAATTTTTGCGAGTTCCATGTGAAATGAAAAGCCAACTGTTGGAGTATAGTAGGTACCATCCTTAACTTGATTGAAACTCAATTCAATGATGCCTTCCAAATTTTTAATATCTTCTTCCGTAGCATTCAATGCAGCTCGATAAGTAAGCTCCGGCTCAATGATCAAGCGTGTATCCATCAAGGACTCGTAAGTACTATTCTGCCGCAGTGTATGAATGAGTTCCATCTTTTGTATATTTTGATGGGACTCTTCTGACACATGAGTACCACTGCCAGCTTTAGAAGAAATTATGTTCAGATGATCTAAAATCTTCAGGGCTTCCCTGATACTATTCCTGCTTACTTGAAATATTCTTGCCAGTTCTGTTTCAGTGGGTATTCGATCCCCTGCGGTCCATTCCCCATTTTTAATCAAGTTTATAATTTCATTCAATACATCTTGATAGATTGAATTACGTGGTGGTAGTTTATACATTTTATCCCCCTAAGAATTGAAATTCAGCAAAGTCCTATAAAATTTCTCCCGATTGTGCTGCGTCCATATTCTTCAATTAATCATAACCAACGGAAAGACCGTACGCAAGATTAATAAAAAAGAGAGTTGTGTAATGCAGAATAGAAGTGGCGTTGACACAACAAAAACATCACCGGAAGAATGTGCCGGAATTATTGGACAAAAAATCAACCCATCAGAGCCTGTAAAGTGTTTATGAACACGGTGACATTTCTCTAATTTCGCTCAATCTCAGAGTTTTCCATAACCGGCGCGATTGTTGAACATCAAAAGCCTGATTTCCCTAGTACTCAAAAGGGAAATCAGGTTTTATTATATATACGATGCAAAATAGCACTTAAAATAGATACAAATCGGCTCCGAAAGCGACAAATATTTCCATCTTCTTCTCGGTACTATCAAAAACCATCGTTTTTGATAGGTTAAAATTATTTATTTATTAATTTATCTTCAACTCAAAGTTCTTCCCCATACAATGGTTTTATTTCGCAAGAAGTCATTTGACCTTGAAAGAGCGAGACGTCGAGGAAGTAATACTGTTCACCTTCGACAGCTTGCACACATAATTCTTGATGGTCAACTAAGAATTTATAGTGATAACTACAATATTTCACTTAATATAGTCCAACATTCGTCTTTAATATCATCTTTATAATTTTCAGTACAAATAAACAACTCATTGTTGCTCTTATCTTTTCTAACAAATCCTCCTTTTAAATTATGTTTAGTTAAGTATCTTTTTAACACTTCAAATTTCTTTGGTGAGTAACGATCAATATCTTCGCTACTTCCACTTCTGCTAAATCCACCTTTTGTTTCAACAATCCAAATTTCACCATTTTTCGAAAGTATATAATCGGGATAAAAAGATTTTTGTTTACCGAAATTATCTTGATAAACAATAGAAAGGTAGTCATTGCCTTTATCACCATTTCTATATACCCATTCAACCTCTTTAGAATCATTACAGTATTTCTCAAATGTTTTTTCGGAATCAGACCGAATTTCTGCGGAAGATAAATAACCTTTATATACGCTACTTTCGTATTCTCGTTGCACTCTATTATTTCCATCAAAAGTAAATAAAAACTCTTTAGGAATAGTTATTTCTCTTTCTGTAATATCTTTAAGATCTAACGCAACTTGTATATTAACACCAGACATGGCTGATCTAAAATCTTCTTTTAATCTGTAGAAGTTATTTATTACAAATGCATAAACTTCTTTAGTTTCTAAGTTCAAAAGTTTGTTTTTATATTCAACATTTTTATCAAATAGGCGTCTAATAATAGTATTCATTTGTTCATAGGGTAAACTCAATTGAACCCCTAACGTACTTACCCTATTATGGTACTCCCGTCCGTGTCTATGCGTGTTTAATGGTTCTACTAAATTAATTTTTTCTAGATTTTCAAACTCTTCCACTGTCAAAGTATGCACTTGACCTGTGAAAGTTTGCTTAATTATATTCTCTGAAAATTTATATCCTTTAGCTTCCATTTTATTTTTATTATGAGTTGTTTTTTTCGTCAACTCATATTCATCCTTGAAATAATTTTCCATTGTTTTTAACGATAACGACGCATCTCTTGGCGCCCCTACCCCAGTTTTGTGCTCAGTAATTAAAGTGATATTTCGGAGCTCATTTTTTAAAAATAATTTTGCAGCATCTAATGCACCTTTTCCTAAATGCAATTTCACTCCTTCTGTAAACCTTTCATCAAATGTATACAAATAACAAGAATCTAATAAATCATTCTCGTAATGTTTTACTTCGGGCATTCTCCGTATGCGCCCAATAGTTTGAATTTCAAATGTCTCTCTAGTGTTTTCTCTTAATTTAACAAGAATATGGGCTCGCGGGCAGTCCCATCCTGTAGCAATAGCCTGCTTAATAATCACGATAGTAGGCTTAGCATTTAACTCTTCAATTTCTTCAAGATTTTGTTTTTTATCACTCAGCCAAACTGCAAGTAATCCATTTTCATAAGTAATGTGTTTGGTTGCTAAGTATCTTTCAATTTCATCTAATAATGCGTCACTATTATTAGGAAGCTGCACAACCATTAAGGGATTTATAATTGCTTTTCTTTCAGCAAAACCTGACTTCAATTCATCTAATTTATCTAAAGCTTTATCTAAAAGAAAGTTTACTGGGCTTTCGATTTCAAGGTTTCCACCAAAATTCTCATTAATAATGAGCATTTTCTTAATTAGTCCTTCTGCTATTACATCAGACTCCGATACTTCAATCAAAGTAGCGTTAGTATAATTTTTAGGTGTAGCAGAAGTTCTTATTATCTTTTTAGGTTTGAATAATTCAATTAGATCACTAGCTCTTACAGTATCGTTTTGATGAGACTCATCGATAATGATTGTAAATTCGAGCCCTTCTCTATGGGCACGTTCAATATGCTCTAAGAAATTAGTTCTTTCGGATTCTTTTAGAGCTGTATTTCCTTTTTTAGTTAACTTTTCCCAGTTGATAAAACACGCATCATTTTCTTTAAATCCGTAGGTCATAACATCTGATAAAAGTTTTGTTGAACTGTTATGAATATAAGCATCCATCTTGGCTTTGCTTTGTTCTTCTAAATTTCCTTTTCCAGGAGTTAACCATACAAAGACATTGTTAAAATGCCCTTTTCCGTATTCGTCCATAAAATGAGTAATTATAATTGTTTTGCCCGAGCCTGTAGGGCTTTTTAATACAACTTCTTTCTTTTCGTCATTCATGCTTTCTGTTAGTTTAGCTATCGCCTTTATCTGAAAATCAGCTAACTTTGCCATCTCATAGTCCCCTTAGCTCTTGAAAATAGTAATCTGGTATAACGTTGATTTTAATTTTATTTTCAAACAATGCCTTTTCTTGTTCACCAGTTGCAAGAACGTTATGTCCTAAATATACTACTCTGTAATCTTTATTTTCTTCAAGATTTTGCATAAATCCTTCTAATTCTTCATCACTTAAAATGATTGCAATTTCCTTGTTGTCTGTGAAGTTAATTGCATTTTCCAATTCAACCAGCTCGCGTACCCGTTCAAGAAGTTGATCTGCGTATTCATAGTAAAATCGGTTTTGCGTAGGGATAAAATCAATTTGATAGTATTTTAAATTTAAATTTTTAAATTCATTTTCATTTATTATTCTTAAACGCTCATATGTGACTTCTTTGCAAATATTATTTTCATTATTTGTGCATAATATAAAGTTACGTTGACCATCATCTTCTTTATTTATTTCCATAACTGCATGGCCAGTTGTTCCAGAACCAGCAAAGAAATCTAAAATGATACTATCTGACTTAGATATGCTGTTCTATATGGCCTGCTAAGAACTCGCGCCTATTGGTTTTATATTCTGTTTCTTCATTTCTTTATCCTAACATGGTTCCGCTCGCATCTATAATTATCTTCAGCTTTCATTTTACTAGAGTAGGATGTAATTACAATAATAACCAACTTTGACTTGACGCACCCTTCTTAATCTTTAGCCAAAATCAACCACAAAAAAACCGCCCATAAATGGACGGCTAATAGTTTCCTATATATGATAAATGATTCACCGACACTCTTTCAAACCTTCCAAGGCTTAACCTCTACCCCTCTATCCACCCCAACTACTTCCTTCTTATCAGCCGATTTCTTCGACCAAATCGTCGCAAGAATCGGTCCGGAAATATTATGCCAGATTGCGCCCCAGACACTTGGAAGTGCAGCGAGCGGGCTGAAATGGGCTGTGGCTAAAGCGACGCCCAAGCCGGAATTCTGCATGCCCACTTCAAGTGAAATGGCACGTCGGTCTGTTTCATTGAGCCCCATCGCCATCGCTGTCAGATAGCCCAGCAATAAGCCGAAGCCGTTATGCAGGAATACTGCAAAGAACACGATGAATCCTGAACTGATGACATTTTGCGCATTGGCTGCTGTAACTGCAGAGACAATGATTAAAATGGCTGCAACGGAAATGAGCGGTACGATGGTGACGCTTTTGGCGAATGCTGTCGGGAAAAACCGTTGAACCAGAATGCCCAGCGCAATTGGAATGATGATCACTTGAACGATCGACAGGAACATCGATACCGGATCTACCGGAAGCCATTGGCCTGCCAGCAGCAATAACAACAGCGGCGTCATGATGGGTGCCATCAAAGTCGATAATGACGTCATTGCAACGGACAACGCCAGATTTCCTTTAGCAAGATAAACCATAACATTCGATGCCGTCCCTCCAGGAACGCAGCCGAGGAGCACGAGTCCCGCAGCCAGTTCAGGCGGCAATTTCAATACATAAGCGATGGCGAATGCTGCAAACGGCATGATTAAAAATTGTGCCGCTACTCCGATGACGACAGGGAGCGGACTTTTGAAGATGATTTTGAAATCGACTGGCTTCAGCGTCAAGCCCATTCCGAACATAACGACTCCCAGCAAAATGGTGATGTAGCTGCCGAAGCCCAGGAACGCGGCTGGGAAGAAAAAGGCCAGCAACGCAATCAGGACGACCCAGACGGCAAAGTATTTTCCGGCGACTGCACTAATGGACTGCAAAACTTTCATTGGGTCAGCTCCTTATGATCGACATTGATATTTTTTCCAGGGTTCAGCAAATTATTCGGATCCAGGGCTGCTTTGATTTTTGCCATGACGTCCAGTGCAGCTCCGTGTTCTTGTTGCTGGTATTTTTTCTTGCCGATGCCGACACCGTGTTCTCCCGTGCATGTGCCGCCGCGTTCAAGTGCATACAAGACGATGCGTTCATTGAATTCCTGCGCTTTGGCCACTTCTTCCGGGTTGTCCATGTCCATCATGATGAGTGCATGGAAGTTGCCGTCGCCGACGTGCCCCACGATGCCCCCTGGCAATTCAAGTGCCATCAGATTTTCCCGTGCATGGCTGACCGCTCCTGCCAGTTCAGAAATCGGCAGGCAGACATCCGTCACCATCATTTTTTTGCCTGGATGCCCGTGGATATAGGCATAAGCCAAGGTATGGCGTGCTTCCCATAAGCGGTTGCGCGCTGCGGTATCCGTTTCAAACGCCACTTCGATGCAGGCATGCCCTTGGACGATTTCCTGCATGAATTCCACGTCCTGACGCAGTCCCGCTTCATTTCCATGAAACTCTAAAAACAGTGTTGGCCCCTCTGTATAAGCGGTTTCGTTGTATTTGTTGACTTGTACCATGGATTGCTCATCCACCAGTTCGACGCGGGCAATCGGGATGCCTGCCTGTAAAATGGATACGACGGCTTCCACGGCGTCTTTAACCGTCGGGAACGACGCGCGGGCTGCTGTGATGTGTTCCGGGATGCCGTATACACGAAGTGTCATTTCAGTAAAACAGCCGAGCGTCCCTTCTGAACCGACAAACAATCCATTCAAGTGAAGGCCTGAGGAAGATTTTGCTGCTTTGTTGCCGGTATGGATAAAGGTTCCATCCGCCAATACCACTTCCAAATCCCTTACTTGATCACGCATAACTCCGTACTTCACTGATGTGGTGCCGCTGGCGTTGGTGGCGGCCATACCGCCAAGCGTCGCATCCGCTCCTGGATCTACTGTGAAAAACAAGCCGTATTTCTTCAGTTCCTTATTGAGCTGGGTCCGTGTTACACCCGGCTGTACAGTCACAAGAAAATCCTCTTCAAAAACTTCCAAGACTTTGTTCATCAATGAAAAATCGATGGTGATGCCTCCGCGTTGCGGAATGACATGGCCCTCTAAACTGGAACCAAGTCCGAATGGGATGACGGGAATCTGATACTGTGACGAGATTTTCATAATCTCCGAAACCTGCTCCTTGTTTTCAGGGAAAACGACGATGTCCGGCAACTCCATTTTGTGATAGGATTCATCTTTCCCATGCAATTCTTTAACGGTTTCATTAACGCTGATCTGCTCTGGTGTCAAGTGCTGCTTCAAGCTTTCAAGGATCTTTTCCTGATTGTCGATTGCCATGCTGTATCGCCCCTTTAGTAAAATTCAGTATAATAAAAGAAAGGTTTATACTTTCTTTAAGAATTGGTCCAACCAATTAACCTAATTATACATAATACTCTGAAAATCACAACGAAATGTTCAGACATTTACAAAAATATTCTGTATGATGATGAAAAGTAGAAAAAAGCTGGCGGGGAGAGAATCTTTTTGAATCCTAAGAAACGAACCTATGAATTGATTGTCGAACAGATAAACATGCTCTGCTTGGAACAAAATTTACATCCCGGTGACCGGCTTCCTTCCGAACGGGATCTCGCCAGCCTATTCGGTGTGAGCCGAAATTCAGTGAGAGAAGCATTGAAGGGACTGGAAAGCAAAGGATTTATCGAAATACGCCAAGGGGGCGGAAGTTTCCTCGCTGCTTCCAAACGCGATACGCTTGGCAAAGAACTCCGCACGCACATAGAGGAGACACAAGCTCAATTGATCGACGACATGCTCGAACTTCGCCGAGCTTTTGAAGTGGAAGCGGTTTCTCTGGCAGCACAACGGGCAACTTCTCAGAACCTAAAAGCCATTCGGCATGTGCTGTCGCAAATGGCTGACGCCGTAGACGATCCGGAAATGGGCGTCCAGGCAGACTTGGATTTCCACTTTCAGGTCGCTTATGCTGCAAAGAACCAACTTTTGATCGATTTGATGGAAACACTCGCCAAACGGATGGAAGAAAATATAAGGGCTACCCGCAGCCAACGGTTCACCGATAAAAACCGGCATCAGGATACACTCAAAGAACACGAAGAAATCTACCTTGCCATCGCCGACGGCAACAGCGACTTAGCGAAGCAGCTGATGGAGAAGCATATCTCACGGATTCGGATGGAATTGTTCAACACTCCATAAATAATTGTAGGCAATTGGCCAGTTACGAAAAAACGCCACCTTCTATGAAATCATTTGATTTCGAAGGTGGCGTTTTTGATGAAATTACATTAAATATGAGCTGATGAGGAAAATGAGTCCCAGGGTTACCGCAAAAGACAGCAACCTCCGGATCAATTCTTTAATCGGCTCTGCAGGCTCGGGCCGGTTGAATAGCCCGGCAGGCATCCGGCCAAGTGCGAAATAGACGACATCATCCAACAAGCTGACAGACAGGATGACCAACATGGTGATTGGCGCGAAATGGCTGTCCCCTTGCGAGTCGTACCAGAAACCGAATAGCATGAATAAGGTTAAAACCAAGGTGGGAACGACCCATATAATGCCTTTTCGAAAGTTACCGATGACTGATAAGATGCCCCCGATCACCCAAACAGCGATGAATAGATTTTGAACTGTGAACATCGGAACACTCCTTTGATCTAGTTGGATTCAGCTAAAAAGCGCCGATCCACTAAAGTGATCGACGCTTTTTCGTGAGACACGCAAAGGCGGGTTTCTTTATTCCAGCATCTCCACTAACTCCGCTTCACTTTCTGCTCCCATATGGTCCATCGCACTCAGACCATCAGGACCCGGCAAGGCAGGGTCAGCTCCTTTTTCAAGCAACAGCAAGGCCGATTCATGTTCCCCGTACATCACGGCTGAACCTAATGCCGTTGAGTAATTATCGGACGAGTTCACATCAGCCCCTGCGTCGATCAAAGCGTTGATGATGGCCGTGTCACCTGAATAGACGGCGTACATCAAAGCATCTGTGCCTTCAGAGTCCTTGGCGAGTACATCTTCCCCATCCGCAAGCGCTTCTTGGACACCCGCGAGATCGCCCATCGATGCCGCAGCCATCAATGGCGTCTCGCCTTCAATTGAAAAGTCATCTTGAATCGAATAATCGTCTTCAATAAAGGTTTCATTTACATCCGGCAAAAACTGAGAAAACGCCAATGCCCCTCCTGCAAAAAGAGCAACGGTCAGGAAATAGGCAGCTCCTATAACTCCGACCATCAATGTCGCGCCAAGCACGATTTTCCCGTGGTCCGGTTCGTAAAACTTCGAATCTCCTTGAGCGAATTGTTCGATGGATTGGATGCGTTTTGGCAGACGCGGATGCGTCGACAGTACTTCACTCAACCAGACAACGGCGTTGGTTTCCGTAGCGATCTGTTCGCGGTATGCGTCTTCGTTCACTTCCAAATACGTCTTTTTGCCGATTCCAAGAAGCGTCAATGCGCGTTTTGCGGCTGGTGCATTTTGAATCGTGTAGGCCGCGTGACGGTCACACGTGTATTCACATGACCGGCTGTACGCTTCGCTGAGAAACGGAATAAACCCAGCAGGCAAGATCAAGAGGTTTTTCCAGATATGGCGGCGCTTCACATGGGCCAGTTCGTGGGCAATGATAAAGTCCAGTTCTTCCTGTCCCTGCTCGCGCGCCATTTCAAACACTTCCGAATACAAAACGACCATATCGCGGCCGAAGAAACGGGTGGCGAACGCATTCAGCGCCCCTTCAGATTGGATGACAAAGACATCCGGTACTTTCTTCAGTTCCATTTCCTTTGCCAACACCTGAACGCGTTCATAGACATCCGGAAACTGCCGCTCGTGAATCCGGACGCCATTGCCGCGGATTGAACCGAGCATGATGGCATTGGTGAAAAGCAGGATGATGAAAATCGTAATGGCAATTGCAATCCCGATAATGGACACAATGGCTGCCGCGTAGATAAAAATGCTCAATAATAAACTGATGAAAAAATAGACGTTTTCCCTTTTCGATTGAATCATGCTCTTGTCCATCATTTACTCCCTCTCATTTTGGAATATCTTACATATAATAGCACATCGTACCCATTTATGGTCGGCGAATTTTATTAATTATCTAATTTATTTCTTTGGTGAAATTGCCATCTAATCTTCCGAATCGTTGATACTCGCTTTTGCATTCAATGACCAGCGACTGGCTGAAATTTGCAGAAAGCCAGAACCGATTTTCGTTTGTATTTTTTGTCTGTGATTTGATTTTCTATCCTGATAGCTTGCAGAATTTTGGAGTCTGTAGTAAGATTTTCAAAGTAAATACTTCATAAGCGTCTGTATAACCTTAAGAATATGGCTTAAGGGTCTCTACCAGGAACCGCAAAATCCTGATTACAGAAAACGATCTGTTCGTTTTTTGTAATCAGGATTTTTTTGTGTTTTCTGAATGGGACCTTTAAGCCATTTTTTTATTCTATTTTATTTTTGAAAGGAAGCGTACGAACCCATGAATTTGAAAGTATACATCCTAGCATTATCCACAGTTGCAGTCGGACTCGTGGAACTGATTGTCGGAGGCATCTTGCCGACAATCGCCGAAGAGTTCGGCGTCTCGTTGAGTTCAGCCGGGCAGTTGATCACCTTATTTGCATTAATCTACGCCATTGCCGGACCCGTCTTGCTGGTGGCGACCAGCCGATTCGAACGGAAGAAAGTTTATTTGATTTCCTTGTTCATCTTTTTCCTTGGAAATATCCTGACGTTTTTCAGTCCAGACTTTACGTGGATGATGATTGCGCGCGTATTGACCGCTGCAAGTACGGCACTTATTGTCGTTTTGTCGTTGACCATTGCGGCGAAAATCGTTGAACCGCCTTACCGCGCAAAAGCAATCGGCCTGATTTTCATGGGCATCAGCTCTTCGCTCGTTCTTGGGGTTCCGCTCGGCATCCTCGTTTCAGATGCCTTCGGCTGGCGTGTGATTTTCCTTGGCATCGCGGCATTGTCCGTCGGCTCGATGGTGCTCATCGCCCATTACATCCAGCCAATTCCTGGCGGCACAGCCATCCCGCTCAAACAGCAGTTAAAAGCAGTGGCGAGCGCTAAAATCGGCTCCGCTCATCTCGCGACTATGTTCATGCTTGCCGGACATTATACCGTTTATGCCTACTTCACACCATTTTTGGAGACCAACCTGCAGCTCAGTTCGTTCTGGGTCAGCCTTTGCTACTTGCTGTTCGGAATCGCAGCTGTGAGCGGCGGTGCGATCGGTGGTACCATGTCCGATTCGATCGGCTCAAAGAAAAGCATCATCATCGTTATTTCAGCGTTTGCGGTTGTCTTATTCCTGCTTCCGCTGACAACGTTCTCGCTGATTATTTTCCTGCCGGTGATGGTCATTTGGGCAGCACTGAGCTGGAGTTTGGCTCCGCCTCAACAAAGCTATTTGATTGAAACCGACCCTGCCACATCAGATATTCAGCAAAGCTTCAATAACTCCGCCTTACAGATCGGAATTGCGCTGGGTTCTGCCATCGGCGGCTTCACCTTGACGCAAACCGGCTCCGTCTCAAGCACCGCTTGGGTTGGCGCTGTAATCGTCTTGATTGCCCTTGCCTGCGCCGTCTTTTCGCTGACGCGCCCGGCAATCAACCGCGATGTTCAAAAAGCTGACAACCGGAAATTCAATGCCGGTTATGAGCAAAATTAACACAGACAATTAAAATCTCCGATGAAATCAATAGATTTCATCGGGTTTTTTTTTGGCTTCACTCATTTGTTTCGATTCGGGAAAATAAAGTCCAAAGGCGATTTTCGCTTTTTGCGCAAGATGCCTTTCTCCTTCGCTTCTTTCAGCCACTCGGGAAATTCATTCAGCATTTGATTGTACAGTTCTTCATCCGTCACTTGGTCGATGTCCGAGACATGGAAAAAATTCGCGTTATCCACGAAGCGGCCTTCCATCGTATCCAGTTTTCTCAAGACATCAAAGTTCGAATCCCCGATCCCGATAAATTGCCAAAAGATCGGCTGAGTCGACGATTCCACAATGAATTTCTTAATGCCGGCTTTGCATCCGCCATCGTTGATGAAGACCAGAAAAACCGGGACATCGCTCGGTTCTTCTTTCGTGTATTTCTGAATCACATCTTTCATGACTTTCGGTTCGTCGTTTCGCCCGAACTTGTGGACACTGTCATTGGACAGGATGTTTTTTTCTACGTAGCCCATGAAAATTTCTTCTGTCGCTGCCGGCAAACGGGAAAATTCGTTGTCATACACCCAGACATCCAGCTCGCCATCATCGTCAAATTGGCTCGCTACTGCCAGCACCCGTTCCACAACTTCCTGCACGACGCCGTCGCGATACAGCTTTCGCATCGATCCTGTAATATCCAAGACAATGCCGACTTTAGCCGTAACACCGGTCAATTGTTTTTTCTCCAGCACAATGCTCGCTGTTTTCTTTTTAAGGGAAATGGTACTCATCAAATGCCCTCCTACAGTCATAATGACTCCAGTATAACGAAAATCTGCAAACTTAAGAAGAAAATATTGGAAAAATTTTTTCTAAACTTATTTCTTTTACTAAAATATATATCGAGAAGCGAGGAGATAACTCTAGATAATCGAAAAAACTGACTTTACCACTCAAAGCGCCGGTACGTCCATGGGCGGAGCGATGAAACAGGTGCTCTTCCTGGTTCAACGCGTGAGCCATGCCCAAAGCGACCGAAGCGATTTCAGAATCCCAACCTAAATGACTACTGAGTACATCTTTCTAATCTCCCCTTTACATCCTCCACCACTTCCTCTACACTAAACCCATCGGGAACAACCCGAACACAAAAACCGCATACCGTTTACTGCACTAGGGGTGCCCATTATGGCTGAGATGCAAGCGCAAGCTTCGATCCCTTATAACTCGATCAGGATAATACCTGCGTGAGGAAGTGCGGCGCATTTCTGAAATAATTCCTTTTGGTTATTTGTAGATTATGGCTGCATCTTCACGGATGCGGTCTTTTTTGTGCAAATTTTTAGGAGGAATGTTGATATGGAACCATTGCAATGCGGTACCAGTCCAATTGTCGGATTTCGCTTTTCGCTTCATCCGATGACCGGCGATTTCATCAAAGTCATTAAAGGAGCATTGAACGAAACGGACACTTCAAACGTCTGGATGCACACCGATGACGTTTCGACAGTCATTCGCGGCAAACAGAATCACGTATTCAATGTCGCGAAGGCATTAGCTTTGCATACTGCAAAATCCGGTGAGCATGTCGCGTTGTCCGGCACCTTCTCAATCGGCTGCCCAGGCGATTCATCAGGGGACGTCTACTTGGAAAAAGACGATGAATTGTTGAATACCGATTTCACCAAGCAATACGTGTCTTCCCAGTTTGCGCTGTATCCGATGAACAATCCGGATTACATGGCAGTCATCTACCAGGAAGTCGACCGTGCCAAAAAACAAGGCGTCTTCAACGATTCCATGCATTACGCCAGCGGCATTCACGGCGACATCCATGATGTCTTCGCTTTTTACGAAGAGGCCTTCACCAACGCCCGTTCCGATAAACATCGCCATTTGGTGATGACGGTATCGATGAGCATCAACAGTCCGTCTCATGGAGGGCTGTAACATGCTGAAATCATGGAAATTAAAAGAAGTCGTCTTGATGTCCCTGTTTGCGGTCGTCTTTGGCATCGTTTACTTGCTGTTTCTCCACGTCGCGAACATTTGGGCAGCACTGATTGGCCCCCTTGCCTATGAATGGATGTTCGGCATCTGGTTCATCGTCTCGATCATTTGCATGTACATTATCCGCAGACCGGGTGCTGCGGTTTTATCCGAAACTATGGCTGCTGCCATTGAAGTGCTGATCGGCAATGCCGTCGGTCCCCGTCTGATCTTGTCAGGCGTTATCCAAGGGCTTGGTGCTGAAGCCGCGTTTGCATTGACCGGCTATAAGCATTTCAATATCCTTGTCCTTATGCTTGCAGGTATTGGATCGGCCGTCTTCAGCTTTGTCTACGGTTATTTCGTATCGGGCTATGCGGCACTGGATCCGTCATTCGTTGCGTTGATGTTCACCATCCGTGTCCTCAGCGGTGCTGTTATCGCTGGAATCGGCGGCAAGTATATTGGCGATGCCTTGCTTGCGACCGGTTCGCTCCGCGGCTATGCAATTGCACGCACGAAAAAAGGTGATGTGAATGCCTGAAGAGATTTTCTCTTTAACGGACCTCTCTTTCCGCTTTCCGGAAGATGACGAAAAAACCTTAACAAGCATTTCCTTTTCAGTCGAGCAGGGTGAACGGCTGGTCATCTCCGGTCCAAGCGGCTGCGGAAAAAGCACTTTATTGTATTTGCTCAATCGCCTCTATCCCGATAACTGCGATGGTCTGGTAGACGGAGAAATCCGTTTGTTCGGGAAATCTGCGGATGAATATGCGCCAGGTGAAATTAATCACCGCATTGCGACGGTTTTCCAGGATCCTGATTCCCAGTTCTGCATGCCGACCGTTGAAGAAGAACTGGCATTCACGCTGGAAAACCTGCATGCACCGCTTGCTGAGATGGAACCGCGCATCACCACCGTTTTGGAAGTCACTGGACTTTCACATCTGCGCCATTCCGTTATCCAATCTCTATCCGGAGGAATGAAACAGCGCGTGGCAACCGCTTGCGCATTGATCATGGATCCGGAGGTTTTATTGCTTGATGAGCCTTTGTCTCACCTTGACCCTTATACTGCCAAACAATTTGTCGAATGGCTGGAAGAACTTCAGCAGCAGTCCAACCTGACTATTGTTGCGGTCGAGCATCGTCTCGATAGCTGGGGCACATTTTTCGGGCGAGAAATTCAAATGGGCTGTAATGGCGCTATAGACGCAGACCACCCATTCATACCGCGGCTGCCGGTTTCATTTCCTGAACGGCAGTCCAGTTGCCAGTCGGAAGTGGCCTTACAGACAGAAAAGCTTTCTGTCACAATCAAAGATCGGCAACTGCTTGCACCGGTGTCTTTTTCCGTCAGCCGTGGCGAAGTGGTGGTGATTGCCGGACCGAACGGCAGCGGCAAGTCCACTTTGGCAAAATCGCTGTGCGGCATCTACAAACGGACGACCGGAAAGGTTGAATCGGATGGCATCGGCTATGTACCTCAATCGCCGGAGTACCTGTTTCTGACCCAAAGTGTCCAACAGGAAGTCGCTTTTTCTGGGGCCTCCACTCCGTTCGAGTTAACCCAATTGATGGATAGTCTGCGTCTTGAGGAAATACAGAAAGCCCATCCATTTGCCATCAGCCATGGGCAAAAACGGCGCGTAGCGATAGCTGCCATGCTCGCGGATAAACGGCCAGTGCTGTTGATGGATGAACCGACCTCCGGACAGGATACAGCTGCGTTGCTTGAGCTATTTGCTTTGATTGACCAGCGCGCCAAAGAAGGGGCAACTTTTCTGATCATTACACATGACATGGAATTTGCGGCGAGCTTGGCTGATTCGGTGCTGCTTATTAAAGACGGTGAAATGACCGGCAAGTTTGCTGCAAAAGATGTTTGGCAAAATGATAAGCTGCTGGAACAGCATCATTTGCTGGCGCCGAAAGGAGTGTCCCGTCTTGCGGAATCTTTTGCATGACATGAATCCGTCCGTCAAGTTTGTCCTTGTTACCGTGTCGATGCTCGCACTGGCATTCTTCTTTAACCCTTGGACGCCGCTGCTGTTTTGGTTGGGTATTCTCCTCCTGCAGCTGACGATGAGCCGCACAAAATGGAAACTCTGGCTGTTGTTCATGCTGCCCTTTTCAATCGGCGCTTTCGGCTATTTATGGACCACTGTGGTATTCGGTGCAGACACAGGCGGGACTGTCATCTGGTCATTTGCCGGAATTGACGTGACGGATGAACAATGGGCTCGTGCGCTGTCATTGGCCTTACGTGTGATGGCGTTTTCCACTTTGTCGTTGCTGTTTGCATTCACCACCGATCCCGTGAAATTCATCATGAGCCTGATGCAGCAGCTAAAGCTGTCGCCTAAAATGGCATATGGCATCATGGTCGGCTATCAGTTTCTGCCGGTCATGAAAGACGAATTTACCCAGATTCAGCAGGCACAACGACTGCGTGGTGCCGAAATGAAAAAATACAGTTGGCAGCGTTTGCTCGAGATGCGCCGCATCTTGATTCCAATGCTTGCAGGCGCTGTCCGAAAAGCGGAACGTTCTGCATTTGCCATGGAAGCAAGAGGCTTCACCGGAGAGCCAAGAAGTGCCTATTATCGGCCGGTCAGGATCGGTCGCACCGATATATGGATGTCCGGAGTTTTTTTGGTCATTCTGCTCGCCAGTTGCATTGGCGGCAGCTGGCTGAGCTGAGATAATCACGTTCTCTACTAGTGGACATCCCTTTATGAATCCATCATTAAAACACTTTTTGACTGCAACCACTTTGGCGGCAACTTATTTCCCTTACGCTGCCGGCTGTGTTAATTTAAGTGGAAGCAGTGATTGCTAATTTATCGCTAATGGAAGGATTCAGCATGTACGTGACATTAACGGATTTCATCAATGAATGGCAAAAAGAAGCCGAATTGACTCAACAGGTCCTGGAAGGTTTAACAGATCAATCGCTGGAACAAAAAGTCTATCCTGAAGGACGGTCTTTGGGCCGAATCGCCTGGCACATCACGACTGGCATTCCCGACTACTTGGCTCATTTCGGATTAGAGATCGAACAGGTCAAAAACAGCGAAACCGTTCCATCCTCAGCTAAAGAGATTGCTGAGACATTCAAACACCTCAGCCAAAAAGCTTCGAAAGCACTTCAAGAACAATGGACGGATGAAACCTTAAAGCAAGTGCAAAACGCTTTTGGCCGCCAGGAAACGAACGCTCAAATTCTAATGGGATTCATTAAACATTTGGTCCATCACCGCGGGCAGATGACGGTGCTGATTCGCCAAGCTGGCCTCAAGCCTTTTGGTGTTTACGGTCCCCCAAAAGAAGATTGGATTAAACTTGGTGTAGAAAATTCCCCATTATAATGAACTGATCGACTAAAAAGACGATTCCCAATTGGAGAATCGTCTTTTTTTATTTCTTTTTTACTTTTTACTTTTTTTGTTGTTGCGTGTTTTGAACTTTTCTATATAACATTATGTAGTTTTTTACATGTATTATGGATAACAGCCATTTGTTCCCGAGGCTGCTATCGATTATAATGAAAGCAGTTACATATTTCGAATCGACGGGGAGGAATTACTGTGAATCGCTTTCAACTGCTCGATGAACAAGATAGCCGGATTTACTTTACCTTTGTCCCTCACCATCCGCATTTGTTTCCGTTGTTTGAACAGCATCTGGAAACCGTACTTGAGCGAGTCGAATCCACCATTTCTTCCGGCTACTCGAAAATATGGATCTTGAAAAAAATTGCGATCATCTGTGAAGATAAAATCAGCTACTTCCCTGACAATGAATTATTGATTGAGCCCAATACATTTATGGATACTTCTATACAAGAAGGTTACATAATATTATTATTTATTAAAGAATCGCCTTCTGCTCCCTTTGAACTTCAGCCTACCCGAAGCATTGAGAATCATCGGAACTTCGAAGATGCCCAAAAGGCAGCAACCGAGCAAATAGCCAGCCTGAAAAAAGCATCCCCCCACATCGAAATTAAAGCCCTCGGCGCCAAAATGATCTACGATATCCCTTTGAAGTGACCACTTCCATAATCAGCCACTGCACTTTCAACTGATTATAAAAAAACCATTGCTTACACTTGTCCTCAAAAGGCAAGCTTGGGCAATGGGTTTTTATGTATTTTATTTTGACGAGTAGGGACTGGACATCAGTATCTGCTTGCTCCACTCGGCTCTAATCGATATCCTGCCGCTTGCTCTTGTTGATCCAGTAAACCAGAAAAGCGACGCATAATACGATGATGGCTGTTTTCCAATCGACTTGTCCTGCTTCTTCATCCAATTCTGCCTTCACCAGTTCTCGTTTCATTTCGGCTGACGACATATCAGCGAGCTTTATTTCGAGCCTTGTATATTGAATTGCGGGCAAATGTGCTTTTTGTGGGTAAGCATCCGGCACAGCCTCGAGCAGAATAGCCGTTTGCACACCACCTTCCACATGATTGCGATTTTCCAGTTGTCCACCCGGCACATGAGCCTGAACATCACTGGATAGAAACAGGCTCAAGCACAGCAACAACATTGCTTTCTTCATCTGCCTCCGCTCCTATCAGCCGTAAGCTGGACTCCTTTGTTCTCCAGCTGCAATGCACCATTAGCAGGAATTTGGTAAAAAATAATAGAGGCTTCCTGGCAGCATTTGCTGTTCCACAGATGCTGAGCAGAGCACCTTTGAACAATAATTGCGCCTGAGCCTCTTCTACACTTCTGCTAACCGATAATTTCACGTCCAGACGGAATGTCTGAAAACTATTCCGAACAAAGGACGAAAGCGATCATGTCAGCATTCTCCCACTTTTCCTAACCGGTTCCTTCCACAAATACAGGGTCACGGCCTGTTGCTGCAGGTTAACCAGCTGGCTATTGCAACACCCAAGCACAAGCTTCGCTTTTTTTCGATAGCTTGTGCCTTTGTTTAATTTTTAATTTGTGTTCTCACATACCTTATCACAAGTGAGAATGATTATCAATATCATTAATGAAATAGAACAAAGTTTTCTAAATTTTCGTTGGCGCATACTAATTCCGCTTTGCTGAAAAAACTTCCACTAATCTCAGCATCGTATCTATTCATTTAATTAATTTCAGTTTCGCCCTCATCTGCAAGCATAAAAAAAGAGAGCTGAAAATCAGCTCTCGTATGTTCCATATGTGATTTCGTCTTCATCTTGTGCATTGACGCCATTTTTTACATGGACGACAGTACGCAAAATCAATTTTGCTTTTGGATGATCCACTATCCAGCGTTCATCAGGCATGATTTCAAATTGCTGCATGACCGTTTCTTTTGATTTGACCGATCCTGCAAACTCCATCGATTGTTTTCCGATGACCGTTTCGTAAAAATCGAAATCGCTGTCGTCCCGTGTATTTTCGACTAGTTTGATGACGTTCAACTCAATGAAATCAATTGTTTGATCGCCGTCTCCACCGTCCAGATACACTGTCCCGTTCAATGTTTCGCCTTCTTCGAGATGCGGCATTTCGACTACCGTTTCGACTTTTAAAGACCCGATGCCGATTGATGATAAAAAATCTTTGAACTTCATAACGTAGAAACCCCCAACTTTTGTTAATCCTTATATACCACTATTATGCTGTTTTAAAACAATCTTATAGTTCTGTATAATCGTATTGATTTTCCAAATTGGTTTCATGTTTGTTGTAACGGCGTTTAAAGAGCCTATAAAAATGGGAAATCAAGACCCGAAGCAACGCATACATCGGAATCCCTAAAATGACGCCGACAACACCGAATAGCGACCCCGCTGTCAAAAGCACAAAGATGATCGTCACCGGATGGATAAATAATGTTTTTCCCATAACTTGTGGAGAAATCAAATTTCCTTCCACCAACTGCACAACCGTCCAGACTATTGCCAGTTTAACCAGCATGAAAGGGGATGTAACAAGTGCAATAATGGCGGCAGGAGTGATGGCAATAGCAGGCCCTATATAGGGCACAATGCTGGTCACCATGGCTAAAACCCCCAGCAGCAAGGCATAATCCATGCCAATGATCAGGAATCCGATATAAACCATGACACCAATGCAAAACGCTACAATCAGCTGCCCTTGTATGTAAGCCCCCAATTGCTTATCCGCTTCCGTGAATACTTCACGCGTATCGTCGCGGAATCTGGGCGGCAAGAGTTTGAGGAAATACTCCGGCAATTTCTCGCCGTCCTTCAACAGATAAAACAGGATAAACGGAACGATGACCACCGATAAAATAACGCCAGTAATCGTTGAAATTAAACCAGTCACCCCTGTAATGATGCTGGTCACGGTATTTTGCAGGGTATCTGCAATATTGCCAGGCAACGTTGCAAGCAAGGTGTCGATTGTAAAGTTGGATTCACTGTAATAATCACCGATATACGAGGTTCTTAAAAAGGCATCCACATCCGTCAGTAATTGCATAAAATACGTCGGAAACTCTTCAATGAGTGTTTGGAATTGTGATTTTAAAAATGGAAATACCAAGACGATCAATAATGTGATCAGTCCGACCACGCCAAGAAAGATGATGAGAATCCCCCAAATGCGCGGAATTTTAAAATTCTCCAACATGCGCAACACCGGCCGCAGCAAGTAGAAGAGGATCAATGCCAACACAATCGGTAGGACTACGGTTTTCATGAATACGCTAAGCGGGTGGAAAATAAACGAAACCTCTTTGAAAGTGAAAACCACCAAGCCAAGCAGCAATAGCGTAATCAGCGTGAATATGGTATTTCTTCCGCCTAAAAAGCGAATATAATTTGTAGCAAAAAACGATGGCTTGTCCTCTGGCTGCATAAGCTTCCCCTTTTCTTAATAGACTATCTACTTTCATATTATCATATCATCTGATAATTTAGTCTAAGGGTTGTGACAAATATTCACTTAAGGCCTGTTTGTTCTGTTCTACATCAATATCGAGAACCGATCCTGCATGGGAGTAATTTCCGTAACTATAGCTGTTTTCAACAGGCAAAGTCAGACGGCCCACTTCCCCGCTTCCGCCGGTTGCCAACTGTGTCGCCAATTTCACTTGATCGGTCAGAGGCATATCCGTTTGGACATAGCCTTGCAAAGCTCCTGCCATTTTCGGGTATTTCGGAATCGCAGAAATGCTGATCAATTCGTCTTTCATGCCCGCAATCACTTGTTGTTGGCGGCGCACACGGCCAAAGTCGCCTTCATCGTCTGCGCGGAAACGCGCATACCCTAAAAGCTCTTTGCCGTTCAGGTTCTGGACACCTGGCTCCAATGAGACCCCAATCCGTTTCGACATCGCTTTTTCCACATCGATTTCTACGCCGTTTGGAGCTGCCACATCAACCAGACTTTCAAAGCTCTCAAAATCAATCACTGCGTAATGATGAATTTCCACACCGAACATGTTTCTCAGAGTATCCGCCAGCAGATCCACACCGCCTTCACCGTGTTTTTCTCCTAAATAATAGGCTGTATTTAATTTATAGGATTGATAACCGGGAATGTCCGCATATATGTCGCGCATGAATGACGTCAGCTTGATTTCCCCATTTACTTTATCATGTGTAGCGAGCATCATTGTATCTGTGCGTGAAAATTCTTCTCCACGGGAATCGACACCCAATACCAGGATATTCTCGTAATCACCGTTTGCTTCATCTCCATCAAATGCTACTGGTTCTTGCTCGGTATTGTCTTCTGCTAAACTTACTCCACTTTTAAATTGTATGAATGCATAAGCACCAACTGCAATAAGAGCGACCATTAGCAGGAAGATGATGCCGCGCAGCCGTACTCTTCTTTTTCTGCGTCTTTTTCTTCTGACAGGTTGTAATTCTTCTTCCATAACAGATCTACTCCTTTCTAAACTTTTACGTCAATATGACGCGCAGGTATGCATTAAGTTTCAAGATTTCCTTTAAATAAATGAAAAGAATCAGGAATATAGGCTTTTTCTCATACGAAACCATTGAATTCATAAAAAAACTAATGCCCATTGCCGTTTGAAAGCCCACCTTTTGATTTCCAATGGTAAATTCATTGTAAATAAAACATTTTAATTGTCGTGAATCAAGCGGAGTGGTAAGATTTTTCTTACCTACTAAAAGATGATGTAGAAATTAGCTTTTCTTCCTATATAAACAACAAGATGCCGAAAAGCCCAAAATCTCATCCGCAAAGTATAAAACAGGTTATCACTAATTCGAGAGGAGACATAATTATGACAGAAAAAGCGACATTCGCAGGCGGCTGCTTTTGGTGCATGGTCAAACCGTTCGATCAGTTTGACGGCATTGAACAGGTAGTTTCCGGCTATATCGGCGGGCATATCGAAAACCCTACATACGAAAAGGTGAAATCGGGTACTACCGGACATATGGAAGCCGTGGAAATCACGTTCCAACCGGATATCTTCCCGTATGAACAATTGCTGGATATTTTTTGGCAGCAGATCGATCCGACTGACAACGAGGGCCAATTCCAGGATCGCGGCTCCTCCTACCGGGCTGCTATTTTTGTCCACAACGATCAGCAGCGGGCGCTGGCTGAAAAAACAAAGCAGGACCTTGATGCCAGTGGGCGTTTTGACAAACCTGTGGTGACAGAAATCTTGGATGCCGTCACTTTCTACAGAGCGGAAGAGTACCATCAGGATTTTTATAAGAAAAATGCCGAGCATTACAAAAAAGACCGTGAAGAATCCGGACGGGATGCATTTCTGTCCAATGCCTGGGAAAAAGTTGACGCTTGAAGCGTCAACTTTTTTTCCCCTCATTTATTGACGGATTATTCCGTCAAATCGCCTATTTACATTCGAATTAGGGAGGAACTCGATTGAAGCTTATAGAATCCATCGACCCGATTGTGATGCAATTAGTGATTTTACCGACAATGGTTATAGGAATCGGCATTGTGCTCGCTATCTTGACCAAAAGAATTTATGTCGGTCCGATTACTACGATGTTATTGACCTTAAGTTATAATTTTTGGTATTTCTCTTCATTTTTTCCGAATTCAAAACTGTCATTCACTATGGTTTCTTCCTGGTGCATCATTTTCCCGTTGATCTCGCTGTATCTTTCCTGGCTTTTTATCCTGCAGCCGAAAGCGATCAAAGAGTTCTTCCTCCCGGATATCAAGAAATAGCCTCTTTCTTATTAGTGAGCAGGAAAGCAAAAATGAACATCAGCACAATAAAACTAAGCAGCATCAACAACGTAATCGTGTGATTGCCTGTCTGGTCATAAACGATGCCAATCGTCAACGGCATGAAAGCCGAAATGATATAGCCGCCTGATTGCGTCATAGCCGTCCAGCGATTGGCTTCATCAGCAGAAACGGTCTCATCAAGAGGCATCAATAAGGCAATCGGGAATAGCCCCCCCAGCGCAACACCGATAAAAGCAGCCGCGATCCAAATCGTGGCGAGACTTCCGAACATCAGCAGCAGTATCCCGATTGTGCCGGAAGCCAATATAATTACCGTCCACATGAAACGATTAGGAAATCGATTGAAAAATTGCGGAATGCTGATGCTTCCTGCAATCTGGACGGCAGTCATTAATGTCAGTACACCACCGGCTGCCAGGACCGACATTCCTTTTTCAATGGCAATCGGCGCTAGCCAGGTCAGCATAGAAAAGAATAATGCCGATTGGCAGCCGAAAAAGATCAGCATATACCAAGCCCGTTTATTTTTCCATGGCGATAAAGCGACAGCGCTGTCCCCTGCTATACTCTCCACTTTCACTTCAATCGGCTGTTTCACTTGCAGCCAAACGATGATAGCAGCTATCGACAAAAGGCTCCAACTTGCAATTGCCAGCGGCCAATCAGCAATCGTGTAAAAGACACCGGTCAAACCCGCGGACAAAGTCGCCCCGAGTCCCATTCCGAACGAATAGACTCCAATCAATGCAGCAGTACGCAATGGAAAATCACGTTTAATCATGGCAGACAGCAAAGGTCCAATAATAGCGATCGCCAAACCAATGATAAAAGCGGTGCCAAGCAGAACCGGATAAGTTGGCCAAAAGCCTCTGACTAGCGTAAACAGTCCGATTGCCATTAATAATAATGCGATTGAACGCTTTAAGCCGAACTTCCGACCAAACCATACAGCCAGTGGCGCAAATAACCCCATGCAAAAAACCGGAATCGCCGTCAGCAAACTGACTTCGCTATTGCTTAGATTTAAATCTGCACGTATAGGCTCGAGCATCGGGCCGATGGACGAAATGGCTGGCCGCAGGTTCAAGGCAACGAACAATATGGCCACTATCATCAATCCCAATGTTGATTTCTTTTGCTTTTCAACCACGTTTTTTCCTCCTGTTAACTAACTCAAATATGTATAGCTTGTTCCATGGAGCAGGCCGCTGCCTTCCACTCCTTCTTCCCCCAGCGGGCTCGCGCCCAATCCTCTCGCCTGCTACGTAAAAACCGGTGCTCCTGCATCGCAGCGCTAGCTTTGTCTAAGGAGTCTCCGCTGTTTGGCTCTGTATCTCTAGCGTTTTTTCTCAGCGCGAGGCGGTGTCTCAAATATTATTCCTTTAGCTCAACTACCTATACTAAACGGGCATATTACTGTTTAAATGGTTTTCAAATTAATGCCTTACGCCAAACTTGTGTTCTCACCCTTGCATCATTTAAAATGGAGGTGTGAAAGGCGGGTAGTCAATGAAGCTCGTAAACTGGAGTTACGCAAAACGCTATAACATAAAAGCGATTTTCGATGAGTTTCCGCATGTCGTTGTCTTGTTCCGCCAAATCGGCGGCTACTACTTTATCTATTCGATGAAAGGCCTAACCCCCGAACATATTCCCGGGCGGCGCGAATATGTTCGGATGGAGTATTTGCTTAACAAGGAACTTGGCTTGTTGGAAGCTTATTTGGAACGCAAAACGAGGTAAAATAAGCTTATATTTTTAGTTTATCCGAGACCACGGGCGATTGCTATCGATTTCCGTGGATTTCGTGGTATACTCTTCTTATTGTGAAATTTAGGAGGTACGTATAAATGATAGCTGTAAATGATGTGAGTCTTCGCTTTGGTGACCGCAAACTATTCGAAGATGTAAATATTCAATTCAACCCCGGCAATTGCTACGGATTGATTGGTGCCAATGGTGCCGGCAAATCGACGTTCATCAAAATTCTGTCAGGTGATCTTGAAGCGCAATCCGGAAATGTCTATATGGGATCAGGCGAACGACTTGCTGTTCTAAAGCAAAACCATTTCGAATACGAAGAGTACGCGGTTCTGGAAACCGTCATTATGGGACATAAGAAATTATATGAAGTCATGTCCGAGAAAAACGCCATCTACATGAAAGAGGATTTCTCTGATGAAGATGGGATGCGTGCAGCCGAGCTCGAAGGCGAATTCGCTGAATTGAACGGTTGGGAAGCTGAATCTGAAGCGGCTATTTTGTTGCAGGGCCTTGGCATTTCTGAAGACCTCCATGACAAGAAAATGTCCGAACTTTCCGGTTCCGATAAAGTGAAAGTGCTTTTGGCACAAGCTTTATTCGGCAAACCCGATGTTCTCTTGCTGGATGAACCTACCAACCATCTGGACTTGAAAGCCATCCAATGGCTGGAAGAATTCCTGATCAACTTTGACAACACCGTCATCGTTGTCTCGCATGACCGTCACTTTCTCAACAAAGTATGTACGCATATTGCCGATCTTGACTTCGGAAAAATTCAATTGTATGTAGGAAACTACGACTTCTGGTACGAATCAAGCCAATTGGCAACACGTTTGGCATCGGACCAAAACTCGAAGAAAGAGGAGAAGATCAAAGAGCTTCAGGCCTTTATCGCCCGCTTCTCCGCAAACGCTTCGAAATCGAAGCAAGCGACGTCACGGAAGAAAATGCTGGATAAAATCGAGCTGGATGATATCCGCCCTTCTTCACGTAAATATCCGTTCGTCAACTTCACCATCGGCCGGGAAATCGGCAACGATGTGTTGACTGTCAAAGATGTCAGCCAAACTGTTGACGGCAATAAATTATTGAACAATATCAGCTTTAACTTAAACAAAGACGACAAAATCGTCTTGATCGGTGATCCGCTTGCAAAATCAGCGCTTCTGCGTATTCTCGCAGAAGAAGACCAACCGGAATCCGGTTCGGCTCGCTGGGGAGTTACGACTTCACGCGCTTACTTGCCGATCGACAACACATCCTATTTTGAAGGAAGCGAAACGTCATTGGTCGACTGGCTTCGCCAGTACTCACCAGAAGACGAAAGCGAAACATTCCTTCGCGGCTTCCTCGGCAGAATGCTGTTCTCCGGCGAAGAAGTGAAAAAGAAACCTTCTGTTTTATCCGGTGGCGAAAAAGTACGCTGCATGCTTTCAAAAATGATGCTGTCGCACGCTAACGTCCTGTTATTGGATGAACCGACTAACCACTTGGATCTTGAATCGATCCAGGCTTTGAACAATGGCATGATCGCCTTCAAAGGCGCCATGGTCTTCACTTCCCATGACCATCAGTTTATCCAGACAGTTGCAAACCGCGTGATTGAAATCCGTGAAGACGGAACGATCCTCGACAAGCAATTGACTTATGATGAATTTTTGGAATGGAAAGATACACAAGGCATCACCAACTAATCCAACCACCCGCAACAGCCCGCTCGGTTAAACGAGCAGGGCTATTGCTTTTTTAATACAGAAAAACAGGCAAAGCCGCGGATGTCTTCACATCCCTGGCTTTGCCTGTTGGTTTTATTTGGTGAAACGTTTCACTAAACGGCCTGCAGGCAATTTGGAAACGTATTTATTTCCTGAGTTGGAGACTTTTTTGACAAGCGCCAATAAATCTTCATCTCCTGCCCAATGCTCGGTGATGACTTCTGTCGGGAATTTATTTAAAAGCGTATTGATGACAAATACGGCCACGACAACATCGTCGAGGAATCCGCCTGGCCCTACAAGAATTTCCGGCATAAAATCAATTGGTGCGATAAAATACATAATACCGGCACCAACTGCCGCTTTGCTCTTCGCATCAATCCGGCCGTCCAGCATCATCTTCGTCAGCAAGTGAAAAAGGTCTGGAGCGAAAAGAACATATCCGCTGACTGTTCCAACCACTCCGGGTTTATTGTCTACCCATTTCTGGACTTTCGCCCGGAGCTTCTGGTAGAAATCCTGTTGTTTTTCTTCGCTTGGCATCGGTTTTTTTAAGTATTCATTCGTCATTTGAATGTCCCCCCTCCATCTTACTTCTGTGCAACTATCACTTTTGGCTTGACCATCAGAATACCAATGTTACATTTGTCGCTACACGCTCTTTATCGGCTACGCCTTGATAGACGGTGAATTTCACCGGTTGCCCAGGATTCAGTTTCCGGAGGCCATCTACATTGATATTGATCTCTTCGAAAAAGAAATCTTCGCCGTTGTCTCCAGTAATCATGCCTACACCTTTGGTTTCATCAAACGATTTTACTTTGCCTTCCATACTTAAAACCTCCCATATTCTCGTTATCCAGTCTTTTATTTATACCCTGACAAGTCTGAATAAAAACCTTCACGGCAAGAAGCGGCAACAAATGGACGTCCCTCACTTCTTTAAAGAAAGGAGTAGAAGGAAATAAAGAACCGGGAGCAGGAAAAGCATACAGGATTTTCGCTGAATTGATGCAAAAAAAGAACCACTCTGGAGAGAGTGGTTCTTGGACATTAGACTTTAGTTACGTTAGTAGCTTGTGGTCCGCGGTTTCCTTCTTCAACTTCGAATTCAACGCGTTGTCCTTCGTCAAGTGTTTTAAAGCCTTCGCCTTGGATAGCTGAGAAGTGTACGAATACATCGTCTCCGCCTTCAACTTCGATAAACCCGAAGCCTTTTTCTGAGTTAAACCATTTTACTGTTCCTTCTTGCATGTAAATTACCTCCTGTGGTAAAAAAATTTTCAATATGGAATCTTTTCAAATAAAAAAATTCACATATTCCCAAAAGTACCATCACTTGCTGATCACTTTTGGGAATGCGTGAATAGCGGTAATTGGTCAAGATTTCATGTTGTTACTATCAGTATAGCAAATTGACTACAAAAGTCAAATAAATCTAAAAACTTATCTTTGGAACCCCATCCACTAGCCATATAAGACTATGAAAAATCTGCAGATCCTCTTCGCACTTTTCGCAATATTCCATTTCTTCCTCATTCCAGTAAGCATCAAAAGCTAAATCCCGTTTTTCATGATTGGCAAATTGCAGACTGAAAGCCTGCTTCTGTTCTTCCAAATAACGCTGTGCTTCCTCGTCAGAAGAGAATTGTTGAAGAGAGACGATTTTTTCTTTCCAGTCATCAAACATCCACCAAGGTTCATAATCTGCTCGAGTGTAGACGATTTCATGCATAGTTCCAGCCCCATTTCTTCCTAATTAGCATTTTGCCAAATATTTTACAGCTTGTAAAGCGTTTTGCATGATATTTTCAAGAGATTCGAAAGTTTGTATTGACATGCAGTTTCACGTAAAATATAAGGTAAAGCAAGCATCGAAACGAAACTTTTCGGTGTCCAGGACGTATAGTTAAGTAGCAATAAAGGAGGTCCATTGCATGAAGCCCTTAAAGCCGATTGAAAATTTCATCAAAAGGCAATCCGTCAGCCTGCCTCTCATGACTGTGATGTTTCCGGTCCTTTATTTGGGTGCAGAGATCGGATTGATCGCATCTGGAGCTGTGGCAGCTGGAACCTATCTTGCCAGCAACACGACCATCAAGCAAGTTCAACTTTCATCAGACTCCAAAAATCTCGGGATGACCCGCAGTGAATTTAAAAATGTCAGAAACCAGATAAAAGAAGGCAAAGATAAAATCAAACAGCTTCAAAGCAATTATTATAAAGTCCGTTCCATTTCATCTTTCAAGCAATTGATGGATATGACAAAGATTGCGAATAAAATCATTACAGTGGTGCAACAAAACCCCAGAAAATTCTACTTGGCTGAGCCGTTCTTCTATTCCCATCTGGATTCAGCGATTGAATTGACGGAGAAATACACATTATTGGTTGGGCAGCCTGTCAAAGACCGCGACATGCGCGTCGCTTTGCAGGACACCCGGGAAATGCTGTTGTCGCTCAATAAAGTGATGGAACAAGATCTGAAGCAAGTTCTATCCAGCGATGTCGAAAGACTCCGTATGGAATTGGATTACGCCCAATTGGCTGTCGATAAGCACAATAACAAGCAACAGAAATTACTCGTTCAGCCAGAGCCTGAACACGAGGGAGACGTGGAAGATGACAGAGAAACCATCAACTCGAAGTGAATTGGATGATTTATTGGAATCGCCTTTTGGCATGCAATTGGAAAAGCAGGAGCAGTCTGTAGCTGAACAGGCAGAAGGGCGCCCTGTCGCTTTAATGGACCGCTTAACGAAAGAAGAGCAAGCGAAAGCACGGGAGCTCGCCAAGCAAATTCCCGTCGGCAATAACGAAGCGATTCTCACATACGGTGCCAATGCCCAAAATCAACTGAGCCAGTTTTCGCATAAAATGCTCGATCATGTGCAGCGTAAAGACATCGGCCCTGTCGGTGACGTGCTCCACGATCTAATGAAGAAACTGGAAGAACTGAATCCTGAAGAATTGACGCAAGGGAAAAAATCAGGCATCCGCAAGCTTTTTTCGAAAGCCAAGTATTCAGTCCAGGAAATGATGACCAAATACCAGAAGCTCAGCACACAAGTCGACCGCATCAGCATCCAGCTCGACCATTCCAAACGCGGACTGCTTGATGATGTCCAGATGCTTGAGCAACTCTATGACCAGAACAAAACGTATTTCCAGGCATTGAATGTCTATATCGCTGCTGCTGAATTGAAGCGCGATGAAATCATGAGCGAAACGATCCCTGCCCTCCGCAAAAAAGCAGAGAGTTCTCAGGATCAAATGGTTTATCAAGAAGTCAACGACATGATGCAATATGTCGACCGTCTGGAAAAACGGCTGTATGACCTGCAGCTGTCGCGCCAAATCACCATCCAAAGCGCACCGCAGATCCGCATGATTCAACAGACCAACCAAACCTTGGCGGAAAAGATCCAGTCATCCATCATGACGTCGATTCCATTATGGAAAAACCAAATCGCCATTGCGTTGACCTTGAATAAACAGATGAAAGCTGTCGAAGCGCAAAAACAAGTTACGTCTACCACCAATGACCTGCTTTTGAAAAACTCTGAGATGCTGAAGATGAATTCGATTGAAACTGCCCGTGAAAATGAGCGTGGCATCGTTGAAATCGATACGTTGAAGAAAACGCAGGAAAACCTGCTCGAAACCATCGAAGAAACATTGAAGATCCAAGCGGAAGGCCGCAGAAACCGCAAAGCCGCCGAGCTCGAAATCGGCCGCATGGAAGAAGACTTGAAACAGCGCCTTCTGGCGATCCACGATGGCAATGAAAACAATCAATAACAGCAAATCCCCGGAAGCTCCATCGCTTCCGGGGATTTTTTTCTGTGTTTTATTTGTATGGAAAGTATTTCAACAGATTCAGCAAGTATTTGAATGCCAGCGGAAAGTATTCCGGCTATTTTGGAAAGTATTTTATGCTTGTCGGAAAGTAAATCCTTATATTGGAAGTCAATCTTCGAAAAGGCCCGTATTAGCCGGAAACAATGAAAAATTATCCCGCCTGGATCACCAGATGCAAACTCCTTTTCAACAGGCGCAGCGTCTGTTCGACAAATTGTTCGAGAGAATCAGCACTGACGGATTTATTGCCATACATCATCCGGTAAAACGCCGCTTGTTCTTCTGTAATGGAATCGCCGCTCAAAAACAGATGCAGCACTTCAATGCCTTGCTTTTTCGCCTCCGAAACAGCGTTTGCCGTATCCACTACGCCGTTTTCAGCGTAGTTGTAGGCAGATGGCTCCCCATCGGAAAAGACCAGTAAAAAGCGGTGTTTTTCGGTCCGCCGTTTCAGCCGGCTGTTCATCCAGCGTATGGCAAAACCGTCCCGATTGTCTTCATGCGCATCCAACGAGGCAATTTCCTGTGCATGATCTCTGCCCCGGTCTTCGAATTTATGCATCCATTGAAAATAATTCGGCTGTTCAGCATCACTTGCCTCGTACGCATCTTCATAGAACAGGACGATTTCATGAGGCACATCCAAGCCTCTTAACACATCGTGGAAAAGCAGGACAGCCTGCTTGGTCTCATCCAGCTTGTCGATCATGGAAGCCGAGCCATCAATCAACAGACAGAAAACTGCATCCAGTTCTTTGGAAGGCGCTGTTTTCCGGTAGAAAGGTTTTGGCCGTTCTTCAATCACCAACGGCATCAGTTTTTTCGACAGCCGGCCTGCGTTCAAATTGCTGCGGACGCCTTCCTGCCTTTGCGTCATGCGCTTTTTCAATTCTTTCAGCAAAGCCCGCACATACGGTGCTTGTTTGTTTCGCCAGGCTTCGATCTCCAGGCGATGGTCTCTTTCTGCCAGCAACCTGGACTCGTGGTATACGACCTGATCATTGGCAGATCCGAATCGACCTTCCGCTTTTTTCGGCTTGCTTGCCATCTGCCGATCTTCTGCATCACTGTCTTCCAAATGTTCTCCGCTTGAATCTCCTTTGGCGGTCTGTTGGACGTCTGCTGTGCCTTCTTCTTCCCTGCCGCCTTCTGCCAATTGGGAATCTCCACGTTCGAGCTCAAACTCCATTGCTGGCGCCTCGCTCTTTTCAGTTTCCCTGTGCCAGGCTTGGAACCATTCCTCAATGGTCTCAATTTCTTCAGGTTCATCTGACTCTTCGGCATCAATGCCTTCGTGATAATGAAACGGCGGAGCTTTATCGGCTGCCTCGCCAAATGTGTAGTACGTATGCAAAGCATCCGACTCCAGCAGAAATTCAATCCGGTCCATAATCCGATTCACTACTTTTATGGAGTCCATCGTCGTTCTTGCATCAAATAACTCGGTCCAGATGAATGATAAAGCATTGAAACGCTCTCCAGCATTCACTTCGACACCGCGCAAACTCAAATAAGCCGCATTGATCAACAAATCGCTTGTAAAGCCTTTTTTCAGATTCTGCTGGAATTGATCTTCGTGGTAATCGGTGTAAACAGCTTCCCTCGTATCGAAAGCTGCAGCCGTTCCGGGACGTGCCGCTTTTATCTTCTCGGACAGCCGAAACTCTTCTGCACACAATAATAATTGTTCCCTTAAACTCGGCAAAGCGGTATCCACTTGTTTGAAACGGCGCCATGCAGCGAAGCTGAAATCGCGCCAATAGCCTGCTGCCATCAAATAGATATCCGACAAGTAACCGTTGCGCTCGATCCGTTTTGTGCGATGCCGCCAAAACACACTGATGGACATGGCGGATTCAGATGGCCGCAGTTCCACCAATTTGCGTGTCGTCACCTTCAAATAAGGGGCATCCGCCAACGCACCGGCAAGCAACTCCATTTGATGAAGCATTTTCGTATCGATGGTTTCGTTATTGAATTGGATAAAGCGATTGACTGATGCCATCTTTTCCACCTACTTTTTCCAAGTATGAGCCAAGTCCATGAACAAATCGCGTTCACTTTCATCTTCCAACTTTTCGGCAATCGCGTATCGCACGGCGCGCAGCGGATCCATGTATTGGGCCAGTGCCGTAGCATCCAGCAAACTGCGGATCGAAGCGGCTTCTTCCGACAACAAACCATTCTTCACTTGCTTCATCAAGTCTTCCGCCAGATTCAGCATAAACGACTTCAGAGTTGCGTCTGCATCCGGAAATTCACGGTTCCAAAGCTCTGCAAGTTGCTGGCCGGTCAAATAAGGAATCGGATACGCAATAAAGCGGTTCTTCAACGCTTCATTCATCGGTGCCGTGCCGATATAGCCTTCATTGATCGCTGAAATGACGCCGAAATCCGGATGGGCTTCAATCACTTCTCCGGTAAACGGATTGGTCATCATGCGGCGATGATCCAGCGCGCTGTGCAGAATCGGCAGCGTTTCGGCTTTGGCCATATTGATTTCATCAATATATAGGAAATGGCCTTTTTTCATGGCAGTTACGACAGGCCCTTCTACAAACTCGATGATGCTTTGGCCATCCCGCTGCACCAAAGTCTTAAAGCCCAATAGCGCTTCAGCATCGAGGTCAACCGAGCAGTTGATGCTTTGCATCGGCTGTCCGAAAAGAGCCGATATGCTTTCAGCCAGCTTGGTCTTGCCTGCTCCGGTCGGCCCTTTCAGCAATACAGGCTTGCGCAATACCACTGCTGACAGAATATCCTGCCAGAGATGGTTATCGGGAGCAATATAACCCGGCTTTCCGATTAATTTAGTGTAATCTTCATGTCTCCGTTCTTTACGCTTCGTGATATCCTGTTCAATCAATGACATTCTTATTCCTTCTTTCCACAGAAAAAGCCGATGTGAATCCATCGGCTTTTTGACATTCTTTATGGCTGGCAGCAGCCAATTGTACCGGCAAAAGTCGCCGCTATTCGGTTGTCCCGCATTAACGGGCAGCAATGGAAAAAATTCTCTCTATTGCTGAAGATTTCTTTTGATCACTCGAAATACGTTTTGTAGAATCCGCCAATTTTGCCCGTGTTATCCACGACAAAAATGAATTCTTCGGTTTCGTTTTTCACTTTGTATTCTTTGCCTACAGTCAGCACATTGGAAACCAAAAACTTAGCTGCGTCGGTATGTTTGCATGTGACCGTTTTGATTGTTTCTTTTTCCAGCCATTCGTTGTGAATCATCGTCCTCATCCTTTTCTATCTGTCTATCCTTCAGTATAAGGAAAACCCCGGTTAATTTCAAACCGGCTCCTGAAAATCTATTGTTCCTGCACCACCGATATACCTAAAAGATAAAACACCTTAATTTTCGAGACGTTTCACTTTTTCGTAAACTTTGCGCTATACAAATAGCGCAGCAGGGCCGCTGCTACAATAAGGACCGATACCAAAACCAGAAAACCCTGGAGGTGTTCAAGAATGGTCTGATAAGCATAAGGGAACATCCTGCCAATATTAAAGTAGATGAACATCCAGACAAAGCCGGCTGTATAAGCAAACATCAAATAGCGCATAAAAGGAAAGCGGTTGGCTCCGACGACATATGGCATAGCCCAACGGATTCCCGGCAGGAAAAAACTGAAAGCGATCGCCCATTCCCCATGCTTTTCAAGAAAGGCACTAAAGCGGCTGATTGGGCCATTCAGGCGCGTCTTGTTCAACCGGTTCAACAGCCGGTGCCCCAAACTGCGGCCGATAAAGTAGGCAAACGTATTACTGGTGACCAATCCCAAATAAGCGGAGAGAAAAGCATAGACCGGCTTAAAATAACTGATTTCCGTCAACACGCCTGAAAATGCCGCAGCCACTTCATTGGGAATCGGCAGTCCGAACAGCAACAGCCAATTAAAGACGAACATGCTGAAATAACCGTATTCCTTCACTAATTCAATAAAAAATGAGATATCCATGGACTTCTACCGCCTTTAGGCTGTTCTTATCCTTATGATGACAAAAAAAAGATAGTCCTGCAATGCAGGACTATCAGAGTGATCAATTCTTAAGATTCAAGCAACAAATCTTCAGGGTTTTCGATCATATCTTTAACCATTTTCAAGAAGCCTACAGAATCGCTTCCGTCAATGACACGGTGATCGTAAGAAAGTGCAACGTACATCATCGGACGGATTTGGACTTCGTCGCCGATAGCAACAGGACGTTTTTGGATTGTGTGCATTCCAAGAATACCAACCTGTGTTCCGTTCAAAATTGGTGTAGACATCAATGATCCGAATACCCCACCATTAGTGATCGTGAATGAACCACCTGACATATCAGCAATTGAAAGCTTTTTATCGCGTGCTTTAGTCGCAAGTTCACCGATAGTTGCTTCAATTTCAGCGAAGTTCTTTTTGTCCGTGTCGCGAACGATCGGTACAACAAGGCCTTCTTCAGTTGAAACAGCAATCCCGACATCATAGAACTGTTTCAGAAGGACATCTGTCCCGTCCAATTCAGCATTGACATATGGGTATTTTTTCAATGCAGCTGTAACAGCTTTAGTGAAGAATGACATGAAGCCAAGTTTCACGTCGTTGTTTTTAAGGAATTGGTCTTTTTTGCGGCTGCGCAATGCCATAACGTTTGTCATGTCAATTTCGTTGAATGTAGTCAACATGGCAGTTGATTGTCTTACTTCAAGCAGACGTTTTGCAATCGTTTGACGGCGTCTTGTCATTTTTTCACGGATGATGCGGCCATTTTCTTCATCAGAAGAAGGAGCTGCAGCTTTTGGTGCTTCCGCTTTTGCAGCAGGAGCGCTTGCAGCCGGTTTTGATCCGTGAGCTTCTACGTCCTGAACGCGTACACGGCCCATTGGGTCAACTGGCGTGATAGCAGCCAAGTCGATTCCTTTTTCGCGTGCTAATTTGCGTGCAGCAGGGCTTGCGATTGTCCGGTCAGAAGAAGATTGCTCTTCAGCCGCTGGATCTTTTTCAACAGGCTCTTGAGTTGCAGGAGCTTCTGTTTTAGCTGGTTCTTCGGATTTTTGTGGAGCTTCTTCAGCTTTAGGTGCTGCAGCTTCGCCAGAACCTTCGCCGACGATTGCGATTACTTGTCCAACTTCAACTGTATCGCCTTCTTGCGCTAAATGTTCTTGAACGACTCCAGCTTCTTCGGAAATAACTTCAACGTTGACTTTATCCGTTTCCAATTCAACGATGAATTCTCCTTTTTCAACTGTTTCGCCTGGCTGTTTAAGCCACTGAGCGATTGTTCCTTCTGTAATCGATTCTGCTAATTCTGGTACTTTGATCTCTGCCACAAAAAATTCCTCCTTAGATTATCCTTACAATTTAGCTAATGCTTCATCAATGATGCGTGCTTGTTCAACTTTATGCGCTTCTCCATCGCCTTCTGCAGGGCTTTGGCGCTGAATACGTCCGTAATATTTCACTTCTTTGCCGTCTGCCGCTTCACGCAGGTATGGATCCGCAAATGTCCATGAACCCATGTTTTGAGGCTCTTCCTGTACCCAAGCCAATTCCTTGGCATTCGGGTAACGGTCAACGATGGCTTTGATTTTTTCGGATGGGAATGGATACAGCTGCTCGACGCGGACAATATGCGCCCACTCGTAGCCTTTTCCATCTTTTACCCGTTCTGCTAAATCAATCGCCATTTTCCCGCTCGCAAACAGAATGCGTTTCACTTTTTTAGCATCTTTGCCCATGTTCGGTTGTTCGATGATTGTCTGGAAGTTGCCTTCTGTCAAATCAGCTACATCCGCACCAACTAGAGGGTGGCGAAGCAACGATTTCGGTGAAACGATGATTAATGGGCGAATCGACTCTTCTCCAAGCATTTTAGCCTGACGGCGTAAAATGTGGAAATAGTTTGCTGCACTTGAAAGGTTTGCAACCGTCCAGTTGTTTTCAGCAGCCATTTGAAGGTGTCTTTCCAAGCGGGCACTCGAGTGCTCAGGTCCTTGTCCTTCATAGCCGTGCGGCAATAGCATGACCAATCCGGATTTTTGTCCCCATTTTGCGCGTCCCGCTGAAATGAACTGATCGAACATCATCTGTGCCATGTTGGCGAAATCGCCGTATTGGGCTTCCCAGATGACAAGCGCTTTGTCGTTTTCAACATTGTAGCCATATTCGAAGCCAAGTACAGATGCTTCACTAAGCGGGCTGTTGTAGACGACAAACGATGCTTTAGCATCTGAGATGTGATGCAACGGCACAAGTTCATTGCCGTTCTTTTCATCATGCAGTACAAGATGGCGATGAGCGAATGTTCCGCGCTGCGCATCCTGGCCAGTCAAACGAATCGGATTGCCTTCTTGCAGGATCGTACCGAATGCAAGCGTTTCAGCATGTGCCCAGTCAATCTTGCCTTTGCCGTTGAACGGATCTTCACGGCGTTTCAGAATGCGCGCCAACTTGCCGAATGCAGAGAAATCACTTGGCCAAGACAGCAATTCTTCGTTCATCTTCGTCAGAACATCTTTGTCGATGCCTGTCGGAACTTCAGGATAGCCATTCAAGACGCCGTCAGGAATCTCGACTTTCGGGAAATCCGCAGATTTATTTTCTTTGACTCTATCGTAAGCTTCCTGCATTTCTTTCTGTATATCTGCATCAAGCTGTTTAACATCGTCTTCAGCTAATACGTTTTCTGCTGACAGCTGTTTTCCGTAAAGTTCACGGACTGTATCGTGCTGGTGGATGCCATGGTACATCGTTGGGTTTGTCACCAACGGCTCATCCATTTCGTTATGGCCATAACGGCGGTAACCGATCAAATCAATCAGAATGTCTTTGCCGAATTTCTCACGGTATTCAAACGCCAACCGTGCCACAGCGACAACCGCTTCTGGCTCATCTGCATTGACGTGGATAACAGGAACTTCATAGCCTTTTGCAGGATCTGAAGAATAATGCGTCGATCTTGAATCAAACTGCTCTGTCGTAAAGCCGATCAGGTTATTGGCGATGATGTGGATTGATCCACCTGTCTGGTAGCCTTTAACACGGCTGAAGTTCAAAGTTTCAGTCACGATGCCTTGGCCAGGGAATGCCGCATCCCCGTGAACAAGAATCGAGTAGGATTTATTAGGATCCATAGCTGCTACACCAGGTTTATCCGTAAGCTCTTGCGCCGCACGTGTCTGTCCTGCAACGATCGGGCTGACGATTTCAAGGTGTGAGGGATTATAGGCAAGTTTGATACTTGTCCCTTTTTCCGATTTAAAGGCTGCGCCCATATGGTATTTTACATCCCCGAACCAGCCTTTGGTGATTTGAAGTGAGCCGTCTTCTGGAAGGAATGCGTCATCTCCAACATGCGCAAAACCGGCAAACATCATTTCATACGGTTTGTTCAAGATATGCGTAAGCACATTTAAACGGCCGCGATGCGCCATTCCGATCATGATGTCTTGAGTGCCCGCAGACTCAGAAAGTCGGACCAGTTCATCCATCAACACAACAAGTGAATCCACGCCCTCAATAGAAAAGCGTTTTTGGCCGACAAACGTGCGATGTACAAACTTCTCGAAGCCTTCTACACGCGTCAACAAGTCCAAGACTTGTTTCTTTTTGTCTGCATCCAACTTGGGTTTGACTTCCCCAGCTTCAATTTTTTCTTGCAGCCAGCTGCGTTCCTGCGGCTGGATTACATGGGAAAATTCAAAAGCGACTTTATCCGTATAAAGCGATTTCAAATAATTAACCGCTTCCAGACCGTTTGCAATGCCGTTTGGTGCATTAGTCAGAAGTAATGATACCGGTACTTCTTTTAAATCCTGTTCAGTCAAGCCGTATGTAGAAGGCTCCAGACGTGAAGTATCTTTGGGCTGATCTTTCAGCGGATAGATATCCGATGCCAGATGGCCATGAGCGCGGATTGCTTCAGCCAATTGAACAGCAGCCAAGACTTTTTGGAAATTATTAGGTTCAACAGTTTCTGCAACTGCAGTTTGTTGACCTGTGGTTGCTTCAACAGGTGGCCCATACTGTTTGAAAAGCTCAACGTATTCTGGATCAAGTAATTCCGGTGATTCTTGATACAGGTCATACATTTCCATTATGTACCCTAAGTTAGGACCAGTAATGGAACTCCATGGGGATTTTGCATCTGAATAATTGCTAGACATTAAAAAAACCTCCAACTATTTGTTTGACGGCAGTCACTTAATTTGTATATGTCTTGTCTATATTATCACGCATCCCACTAGACATAAAGCAGAAGGCGTTTTAGCAAGAAAAGTTTAAAATTCCCTATCAATCTTACTACTTCCCCAATAAAAAACAAGGCTTTTCGTGAAAATTTTCACACAGTCTGATTTAAATCGTTTTTATCCATTTTATAGGTTCCTTTTTGCATCCGAACCTTGCCGTTAAAGGGATGAGTACAGGAAGAAACTCCCTTTTCCGCTGCTTTTCGCTAAGTAGAGGGCGGCATCTGCTTTTTTGACCAATTCTTCAAAATTATTGCCGTGCATCGGAAAAATGGAAATGCCGGCCGATGAAGTCGGGGTGAACCAATGGCCATTGATTTTCCAGCCTTCTGAAAGTGCGTGATTGATGCGGCTGATGACTTTTTCAATCAGCACTTGGCTTTTTTCCGGTGCCAGGCCGAACAGTGCGACCAGAAATTCATCGCCTCCGACACGTGCAACCAAATCTTCTTTGCGGATGCTGTTTTTTATCGCCTGGCCGAAATGGTAGATGAAATCGTCGCCGACGTCATGGCCATATTGGTCATTGATGGATTTAAAATCGTCTCCATCAATGTACAGAAGGGCAATGTATTCTCCTTTTTCAGCCGCTTCTTGTTTCAGCTTTTCAAATTGCTGAACCATCATTCGCCGGTTCGGCAATTTCGTCAAGCCGTCATGATAGGCCATATAACGGAGTTGCTCTTCCAGCTGTTTGCGTTCCGTCACGTCAAAAAGAATCGACATGACTTGATAAATTTGTCCCTCCACATCAATCAACGGAATGATTGTGGCATCTACCCAGAACAGAACGCCATTTTTCTTCAGGCTGCGGATCTGCCCGCGCCAAATTTGCCCTTTCCAGACAACCGCGCGGATTTTTTCATATTCTTCCGTCGATATGACCGCTTTTCCTATGGTAGAGATGTTGACGCCGATCAATTCTTCCGGCTGGTATCCTGTGAGTTCACTAAAATTTTCATTAACGAATTCTATGTTACCAGATACACTCCACATCGCGACAAGTGCTGCGTAATTAAGTGCATCCTTGTAGCTCTCCAGAATATTCTCGGTTTTTTTGAGTTCATTCCTCAAAAGCAGTTCACTGGTCAATTCCCTTAATACGACATGAAATGCCCGAATGATGCCATTTTCATTGATGGGTGAATAGCTGGCTGAAAACTTCGCTACCGTACCATCCTGCTTTCGTCGTTTCATAATCAGCGAAGTGCTTTTTGCGCCCGGTTTAAACTGTTCCAGCAAAAGTTTGCCGGGTCTGAACAGCTCCTTATGGTCATCAGACAGCTCATCGTAATAACGGTTGACCCATTCATCCTTCTTCACTCCAAATGCTTTTTCATAAGCCGGATTCAAGTCAATGACCATATACTCGGCCGATATCATAATCATGGGATCCACAGAGTTTTGAACCAGTGACTCGTAGAATAAATAATCCTCTTCTATTTTCTTCTGAGCTGCTACATTTCTCGTTACCGCCAGCACAAATCGCTGCCCTTTGAAATCAATGGGCGTCAATTCGGTTTCCATCGCGGTCTCAAGGTCGCTGAATAAACTGTAATCGCGGTATATATGGTTCTTGCCCGCTTTCAATGCGATCAGGTACTGTTTTTTGATCTCCCTTGTCAGCTCAGGCGGCATGCTGTCTTCCAGCGTCGTGCCCACCAATTCTTTCTTGAAAATATTGAAACATACCGGATTGACGTAGACATACTCAAACGTCTCATCGATCTGTTTCATAAAATAGACCGGATCTTTTGATTTTCTGTAGAGCAGATCCAGCTGTTCTATTGTAAAAGGGTTGGGCATCCGTTTCACCGCTTTCCATCATACGAATTGTTTAGAGACAGTTGATACCTCTTCAATAAATTCATTATAACGTCGCTGTTCTTCTAAAGATTCGCTTGAAAGGATTCGACTGTCAGTTCCGGCTCCTTGCCAGTCGAATTTGGCTGTCGACAAATAAGTCGCATTGCCTGTCAATTGAAGGCGGATGTCATCTCCTTCGACAGCCACCGCACATTTGACCATTCCTCCAGGATTGTAAACAGCCACATCGCCATACGGCACCAGGCCTGCCATGCAGCTGATCAGCGCCGAAGCTGTCATCGCTGTTCCGCAGGCATTGGTGAAGCCGACTCCGCGTTCATAGGTCCGGACAAAAATACCATCATCCATAGGCGTTACGTAACTGACGTTGACGCCATCAGAAAAATAATCATTGGGGCCGTTGAAATACTGCGCCCACTTCTGCTGGTGGCTGGTATCTTTCTGCAATTCAGGCGGCACGATGCCGATCAAATGCGGATTAGGTACCGCTACTGCAGAAAACGGAATCTCTTCCGATACGAATGGCAAAGGTTTCGCTATCCACTCGGTATGGTTAGCCAGCTTCATCGGCAGACTGCTCAATGAAAAAGAAACGGGTGATATTTCCACGGCATAGGTTTCGATGCCTTCGTTCAAAGTTTCTTCTTTTTTCACGCGCAGTGAAGCTTTCATCGTCTCTACGACCGCCTCCTGCACCCCGTCGCGTTCACAAACATAACGGGCGACACAGCGAAGGCCATTGCCGCACATGGAAGCTTCTGAACCATCATTATTAAAGACGCGCATTTTCGCATGCGCAACAGAAGAAGGCAAAATCACCAGAATTCCGTCGATTTCCGGATCTAATTCCGACAGCCGGACAGCTATTTGCGCAAAATCTTCACGCTCAGCCGATTCAAACATATAGAAGGTATTCATTGAACCATGAACTTTTATCAATGTCATTTCCATTTTCGTCACCTCTTGAAAGTAATGGGAATTATTTAGCGTACGAAGTGACCAATTTGGCCATTTCAGCAGCGGTAATTGGAGATTCAGTTTGTGTCATCGTTTCGATCAGCTGGTCTTTATCTTGTTGCAGGCGCTCCAGTTCTTCCATAAAACGGTCGGCAGAAAGCTCTTCTTCTTCCACGACATGGGCAAAGCCCTGTTTTTCGAATAGATTGGCATTCAGTATCTGATCGCCGCGGCTTTTTTGGATAGACAGCGGCACAAGCAGCATCGGCTTTTTCAATGCCAGGAATTCGAATATGGAATTCGATCCTGCCCGGGACACAACAAAATCGGTCATATGCAATAGATGCGGCAATTCATGGGTAACGTATTCAAATTGGCGGTAATTCAAATGAACATCCAGTTCGGGCATGCTGTTGCCTTTTCCGCACAAATGGATGATGTTGAATTGCTCCAGCAGTCGCTCCAGGTTATTGCGGACAGCCGAGTTGATCATGGCTGAGCCTTGGCTTCCGCCCATAACCATCAATACGGGCAAATCATTATTGAATGGGCAGATTTCCTGCCCTTTTTCAGCAGAACCTTCCATCAATTCACTGCGGATCACAGATCCTGTACATGTCGATTTAGTGCTTGGCACGTGCGCCAACGTTTCTTTAAAGACCGTGAAAATGTGGTCGGCAAAAGGCAATGCCAATTTATTGGCGAGTCCGGGAGTCACATCGGACTCATGGATGATGACCGGCACCGACATCATGCGGCCTGCCATAACCACAGGAACCGATACGAATCCGCCTTTTGAAAAAATGGCGACCGGTTTGGTTTTGCGGATGATATTGAGTGCTTGTGTCAAGCCTGCACCCACACGGAATGGATCCGAGAAATTTTTCGTTGAAAAATAGCGTCTTAACTTGCCGCTGGAAATGGCATGGTATGGAACTGATGGAAACGAATCCCGGATGAGTTCATTTTCAATCCCATCTTTGGAACCGATGTATTCGACGTTGAAGCCTAAATTCTTCAGTTCCGGAATCAATGCCTGGTTTAGGGAGACGTGACCTGCTGTTCCGCCCCCGGTCAATAAAATCGTTTTGTTGTCCATTGCGTGTCCTACTCTCATCTATATAATTTGGTATAGCAGGTAAGGCTTTTTAGAAGACCCATTTATGCTATACTGGATTTTATTTGCTAAATTGTAATCGGGTAGATTAACTTGTTCTTGAATTGGCCATCAATGCCGATAACCAAGCAATGCTTGATCGGCATTAAATGTAATCGTTCATTTTTTTATTTACAGAAGTTGATTGCGGGAGGAAAGAAATATGCACCAAACCAGAACCATGAAAGAGAAATTATTATTGTTAGTAAAAATTGTTTTTCCGATTCTCGTGACTCAAATTGCGATGTATATGGTGACTTTTTTCGATATTTACATGACTGCCCGCTATGGTACAGAAGATCTTGCCGGCGTGTCCATCGGGTCTTCCTTTTGGGTGCCCGTCTATATCGGGCTTGCAGGAATCCTGATGTCCATCACTCCAATTGTAGCACAATTGATGGGCGCTAAGAAAAAAGAACAGGTAAAAGAAGCCGTGCAGCAAGGGATTTATTTGGCCATTCTGCTGGCTGTGATCGTCTTCGCCTTCTTTTATTTCGGACTCGACTACTTGTTGACATTTATGGACCTTGAACCGGTTGTTGCTGATGTGGCGAGCCGCTATATTTTTGCGATGTCTATAGGGCTGATACCGTTATTCGTCTACAATGCATTGCGTTCGTATATCGATGCACTTGGAGCTACTCGAGTCACAATGGTCATTTCACTATTGTCCGCACCCATCAATATTTTCTTCAACTACTTGCTGATTTTCGGCAAGTTCGGCTTTCCAGAGCTTGGTGGAGCTGGTGCCGGACTGGCATCGGCTATCACCTACTGGCTGATTTTAGCGATTGCGATATGGATTATCCATACACGAAATCCATTCAACTCTTATGGCATTTTCCGCAAATGGCCCAAATTATCCTTTAGCCGCTGGAATGAAATCAGCCGCATCGGTGTCCCGATCGGCATTTCGATTTTTGTGGAAACCAGTATTTTCTCTGCGGTGACGTTCATGCTGGCCGTTTACGGCACCGTCACCATTGCAGCCCACCAAATCGCTTTGAATTTTGCTTCCCTGTTATATATGCTGCCGCTCAGCATTTCCATGGGCGCCACCATATTGGTCGGCTACGAAGTCGGAGCCAAGCGTTTCCATGATGCCAAACAGTACAGTTGGCTGAGCGTAGGCACTGCCGTCACCTTAAGTTTCGTGTCCGCCTGTCTTCTGTTTTTCTTGCGCAGCGACATTGCGGCCTTGTATTCCTCAGACCCAGTAGTTGTCGAACTGGCTGTCCAATTCTTGTTGTTTGCCGCACTGTTCCAATTATCAGATGCCATACAGGCTCCGGTGCAAGGAGCTCTTCGCGGCTACAAAGACGTCAACATCACGTTCGTTATGGCATTGGTCTCTTATTGGGTAATCGGCTTGCCTGTCGGATACCTGCTTGCCAATTTCACTGATTTCGGTGCTTTCGGTTATTGGATCGGCCTGATTGCCGGCCTCACAGCAGGTGCCATCACGTTGTCCATCCGTCTGCTGTTGATCCAGAAAAAAATCGCCGCCCGGTCGCCGATGATTCAAAATCGATGAACCTTATGAATACACATCAAAAAAGCAGGAAGAGAAAATTAAAGATTTTCTCTTCCTGCTTTCGTTTTGTCCTTTTCCAAAACAGCTTTACTCTTTTTCAGCGGCCAGCCTTTTGTACAAAGCAGCTAAGCCGTATTTTTCTGATTCCGACAGATCCGACTGTTCGATCCGTTCCAACGCCAGTTCCAATTTCTGCTGTTTGGATTTCCGGACACGCGGATGCGTCAATTCGTCGTTGAGTTCGATCAGGATGTACTTTTCAAGCTCTTCCTGTGTTGTGATGTTTTCAGCAGATGCACGCTGCGGCCACAGTTTCCGGTACGATCCAATCATGGAAGCTCGACTCCTTCCAACCCTTCACCGATCACAACAATCTGATTCTGCATCTTGATGTACTCAGGAAGCCATTGGGCCATCCCATAAGCAAACTGAAACGCATGCGGATACTTATCGCCTTCCAACGGCACATAGCCTTTGATGCGGAATACCGTATCCGGCAACGCGCGCAGCCAGTCTTCAAATTTCTCCCGTTGCACAGGTGCATCAAACTGCAGCACTTTGGCGTTTAGGTTTAACTTTGAAACAGGGGTTTTGGTGACGTCTTCTGATCTTGAAGGCGTCATTTTGTCCAGTGCAGAAAAAGGCACTTTGGCATGCACGGTCTGAATGATCTGCGCTGTCGGGTTCAATGACTGGATTTCGTAGACGACCGTTCCTTGTTCGCCGTCCGTCAATAAATCCATTTTATTGGCCAAAATCAAGTCGGCATGGCGGATTTGTTCCAAAAACAGCGAACGGATCTGTGGCGACAAGCTGTTGCGGTCCATCCAGCGTTTGCTGTCCGCTACCGTAACGATTCCTTTAAAGTTTAATTGGTCGGCAAACAACGGAGAAAAAATAGCGTCAAGCGCTTCCACTGGGTGCGCCGCCCCTGTCGTTTCAATCAACAAGACATCAAAATCTTCTTCTGCCAATAGCGTCTGGATCTGCGCTTCTGATTTTTCGGAACCCGAGCAGCAAATGCAGCCGTCGAGAATTTCCTTCAGCGGCACGCCGTTTTCCACTGAATCAGAATCCATGTTCATTTTGCCGAGTTCATTCATGAAGACTGCAGGTTTCAGTCCTTTATCTTTCATTTGGGTGATCATGCCTTTCAAAAGCGTCGTCTTTCCGCTTCCCAAAAATCCACTAAACAAATATACGTCTTTCATCGTCTCATCCTTTCGGTTACTGATTAAGAAAAGGCCCGCCTAAGCGGACCTCGAGAATTACTCTTCAGTTTCTTCTGCTGCAGAAGCTTCAATTCCCGCTTCTTCCATCAGAATCTTTTTGGCTTCCTGCAATTGCGGATCATCGCTTTCGATTTTCTTGCGCAACGCATCCATCACCGCAAATGTACTGTCTCCAGTAAGAATACCGTTCACTTCCAGTTCGTTTTCTTCCTGGAAAGTTTCAACAGCTTCCGTCATTTGCTCTTCAAATACACCATCCACATCTCCAACTTCGTAGCCAAGTGCTTCGAGCATCTGCTCAGCAGTTTTCACTTGTTCTGAAATCACACCGTCTTTTAGCTCCTGAGAAGTATCCAGGACCGGAAGAGAGGCATATGCCGGATAAGCAACTTTCACATCCGGTTCGATTCCTTTTTCATGAATCCAGTTGCCGTCAGGTGTCAGCCATTTAGCCGTCGTAAATTTCAAGTTCGAGCCATCTTGAAGGTCATTGGCTGTTTGGACCGTTCCTTTGCCGAATGTCTTCTCACCAACCAATTTGATATCAGCCGACTCGTTCATCGCTCCGGCCAAAATCTCAGATGCCGAGGCGCTGCCCCCATCAATCAATAAAGTGACAGGCACTTCGAGTTTCGTACCCGGTGAAGACATATAAACTTCAGGTTCAGCACCTTTTGCCTGGACTTCGAACAACGGTTTCCCGTCTTCAATAAACAAATCGGATATTTTAAGCGCTACATCCAATAAGCCGCCCGGATTCTGGCGAACGTCCATTACGGCCGCTTCCATTCCTTCAGCTTCCATTTCATCAATGGCATCAAGCAACTCCTGGTACGTGTTTTCAGAGAAACTCGTGATTTGGATATGGGCCACGTTATCGCCGACCATTTCCGCATAAACGGTTTCAATCGGTATTTCATCACGGACGATTGTAATTTCAATCGGCTCTGTGTTTTCACCGCGTTGAATGGTCAATGTAACTTCCGTTCCTTTTTCACCACGGATCAACATAACAGCTTCAGTGGTAGTGAAGCCTTGAATGCTTTCTCCATCAACCGCTAAAATCTGGTCATTCGGCAGAATGCCTGCTTTTTCAGCAGGTGAGTTTTTAATCGGTGATACGACTGTTACATAGCCGCCTCGCTCTTGTACTTCTGCACCAATACCCTGGAAACTGGACGAAATCCCTTCCAGGAACTGTGAAGCTTCTTCTTCATTCATGTAATCGGAGTAAGGATCTTCAAGCGAATCAACCATTCCGTTGATTGCCCCGTTGATCAGGACATTTCTATCCACATCTTCGAAATAATTATTCTGTATTTCATCATAGGCTGTGTAGAGCTTGTCGAATTCACGACGCTCCGGCGAATTGACTTCCACGGCTTTATCGTCACCAAAGGTCAACGCAAAAACGGTCAAGCCTGCCGTTGCAATGATTAAAAGGAATACCAGCATAATAAAGCTGAATGTCTTCATTTTAATAACGTGTGACGGCGATTCCTCTGTTGGCGGAATTTGTTCCTGCTCTTCCCCCGGACGTTTGTCATCCATCTATATTTCACCACTTTCATAATTGCCTTTAGAACAGGAGGAAATGTAAAGAAAAAGACTGTCAAGACAGTCTTTTTCCTTTTATAAAGGCGCTTGCGCTTTTCTGATTGTCCAGACTCCAGTGCCCAGCTCTTCGGGATGTAAGTCGCTCTGGCTGTGCGGCTGAAAACATGCCGCTTCGCCAAATCGCCTTACACCTGTCAGAGCTAAACGGGCGCTTGCGCTTTTCTTTGTCCAGACTCCAGTGCCCAGCTCTTTGGGTCATAAGCCAACCCAGCTGCCGTGGCAAAGAACGCCACTCTGCTGGTCTGTCTTATGCCCGGCAGAGGTCCGCAGGATGCGGATCATGTAAGCGTTGCGACAGGAAGTCGCGCCTTTAAGCTTACGTTCCTCAAATGGGCGCTTGCGCTTTTCTTATATACTACTCCTGAATTGCAGCATCCAACGCGACAACGATCATGTCGTTGAACGTTGTTTGGCGTTCCTCAGAAGTTGTCACTTCACCTGTCAACAAGTGATCGCTCACTGTCAGTATCGATAGCGCCTGGCGGCCGAATTTCGCTGCCAATGTATAAAGAGCTGAAGATTCCATTTCTAGTGCAAGTACACCGTATTGAGCCCATTTTTCATGTTCTGCAAATTCGTTGTAGAAAACATCTTCAGTAAAGACGTTCCCGACACGTAAGTTCAATCCTTTTTCCTGGCCTGCATTATATGCTTTCAGCAAAAGATCGAAATTTGCTGTTGGTGCATAGTTGACGCCTTTGAAAATGATTTCGTTCATTTTTGAGTCAGTTGAGGCACTTTGAGCCAAAATAACGTCGCGTACTTTAACGTCTTTATGAATAGACCCACATGTACCAACGCGGATCAATTTCTGTACGTCATATTCCTGCATCAATTCAGTCACGTAGATTGAAATCGATGGTACACCCATTCCTGTTCCTTGAACAGAGATGCGTTTGCCTTTGTATGTTCCTGTATAGCCGAACATATTACGGACTTCATTGTATAAAGTTACATCTTCCAAAAACGTTTCCGCTATGTATTTTGCGCGAAGCGGGTCACCCGGCAGTAAAATCGTATCGGCAATATCGCCTTTTTTTGCGTTAATATGAACACTCATCTAAAAAACCTCACTTTAATATAGTCGATTTAATCATACTGTTTTTTTCCTTATAGTGCAATGACGAGCCTTAACTCGCTGTATATTCTTCCCACATTTCATCGAAGGTGGATGCTTTCATGACCGGATGCGCTTTTTCTTCAATGTACTTTGACAAGTGGTCAAAGTCTCTGGAATTCTTGGGAAACGAATGATCCAAGAACATCGACTCCGCAAAACGCGAAAAATCATCAGCCATCAGTTTTCCGCGGTATTTTAATGCAAATTGATAGAATGAACGGTCCATGAAGTTCTCCTTCCTTATTTAGGGCAAAAAAAACCCGGACAGTTGTCCGGGCAACCCGTTATTCAAACAGTTTCTTGTATTCGGATAAGCCTTCAGCATCCAATTGTTCTTTCGGAACAAAACGGAGAGCTGCAGAGTTGATGCAGTAGCGCAATCCGCCAAGAGACGAAGGGCCATCCGGGAACAAGTGGCCCAAATGTGAATCAGCTGTAGCTGAACGAACTTCCGTTCTTCTCATGCCATGGCTGGTATCCAGGTTTTCTTTCACTTCTGTGTCTTCAAGCGGCTTAGCAAAACTCGGCCAACCGCAATGGGCGTCAAACTTGTCTTTAGAGCTGAACAGCGGTTTGCCGGAAACGATATCCACGTAGATGCCGTCTTCGAAATGCTGGTCGTATTCTCCCTGGAAAGGAGGCTCGGTGCCGCTTTCCTGGGTTACATGATATTGCATCGGTGTTAATTTCGCTTTTAGTTCTTCTTTCATGCTTGTCCACCCCAGTTCTTTTCAATAAACGCTGTCCGACCCGAACCAACCGAATAACGGTTGTAATGGGCAGGGTTTTTCTTATAATAATCCTGATGGTATGCTTCTGCCAAATAAAACGGTTTCGCTTCCAAAATAGGCGTGGCTACAGGTTTTTCGAATCTGCCTGAATTGTCCAGCTCCTGCTTGGATTTTTCTGCAGCGATCCGCTGTTCTTCAGAATGATAGAAAATCGCTGTTTGGTAGGATTCGCCGCGGTCAAAAAATTGGCCGCCTGCATCTGTCGGATCAATTTGCGTCCAGAACACTTCCAATAACTTTTCATATGGGAAAATGTCCGGCTGGAACGTAATTTGTACGGCTTCCACATGTCCGGTTGCGTTGGAGCATACTTGTTCATACGTCGGATTCGGCAATTCGCCGCCCGTATAGCCACTCACTACTTCTTCAATGCCGTCCAAAGAATCAAAGGGCTTGACCATACACCAAAAACAGCCCCCTGCAAATGTCGCTTTTTCTGTCTTCATGTGCTCACTCCGTTCCTTATGGTTCAATTGTCACCAACAAGCGGATATCATCCTCTTGCAGGTTGAACGATGCCGCCCGGACCGAGATGCCGTCATCCAACGGAATTTCCGTCAGCTTCAGCAGCACTTCCTCTTCAGCAGGCATCACTTCCATGAAATCCGGAAGTTCAACTGAGTCTCTTAGCAACTTTAACGCAGATTCAGGCGGAATATCCAGCATACCGACTTCCACAGATTTCTGTTCGAGCAATAAATTGCCATCTTCTTGAACAAGCGGCTCGAATTTCATCAAAATCGGCAATGTCACCGAAAAAATAGTCAACTCCGTCGATAAGCTGACATCGTCGTTAACGGACAACGCCAACGGAATCGGCTGGTCTTTCATCGCATCCTGTATATATGTGTTGGCAATTCCTTCAAAGTCAGCTTTTGTCGTATTGACGACTACCGTATTGCCGGCTGCCGGTGCATTTTTCAATGCCTGATAGGACGTATAGTCCTTCGGAGGCGTCGTCATATAGAGAACAACGCCCACCAGCGCCAGTACATTCACTGCCAGCAAAATAAAAAACGCAAAACGCCATTTTTTCATTTTCATTACCCCTTACTCTTTGTAGCTCAACCCGCATTCTTCCATCCGTTCCAGGATGCGCTCACTCATCAAATCATAGCCTTTGCTGTTCGGATGAAAGAAATCAGTATGGTAAACCAGATTTTTATTCCCTTCAAACAAATCACTGACAGGCACAAAACAGGCCTGTGGATCCGCTTCAGCGCTTTCCTGCATGGCCTCGTTATAGGAAGCGATAATTTGATCGAATTCCTCCACTTCATCCGTTATGAGCGAGAAAGGGTTATAGATACCCATGACAATGATGGGAACAGTCGGGTTGATGCTGCGGATAGCGGTAAAGATATTTTCAAACCGGTTTTCATACAAAATGAGTTCATCTTCAAAAGCTTGCATATTCAGTGAAAACAAATCGCGTTTGACGATCCGCATCACATCATTGCCGCCGATGGTCAGAGACAGGTAATCCGCTTCGGCTACCGGGCCGGTCAGTTCTCCCTGCTGGAACATCGCCAGCAATTGGTCGCTGCGGCGTCCACGTTTTGCCGTATTTTCAACTGCGACTCCTTCAACGCCCGGCCATGTCCGGATTTCAGCGGCTACTCTTCCCGTGTAGCCACCCAGATTTTCTTCATCTCCCACACCTTGAGACAAGGAATCCCCAAGTGCAGTGATGACCAATGCCTGGGGGATGAAATTCGGCGGTACCGTATACCGGCCGATAGACGGTTCGTTGCGCGGTTCCGCTTCTTCGTTATTGAAGATAAAAGTTGGACTGCATCCCGCTACTATAACTAAAGACAAAACGACGATAATCAACAGGATGCGCTTCAAATTCGTCTCTCCTTTTTGAAAATGGCCTTACAGCTTTCTTTAATCCGTGTAGTACATAAAACCAATGGCTCCGACTCCTGTATGGGTCGAGATGACCGGTGTTGTAAAATCGAATTTAATATCCGTAAAACCCGTTTCTTTAATTTTTTCACGCAACGGTTCAGCCATGGCAAGTCCACCAGCGTGGGCAAGCCCGACACCTTTTACGATTTTCCCGGCAGTCCGCTCTTTAAAATCGTTGAATAGATACTCGACCACCTGTTTGTGGCTTCTGACTTTCGCCACCGGTGTATAAGAACCATCGTCCAATGAAGCAATCGGTTTGATCTTCATCAATGAACCGAGCAAGGCACGCCCTTTACCGATGCGTCCCCCTTTGACGAGATTATCAAGAGTATCAACGACTACGAATAATTTTGTATTCAGACGGATTTTTTCTATCCGCTCCACAATCTCTTCCATTGACCTGCCGGCTTTTGCCATATCGGCAGCCTCGAATACCTGGAATGTCAACGCATGAGAAATGTAACGCGAATCGATTACGGTCACATCCGAGTCGGTCAGCTGTGCCGCTGTTTTTGCCGACTCCACTGTACCGCTCATCCCCCCAGTCATATGGATGGACAGAATCTGGTCGCCATCTTCTCCCAATTTATCATATAGCTCTTTGAATACACCCGGAGCCGGCTGTGAGCTTTTTGGCATTTCATCGGAATTCTTCATCAATTCGAGGAAAGATTCCGGTTCAAGGTCAACGCGGTCCAAATAGGTTTTGCCCCCGATTTGGATGGTCAGCGGGACCACATGCAAATTATATTTTTCAATGACCTCTGGTTTTAGATCAGCGGTCGAATCCGTGACGATATGAATCTTTGACATGAAATCACTTCCTTCTTATTCACTTAGTTTAAGGAATTGCCGGGCCTTACACAACTGATAGGATGTCTTGCGCAGTTCTATTTGCCGTCATTTATTGGTTTTTTGACGAGACAGCCCGGCAATGGCTTCTTCAATTTTTGATCGAACCAGATGGATTGCTTCTTTTGCATTCAACTGTTCGATGACGTCAGCTGGAATAGGGTCCAGAAGCTGTACTGCTACATCTGCCGGCAACACTTTATTGTTGTTTTTCTCCATGATCTCGGAAGTTCCGAGAATCGCAATCGGCTGAATCGGTACACCGGCATCTTTCGCGATACGCATAAAGCCGGACTTGAATTCGCCCATCCCTTCACCTTTGCTTCTGGTGCCTTCAGGAAAAATCAAAATCGAGTGGCCTTCCTTCAGCTTCCCCACGGTATCGGTGATTGATTTTAAGGCGCTCCGGCGATCGGTGCGATCCAAAAAGACACAATTCATCTGTTCCATATACAAAGGGATGATCGGCAGTTTCTTGACTTCTTTTTTGGAAATAAAACCGAAGGGCTTCGGAATCTTTGACAGCAGGACCGGAATGTCGAAATTTCCTTCGTGATTGCTGACAAACAGGACAGGCCCTTCAGGCAACTTTTCCAATCCTGTGATCGTAATGTTGCTCTGTGTCCGTTTCATGATGCCCGTTGCCCATTTTTGAGGTTCTGTGTGAATCAATTCATCGTATTCCTGTACACTCAACTGCGGCTTCTGTTTGATGAATTTCTTCAAATTCACTGTACTGAGAGGCAAATAGCCGAAAAGAAATGAGAATGTGCGAATGGAATTAAGCATAGTTCTTTTTCTTTTTGCGCCGTTCGTACACCTGGTACGAAAAAGGCACATCATTCGAAATTTGCTGTTCCGACTCGGAAACGAGTTTCCATTCACGGCCGTATTCAGGGAAGTAGGTATCGCCTTCAAATTCCTGATGGACCAATGTGATATACAGGCGGTCTGCTTCATCCAAAATCGAGTTGAAAATCTGCTCGCCTCCGATGATCATCACTTCTTCATGGGTTTCTCTTGCCAATTTCACGGCATCCTGCAGGTTATGGACCACATCCACACCTTCTGCCTGGTAATCGTCGCTCCGTGTCACGACAATGTTGCGGCGTTTCGGAAGCGGTCTGCCAATAGATTCGAACGTATTGCGGCCCATGACGATTCCTTTACCAATTGTGTGTTCTTTAAAATAAGCCAAATCGGCCGGGATATGCCAAGGCAATTCGTTATCTATACCGATGACCCGGTTCGGATCATGCGCTACCATCAATGAAATCATTTATTTTTCCTCCTAAACCGCGCTTGGCGGGTGTTGAACTTTAGTAGTTGTTGAAGAAATCGCTCCAGGCGGACGCTTTCCGCGGGCACGGCTTCTGCCGCTTCCCTCGCTTTGCTCAGTCCAGTGGCTCCACCTCGTGCTGTTCCCTCAGGAGTCGCCCCCTTCCGCTCTTTCTTCTAATAGTCAGATCCTTGCTAATAAATGAAAGTTCTAATTACTGCTTGCCCATTAAGATATGAAGCAAAACAGCGCAGACTTCTTAGGGAGCAGAAAGGAAAGAGGAATCTACTCGAGCGTCTTGCCCGAGTAAGTTCAGCCAGTGTCTTTGCGACGAAGCTAGCGCAAATTAGTTTATTTGCATAACTCGTTATACAGCAACCGGCGCTTTGATCCGTGGGTGTGGATCGTAGCCTTCTATTGTAATGTCCGATAAGGTCAGGTCGAAAATCGATTCGACTTCTTCATTGATTTTTAAAGTCGGCAGCGGTTTTGGTTCGCGCGTCAGCTGTTCCTTCACTTGTTCCAAGTGGTTAGAGTAAAGATGCGTGTCGCCTGTTGTATGGACAAAGTCACCGACTTCTAAATTGCATTCCCGCGCAATGAGATGCGTCAGTAAGGCATAGGATGCAATATTGAATGGCACGCCTAAAAAGACATCTGCACTTCGCTGATACAGCTGGCAAGACAATTTGCCGTCGGCTACGTAAAATTGGAACATGATGTGGCATGGCGGCAAAGCCATGTCATCGATGAATTCCGGGTTCCAGGCAGTGACAAGATGACGGCGGGAATCCGGGTTTTTCTTGATGGATTCGATGACGTTCTTCAATTGGTCAATGGTGCCTCCTTCTGTGGTGGCCCACGATCTCCATTGCTTGCCGTAAACCGGACCTAAGTCGCCGTATTTTCCTGCAAACACTGGATTTTCGATTACTTTACGCTGAAAGCCCTGCATCTCGATCTTATACAGTTCTGCAAACTCAGGATCTTTTTGGGCACGGCGGCCGAAGTCGGTCATATCGGGGCCGGCGTATTCATCGCTTGCCACCCATTGCGCAAACGCCCACTCGTCCCAAATGTGGTTATTGTCTTCAAGCAACGCCCGAACATTGGTGTCGCCTTTGATGAACCAAAGAAGCTCTGAGACTATCAAGCGGAATGCTGTTTTCTTCGTAGTCATTAATGGGAATCCTTCATTTAAATCAAATCTCATTTGATGGCCGAAAACACTCAAAGTCCCGGTTCCGGTCCGATCTTCTTTTTGTGCTCCGTTATGTAAAATATGTTCGCATAAATCTAAATATTGTTTCATGTAAATCGCCTCCATTGTTAAGTCTAATCATAACAAAAACTGCGTATCAAGACACTTTTCATACAAATAATTATGAAACTATAAAAATCCAAACAAAAAACCGTCACAAAGTGAACGGTTTAGGAAAGCCATTTCGGCGGAGTATTTTTAGACCAGTAAATGTCGCCCAAAGTTATATGTTTTTGGAAGTTATCCTCGGCCAAATGATAATGAAAATTGAAGGAATAACCGACTTGCGGTTTTTTCTCGGTTCTTACATGGAAACGGATTTCGTCTTTATTGGTTTCGGTATCGTAGACATGGAAAATCTTTTCGGAGTAATCGCCTGACGGTTTTTCGGAAATCGCCAATTTCTTCAGTTTGCCTGAGTCCAAGTTCGCCAAATGAAGATCGATGGCCCGTTGGATGTTCGGCAGCACAGAAGTTTGGAATTCTCCTTGAATGACTGGCCCAATGCGTGAACCGAATTTTATGTAGGACTGTTCTTCGGCAGACTGGTGCACTGAGTGGATGAAGGAGTCGCCGGTATCGTAAAATTCGCTCGGGTCGATCCAATCATAGACATATTGTTTGTTATCGCTTTGCGCTGCATGTGATTTCGGTTGGCCTTTTTCGTCCAAAAGGGACTCCCAGATCAAGTGGTTCGGGGAGATTGCGCCCAATGTCAATACGGCAACTGTAATCATCAGCGACTTTTTCCACCAATTTTTCATCAACATCACCTTTTCATATATGAACATTTTAGTAACGCGTTTGCTTATTTATACGAATTTCCTGTGTAAAGGTTTCATCTTCTTGAGATTCATTGTACAATAAAGTTATATACAATGCCTTGTTTTTTTGAAAAGGAGGAATTTTTGTGGATGCATCATTATTGATCGGATTAGGTCTTCTATTCATGCTTATATACTTGACTTCACTTTCAATTACGGATTAATAAGCAATAAAAAAACTTCCTGTAAGCCAGGAAGTTTTTTTATTGCTTATTTTTGTGTTTGGCACAGGATGACGCCGTAATGGAATTTCGTATTGGGTCGTACGCGGCGGGTAAAACCGAAGCGCTCAAAATCCTCCGAACGGAAATGCGCTTTCAGTACAACGGATTTACGCGCTACACGTTTTGCTTCTGCGATCCATAGTTCCGTCAACTGGCCTTGGTCAGCCGGTCCACGTAATGGCGTGAAGTTGGACGCTTCCGTAATTTCCTCTGTGAACATCGGGTCCATGTAAATCACATCGATGGAATCAGAGTCAAGCGTCTGCAAGAACGATACAGCATCAGAAGAAACCACCTCGATCCGCTTCATCGCCTCATCCAGATGCGGCATACCATTGTATTGCCCGAGCCCTTGCCGAACGACGTAAGCGAGGATCGGATGGCTTTCGCAGCCATACACCTTACCTTCCTCTCCGACACGCTGGGAAGCCACAATTGAATCAGACGCCAGGCCCAAAGTACAATCCAAAAAAGAATCACCACTCTGAAGGCCGGATACGTCGATCAACGGATCCTGTTCAAGCGGACGCTTTGTCCGGAACGCTGCCGAATTCGGATGAAAAAAGAACGGCTCGCTTTTACCCCTCGGGTAAAACTCGAGCCGCTCCTTCAAACAGACCACAAGATCCGCTTTTTCATCCGCATGCATTCTGTCGATGGAACGTTTATTGCGCGGGACTTGCAAAAGCGAAAGGTCTGCTGAAACGCGTTCGGCCCACTCCAACGTGGCTGTAGTCGGCCGGTACGCAGTTGTGACTACCGTCTTCACTGAGCAGCCACCTGTGCAAGAACCTGCGCCAAATGGTCGCGGATCTGTTCCATTGGATAACCCTCAATCTGTTCACGCGGAATGAAATATGCCAATTGACCGTCTTTCAGCACCGCAATCGATGGAGATGACGGAGGAACTTCCTCGAAATAATTGCGCATTTGCGCAGTCGCTTCTTTATCCTGGCCGGCAAATACCGTCACCAAGTGTTCCGGTTTCGCTTCTGCCGTATTCAATGCTTCCAGAACCGCTGGACGCGCCAAGCCTGCTGCACAACCACAAACCGAGTTGATCACAACAAGACTTGTTCCTTCAGAACTGCTCATGTGTTCGTTTACCTCTTCTGCCGTCAGTAACTCTTTAAATCCTGCACCCGTCAATTCCTGGCGCATAGGCACAACTATGCCTTTCATGTACTCATCATATGCGTTCATGCTTTCGCCTCATTTCATTTGGATTATATCTTTAGTGTAACCCAGATGGCTTGGGATTTCATAGTGTGGGGTTTTGGAGGTTTTTTTTGTAGACTCGCCTGAGTTTTCTTAATAAGAAAACCAGGCTTTTATGCCGTGAAGTCTCGAGATTTAATCTGGATTCTTTTCGAGTTGCCGCAACCACCTACCAGGAACTGAAAATTTTGATTTTAGCCGAACAAAAAATCCTTGAAATGAGGATCGACTTCTTTCAGGATAATTACTCTCAGCGACTGACCTATCGACCATGATCAGATTGGACCTTCGTCATCATCGCAATTTAGTTTTTCGATTTCGGACTTTTTCTATCACTGCCGGCCTGCATGGATTCAAATTTATAGGGGCGCTCGTCAATTGTGCACGTTTGTTAGATATATGGCCTATCCAAATTTTGTTTTCTGCATTGTATTGAACTTCCGCACAACTCCAGAAGCCTGTACGCGTTTCTTTTTCAAAAAACACGGTAGCTGCTCAGAAATAAAATAGGAATGGTAATCCAAAGCAATACAACAACAGCATTGAACATCAAGGACGTAAGTTTCCATCCTGTGTTATAGTTACTTGTATGATTTTATGGATTCTTAAGACTTTTCTTAGTCACTTTCCATTAGGAAAGGCGTGGTCTATTTGAGACTCAATAGCATCAAAAGTTTTCTACAAACGATGCACGACTATTCATCGGTTAATATCACTCAGACTTTTGCTTCTGAGGACAAAACAAGAAGCTTATCAGTTCAATTCATAGCAGCAATTCAAATGTTTTCTGTTACCGATGCTGCAACAAATCAATTGTGGGAAAATGCATCTATGGACGAGACTGCTTTGTTTATCGACAACTATCTTAGTGCTAACCTACTTCCAGTCAGCTCCTGATTTTTTCAGGGGTTTTCTTTTGCTCAGTATTGGGCATACCAAGAAGTGGACCCGGGCAACGAGATTCATTTCCTCCGTCTAAAACTACGTCTGAAAAGGAAGAGCCTGATTTTCATGAAGTTAGAAAACATCAAAGAACTGTTGCAGATCATTTGTAATTTCAACAACTCCAACATCACTCATACCTTTGCAGTTAAAGGAAGCGATGAGACGCTAACAGTTATCTGCATTCAAGAAACATTCATTCTTGAAATCACTTCCAATGAACAGGAAATAACAAAGCACTTTACCTCCATTGACGAAGCAGCTGAATTTATTAATGAAAAAATTCATGTGCTTGATGATAATTGACTTCTCTTAATCGGGAGGTTTTTTGTTTTCTTTTTTTAAAAAAAGTTTGGAAACTCTACTTAAAAAATCCTTAAGAATAAGAGGTCGATTATGAGATGAAAAAGCAGAGAAAAGAAAATTGCTTTATAGGCTTGGTTAAGGAAATTGGCCTTCTAATTATTGTTGAAGCTGCATTTCTAGCAATATGGAATACTTTGATGGCCATACCAAGATGGATTTATCGTATGTACACCAGTATTTAAGTTTACCTAAAGAATGATTTTCAGCTCAACTTCATACACGTTGAACTATTTTGGCCATTTTTTCTTATATATCTTTTGTATGGTCTCCATATCCCTCTCCACAAAAAAAGACACAAGCCAAGAGCTCTCACCCTCAACCTGTATCCAATAGACTTTATTCATTTATTTCCCCATAAAGCTTCTCCTCCAAAACTTCATCAACCAGCTCGATCGCCTGTTCCAGACGTTCGTGATAATTCCCGCTAATGGAATAGTAGGTGATATTTTGGCGATCCAGTATGGCTTTTAAATAATCGTTGTTGCGCTCCCGAATCGTCTGTTCGCCGAACAACCGGGTGCCGTCATCCACCCATTTCACATCCGGCTCAAGGAAAAGCCACAGGTCATAATTTTGCAGGGCTGCGACTTGGTCTAAGACCGGTTGCTCATAACCCAGATATGCCCACGAGAAATACTGGGTGACGTTCGCTTCTGTGTCGATAAAGAGCAGTTTGTTGGCGCGTTTGGCCTGTTCTGTTTCGTGGTATTTATGCTCAAATGCGATTTTCGGGAAATCGGATTCGATGGCGATTTCGGCACCGATATGGTCATAGAATTTGCGCCCGTATTCTTCCACATAGCTGGTGTTGTACAGGTTTGCCAGGTTCTTGACCAAGGTCGACTTGCCGGCGCTTTCGGTTCCCACTATGACAACGGTCCGGACAAAATAAGGCTGAACCACATGCGGGATAATCGCCCAATGTTTCATCGCGCCTTCTTCGCGTATCTGCGTGGCCGAGATCGGATAGGTCCGGCGCTCCGCATCCAGGACGACGTGCTTCGCACCTGGATAAAGCTTTTCGAAATGGTCGCCATAGGCATGTTCAGAACTGAAGACCACATCGATTTCTTTTCCAATTGCTGCTTTGATGCCGACAGCACCCTTCTCCCAGTCGTAGAATTCGCCTGTCTGTTTTTCTGCAACAGCATGCACTTTAACATGCGGCAGGTCTTTTGTGAGTTCGTTCCACCAGCGAAGCCGCTGATGAAAGGGAATGGGCTTCATGGTCGTCCCCTTGAAATAAAATTCCCGCTCATAGTCCTCGTCATGCGTCAAGATGATGTGCAATTCCTCTACCATTGTACTGGCACGGATCATGGCACTGACATGCCCTTGATGGATAATCAAAAACTTGCCGCCATACATTCCAACTTTTGCTATCACTCGTTAAACAGCTCCTTCTTCCAGCCCTTGCTTTTTGGCCATCTTTCTCCAGTTGTAATAACCATACATCGAGTTAAACAAAAATGCGGTCCACATTACCACCAATGTATAGTCGTTGCCGCCAGTTGAATCGAGAGTGATGACCCACAAGGCGATAGAAAGAATGTTGACCAAAATCCAGAACAGCCATTGCTCCGCAAATCGCTTCAGCATCAAAATCTGGGCTGTAACAGACAACACATTCGTTGCAGAATCCAGTCCGACAGACCGTCCGCCGATCGCCTGGAGCAAAATCGCATATAAAACCGTTCCTACAATAATCGCAATTACGGTATAAAGCCAAGAACTCATTTTCATGGTTTTGACGATGACGTCTTCACCCTGCACACTGTCTTTGTTCCTGATGGTGTTGCGATGCCATAAATAGAGCCCGATAAATTGGATCGGGAAATAGAAAAGTCCGTTGAGCATCGCTTCCCCGTATAACCCGTAGGTAAAAGAAATGTACGCGTATGTAGAGGTTTGGATGATCCCGAAGTAATAATTGCTGATCTTCCCTTTTGCAACCAGCAAGACGCACAACATACCGCTTAAAGAACTGATAAGCCCAAGGAGCGTGTCGTCCCAAGCAAAAAACAAATAGATATTAATGGCAGTGAAAATGAGAAGCCAACTCTTTTCGAATAAACTCCAATCTTTCAAAAATCGTTGTGTTTTTGATTCAGCAGCGTTGATGGCCATGGCTAATCCTCCCAGATTTTATATCGTTTCATTTGCCTACCAGTTCTCCTCCTGACTCCGTTACTTATTACCCCAACTATACCATTTTTTCTCACTCCGCCAACTAGTTTTCAAAAGAAAAAGAGCGCCCATAAGGACGCTCTTTCGGGAAATTATTTAGTTGAAAAACTGGCATATAAATTCTTCAAGTATTTATCCGGATGCGGCATCGGATGATTCTTGCCTCGTTTGGTGTTTTTTTGGTAGCTTTCAAAAGCGGCATTAATCAGTGCCCAATCTTCTGGATAATCTTCTTTAAAATTCGTTTTGAACACATGCCACGTCATGTCTTCGCCATATTTTTTGATCATTGCTTCTATTTTTTTCTTCTTCGCTGGAAATACTGCACTGCCCATATCATCACTCTTTTCTCTAACCAATATACAGCATTTAAGAAACTTTGAAAAGAACCTTTAAAGCGGCGGTTCTCCTACTTTCCATTTACTCTATAGTAGTCAAATTAAAGAGCCATCCCTCAGGATGACTTGAATAATGAGATTTGGATGCCTTCAGCAGTAGGTGGGCGAAGAGTAAGGGTAGTCCCGTTTTCTTCTACCGTGTATTCTTTTAAATATTCTTCCACATCCTGGGGATGCTCTGCACTCGTTTCCCGTAAAAGCTCTTTAATGATCAACGAGCTTCTTTTTTCATTTAATACAATGCCATTGACTGTAAGATTCAACTGAAACCCTCCTATGTATACTTAAAAGATATCATAAACTTATCATCTTTAAACGTATACATGGACCTAATATTTATTAATATTTTTCTCTTAAAGTACCGTTTTTGTCTATTTAGTCGTATAAAGTAGTTTTAAATACCCATTAATGATTAAACAAATAATAGTCAAGACACCTATACCAGTTGTTCTCAACATAAAAATGCTGCCTTCTCAGGCAGCATTCAGTTTCTTGTTCAATTTTGCTGTTCAGGAAGAATATTGTTGAATAGCTCTGGCACCAACCTATTGACTGCGAAGTTCTGCGTCATGCCGCAATGGCCGCATCCTGTGACGATCACCGGAAATTTTCCGGACGTTGATTTACCCAGAAACAGCAATTCATCGACGATGACCGGATCTTTTGTTCCGCAAGCAGAACAAACCTTGCTGACACCTTTGTCATTTAATGTTTTCGCAATGATTTCCAGTTGTTCTTTGTTCAGTCTCATGTTCTTCCACCTTCCCTCTTTTTTAAAATTTATCCTATATAAGTCGAACTAGAGAGATAGCATATAAAATCTCTGGCACTATGAACAAAGCTCCCGTCCATTCAGGAGCCGCGCCTGCCTGGAGAGAAATCTCTAAAGATATGGAGCAAAACAGCGAAGACGCCTTGGGGATCAAGCGAAGTGCTGAAATCCACTCGGGCATTTAGCCCGAGTTAGTTCAGCGCGAGCCCCCGGCAAGCGCAGCTGTTTTGCGGAATATCGACTATATTGCATTATTTCTTCAACTTATCTAGCTTGTCATATTCCTTATTGATGAAATCAAGCATCTGGCTGAAGATATCGTACTCAAACCATTCATAGGATGTATCCTGATCGTATTTTCCATCTTCTTTGATTTCCACGTTGTTGGAAGACAACTGGACAATTTGCGTATCTTCCACATCCTCTTCCTGTCCTTTCACTTTCTGGCCATCGAATTGCTTGACCACTTTCCGATAAAATTCATCGCGTTTATGGCGGTCTTCAAACTCCCACGATTCATACTTTCCGCTATATAAAATCTCCATTGAATAGACGCTGTTTTCCATTTTCAATTCCTCCTAGTAAATGATGACTCCCTTTTTTCTGTCGGTTAACAGCACTTTACCTCTTAATGGACTCTTGGAAACATTAATTTTATCCAGCAAGCTGAAAATCAAAAAAAGGCCGGCGACTTTTCAGTCACCGGCCATTCACTTTATTCTTCTTTCATTGCCTGTCTGGCTTCAGTCATTTGTTTCCAAACTGAACCTTTGGCATCTTCGCCTTGTTCGATTCGTGCAATGGCCATCTTGATCTGAAGCTTCACTTCAAACTCAGGGTCGTCCTCTGCCTGTTTCAGGGCCGGCAACGCGGCTTCTGTGCCTGTTTCGTAAAGGAACATGGCAGCTCTCCAGCGAACCAGTTTGTTTTTATCTCTTAACGTCTCCATCATGATTGGTTCAAATTCTTCAAAACCTAAATCACTGATGGTGTCGCCAGCCGTTCTGCGAACAGCCCAGCTCTTGTCTTTCATGGCGCGTTCAACGTAAGGCACTACAGCTTTATCATCGATATCACCTAGGAAGATGGCAGCCTGGCGGCGAATGGACATTTTTTCATCATCCAATGCCAAAGACAGCAACTGCAGGTCGTCGATATCCGCTTCAATCATCTGATCAAGCAGCTGGAAACGGGTCTCCCAGTCAGGGGCATTGAATTCGTCAACTGTAATTCTCCGTCCACGCGGTGCCGATTCGGCCTGTTCCGTGTCTTCTTTTGCAGTCAACGCATCTAAACGCTCCTGTGGATAAGCGGCTTCTAGTTCTTCCACCATGCTCTTCCCGATTTCACCTTTATCGCCGTAACGGACACCGTAATCAGCCCATTTGCGCTGAAGCAGGTAATTTTCCTCTGTCGGGTCCATGACCAGCTTCATCGCAGTGATAAAGCGTTCAGGCATGCCAAAGCGTTCTTCAGAGCTGTTATCAAAGACTTTTACTTGAAGGGGAATTCCTTTGAACTCCTGAACATGCACATAAACCTCGCCGTAATGCTCATCCAACTCGATTTCTTCGCTCGAATGTTCACGATCTTCACCGAAGACATTGCGGACTTGTGCCAAAATCGATTCCCAGTCAAACTTTGAAATGCGTTCGACTGCCAAAAAGTCAGCCACGTGATAAACACCTTTTACCCCGTCAATCTTCAGCAGCTCCTGAACTTCTTTTGGAGCGCCTTCCAAATTGTCTTTATGGTAATTATGGCTTTTGCCAAACGGCAATTCCTGATCGATGATCACTTTCATCGTATTCGGGCTTGGTGTCGGTTCAATGGTAATGATTTTCACAAAAAATCCCTCCTGCAATTAGTAGATCATGCTTCCGCAATTTCCTGAAGATAGGTCCAGCGTTCAATCAATGTATCGTATTCGGCTGTCAGTTCATTGACTTCCTGAGTCAGTTTCGCCAATTTGTCGTAATCTGCTCCTGCCGCCGCCATTTCTTCTTCGCGTTTTTCGATTTTTTCTTCCGCTTCTGCTATCTTGTCCAGGATGCCATCGTACTCCTGTTGTTCTTTGTAGCTCATCTTCTTTTTCGGCTTCGCCGGCTCTACAGGGTCAGCTCCAATCTTTTCAACAAGCTCCTGCTCAGCCAGAGCCACCGGATTGTTTTTTTCTTTAATGAATTCGGAATACAAACCTTGGTATTCTTCTATTTGGCCAGTGCCAGTCGTCCATAGTTTCCGCGCAATGCGGTCAAGGAAAAAGCGATCATGCGAAATGGTGATGACGACACCCGGGAAGTTTTCGAGGAAATCTTCCAGAACAGAAAGCGTCTGGATGTCCAGGTCGTTAGTCGGCTCATCGAGGAACAGGATATTTGGTTGTTCCATCAATAGCTTCAATAAGTACAAGCGTTTGCGCTCGCCCCCGGACAATTTGCCGATTTGCGTGCCATGGCCGTTCGACGGGAACAAGAAGCGTTCAAGCATTTGAGTTGCGGACAGGCGGACTCCTTTTTCCGCTTCAAAATCACTTGATGTCTCCTGAATGTATTCAATCATCCGCTGCGATTCGTCCATTTCAGGCAAATGCTGCGTAAAGTGAGCAATTTTAACGGTGCTGCCGTATTCCATCTGGCCAGTAGTCGGTTCCAATTCTCCAGCCAGCATTTTCATCAAAGTGGATTTGCCGGCGCCGTTTGGCCCGACGATTCCGATGCGGTCTCCACCCTGCAGAAGGAAATCAAAGCCGCTGAAAATCTGCTTGTCGCCATAAGCGACGCCCATATTCTTGCCTTCAATGATTTTCTTGCCGAGGCGTTGGCTTTGCATCGACAGTTCAAGAGACGTATTGTCGTTTTCTTTTTGGACGCTTTCTTTGATTTCATCAAAACGCTGAATACGCGCCTTTTGCTTGGTGGAACGCGCTTTCGCTCCGCGGCGAATCCATTTCAATTCTGAACGGAAACGGTTTTCGAGTTTTTGCTGGGACGATGCGTTCATTTCGTCGCGTATGGCTTTGTTTTCCAGGTAATCGCCGTAGTTCCCTTTATGTGTATACATAGTTTGGTCAGCAATCTCGAATATATGGGTCGAGACAGCATCCAGGAAGTAGCGGTCATGCGTAACGAAAAGCATCGCTGAATCCATGCGCAGCAATGTTTCCTGCAGCCATTCTGTTGAAACTGCGTCCAAATGGTTGGTCGGCTCGTCCAGCAGGATCAAGTCAGCCGGTTCGATCAACGCTTTAGCAAGCGCCACGCGTTTCCGCTGTCCGCCTGACAATTCGCTGACGACTTGGTCGTACATATCGATCCCCAGTTTCGACAAGGCTGTTTTTGCCAGAGCATTGATGTCCCATGCGTTGTCCTGTTCCATTTTTTCCTGGATCTCCATCAATTCATCCTGCAATTGTGTGGAACTTGGATCAATCATCATATTTTTCAAAGCATTCTCATAGGCACGGTTTAAAGCCAATAGCGGTGAGTCTCCTGAGAACACCGTTTCGAGTACTGTCAATGACTCGTCGAATTCAGGTTCCTGCATCAAATACGTAATCCGGTATTTTTTCGGATGGTCCATAACAACGCTATCAGCGTCCATCGTTCCTGCCAAAATGGACATCAAAGTCGATTTCCCTGTTCCGTTGACGCCGATCAAGCCGGCACGTTCTCCTGGATACAATGAAAATTCGACGTCTTTGAATAATGTTTTGGCTCCTACTGTTTTGGTTAATTTCGAAATATTTAAGTGGCTCATTTATTCCCATCCGTTTCTGTTTGAAGTTGCTTTAAAAAGGATAGCATAAATTCATGGCGTTCTTCAGCCATCTGCTTACCAGTTTCCGTAGTCATTTGATCTTTCAGCAGCAATAGCTTTTCATAGAAATGCGTGACGCTGCTGGTTGGTGCATTCCGGTATTCCTGTTCCGTCATTTCGGTGCGTGCTTTTTCGTGCCAATCGTACAACTTCCGTCCTTTTGCGCCGCCATACGCAAACGCACGCGCAATGCCGATTGCCCCAATGGCATCCAAACGGTCCGCATCCTGGACGATTTTCGCTTCAATGCTCGATGCCGGCTTGCCGTTGCCGCCTTTAAAGGACACTGAACCGATCACTTCCTGAATGTGATGGCGCTGATCGTCCCGAAGTTCCAGACGATCCAGGATATCACTTTCCAAATCTTCCTCAGGTTTTTTGTATTTCGGATCCGATACATCGTGCAGCAGCACTGCCAGTTCAACAATGAAGGCATCTGCTGACTCCTGTTCCAGAATCGTTTTGGCATTTTTCATGACGCGCTCAATATGCTGCCAGTCATGGCTCGCATCAAACAAATCATAGATTTTCTTTACTTCGTTCTGGCATCGCTCTATTTTTTCCAGTTCCATGCTTCCGCTCCAATCGCTTGTTTCTTCTATTATAACCTGAAAGCTCCTCAAAATGCCTGTATTCCCAACGATTATTGACGTTTCCATAGGCTTCATGTATAGTATAGCCATCCATAACATGGCGTCTATGGGTCCATGGCATACTCAATAATAGGGGGAACTCGCATGCACCAGGGTACAGTGAAATGGTTTAACTCAGAAAAAGGTTACGGTTTTATTGAGTATAATGATGGTGATGATGTATTTGTCCATTTTACAGGCATTCAGGGCGATGGGTTTCGGACATTGACGGAAGGCAAGCCCGTGTCATTTGAAATTATTGACGGCAACCGCGGACCACAGGCTGCAAATGTTATTCAAATCGAATCAGAATAAAAAATAAACAAAAGCAGGGACGGAATTTTCCGTCCCTGCTTTTTATTTTTGGGAAAGAATCGAATCCCCTATTTTTATTTATCGCCGGTACCGACTTTATTGAGTTCGTTTCCGAGAAACTGCAGCTGCGTTCCGACCGTGCAATTGCTGATGCAAAAACGGTGGGCAGCAGTCTTCCCTTCATCTTTGCGAAGTTGGGTTTTCACAAAGCAGCCTTCACAATATGTAGTCAGCATTTCGTCAATTTCATTGATAATCGAAACTTTTTTCACTTTGTCACCTCTTAGAAAATCGTCATTTCCTCATTCTACTACGCATTTGTCTTTTATTCCAACAATAGTTATACTGACTGAGGACATTTTTTACGGTACCAAGCGGTTCGCAAATTCCCGCTTTACCAAAACTAAGGAGGAAGTTTTTTTGTTTAATGAATTTTGGGGACTGGGCTTTGCCTTGTTCAACTTTGTACTTTTATTGATCATGTATAAATTTTTCGGAAAGACAGGATTGTTCGCCTGGGTGGCTATTTCCACGGTGCTGGCCAATATCCAAGTGACCAAAACCATTGAAATCATCGGTTTGACGGCTACATTGGGCAACAGCCTGTATGCCTCGACTTTCCTGGCAACCGATATCCTGAACGAAAAGTACGGCAAGAAAGAAGCCAAAAAAGCAGTGTGGCTCGGTTTTTCTTCCCTGCTTATCATGGTGCTCGTCATGCAATTCGGCATCAAGTTCATACCGGCTGAAAGTGATTTTGCACAAGGTTCACTGGAAACCGTATTCGGACTGATTCCGCAAATTGCCATCGGCAGCATGGTGGCCTATCTCACCAGCCAGCATTTGGATGTCATCATTTTCAGCGCGCTGCGCAGAATGTTCCCGAAAGACAGCCAATTTTGGATCCGCAACAATGGATCGACTTTGACCAGTCAGTTGCTGGATACCTTAATTTTCACTTCCATTGCTTTCTGGGGCGTGTTCCCGTTCGATGTCTGGCTTCAAATTTTCATTTCGACGTACGTCCTTAAATTTGTCGTCTCTATTATGTCAACGCCGTTCGGCTACCTTGCGAAAGCAATCAAACCCATTGATGAAAAGTAGGTGATTCTATGCTGGAAGTTTTTGTGGATGCGGCGACTGCAGGTTCTCCGCAAGTCAGCGCAGTTGGTGTTTTCATTAGAGGTGAAGGCCATTTGATCCACTGGAGCGAATATGTGGGTGAAATGGACAATCATACGGCAGAATTCACTGCACTGGTAAAAGGATTGGAACTGGCGAAGGGCCTGACTTCGGGCATGGTCTCCATCAAGTCCGATTCACAGGTGACGGTGGATGCTTTTGAAAGAGGCTCGATCAAAAATCCGAAGTTCAAGCCATTGTTGGCACAAGCATTGGAAATCGGCGACTACTTCGATTTCTGCTTTATCAAATGGATTCCGGACTCACAGAACCGGGCAGCGGACGCCCTTGCCCGTACGGAACTTCGCGCTCATAAATAATCTGTCCATCTTGTGGCGGCCGTTCTCATTTTTGAGGGCGGCTGCTTTGGTTTCTATGCATACTCAGCCGGCAAAGTCTGATAAGATTAACCTATCATCTTTTATTGGAGGAACTTTATGAGAACTAAACTTGGCACTGCACTCGATATTTTCATTTTGGTCATCGGTCCGTGGATCGTCTATACACGAATCATTGAAATGATGCAAAACGGAGTCTCTGTCTATCCGATGATTTCGGTCCTGATCGTCACGGTTGCCGTGATATTCTCCATCTACAACCTGTACTTGCTTGTAGCACGCAAACAGCAGGACAACACGAAAAAATAAGTGGAAAAGAGGCTTGAATGGTGAAATCGGTTTTGTTTTATTTTATTCCGCTGCTGGTTTTCGCGGTGATCAACAACGTGGTTGAGGTCTTGTCATGGCCGTATTATTTGGTGCTGCTGGTGGCATTTCTTGTGTTCCAACTGGCGCGCATCCGCTATCCGAAAGATGCCATTCCACCCATTGCCAAAATCACACAAGCGGCTTTTTACATACTGACTGTGGCAACGATTTTCCGTGACCAGTATTTGGATCCGTTAATCATCAACATCCTATTGGGTATTGCACTCGGATTGGTGATCATCGAATTGCTGCAGACGAAAAAAAAGCCAGCCTAAGCTGGCACTGACCTTGAACAGCCTTGAGCTGTTTAAGGTTTTTTTGTTTAAAAAATCTTTAGAAATACGCTGGATTTGTTATGGCGGAAGACTATTTCGTGAAATACCAGACCAGCACCAAAACGATGGCGACGATGACCCAGGTGATGATGCGGATCAGGTTTTGTTTCTTTCGGATTTCTTCTTGTTCTTTGACGTCTTTCAACAATGGCATGGATTCACCTTCTTCGCTTAATTATTTCCTATCAGCTGGCTCTTCATTTATCATGGAAAAAAGGAGGTTTTCTTTGTGAAAAAAATATGGACTCCCTCAATTATCCTATTGCTGCTGGCAGGCTGCAACAATGCCGCACCCAATCCGGAAGAAGCGACGGCTCCTTTCGATGAAATAGCGACAGGACTTGAGGCACCTTGGGCAATCAATAAAACCGGTGATGAATTTTATATTTCAGAACGTGCAGGCACTGTTGCCTATATAGATGAAGAAGGCGCACTTACACGGCAGAAAGTCAGCTTTTCGGACTCTCTTTCCAGCGCAGCCGAAGCCGGATTTCTGGGCTTTGTGTTAAAACAGGATTTTGATGAAAGCCAGGAAGCGTATGGTTATTATGTCTACGAACGCGATGGCAATGACTACAATAAAATCGTCACCATGCAGTTGGACAATGGACAGTGGCGGGAAAACGAAGTGCTTTTAGAAGGAATTCCGACAGGCAATGTCCATCATGGCGGCAGACTCGAGCTGGATGAAAATGGCACTCTTTTCGCAACGGTCGGCGATGCTTCCACACCTGACCTTGCCCAGGACCTTGCTTCCGTCAACGGCAAACTATTGAAATTGAACAACTTGGATGAATTCGAGATTTATTCGCACGGCCATCGCAATCCGCAGGGAATCACTTGGGACGGAGATACCATGTATGCTTCTGAACATGGCCAATCAGCGAATGATGAAATCAATATCATCGAAGAAGGCCATAATTACGGTTGGCCGGCCATTGAAGGTGACGCGTCTGAAGAAGGCATGGTGTCGCCGTTCTTCACAACGGGTTCCGATGAGACATGGGCTCCGAGCGGCATCGACATCCACAACGGTTCTCTTTACGTAGCAGCCCTCCGCGGAACCGCGATTAACGTGCTGGATCCGGAAAGTGCCGAAGTGACGGATTCGATTGAAGGCTTCGGGCGTGTGCGGGATGTCTTTTCGGATGGCGACTCGCTTTACTTCATTTCCAATAATACCGATGGGCGCGGCACTCCGGCAGACGGCGATGACAAGCTTTACAAATTGAATGAATAGCAAGAAGGGTATCGGCGTTGTGCCGATACCCTTCTTTCATCTCTCCAGCACTTATTGGCGGTGCTGATTGGTGTCCAGCAGCTCTATTTCGAATGAATGCTTTAAATACAGCCGGATTTATCACAAAAATGGACAGGCTTGACAGCAAGCTCCAAAATCAATCAGATAAACTTTACCATCATGTCTTCATCGATGTACTTCTCGCCGATTTTCATGGCACGGATTTCTGTTCCGTATTTTTCAAAGCCAAGCTTCTCGTACAATTCGATCGCCTGCAGATTTTCACTAGCAACCATCAGGTCCAGCCGCTCCAGCCCTTGCCAACCAGCCGCATAATCAAGGAGTTGCTGCATCAATCGCCGCGCTATGCCTTTGCCTCTTGCTGAAGGCGTTACATAGACCGCCACGACCGATGCCCGGTGGTCCATCTTAGGCGCGGTGTTGCGCAGTAAAGTGACGTTACCGCATAAATCCCCATCTGCAAATGCACCAAAAGTGACGGCATGTTCCAAGGCCAAGCTCTCTGCCGTCTGTTCTACCGGTCTTTTCACTGCATCTTCCAGCCTAGTAGCGAAAACATCCGGGCTGTTTGTTAATGCTTCAATCCGTAAATCGTAATAAAGTTGTGCGTCATTGGCATTGAGCTTTCTTATCTCCATGTACAGACATCCTTTTCACCTGAATTCCTGCTCCACTGTTCCTTTGCCGTCGGCGACTCGGATTTCTGCATAAGCGCCGTTAACAAAAGTGATTTGCGGGGGCATATGGCCTAAATCGATATCATAGGCAATCGGCAGATTGAGGTCTTCTGCAAGATCCTGGTACATTTTTTCGGCGGTATAGCCTTCGACCGGCTCATTCGCTGCACTTCTTCCAAATAAAATGCCCGCACAATTGTCGAACCAGCCGGCATATTTCATTTGTGTCAGCGAACGTTTCAAGTCCGCAACGGACATTTCACAATTCTCCAGGAACCAGACAACCTGTTCTCCCGGAATATGCTGTTCCCGAAAAGCTGGTACTCCCCCGTATGGCGTGCCGATGATGTGCCGGACGACATCGATACACCCGCCCAACAGGCGGCCTGCAAAGTTTTCCTCGTTGCCGGAAACCGTTTTCCATTCGGTCGGTTCCGTCAGGTGATAGACGACTGGCGATGGATTCGAATGATTCCATTCCTTCTGATAAAGCGCCGAAGAATGCTGAGAAACGGATTTCCCCGCCTCGGTTTGAAGAACTGTCAGCCACTGCCGCGTCGTTTCGTCACTTTTTTCGCCCCGCAGATCCACGATGTTCGTTCCGTGCGCTGTGGCTATTCCCGTTTTTAAAGTAATGGCCAGCAGCAAGACACTGAGATCCGAGTACCCGAGCACCCATTTCGGCTGGATTTGGGAGAAGTCTACATACTCCAGCATTTCAATCAGCAATTCACCGCCCCATGGCGGGAAAATGAAATCGATTCCCGGATCATTCATCATGTCCATGAATTCAGCCGCCCGCTTTTTGGCAGGAGCCGATTTGGCAAACTCTTGTGTCCAGGCCGTCTTCCCGGTTTTTATATCGAAGCCATTTTGTTGTTGGCGGGCAATGGCCTGCTCCAGCAGATGATGCTGTTCTTTCCCCACCCCTGATGATGGTGCTGTAATGCCGATTGTTTTGAAAGTAGTAGCAGGATAACGAATCATCCAATAGTCCCCCTTTTCAAGTTAAACGAAATAAAACAAGGAAAAAATCATTGCCATTAAAACAGCAGCACCTACGCAAAACCATACCGCATGTCCCATTATTTCGAGAAAACGGCTCGGTTCTTTGTCCAATCTCTCCCCTTTAAACTGGGAGAAATCCGGTGGTGTTTCTCTTTTGCGAGCAGTCTCCTTCATCTTTATCGTCTTTGATTCTGTGGTCGGGTTCATTGTCTTCCTCCTAAAATCAGTAGCAGTAAAATCATTGAGATATCTCCCATTATACTAAACTTAACTTGAGAAGAAAGTCCCCTTTTCTTCATATTGGCATTTTTCAGATTTAATAAAAGCCCCATTTGCTTGAAATAGATCTGTTAGGGTATATATGATGGAAAAGAGAAGAAAATTGCAGAGGGGTTGATCAGGATGAAAGTGTTGGTAGTCGGGGCAAACGGACAAATCGGTAGGCATTTTGTAAAAATGCTGGCGGACAGTGAAGAACACACGCCCAAAGCAATGATCCGCAAAGAAGAGCAAATCAGTTTTTTCAATAGTCTCGGTGTTGAATCCGTATTAACGAGCTTAGAAGGCAGTGTTGAGGAGATTGCAGACGCTATGAAAGATTGCGACGCTGTCGTATTCACTGCCGGCAGCGGCGGCGGAACCGGCGCGGACAAAACTTTGCTGATCGATTTGGACGGCGCTGCAAAAACAATTGAAGCTGCTGAACAAACAGGCACAGAGCGATTTCTGATGATCAGCGCCATCAATGCTGATAAACGGGAAATGTGGAAAGAAGATATGGCCCATTATTATGTAGCCAAACACCACGCGGATAACATTCTGCGCGCCAGCGGGTTGGTCTATACCATCATCCGTCCCGGCCTTTTGACAAACGATCCGGGAACCGGCAAAATTCTAGCGACTGAGAACTTGGATTCCGGTGAAATTCCCCGGGAAGATGTCGCCAGTGTCCTTTTGCATGCTTTGGCGAATGAACATACTTACAATAAAACATTTGAAATCATTTCTGGAGAGCAGGACATCGAGGATGCATTAAACCGGTTATGAGTTACCCTTTCTCTAATGAAGAACCATTTGAATAACACATTCATAATCATTTGGTTTTGGTTTACAAAAACGCAGTGTCACCCTGAAAGAGATGAACAATCAAAATTTTGATTGTGCATCTCTATTTATAAATTAGCTTTTTCTGTATTTCTCTTTCTTATTTAGAAATCAAAATTCTGGTTTCCAATTAAAGCAGCAACTCAATAAATTATTTCTTTTTTCTTTTTTTTATCAAAAGAAGTGTTAATACAATCACAACTATTACTGCCAAAAGAGCAACAAAAATCCCATATTCCGACCCATTTTCGTCAACCTCGACATTCTGTAAAGTGATTGTTTCTTTATCAGCAAAAAATTCCTCTGCTATATAGGTATGATCTGTTGTCGGAGAACAAAGTGGATGTATCCAGTTCTCTCCTTCTTTATTAAGATAATACAAGTAACCTTTATTCAGTTTACTTGACCCCCAAGTGATATCTTCTTTTACTGTAATAAAGTTTTCGTCTACACCTTTAAAGCTTGTATCAACAGCTATTGTTAAAATTTTTTCATTGTGGTTCTCTTTGATGTTTACTACTATTCCTATTATCACTGCATCGTATTCATCGAAAGCAATATCTGGCGGAGAAGGCTCCACACACGATAAAGTAAAACCGGGTTTAGGCATTAAGATTAGAGAGATAATAAATAGAATAAAGATTAATTTCTTCAAAGAACCCCTCCTTTTTCAGTACCTAGACAGTCAACTATAAACAACAGATTTAATGGGAGAAAGACTTAGTCTCGACTTCAATTGCATAACTGACTATCTCTATATCATTTAGTCGGCTATTAATCCCAAAAGTTACACATCAAATTTATTTCAGGACCTTATTACTTCAGCCAGTTTACAGTACACCGTGAATCCCTAATAGATAGCATCAAAAAAACACCGCTAAAAGCGGTGCTCAATAATATACATTCAAAAGACATTTCGTATTTAGCGACTCCAAACTAAACCAATTAATTACACACGTATTTTTTGCTATTGCGAGACTGTTTTTAAATTCTTAATCCCCATTACCAGCTGGAACACAAACGCGATCGAACAGAGAATGATCGCGGCATAGCCAAGCCCGCCGATCGGTGTCATTTGGAAAGTCTGGATGACCAGAAGTGCCATCATGACCGCGATGCCGAAGTTCACAATATACGGCCGGTCATAGAATTTCTTGGAGGCGATGCCCACAAAAATCGCCACTGCAATAATTAAAATCAATAAACTACTCCCCATTGTTCTCCCTCACCCTTTTGCTTTGTCTTCCACAAGTCTAGCATTTATCCTACCGACCTGATAGAGTGTCTGGCAATTTTTTATATGCCAATTTCCGGATGATGGGTTCCTGATCCGGAAACTGTTCAAGCAGCTCCGCCTGCAGCAACAATTCAAAGTCCGCAAAGTCAAATCCAGGCGAAACCATGCAGCCTACCAGTGAAAAAGCCTCATCCGCCTCCACAGTCGAACCGAAAATACTGCCCTTCTCGACTAAAACCTGCGGCCGTTCCCCCGCTGCTATATCCAAGCCTAATTTTTCTGCCCTGTAATTCCCTTGAACATCGAGAATATGCACCGTAGTGGTCTGCCCCGCGTGGAAATACCACAGTTCATCAGACTTCAGCCGGTGGAAATGGGAAACATCCTGCGACCTTAGCAGAAAGTAAATGCTGGTATACAAATTCCGTTCGGCGGGATGCGTATCCAGGCTGATTTTTTCAGGCGAGACGAAAGACTGTTTGAAATATCCGCCCTCCGGGTGCGCAGCCATATCCAAATGGGTGATCCAATCCTCTGCATTCATCATATCCAGCTCCATTCCTTATTATTTTTTCCTGCCCCAAATTAATGAAACTTTCCAGCTCTTTAGACGTATTCATTATATAACATATCCATATAAGTTGAACGATAGAAACCAGCTTTCAAATTACCACTGTATACATAAAAGATATGGAGCAAACCAGCGGAGACTCCCGCGGGATTTCGGCGCAAGCCCGTAGGAAAGCGGAGCTGGTTTGAGGAATATCAGCAGGCGATGATTCTTAGTTCAACTTATATAATAAACCGAGGAGGAATAAAAAATGAATAATCATGAAATCGATTTTAAGCTTCATGGGGACGATATGCAGTTCGTAGAAGTGGAACTGGATCCATCCGAAACCGTCATTGCAGAAGCGGGTGCCTTGATGATGATGGAAGATGGCATCGCCATGGAAACCATTTTTGGGGACGGCTCCAAAAGTTCCGGCGGCAGCGGCTTGATGGGCAAACTGATGGGTGCAGGAAAACGCATCATCACCGGTGAGAGCCTGTTTATGACGGCCTTCACCAATAACGGGACCGGAAAACGCCATGTGTCTTTTGCGGCCCCTTATCCCGGCAAAATCATTCCGATGGACTTGAGCGTACTGAACGGCAAAATCATCTGCCAAAAAGATTCCTTCCTGGCAGCGGCAAAAGGCGTGTCCATCGGCGTTGAATTTCAGCGCAAACTCGGTGCCGGCTTTTTTGGCGGAGAAGGATTCATCATGCAGAAACTTGAAGGCGACGGCTTAGCGTTCGTCCATGCAGGCGGCACCATTTACCGAAAAAATCTCCAAAAAGGCGAAGTGCTGCGCGTCGATACCGGCTGCCTGGTCGCGATGACGGGCGACGTCGACTATAATATCGAAACCGTTCCCGGCATCAAAACTGCTTTGTTCGGCGGCGAAGGGTTGTTCTTCGCTACGCTTCGTGGACCGGGCAGTGTCTGGATCCAGTCAATGCCATTCAGCCGTCTGGCGAGCCGCGTATTCGCAGCCGCTCCCCAAAACCCTGCCGGCCGCTCGCAAGGTGAAGGCAGTGCTGCAGGCGGGTTGTTCGATTTGTTGGGCGGAAGATAATCATACTAATTCAAAGCCGACTGTCCAATTGGAAACAGTCGGCTTTTTCCTGTCTAAAATTCAATTTGCCATAGGCTTTCCTACCGGTGAATCTGTGTTTTAAATCCCGGCATTGGCCGGTTTCAAATATTTCCCAGTTTTTATTTTTTTGTAGTTAAAGCCCATCAGTCTCATGGCGTTCAAGATGACGATGAGAACGCTCGCTTCATGGATGAACATGCCGGAAGCCAAGTGGATGGATCCCGTCAGCACACCGGCCAACAGGACCGCCACAATGCCGACTGCAAAGAAAGTATTTTGTTTCATGTTGCGGATCGTTGCTTTTGACAATGAATAGGCATGCGAGAACTGCATCAGTTTGTCAGCCATCAACACGACATCCGCGGTTTCCATTGAAATATCGGTGCCGCCTTCTCCCATCGCCAGTCCGATATCCGCTGTAGCGATCGCCGGGGCATCGTTGACCCCATCTCCTGCCATTGCGACTACATAACCTTGTTTTTTTAATTGGTTTACGAAAGCCACTTTGTCTTCCGGAAGCAACTCGGCATGGAATTCATCCAGCCCTAAAGCTGTGGCGACCAGCTCGGCCGTATGCTGATTATCACCCGTCAGCATGACGATTTTCTTGACGCCGTTTTTTCTCATTTGAGCGAGCGCTGGCGCTGCGTCTTCGCGGATTTGGTCGGCGATCGAAAAGATGCCGGCCACTTTCCCGTCTACTGCTGCAAAGATGGCAGTATTTCCGGATTTTTCACGCCCTACCGCATAACTTTCTGTTTCCGCCGGGATGGAGATGTTTTTCGCTTTCATCAGTTTCCGGTTCCCAATCGCCAAAACCCGCTCTCCTACTTTAGCCACCAACCCGTTGCCTTTGGTGACTTCTACGTTTTCCGGTTCTTGGCCAAAGTCCATATTCCGTGCTTTCGCTTCTTTGACAATTGTTTGGCCAAGATGGTGTTCAGACACCATTTCCGCCTGCGCCACCCATTGAAGCAATTCCTGTTCATTATAAGAATGAAAGACTTTGATCTCTGTCACTTCCGGTTTCCCTTTCGTCAATGTACCGGTTTTATCGAAGACCAGTGCATCAACTTTTGAAAACCGATCCATCACTTCCCCGCCTTTGACCAAAACACCGTTCTTCGCTCCGTTGCCGATGCCCGCTACACTGGAGACCGGTGCGCCGATGATCAATGCACCGGGACAGGCAATGACGAGAAACGTAATGGCGAGATGAAGATCTCTGGTCAGTATATAAACAACTATCGATAACAGCACTACTGCAGGTGTATAGATATTCGCAAATTTGTTCAGGAATTTTTCGGTTTTCGATTTTGATTCCTGCGCTTCTTCCACCAATTCGATGATTTTCGCGAATGTGGTGTCATCTCCCACTTTTTCGGCGATAATTTCGATGTAGCCAGTATCGATGACTGTACTGCTGAACACTTTGTCCCCTATTTTTTTGGATGCCGGGACTGATTCTCCTGTAATGGCCGCTTCATTCAATAACGCATGTCCAGTGAGGATTTTGCCGTCCACCGGCACTTTGCCGCCGGTCCGGATGATGACATGATCTCCTTTGGCCACTTCTTCTACCGGCACAGTTACATTGACGCCATTCCGGATGATATTCGCTTCCTGTGGTGCCATATCCACTAAACCTTTTAAAGAAGACCGCGTTTTTTCCAATGTACGGGCTTCCAGATAATCTCCGAACAGGAACAGGAATGTCACAACTGCGGATTCCACGTATTCCCCGATAAACAACGCCCCGATAACAGCGATTGTCACCAGCAGCTCGATGCTGAAGGCTTTCATCCTTAATGCCTGAAACGCTTTGATGGCAATTGGAATTCCCGCAATGACCGTCGCGAGGATCAATGTGAGCTGGCGCAACTCATGAAAACCTCCACTATTCAAAGCCAAGGCGAGCATCAGCAAGAAACCGGCTCCGAATGTCATCGTTTTTTTGTGCTTGTGAATAAATGCAAACATCGCTCTTCAACTCCTCTTTCATTAGTTTCGAAATTACAAACATATTCCTCGTGCGTGATGCTTTTCTTTATACTTCTATAATAAACCGGATTATTTTTTTAGTACTTGACCCCCGTCAAGCAATTGCAGTTTACGATTGAAAATTAATGCCTTTTTTGTTTTCTCATACATTTGGTGAGTGGATCTTCTATAGAAATGGGGTTTGGTAAATGAAATCACATTCAATAGAGAATAGACTGCAACGATTCGAACAAGGGCTTTTCCACCTATTATTCTCAACGGCTCTTTAACCCGTTTTTCATTTCACATCTTGATGCAGGTCAAGGAATGAACTGACTGGAGACATTATACTGAAATTAGAAAAACAAAGGAGTGATTGAAATGACCACAGTTAAATTCCAATTAGAACCGCTGACTTGCCCTTCCTGCATCAAAAAAATCGAAGGAAAAGTAGGGAAAATAAATGGCGTTGAGGAAGTGAAGGTGTTGTTCAATTCCAGTAAAGTAAAAGCCGTTTATGACGAAGACAAAGTAGCACCGGAAGACTTGAAGGCAGTCATTGAGAAACTAGGCTACCCAGTTGTCGCTTAACAGCTGGCATTCCGTTAAAGAGACGCATCCACCTATAGAGTTTTCTTCATCCTTCACTAAGAAACAGCAGAACAAAAGCCAAGAAACAGCAATCATTTTTCTTGGCTTTTTTATTTGGTTGATTTTTGAAAAAAACGCCAGACAAATCAATCGACTTGATGTGCATCAAGTTTTTTTATCGGGTTTTCCGGTAAGCTGAATGTAGAAAGAAAGTTAAGAACAGGAGTGTTCGCTATGATTCAAGTTCTTATCCTTTATGCTAGTTCTACCGGGAATACAGAAGAAATAGCCGATTTAATAGAAAAGTACCTGGACCCGACAGTCTGTGAAACGACCATGGAAAATATCGAAATGGGAGACATGGATCCCCAGCGCCTTCTTCAGTATGACGGCATTCTTTTCGGCACCTATACGTATGATGACGGGGACCTTCCCTTTGAAACGGATATCTTTTGCGATACTCTGCGGACTGTCGACCTTACCGGGAAAGTCGTTGGGGTTTTCGGTTCAGGAGATACGGCTTATGACGAATTCTGTGCAGCGGTTGACTTGATGAAAGCGGAATTTAAACAGCAGAACGCCCGGGTCATCCAGCATTCCGTCAAAGTGGACCTGTCACCCGATGAAGAAGATCTGCAATCCATCAAAAAACTGGCTGAGGAGTTTCAGGATCTGACAACAAATTCCGCCGCAACCAGAAAAGCCGGGATTTTTTGATTTATGGAACTACTTAAGGAAAGTCAATTTAGATAATATGAGGAGGAAGTAAAAATGAAAACTCAACACCCCGTAAATTGTGATTGCATCCAGGAAATAGATCGTATGATTGACGAAGGATTAAGCGGAGGCACAGTCGATCCAAAGTATACGGAAGCTCATCTGAAGCTGAAAGAAAAATACCAGCCCACCCCTTCAGTCCAGCCAGTTGAAATATCCGAACAAGGAGGAGACATAAAATGAATGCAGTTCAGTGGATTTCACCTTTCTCTACAGACTTCACCTTCAGCTCTCTAATGCAGGAACATCAAGCAATTTTGATTATCGGGCTTCTGATCCTCTTTGTCTCGGTGGTGTTAAGGGCGGGAAGATTCGTTATTGCTCAGGCTGTCCTGCTGGCCCTCTTCTTTGTCATCACAGAAACCTTATCCAATCCGCTTTACCTGGTACTGGTCATTCTGCAGGTACTGTTCGGAATCTGGATGATTTGGAAAGTCAAAGCTGCCGTCGACACTAGTTTTTATCGGCATTCTGAAAAAACACATCTACGGCCGCATGACATCACCAAAGGCGGCAATGCAGGAACAGGCCATCTTCTGTATTGATGACACGGTGTTCGGTCGCAGCACATCATAGAAAACGTCTATTCTATGCCTTTGCAGGCGCTGAATAGACGTTTTATTGCGAGGAACTATTCGACACGAAATGGTGACGCCAAGGAAATCTCGAAATAAGGTACATCTTGCGATAAGAACGTTTTAACGATCCGGTACTCACCAGGAGCCAGTTCAATCCCCAATCCTTCTATCGAAAATTCCATCTCCGTTTTAGTTCCCGCCTGCAGTACATGGCCAAAATCATTGAAGTCGGGATTGTTGATGAATACAGCGTCTGAATGGGTCAGGAGATGCCAGCCGTCCTGCTGTTTCAACTCGATATATACATAGTCACCATACCCAAAATCCTGTCCACTGTCGTTTTCGAGTTCCATTCCAATAACAATGGACGATTTTTGGTATCGCGCCTTTTCAAGATGCATGGATAATCCCGCCTCACTCGAATGCAGCAGTTGATCAGGAGACGGATCGGCCAATGTCTTCATCAACGGTTCTCTGCCACAGGCTGTCATCATTGCCAGAAGAAACACCAAGCACAGTATCTTTTTCATAAACTCACCTCTCCCTTCAGCATAGCTCTAGGGCAGTTTCTTCGCCTTGACCCCCATCAAGCTTCTCAAGGAAGATGGAATGGACATAAAAATGCCAAGAAAGAAGGTTTGACAAAAGAAAGAGCACATGAGATTATATCCTAACGACCGTTAGGAAGGTGAAAAAATGAAAGCTGACCATATTCTTCAAACTGCCGTCGGCCATTTTGCAAAAGAAGGCTTTGAAGGCGCTTCGCTCAGCAAAATTGCCGAGGAAGTTGGCATCAAGAAGCCATCGATTTATGCTCATTACAAAGGAAAAGACGATTTATTCCTTTCTGCACTTCAGTATTCGTTAAATACACAAAAAAGCCACTTGGCAGCCTATTTTAATTCCGTAAGAGATGAACCGTTGGAATCCATCCTTTATGGTTATTTCAATTGGTTCGCCAAAGAAAGCCAGGACAACGAACGAATGAACTTCATCTTGCGAGTTGCTTATTTCCCGCCACTCAGACTGGAAAAAGAAGTTGGCGAATTTTTCAACCCTTTTTTTGACAGCATGCATCGCCACTTAACCCGTCTATTGCGTGAGCGGGACCGACAAGAAAAAGTTTTACATTCAGAGGATTTTTCAAATGCGGCATTAGCCTATTTGACGGTAACAGAAGGAACGATGACTGAATTGGTCTATAGCGGCATGGACCGCTATGAAAGCCGCCTACAGGCTGTTTGGCCGATCTTTTGGCGCGGCTTGCGCAAGTAAATCACCAGATTCTCGTCATGCAGACTCTTGATTTGAATCTTTCATTCATTAAACTGAGTGGTTTCCTTCTAATCCAAACCATTACGACTCATCAGGCACGAATATACTAAGGAGATCACCACATGAAAACAAATAAATTAGTTTTATCCACATTATTGCTTAATCTATTTATCGCATTTTTAGGAATTGGCCTGGTCATCCCGGTTACACCGACCATTATGAACGAATTGGACATTTCAGGAACCGTCGTCGGTTACATGGTTTCTGCTTTTGCTTTAGCCCAGCTGATTGTTTCGCCGATCGCTGGACGATGGGTCGATAATATCGGACGCAAGCCCATGATTATTATCGGATTGCTTATCTTCAGCATTTCGGAATTTCTGTTCGGCATCGGTGAAACAGTTGAAGTCCTGTTTCTTTCCCGGATTCTCGGAGGCGTCAGTGCCGCATTCATCATGCCGGCTGTGACCGCCTTCATTGCAGACATCACGACCAGCAGTACGCGCCCGAAAGCTTTAGGCTATATGTCTGCGGCCATTTCCACCGGCTTCATCATCGGCCCGGGGATCGGCGGCTTCCTGGCTGATATCAGTACACGGCTTCCTTTCTTCTTTGCAGCTGGCTTCGGTTTATTTGCGACCATTCTATCGTTGATTACATTAAAAGAGCCGGAACGGATATACGAAGTGGAGGAAAAACATCAGGCGATTCCGAAATCAGGATTTAAAAAGATCTTTTCACCCATGTACTTCATTGCGTTCATGGTCATCCTCATTTCGTCATTTGGTCTGGCCGCATTCGAATCGCTGTTTGCGCTGTTTGTCGACCATAAGTTCGGCTTTACCGCGATGGACATCGCCATCATCATTTCACTCGGCGCTATAGTCGGCGTAATTTTCCAGGTTGGCTTGTTCAACCGGCTGACTCAATGGCTCGGCGAAATCCGGTTGATCCGCTACAGCCTATTGGTGTCGACCATCTTGGTGTTCATTATGACTTTCGTCAACAGCTATTGGTCAATCCTGCTGGTGACGATGGTGGTGTTTGTCGGTTTTGACCTGATGCGCCCTGCCGTCACTACATATCTGTCCCGGATTGCCGGAAACGAGCAAGGATTTGCTGGGGGAATGAACTCCATGTTTACGAGCATCGGCAATATTTTTGGTCCGATTATCGGCGGGATCCTGTTCGATATCGATTTGAACTACCCGTTCTATTTTGCGACCATCGTACTTGGAGTCGGCATCGCCTTAACGTATGTATGGAAAAGCCCTTCGTTGGGACAAGGAAAAGAAACCAGCAAACCTGTTGAAATTTCTTGATCTCGTGTGGTGCCGTGAATGGAAGAAAAGAATAAATAAAGAAACACAAAGCAGGCCTACTTGATCTATTCAAGTAAGCCTGTTTTTTTCACTTTCCATTTTTTGCAAGGACTCAAACTTCATTCATCCACAAAATAACGCCAAAAGAATAGCGCATTCATTTTGACGTTATTGCCAGCTCTATGGTCTGAAATACTTGTCCTTTATAGCTTGAATTCTAATGTCAGCTTCCTCATTACTTAAAGTTTATTGCCATTCTTGAGTTGCGTAAAGAAATCTCCCCTCGAATTTCCAAAGTGGGCTCGTTTTGCTTTTGATGACCTTCCGCTTTCATTCAATTGGCAGTAAGCAATTTTTAAAATCAAGCAATGCCTGCTGTATATCGTACAGAATCGTCTTTCGCTATGCTATGTTTGTTTAGACGAAAATCTTTCATACTACAATGACAGAAAAAAGGGGGATAATAATGCAAATCAGGCAAGCACAAGCAAAAGATGCAGCAGGCATCGCAAAAGTGCATGTAGACAGCTGGAGAACGACGTACAAGAACATACTGCCAGCTGAATTTCTGGAAAACTTATCCTATGAGCAGCGGACAACATTATGGGATTGCAATATTTCAGATCAAACAAATTATATCGTGGTAGCTGAGAATGCTGAAGGCACCATCATCGGCTTCGGTACTGCAGCAAAAAGAAGAACCAACACCGTTGAAGGGGCGGCTGATTTGACGTCTATCTATTTGCTGAAGGACTATCAATCGCAAGGAATCGGAAAATTACTGCTGGCGGAATTGTTTCTTCATTTCACGCAATCGTGTTACAAAAGCGTATTTGTGGAAGTACTCGAGGAGAATAAAACACGGTATTTTTATGAATACTATGGGGCTAAGCTTATAAAGTCTGTAGAGATAAAAATATCCGGGACCGTTTTAAAAGAATTGATCTATGAGTGGGACCATGTAGACATCGCGCTTGAAAAACTGATTAAAAACTAAAGCCAAAAGATTTTGGTCTCCAACTTTATCGTTCTAGATGCTTTCTTTATTCTTTTCCCAGTAAATCATATCGTATGTGGCCTGTGTTCTTTTCATCCCCAGCTTTTCGAGGACGCGGATGGATCCGATATTGTCCAAATCCGTTTCTGCGATTACTTTTATAACATCTTTTTTATGAAACGCCCAATCCAAAAGGCATTCGACAGCTTCTGTAGCATATCCTTTGCCCCACTCAGATTCGAGAAAACCATATCCCACTTCCACTTGTTGATTGGCATCCGGTTTCCCTTTAAATCCCGCATCACCAATGATCAACCCATCGGATTTCCGCAGCACCAGCCAGCTTCCCCAACCATACAATGCCGGATCGTTTTTCAATTCTTTGACGTGATCGGCGATTTGAGGACCGTTCTCATAGTGTTGAGCTTCTATGACTTGAGCTGACTGGCTGTCACATGGAAGCAGTATTAATCGTGCAGTTTCGCTTTTCATTTTCGTTGCTCCTATTCATTTACTAAATACTAATGGTGTTTACTAGGCATTTCTTGATCTGCAACTGTCCCTTTTTTTAGCGCATCCAACTCTGCCTCTGACAGCTCACCGACGATGAATTGCTGGCGGGGATTGACGATGGAACCTTTAAATCCGGCGTGGACATCCAAATAATAAAGTCCATCTTCTTCAAGATAAAGCTCCATTTCATACAGCCCCTCTTTTATGAATGCTGCTTCTTCCATCGGCAAACGAAACGAACCGTCATGTTTTAAAATTTCAAAATGAACAAAATCAGCTTTTTCAAGCTTCTCACCATCTCGCGACAAAATTGCTTGCACTTTAAATGGCTCATCGGCAGCAATAACATCGGGGACAGCTACTTTAACTTCAAGAGCGTTCTCTTTCTTGTACAAATCCGCCGCATCGTTTCGAAGGGAGCAAGCGCTAAGGAGAAGCATACCACCGATGAATAGAACCAATAAATATTTCCTTTTCATTTTTCTGTCCGCCTTTCTTCGTTTAGACGTTAAACCACCGCTTAACAACTGGGATGCGCTGGATGATCAGCCAATCAAATAACCAGACAACCAATATCGACAAACCGACCAGTGGAAATAGAATCCCCAATCCGATCATCAGCCAAAGAAACATTTTCGTTTTAAAAAGAGCTGGTGCAGTTGGTCCACCCATCCCTTTTTTCGGTTTTCGCTTCCACCATAAATAAACGCCGCTTATCGCTGTCAATATAACGCCTAAGCAAATGATCAGGCTAGCAAGTTGGTTGGCCAAACCAAATTGAGTTCCTTTGTGCAACGTAATCCCCCACGCTACCACCTTACCGATTATTCCGTAATTATCGTAACGGTAATCCGCCAGAACCGCACCCGAATATTGATCAATATGAATAGTCGCTTCATCCTGGGCTTTAGGCGGGAACACGGAAAGTGTATAGACGCCTTCCGGTTCCTGAGGAATGATAATGGAGTAGGTTGGGTAAATGCCTGTTTGCTCTGCAATTTTAACCACTTGATCCAGTGTTTGCGGTACCAGACCCTGCAAACTCGATATGGGAACATCCAAGGTTTCAGCAGCCCAGGGAACTTCTGCAATATCCTGTGTTTCAACTCCTGAAACAGGTGCCTCACCTATCCATACCGAAGGCGGGTAACCTTCCCCAGTATTTGTTGTGATTGCTTGAAAATTTGCTCCCCACAATCCTGACCACGGCAAACCTGTCAGGATTAAAAATAATAACCCTCCAGAAACCCAAAAAGCAGGAACTGCGTGCAAATCGCGCCTTAAAATCTTTCCGCCTTTTTTCAATCGGGGAAACAAAACCCCTCCCATACCTTTTGGTTTCTTGGGAAACCATAAAAAGAAACCCGTCACCAATAGTACAATGGCCCAGCAAGCAGCCAATTCGACCATCCGATCACCCAGCGTTCCAGCCATAAGTTCGCCGTGTATTTCTTCAATTTTATCCATAATCCGATCTTCATTATTCAGTTCTCCAACGGACTTCCCTGTATAAGGATCTATAAAAAGCGTCAGAGATTCTTCGTTTGTACTTATGGTTACTTCACTCGAACGCTCATTGTCTTCACCTGGCCGATATTTCGTGACGATGGCTTCGGGATATAACCGTTTCACTTCTTCCAGCTGTTCAGAAACAGCCAGTTTTTCTTTCTGTGGATCAACTTGATAATATTCCTGGTAAAGTACACTTTCAATTTCACTTTTAAACAAATAAACAGAGCCTGTTACTGCTAAAAGTAAAAGGAGCGGTGCAAAAAGAACACCTGCATACAAATGCCATCTCCATATTGTTTTATATGTATTTCTGCCTAGCGTCTTTTTGGGGATTTTATCGGAATCCCTTTTCTCTCTATTGTCTTTCAATTGAACTTCCTCTTTTCTTTTGCATGCAGCTGCTTTATTGAATTAACGTTTAAAGTCCCGATTTAGATCTGTTGAACTGCATAAAAGCTTATAAATACCTTGCCGGATATGTCCGTAATCATTAGAAGCCAGGATAGGTTTGACAAAGGAAGTCTACCGTCTCTGCAGTAATAACGAACGCAATTATTAATTCTCCTAACTTTAGTTAAATTACGCAAGCTTATCTCGTTAATTCTTTACAAAAAAAATACATGTTTTCACCTTTATATATATGCATAACAGAGAACTGAAAAAAGTCCAAAAGTATTTGTTGAAATCGCACTAAAATAACCAATAATTTTACTAAGTGATGATGATCAGTCTGATCATTTGAGTTTATTGATTTTAATCGTTTTATTCGAACTGAAAGACCGCCATTCGAGGTGACAACAGTCCATCGGCCAAAGCCATTTTGACCTTGACTGCGTCGTAATCAAAGATCTCGTTTCCGGATCTCCTTTTGCAGTGCCAAAAGGGTGGTATCATACAAATCCTGAAGTTGCACAGAATCCATTCACACAAATACCCCCGCATAAGACAAGACATGATGTCTCGTGCGAGGGTGTTTCTGCGTTAAATTAATCATGTATGTTGAACCTGCCCATCAAGACCGTATTATAATAATCCCCATCCGAAAGAAATTTGTCTTTCCTTAATATGCCTTCTACTTCAAAATCAAATTTCTTATACAAAGCAATGGCCTTGCTATTGGTTTCCAACACTTTTAAGGTTAGTTTTTGGATGCCATTCGCGTCTGCCCATTGGATTGATTCATTCAGCATGTTTTTCCCAATGCCATATCCCCAATACTCACGCAAGACGCCGATACCAAATTCTGTCTGGTGATAAGTTCTTTTCAGTCCATTCCCTGCACACCTTGAAAATGCTACAAGTTTTCCATTTGTTTCGGCTACTAGAAACAAGCTATTTCCACTAAGTTTATCTTCTTCAATTATTTTTCTGAACCCGGCTTCATCTATGTAGGCTTCTCCTTTTTCCCTGTCTAAGTTTTCGGTTTCGCCATCTATTTTCAGCCTTAGTTCAGATAAATGACTGGCATCTTCTTCAGATGCCGTCCGTATGCTAAAAATTACATTACTTGAAGAAAAGTTTTTCTGGTCGATCAACATCTATATTTACTCCCGTCTGTCTGGCATTTATATTTTTTAAGCCAGCTCTTCTTCCAGTTCTTCTTCCGCTTCCTCATACCAGCCGAAATACTTCGGGTTCAGCACCGCTATAGCATACAAGAAAGCGGCCACTAGCATAATCACTGCAAGAGCCCCAATCGTCAGTTTCAATGAAACTAGATCGGCCAGCAAGCCAATGCCCAGGATGAAAAAGATTTGAAAAATACTTTGGATCAATTGGAAGATGCTTGTCACTCTCCCCATGACAGACACCGGTACATTGTTTTGATAAAAAGTCGCAATTCCCGCATTCAAAAAGACATTAAAGAATCCAAGTATGATAAAGCCGACAGTAACCGATGCAAAAGACCAGGAAAATGCGTATATGACATAGCCGAAAGTCATCATCAGCAAACCGATGACAATCATATAACGGATAGATACTTTATTCGAAAAGATGGACAGCAACATCGCCCCGCTCACTGAACCGATGCCCGTGATGCTGATCAGGAGGCTGTACTCCACTTCCGTCAGACCGATCACCTGCTGGGTAAAGACCACTTCCTGGGCATCCATGGCAAAAGAAAACAACATCACCGCAAGAAAACCCAGGTAAATCGCAGATACATATTTTCTTTCAGTCATAAAAGCATAGACGACTGTAAAATCTCTTGCGACTTGAGCAAACGTCAGAGCAGGAATTTCTGTTGGTTCGATTTTTTCGGTTTCAGTCAACAGAGCCAGCAACAACGAGGCCAGCAGATAGAACACAGCCGTCAGCCACAAAGTGACCGAAATATTGGTTGTGAGGATAAGCGTTCCACCAATAGCTGGACCAATGATGAATGCACTCGATGAGCTGAATGACCGAAGCGAGTTAAATCGCTTTCTCTTATGCGGAGATACCAGCATGGTGATATAAGTCATTGAAGCGGGACCGAAAAAGGACTTGGCAATGCTGAGAACAACGAGAATCGCGTACACCGCCAGAAGATTCGGCGCCAAAGGCATGAAAGCGATAAACAATGCCCGTGCGACCAAAGTCACCATCACGATGTTCTTCTTGCTTCGGTAATCAATAAAGCTGCCTGTCCAGAATTTCGTCACGATATTGGTCAACGGACCGATCACCCAAAGCCCTGCCACAGCAGCTGCCGAACCGGTCATTTGGTATACGATGATGTTGATCGCCACCAGGTAGATGAAATCTCCCAGACTGGCGATGCCCAAAGAACCAAGCAGGATGGAAGGCGTTTTCCATTCGTTCAAATGCTGTTTCACCACAAATCCTCCTTAACTTAGAACCATCCATACTAACTGACAGATTATTATATCTTCTCCGATATATTTAAAGTATAGCATTATAATATTCCATAATAAGTAATAATTAGTCGAAAATTTCAGTTTGAATATGTTAAAGATCTGTGAATCTGGCTATTTTCTATCCTGGTTTAGGCTTGCATGGTATCCAAAATTTCTTTACATTCTTTCAGGCGCTTTGATTCCAAGTAACCTTAATCCTTCCTTTAATACGATCGCCACGGACTGAACCAGGGCTAGTCTTCCTTCCAGTTCGATATCTTCGCTCAATATTTTCACGTGCGCATAATAGGTATTGAATTCCTGAGCCAACGAAATCAGGTATTTGGCAATTTGAGACGGCTCTGCATAATCAAAACTTTTGGAAATCACTTCTGGGAACGCCAGCAATCTTTTTATAATCGGCCAACTGTAAGGATCATTCAGTCCTGCCGGATTGAGCAGTGTAAGATCGATTGCAGACTTCGATAAAATGGAACGGGCTCTCGCATGGGTATACTGGACGTAAGGACCTGTAGCGCCTTCAAACTTCAGCATGTCCGAAAGGGAGAATTCTATATTGCTTTGGCGGTCATTTTTTAAATCATGGAAAATGATCGCCCCTACGCCCACCATTTTGGCTACTTCTTCTTTATCCGGCAACGCTGGATTTTTTTCTGCAATGTTATTTTCCGCAAGAGCGATCGCTTCTTTGATGACTTGTTCCAGCAAAATCACGCCGCCTTTACGAGTCGACATCTTTTTGCCGTCTTTCAAGATAAAGCCGAACGGCACATGGACCATATCTTTTGGCCATTCATATCCCATCTTTTCCAACACCAAAAACAATTGCTTAAAATGAAGCGTTTGTTCTTGCCCCACGACGTAAAATGATTGATCAAATTGGTAACTTCTTTTTCTGAACAAAGCTGCCGCCAAATCGCGCGTGCCGTATAACGTGGCGCCATCCGATTTTCTGATCAATAGGGGCGGCAGGCTATAATCACTCAAATCAACGACATCCGCCCCTTCCGACTTGATCAGCAAATGTTTTTCTACCAGAAGCTCCACCACTTCATCCATCTTGTCGTTATAAAAAGCTTCTCCGTTATAAGAATCAAATTCCACATCCAATAGTTGATAGATTTTGGCGAACTCCTGGAGCGACTCTTCACGGAACCATTTCCATAAGTGCTGGGCTTCTTCATTTCCATCTTCAAGTTTCTTGAACCACAATCTGGCTTCGTTCGCCAATTCCGCATTCTTTTCAGCTTCATCGTGGAATTTCACATAAAGCTTCAGCAATTCACTGATGGGGGCCTCTTTCACTTGCTGCTCATTCCCCCACAATTTATAAGCGGTGATCAATTTGCCGAATTGTGTTCCCCAGTCGCCAAGATGGTTGATCCGAATGGTTTTATAGCCACATTTCTCAGAGATGTTCGCCAAAGAATTGCCGATAACTGTTGAACGCAGATGCCCCATGGAAAATGGCTTCGCAATATTGGGAGAAGAAAAGTCCAGTGTTACCGTCTTGGTTTGCCCAATCTCTGAAGACCCGTAGCCAGCATCTTTATGCAAAATTTCTTTCATGACCACTAAGCTGACGTCCGGTTTATTATAAAAACAATTTACATATGGCCCTTCCGCTACTACCTTTTCAAAATATGGGTGGGAAATTGCCTGTGCCTGCTCCTTCGCAATATTTACAGGCGACTTCTTCGCTGCTTTTGCCAATGTGAAGCAAGGAAAAGCCAGATCTCCTTGTGTGTCGGATTTCGGCTGTTCAATTAAATTCACGATTTCATCAAGCTCCACAAGCCCATTCAGCTCCAAAGCAATTTCCTCAGCATACGTTTGTTTTAATTCCATTCCATAGTCCTCCTCTTTTAACTAAAAATAAAAAAGCCCGTCTCTGTATGCATTCATACAGAGACGGGCTTTCCCGCGGTACCACTCTCATTGTCCATAATTAAACAGACCAACTTAAACATGATAACGGGTTTCACCGACATGCCCTACTGGAAGGTTCAGGCAGTTTCTCGGAAGTGCGGTTCATTGCAGCAGACACCACCAGGCTTTCACTGTCCCCGGCTCGCTGACGTATCCGTATGCAACTACTCTCTTCGTCACAGAATTTTTGTATAGTTTTGGAATATCATAGCTTACAATGCTTGCATAGTCAAAATATTTTGAAAACAAAAGGTTTTTTTGTTCCTGTTGCCAAAAATAGGTATGATTAAACAAATCTATTGTTTATTAACTTGTCAGAAACGAGGAGATGCCCATGACGAATCGATTCGAATTGAGTTTGAAAAACAAAGAAGTAAGAATGTGGATATATCCCGCTTTAACGAGCAGTAAGACTCCCGCTTTTATAAGCGGGAGATCCACTGACCGTAAAAGTCCGATTGGATCAACTAACAATCAGCGGGGGATGTAGAACCCCCCACTGATTGAAGTTTCTCTTTATATCATGATTCCTACAGCGATTATCGGATTTTCCATTCTGATTTTTGCAGACTATGCTTACCAATATCTTTCCTCATTGGTTCTTTTAAGTGCCTGGATTATTTATTATGCTTGGCGTTTTCAGTACAGAAAGAAAAAAACAGACTCAACTCACTGAGTCTGTTTTAGAACGGCAGGCTTTGAAAAAGCGACAAAGTGATGACGAATGCTGATGCAGTTCCTGCAGACAGCAAAGTTAACATCTTCGGCCACTGGATCTCTTTCGTCGGTTTTACCGCTTCTTTGGAAACCGCGATCCAGATGATTATGGACAACAAAGCAATGATTCCAAGTACTTCATTGGACATTTATAACACCTCCAGTATTTATTGGTTAAGTTTAACATAGTTGTTAGTCTTTTCAGTTTTTACATCGGCTTTTTTCTAATACTTTTAGGACGACTAAACCCAAAAGTCCGGCTATGGCAATTCCATACATGATCGTTTTATGGGTTTCCCCCCACGTACTCCATGCCGCTAGCAGAATTAAAACCAGCAATACAACGTAATACCCGTAAGTTAACATGCCTTTCATGTCCTTTCTTATGCGAACGGCAATATGTATCTTCTCTTTATTTCTCAGGTGCTTGTCTAATTAAACTCCAAACCGATCCTATCAGAAAACACCCCACCACCAGCAGGCCAAAAGTCAGTGGGTTAAAGAAAATATGATTGGAAAAAATAGTGAATAAGGAAAAGTCTTTGGGGTTGTCAAAAGCATCTTTTGTCTCAACGATATAGATCCGAAAGTCTTTTGCTTTTTTCAATGTATAAGCAGAGGATACAGCCACATAAATGAAACTGATTGCAATTCCAGTCCAAATGCCTTTAGGACTGTACCACCTGCTGGTTGCTCTCATCGATAATTCAATCGTTCCATATAAGAAATACAAAATGAACGGCATGAGGAAAAATGGAATAACCAGAGTCGGGTTGCCATTTCCTCCTCCGAAATCATCATTTTTTACCGGTTCACTCAAACTATTCATGCCATAGAAAACAGCAAGCGTAAGGAATGCAGAAAGCCAATACAACAACATAAGCAATTTGTACATATTGTTCCTCCCTCACAAATGCACCATTTCAAGCTAGTTGGTTATATTCTCCATTTCATTGAAAACTCCTTCTTTTCCCTTATGCTTTAGCCATATACGCATAAAAAAAGAAGCCTTTTTAAAGCTCCTTTTCTGCCGATCTACCCAGTGATCAAAATGCGTTCCTGTGGGGTACCGCCGTTAAAGTCCCACCCGACTTCACTAAACTGTTTGCAGCAAAAAACAATAAAACAGGCGGAACTAAAGTGAACAGGGATAATACACCGGCCAGCGCAAGAAAAGCTGACGCAATCGAAGGATGGGTCGCCATCATCAGAAATCCGAACAAGCCTAGGAATACGGCAAAGACCAACATGTAAAAAGGATACATTAGGACGTCTTCTACAAAAATAACCATATTATCCGCAAATTCATCTGCGGAAACCGTGACTTCTCCTCTGCTCATATCCTGTTTTACTTTCGCATCGTTTTGAAACACTTCGATCAAGGTTTCGTGGACCCATTGATTCCTTTCCAATGAATTCACGAATAATCCAGAGCCGGCCAATAGAGCAACCAATAAAAGAATAGATGATAAAACCAATTTTTGATTCAACTGCATAAAGCACCTCCTGAATTTTGGTAAATCTTTAATAATACCAGCATAACCGGCTTTACCATCTAAACCATCGGGCTCAGGGGTGCTTAAGACTACGACTTTAGATGTAGACCAGATTTTCAACACACAAGGAGTTTCCAATAATGAAAATTGCATGGACACTTTATTTAACAGGGCTGGCTTTTGTTATTATATATTTTAATACAGGGTCTGATATCTATTTCGCAGTCGGGCTGGTGCTGCAGCTTACCGGGTTTTGTATGCAGTCTTTTCATCAAAAGAAGGAAAAGACATGAGTGTACAGCCCCCTTTCTCTCAAGCCTTTCCTACTTTAACCAGCTATCCAGGAATTCGCTTTGATCCCCTTCAAAATACGCTTCAAAAAATGCTTTAAACTCTTCGGTGCCGACTTGCTTGAATTGAAATTCTGCGTAATAGGCAGCGAGGAACTCCAGCGCTGTTTCATTTCCATCCAGGCTGTCAAAATATTCTTTGAGCAACATTGGAACCTTGCCATAAATGGTTGAGTAATACGATTCATCCACGAATTTATCGAGTGGGATGTTTACATAGGTTTCTGTCGGATAATATTCTTCAGCTGCTGCAGCGCCCCAAAATCCGTATTCGTCATCGTCATAGCGTTCGCTGATGAAAATGGAACTCGCGAATTCCGTCAAGCCTTCGTCAAGCCACGCTTCCTGATACGGATCATTCGTCACCAAGTAATAAAACCATTGATGGGCGATTTCATGCACCAAAACCGACTCCTGCGATTCCTCATCTGCGGCTACTTCTATGATGTTCGGGTATTCCATATAGCCGTCGTTCCCGATGATATCCAACTCACCAAAGGGATTGTCGCCAATGTTTTCTTCAAAATATACATAAGATTCAGCAGCCAATTCTGAGGTTTCCTCCAGCATGTTTGCCGAAACGGGCGTGAACACCCGCAGTTTGGTGTCATTGGCTTGGACGGTTTCGGTTTCCCACTCATCCGGGTCCATGATTGCCAGGTAAAAATCTTTGATGTTTTTACCTTCCACCAGACCGTTCTGTGTCGCTTCAATTGGTCCATCTTCACCTGAACTGGCTACCAGGTATTCTTTGGGCAACTCGTAGCTGACGGCATAGTCGCCGTAATCCGTATCGTAGGATTCCCCTTTTGAATCATAATCGATAATGTCCCAGCCATCTTTGTAAATGCCGAGCATCGGATACCAATGGGCCAGGTAATAATTATCATCCACTTGGGATAATCGCATGCCGCCTTCCGGCAAAACCATCGCATACTCGACGGCCGCTATTGCTTGGGAATCGGGCTCCAGCTTGTCTTCCAGTTCTACCATCAGTTCATTGTTGTCCAGTTTGTAGTCGGTTTCCACACCGTCAATGGAGACTGAAGACACTTCAATCTCAAGGTCTTCATCTTCGTAGTTCGCTGTTTCTTCCGAATTCATGGCATTCGGCACCAGATAAAAGCCGATTTCAGACCAGGAATCCAATGAATCATTCGTCACTTCAATTGAAGCTCCAACTTGAAAGCTCCCGTCTTCACTCATCTGAACATCTAACTCATAAACCGCATTTGTAGCATCTTGCTCCATATCTGCCCTTTCACTGCCGCACGCTTCGCAAAATACTGTCGCTTGAAGAATTAAAAACACGATTATCCCTATGGCTATAATAGCCGCCCCTATTTTAAACTTCATGGTTCATCTCCCATTTCTGCAGCTAACGCCCAGTTCATTATCGCCGATATCTTGTGATTTTGACTTTCTGTTTTACCAATCATCCAGAGCTAAATTTCCATTCTGAATATCAGTCAGTAAACCTTTTGCCTACTCTTGCTTCCGGGCAATGAGAACGTACAAGGAGTCAACCGGAAAGAACTTATCGGTAATACACAACCCCGCATCTTCAATTTCCTTTTCCATGCCGGCCAATGAAACTCTCGGCGCTTTTTGGTCCGGCTTTTTTTTAGGCTCCAATTCAACGACGGCCAAATGGCCACCTGCTTTGAGCAACTCTTTTATCTTCATTAACGTTTCTGCCAAAGGATCAATTTCATGTAAAACCAATGATGCAATGACCACATCTATGGATTCTTTCGGGATTGAAAGCTCTCCTTCACCGCCTTGGATTGGCACAATATTAGTAAGCTCTTCTTTCGCGGCTTTTGTTTTGATCATTTCCAGCATACTCAAATCAGTATCCAATGCATAGACATCGCCATCGACTTGTTTAGCTGCAGGGATCGTGAAATAACCGGTTCCAGCACCAAAGTCTAAAACAGAGTCAGTGTTTTTCAATGGAATTCTTTTCAACAAGGTTTCGGGAGAAAATGCCTTTCTTCTTTCCGGGTTTTCCAGATAAGAGATTTTCCCGTGGTGATGGCCATGTGTTTTTTCTTGGGGCTTGCTGTGGTTGTTTGGCATTTGCAACTCTCCTCATTCTCTTTAATTTTGAATCGAATTCAACCTGTCCTGTTTTTTAAATTTTTCTTCAAGCAGTTCTCCATTGACGCTAATTCCGGCCATACTGCCTTCTGCAGCAGCGATGATCAATTGTGATGGCCCATCCATCACCGTATCTCCGCAAGCAAAGACTCCCTCGACATTGGTCCGTTGAAAACGATCGGTTTTCACACCGTCCCGTTCATTCAAATCACAGCCGAGTGATGTGCCAAACCCAGAAGCCTGTATCCATTCGGATGCTACAAACCCGCCTGTACGGGAAAGACTTTCGCCATCCTCAAACTCAATGGCTTCCAATTTACCCTTTGTCCCAATCAATGAGCGGATCTTTTTCTCGTTGACTTTGATGCTGTTCTTTTCCAAAATCTCTTTTTCCTCTATAGACAGGACCGGTTTTCCATTCGTACAGACAATTAAATCATTCGTCCAATTGGAAGCCACTTTGGCCATATGAAAAGCACCTGGGATTTCTGCAAGCACAACGAGCGGACGGTCTCTGAGCTCCCATCCATCAGAAAATGGGCAACTGAAAAGGCTCTTTCCATAAAATTCGTTCAAGCGGTCGATAGCCGGAAGAACTTCTTTAAAGCCCGTCGCTAAAATCACTTTTCGGGCTTTGAATTGATCACCTTGCTCGGTTTCAATATGGAACAGCTCTTGTTCTTTTACTATGCTTTGCACCCGCTGTTTTTCAATTTGGATATTCGGATATTCAGCCAGTTCGTCTTGTGCAATTCGTTTCAATTCCTGAGGATCTATCCCGTCGCGTGTTATAAATCCATGGGCTTCCGATGTGACAATATTCCTTGGTTTATTGTCATCAAACAAAACCGTTTGCTTTCTTGCCCTGCCCAAAACCAGTGAAGCATTCAATCCAGCAGGCCCTCCGCCGATTACTGCGCAATCCATTATCATGCCATCATCTTCCTTCTTTATAAATTTAGTTGCCGGTGGCTGTTTCGGCTCTGCTCTCCATCTTCTTCACGATATCAATCAATAACCGGCTTTCAAGTTCAGATTTCATATTTTCTTCAGATTGTCGCATGACTTCTTCTATCAGGCAGCCTTCATTGTGATGAAGCGAGCAATTGAACAGCTTGCTGTCTCCTTCAATGGCAATAATGACATCTAAAAATGAGATTTCATTTGGAGACTTGGAGATTTTGTACCCGCCTTTGGCACCCGGAGTTGATTCAATCAGTCCACCCTTGGTAAGCTTGGTTAATATTTTCGAAAGATAAGTTGGCGACAGCTTTTGAAATTCCGCCAGTTCCTGAACACCTATCGTACTGTTTTGCGGCAACCGGATAAGATGCACCATCGTGTGCAAAGCATAGTTCGTCGCGTTTGAATATTTCATAATGGCCTTCCTTTCCTTTTAGAGACATTACAGACTCTTGTTGTCTCTAATTAAATAAAATATAACACCCATGCCATGCGGAGTCAATTTTTATTCATCTTCATCCTTATAAATTATTGGAGAAAGACAACAATAATTTTCAATATGACTAATATACTTGTCATTTTGAAATACATCGTTTACACTTTACCTATAGTGAGGTGAAGACATGAAGACAAGATTAAAGGAATTACGGGCTCGATTGGGCATCAATCAAACAGAATTAGCGAAACGGGCAAAGATTTCCCGGCAAACGGTAAGTTTGATTGAACGGGGAGAATTTATGCCTTCTCTGCTGATTGCTACGAAAATCGCCCGTGTCTTTAAAGAACCCGTCGAAGAGATTTTTCAATTTGAAGAGGAGGAACTGAAATGAAAAAATACGGAAGTTTAATCGGTCAATTGGTGATCGGTGCATTGATTGGATTTTTCGGTATGCTCGCTGTTTTGGATGGAGATTTCCGTATCGACTTATCGCCTTACGCCTACCCTGGAAACTTGATCATTCTCGCAGCCGCTGCTGTTTTAGCTGTCTTTTCCGCTTACCGCTATGTCAGTATCCGCAATCTCGCCAAACAGGATTTGTCCGGAGAGGAAGAAGACGCTGCTGAAGGGCGGATGTACAGACACTATGCAGATGCAAGCCTTGCTTCTACTTTGGCCATCTTGTTCAGTTTGGCATCAATGAGCTTGAGCCTTTTGACGACCCAACCACTTTGGCTGCTGATTTTCGGTCTTGTGCTGATTGCCTTCAGTTTTATCATTTCCGGCATTCTGCCAGGATTGATGAAAAATATGTATCCAGAAAGAGATTTGCCTTCCATTACTGATAAGAAATATGCCGAAAAACTGTTGAATGTTTCAGATGATGGCGAAAAGCACATAATGCTTGGCGGTTTATATAAAACACATATCACTATGAATTCCCTGTTGCTGGGAGCGATTGTCCTGCTTCTTTTCTACTCGATTGCGTCAGATTCATCACAGCTGTTCAGCATTTTTATCATTGTTGGTATTTTGGCCATCACCAACACTCAATACCAATTCAGCATTCGAAACAAATAATTGCCTATGGGCAACGAAGAGATGGATTATCTTTCGTATTGAGCATAAAAAAGAACTGATTTCTGTATTCAGAAATCAGTTCTTTTGCTATTTATTCTTGGCCACGCGGCGCTTTCGGCGGCTGGCACACGTCACATTTACGCTGGTTTTTCGTATTGAATTTTGTAAATGTTTTCTCGAAATTATTGCCGCATGCACATTTAAACAGCAGCTTCTGAGAAAACCCATGATATTCTGTAGACAATAATTTGCTGTCTGAGTTTTTTTCAACAAATGCTTTAATTTCTTTAAAGGTCCATCGTTTATTCATTTTCTTACACCTCCATATTCTTTCGGGAAGCGGAGGCTTTTTGGCATCCGTTCAATTACGGCAAAAGCTGGTTTTGCCCTAAGTTCTATATTATAGCACGTGCTGTCCTATAAATATAAAATTTGTTTCTATTCTTATGAAATCAAAAGCTATCAGATCCTTTAAAGCGCGCTTTTCTGTGAAACTTTGCTTCTATCCCCACCACATTACCGTAACAAAAAATGCCCAGACAGATGCACTTGGAGCCGTTATGCACAAGATCATCAAATAGATTTCCCGATTTTCAGAAACAAATTCTTTCTTTTTGAACAGAAAAAAAATTAAGATTGCAGCTAGTGCATACAGTGAAATGCCACTAACAGTTAAAGCCGTCAAGTAGTAAATTGGCGCGATATCAACAACATTCTCGTTCAAAAAATATGCGATCCCTTGCCCGAAAACACATAAGATTGTAGCCGACACAAAACTGCCGATCACCCACGCAGTTAACTTTGTCATTTCCTGTCCCCTTTTCGATTAAAACGAATGAATTTGCAGGTATTATTTTGCGGTTAACGAAATAGTACTTTATCTAGGAATATTTGGGAGGCACTTGAATGTCACAGTCTATTTTATACAATCAAGGAAACAATAAACCCACAATCGTCGCAATCCCAGCACTTGGAGAACGGAAGGAAATCTATGAATCCTTAGCTGAAAATCTGAAGGAATTCCAGTTGTTGGCTATCGATTTGCCTGGCCATAATAATGAGGCAAGCAAAAACTTTTCAATTGAAACCTATATAGAAGAGCTTAAGAGACTTTTAGCCGAATTATCAATTTCCGAAGTCCATCTTATAGGCAATTCAATCGGAGCTTGGATCATCCAACATTTCTATAAAAAATTTCCTGAAATAGTCCTCAGCATCACTTTGTTGGATGGAGGTCATTATTTCATAGGCGATTATAGCGGCGGTGAAGATGAAGAAATTGAACTTTCTGCCGTTGAAAAGCTCGAAGATTTACAACAAGCCATCCAGGAACAAGTCGAGGCAATGGATATGCCATCTTTTATGAAAGAGAAATTTACTGTGTATCTGCTCGGCAACTTTGTAAACAGAGATGGAATATATGTCCATCATAGCGATGCAGTTGCAGTGAATGCACTGTCTAAAGCCGTTACCAAAACTAACTATTGTCTAAAGGAAGAATCTGACGTTCCTCTTTTGTTGTTGCTGGCTGATAAGGAAAAAGACGAGTCTGAAGCAGAGAAAAAAGTGGCCTTCCGTCTTTCACAGTCAGAGGCGATCATCAAGGTTATCCCGAAAAGCCATCACCTTTTACCGATTACCAACCCTGCTTATGTATCCGTTCATTTTAAAGAGCTAGTGATGTCATTGAAACAATAGAGTGTCCAAAGAATGCATCAAGGTTACATCCCTTCTTTATTTCTGCCTTTTTTTATTAAAGCAAACAGACTGACAATCCCTATTATAAGAAGGATGCCCATGCTGACGATATAAAAAGCGGACTTGGCAGTTTGGCTTAAAAAATCTATGTTGCTCACTGCGGCTGCTCCGAGTACACAAAATAAGATGATTGCTAAAATGATTCGATCTTTCATAAAAACGCTCCTTATTGGAAAATTATAAGTGATAACTCCTCTACTTAATTCAAAGCACTCAATATACTTTCTTGATCGGGTTATATAAAATCATACTCTTCAACATTCATCAGCAATTGGACAAGCTTCTCGAACAATTTTCGCTGCGCAGAATTGTGCCAATCTTCTGGGGTATCGGCCATCAGCCACATCACTTCATCAAGAAATACATGTTGAATGGCTTTCGGCCAATAGGATTTTTCTAGCGGTGACAGGGCCACCGATTCTTCATAGCCTGTTAAAAACAATTTCCATTGGCGCGAAGTAAATGGCTGATCTGGTGCAGTTTCCAGTTCATTGTGAAACAGTAAAAGAACCAACGCCAAATCGAAAATCCGTGGGACCCAACCTGCATTATCCGGATCAATCAAATAAGGGTCGGGAGTATAGATCAGGTTGTTCGCTTTAAAATCATAAGGCGTGGCAACGTGGGGCAATGCAGCTTGATTTAAGTCTTCTTGATTGTGGACCGCTTGCATAAGCCGGTCTTCCAGCTTGGGAGATATTTCGATATCGTATGCTGATGAATTCTGGGTGATTTTTTGAATGCCTTCTTCTGCTTCTTGTTCATTAAAATCATATGCATCATAGGGACTTAAATTAAATTCATTTTCATTGGAAGAAAGAGCGTGGATCTGGCCGAACAGTTTACCAGCTTCCTGGATTTCACTGTCCAGTCCTGAATAAGTACTTCCCTGAATAAACGGATACACGACATATATTGCGCCATCAATAGCCATCGGATTATCCGTGGTCATGGAAACAGGTACGACTACGTCAATTCCCGACTCTTTCAAACTTGTGGTGTAGGCCATCAGACGATTTGCTTTAAGCATCGGACTTTGGGTTTTTTTGATGATATATTCTCCTCCAGGTTGAGTGACCCGGTACACAGGAGAAAAAGCATAAATGCTGATCGGCTCATCTTCCGCATGGAATCCGAATTTATTCAGTATGTCTTTAGCGTTCATTGAAATGCTCCTCTACTGGTTTATATCCACTACTAGGTGAAAGATGATTCATTGCCTGCTTAGGATTACCTTTTACATACATCAACACTTTCCCTTATCTTACCAGTACGTGGATATAGTTGAAATACTTGTGTGTTATCTTTCACTTAAAATCAAATGAATTGGAGGTCTGGAGATGATCCTTATTTTGGCTATATACATTGCTCTGTTAAGCTTTTCGGTAAGCAAGTTTGCCGGAAACAAGCGGCACCGATGGATTCATTCCGGATACATGACAGCTTTCCTGCTCCCTTTTTTGGTTTACGCCATTTTTATGGGAGTCATCGCGCCTATTGTACAGGCCGGAATCGGTGTCAGCTTTTTCGGCTTTATTTTTGCTGTTGCTACATTGGTTAATGGATTGGCATTCTTGTATATTGGCTATGCATCCAAAAAACTGCGTGAGGAATAAAGAAAGTCCGAAACAACTCAAAAAGGACAATCCACAGAAGATTGTCCTTTTCTATTAACATCTTACATATCTCCGTTTAAATCCGATTCTGCCTTTATCCAGATCCTTTTGAATGCTTTCATTGGCATTCAAAAAACTGCTCTTTTTATTGTCCCTCTTCATTTCGATTACTCCCACTTCTTTTGAAACTTCAACCGCTTTTTCAGTAAGCGGTCTATAAGAGATACCAACCGTGTATAAAAAATTATTCATTGCAGATTTCGTTCGTTCAGGCGAATCGTGTATCGTATGTTTAACTCGATCCAACATTGAGGCGATTTTGCTTTCGGAAAATTCCTGGTCCTTCCGGCTCCCCAGAAGCCAGCAGTAACAGCTCCAACCTGCAGACATCTTCAGCTCTTCGCCGCTGTCTATCCATTTGTCGGCTACTTCCTGTGCAATATCCGATTCCGACAACGTTACGGCTACAACATAATCTGATAGCATGTAAAAATATGCGCCATCGATCCACCGCTCAAAATCTGTTGCGGCCATGGCTTTCGGATCTGCGATAATACCTGCAAAATACATGGCATCATAGTTGCCGGTCGCGTAAAGCTGTTCTGCTAATTGCTGGTCTCTTTTGATTTGCTTCACTATCGGTTTCATCGCCCCCGTAGCCACTCCATAAACCGGTTCGTGTGCACCATTGGATACGTACATTTTCTTCATCCGCTCTTTGCCCAGCGCTTCAAGTTCCTGCATTACTATTTCGAAATCCATCATTTAGTCTCTCCTTTCAACAGCTTTCACATTTCCGGGTAAATTTCATAATTAATGCATATAATTCTGGCTGGCTCATTATCCCGACTAAGACATAGTATTTGCATCTTCCTACCTCCACTTTCAGTATATTCACTGAAATCCGAAATGTATATCCAATTTCTTACACAAATAGAAATAAAGCTGATATTATAGATTTATATTGCAAAGGTACTTTTTACTAAAACGGAATAAAGAGGGATGACATTGAAAGTTATAAAAGGCAAGTACAGTAATGCAAAAGTGTTTACAGACAATATTGACGATGTTACGGTATCGCAAATCGAGGGGTTCTTAAACGAAGAATTGACAGCAAATGCACAGGTCCGCATCATGCCGGATTGCCACGCCGGAAAAGGTGCCGTCATCGGGACTACCATGAAAGTGATCGATCGTGTGGTCCCGAATCTGGTCGGCGTGGACATTGGCTGCGGCATGCTATGCGTGGAAGTTCAGAAACCGGATGTTGATTTCGCCAAGTTGGATGCGGCCGTAAAGGCATTCGTCCCTTCTGGCCAATCCATCCGAACTGCCGCTCATGACTTTATCAAGCATGTAGAGCTGGACCGTGTTTTGGCGAACTTCTCCAGAGATACAGCTGCTGGAACTAAACGATTTCACGGATACGATGAAAGACGCCTACACCACAAGTGTCAGCCAAGACACAATCGAGGAGTCGCCTTTTGCATACAAAACGATGCAGGAGATCATCGATAATACGAAAGTAACCATTGAGATTCAGTCTGTACTGAAGCCCGGCTACAATTTCAAGGCTACAGAATTTCAAGACTGGAGAAAGAACAAATAAAAGAGCGGCTTTCGCTGCTCTTTTTTGATTGAAACTATAAGGTGTTCTCTCCGTCTAGCACTACAGAGCTGAAATAGTTTAGAAGTTGAAGGAGTGAATCCGATGAAGGCAATTTGGTTTTTAGCGCTGGTCTTTTTATTGGGCGCTTGCCAAGGTGACGCAACATCCCAAATCTCCGCCAGCCCAGATGAAAATTCTGAAGACACTCAGTATCAAGCGGAAACTGAAATCAGTGGAACCATTACTGAAATAGAGGATGACAAAGTTTTGGTGGAATTATCGCAACAAATTTCAGCAAATGAAACCGTAATGTGGATTCGAGTGAATGATAAAACGGTCATTACCGACTTCCAAGAAACCCCTCTAACCGGGGATCAACTTATAGTTCAAGGGGAAATAAAAGCCATCTTGGGAGACACATGTGCAGAGTCTATTCCGAGAATTTGTTCTGCGAATAAGCTTTATTTGCGGGCAAATAATTGATTTCACATATATTTTTCAGTCAGCGCATCGGCTTTTAACGGTTTACTGAAGTAATAGCCTTGTATAGTGAAACAATCTTTAGCCGTAAGAAAAACCAATTGTTCTTCGGTTTCTACGCCTTCAGCGATGATATCCAACCCGAGATTTTGAGCTAATGCAATAATCGTGCTGGTGATGGCTGCATTGTCTTTGTCTTTTGTGATATCCGCCATAAAGGATCGATCCACCTTTAATGTATCAATCGGAAAATTCTTCAAATAGCCTAAAGATGAATAGCCTGTTCCAAAATCATCCAATGCTATTTTGACGCCAAGCATTTTCAGCTCTTTCATTTTATCTATCGTAAAATGGGTATTTTTAAAAATCTGATTTTCCGTTAATTCAATATGCAAAAAATCAGGAGCTAAACCTGTTTCAGATAAGATGGATTCAATCATCGTTAGCAAGTCGTCTTCTTCAAACTGGCGTCCTGATAGATTTACAGATACAGTCATATCTGTATGTCCCTGCTCATGCCATATTTTCAACTGTTTGCATGCATTCAACAACACCCATCTTCCAATTGGAACAATCAACCCTGACTCTTCAGCTATCGGAATAAAATCAAGGGGAGAAATCATTCCTTTAATCGGATGGTTCCATCTTAGCAATGCTTCTGCACCCATAATCTGATTGTTTCTACTATCAATTTGAGGCTGATAATAAATCTCTAGCTCTTCATTTTCCAAAGCTTTGTACAACGCATTCTCCAGCATTATATTTTCGAGGCTTCTGTCGCTCATTTCACTTCTAAAGAAATGATGGTAGGTTCCAGACTTTTCCTTGGATTTGTACATGGCAGCATCTGCATTTTTAATCAAGGTTTCAGCTGACTGACCATCTTGAGGGTACAAACTAATTCCGATACTGGTTTTAATGTAGACATCACTTCCTTTTAACGAAAAAGGCTCAGCAAAAGAATTCACTATTCGTTCCACTAGGTTCAAAACTTCGTTATGGTATTGGAATTCCGGCAATAGAATGGTGAATTCGTCTCCCCCTTGCCGGGAAACAATAGCCTCATCAGGAACAGTACGTCTTAATCGGTTTGCGACATCCCTTAAGAGAAGATCTCCATAGCTGTGGCCCAAACTGTCATTAATCATTTTGAACCGATCTAAATCCAAATAAAAAACTGCTATATTGCCTTTTGATTTTGCTGCTCTGCTTATTTCCTGTATCAAGAGAACCTCTAAAAGAATCCGGTTCGGCAAATCAGTAAGTTTATCATAATAAGCTAAATATCGAATTTCTTCTTCTAATCGCATTCTTTCCGTTATATCCCTGAACGTAACGACTTCTCCTATGATTTCACCATTTTCTTTTATTGCCGAAAGTACATATTCAACCGAAAAAGAAGTGCTGTCTTTTTTGCGGAATTTTACACCTTCTTTTATCGAAGATGAACTTTTCATGGATAGCTGAGCTTTGTCAAAAACTGATTTATAAGAATGTCCGATCAGTTCACCTTTTTCATAACCCAGGATAGAGTCGGTTGCCGCATTACAGAAAGTGATTTTTCCTTCCAGATCAAACCCAAAAATACCTTCACCAACTGAATTTAATATCAATTCCTTTTCCCGGCTCAAGCTTCCCAATTCAGCAACAACTTTTTCTAATTCATTATTTTTTGTCTGGATTTCTGAAGTTCTTTCTTCAATAATTACTTCTTGTTTATCCATGTACAGCAGATTAGATAGTGTAGAGGCAGTGGCATCGGCTATAGATTGTGCCAATTGTATATCTGATTCACTGTAGGCTGATGCGTTCTTTTCAAACTGCACGAGAGCCAAGGCACCCAAAACTTCTCCCATAGCTACAAAAGGAATCATAAGCATCCCTTCAATACCGAAAGAGCGGCATACTTCCTGATTCGGTCTTTCATCTTTTGTCACATCTGCAATCAGCAATGGCTTTTTCGTTCGGATCACTTCGTCGAAAACCGGGTCATTTGAAGGGTCAAAGCGCAGCTCATCATGTTTCTCCAGCCATTCTTCTTTATCCCAATCACTTTTTTCACTTAAATTAGTAGGTTTGATTTTTGCACCAGCCAAAGGATCCAGTAAATGAACGCCAATATTATCGTTTTTTAAAACAACGCTGATATAATGGAAACATTTATCCATAACAGCCGCAATCGAGGCACTCATAGATAAATCCCGAGTCAGGTCCAACAGCAATTGTTTTTCGGAAATGAGATTTTCTTTGCGCGCTAAATTGTTCGTGTTGCGGATGGCAACACCTGCCATATTGACATAGGCTTCAACCGTTTGTATTTCATCAGGTGACAGATTCATTGGGATCCCATAGTCAAATAAAAAAACGAGCCCATACAATTCTCCTTCATAGGAAATAGGAAGTGCCAACAAAGATTTTATTCCGAATCCTGCCACTGCTCTTGGGTCCGGGCGACGGTCTTTAGCTGTGTCAGGTATGTAAATTGTTTTTTGAGTTTCAATTACTTCTTTTGCCAATAAATCAAATTTCGTATCAATCAAGTGCATATCCAAGGTCATTCCGTTTATTACTTCAGGTTTACCAACATATCCTCTGAAATTACCATCTTCTTGAGGCAAATAAATACCGACAGAATCACATTGGACAATTTCTTCCGATATCGCCGTGATGACATACTCCATCAAAGGCCGCAATTCGAACTTGGAATTTATTAATTTTGTTATATGAGCTAACCGAGAATATCTAGTTTGTTCTTTTTGCATTTGAAGATCCTCCGTCTTTTCCTAGATATGCATCAGAGCTATTAGGTATATTTTTATCATCATGAATGACATTATAGAAATGAAGTCTATTCATTTTAGTGACTTTCTCATTATTCTACCATTTTATTTCATTTAAAGGTCAAAAAGTTTGTTTTATATGGTTAATTTTGGATTTTAATTCATTGGTTAGAGAGGATCTTTGATTGGAGAAAACGAGAGGAGTTGAATATAATGCTCCATTTTTCGGAAACAGAGACTAATGAAAACGAGCCCATTCTCTTTATCCATGGAATTGGTGCGGGCCGGTGGATGTGGTGGCAGCAAGAAAAAGCATTCTCGGATTACCCGATCATCCTGGTGGATTTGCCAGGGCATGGAAAAAGCGTTTCTGTCCCCTGGGTCAGCTTAATGGATACTACTGATTTGATTGCAAAAGAAGTCATAAAAAACCGGACCGTTCATGTAGTCGGGATATCATTAGGTGGCCATGTCGCCTTGGAATTGGCGAAACGGCATCCCGACAAAATTCTCAGCGCCTTTATCAGTGGCATTACCGCCACACCCATGCGCTTTCAATTTCTCCATAAAATGCAATCCCGAATTGTCCAAAGAGAAATCCAAAATGAACGTTATCTCAATAGAGTCGCCCGTGGCTATTATCATTTGCCTCCCGATAAAGCAGCTGAATTTTGTGCGAATTATCAGCTGCTGACACGCAAAACTTATGAAACCATTTGGAAGGAAATTATGCAGTTCCAGCTGGATCCGTCGTATGGAAATATTGCTGTTCCCTGCTTGTTCACAGCAGGGGACCAGGAATCTCCCGGTATTTTGGAAGCTGTAAGTCTAGCTCCTGAATTAGTCCCAAATTCCGTAGGACGTTTGATTCCTGGCGCCCAACATGCTTGGCCGGTGCAAAAAGCGCATGAATTTAACCAACTGTTAAGAGATTGGCTAAACTGCCTTCCTCATGAAAAACATGGTGAATAGCTGTTTGGCGAGTTGCCGTCTGAAGATAAGCTGAATACCAATCGGCTATTTAGACATATAAAGTTCCTGTTCCAATAGTAGAATGTCCAGCCACTTCTTAGTCGTTTCATTGCTTGCCTCTAATTCCTGATAAGCTTTCAGCAACTTTGTTTTCTTTACCTTTGTGCTGAGAGAATCCATTTCATTTTTCCCTCTATACATGATTAAGTTCTGTGCAAAATTAATTCTGGCTTCCTCTAAAGAGTAATCTCCATTGGGTCCGCCCCAGACTTCTTTTTCTTGAAGATCGTTTTGATTGTCATCTTCCCAATCACAAAGCAGGCATATCTCATAATCGCCTCTCGCCTCTAATGTAGGACTTCCGCAGCAACGACATTTTTCTCTGCTCATTCCGACGCTCCTTTGGTGTTTTATTTATCTTTTTCAGGTAAATCCCTCTTCATATCAAATCTAATACAATGTTTCCCGGTAGCTCTTATCCAGAATTTTTCCAATCGCCTCTTCATCCGCATTCGGCAACTTCGCGTGAGCCGCCAATATTTTCGCGCCTTTTGGCAGCTCTCCTTTGTTCCTCCATGTATCAGGGCTCCATAATTCTGAGCGCCTGAACGCCTTGGCGCAATGAATAAAGCATTCTTCCACATCGACGCCGATTCCAAGAAGCGGTCTTTTTCCGTTTACTGCCATTTTTTCTAACAATTCTTCATCATGGATCACACTGGCTTTTCCATTGATGCGCAAAGTTTCGCCGAGTCCCGGTATGAGAAACAGCAAACCGATATTCGGATTCGACAAGATATTCCGCATCGAATCCATCCGCTTATTGCCGGGCCTTTCAGGAATGATCAATTGCTTTTCATTTAACACATAGACAAAACCGGCTGCGTCTCCTCTTGGAGAGACGTCGCAAGAACCCAATTCATCAGCCGTTGAAATCGTCAAAAAAGGTGACTTCGTGATAAAATCTCTGCAATGTTCATCCAAGTATGAAATCACTTTATTGTTCACCAGTTCACTCGGGTTTCCCGTAATTTCGCGAAGTTCTTCTATCGTCTGGATTGTATTCGGAAATGATTGTGTGGTTTTCATCGTTTTAAATCTCCTCTCATTCTAATGCCCTATTTCTTTTTTCTTTTTCTCTATTGTAACTTAAGCAATGATGCAACATCCATGCGATTCAAAAAGACTGCTTTTCAAGAGCCCCACAATTATTTCGCTCCATAAAAATATGCCTGCAACATGTTTTGTCACGTTGCAGGCACCCGGTTAATTTCTACTATAAGAACCCTAGATCAGGAGTTTAATTTTTGCAGTCATTCATTTCCGTTACGGCTGCCTTGTATTTGTCGAAATCGAATTCGACGCTGTTCGGTTTGTAGAAAAAGAGAATGGATTCTTTTTCCCCTTGTGCCAGCAAGAACGTAACAACGGCTTTCGGGCTGTCCATATCAATTCCCGCTTGGTTGGCATCAGCCAGCTTCATCAGGATGTGTTCCGGTGTTTTGCTCAATTCAAGCTCCCCTTTCCTGGTTGCGGTAGATTGCGGATGTCCAAAATGGTCGGCAATTCGTTGAAATCTGGACGGCGGGTCATTTCCATCAAGAGACGCGCCGTTTCTTCCGGACTGCTGAGCAGTCCGCTTTCCTTGTAGTCAAGAAACTTGTCAATCAATGGAAAGTCGGCAGCTTCACTTTGGCGAATGGTCTGTTGCATGGCAGTATCGATGATTCCCGGTGCCACCGACACCACTTTTACATCATCATTTTCCGCATCCAGACAAGAACTGAAATGATCGAGTCCAGCTTTTCCGGCACAATAAGCACTCCAGCCTTCATAGACTTTACGCCCCGCTCCTGAAGACGTGTTGACAATTTTCTTATCAGCTGAATTGCTTTTCAGCTGCCTGATAAAAGCACCGCATAGCAGCATTGGCGCTGTCAAATTAAGGACGATGCTTTGGCTGACCTGAGTGGCATCGTTAGTATGTGCGAGCCCAATCGGTTCAATCGTTCCAGCGTTATTCACCAAGACAATGGTTTCCGTTTCTCCAGGAATCAAGTTCAACGCTTGCGCAATAATTTCTTCGATCGCGTCCAGCCTTGTCAGGTCAAACGGCAAAAAATGTCCTCCCGGCCAATTGTCCGGCTCAGTGCGTGCAATTCCAATAACTACATGACCCGCAGCATTGAGCTGGCGGCTCCATTCAAAACCGATTCCTTTAGATGCACCAGTAATGATATAGGCTTCTTTTGCCATTATTTCTCTTCACCCTTTTGGAACATGATTTCTCCTGCAACGACAGTCATGACTGCCTGAGCCTCCAGAATCTGTTCTTCATTTCCTAAGAACAGGTCTCGATCGAAAACGGTGAAATCGGCGTCGAAGCCTTCCCGGATGATTCCGCGCACGTCTTCTTTGTAAATCGCTGCCGCACTGCCGCTTGTATAAAGCTGAATGGCTTCAAAACGTGACAGTTTTTCTTCCGGCTGATAGCCTTCATGCAAATCGTAAGGCTTTCTGCGCGTAACTGCCGCATAGATGCCCAGACACGGATCCACTTCTTCAATCGGCGCATCTGATCCACCAGCACAAATCAAGCCTTGATTGAGAAGCTTTTTCCACGCATAAGCCCATTCCAAACGGCTTTCACCAAGACGCTCCACGACCCAAGGGAAGTCGGATGTCACAAAGCTTGGCTGAAGATCCAAAGCCACATTGATTTTCTTCATGCGCTCCACTAGATCTTCTCGCACCACCATTGCATGGATCAGGCGATCTCGCTTGCCTGCAGGCACCGGATGCGCTTCGATGGCATCCAATGCCATTTCCAGGCCCAGGTCTCCGATAACATGAATGGCTACCGCTTCACCGTGTTTCCGCGCAATCGACACCAAGCGTTTGAACTCTTCATCCGACTGGATTGCAACACCGACCGTTGATGGATCATCATTATACGGCTTGCTCAACAATGCCGTACGGCCGCCGATCGAACCATCCGAAAAGATTTTCATTGGGCCTGGGTCGACAAACGGCTCTGCGTATGTGGCGTTTTCCATCATCTCTTCAAAAGCACTATGGGCTCTAAGCAGATGCGCACGGAATTTCACTTCGTTGCCGATGACATTTTTAAAGGCCTGCAATGGACGTGAATAATGGCCGTAATACCCCATGTCTTCTGTATGGGCACCTGTTAAGCCAAGCGACAGCAAATTGTCAACTGATGTTTGCAGGGCACGCGTCAAGTATTCGACGCTGACTTCCGGCACCTGGTCGGCGACAAGGTCCTGAGCTGCATCCAGCAAGTAACCCGTGGGTTCGCCGTCTGCATCACGGACGATCACACCGCCTTCTGGATCCGGACTGTCTTTGGTGATGCCTGCAAGAGCCAACGCACTGGAATTGGCCAGGATGGCATGGCGGCAAACCCGCTTCAGCAGCATCGGCGATTCACTGATTTCATCAAGCTCAGAGCGATGGAAAATTTTGCGGTCAGCAAAATTATTTTCATTCCAGCCTTCTCCAATAAACCACTCATCTTTTCCTAAGCCTTTTGTGGATTCGATCAATTGTTCACGCATCTCCTCCGAACTTTCGATCTTCGACAAGTCGACACGCATTAGTTTTTCTCCGTGTCCGATCATATGCATGTGGCTATCGGCAAATCCAGGGTACATAACCTTCTCGCCCAAATCGACTTCCCGTTCTGCAAATTGCTTCAATTCCTTGTATGTACCAATTTTCTCTATGCGATCATCAGACACTAATACCGCTTCTGCAGTAGCGCCTTCATCTTCCATTGTATAAATCGTTCCCCCATGCCATAGCACTTTCATCTAACCACTCCTTTTCTCTCTTCCCATCATAAGTTTATTCGCCTCGGCATTCAATACGTTTGATTTGAATTTTTCACTCAACTTTCCGTAAAGCATGATGCCTTTCATTTATGGTATACTGTTTTTACTTATAGAAAGCAGAGGTGAACCCTCCCAGTCGGAGGGACGAATTGGACAGTATACTCATTCTCAATTTGTTTTTGGTCGCTCTTTTAATCGGGCTGACCGCTTTATTTGTTGGATCGGAGTTTTCAATTATTCGCGTCAGGATGTCCCGCATCGATCAACTTGTATCAGAAGGCAATAAAAACGCCATCTTGACGAAGAAAATCACCAGCAACCTGGATTATTATTTATCCGCTTGCCAATTGGGAATTACAGTGACGGCACTCGGCCTTGGTTGGTTGGGTGAGCCGACTGTCGAACGGATCCTGCATCCGGTTTTTGAAAACTTTGGAATCGAAGAGCCCACTGCGTCGATCTTTTCCTTTATCATCGCGTTTACCGTTATTACTTTTTTGCATGTGGTGATCGGTGAATTGGCTCCGAAAACTCTGGCGATTCAATACGCTGAGAAAATGGCCTTTATCTTCGCCCGCCCGCTCTTTCTGTTCGGCATCATCCTGTCCCCGTTCATCTGGCTGATGAACGGTTCTGCCCGTTTGTTGCTGCGTGCTTTCGGCATTGAGCCGGCAGAGCATGAACAGGCCCATTCGGAAGAAGAGCTGAAGATCATCATGACGCAAAGTTACCAAAGCGGTGAAATCAATCAAACGGAATTATCGTATATGCAGAACATCTTCTCATTCGACGAACGGCTGGCAAAAGACATCATGCTGCCGCGGACACAAATGGAGACCATTTCGCTTGAGATGAGCCATGACGATTTGATGGAGATTGTACGTGACCATCAGTACACCCGTTACCCAGTCACCGAACATGGGGATAAGGATGACATTTTGGGTTTCATCAACGTTAAAGAAATGCTGACCAATTATACTTATAAACAGGACTTGAACGACAGTCTTGTGGTCCACGATATCCCCTTCGTGCATGATATGGCCCCTATACAGGATGTCTTGCTGAAAATGCAGAAAGAGCATGTCCATATGGCGATTGTCGTTGACGAATACGGCGGAACAGCCGGCGTCATCACGATGGAAGATATTTTGGAAGAAATCGTCGGAGAAATCCGCGACGAATTCGATGAAGACGAACGCGACGAGATCAAGGCCGTCGACATCAATAATTATTTACTGAATGGACGCGTACTGTTATCAGACTTGGAAGAGCGTTTTGCCATCGAGTTCGATGACAGCGAAGACGTCGATACCATCGGCGGCTGGATTCAATTGAAGAACACGGACATCAATGAAGGCGAATCAGTCTACCTGCCGACCCATACCATCACTGTACGCGAGATGGAAAACCATCAGATTATCCGTGTACTGTTGACACGCACCGCTGAACGAAAAGAATGATTCAAAAAAATCCCCGACAGCTAAAACAGCTGTCGGGGATTTTCCAGCTTGTAGTCAAAAGAATATTTATGTCGTTCAAAAGGGAATATGCAATTTATTGTCTTTCTATTGGATCCTGCACTCCAGGCGGACGCTTTCCTGCGGGCTTGCGCCGAACTAACTCGGACTGGCGCCCGAGTGGATTTCGGCACTTCGCTATCCCGCTGGAGTCGCCGCCTTGCGCTTCGGATCTTTGTATGAAGGAGTTACCAAGTTTATTGGGACGATGGTTTCCGGATCTTGACTAGCAGGCTATTTCCTTTGTTTGAAGCTACACGCCCACGTCGGGCCGGCCACGGAGACTCCTGTGGGAGCAGCGCAGCGATGCAGGAGCACAGGTTTTTCCAGTGACGTGGAGGCTGAAACTGAGCCCATGGAACGCGAAGTGGCCGGAACGGTTGGGGTATGCACTGCTATTCATTTTGGAAAGACTTTGTCTACAGTCTGAAAAAATCCCCGACAGCTAAAACAGCTGTCGGGGATTTTCTTATTTGCTATCCAATAATGATTTTTCGTACTCAAACTTTTTCATCAGCATCTCACCCGAATAACCCTCTTCGATCAATTTTGCCAAGATCGCTTTTGTTTGCTCATCTGCTGCTTCAGGGTGCTCTCCCCGGTCGAATTCGACAACGTTCTCCCCGTCTGTAATCCAATCCGAAAAACTGCCCATGTAGAGTTTCAGCTGGTCATAGCCTTTTTCAGCCATGATGGCATAAAGAGCGGCTGCCGTTACGCCGCTGCCGCAATAAACTACTGCAGGCTCATGCTGCTGGACGATGTGGCTGATGTCATCGCTTAGCTGGAACTCTCCTTTAGAAACAAATTGAGCCCAGTCCAAATTCCGTGCTCCTGGAATCCGCCCGGCCACTGGATCGATCGGTTCTTCCAGCCCTGCATAGCGTGCGGCGGAACGTGCATCCACCAGCACACCCAGCTCATCGCCGCTGATGACATTTTTCACGTAGGCCTGATCAGCAAAAAGTTCATCTTTGAACTCGATTTTTGCCTCAGTTGGCTGGGGATTCGGCATTTCAACAGAAACGGCGATTCCCTGCTCTTTCAGTTTATCAAAGCCTTTTTGGCTGATGTAAACCTGATCAAAACCTGCATATTTCAAGAGCCACCAGGCACGCGCCGCATATGGTGAGCCCCCTTGATCGTAAATGACAACAGAATCCTTGGGGTCCAAGCCGCTTGCTCGAATCAGTCCAGTCAATTGCTCAGTTGACGGCATTGGGTGCCGCCCATTAGAAGAGGACATATCGGACATGTCTTTTTCCAGATCCCAAAAGACTGCTCCTGCCACATGCTCTTGCTCATAAAGCTTTCTGCCTGCTGATGGATCTTTTAAATCGAATCGTGCATCTATCCATTTATGGTTTTCGGTATCGGTCGTTTCAATAAACACTGACATCGTCTACACCCTTCCGTCCATCAAATTTGAATACAGCTCTTTCCATTGTGCCAATCGTTCAGATTGCTGCAGCAAGGTGCGTTCTGAATCAATTTGGTCGACTGCTTGGCGAAGCATATGCTGGCGCAAGCCTTCCGCTTCCTGCTCAATCCAAAATTCAGCCCAGTTGCCCAGTTCTTTCTTCTCTTTTTCCAGGTAACGCAGCGCATCCGGCTCCATCATGGCCTGCAGCGCATCACGCAGCTTCTCTTTTTCATTCTTCTCGAAGAAGCTCTTATTGTTCTTGTAATACGATTTGACCGAAGAATAATCGGCCTCCATGAACGGTTTGGCAATTTCCAGGGTCCCGGCTTCCTGAACTTCATATGGAGTAAACGAGAAGTCGGGATTCAATTCTTTCAATTTGGCAGCATCTTCCTTGAAGCGCGATTCCAACCTCTTTTCGATAAACTGGCCAAGACGGAAATTGGTGACGCGCAATTCCTGCTGGAAATCAAAACCGGTCATTTCATTCATATCCTGCAAAGCCGTATCCAATGCCTGCTGCGCAGGTTTATTCGAGAACACAGAAGGGTTGAATGCTTCCTTGAAGAAGTCGTTAAAACGGTAAAAGACCCGTTGGTTGACGTAATACAGCAATTCATCCAATTCCTGCAGAGCTTCACGTTCCAATAGTTTGGCGATCGATGCACCGAAAAGGATGCGCAACTGCTGTTCCAACTGCTTGAGCTCCTCCAAGCGTTCGTCTTTACGCAGCAGGTTCTTTTCCGTATGTTCAATCAAGCTGCGGAAGCGGTCCACTGCTTTTTGCTCTTCTTCTGCAAGCGACTGGACCGCCATGCCTTTCAGTTCTTCTTTCAGGAAATGCTGGAACGCTTCCTCAAACTCCGGCATTCCCGAATGTTCCCGGTCACGCAGTGCCAAAAGGCTGGACACGCCGAACAATCGTGGGAAACGGATGCCAAAACGCTGCAACTCGTCTTTTACATACGTAACGACCGCATCTTTTTCCTGCTCGTTGTTAGCCAGGTCGATAGCGTTGACGACAAAGAACATCTTATCCATTTCAAAAGCGTCTTTGACTCGTCCAAGCTGAATCAGGAATTCCCGGTCCGCACGTGCAAAGGCGTGGTTGTAGTACGTGATGAACAGGATGGCATCGGCATTGCGGATATATTCGAACGCCACATTGGTATGCCGCGCATTGATGGAATCCGCTCCCGGTGTATCCACGAGCGTCACACCATTGCGCGTCAGTTCGCAATCATAATAAAAGTCAATTTCATCAACGAAACAACTTTTCTCTTCTTTTGCTACATATAAGCCAAACTCTTCACGGTCTGTACGGATGGTTTCACCCAAGCGATCTTTAAACACCGGATAGCCCTTGTTGAAGGCAGTGATGAATGATTTATGAACCTGTTGCTCGGTTGGTGTATTTTCGGGCAGTTTTAAAGACTTGGCATATGCATCTTCCAATGTGGAAACTTCCACTCCCAGGACATGAAAGGAGTTTTTTACATCTTCTGTCATCTGTGCACGTGTCTTCAAACGTACATCCGCTGTTTCGTGCGGATGCTGTTCCGTAACTGGCCGGATGCGGTTGATAGTGGCTGTTGTCGGGTTTGGTGATACCGGCAAGACCGTTTCTCCCATCAAGGCATTTGAAAACGAAGATTTACCGGCACTGAACGCACCAAATAAAGCAATCGTGAATTCCTGCCCTTCCAGGCGTCCAGCTTTTCGTTTCAAATAGGCAGCCGTTTCAGCAAAACCTTTGATCGGGTCGATTACTTCTGCGGTTCTGTTGGCACGCTCAAGAACAGCCATTTCATCGAATGACGCCACTTCAAGCGTTTCTTCCTGCTGTTCTTGTACTTCCTGCTGCTGCTCATTCTTTTCAAGCATAGCCGGATTGAATTCTGTCATTTCTTCAATAGAGACTTCAAATTCTTCCAACCATTGATCCACTTTTTCTTCGGCTGCCGCTTTTTGTTTCGGCAACATGGCTGAATAGGATTTTTTCACTTTTTCGATTTTGCTGTCCATCTCTTCGAGCGTTTCGATGGCCAATATTTTCTGAGACAAGATTTGTGATTTCATGTCGATTTCTGTATTGGCATCATCCGTCAAACCTTCGAACTTTTCTTCCTGTGCTTTTTTCCAGCCATCCGTTTCACGGATAAACCAGCGCTGCACAGCCGTCGAAATGCTGGTGGCAAAGTTCAGTACGGCATCTCCAGTTGTGGAAGCACCTTTTGGCGTTTGTTCTTCAACGACTGAAAACGGCACTTCAAACACCATATCATCAATTGCCAGTGATTCAGTATCGGTCAATATTCCGGCATCCTTCAATGAAGACTTCATCAATTTTTTCAAATGGTTGGTGATCTGAGAGGAAACAGTCAGTTCCAGCCGTTCAGCCACATCCAGTTTCCGCTTCTGCCGTTCTTCTTCTGTCTTTTTTCCGCTGAACAGCATGCCGACTTTAAAATTCGGCTGCACCGACTCCAAGTAGCTGGTCAAGGCGCTGCGCAATTCATAAGGCATGATATTCGAGTTTTCCAGCAGTTCTTTGCGGCTCTTCTCGAACTTGGCTTGCCAGTTTTCGAAGTCCTGAACGGACATCCGGCGGGACACCAACGCGTTTTCATTTTTTAGGTCTTCGCGCATTTCCCATTCTTCCGGATCGAGTGTATCGGAAAACGCCTGAAGACGCTCTGCTTTTTCATCTTCCAAAAACTTGATGTGTTCATCCTTCAATTGGCTCAAAGCTGAATCAGAAGCTTCACCGATATGGCCTTTCCAATCCTGCATAGTCGAGGACACCAAGCCCTTGACCTTCTCAAAATCATTGCCCGGAAAATCGAAATCCTTCAAGGACGTGAAGAAGATGCCTTTTGGAACGACTCCCCATGCTGCAAACGAGTCATAGACCGATTGCTGGAAATCCGCAAAGCTCATTTCACTGCTTTGGTGTTTATCGATCTGATTGACAATCAAATACAGCTCCGTGTATTTCTGCAATTCTTTCGTGAAATTGAAATTCAATTCGGACTGAACATGGTTATAATCCATGACATAAAAGACCATATCCGCAACGTGCAGTGCCGACTCTGTCGACAGGCGGTGGGCGTCGTCTGTTGAATCGACACCTGGCGTGTCCATTACAGTGATGCCTTTAGGCAAGACCGATGCTTGGTGGCCAATATCGATTTGAGTAACATCCCCGCTCTTGCAGAATTCTTTGACGGCGTTAAAATCATAATTCTCGGGAAAGTAGACAGGCTTTTCGTTGCGCATATTGACGATGGCAAAATCCGTATCCGCTTTCTGGACATTGACGATATTGGCGCTGGTCGGAATCGGACTGGACGGCAAAAGAGTCTCCCCAGTCAGCGCATTGATCATGGATGACTTGCCGGATGAAAAATGTCCGGCAAAACCGATGATGAAATTGTTCTTCAGAATTTTCTTCGCAAATAAATGGGCTTTCGCTTCACGCTCAGTATCTTCATTGTCTTTGAAGATCTTGTAGAGATGCGCCGTTTCAAGTAATTCTTTTTTATGATCCAGAACTGTCATTTAGAAATCTCCTTCTCCGCTTACTGTTCTCTATCATATCATTTTTAATGGAGAACGAAAAACTTCCTTCCCGAAATTGGGAAGGAAGTCCGTATTCTTATGAAAACCCGTGTATGGACATGCCGCCATCGACGAAAAGCGTCTGCCCTGTAATATAACTCGCTGCGTCTGAAGCCAGAAATACGACGGGCGAAGCCACTTCGGGCAATTCCCCGACACGTTTCATCGGCGTCACTGCCAGTATCGAATCCAGGTATTCGGGATCGTTTAAAATCTTCTCCGTTAAAGGCGTTTTGAAATACCAGGGCCCGATTGCGTTGACCCGGATATTCTTCGGTCCCCATTCCATCGCCATCACTTTGGTCATTTGGATGATGGCTGCTTTTGACGCAGCGTAAATTACGCCGGTCTTCAAGGCACGGTCTCCGCCGACTGAACTAATATTGATGATGGAACTGCCGCTTTCCATCTTTTTGACCGCTTCCTGTGAAAACATAAAAACGCTTTGCGCGTTTGTGTCCATAATTTGATGCCATTCCCCATCGGTTGCATCCGTCAGAGAAGAACGGATATTCATTCCGGCATTATTCACCAGAATGTCAATCGCTCCAAACTGATCCATCGTTTTCTCTACCGCTGCCTGGATGTCACTGCGCTTAGTAATATCTGTACGTATGTATGCGGTGCGGCCGTTGCCGATTTCCTGCTGGGTCTGTTGCAGGTCCGATTCGGTGCGTGCCACCAGCATAACATTAGCTCCAGCTTCTGCCAGCGCCATGGCGATCGCTTTTCCGATGCCTTTGCCTGCACCTGTGACAATTGCTGTCTTGCCGTCTAAACTGAATGATTTCAACATCTTTTATCGCCTCCGCTCCTATTATAATCAAACAATTCGGCAATTGTCTTATAAATTAAACAAAGCCACCGTGAATTTCACGGTAGCTCGTTGGTTATTTATCCAATTGGTAAATCTTCGAATACTTCTCTTCCAGGTAATCTGCCAAGTAATCCGGGTTTAATCCTTCTCCCGTAACTTCCTTGAGGATTTCCAATGGTTTTTTAAACGCCCCATGATGATGGATGTTTTTGCTTAACCATTCACGGATCGGTTTGACGTTCCGCTCTGCCAATAACTCATCAAAATTCGGCAAGTCTTTCAGCATGGCATCCTTGAACTGGGCTGCGTACATATAGCCAAGTGCATAAGAAGGGAAGTAGCCGAAGCTCGCGCCAGCCCAATGGACATCCTGCAGTACACCTTCTGCGTCATTCGAAGGCCGGACACCCAAATACTCTTCGTATTTATCGTTCCATAGCTGCGGCAAGTCACGAACCTGTAAATCTCCATCAAACAAACCTTTTTCGAGCTCGTAGCGCACCATGATATGCAATGCGTACGACAATTCGTCTGCTTCGATGCGGATCAATGATGGTTTTGATTCATTGATGGCCCGCACGTAATCCGCCAGTTCCACATCAGCAAACTGCTTAGGTGCGTACTCCTTCAATAAATTAAAGTTGTTTTGCCAGAAATGTTCGTTGCGGCCGATAAAATTCTCACAGAACAAAGACTGTGATTCATGGATCCCCATTGATGCGCCCGTTTCAATCGGCAAGCCAGCCAACGCTTCGCCCAAGTTCTGTTCATACATGGCATGTCCGCCTTCATGAATGGTGCCGAATACCGCATTGCGGAAATCGCCTTCGTCGTACTTGGTCGTTACCCGGATATCCTGGCGGTTGATCGAAATCATGAATGGGTGAACCGTTTCATCCAATCTGCCTGCTTCGAAATCGTAGCCTAGCTGTTCCAGCATTTGACGGCTGAAATCCTCCTGTGCTTCTTTCGGGAAATGCTCATAGAGAAATGCCGTTTCGGGTTTATTCGGTGAAGCGGCAATTTTTTGCACCAACGGCACGATGCGGTTACGCAATTTGCCGAAGACTTCATCTAAAATCTCTGTCGTCATGCCCGGTTCATACTGATCGAGCAACGTATTATAAGGGCTGCCATTTTTCTCGCCCCAATAGCCGATCATTTTTTTCGTGCTGCTCACCAAGTCCTCTAAATAAGGAAGGAACATTGAGAAATCCGAAGCATCTTTGGCAGTTTCCCAGACCGATTCCGCTTTGGACTTCAAAATGATGAATTTCTTGTATTCTTCAGGAGGGACTTTTTTGCTCAAATCGTATTCTTTGCGCGCTTCTTCTACGGAACGGCGGATATAAGGATCCAGTGTTGCCTGATTTTCTTCTAAAGAAGAAAGCAGTTCGCCAAACTCATCTGAAGTCGATAAATTGAATACTTCTGCAGACAACGTACCGATGCTCTCAGAGCGTAGTTCTACGCCTTTTTTGGGTGCACCTGTCCGCAAATCCCAATACAATAATGCAATTGCTTCTTCATAGCCTTTGATCTTGCTGAAATGCTCGGTAAACTGTTTTTCGAGTGACACTTAAATCCCCCCAATGCTTGATGAGACTATTGTATCACAACAAAACCAACAGCTTAAAAGTTTTCAGCAGGGACCGGCAGAATTGTTTCCCATAAATGTTCTACGCGCAGTTCGTCTTCATTCAGCAATAGATGAATTTCGCCGTAATCCTTCGAAGTACGGATCAGGCGGCCTATTCCTTGCTGGATACGCAGCTGCATGAATGGCAAATCGATTTCTTCCAACGGGTTGTTGCTGAACTTGCGTTTGGCATCAAAAACAGGATCCTTCGGAGGGAACGGCAGATCCACGATGATGACTTTCGTCAAAGCTTCACCAGGCAGATCCAAACCTTCCCATAAATGATACGAACACAAAATCTGGAATTTGCCTTCCTGAAATTCTTTGACGACCGTCGACAGCTCACGATCTCCTTCGAATTCAATGGTGTATTGATGATCCAGCGGCAAAGATTTCTTGAAATTGTCCATCTCCATTTTTGAAGTAAACAAAACAAGCGATTGGTCGCCCGTGCTGAACAGGTCATAGACACGTTCAAATTTCTGCTGCTGCTCCAGTGGATGTTTAAAGATTTTCATGACGTCTTCATAATCAAATGGAGACGAAACAGAAAATGATTGGTATTTATCGATTCCGAGACTATCAGACAAATAAGTGAAATCTTTTTGAATCGATAAGGTAGCAGAAGAAAAAATGATCGGAATTTTTCCGTCAAACAGTTTTTCGTCCAAAATATCGGTAACGAGGCGCGGCATGATGACCAATGTCTCGATCTCATCTTTTATTTCCAGCCATGTTACCGCGTCGCCTTCTTCTACAAACAAACGCATCGAGAAGGTGTATTGCTCAAAATATTCTTCAGCCAAGCGCAGCTCGTATTCAGGAATGGTGAAAAGCTCGCCTTCAAAGACGAATTCTTCCATCATCAAATCAATGTGGCGAATCAGCAATTTGCCGACTTCGACTAATTCCGGAGCTTTCGCGATGGCTTTGCGGTCTTCAGTACTTGCGACGGTATGGATGCGCAATAGACGGAAAAACTCATTGTGGAGATCTATGGTCTGCTCGATCATGTTCAATGTTTTTTCACGCATGCCATCGGAAAGAATGCTTTCTGTCACATCTTGAAGTGTACTTTCCTGCACTTCGTAAGTCAGTGCGCGCTGTGCGGAGAATTCGAGCAAATGGCCTTCATCAAGAACAATTTGCGAGAATTCCGGAAGCAAAGGCGTCTGCCCTTCCCGTTTGCGTGCTTCTTTTGTCCAAATATGCTCCATCAGGAAATCATGAGAGCAGATGACAAGGTCTGTCGCCTGACGGTAATGGTTGCGGTGGATGGTCTGCCCGCATTTATTGCGCAGATCGCAGGCATTGCAGTTTTGGATCGGATGGTAATTGACCTGCTGCCACTCTTCATCCGTAACTTCCGGATAGCTTGAGCGTTCGCCGTAAGGATAGGTATTTTGCATGGAATAGGTTTTGTTGACGAATTCCGGCAGGCTGAATTCGATATCATCCAGAAAATCAGCATCGCTGCGTTTTTTTGCCCCTTCAAAACGCTGGAGGCATAGATATTGGTCACGTGATTTCGCCAGACGGACATCGAGGTTCAAATCGAACAGATCATTCAAACGGTCGACATCCCCGCCTTTTTTGACCAATTGCTCGATCAGCGTTTCGTCCGCACATGAAATGAGTGCCGGTTTTCCGGTATAGCGTGCATAAGCGATCGCAGGAAGCAAATAAGCCATGGTTTTCCCAGTCCCTACTCCGGCTTCCGCAAACAGCACCGCTTTTTCTTTCAAAGCCTGTTCAATTTGGAAAGACATGAAAATCTGCTCATCGCGCAAGTCATAGCCTTTTTCAGGCAGCTCATCGTAAAACACATCGCCGATCCAATCATTGAGTGATTCAAAGAAAGTTTTGTCCTTTGTTAAAGGAAATGGTAGTGGTTGTCTCATAAACTCTCCTCACAGAGAAACGGAAGAGCCGCTGCCCTTCCGTTTCGTCTCATTTATTTTTTAGAACGTTCTCCCCAGAATTGGAAAAGATCCGTACGGATAAACCCGTTGAACAATTTACGTTTTTTGGTTGCCGGCTGCCCGTATAGGGTTTCGAAACGTCCCATAGACGACAGCATATACACCGACCAAGTCGGGTGTTGTGCAAAAACTCGGCCCATGTCAGCAATCATTTCTTCAATGATTTCAATCTCACCGATACGTTCGCCGTATGGCGGGTTGCCGACGACTACGCCGTTTTCTTCCGTTGCGACAAAATCCTTCACTTGGCGCTGCTCGAAGCGGATCAAGTCGCCAAAACCGGCTTCCCGTGCATTTTCTTCCGCTACTTTCAACATGCGGTGGTCGATGTCAGTTCCCAGAATATTAAGGGGTTGGTCATAGTTCGCCAACTCTTCCGCTTCTTCGCGGACTTCATCCCAAATCTTCTGGCCGATCCACGGCCATTCTTCGCTGTCAAAATCCCGGTTGTAGCCAGGTGCAAGATTTTGCCCGATCATCGCCGCTTCAATAGCGATTGTACCTGAACCACAGAATGGATCTACGAACGGACGGTCCGGCGTCCATCTTGATAACTTCACCAAAGCTGCAGCCAAGGTTTCTTTCAATGGCGCTTCCCCTTGATCCAGACGGTACCCACGTTTATGCAGTCCAGCGCCGCTTGTATCGATGGACAATTGAACTTTGTCTTTCAAAATTGAGACTTCAATTTTAAAGCGCGGCCCTGTTTCATCTAAGAATGAATTGCGGTGATACGCTTTTTTCAAACGCTCGACAATCGCTTTCTTGACGATCGACTGACAGTTTGGCACACTGTGCAACGTCGATTTGACCGATTTCCCTTGTACCGGGAATTCAGCGTCCACCGGCAGGAATTTTTCCCACTCGATGGCTTTTGTCTGTTCAAACAATTCATCAAAAGTATAAGCGTTGAATTCACCGGCGATGATCTTGACGCGGTCAGCTGTCCGCAGCCACAGATTTGTTTTGGCGATATCGCGTTCGTTTCCTTCGAAAAATACTTTGCCGTTTTCTGTCTGTGTTTCATATCCTAATTCTTTAACTTCGTTGGCTACAATCGACTCTAGGCCCATTGCGGCTGTTGCGAGCAATTTAAATGTTGTCATAACGACTCCCTCTCCAGTTGTTCACTATTTCAGTTTTCGGTGTTTGTTTTATTTTTCATCAATCGCAAGAAAAATACGTATGAAGAAATCGCGCCAGGCGGACGCCATGCCGAAAGCGGCCGAAGCGATTATAGAAATTTTTATATTTCAGCACAAGCACACAGTTAAATTAGTAGGATCTAACCAGCCCTGCTCAAAAGTTTGTCTCACAATATGAAGAAAAGCTCCCCCGACAGGAGAGCCTTTGATAAGCATTTTAAGACCATGTGAAATTCTATAAGCCATGTTTTGTTTCCACGTACTCAAACGGTTTGCACCTCGTACTAGTGGACAGCAACCATCTATCTGCAAACTTGCGTCTGCCTCTTCATCGGTTCATTTCCCTCAGAAAAGTGCCCCTACCATAATTTGGGTTTCTCGCTCACGGGGTTTACCTCGTTCCACCTGTATAATTTCTTATACAGCTCCGTCACTGTGGCACCTTCAGGGTATTTCGGCCATATCCGAAGACTTAGGCGTTCTACCCGCCGTCAGCTATTGCTAGCTGCCTCAGCTTATTGTTTCACTGAGCGCGATCACTACGGTCATCTCAGAACCGTGCGAGCATGGACTTTCCTCTCCAGCTAAAAAGCCGGAGCGATTGCCAGAATTTCAAATGGCTTTACTAGTATACGTCATTTGGCGCAATAAAACAATGGTTTTACTTATTATCCAGCTTGTTGCCGAATACGTGGTTCTCCAAATGGGATAGGCGGCGCAGAATATCAAAATTCGTTGTGCCTGGAGCCGGGGTTGCCTGTTTTCTTGGAGTATCTTCCAATTCCATACGCAAGCGTTTGTTTTCATTTTGCAATTGTTCAATCCGTTTTGAAAATGCTTCGTAATCCTGGATGATTTCATCGAGGAAATGATCTACTTCATCCTGATTATAGCCGCGCATACCTGTTTTAAAATCTTTTTCCAGTATATCTTTAGATGTGAATTTATTTTCCATTTTAATCGTCCTTCCATAAAAAAACTACCTTACGCTAAGTATAGCATAAGGTGGATTTTTCGTGTTTAGTTCTCATCAAGTTCCGGGCGTTTTTTTCGCTTTTTCTCTTCCAGCCGCGTTATCCTTTTGTGGATATCCGAAATCAATGACTGGCGTACTTTCGTATGCTCGCTGGCTTCTTTTGCAAAGCCGGCCATAATCAATGCCTGGTCCAGATTGTGCAATTGGTGTTCATACAGTTTAGCCGCATGGATCCACGCTTCCACTTCGATGCTGCCGCGCAGATGAGGCGCCGCTTCCTTGAACAATTTGACGGCTTCCTCATGGTGGCCCGCCCGCTTCTTTTGGATGGCGAGCAAATAACGGGCCAATGCTGAAGAAGCTCCTCTTTCTGCGGTGACGTGTTCAAGATACGCAGCACTTTGATCAAACTGCTTTAAATCCGCATACCATTTCCCAATATTCGTATAGGCGCCGCTTGTTTCCGATTCCATATCCTCCATCAAAAGATTGGACGACAGCACGTACAGTGACACCAATGACAAGATATCCAGTTCATTGTGGTATAACACTTTTGCCAAACCTTCTGGAAAGCCGCTTTTCACCGCATCCAGATAAATGGCTGGGATCAAATAACCCGGCACATCCCCTTGACGCATAAAACCAAGCTTTTCTTCCTCGATGGTACTAAGTTTCATCCGGGCCAATTCATTTTTCCAGATCCGTTTGGTGCCATGAAATAAGTCAATTTGCCGTGGAACTGGTAATTTCGGCAGAATATGCCGGTGCATGGTCCAACGGGATGTCAGCTGTGGCCAGTCGAAACTTTTTCCGTTATAGGAAAAGATGATCGGATCCTCGTTTTTCCACAAACCGGTTTCATACAAAAACGCAGCTTCATGTGAAGGGTCCGGCATGATGTATTGCATCATCTCAAAATGGTCACTGCGTTTCACCAGCAAGCCGATCAAAAAAATATAGGCGCCGGTTCCGCTAAGGCCAGTGGTTTCCGTATCGAAAAACACCAAAGGGTCCTGCTCGCTCAGTTTAAACGGATGATCGAAATCCACATTCCCCCAAGCTTTCAGCACAGGATCGAGTTCATTCAGAACCACTGAACCATGGCGGGTATCGAGCGGGTAAATGATTTTTTTCCGGTACACAAAACCGAATTTATTTTCTACGAGCTCAAGCCCGATGTTATTCCATTTGCCTTCATGGAGCGGCCGCTCTGCCGCTTTCGGCTGCTGCTTTTTAGGCGGCTGTTTTTTCAGCATGCCTTTCATCTGAAGAAGTTTATTTTCAAACGACATCTTTCTTCACCCCTCTTTACGGAGATCATCCAACAGGCGGATGACATGGCCTTTCATGCTGATGGCAGCATCCTGTGCACCAATGCATGACGGACATCCATCGAGGCATGGGCATTCTGAAACATGCTGCTGTGCCTTATCCAGCAAAGGCATCCACAAATCGTAGATCCGTTCACTGATGCCGATGCCACCCGGATAGGAATCATGGATGAAAAAGGATGGCATGTCGTTATGCGGCGACTTCACTTGCGGCACAACATGGACATCCCGGCGGTCGCATTGGACAAATACCGGAATGAACGACTCGATGGCATAGGCCGCTCCGGTCATCGTATCCGACAATTCCGATTCCGAGAAGTCCTCCGGCTTGGTGAAGCTCAGCCAAGTCGACGAAGTATGCAGCTCTTCCGCAGGAAGCGAAATCGGACCGGAACCGATATTGTCATGCGAATCGAAACGGATTTTCTTGAAGATTGTTGGCATTGCCAGAACAGCGATATCTCCATAGAACACTTCCGATTTGTTCATTTTCTTGTCTTTGTCTTCACTCATCACCTTGAGCTCGACCGCCAAATTGGCATCGGTGAAATAATCTACATCGACTTCCCGGACATAGGCTTTCTTTTCTTCCCAATCCAAAATTTCCACTTGGAACTGTGTGCCTTGGTGCAGATAGATGGCTTCTTCATGTAAAAGCGTCATTGCACTGAAACGGTCCATCTCGCCTATCACCCGTGTATCCGCAGGTACAGACTGGTCGATGATGACAACATTTTCCTGTGAAGCGGAGCGAAGCGAAATATCATGCGCCGGGAAACGGTCGCTCATCCAATGCCAGCGGTCCGAGGTCCGGACAAGCACCCCTTCTTCCTGCAGGTACTCAAGCAACTCCTGCACGTCAAACTCGCCGTATTGATCATCAATGCGGAACGGCAGTTCAAAAGAAGCGCATTTCAAATGGTCCATCAAAATGATGATGTTTTCCGGATGGATGCGCGCTTCTTCTGGAGACTGGTCCAGCAAATATTCCGGATGGTTGATGATGTATTGGTCCAGTGCAGTCGACTGTGCCACGTAAATGACCAGAGATTCGTCCTGCCGGCGCCCTGCACGCCCCGCCTGTTGCCAGGCGCTGGCAATATTGCCGGGATATCCTGTCATGATGCACGCCTGCAATTGGCCGATATCGACACCAAGCTCCAAGGCATTGGTGGACACAACGCATTGTATCGAACCATCGCGCAGCCCTTTTTCAATGGCTCGCCGCTCTGTCGGCAAATAACCGCCACGGTATCCTTTGATCGAGTCGTCCTGCAGTTTCATTTTGGTGATGGCTTGAAGATACGTCACCAGCATTTCGACGCGGACGCGGCTCTTGGCAAAAACGATGGTCTGGATGCCGTTTTTGATCAGATGGGTGGCGAGATCTCGTACTTCCAGGATTGCGCTTCTGCGGACGCCAAATGTCGGATGGATAATCGGCGGGTTGTAGAAGACAATATGCTTTTTGCCGGAGGGTGCACCGTTCTGGTCAATCAGTTGATGGGTGCTATTGGTCAGGTTTTCCGCCAGTTCTTTCGGATTAGCGATGGTGGCGGATGTGCAAATAAAGACTGGGTCGCTTCCGTAAAACTCACAGATCCGCTTCAGTCTGCGGATGACATGCGCTACATGTGTCCCGAATATGCCTTTATACGTATGCAGTTCATCGATCACTATATAATGAAGGTTCTCGAAAAGAGAGACCCATTTTGTATGATGCGGCAAAATCGCGGAATGCAGCATATCCGGGTTGGTCATGACGATTTGTCCCGCTTTGCGTACCTTTGTCCGGATTGCAGGAGAAGTATCTCCATCATACGTATAAGATAAAATCGCTTCTTCCGTTTTTTCGATCAAGTCATGCAGATCACTTTTTTGGTCTTGTGCCAACGCTTTCGTCGGGAACAAGTACAGCGCACGCGCCCCTGGATCATTTAGAATCTTGTGCAGGACAGGCAAATGGTAGCAATACGATTTGCCTGACGCTGTAGGGGTAACTGCTGTAAACGATTTGCCCGCTGTGGCCAAATCGAAGGCTTCGCGCTGGTGGGTATATAATTGTTCAATGCCTTTTTTGCGGAGTGCCGCTTTTAGGCTGTCATGCATCTCCTGTGGAAAATCAGCATATTGAGGCGGTTTTTCCTGTCTAGTATGCCAATGGACAATCCGTTCCATCATGTCCGGTTCCGTTTTCCATTCGTTCATCAATTCAGGCAGTTTTTTTCGCTTAATCATTTTCAGCACTCTTTTCATCGATGGCCAAAATGAATGTCTGCAATGTATATTGAGCCGCTTGAATCGTTTGGATAAAACGTTTCTTGCTCGTTTCCTTGTAAAAGCTTTGAACAAAAAACTGCGTCATGCCTTCTGCCGCAGTGTCGATTGTCGGCTTGTGTACATACTTCGGACGCTGCTGCTGGATATATAGCAGCGATTCTTTTTGCCATTCATTTATTTTTCCATGCCAGTAATCGGCATATGGTTTAACATCTTTATAAAAGTCAGGGACCGCGTCTTTTTCACGCATTTCATAAAAACGGTCCAGGCATTTTCCACATTCATCGTATAATGCGGAAGAGAGTTCTCTAACTGTCATTGTGCAACCCCTCCATTGCCATTAGTTTATCATATTCACTAATGTGACACGACTTTTATCGAACAGACATTCTTTCGGGTTGGAGCATCCGGTGAAATCCGCTATTATTAGAACATAAAGTTGAAACCTTTCAGCATATCAGTCGTCTAAGAGCTTGTGATATGATAGAGTAAGCGAGGTGTATCATAATGGCAATAAATTATCCGAACGGGAAAAAATTCATTCCCTCAACTGCTCAACCTGCCAAAGAGCAAGCGGCCAAAAAAAAGAAGAAGGATTTTTCCTTCAGCAACCGCGGCAAAACTTTAGAGGATGAACTGAATGAAACCAATGATTATTACCTTCAATTGGGATTGGCGGTCATTCATAAGAAGCCGGTACCTCTGCAGATTGTTAAAGTAGAATACCCTTCCAGAAGCGCAGCTGTGATTCGGGAAGCCTATTTTCAAGCTCCTTCCACAACTGACTATAACGGTGTCTGGAATGGCCGTTATATTGACTTTGAAGCCAAGGAAACGGAAAACAAAACTTCATTTCCATTGAAGAACATTCACGACCACCAGATACATCATATGTCTCAAGTGGTCAAACAAAATGGAACGGCGTTCATGATCATCCGATTCTCTTCCTGGCAGCGCTATTTCATCATGCCTTTTGCAGAACTCGAAGTTTTTTGGAACCGGATGATAACAGGCGGAAGAAAATCGGTTACTTTGCAGGAAATTGAAGAAACTTCATTTGAAATTACACCTGGAGCATTCCCCCGCATCGACTATTTGCCTCTTCTGAATAAGCTTTAAGCACCATCATATATATGAAAGTGAGGAACCGATCTTGAGCGACAAACAAATTTCGCGTGAAGAACGCCGAAAAGCAATCGAACGCCAAAAGAAAGCAAACAACAAAAAGAAAAAGAAATCCCCAGTAGTTTTATGGATGAAACGGATCCTAATGGCGATCTTCGCCATCGGCATTGCGGGACTGGTATTCGGAGCATCCCTGTTTGCCTACTACGCAAGCAGCGCACCCGAGATTGATGAAGAACTTCTGCGCGACCCGATCAGCCCGACCTTCTATGCAGCTGACGGCGAAACGGAAATTCCGTATATTACCGCAGAGAATCGGGAATATGTTAACTACGAAGACATCCCGAAAGTAATGGAAGATGCCATTCTGGCAACAGAAGATAACCGTTTTTACAAACACTCCGGCATCGATGTCATCCGTTTAGGCGGAGCTGTCATCGCTAATATCACTGGTGGCTTCGGATCTCAAGGAGCCAGCACAATCACCCAGCAGGTCATTAAAAACTCGTTCCTGACCAATGATAAGACCTTAAAGCGAAAAGCACAGGAAGCTTATCTGGCCTTTAAGTTGGAGCAGGAATATGAAAAAGAAGAAATTTTCGAGATGTATTTCAATAAAATCCTGATGTCTGGAAACATTTACGGTTTCGGAACAGCTTCAGAATATTTCTACGGCAAACCATTGGGCGAATTGACGCTTGCTGAAGCAGCATTGCTTGCAGGAATGCCGCAGAGCCCGAACGGCTATAACCCGTTCACGAATATAGAACGTGCTGAAGAACGCCGAAATGTCGTCTTAAGCCTGATGGATCAGCACGAAAAAATCAGCACAGAAGAAAAAGAACAAGCGCAGGCAGCACCTGTTGCCGATTCACTGGTTCCTGAAGGTGAGCGCCAGCCTCAAACGGCCAGCAGCGAACACACTGCGTTCATGGAAATGGTAGAGGATGAACTTGAATCATTGGAAGGCGACTACTCGCTGGACGAAGGCCTCACCATCTACACGACATTGGAACCATATGTCCAAACTAAAGTAAACGAAGCGATGGCTTCTGATTTGTTCTTTGATGATAATGTCCAATCGGCTATGACCGTCGTAGACACGAAAACAGGCGGAATCAGCGCAGTCGGAGCGGCTCGTGAGTATACAGGGGATGTACGCCATAATTATGCAATTGACGGCAGTCGCCAAGTAGGATCAATTATCAAACCTATTCTGGATTATGGTCCAGCTATCGAATACTTGGACTGGTCTACCGGGCAAACCGTTGTGGATGAACCTTACTCCTATGATGACGATGGCCAGGAAGTCCGAAATGTAGATGGACGATTCCTTGGAAGCATGACGATCCGTGAAGCACTTTACCGTTCACGTAATATCCCGGCGGTTAAAACCCTGGCCGAAGTAGGCACTGAAAACGCCGGCGAATTCATGAAGAATGTTGGACTCGACATGGAGAATATCTATGAATCAACAGCTTTAGGATCAGCAGAGTTTTCGACAGTCGAAATGGCGGGTGCTTTTGCAGCATTCGGGAATAAAGGAGAATTCATTAAACCGCACACCATCAAGAAAATTGTATTCCGTGATGGTTCGACCGAGCAAATCGTTGAACCGGAGCCGGTACAAGCCATGAAAGACAGTACTGCCTATATGGTGACGGACATTTTGAGAGATGTCATGGATCCCAACCGCGCCGGTGCTACCGGTAAAGAAGCGGCTATCAGCGGATTGGACCTGGCAGGAAAAACAGGTACCACCAACTATACAACCAAAGAAATGCAAGATTATAATTTAGACTCCAGCTCAGCACCAGATGTCTGGTTTGCGGGTTATACGACGGACTATGCAGTTTCCGTCTGGAGCGGCTACCCTACTCGAAAAACACCAATTGACACAGCATCGGATGAACGTTTGCTAGCTCAGCGTTTATTCAAAAGTGTAATGTCTGAGATTTCTTCTCCTGAAACGGCCCGTTTTGAACAGCCGGATTCAGTTACCGAGAAAGTTGTCGAAGTAGGATCTGTTCCACTGAAACTGGCTAGTGCATTTACACCCTACAGCATGAGAAGCACTGAGCTTTTCGCTCGCGGAACCGAACCGAATTCCGTATCTCAGCGCTACGTTGTAGAAGATTTGGCTACACCAAGCGGATTGCGCGCAAATATCAGTGGAAGCTCAGCCCAATTGTCGTGGAATCATGGAGACGATGACGTATCCTTCGAAGTCTCCGTTGAAGTGGACGGATCACGCTCGGTCCTTACCACTTCATCAAGCAAGTCCTACACATTCAATGGACTTGAAGAAGGAAAAACTTACACATTCCGTGTCGTAGCAGTCAACAGTACACAACGCAGCGACCCTGCTTCAACAGTAGTGGAAGTTGCAGCTGCTCCTGAAGAACCGGAAGAAGAACCAGCCGAAGAGCCGGTTGAAGAAGAACCGGTCGAAGAAGAGCCGGTTGAAGAAGAGCCGGTTGAAGAAGAGCCGGTTGAAGAAGAGCCGGTTGAAGAAGAGCCAGTTGAAGAAGAACCAGCTGTAGAAGAACCAGCTGTAGAAGAGCCAGCCGAAGAAGAACCGGCTGAGGAAGAACCAGCCGAAGAAGCACCGATTGAAGAGCCGACAGATCCAACTGAAGAAGAGGAAAGCGAAACGCCTTCTGTCAACAGCAGTGGAAATGGCAATGCCGAAAGCAATAATAACGGCAGCGGCAACAATGGCAACGGAAATGCCAATAATGGCAATGGACAAGAAGACGAAAATAATAACTGAATAACAAAACCCCCGAATGCATCTGCATTCGGGGGTTTTGTGTTGTCATTCAAGTGAACGCTTCAATTCAATGCGTTTTCTGGCAACTGTCTTTTTCATTTCAGCGAACAGTTCCGCAAGCTGTCGATAGGCCGCATATGTACCCGGAGAACCTTCCATAAAGGACAGGCGCTCCGAACCATTCAACGGCTCAAAATCCGGCTCTCCAAGTGCTTCACGGCAATGGGACAACAGTCGTTTATATAGCTCGATTCCAACTTCTAGAACCATTTTCGCGCGTTTATCGCGCTGCCTATGCAAAACGGCCAGTTCCACTGAAATTCTGTCCCATTCCAGAAAGTACGGATCGAGTTGTTCTTTAGTTAACTTCTGTAACGATTTCACGTTTGACAAGTCCTTTTTTCTCGCGTTTCTGCCCTTCACGGCAACGGTCAAACAGCGGACAGATGTGGCAGCCCGGGTTCTGTGATTTGCAATGGTAGCGGCCGAAAAAGATGATTTGGTGATGTGTCTTGGACCAATCGTCCGCTGGCGTCTTTTTCATGATCGTCTCTTCCACCTGCAGCGGATTGTCTTTCCAACGGTTCAATCCGAGGCGTTTGGCCACACGTTCCACATGGGTATCTACTGCTAAAGCCGGTATGCCAAAAGCCACGGAAACAACCACATTGGCTGTTTTGCGTCCAACTCCGGGAAGTGTCATCAAAAGATCGCGATCGGCAGGCACGATGCTGCCGTATTCATCGATCAGGATTCGGCTCAGCGCCTGAATATTTTTGGCTTTGTTCCGGAACAGGCCGATCGAACGGATATCCTGCTGCAATTCTTCTAAAGAAACCGATACATAATCTTCAGGCGTATGGTATTTCTGGAATAAGTCAGCCGTCACCCTGTTCACCAACTTATCAGTACATTGCGCAGACAGCAGGGTGGCAATCAGCAAATCGAACGGGTTCCGGTGAACCAACTCACAATGGGCATCCGGAAACATCCGATCCATTTCTTCGAGACAGGCAAGCCATTCTTTTTTGGACATCATCTACTTCACCTTCTAATTGCGGTCTTCCAGCCAATTGTAAAACTGAACTTTTTTCGCAACGTTTTCTGTCGGCTGAATCCGGATATTTTTCTCTCTGAAAGAGCTTGCGTGTTTGGTGACTTGCGTGGAAGTTTTGATGTTTTTCTTTTTCCATTCGAATAAAATCCGGTCCACATAACGGAGACTGATTTTTTGTGAAATGACCGCTTCTTTCAATGCCATCCGAATCACTTCCGGCGTATGGCCATCCTGGTCCATCCACATCGAGATGGTTTCGATTTCCATCGGAGAAAGAAAACGTCCGAATTCTTGTTCGAACAATTGGAATATCTCTCCTTCCAATTCCTTCTGGGTGTTTTCTTTCACTTCGTGTTGTTCTTTGAACACACAATCCAGCAGTCGGTCCCATAAAGGCTGCAAAGAAATGATTTCCGTCAGCACATCATTTTCTGTCGTTTGTTCAATTGCTAGATATCCTTGCTGCATCAACTTTTGCAACATCGTCGTTACGCTTTTTTGCGAAGTCATCATACGTGCTCCAATTTCATCAGGCGTTGGAAATTGGTTCCCAGTTTGTTGGAATGCCTGAATGTGTATGAGCAGCATAGCTTCTTCGTCTGTAATCTTCAGTTCTTTATAAAACTGAAAAAAAAGCTGGGAAATGTTAACATTCCCCTGCTCGATCCACGTTTGCAGCCGATTAGGTTGTTTCATATCCCAACCACCTTTCCATTTATTTATTTTTAAGGATACAATCTGTTCAATAGACGCGGGAATGGAATCGATTCTCTGACGTGTTCAACGCCGCTGATCCATGCAACCGTCCGTTCAAGGCCTAAGCCGAAACCAGAATGAGGCACAGCCCCGAATTTGCTCAAGTCCAAGTACCATGCATAAGCTTCTTCATCCAGTCCATGTTCCTGGATGCGTTGTTTCATTAAGTCGTAATCGTGGATACGTTCTGATCCTCCGATGATTTCCCCATAGCCTTCAGGTGCGATCATATCTGCACACAAGACCACATCATCACGGTCCGGATGCGGCTGCATATAGAACGGCTTGATGCCAATCGGGTAATTGGTGATAAAAATCGGCATATCGTAGCTTTCTGCCAAAGCCGTTTCGTGTGGAGCCCCGAAATCTTCGCCCCATTTGATGTCATCAAAGCCATTTTCGTTCAACCATTTGATGGCATCATCATAAGAAACGCGCGGGAATGGTGCTTTTATTTTTTCAAGTTTCGATACATCTCTTTCAAGACGTTCCAATTCCAATTTGCAGTTTTTCAAGACAGATTGGACGATGTGGGAGACGTATTGCTCCTGCACTTCCAGGCTTTCTTCGTGTTCCATAAATGCCATTTCAGGCTCGATCATCCAGAACTCGATCAAATGGCGGCGAGTTTTGGATTTCTCTGCGCGGAAAGTAGGTCCGAACGAGAATACTTTTCCAAGTGCCATTGCAGCGGCTTCCATGTAAAGCTGTCCTGACTGTGACAGGTAAGCATCTTCATCGAAATATTTCGTTGCGAACAACTCAGATGTCCCTTCTGGTGATGAACCCGTCAAAATCGGTGGATCTACTTTTACAAAGCCGTTTTCGTTGAAGAATTCATAAGTCGCACGAATGATTTCGTTTCGGATTTTCATGATGGCATGCTGTCTGCGCGAACGAAGCCATAAATGGCGGTTGTCCATCAGAAATTCCGTACCATGCTCTTTTGGTGTAATCGGGAAATCCTTTGCTTCATGAATCACTTCAATGCCTGTAACAGCAAGCTCATAGCCGAACGCAGAACGTTCGTCCTCTTTTACTTCCCCTGTTACATAAAGAGATGTTTCTTGCGTCAATCCCTTAGCTGTTGCGAATAATTCCTCTCCCACTTCAGCTTTTACGACAACACCTTGCACAAATCCAGAACCGTCACGCAGCTGCAAAAATGCAATTTTTCCACTCGAACGCTTATTGGCGATCCAAGCCCCTAACTTAACTGTTTCCCCATTATATTTAGCCATTTCGGCAATAGTAATTTTTTTCATCCAGCGATAGCCTCCAAAGAATTAGGTTGTCTTAGTCTTTCCATTTTGATGTAACAAATTGATGGATCCGTTCCACGGCTTCCGTCAACGTTTCAAGCGAAGTCGCATAGGACAGACGAATTGTTGAATGTGCACCGAATCCAGAACCCGGAATCACCGCAACATTTGCTTCTGTCAATAAAGCCGCAACAAAATCATCAACCGATGTGAAGCCTGTTTTTTCTGCAGCTTCTGAAACATCCGGCAATAAGTAGAACGCGCCTTGAGGGCGAATCACTTGGAAGCCTGGAATTGCCTGCAGTTTCGGGAATATGGCTTCCAATCGGCTTTCAAATGCCTGCCGCATTTCCTCTACTGCATCCTGTGGCCCATTATAGGCTTCGATTGCCGCATATTGCGAAGTTGTTGTCGGATTGGATGTTGAATGGCTCGCCAAATCCGTCATCGCTTTGATCAGTTGGGCATCTCCGGCTGCGTAACCGATGCGCCAACCTGTCATTGAATGCGATTTCGAAACGCCGTTGATCAGAATCGTGCGGTTCTTTGCATCTTCTGAAAGAGTCGCGATGGACGTATGTCCAACGTCTCCGTAGATCAGCTTTTCATAGATTTCATCTGAAACGATGAGGATATCAAATTCACGGCAAACTTCCGCCAGTGCTTCCAACTCCTCTTTCGAATAAATCATCCCTGTCGGATTGCTAGGCGTGTTGATGATAACTGCTTTTGTCCGGTCAGTAATGGCTTCTCTTAATTGCTGAGGAGAAATTTTGTATTCCTGGCTGGCTGTCGCTTCTATGTATACCGGAACACCCTGTGCCAATTTCACCTGTTCAGGATAGCTGACCCAATAAGGAATCGGAATAATTACTTCGTCACCTTCATTCAAGAGCACTTGAAATAATGTATAAAGTACATGCTTAGCACCGATTCCGACCATAACTTCTTTCGGCTGATAGCTCAGCTGCTGATCGCGCTGTAATTTATTGATGATGGCTTCTTTTAAAGCAGGCAATCCGCCTGCTGGCGTATACTTGGTCTTGCCGTCTTTCATTGACTGATAAGCAGCTTCCAGGATGTTTTCTGGCGTATTGTAATCCGGTTCCCCAGCACCGAGGCCGATGATATTGACTCCTTGTGCCTTAAGCTCATTTGCCTTTGCAGTGATTGCCAAGGTTGTTGAAGGTGTTAAAGTTTTTACACGATTCGCTAAGTTGATCAAATTTTTTCCGCCCTTTCACAAATTCAATATGCGTTTCCACCAGGTTCCATCGCCTGCTGATAAATAAACATAATTCAAGCTGTCTTTTTCATTGAGAAAAGCGATCTCCCAGACCGGTCCGTCTTTTTCCATCCCAAGTCTGGTATGCAGTATTTCTTTGACATCCATTTCAGCAAGGGCAATTTCTCTGGCTCGCTGCGCCGTTATCTTATCTTCCAACGGAATTGCCTGCAGCTTGCCTTCCCCTGTCGGAACAAAGACTGCAACGAGTTCACCCTTGCTGTTAGTGCCGAGCACCGTCACAGAAGCGGCCGTATTGGTATAGACATAGGCCCGTTCCACTTCTTCAATCAATTGCTCGCTTTTAGCGCGGTCAATTGCCAACTCTTCGGTTTCGGAATAGGGTTTATTGCCAAGAAACAATATCAGGATGATGATGGCAACGGCCAAAAAAGACAGAAAACCGAGTATGAATGTGATCCATTGTTTCATTTCATCACCTATGTTTTATATATTGTAAAAATTGCTTTTTCAGAGTCTTCTTTGTCAAGCGCCAGGCCGAACATTAAATTCTTGTCTTTTAAAGTGCGGTTCAAGGCGTCCACCACTTTATATAAATCTGACTGATACGTAAGCTCTACTGTAGAGATCACTTCAATTTTGGATTCCATGCATGCGCCTTCCTTTCATTATATCACTGCTTATTATACCAAGCTTCAATATCCGTTACCATCTTTTCTAGAGACACTTTCGATACTTTGACTTTCGGCAAAGCACTTATGAATTCCCGTCCATAGGATTTCGTCTCGATCCGGCGATCCAGCACGATGAACAGGCCTTTGTCGTTTTTGGAACGGATCAGCCTGCCGAATCCTTGACGCAGGCGAAGCACCGCTTCAGGCAGTGCATATTGCAAAAATGGATTTACGCCTTCACGGGTAATAACTTCAGAACGCGCTTTGAAGATTGGTTCATCCGGTGAGGTGAAAGGCAAACGCACCACGACGACCGCACGAAGTGCATCCCCTGGTACATCGACCCCTTCCCAAAAACTGTTTGTGCCAAACAACACAGATTTCTGGAAGCGCTGGAACGATTTCAATAATTTCATACGGCTGCCGGATGAAATGCCTTGGGCAAACAGCATATAATCATCGAGCAAACCTGTGTCCTGAATCAAATCCACTGTTTTCCGGAGCATATCCTGTGACGTAAATAGCACAAAACAACGTCCTTCTGTTACAATCACCGTCTGAATGACGGCATCCGCTACGGATTCAATGTATTCATGCTGGGAAACTTGCTGGATATCCGGCATGTCTTCCACAATATATACATGCGCACCTTGATAAAAATCTTTTGGCGGTTCAAATTTCAGGATAGGCACATGCTGCGGAATGCCGATTTGGTTGACGATAAAACGTTCGTTGGCGGGTACAGTCATTGTGCCGGACAACCAGATGACCGCTTTATCCTGACGTGCATCAGCCACGACCTTATCCACTAATGAAGCCACTGCAAAGGGACGTTTATAGAGCGATAAGCTGGTCGGCAGACTTCTCATATCCCCTTCAATCCAACTTACTTCGTCCGTCAGAGGGAATACGAAGATTTCACTGAATTCAACGGCTTTAACCATCATTTCTTCCGTCCAATAGCGCCAGTCGGCGATCGTCAGCTGGTCTTGAATGGTTTTTTCCGTCAGGCGCTCTGCTTTTTGCAGGATGAGCTGTGACAAATCGATCCATTCATTCAAATAGCGCAGCAGTTCCAGGAAACGGCTGTCTTCAAGATACAGTTCGCTTAAAAGCGAGGCATTTTTCTTATGTCGGCTCGAGGCGAATTTAGCGGCGAACTCATCAGCCAATAAATTCGAAACCTCATCGAACAGCGTGGTGAATTTTAAAAACAGCGATTCCAGCTTGAGCAATTCCGGCACAGTCGAAAAGCCGGTCCGGTTGGCCGCATCGTATAAAGCACGGAATAATTGCTGATCATCAAAACTGCCGAGCTGGCCGAAAATGTATTTCCATTGGGTATAGACAAAGGTTTTCTCATGCTGGGAAACAGCTGCCTGGACAACCTGATGGGCTTCATCCCAGATATAGGCATCGACACTGGCCAGTATTGATTTTTTGCTCAAATGCTGATTGAGCAGAAACGCATGGTTGGTGACGATGACATGGGCATGCTTCGCCTGATTCAAGGCAAATTCGTAAAAGTCGGCTTTCTTTTCTTGCTTCGACAGTTTCCGTATATGGGAACGCCGTATTTTGTCGAGTACAAATTGTCCGCCGCTCGATGAATTGAGTTCGTTTAAGTCACCGGTTTCGGTGGCTGTCAGCCAGACCAGGACCTGCATGATGGTGAACGTCTCGTCATAGGATTCGTCATCTCCGTGCAGCAACTCGACAAAACGCCCCAAATCGATGTAATGCGATAACCCTTTGATCAACGAAATGCGCACAGGCGCTCCAATGAATTGCTCGACCATCCGGCCTTCTTTCAGGACCAGTTGATCCTGAAGGTGTGTCGTATAGGTGCTGATCATGACTTGCCTGCCTGTGTCCAGGGCATAGTTGACCGCGGGAAGCAAATAGGCAATCGTTTTCCCCATTCCCGTCGATGCTTCGATGACCAGCTCTTTTTTATGCATCAATGCATCTTCAATAGAAGCCATCATGCCATACTGGCTCGGCCGCTTCTCAAAATTCGGAAAGACTGTTTCAAGCCCCTCCCGCCAATCGCGCGGCAATGAACTTTGCTGTTCCGGATCAGACGAAAATGATTTTCGGGGCTTCAGGGGAACTCCCTGAAAACGGTCGAACTCATCTGCCTGTGCATTTCTTTTTTTCTGCGTCAATTCAAAAAACAGACGGGACAGATCCGACTTCAATTGGAAAGAACGTTTGTGTAGAAATGCCAAAGTATCGTACGGCAAGGATTCCAAGTCATTTTTGGCACGCAAAAACAACAAGGCTGTCGCCATCGCATCATCATCTGCACGATGGGCACTTTCGAGCGGAATCCCCAGCTCTGAAGTGATGTCCTGCAACTTATAGCTGAATGCCGTCGGGTACATCAATCGCACTAATTCAACCGTATCCATCGTAATGCCATGCCATTTCGGCAAACCGCTGCGTTTTAGTTCGGCCTGCAGGAAAGGCAGATCAAAATTGGTGTTGTGTGCCACAAAAATCGCATCCTGCATTTTTTCGAAAACCGTTTCAGCATAAAACTCAAAAGCTTTAGCATCCTTCACATCTTCGTCTGTAATATTCGTCAGATCCTGTATAAATAATGGAATCGTGCGTCCCGGATGGATGAATTTTGTATATGTATCGGTAATTACACCGTTTTCAATCGTTACCATTGCGAGTTGAATAATCCGGTCACCTTTTGCAGGGGAATGGCCCGTTGTTTCAATATCGACAACGACATACTTTTGCGTGTTCATCTTAGCCCCTCTTTCTTAGGTGTTAGCCTAAAAAAATTGTAACATATCCAGCGGCTTTCCGCTTTCAAGATGAAAATTCAATCTTCTTGCTTTACTTCAGGCAAAAGAAAAACAGCCCCGAATCATATCGGAGGCTGCACAATTTACATGACGGTTGCTTCAGGTTCGTAATGGATGATTTCCTTGATTTGATTGTCGGCATCCATAATGGCAACAGTTGGTTTGTGGTCACGGGCATTTTCGTTCATGACATAGGCATAGGAAAGGATGATGACGATGTCCCCACGCTGCACCAGGCGCGCTGCTGCTCCATTCACACAAATCACGCCACTGCCGCGTTCTCCGGCAATGATGTACGTTTCAAAACGGGCGCCATTATTATTATTGACGATATGCACTTTTTCATTTGGCAGCATCCCCACAGCATCCAGCAAATCCTGATCGATGGTAATGCTTCCTACATAATTCAAGTCAGCTTCTGTCACCGTTGCACGGTGGATTTTTGAATTCAGCATCATTCTAAGCATGAGTCAGTTCTCCTTTGGGTTAAAAATGATATTATCGATTAATCGTGCTTTTTCGAATTGCACAGCCAAAGCCAATATAGCATCGTTTTGAATATCCGCGGTCAAAGTCGGATAATCGAGCAATTCGATGTAATCGATTTTTCCGGACGTGTTTTTGGTGAGATAGTCAGTCATTGGCGCAATCGGATCCTGCCCCTGCAAAAATAGGTTCTTGCCCATCTCTAATGCTTTTTTCAAATGAGGCGCTTCATCGCGTTCAGCAGCACTCAAATAAACATTACGTGAGCTTTTTGCCAATCCATCTTCTTCGCGGACAGTATCCCCACGGCGGATTGCCATCGGAAAATTGAAATCTGCAACCAACGACTCGATGATTGCCAACTGCTGGGCATCTTTTTGGCCGAAATACGCCATATCCGCCTCAGTTAAATGAAACAGCTTGGTGACTACTTTCAGCACGCCATCAAAATGTCCAGGTCTTTTAGCGCCGCACAGGACATCCGCCTGTGCACCGGCTGTAATTTTGATTTGGCTTTCCCGTGGATACATCTCTTCTACACTCGGTACAAAAATTGCATCCGTCCCTGCTCCTTCAGCCAGCTGCCGATCGCGATCAAGGTCTCTCGGGTAGCGGTCGAAATCTTCATTCGGCCCAAATTGCGCAGGGTTGACGAAAATGCTCATGACTACCCTGTCGTTTTCTGACTTGGCCTTTTCCACTAAAGATAAATGCCCTTCATGCAAAAAACCCATCGTCGGCACTAAACCAATGGTCTCGCCTGCTTTTTTGGTTTCCCGAACCCATTTTTTAAGTTCGTCCACCGTCTGTAAAATCAACAATTTTTTCTCTCCTCTCGGGAAGAAAACCATATAAAAAGCCCTTCCGCCGAAAAAAAAGACAGAAGGACAGTAAATGTACGTTTGGTTTCCTCCGTCCCTGTCGTATAAGTGATCAAGGCAGAACTAGATTACTATGAATTTTTGGGTGTGTTGCGGTTGTTCGGTGCAGTTCGCAAGCGATACTGCCCGTTAAAAACACTATACCAGAAATCCAGAAAAAAACATATTCCATGCTTAAGGGTTATGCAAGTTGGAGGCAATATGCTAGGAATGAATCCTGCACCCTCTAGTTGGTCATTTCGATATCAGCTGAATAGATGCCGTGGAGTTTGCCGTCCGCTGTCCGCAATTGCAGAACTCCGTCTTCGGTGATGCCTTCAGCGATGCCTTCAAGTGTCTGGTTCGTCATACGCGCCCGGATCGGGTGTCCGATGGTCGTCGAGTAGCTTTCCCACATGACTTTCAGCAGGCCGAAGCCTTCTTCAATGTACATCTGTGTATAAATTTCCAAGTAATACAGCAGGGACTGGACCAGTTTTTGGCGGCTTACTGTGTCCCCGCTCTCCATCTTCAGCGAAGTCGCAATAGCTTGGATTTCCGGATCGAAATCCGTTTTCTCTTGATTGATGTTCAAGCCGATGCCGATGATCAATGCCTGAATGCCATCTGCATCTGACTGCAGCTCTGTCAAAATGCCGGTACACTTTTTGCCGTTCAGGAGAATGTCATTCGGCCATTTGATCTTCGGCTGCAATTTGGTGACTTCTTCAATCGCTCTTACCACTGCGACGGCAGTGACGAGCGTAAACTGAGGCGCTTTTTGGGGCACGACATCCGGCCGCAGGATAACGCTCATCCAGACGCCTTTTCCTGCCGCTGAATCCCATTTCCGGGCCATTCTCCCACGTCCGGCCGTCTGCGTCTCTGTCAGCACGACAGTGCCGCCTGGCGCCCCTTCCTGGGCCAGTTTATGGGCGATGATTTGAGTTGAAGAGCAGCTTTCCACATATTCGATGTTCTGTCCGATGTGTTTGGTCTTCAATCCTGTTTGAATGGCCAAGGGCTCTAATGTATCCGGAATGGAAACGATGCGGTAGCCTTTTTTCTTGACTGACTCAATGGCATAGCCTTTTTCTTCAAGCTCTTTGATGTGCTTCCAGATTGCTGTCCGGGAAATTCCGAATTCTTCTGCCAATTGTTGGCCCGACACGGCTTCACCGTTCGATTCGATTAATCGCTTCGCTAACTTATGCGTGACGGTGATATTCATTCACAAACCAGTCCTTTATGAGTTCTTTGTCATTCTTCAATTCACCATAGACAATCAGTTTTTCCAACTTTTCTATCCACACTTTCAGCCATGGGCCGGAACGCTCTCCGCTCCATTCCATAAACTCCCGTCCGCTTGCTGCGAGATCGGATTTTGATTGAATGGGCAATTCGGCTTTGGCGGCTGCCGGGTCAAGCAATTTCCCGCTTGCTTTAGCTGCCATCTCCAATTGGTCAACGGCATAATAGTAGAACGTCCATTGATCCCAAAATTCCAGCTTGGCCAACTCCAGGCTTTTCTCTATGAGCCGCTTGTCTTCATTTGAAAAACGGTAATCCTTTATTTCTGAAAATGGCTGATTGTTTTTATGCAATAAATAAAACCAGCCAAATACCGCTTTGCCGCTGGATTCGTAACGGCTCCAATCCATTTCGAAAAGCTTGCCGGCGGGAAGAAAAGCCGTTAAATCCGTTTTCCCCAGATACTCCATGCTGCGGGCCGTACGAGGATTGGCGAATATCTTATCGATTTCCGACTTTAAACGTTCGACCGCGATGGATTGGATCAACGACGCATGGCGGCGGATTGACTCAAGTGTGTGTTGCTCGATTGAAAAATCCAGCTGCCCCGAAAAACGCACCGCTCGCAGCATGCGCAGTGCGTCTTCTTGAAAGCGCTGATCTGGTTCTCCCACCGCACGAATAATATGCTTTCGGAGATCTTCTGTCCCGCCAAACGGATCGATGATTTTCAAGGTTTCCGTCATCGCCATCGCATTGATGGTGAAATCGCGGCGCTTTAAATCCTCTTCTAACGATTGGACAAACTCCACCGAATCAGGCCGGCGGTTATCGGAATAACTGCCTTCCGTCCGAAATGTCGTCACTTCTATGCCTTCACCGTCAATCAGCACCAACACAGTGCCATGCTCAATTCCCGTATCGACCGTTCGCTTGAACAGCGTTTTCACTTGCTGCGGTGATGCGGAAGAAGCCACATCGATATCATGAGGCGTCTGGCCGAGCAGAAAATCGCGCACTGCTCCACCGACCATGTAAGCTTCGAAACCTGCTTTCTGCAAGATGCCGATCACTTTGATGGCCGTCTTCATTGTGTGTCATCCTTTGCCAGCAAGCGTTCATACAAGCCTTCATAATGTTTCAGGATTTTAGAGGAATGGAAACGTTCAGCCACTGTTTTCAAAGCACCTTGCCGCAATTCCTCCAGCTTGTTCTCATCGCTCATCATTTCGATTGCGTATTCAGCGGCCTGTTTTGTGTCACCCAATTCGACTAGGTAGCCATTCACGCCCGGTTCGATAATTTCGGGCATTCCTCCGATATTGGAGCCGATCACCGGCACCCCGCATGCCATCGCTTCCAGCAACACTAAGCCGAACGCTTCTTTTTCAGAAAGAAGAATTTTGATGTCACTGATATTATAGAATTCTGCCAGGCTGTCCCGTTTTCCAAGGAACAACACGTCATCTTCCAATCCAAGATCCTGCACTTGCTGAATGATCCGTCCCATTTCAGGTCCATCCCCGACCAGCAATAATTTACAATCCAGTTGTTGACGTGCCTGTGAAAATGTCTCTACAACATCCTGGACACGCTTGACGTTCCGGAAATTCGAAACATGGATCATCACTTTCTGATCGGGTTCTATTCCTAATTCAGCTTTCAGTTCTTTAGAGTCCTGCGGGAAATACTCCCTTTCATCAACAAAATTATAGACTGTTTCTATCTTTTTATCCGGGTTAATAAGATCGTAAGTTTGATCTCTTAACGAATCTGAAACGGCTGTGACGATATCGGACTTCTCGATGCCGTAGCGAATCGCTTCTTTCAAAGAAGAATCTGACCCCAATACTGTAATGTCCGTACCGTGCAGAGTCGTCACAATGCCGATGTTGGAGCCTGCCATGTCCCGCCCAAGAATGGCACAGACGGCATGTGGAATTGCATAATGCACATGCATCAGATCCAGTTTTTCATTTTTGATGACTTCCGCGATTTTCGTCGCCAACGCAATGTCATAAGGTGCGTACTGGAAAACGGAATACGTATTGACTTCCACTTGGTGGCTGTAGATATTTGCATATGTTTTATTCAAGCGAAAAGGCGTACTGGACGTGATAAAATGCACCTCGTGCCCTTTTTCTGCCAGCATTTTCCCTAATTCCGTGGCAATTACACCTGATCCTCCAACCGTTGGATAGCAGGTGATGCCGATTTTCATTTTGCGCACAATGCTCTCTCCTATCCTCTTCGTTCTCCGAGCAGCCGCCAGTCAATAAAGCCTTCCTGCAACCCTTTCAAAAGCACTTCAGCGGTTCCCATATTGGTGGCCAATGGGATTCCGTAGACGTCACACAGGCGAATCAATGCCGTTACATCAGGTTCATGAGGCTGTGCAGTCAATGGATCCCTGAAGAAAATGACCATATCCATCTCATTTTTGGCTATCATGGCACCAATCTGCTGGTCGCCGCCAAGGGGGCCGGATTGAAAACGGATGACTGGCAGTCCTGTTCCATCAATGACCCGTTGGCCGGTCGTCCCAGTCGCATAAAGCGTGTGCTTAGCCAATATCGGCTGATATGCTGTAACAAATTGGATCAGATCGTCTTTCTTTCGGTCATGGGCAATCAAGGCAATTTTCATATCATCTTCCCCTTTAAACGATTATGTGTTCCAAACCATAGATCAACTCTTCTTTTTCCATAACAGTGTTGATGGACAAAACCACGCCTGACATAAATGAGCCGCGGTTAAACGAGTCGTGGCGAAGCGTCAATAATTGGCCGTCTCCTCCAAGCAGCACCTGCTGATGCGCAACAAGACCCGGCAAACGCACACTGTGGATGCGCATGCCGTCGTAATTGGCTCCGCGTGCCCCTGGAAGCGTTTCTTTCTCACGGGCATGCCCCTGTTCATGGATTGGGCGTTCTTGTGAAATCAAATGGGCCGTCTTCATTGCGGTTCCGGAAGGGGCATCCAATTTTTGGTCATGATGCATTTCGATGATTTCGATATCGGGCAAATATTTGGCCGCCTGTTCAGCGAACTTCATCATAAGAACTGCTCCTACTGCAAAGTTCGGTGCAATGATGCAGCCAATTTTCGATTCTTTTGAAAGTGTAGTCAACTCTTCAAGCTGTTCATCCGAAAAACCGGTTGTACCGACCACCGGACGGATTTTCAATTCCAAAGCCTGTTTCGTATGCTCGTAAACAAATTCAGGCGTCGTTAAGTCAACCAATACATCCGGTTTGGTTTTCGAGTGCAGTTCCTGCAAATCCGTAAAGACCGGTGCGGTATAGGAAGAAGGAAACAAGTTCGTATCTGCCAATGTATTCCCAACTTCTTTGTAATCCAGAACAGAAACCAATTCCATATCCGGATTGTTCATGACTGTATGTACAGCCTCTTTGCCCATTTTCCCTCTTGCTCCTGCAATTGACACGCGAATCGTCATTTGTCTCCATCCTTTCTTGTCCAGCGGTCTTTGTCTCTGCTCGCAAACTTCTCCATCACCCGGTCATGAGCATGCGCCAAATCGATATCCATTGAATTCGCCATACAAATCAAGACGAACAGGACATCGCCCATCTCTTCCTCAATACTGTTTTCAGCTTCCGAGCTTTTCTTTTTCTTCGGACCATATTGGTGCATCACTTCTCTGGACAGTTCGCCCAGTTCTTCGGTCATGCGAGCCATCATTTCCATCGGCTGAAAATAGCCTTCTTTGTACTGTCCTATGTATCGGTCCACGTCCAGCTGAAGCTGTTTCATCGTTTTATCTCCGCTCATATCATCACACTCCTCAGTCAATCGTAAAGAAAACTGATGATGTTGTCAAAATACATTAATTAAACGATAATACAGAAGTTGATATTCACGAAAGGGGTTTGAGTAAATTGAAAGAATTGAAAATGAAAAATATCTTTTTCATCCTGCTCGGAGCTGCCATCTACAGCTTCGGATTTGTCCACTTCAATATTCAAAATGAATTGGGCGAGGGCGGATTTGCCGGTATTACATTGATTTTGTACTTTATTTTCCATTGGGACCCGGCATTGATGAACTTGCTATTGAACATTCCTTTGTTTTTTATTGGCTGGAAGCTTCTCGGAAGAAAAGTTTTTCTTTACACGATTATCGGCACAGTAGCTGTTTCGGTGTTTCTGAAGATTTTTCTGATCTACGAAATCCAGATCAACTTGCAGAATGATTTATTCCTTGCGGCTTTGTTCGCTGGGGTCTTCGTCGGAGTGGGGCTCGGAATCATTTTCCGTTTTGGCGGCACTACAGGAGGCGTCGACATTTTGGCGCGTTTGGCGCAGAAATACATCGGCTGGAGCATGGGAAAAACGATGTTCCTGTTCGATGCCTGCGTCATTATGCTTTCCTGGCTGACGTTCCTGGATCATCGCTCTATGATGTATACGCTGGTCGCAGTTTTTGTCGGGGCACGTGTCATTGATTTCGTGCAGGAAGGTGCGTACGCCGGCAGAGGCGCTTTGATCATTTCAAATTCTCAGGAAGAAATCGCCAGCCGCATTGCTGTTGAGATGGACCGCGGAATTACCATTCTGCGTGGCTATGGCCATTTCACAAAAGAAGAACGCGAAGTATTGTATTGCGTCGTCGCGAGAAATGAAATTGTCCGTTTAAAGAACATCATCAACTCCGTCGACCCCCACGCCTTTGTTTCCTTAATGGAAGTCCATGATGTCATGGGCGAAGGGTTTACGCTTGATGAGGAAAAACAGCCGATCGGTTAAAAAGCATAGAAAAAACGGCCCTGTAAAAGGGCCGTTTTTTTTTACGAACGATTCATGCTTGTATAGACCAAAATCAGTCGAGCCAATTCAAGAACTGCGACTGCAGTAGCTGCGACATAAGTCATCGCGGCTGCGCTCAGTACTTTTTTCGCATGGCGTTCTTCTTCGTTGCGGATGATGTTATGTGACAGTAATTGGTCCATCGCCCGGCTCGATGCATTAAACTCAACCGGCAAAGTCACCAATTGGAATACCACACCGGCAGCAAGCAGAATGATTCCGATCAATAATGCACCACTCCAAGCCGAGAAGAAACCGATCATGATGAAAACCCAAGACATATTCGATGAAATATTAACGATCGGCACCATGCGATGGCGAAGGCGCAAGAAGGAATAGTCCTCAGCATCTTGAATCGCATGTCCCACTTCGTGAGCGGCTACTGCGGTTCCCGCAACAGAAGCTTCATGGTAGTTGTGGCTGCTGAGTGCCACTGTTTTCGTTAATGGATTGTAATGGTCACTCAACATCCCACGGCTTTCAACGACTTTGATGTTCTGGAGTCCATTGGCATCGAGGATGGTACGTGCTACCTGTGCACCTGTATGGCCGGATGTCGACCGGACTTTCGAATATTTTCCATACGTTCTTTTTAATTTAAATTGTGCCCAAATTGGAATGATCAGCAAAAGGATAAAATAGAAGATATAGCTCATACCCATGTGTAAATCGCACCTCTTTCTTTCTGCTTGATACCTTTATTTTACTTGTGTTAGTCAATATTGGTCAACTGATATGGATTGAGATCGATTCAGATGAGCAACATATAAGGCAAAACTGACACAAGCAATCGATAACCAGAAAGTAAAGTAGCCGATTTGGCTGCTGTATTCACTTAAAGTGCTGTAGATCGGCATCTGTCCAAAGACATAATCGATGACGTCGTTATGCAAAGTCCAAACGGCGGTCAAGGCCACTGCCAGCCAGCCAAAGCGGAAATGCTCAATATACAGCACTGCCTGAAGCGCCATTGCAAAATGGGATGCGATAAGCATCCAGCCCATCCAACCGATGGACCCTGTTTCCCACAGCGTCAGCAAGTTCATGACGACTGCCCACAGACCATATTTAATTAAGGTCACAAAAGCCAAAGCCTCAAACAAACGGCTCCGTTTTCCAATAATCCAGAGTCCCAACACCATCGTAAAAAAGAGACTGGCTGTCGGACTGTCTGGAACGAAAATCAAAAAGATCGGCTCTGTAATCTTCAATTGCCAACCGTACCATATGTATCCATATATCGTACCGCCCAAATTGATGAGGAACAGAAGAATTAGAAAAGGTCGGTACATCAGCCACGTGGAAATCTTAATCGCGAAGGAAAGCATCGTTTTTCTTCCTTTCAAGGTAGAAAAAAAGAGCCGGTTTCCCGGCTCTTTTTTTATTTTTATTATTCAGCTTCAAGGCCTGAAATGAATTCCGATAGGACTTGCAGATCTTCATCTGTTCCGTCCCATGAAGGAGGCATTACTTGAGCCCCGTCTTTTTCAATACCGTTGACAGCAATGTCAGCGATTTCTTCAGGAGACAAGCCAGTTCCGATAAGTGTCGGTCCGACTGCGCCTTCTAAATTGTCGCCATGGCAACTGATACATGCAGCTCCAGAATAAATTTCATATCCCGGGTCCGCTGTATCAATTTCTACTTCCTCCGTAATTTCACCTTGCGCTGCTGCAGCTTCCCAGTCGTGGTTTGCTACCGACTCCCAAGTAAGGAAGATGATAGAAGCTACGGCAAGAAGCATGAAGCCAGTTGGCAAAGGACGTTTCGAAGGACGTCTTTCCGGTCCGCGATCCAAGAATGGTGCTAATGCCAAAGCTCCAAAAGCAAGTCCTGGAACGATGATGGCACCAACCACGTTGTATGGGCCGGAAGCGAATTCGTATTTCAGTAATTGATATAAGAACAAGAAATACCAGTCTGGCAAAGGAATATAAGCTGTATCAGTCGGATCTGCCTGGCCTTCAAGAGGCGACGGATGTGCGACGGTCAAAAGCAGATAACCGATCAAGAAGACTGCACCGATCATCCATTCTTTCAAAAGGAAGTTCGGCCAGAAAGCTTCTGTTTTACCAGGGTATTCGGAGTAATCTTTAGGAACATTCGGCTTACGGAATTCCATACTCGGAACACGCGAATCCCCTACAAATTTCATCCCTTTTCCGCGATGCATAAGTGTTCCCTCCTTAATAAATCCTTGTTGCAGACTAAATTATAGCGGTCCTGAAATACCCTGTCTTCTGATCATGATAAAGTGAGCAGCTAGCAACCCAAGCAAAGCCGCAGGCAAGAAGAAGACGTGGATAGCGAAGAATCGTGTCAAAGTCTGTGCACCAAGGATTGTTGAATCCCCAGCCAATAGAATCTTGATTGATTCACCGATAACCGGTACAGATGCTGCAATTTCAATCCCAACTTTTGTTGCAAATAGAGCTTTCATATCCCATGGAAGCAAGTAACCTGTGAAACTCAATCCAAGGATAACGCCGAATAGCATAACCCCTACGACCCAGTTCAATTCACGAGGTTTCTTATAAGAACCTGTAAAGAATACCCGCAGTGTATGAAGGAAGATCATAACAACTACAAGTGAAGCTCCCCAGTGGTGCATACCACGCACAATTTCTCCAAAAGCAACTTCGTTTTGAAGATAATAAACCGACTGCCAAGCATTTTCAATATCTGGTACATAATACATCGTTAAGAACATACCGGATAAGATCTGAATCACTGTAATGAAAAATGTAAGTCCCCCAAAACAATAAACAAATGCTGAGAAGTGGTGTGCGGGGTTTACGTGCTCAGGTACTTCATGGTCAGCAATATCACGCCAGATAGGCGTAATGTCTAATCGCTCATCAACCCAATCATATAACTTGTTTAGCACTGGTGTCGTACCCCCTAACTATTAAACTAATGTGTTGTCTCTTACTGCACCGATTGCAACAAAGCCATCCTGGTCTCGTACTTCATACTCATCCAGTGGCCCAAGCGGCGGTGTTCCTGCGATGTTCTGTCCGTTTTTCTCATAACGGCCTGCGTGGCATGGACAGAAGAATTGTGTCGGGTTTTCTGTATCGCCCGCCCAGTTCACTGTACAACCTAAATGTTTGCAGACAGGTGAAAGCGCGATTAACTTATCGCCTTCTTTATACACCCAAGCTGAATTCGTTACTTCAGATGTATACCATGCATCAACTTGTTCAAATGCAAAGTCGACACGTACTGGCTCTTCCGTAATATCAGCTACAGCTTGATCAGTTAAAACGAAATCTCCGCCTTCATGTTGCTGAAGTATCGGGTCTACCGCAAAACGAACCATTGGCATCAACATTCCTGCTGCCATAAAGCCACCTACACCAGTTAATGTGTAGCCTAAAAATTGACGTCGTGATACACGATTGTTACTCATCCTTTTCCCCCCTCTAACATTCAAGGTCAGTCCAATGGACATACTCATTCAAATATAATTACTAGGACAACCTAATAATATATCAATCAAATCTTTAGGTCAATATCGCAAAGAGCCTATTCCTGCAGATTGTGAACATTTCATGAATGATGTGACCATTCTTTCATAAATAGCGGCAATACTTGTCTCAACTGGTCTTCCATTACGGATTTCTTAAAAGATTGGTCCATATCTTCGATTGGAATCGCCGGCAGCCATAATACATTTTTTAAACTGTCAATGGTCCGCCATTCGGCATCAGTGGTCAAATAAAACACATGTTTGAACTTTGTCTGCTTTAATTCTTCCGTCAATTCTTCTGCTATCCGCTGGCGATTTGCTATTTTGGCATAAGAAATAGGCGGAAGCAAAAGTATCCGCCCTTTGAATTGTTTCTCCAATAAAGCAGTCAAAGATTGCAGGTATTCAGAAGCACCGGCACTCGACTTCATTCCGGCAGCGCTCATGTCCAACGGAAGAAGCGGAATTACAGCCGTATCGACATAATCCTGCTGGTTCAAATATTGATCGATCTCTTTTCCGAAAAAATGCATAAAGCTATTTCACACTCCATCTTTTTTTAAGGTTTTAAATGCCTGGAGCATAGCCGATAGTTCAAAGAACTTTTCGCGGTCGTTGGCATCCAGTGCTTCATCAATTTGCTTATGAATCGTTTCCTCCTGGAAAATCTGCATACTCTCTTCCAGAATCTTTTCAGCGATTAATTGGTCCTGCTCGCTGACAGAGACATTTTTAGGGATATACGGATTTTCTTCCAAAACCGATAAATACAAGGACGGTGGAGGAATGTTCGGGAAATTCAACTGAACGTATAAATCATCATCTGGATTCAGACGCAGATCGTGGAACGATTTTTCTGCATCTGCTGTCATTAGGTTCCCTTTGTAGAAGCGGAACGGGATTTCTTTTGATTCTGTTGAGGACATGACCATTGCACGTGGACAATAATGCGCTTCTTCAACAAAATGGGTTTTTTCAAGCAGTTCTTCGTTGCTCAACATATAATTAAGAATCCAAATGCATTCGCGTCTTTTCATTTTGTACGATTGCAGAAACCAACGGACGAATTGCTTTTTTTCACCTATCGATACTGAAGCGGTCATGAAATTTCCTCCTTTCATTCAAACGATTGCTGCCAGTCGAACCATTCCGGATTTTCCGGTTCCAGGGCCTGCAGCTCTTTAATCATTTCGAGGGCCGCCCCTCTTTTTCCTTCTTCTATGAGAAATAAAGCGTAGTTTTTAAGGAAAGCCGCATCGTCTTTAAATGACGGGTAAGCTTTCTCGTAATAAACTGTCGCCTGCTGGTAATTTTCAGAGCGCTCGTAAGCTTCCGCGATCATCGGGTAAAGGCCAGCCCAGTCATCGCCGCTTTCAATCACCATTTCTGCAAGTTCCAGAACATCTTCATCCATCTCTTCGCCATGGAAGTAAGACACCAAGGTGTAGATGGCTTCCATGTATTCGGGATCCAATGCGATTGCCTGGCGCAGATGGTTGACTCCTTCTTCGGGTTTGCCGAGTTTCATCGCCAGTTTGCCGGCGAACAAGTATAGTTCCTTATCGAATTCATCACGGCTTATGCCTTCAATTATTGCTTTGTATGCAGCATCATAGTCTTCTGACATATTCAGGCTTTGCGCCTTCAGCAAGTAAGCGGAAAAATAATCCGGATCGATATCGATCAATTCATCCAAACGCCGGACAGCCATTTCATACTGGCGTGTCTGGAAGGCAGCAAATGCTGCCCCGAACAGGACATCCGGAGTTGTTTGGTCTTCCAAGGCTTTTTCATAATGAGGCAAAGCTTCTTCATAAGCAGCTCCTGCACTGTATACTTCAGCAAGCCTTTCGGAAAAGTTGACGCCTTCAATCTCAATATTGCGCCCTTCCAATTCCTGATAGATTTTTGCCGATTCCAGGTATCGCCCCGAATCCAGCAGCAACTCGGCTTTCGCCTGTTGCAGGAGCGGTTCGTCCGGCATAAGCTCTATCGCTTCGTTTAAACGGTTTTCAGCGGCTTCCAGCAAGCCCTGCAACTGGAACAAATCCGCCAGTGTCACCAGCGCCTGAGCATAAAGCTCGTCGTCTTTCGGCACTTCCATCAATGCATTCAACGCATCGTCTTCACGGTCAGCGTCGATCAAAAGGTTCGCACGATCAATGATGAGCTGGGCTTCTTCCGGGAAAATGTACTGCAGATGTTCCAACACTTTGATCGCTTCTTCCACAAAACCGATTTCTGCCAGCCATTCCGACAAACCATATTGCTCATCTGGATCTCCCTGCAGCAAATATTTATCCAGCAATGTGTTCAGGAGATTGGGATCTCCTTGCTTAACGGCATTCTGTATCTCTTCAATATTAGACATCCTATCACCTTTTCCTTCACGTTCTTACTCTCATCCTACACGAAATACCTGCTTTATCATAATAAAAAAACTCTCCAACAGGAGAGTCATTTTGTCAGTAAATTCAAATGTTCAAAGAAATTAGGGTAAGAAATCGATATGCATTCCGGATCATCGATTACGACTTCTCCAGATGCAGCCAAAGCACCGATTGCAGCCATCATGCCAAGGCGGTGGTCTCCGTAGGAAGTCATTTCTGCTCCAGTTAGAGCAGTCGGCCCTTGAATGATCATGCCATCTTCTGTCGCTTCGATATTCGCTCCCATTTTTGTCAATTCCTTGACGACTGCAGCGATGCGGTCGGTTTCTTTAACCCGGAGTTCTTCTGCGTCTTTAATGACCGTCGTTCCTTCTGCCTGCGTCGCAATCAGGGCAATCAGCGGAATCTCGTCAATCAATCGAGGAATCAGCTCTCCACCGATTTCTGTACCTTTTAACTTGCTGGAATAGACGGTTACGTCCGCAGAACGTTCTCCCTCCGTATCGTTTTCCACCAGCTCGAAAGAGGCGCCCATTTTTTCGATTACATCCAGAATGCCGGTACGTGTCGGATTGATGCCGACATTCTTCAACGTCACTTTGCTGTTTTCTGTAACCAAGGCAGCCCCGATCATGAACGCAGCGGACGAAATGTCGCCAGGCACTTGAACATGGGCAGCCGTCAACTTTTGGCCGCCCTCCAACTTGATCAGCTGGTTTTCACGTGTAATCGTCGCTCCGAAATGTTCCAGCATAATTTCAGTGTGATCACGTGAAGCGATCGGCTCGTGAATGACCGTTTTTCCTTCTGCCTTCAATGCAGCCAGCAAGATAGCGGATTTCACTTGCGCACTGGCAACTGGCAACGTGTAGTCAATCGCTTTAAGAGCCGTTCCTTGTACCGCTAGAGGCGTATACTGGCCATCCATACGACCGCGAATGTCTGCACCCATTTCACGCAGTGGATTAATAATGCGTTTCATCGGGCGTTTGGCGATCGACTCATCACCGGCGAGCACAGAATGAAATGAAGTTCCCGCCAACAGCCCAAGCATCAAGCGCGTCGTAGTTCCAGAGTTCCCGGTATCCAGCACTTCAGAAGGCTCTTTCCACGAATCTTCGCCTTCACTCTGGATTGTCACGACTTCATCCGAAATGTCAATTTTCACTCCCAGCTTTTGAAAGCAGGATATGGTGCTTAAACAATCATCTCCCATCAGGAAGCCTTTCACTGTGGTGGTACCCGAAGCCATAGAACCGAACATGATGGCGCGGTGGGAGATGGATTTGTCCCCGGGCACTTGAATGCTGCCTGTCAGGGAAGGTTTTTTATATGCTAACGATAATGCCATGGGCGTATCCGTCCTTTCAGGAAATATACGAATCGTAAACTGTCCGTGCCGAAATGCATTTTTGTGCACGGGCACGGTCTTCCGCTGTCTGGAAACTGATGACGAGAATACCGAATACGTCTTCGCGTGTTTCCAAAATCCGCAGATTGACGATGCTGATCTGTTCTTCAGCCAGGTAACCCGTCAATTCTGAAATGCTTCCCGGAACATCGGGGATATCAATATACAAATCAAATACAGAAAACATGGCACCATGCCCCGCTATCGGCAATTCATCACGAACCGTTTTGGCATGCGAAAAGAATTGTTGAATCGGTTCAGGATCGTTTTTCACGAGCATATCCTTTAGTTGATCCATCTGTTCCATCCAATTGTTCAATTGCTGGACGATCATGGTATTGTTTTGTGTGGTGATATCGCGCCACATTTCCGGGTTCGATGAAGCAATCCGTGTTGTATCACGGAACCCACCGGCAGCCAATTGCCGTGCAAAAGGAAATTTCTCCTCTTGATCCAATTGATGCACTAAAGAAGCAGCAATCAAATGGGGGAAGTGGCTGACAATGGCTGTCATGTGGTCGTGTTCTTCTGCTGACAGCACTTCGATTTTTGCTTTTGTGGCAACCAATAGGCCTTTCAATAGCTGGAGGCTCTTGCCATCAGCTTTATCCCCGGGCGTCAGGATGTAGAAGGCATTTTCAAATAAGACATCCTTGGCTGCTTCTACACCGCTTTTATGCGAACCCGCCATTGGATGGCCGCCAATAAAGACATGATCCAGATTTTTAGCTGATTCCATGATTTGGATTTTCGTGCTGCCAGTATCCGTCAAAATAACGTCTTTTTTCAAATCCCAGTATTTGCTTTGTTCCATCAACTTGATTGTGGCACCGACCGGCGTAGCAAAAACAATAACGTCCGCTTCAGAAGCAGCCTGTTCAAGAGATGGCGGAGAACTATGTATAATGCCCATTTTAAAAGCTTTTCTAGCCGTTAAAGCGTCGGCATCGTATCCTGCCACATGGACATCGCTGTTGCGCTGCAGTGCTTTAGCCAACGATCCGCCAATCAAGCCCAGGCCGATGATCAAAATATGTGTTGTCACGTGGAACTCACCTGGCTTTTAGCCGTCAAATCCGGACGCAATTTTGTTGCTTCATTTAAATAAACATGATGGATTTCCTTTTGGCTTAACTCTGTATTGACATGCATCATGACTCGGATGCATAAAGGCATGCTGCCTGGAACATCCATTTCATGTGTGCACATGACCGGCACAAAATTCCACTCATCAATGGTGCGTACAGCTTTAGCAGGAAAAGCAGATGAAATATCTGTCGTAGTCGAAATGATCACAGAAGCAACGTGGTCAGGTTCGATTTTGTTTTCCCTCGCAATTTCCAGCACCAGGCGTCTGGTTTCTTGCAGGACTTCCTCCGGCTGGTCTGCCGAAACTGTGATTGCTCCTCTTACTCCACGTATCATCAAATCACCTCTTCTATCTGTAGGATTAATTTTTCATAGGCGGATCTTGCCCGCTGCTCCTCCACTTTTTCCACAAACGGCATTCCCGTCTGTTTAAGGAGAACAAAATTCAATATCCCCTGTGAAGACTTTTTGTCTTTTTTCATGTAAGGCAATAACGCATCAAATCGGATGTCCTTTACTATATGAAGCGGATAGCCGTTTTCATGTGCCCATCGGATGTAGTCATCCAATTTTTCGTGCTCGGACAATAACAAGGCATAGGACATGCCCAGAACCACAGCTTCTCCGTGGGTGATATTGCCATAACCCAAATGGCCTTCTAGAGCATGTGCCAGCGTATGGCCGAAGTTGAGGTATTTCCGGACGCCGCCTTCAAATTCATCTTCTTCGACAATAGCCGCTTTCACAGCAATGCCTTTTTCCAGGTGTTGGTTCAATTCTTCCCGAGCCATATCTTTGAAGTCACGGATAGCCAAAAGCTCCTCCAACCATGTTCCATTGGAGATAAAAGCATGTTTGATCACTTCAGCCATGCCGGACCGCACTTCACCGGGAGGCAAGGTTTCGAGCAGCTTGCTGTCATATAAAACAGCTTTCGGCTGGTAGAACGTCCCGATCATGTTTTTGCCGAGTTCATGGTTGATGGCTGTTTTTCCGCCTACCGCACTGTCATGGGCCAAAATGGTGGTGGGGAGTTGGATGAATGGAATACCCCGCATGAACGTTGAAGCGACAAACCCGGCCACGTCGCCTGTTGCGCCTCCTCCAAATGCCATGAGCAATGAATTTCTCGAACAATTTTCGGATAAGAGGAAACTATGGCAAGCCATGAAGGTTTCGACGGATTTTGCGGCTTCACCCGACGGCACCGTCAACACACGGACATCCCACTCTTTCAAAAAATCCAATAGATACTGCAAATGCAGTTCCGCCACCTGTTCATCCGCTATGACCACAATGCGGTCTGCTGCATCCAGCAAAGGGCGGTATTCATTGGCAAACAACCCGAATGCTCCTGCTCCGATATGGACTGTATAAGGATGGTCAGCTTCGACCCGCAATTGCTTCATGCTTAAAACTCCTTCGTGTAATTCATGTAATTTTTCAAGTTATCGATCAGGCGCGGCATTTGGTCTGCATCAAATTGATCCAGTAAAGCGTTCGCCACTTCCCACGCTACAACGTGTTCAGCAACGATGGAAGCTGCCGGAACGGCACAGCTGTCCGAGCGTTCAATGCTTGCCTGGAACGGTTCTTTTGTTTCGATATCGACACTATTCAATGGTTTGTATAAAGTCGGGATCGGTTTCATGACGCCTCTGACGATAATCGGCATCCCGGTCGTCATGCCGCCTTCGAATCCACCCAGGTTATTGGTTTTACGCGTATAGCCATTTTCTTCATCCCACAGGATTTCGTCATGCACTTCGCTGCCGGGTTTTCTGGCCATTTCAAAGCCTAAGCCGAATTCCACCCCTTTAAAAGCATTGATGCTCATGATGGCCGCCGCCAGTTTTGCATCCAGCTTGCGGTCGTAATGCACATAGCTGCCGATTCCGGCCGGCATGCCTTCTACAATCACTTCTACTGTCCCGCCGATGGAATCGCCGTTCTTTTTGGTTTGGTCAATCAAATCCGTCATCTGTTTTGTGACGGAAGGATCCGCACAATACACCGCATCATTTTCAACGATGTCACGGATTTCATCTGCAGACTTTCCAAGATAGCTTTCCGGATTCACTTTGATTCCGCCAATTTCTGTTACGTGCGAGACGATTTTAATGCCCAGTTCAGCAAGCAATTGCTTCGCTACTGCACCAACTGCCACACGGACAGTCGTTTCGCGCGCTGACGACCGCTCCAGGACGTTTCGGAGATCCCGGTGGCCATACTTCATACCACCGTTTAAATCAGCGTGGCCGGGACGTGGGCGCGTGATTTGGCGCTTTACTTCTTCTGTATCTTCAATTGGTTCAATCCCCATGATGGAAGTCCAATGTTTCCAATCGTCATTTTTGACGACTAAAGCGACAGGAGAGCCCAATGTCTTGCCGTGTCGAACGCCGGAAACGATCTCCACCGTATCCTTCTCGATCTGCATCCGTCTTCCGCGGCCATGTCCGCCTTGGCGTCTTTTCAATTCTTTATTGACCATCTCCGCCGTCAAAGGCAATTGCGCCGGCAACCCCTCTATGATGGCAGTCAATTGCGGACCGTGTGATTCTCCTGCTGTTAAATAACGCATTTACGCTTTCTCCCTTCAACGTGCTAAAGTATTTATGTATCACTATACCATAAGGCATTTCTTCAATTCTATATGAAATTCAGATAAAGTGAAACTTCAATCAATTGAGAATTTTTACCTTCATGAATTGTTCATTTCAACCAATTAAAAAAATAGAGCCAACCCCAAACCAGGACGGCTCTATCATCAAATAAAAAAAAGCAGCTAGGCTGCTTTTAACAGGTTGGATTAGTTAACCCAGCTGTTGATTGTTTTTTCGTATGAAACCAATTCTTCTTCTTTGAAGAACAAGCCGATTTCACGTTCTGCGCTTTCAGCAGAATCTGAACCGTGAATCATGTTTTTGCCGACAGTGACTGCGAAGTCTCCGCGGATTGTTCCTGGAGCCGCATCTTTAGGGTTTGTAGCGCCCATCATCTGACGTGCAGTCAAAATCACGTTTTCGCCTTCCCAAACCATTGCGAATACAGGACCTGAAGTGATGAATTCAACCAATTCTCCGAAGAATGGACGTTCTTTGTGTTCGCCGTAATGCTCTTCAGCCAATTCAGTAGGGATCTGCATCAATTTAGCACCAGCCAAATGATATCCTTTTTTCTCGAAACGTGCGACGATTTCTCCGATTACGTTGCGTTGAACGCCATCCGGTTTAACCATTAAAAATGTTTTTTCCAATGTAAACACTCCTCTATTAAAAGCTCGGGCTTTTTGCCCACCTTAAAAAATACTATCATTGTCGGCTCATTTGTCAACCAGCAACTTAAAAATTGCGCTTGCCGATGAAATACGCGATTTTGCGCATGGTCTTCACCGCTTTCCCTTTAGGCAAAAAGGAAAGTTCCCGCAAGGCTTTCTCCAAATAACGGTCACTCATGGCCTTCGCTTCTTCAATGGCAGAGCTGCTGCGAATCGTATCGACAATCATCAGCCGATCTTCATTGCTGAGCTCCTTATTGAGGTTAGCTTTCAGCATGGCATAGATTTCCGTATCTTTTCGTGCGCATAAAATCGGCAAAGTGATATTGCCTTGTATAAAGTCACTGCCAGCCGGTTTCCCCAACTCTTCATCCGTTGAAGTGAAATCAAGGATGTCATCGATAATCTGGAACGACATGCCAATAAAGTAACCAAAGCGGCGCAAATGCGCTGCGGTCTTTTCATCCGTACCTGACACCAATGCCCCTAATTCACAGCTTGATGAAATGAGTAGGGCCGTCTTCCGTTTGATACGCCGAAAATAATCCCGCAAGTTTTGATCAAGCTTGTACTTATCCTTGATCTGAATAATCTCACCCCGGCAAACTTCAATGAGCGTTTTAGAAAGAATCTCATGGATGCGAGGCGATTCAATTTCCGTAATTCGTTCCAATGCACGTGCCAGTATGAAATCACCTGTATACATCGCAACACTGTTGTTCCACTGTGCCTTGACGGTCGGGCGCCCTCTTCGGATCTCCGATTCGTCTATAACGTCATCATGGACCAAAGAAGCCATGTGAATCAGCTCGAGCGGCACAGCTACGCGTTTCATGACGTCTATATTGTAATCGCCAAATTTTCCTGCAAGCAAAACAAAAACAGGTCGGATTCTTTTCCCTCCGGCCTGCAATAAATGAAGAGATGCATCATTTAATAGGAGAGACTCGGAATCCACTGCCTGTTCCAATTCCTTTTCGATCATTTCCAGTTCCGGTCCAAGGTCGGAATAGAGCAATTTCAACTTCATCTTTTCCACTAAAATCCTTCTCCCGCTAATTTACTTTTTTATACCTAGGTGGAGGGCTGCGGCGCCTCCGGTGTAAGGCTTGTATTTCACTTTTTCAAACCCGACTTCTGTAAACAACTTCGCCAATTGTTTCATGCCTGGGAATGTTTTTGCCGATTCCTGCAACCATGAATACTCTTTGTAACTTTTAGCAAAAAGCTTACCGAAAACCGGCATGATGAACCGGAAATAAATTCTGAAAAACGGTTTGAACACGATGTTTTGCGGTTGCGATGTTTCTAGGCATGCAATCATCCCACCCGGTTTCAGCACACGGTGCATTTCGGAAAGGACTTGTCGGTAATCCGGAACATTCCGCAAACCAAAGCCGATTGTCGCAAAATCAAATGAATTATCAGGATATGGCAAAGACATCGCATTTCCTTGGATCAACTTGATCTGAGGCATATCCTTGGTCTTCTCATGTCCGACATTCAGCATATTCTGGCTGAAATCCAGCCCTACCACTTGTCCTGTTTCACCGACTGCTTTACCAAGTGCAATAGTCCAATCAGCCGTTCCGCAACATACGTCAATGGCAGCGGCACCTTTAGGAACCTGCATTTTGTACATGGTATCTTCACGCCATTTGTTATGTTGTTGAAAGCTGATGACCGAATTCATTTGGTCATAGTTCTCGGATATTTTTTCAAATACTTCGTGGACTCTTTGTTCTTTCGTTTTAGGCATATCAGTCATCCTTCTCGGGTCAGCTGCTCAGCTCTATGCTGGTGCGGGGTTATTTGATGGAGCAAATATTTTTCCAGTTCATAATCCAACGAACAGTCAGCAATGGACGTCAAAATTTTCCCATGGAGACTGTCCAGTTTTTCCAGCAGCCAATGCTCTGTATAGATTTCGTGAACAAAACTGGTATTCAATTCGCGCAATGCATGCGAATAGTTTTTAGACTGCAACCGCTGCAATTCATCAGCGTAGCGGATATAAAGCAATGCTTGCTTAGCAAGCGTTTCGTATTCGGTAAAACCATAAAATCGATAAAATGACATTAAAAGTTCTGTTTCAATAATGCTGATGGCATCTTCCACTTCCTCCAGCGGACGAACAACTCCTTCAAAAAAGGATGTTTTCTTTTCGCTCACTTGGATGATAGCTGAAGCCAATCGCTGGACCATCGCAATATTTTTCGTATTGACCAGCATCTGGTAATAAATGCCGCTGTATAAATCTCCAGCCAACACCGTTAGCTGCTGCTCTTTGATAATTGGAGCATCTTCCCTTACTTGATCATGGGCATGCAAAGCGGCATAAACGATGGAAACTGTCTTTGCTGAGGCTTCAATTTCAGGCGACCACTCTTTTCCGTCAAAAAAAGGCAGTAGCAAAAAAAACAAACGGGATTCTTTTACCGATGGACCTTCTGTATATTGATCGAGTGTCCGCTGGCGCACAGCGTCCAAGACTTCAATCCCCATGGAAATAATTTTCGATTGTATTTGGTGTCCATTCATACTGCTTGCTCCATTCATGATTTAGCCATACTACAATAGTATATCACAGGCAAAGCCTTGCCTTCATCCAATATCGTTTATTTTTTAGCGTCACTTTCAACGATACCATGGGCAGAATGAATTTCCGCTTTGCCGCGGATTTTCATAGCTGAAGTATGCTCCGTAAATTGAGCAATCATCACTTCGCCTTTATCCAATTTTTCAGTATGGTGAAATTTTGTGTCATTACCGCGTGTCAGTCCGATTACGTTCACGCCATCTTCTTGGGCGCGAATTACAATGTATTCCGTTTGAGCCATGTCTACACCTGCTTTTCCAATTTAATTCATATTAATGTATGTGATTACTTCTGAACGCTTTATGTCGTCCGTTTCTAAAATGCCGCGTGCAACAGCGGTTACCGTCTTGGATCCTGGCTTCTTAATGCCTCTCATAGTCATGCACATATGTTCTGCTTCAATCATGACGTATACGCCATGCGGGTTTAAGGTTTCCATCAGAGAGTCTGCAATCGTAGAAGTAATGCGTTCCTGCAGCTGCGGGCGTTTAGCGACCGTCTCCACAGCACGAGCCAGTTTGCTTAATCCTGTCACGATTCCGTCGCGAGGAATATAGGCGATATGTGCCTTTCCGAAAAACGGAACAAGATGATGTTCGCACATCGAGTAGAAAGGAATATCTTTAACGAGCACGAGTTCTTCGTGGCCTTCATGAAAAACTGTTTTAAAATATTCTCTTGGATCTTCTTTTAATCCAGAAAATACTTCGGCGTACATCTTAGCTACCCTTTTAGGCGTATCCTGTAATCCTTCTCGGCTTACGTCTTCCCCAACTGCTTCCAAAATCATCGAGACAGCTTTTTCAATTTTATCTAGGTCTACTGTTTGTGCTTTCACATCTATCATTCTGTTTCCTCCTGTTGAAGACGAATCGGTTATTTTTTTGGCAGCAGGATGGCTAACCGGTGGATTTTCTTTGTATGTCAGCAATCTCCACTTGTATGTGCATATTTCTCATTGTACAGCTCCGGCGGCCCGCAGGATGTGGGTCAGGTAACCGTTGCGGCAGGAAGCCGCGGTTTTAGGTTACCTTCCTTAGCCGCCTCCGCTTTTTTCACCGTCTAGCTTCGGCGGCCTGCACCTCGGGTCATAAGCCACTCTGGCTGTGCGGCAAAGTACGCCGCTTCGCCAGATCGTCTTATGCCTGTCGGAGCAGAACGGCCGCCTCCGCTTTTCTCACTGTCTAGCTTCGGCGATCAAACCCTCGGGGTCATAAGCCGTTCCGCCTGTGTGGCAAAGTGCGCCACTTCGGCGGCCCGTCTTATGCCCGTCGGGTTTTGCTCGATCGCCTCCGCTTTTCTCACTGTCTAGCGTCAGGAGCCAGACCCTCGGGGTCATAAGTCAGCCCAGCTGTGCGGCAAAAAACGCCACTCTGCCGGTCTGCCTTATGCCTGTCGGGTCTTAACGGCTCCTTCCGCTTTTCTCACATGAATCGTAGCATACGCACAGGTGTTTCGCAAAATTGTTGACTCAAAAAAAGAATGACTTTTGCAAGATTGTGTCTCGCAAAAGTCATCCTATGTACAGAGGCTAAAGCTTACTTCACTGCGTCTTTAAGCGCTTTACCTGGCTTAAATGCAGGAACTTTGCTTGCAGCGATCTCAATTTCAGCACCAGTTTGTGGGTTACGTCCTTTGCGGGCCGCGCGTTCGCGTACTTCAAAGTTACCGAATCCGATCAACTGTACTTTTTCACCCTTAGTAAGAGCGTCTTGAATCGTCTCAAATGCAGCGTCAACTGCTTTGGCAGCGTCTTTACGAGAAAGTTCAGCTGCTTCAGCAACAGAGTTCACTAATTCTGTTTTGTTCATGCTATTCACCTCCTCTCAAAGGGGATGCAACCATCAATCCTGTAAAAAGAGTATCACATCGAAAATCGCATAGCAACAACAAACAGCCTGCTTTTTCAATAAAACCCCCAAATACTAACAAAATTTTCTAAAAAGGGGTCATTTCTATTAAAAACGCGTCATATCAATGTTTTTTACTCGGTTAAGAATACCGGTTCGTTGTCTTCATTTATAGTGTAGGGAAGTGAATAAGCAGGCACCACTGCATGGTCTTCGTACAGAATAAAGCGAATGTCTTGACCGGCTTCCAGCTCCCCTTCATATTCCTGAAGAGCTGAATAGAGATCCATCGAGTAATCAATATAGACATCTCCGCTGCCCGTAATGACCATCGGCAAATTACGGCCACTGTATGGGCTGACTACTGTCGGTTCTTCCGAGAACCCCATCGCATCGTGATTGAACTTATAAACATTGTCTGCAAGGATTTCAGAAATCGGCGCTTTTCCGCCGTTTGCACTTTTCCGCACATTCACGGATCTGATTGCTTCTGCCGCCTGCAAATCCACAAGTTTTACGGTTGGATTCTCTTCTACATCCATCAGGACATATTGAAAAATGCCGCCCGTTTCAAATGCGTTAGTCGGGACCTCTGCTGTATAATCCGGTACGATTTTCGAAAAATCGATCGGGTACTTAATATATTGGTCCACTTCCATATCCCGAGTTTTGATCGGCAACAAGCCGCCTGATGCACCTCTGTATTGATTTACTGCATTTTGTACGGTAATCAATTGATCCTCATAAGGAATCTGGTTCTCCGCTCTCTCACTTTGCGGATATCCGCAGGCCGTCAAAAAGACGGTAATGAGCAAAAGCAGAATAAACATTGTCGGTTTTTTCATTTTCCTCACCTCAAGCGCCGCCTGTAGGGCCGCTGAATACTATGAATATCATGATAAAGAATCCAAGAATCAGCAAAATGTAAGCAACTAGCGCAAAAATAAATTTAAGGATGCCATTTTTTAACTTGTATCTGCTCAAGTAGATAAAACCCATCGAAATCATCAAAAAAGCAATTCCGGCAAACGATACCCACATTTTATCTAACGCACTCATAAATGCCCGCCTTTCATACTGTTTCAGTCAATAGTATAGCATAAAAAAAGAAGAGGCTGCAGCTTGCACCCTCTTCTTTTGTGACAATTAAAGCAAGTTGATCAAATCTTCCATTTCGTTCTTCTTCATGCGGCCCATCAGCTTTTCAACAGCGTCATCGGTCGACACATTATCGAATAGAACGGCATAAAGTGCAGACGTAATCGGCATCGGAACGTCATAAGCTTTTGATAATTGATACGCTGCTTTCGTCGTCCGTATCCCTTCGACAACCATGCCCATTTCTTCCAGCACTTCGTCCAATGATTTTCCTTTGCCAAGCATGTTTCCTGCCCGCCAGTTACGTGAATGCACACTGGTGCAAGTCACGATCAAATCACCCACTCCGGTCAAACCGGAGAAAGTTAACGGAGTTGCACCCATCTTTACACCGAGGCGTGCAATTTCAGCCAGCCCCCGCGTCATGATAGCAGCTTTGGCGTTGTCGCCGTAGCCCAAGCCGTCTGTGATTCCAACAGCCAGAGCAATGATGTTCTTCAAGGCTCCGCCGATTTCCACACCGATTACATCGGTATTCGTATAAACACGGAAATAATGGTTCATGAACAGATCCTGAATGCGGTTGGCTGCTGCTGTGTTCTCACAGGCAGCCGTAACAGTCGTTGGATGCTCTTGCACCACTTCTTCCGCATGGCTTGGTCCGGACAGGACGACAACATCTTCAATCCATTGCTCCGGAATTTCTTCACGGATCATTTCGCTGATCCGCTTTAGTGAATCCGGTTCGATTCCTTTAGAAACATGGACGAACAGAATTTTCCGATTCAGACTTTTTTTAATGTCCTGGCAGACTTCACGGATGGCTTTGGTCGGAACAGCCAATACATAAATATCTCCATGCTCAACAGCTTCTGATAAATCGCTGGTTGCTTTCAGATTTTCCGGTAGCTGTGTATCTTTCAAATAGCGTTTATTGGTATTCTGGTTAATTTCGTCTGCTTGCTCCTGACGATGTGTCCAGAGCAATAGATCGTGGTTGTTTTGAGCAAGTACATAACTCAACGCAGTTCCCCAGCTTCCTGCTCCAAAAACAGAAACTTTTTCCATAAGATTAAACCACCTTTTTACCTTAAGTACGCGCTCTCGTGATAAGACGAAGCGGAGTTCCTTCAAAATCGAAACTCTCACGAATCCGGTTTTGCAAGAAGCGTTCATAACTGAAGTGCATCATTTCCGGCTCGTTGACAAAGACAACGAATGTCGGAGGCTTGATGGCCACTTGGGTTGCATAATAAACACGCAGACGACGGCCTTTGTCTGATGGTGCCGGGTTCATGGCTACTGCGTCTTCGATCACTTCGTTCAAAATACTCGATTGGATTCGTCTTGAATGGTTGTCATTGACTTTATTGACAATTTCCAAAATATTATGGACGCGCTTGCCGCTGATTGCCGACACAAACATAATCGGTGCATAATCCAGGAACAGGAAATGCTCACGGATTTTGCGTGTCATGACATTCATGGTTTTTTCATCTTTTTCAACAGCATCCCATTTGTTGACAATGATAATGACTGCTTTGCCGGCTTCATGTGCATAACCGGCGATTTTTTTGTCCTGCTCCTGAATGCCTTCTTCTGCGTTCAAGACCACTAAAACAACATCTGAGCGTTCGATGGCACGCAAAGCGCGCAATACACTGTACTTCTCAGTTGTTTCATAAACTTTCCCTTTTTTGCGCATTCCCGCCGTGTCGATAATGACATACGGCTGATCATTGTATTCATATTGCGTATCGATAGCGTCGCGTGTCGTTCCCGCGACTTCGCTCACAATAACGCGTTCTTCCCCTAAAAATGAGTTTACAAGAGAAGATTTGCCGACGTTCGGACGGCCGATCAATGAGAATTTGATGACATCATCCGGATACTCCTCATCGTCTTCGGTCGGAAAGTTTTTGGCCACTTCGTCCAAAAGATCCCCTAGACCCAATCCGTGAGATCCTGAAAGAGGAAAAGGCTCGCCCATTCCCAATGTGTAAAAATCATAGATCAGGTGGCGCATATCGGGATTGTCGATTTTATTGACGGCCAGAATGACCGGTTTTTTTGTACGATAAAGAATTTTGGCTACTTGTTCATCCTGCGTTGTGACACCATCACGCCCATTGACAAGGAAAATGATGACATCCGCTTCGTCCATGGCAATTTCTGCCTGTTGACGGATTTGTTCAAGGAATGGCTCGTCACGAAGATCAATGCCTCCCGTATCTATAATATTAAATTCATGTGTCAGCCAATCTGCCGAGCTGTAAATACGGTCACGCGTTACTCCTGGAATATCTTCCACTATGGAAACCCGTTCTCCTACCACGCGATTAAAAATCGTGGACTTACCAACGTTCGGCCGGCCAACTATTGCTACTACCGGTTTTGACATATAAAATTCATCCTTCCACTTCTGATATGCCTATTATACACGAAAAAGGCGATGGCATCAGTTAAATGTCCATCCCCTTTAAATGTGTAATATTCAGTTTTTCTTCGGGTTTGCATATGAAGCCGGACTAAAGCCTCTGGCACTGAGATACTGCGCCAATTCTCCCGAAATGACCGCAGGACATTTCTGCAGATCCGTCAGGTTTTCAGCTCCGAGAGCCGTCATCATCATCGCTAAGTCTTCATGCAGCGCTTCTATCTCTTCGATCAGCTGCTTTTCGCCTTCTTGCATGGCTGTCTTCAAAAAAGAGCCTGCCAAGCCGACAGCATCCGCACCCAATAAAAAGGCTTTGATCATGTCCTGGGCATCCTGTATGCCACCAGATGCGAGAACCGTCTTTTTAAAGACGCTCTTCACTTCCACAATTGCAGCGGCTGTCGGAATTCCCCAATCTTCAAAATAGGCCAGCTTTCTTCTGCGGCGTTCGTTTTCAATCGAGGCGAAATTCGTGCCGCCAAAGCCACTGACATCAATAGCTGCAACTTCAGTTCCCGCTAATTTTTCAGCCGCTTCCCGGGACATTCCAAAACCTGTTTCCTTAACAATCACCGGGACTTGGAGCTGTTCAGCGATTGCCTGTATGCGGTCGAATGCCCCACGGAAATCACGATCCCCTTCAGGCATCGTCAATTCCTGCACCACATTCAAGTGGATTTGCAGGGCATTGGCTTCGATCATCTCGACTGCTTCCTGTGCCTGCTGGACCGTTGCTTCGCTTCCGAGATTGGCAAATAGGATGCCATGCGGATTTTCTTTCCGCACGATGGCATAAGATTCCCGTTCATTACGGTCTTTAAGTGCCGACATTTGTGATCCGACCGCCATGGCTGCTCCCGTCTCTTTGGCAACTCGCGCAAGCAGGCCATTCAACTGTTCAGTATCTCTGCCTCCGCCACCTGTCATGGCATTAATAAAAACAGGTGATTTCAAGTTCAAATCACCTGTTTTCGGTTTTATGCTGATACTTGATACCGCGCTATCCGGTAAAGCCTGATGCACGAAACGAATATCATTGAACATGTTTTTTTTACTTTGTCCTGTGGATAAAGCATATTGTATATGATCCATTTTACGCTGAGCTCTCGACATATTATTCGGATTTAAAGCCTTTCAGTTTATCACCGATTACATCACTGATCGAGAATCCGGTCGATTCTTCAGGCATGTCGTACTCAGAAAAATCCTGGCCGCTTTCTTTTTCCAGCAATTCTTTGATGCTGAGGGACAAGCGTTTGTCTGCTTTGTTGACTTCCAACACTTTGACCTGAACTTCTTGGCCTTCTGTCAGCACCTCATTCGGTGTTGCGATATGCTTATGGGCGATTTGAGAAATATGGACCAGCCCTTCAACTCCGGGCAATACTTCCACAAATGCACCATAGCTGACCAAGCGCTTAACTGTTCCGGCATGAACAGAACCTTTCGGCGCTTTTTCATCGATGGAATCCCATGGCCCTGGCAAGGTATCTTTAATGGACAAGGAAATACGTTCTGAATCACGGTCGACAGACAGCACTTTGACAGTCACTTCCTGCCCTTCCGTTACAACATCAGATACCTTTTCTACATGCTCATGCGACAGCTGCGAGATATGGACCAAACCGTCCACTCCTCCGATATCGACAAAAGCACCGAAGGAAGCGATCCGTTGAACTTTCCCTTTCAGCTCGTCGCCAGCGTGAATGTGTTCCATTACCTGCTCTTTCTGGGATTCTTTTTCCTTTTCGACCACCGCTCGGTGAGAAAGAATCAGGCGATTGTTTTCTTTTTCCATTTCTACAATCTTGAAAGTCAGCACTTTGCCTTTGTAGTCCTCGAAAGACTCAACAAAATAGTCTTCCACTAAAGAAGCCGGTACGAATCCGCGCACGCCCAAATCGACTACCAAACCGCCTTTCACAACGTCTTTCACTTCAGCTTCGATAATCTCACCAGATTCAAACTTTTTCTCCAATTCGTCCCATGCCTGTTCGGCATCGACTTTGCGTTTGGATAAAACAAAATTTTCATCTTCCACTTTCGTGATGATCAGATTCAGTTCATCACCGACTTGTACAGAATCCGACGCTTTTTCGATATGCAGGCTCGATAACTCACTAATGGGTATAATGCCATCAAAAGGTGCCCCTTCAATTGTTACGGTTACTGCCTTTTCTTCAATTTTTGCCACTATCCCCTTCACGCGATCTCCTGTTTGGAAGTCACGGTTTTCCATCATGTTCGTTTCCTCTGACATAAGTAGCCCTCCTTCACAAACTATCCACCTTCTATTTTATTCGAATTCTCTAATAAAAACAAAAATTATCACTTATTCTCAGCATAGTTGTCCAGAATCTTCTGGATGCTTGCCATTATGGCTTCGGTTACCTCATCTACCGATGCTTTTCGTTCACGGAACGGCTGCATTAGAATCGGCTCACCGTACACCACCCTTACTTTGCGAAACGCTTTATAAGGTCCGATGATTGCACAAGGCATTACATCCGCATTGCCTCGCAGCGCAAAAAAACCTGCACCGCTCAGCCCTTTTTTTAGGACGCCGTCAGTTGAACGGGTTCCTTCAGGAAACAGTCCGACAACTTCGCCGCTTTTTAGGATCTTTAAAGCAGTCCGGAGCGCTTCGCGGTCACTCATCCCACGTTTTACAGGAAAGGCATTGACTTTCGGAAGGATCGGTCCGAGGATCGGAGCTTTAAATAGTTCCTCTTTTGCCATAAAATGAACGGTTCTTGGTGCTGTCATTCCGACAACAGGCGGATCGAGCGCGTGAATATGATTGGAACATAGAAGAATGCCGCCTTCTTTCGGAAAATTTTCAGCTCCGATGACTTCGAAACGATATAAAGGGCTTAATACGGTTTTGACCAAACCTTTGCCAACTGCATATAAATTCACTTTACACCAACCTCTCTTCAGCCAGTTTCAATATTTTCTGTGCCGCCTGATCAATCGTCAAAGCGGTTGTATCGAGATAAATGGCGTCATCCGCCTGCCGAAGCGGAGCAACTTCACGTTCGCTGTCCATTTTATCCCGTTTGGCGATTTCAGCCTGAAGCTCTTCTAGCGGAGTCAGGATATCTCTTTTCTTATTTTCTTCAAATCTTCTTCTCGCACGTTCTTCTACGGATGCCGACATAAACACTTTCAGCGCAGCGTGTGGAAGGACATGTGTTCCGATATCCCGGCCATCCATAACCACTCCGCGCGCTTCAGCCAATTGCTGTTGGAGCTCTACCATACGCAACCGGACCAATTCATGTGCAGCCATCTCTGAAACAGCCTTTGTCACATGCTGAGAACGGATTGCTTCTGTTACATCTTTTTTATCCAAAAAAACCAATTGGCCATCTTCTGACGGCTGCAGATCAATTTCCGTTTCTGCCAATAATTTGCCTGCCTCTGTATTGCTGGCCATATTAATGCCTTCATTTAATGCTTTTAATGTGATAGCTCGGTACATTGCACCCGTATCGATGTAAACATAACCCAGCTTTTCGGCCACGATTTTTGCAATCGTGCTTTTGCCCGCAGCTGCCGGTCCATCAATTGCTATTTGTATCGGTTTCGTCAAAATAGTCACCTCATCATATGTATTCATCATATTTTACCATAAGAAATGCACCAGCGCCCGGGCTGAACTTAACTCCAAACATAAAATGATCGGCTGAAAGCAAAATTTCTCCAACAAAAAAAAGCCTTTAAGATCGAGGCTTTTCTTCGGGTATTTATTTCAGTTCGCTGGATTGCATCGATGAATTGCGGTCATGGTAATGCGATAAAGAAAGCAAATGCGCCTGTTTGACTTTTTTAAGGCCAAACCACCAGAGAAACAGCATAAATGGAATCGCTCCATACATGATATTATCGTAGACATATAGACTGGTATTATAAGCCATGTGCAGAATCACAGAGCTGAGGAATGCCCAGCCAAGCCAACGCCTGCGCTGGCTGCTTTTCGAGAATTTTGCTTTCCCGAAATAATAACCCATGACAACGCCGAACAAAGCATGGCTGGATACCGGCAAAAATGCCCGCAGAAATGCGGTCTGCAATCCAAATTCCAGTAAATACAAAATGTTTTCCACCGTCGCAAATCCCAGAGAAACACTGGCTCCATAAAGAATCCCGTCATAAGGATCTTCAAAATCGACATGGCGGTATACAGCTATCAATAAAACCAGCCATTTGAAAAATTCTTCGATTACACTGGAAAAAATGACATTTTGGGCAAAGCCGCTGGTAAAAACGCCTTCAGCATCGAATACATATTGGACAAATAGAATTGGAAAAGTCAAAATAGCTCCGTATAAAAAACTTTGAAACAGCAGCTTCGAAGGTTCACTGGCAAATTGATCACGCAAATACAAGTAACTGAACAGGGCTAAACTCGGGGCTATTGCTACAGTTAATAAAATAATCATACGCTATACCCCTTTGTTTGTATTACCTTAATTGTATCATGTTTATTGCCATGATTTTCAGGTTTCCTGAGCTGTCTTTTAAGATTCCCTATCTTTCAAAAGCATTCGCTGGAATGTCCGCATCGGCAGACAATAAGACCGCAAGTTTGATGCGCGCTTTTTTGCTGTCATAGTCACTTCCAAGAATGACACCCCGAGTCAGCAAATCATGCGCGCTTCCCGGATAGCTATAAGCCGGATAAGCATTTCCTTCCTCCGCACTGGTCGTCACTACTACGGGAATCCCTTGTCTGATTGCATGGTCAATCGCTTCCACCATATGCGGTGATACCTGGCCTCTTCCTGCCGCTTCCAAAATAATCCCTTTAGTTGGCCCTGCCACCAACATATCAATCAAGTAACCATCCTGTCCGGAATGGCATTTTATGATATCCACTCTTGGCAATGGACTTTCAACCAAATGGACTTCGTGCATTACAGGTTTCTGGTATACACGTACCGTGTCATTGTCGATGATACCTAAATAACCATGCCCAAACGAATCAAATCCCTGCAGATTGCTGGAATGGACTTTTTTTACGTATTTGCCGCTGTAAATCCGTTCGTTAAAGACTGCCACAGCCCCTATGCCTCTTAAATTATGATCTACAGCCACATAAATGGAATTGCGCAGGTTTGAATAAACATCGGTTCCAACTTCTTCAGGTGAACGTTGAGACCCCGTAACGACAACCGTCCGATCATCGCCGATTGTCAGGTCCAGGAAATAAGCGGTTTCTTCCAATGTATCCGTGCCATGTGTAACGACAACCCCTTCCACTTCCGGATCCTGAAGTTCCCGGAGGATGGCTTCTCTGATTTCCAGCATTTGATCGAATCCGATATGCATGCTCGGCAATTGAAATACGTCAATCACTTTGACTTCTATTTCTTCAGGAAGTTGGCAAAGTTCAGCCAATTCCTTTCCTGAAATCGCTCCGGATTTCAAGAGCCCGTTAGACACCTGCCTGCTGGCAATTGTTCCGCCCGTTGTAATTAGTGAAACTTTCTTTTTCATAAATAAACACCCTTTCTTGTTCACGGTTTATATCCGTTCAAATCAAAACAAAACAAAAAAGAAAGCACATTTAAACTGTGCTTTCTTTTTTTGCAATAGCTTCCGCAATTTGCTGTCCATGAAAGCGCCCATTTTCAATAAAGATTTCATTGGCATTATTCCCAGCCGCAATTACGCCGGCAATGTAAAGGTTATCCACTTCCGTTTCCATCGTTTCCTCATTGAAAGTCGGGCGACCGGAAGCCGGATCAATGGAAATTCCCATCGACTTTAAGAAAGCATGGTCTGGATGATAGCCGATCATGGCAAAGACGAAGTGGTTGGGAATCGTTTCTTTTTGATCGTTGACAGTCAGCTCCACGCTGGTATCTGTTATTTTGTCGACCATCGAATCAAACAACATGGTGATTTCACCTTTTCTTACCAAACCGTCAAATTCCGGAAGAATCCATGGTTTTATGCTTTTCGAGTAGCTCGTTCCATGATAGGAGACCGTGACGCGGCTGCCTGCTTTATGTAATTCCAGAGCAGCATCGACAGCAGAGTTCTTGCCCCCTATGATTAACACATCCTGATCAAAATAAGGATGGCCTTCTTTGAAATAATGCATCACTTTCGGCAGTTTTGCACCTTCTACATTCAAGGCATTGGGCTGATCGTAATAGCCCGTTGCCGCTATGACATATTTTGCTTGATAATAGCCTTTTGAAGTCTTGACGCTGAACGAACCGTCCTGCTCGTTCCGTTCCACGTGCTCCACGGTCTCAAACGGCTGCACTTTTATGCCGCTCCGTTTTACCACTTCACGATAATAGACCAGCGCCTGATTGCGCTTCGGCTTGCGTCCTTCAATGATGAACGGGACATCGCCTATAGACAGCTTTTCACTTGTGCTGAAAAAGGTTTGATGCGTCGGGTAGTTGAAAATCGCATTAACGATATTGCCTTTTTCAATCACAACCGTCTGCAGTCCGATTTCTTTCAATTCAATGGCGGCCGACAATCCGCATGGGCCGCCTCCAATAATAAGAGCATCTACATATTCCATTCCAAAACATCTCCTGTACTTGATCCTTGTTTAAGCATAATGGATGGATCCACTTTGTGACAAATTTTATTTCAATTTAGGCTTTATGGTCAGCACATGAAATTCGGCTGGAGCTCCCAGACGCAAGTGGAGTGTTGTCGTACCGAATCCATTGCTGATCAACTCCACCCGGTCCTCTTTCACTTTCAGCGAGCCTTTTTTAAACAGTCCGAAAGGGCCAATGCGTATCTGGCCACCGTGAGTATGGCCAGCCAGCAGCAATTCGGCTGAATAAGGCCCTTTGATTTTCCAAAAATCAAAAGGGGTATGGGATACAAACAATACGGTATCACCGACTTCAACAGCTTTAAATGCATTGTCAAAGCCATCAGGTTTGTAAGCGAAATGATCCAGCCCAACCAGTTTCAACCGGCTATTGCCGAATAGCGACACCGATTCGTCATCCAGCACAGTCACACCGTAATGCGCGAAAATTTTTCTGAGTGAAGTTTCATCCACTTCACGATCATTATTTCCCCATACAAAATAAACAGGTGCGATAGCTGTCAGGTTTTTGATATTTTCAGCGACTCGCTTCAAAGGCACTCCCTTTTCGACTAGATCGCCTCCGATGACAATAAGATCGATCGGAAAATCAATAAGATCAGCTTTAATGGTTCGTCTATGGATATCTGCTATGAAAAGAAGTTGAAATGGATCAAATGGCTTTTCTGAGGCCAGATGGATAGTTTGCTTATTCAGCTTTTCCGCAAAAGCGTTTCGCACCATAAAAAGAAGCAGCGCAAAAGCTGCTAGAGCTAATCGGATAAAATATTTCATCAGGGGATGCGTCCTTCCAAAAAACGAAAAAAACATAAGCGAGGCTTATGCTTTTTCATTTTAGTTTAAAATTAATCTTCTGCGATATCCAAGACACGGAAGCCGGATTTCTCCAGTTCTTTTACAAAACGGTCAATGTTGTCTTTCTTTTCAATTTTCAGGACAATGCGGCGAACCATTTTATTGGTCTCATCAAATGTCACAAGGGAAACAACCGATTCCTTGAACTTTTCGATGATCTCACCAAGGCGGCCGATACGGCCTTCTGATTCTACGGATGTAAATGTGATGCGATAGCCCGGTCTGTCCATGCCAAAAGCACTTTGCAATTGATTGACAACATCAAACCTGGTTACAATCCCCAAAAATTGATGGTCTTCAACAACTGCAATGATCGGGAAATCATTCAATTCCACCAATGCTTTTTCATAAACATCATTGATATTCAAATACACATCTTCATTTACAATGACGTCACGGACCTTAGTGGTTTTGGCAAACTCTTCTTTTGTTTTTCCGGAATGGAAAAATGCGCGATAGGCATAATACCAAGTGAAGATCCCTTTGTACTCGGTTCCCTCCACTACAGGCAATGCATCAATTGTGTATTTTTCCAGCAACTCAAAACCTACTTGTACGGAATCATCCAACTGCACAGTATGGCATTTTTCTCTTTTGACCATTACGCTTTTTACAAACATCTGCTCGCCTCACTTCTATAATCTATAAACATCTATTCCCTTTTCGGAAGTTTATTAATCAGCCGAATTTGCTTATGGCAGAATCAATGTCTGGCCAGGGCTGATGCTGTTTGAACTCAAGCCATTAGCCTGTTTGATCTTTTCGACTGCCGCAGCGGCTCCTGCAGCACCGTAATTATTGACGGCGATGCGGTAAAGCGTTTCACTGGACTGGACCACGTAAGTTTTGCCGTTTGCGCTTGGCACTTCTTCTTTTTTATCCGCTTCAGCTTTTGCTTCCGCTTCTTTTTTCGCCTGGGCTTCAGCAGCGGCTTTCGCTTCTGCCTCTTTTTTCGCTTGAGCATCAGCAACGGCTTTCGCTTCTGCATCCGCCTTCGCTTTGGCCTCTGCTTCAGCTTTTTCCTTCGCTTGTGCATCGGCTATTGCCTTAGCTTCAGCATTCGCCTTTGCTTCAGCTTCAGCTTTCTCAGCGGCATCGGCTTCTGCAGCAGCTTTTTTCTCAGCTTGTTTTTTTTCTGCAGCAGCTTTCTCTTTTTCTTCAGCTGCTTTTTTCGCTTTTTCTTTGTCTTTTTCTTTGTCTTCTTCCTCGGCCGCCACTACAGCAGAATTGGATGGTTGGGAATTCATCTCAAAACTCACTTCATTTTCTGCAGGTTTAGCTGTCAATGAATCATCGGGTTCATATAAGAAAGCTACAAAAATCAGTAAAGTAACGGGTATTAAGATAAAAATAAAGAATAACGCAGGCATCAATAGGCTTTTGTTCTTTTTAGGGTTTGGCCTAGGCTTTTGTGCCTGTCGCTGAGCTGCTCTCGACAAAGCAGAATTTTTGTCTATCGATATTTCCTGCCGGTTTTTTTCAACCGACTCATAATAACTGTTATTTCCCATTCATGACGACCCCTATCTGTACTAATATATCTATTATGACGAAAAAAGACTCATTTGTAAATGACAGTTAACGAGAATCTTATATAGGTAATATTACACGCAATCGATCTTGCCAATCAAGCGGTTGCTGCTTTTCTGCCGGAGGCAAAAACTCCGCAAACACTTCATAATTGATTCCATCGTTGATACAGCAATTCGAAGGCTTATCGGCAAGCTGTTGATCAAAACAGCTGATGATATAGCTCCGCAAACAACTTTCCAATGACAGCAATTCACGGATTTTTGCCGCCTGCTCCCATTTCCCTCGTCTCAGAAGCTCCATTTGCTTGTTTACGCCTTCCAATGGCAATTTGGTGATCCAATAAGAAGCAACCCGAAAAGCCGTCTCCCGGACAATTCCTTGGTCGATTAAATGAGTTGCAGCCGTGCCGTTTCGATAAACAGCTTCGATTTCATGCTGTGTCGGCAAGTCATCCATCACCAAACTTTCCAGCAAAGCTTCATCTCCTTGCGCATAAAGCAGGGTAGCCAATGCCGGCTGTCCATCCCGTCCGGCCCTTCCCACTTCTTGAACATAACCTTCTATCGAAGTCGGCAATTGAAAGTGGATGACGTGCCGGATATTCGGTATATGGACACCCATGCCAAAAGCATTTGTTGAGCAGATCCATTGCAGCTCTCCGTTTTGAAATTGCTGTTGGACAAAGACACGGTCCTGATGTTCCATACCGCCATGGTAAAATGCCGAAGAAACTCCCTGTTCTGCCAAAAGAGAAGAAAGTTCTTGGGACTTTTTTCTAGTTCCTGCGTAAATGATTCCGGGACCGCTGAACTTACAAATAAACCCCTTCAGAAATTCAAGCTTGTCACGTTGGTCATCGAATTTCTTGATATCATAGACAATATTTTCCCTGTCCATTGGATGCCTATAGATATAGGGTTCTTTCAAGGATAAGTATTCCCTTATTTCCTCCGTTACTTTATCTGTAGCAGTCGCCGTCAATGCCAGTACTTGCGGAAAGTTTAAAGCGGGCAGGATTTCTGAAATCCGCAAATAATCCGGCCGGAAATCAAATCCCCATTGAGAAATGCAATGGGCTTCATCAGCAACCAGTAAAGAAATTCGTATTTGCTGAAGCTTTTGTTTCACATATGGCTGAACCAGCATTTCCGGTGAAACAAAAATGAATTTATAGGAGCCGAGATTGCTCCATACCTTTTCTTTGTCCTCAGGCTTCAGAAAAGAATTGATGGCAACTACTGATTTTTCCCCCATCTTCTTCAACTGCGCCACTTGATCTTGCATTAAAGACAATAACGGGGAAATAATCAATACACTGTTAGGCAGAATCTTTGCTGGAAGCTGGTAACAGATGGATTTCCCCATTCCTGTCGGCAGCAGTGCAATGACATCTTTTCCAGCCAATACCTGCTCGATGATCTCCCGTTGACCTGGACGGAATGAAGAAAAACCGTAGGCAGAATACAATAATTTCTCTAGATTCATCCTTGTTCCTCCCTAATGGCTAAAGCCAAACGGATTTGAAAATAACTGGCTTGAGGCAAATGCTCTTTGATATCACGCAATCTTTTCGTTTTTCGTTGCCGGCTTTCAGCAATGATGGCTTCATACAACTGCGGATCTACAAACGGCGTAAAATTGAAATAGGGATCGTTCATCGCCAATTCCACGAAGTGATCTTCTATTGTGCTGGTTTTCAATTGCCGCAGGGAAGCTATTTGTTCCAATGAAAATCCTCTTTCAAATAATTTTTCTGTGCGTTTAGCGGTTTCTGTCAAAGAAGACTGCTGAATGATTCCTTCCATTAATCCAATGAGCAGGGATGGTTTTGCGTGTTCAATGGCAGCCATCCATCCATGCAGTGCTTCCACGAACATCAATTGGGCATCCAGAATCGCCAACTCCTTGGAATCGGCGATCTGCTGCCATGTTAACCCACTCAATTCATGTCCTGATAAACGCTCCATCAGGATCATTTTATGTATTTCTGATATTTCCGTATTGGTTAAGGTAGCCAATAGTTGCTCTTTAAACGTTTGTACGACTGTTAAATCCCGAAATCCGATTCGCTTCAAATACATTTTGACCCATGCCTGTACTTCTTCCTTATTGACAATGGGATCAAATATTTTAATGCCTTGGCTGGTATTAGATAAAGTTTGAACAATTAGTGACAACCGTTGAAAGAAAATAATCTCATTTCCACGGTATTTCCAGCCATTTAACGGGGATGGAGCGACCTCAGCATCCAGCGCTTTCGGAGTCAGTTCAATAACCTGTTCATTTTCCAGTAAGTACCCCTCCATAAACAAGCGCTGAACCGCTTGGTCATAGGCTTTCTTATCCAGTTTAGGTAACACGCCGAAATAGGGATATAGGTTGAAATAACCGATATCCTGGATGGTCTGGCCGGACTTCTTTCCTTTAATCAAATGGAATGGGGAAGTGAGCGTCCGCTGCCTGTCGACGGCTTTCATAATGGCCATAATCAGTTCGGTGAATAACAAGCTTGCGCCCCCTAGCGGTTTTGGGTTGAAAAACTACTCAAACACCTTTAGAATAAAAACGATAGTATAACTGAACTTGTTCGGAGATAAAGGAGAGGAAAACAATATGGCTAAGTATACCATTGTCGACAAGGATACTTGTATCGCTTGTGGTGCTTGTGGTGCAGCGGCACCTGATATTTATGATTATGACGACGAAGGAATCGCATTTGTTATTTTAGATAATAACATGGGGACAGAACAAGTTCCAGACGAACTCGAGGAAGACATGGAAGATGCATTTGAAGGATGTCCAACAGACTCCATTAAAGTTGCAGATTCATCATTCGAAGGCGACCCTTTAAAATACGAAGACTGATTTAAATGGAAAAGGCGTTCGGGAGTAAATACTCCCGAACGCCTTCTTTTTATTGCGTTATGTCAGCTTCACTTTTCTTTTATGGCCACATTCCAGCGGCCCAGGTCCTAGGGTCATAAGTCAACCCAGCTGTATGGCAAAGAACACCTTTCCCGGTAAAGCTTTCAGCGCTTGTCGGAGCTTAACGGCTGCTTGCGCTTTTCTATCTATGATAAATAATAGGAACGCTGCTTTTCGATCCACGTGTGCATACTGCTGAACATCAACAGAACGACCGCAGTCAAAAGTACGCCTTTGATTAAATTGAATGGTAGGATCCCTAAAACGATGGTGCCAAATAGGGCATTGCCTGTTTCTGCTGGCATATTAAGGAAGTAAGTGTACATTGGCAGAAAGACCAAGTAATTCAATACACTCATCCCGATCGCCATCGATAATGTACCGATGGCCAATCCGAATGCCATGCCTTTCTTTGTCGCTACTTTGTGGTAGATGGCATAAACCGGCAAGATGAATAGCAGGCTTGTCACAAAATTGGCCATATGGCCGACGGGAACGCCTGTCGGGCTTCCAGCAAATAGCCAATCCAATACATTTTTGAAGAATGCCACTAATATTCCGGCAACTGGCCCCATCGTAACGGCTGCGATCAAAGCAGGAACGTCACTGAAATCAACTTTCAAAAATGCAGGTAAAGCTGGCAGCGGAAAGTTGAAAAGCATTAAAATAAATGAAATACTACTCAACATCCCAATTACGATCATCGTTTGCAACTTCTTGTTCTTCATATTCCTCTCTCCTTGTCGTGATTCACCAGAAGAAAGGCTTGGACACTGCATTTACATATAAAAACCCTTAAGCAACAAACACTTAAGGGAGAAAAGGCACACTTAATAAGCGTTCCGTCTACATGTAAACGACAAACGTCCGCACCTTCACCTTCTCCCATCCAGACTATACTGTCGGCTTTGGAGTCTCACCAAATCCTGCGTTTTACGGCTCGCGGGCTTATGAACAGAGTTCAATTACCGCCGGTAGGGAATTGCACCCTGCCCCGAAGATGAATCGATATTTTGTTATGGCCTAATCTTAGTATAAAAAAGAAGCGTTGTAAACATATTTGTTTTACAACGCTCCTTTTATTAAGGTATCGGCCAGTCCATCAAGTTCGGCGCTAACGGAACCGGCAAAGGTCGGCTAAAGTCGAAGCTGTTCCACTTTTCCGGCTGAACGCCCGTTATAGCCAGTTCCTTATCAAAAGCCGCAGCGGTCAAGGCCAGACTTTCAATCATCCGAACCGCTTCCCGCTGATCTAGCGAGTCCAAATCAACTGTCTCTTTAAATTCAACTTGCATTATGCCTTCCGCTTCCGTAATTTCAAAGTCCGTATCAACTGGTATGGTTGCCTGATAAAAATCATTTGGATTTTTCGCCAACGCCTCAATTGCTTCATTTGCTGTATCAAACGGCATATCGTATCCAGGAACGAGGTAAACTTCACCGTTAGCAGCAGAATAAGAATAATAAGCGAGATTTTCCACTTTAGGTTTCATTGGTTCTACTGGACCGATTTCACCGAATTCTGCTGGCGATCCATCTTCATTGGCAATTTCAATTTCATTTGCATCCGGGAATGTCGCTGCCAAGGTATTGAAGTAGACACCGATGCTTGCAGAAGCCAAGTCGTATGCATGGTCAGGCGGCAATAGGTGCCGAATACCCATGGATGTTTCTTCAAAGCTTCCAGCGTACGGATGGTATTCGTCAAAGCCGAGAAGTGTCTCATCGATGTCATCTGCAAATTCCTGATAAAGCTCAAGTGAAGACGGAGCGGCATTTCCAAAAACCGCATTTATCTGTTCTTCAGGAACCAAAAACGATACCGGCACGACAAATGCATTTTCAGTGAGGCCGATCGTCATCAGTGTTTGGTCACCGATCAGTTCTTCATAGGCAGCAGTCCGTGACGGCTCGTCCACCTGCGCTGTGGTAAACCCTCCTGCTCCTTCCGCTTCAGGAACCTCGCCTGTTTCCTCTGCTGCACCATCTTGGGTAGCAGAAGGTTCTTGAGGTTCTTCGACCGGATTTTGGGGGTTTTGGGCAGAATCAATACCATTTTGATTGATGATTGCAGCAACCAAAATGCCGATAGTAATAAACGCCAATGCAGCTGCCAGCAAAGGCAACCATTTTTTCGGCCGTTTTGGACTTTTCTCTTTCTGAACCAACCGATTGTAAACTTCTTCTTTTGGCCGATGGTCTTTTATTGCGGGGAAATCCTTCAACAAATCTTCGATGGAATCATCGGTCCATTTGTTATTCGGCATTTTCATCTCCCCCTTCCTTGGCTATTAATTTTTCACGCAAGGCTTTGATTGCACGATGTTGAGTGGTTTTTACTTTGCCTTCCGTCCAGCCTAAAATATCGGCCGTTTCGGCTATCGACAAATCCTGAAAAAAACGCATGATGATCACCATTTTCTGATCGCCTGTGCAGGTATCCAATGTTTTATAGAGTAAAATCTTATCTTCGTTCAACATGGAGACTTCTTCAGGAATCCTTTCGGTCGACACCAATTGCTGGGTTTCCCAATCAAAAAACTCCATGGAATGTTTTTTTCGCACAGCTGTTTTCCGAAAATGATCGATTGCTACATTTTTTGCAATCGAAAAAAGCCATGTTTTCTCAGAACTCTTCCCTTCAAACCGGTCATATGCACGAAATACACGAATATAAACTTCATGCATCAAGTCTTCTGATAAGTGCCTGTTTTTCACAAGATAAATCAGGAACTGAAAAACATCCTGATGGTATTCTTCATATAACCGATGAAAAACGGAGTCATTCACTCTACTCCCCCCGTTCTTAGGATTAGTCGTCCAGCCTAAAAGAAAGTTACATTTTCTTCAAAGGCAGCAAAAAGACAAATGAAGTTCCTTGCCCCATTCTGCTTTCTGCATAGATTTTCCCTTCATGCGCCTGGATGATATTGCTGGCGATCGCAAGACCCAGACCTGTACCGCCCTTGCCGAGCGTACGGGCTTTATCCGCTTTATAGAATCGCTCAAAAACGAATTCCAGATCTTTTTCTGAAATTCCTACACCATTATCGTTGATCGAGATTTTGGCGTACTCTTCTTGATTTTCGACACGGACCACCACTTGCCCTCCTTTAGGCGTATGGCGAATTGCATTATCGATCAAATTGGTCATGACCTGTTCAATCCGGTCTTCATCCATATCACAAGCCGCCCAATCATCAATCTCGGTTTCAAACAACAACTGAATGTCATTTTCTTTAGCGATTTGGGAGAATTTAAGCGTCATTCTTTCAATGGCAGTATTCAGCTGAACGATTTCTTTGTAAAGGCGCATATGGCCCGATTCCATCCGTGCCAAATTCAATAAATCGGTAACCAGACGGCCCATCCGCTGTGATTCTTCATAGATGATCTTCGTCATTTCACGGCGTTCTTCTTCCGTTGCACCAACATCATCGAGAATCGCTTCGCTATAGCCTTGGAGCATGGCAATCGGTGTCCGCAATTCATGCGATACATTAGCGATAAAGTCTTCTCTAAGCTTCTCCAAGCGATGCTGTTCCGTCATATTGTGCAGGACAGCAACCGCTCCCCGAATAGACGCGCCGCTGTATAAAGGACTGAAATTGATGGCATAATAAGCCCCTTCGATTTCAAGCTCTTCCTCGATTTCTTCTTCAAAATCCAACACATGGTCAAGCATATGGAGCATTTCGGAAGGCAATGGTTGCGCTTCAGAAGACCCGTTCTTAAAAATCCATTGCTGCAGTAATTTTTCTGCTGGCGGATTGCTTAAAAGAATAGTTCGATCCTGATTAAAAGTGATGACGATGTCGGCCATGGATGTCAAAATACTGGATAATTGCTCCTTCTCCTGATTGATCACTTCGACATGATGCTTCAACTGGCGGCCCATCTGATTAAAAGCAGTAGCCAATTGGCCGATTTCATCACTTGAAGAGGCTGTGACCTTAGTATCGAAGTTCCCTTTCGCCAATTCGAATGCGCCTTCCCGGATTTTACGGAGCGGCGACGTAATCCGCGACGACAAAAAGAACGCAAAAAAGGTCGTTAATACTAGAGCGATAAATGCGGACAGAAAGACGATATTTGTAGTCCGCTCTGCTGTTCGGTCCATCACTTCAAGGGATTGATAGATAAATACTACGCCATGCTGCTCTTCACTGGTCTTTAGAGGGTTTGCCAGAACAATATAGGACTCAAGGCGATTTTCTTCTGTCAATGAAGGCAACAGCATTTCCTTCATGACAGTTTCACTGGTTTCAAAAACTTTTTGGAAGGACGGTTCATTTAATATTTTTTCTCTCGTGTCATCGCCATTCAACCCATCATGAATGTAATAGCTGTTTTCATAAGGCTCCTCAGCGATAACCGCATTGGTCTCCGGACCTAATACATCTTTAATGACCTCGAGTGAAGTTTCCACTTCGTCATGTTCGTTAAAAATGTTGGCAATCATGTTCGCTTCACTGTTCAGTGCTTCTTCCACTGTTTCACTGTGATAGTTCCCAAGAAACTCCAAAAGCAGGACTGTCACAATAAAAAGGACAAAGGAAACGAGAAGCAGGATCGTAATCCAAAGCTTCCCGACGACACTATTCCATATTCTATTCATTGCCAACCTCGAATTTATAACCGACGCCCCATACAGTGACAATCATTTTCGCTGCAGATTCAGACACACGATTCAATTTTTCGCGCAAGCGCTTAACATGCGTATCGACAGTCCGCAAATCACCGAAAAAGTCGTAATGCCAAACTTCTTTCAGCAAATGTTCCCGGTCGAATACTTTATCCGGCGCCTTCGCCAAAAAGTATAAGAGTTCGTATTCTTTTGGCGTCAAATTTACTTCCACACCATCAGCTGTTACGCGATGTGCATCGTGATCGATGGTCAGATGTGGAAAGACGACCAAATCTTTTGAAACGGTGGAATTGGAAACCGGAGAATAGGCCGATGATCTGCGCAAGATTGCTTTAACACGCAACACGACTTCTCTCGGGCTGAACGGCTTGACGATATAATCATCCGCTCCAGATTCAAAGCCTTCTACACGGTTAGCTTCTTCCCCTTTAGCGGTAAGCATAATTATCGGGGTCATTTTCGTTTCGCGAAGTTCAGTTGCCACTTCGACGCCATCTTTTTCAGGCATCATCAGATCGAGAAGGATGCAATGATAATCTTTTTCCATTGCCATATCCAATGCCTGTAAGCCATTTTCGGCTTCTTCCACTAAATATCCTTCACGCTCCAGATACATTTTCAGCAAGCGCCGAATCCGTTCTTCATCGTCTACTACCAATACCGTTATCTCTTCAGACATGCTAACCCCTCCAACTTTCTTCTGTTAATTTCTATTGTAACGATAACCCTGTCAAAAATAAAGAAAAGCGCTAACCCACGCCATATCTCAACGTCTAAGCCCGAACAATCAATAAAAGGCCTTTTCCGTTTCCGGAAAAGGCCCATTTGTTCATCCAGCTTTATGCGTAGGAATGCAATCCCGCGATTATTAAGTTTACTGCGACCAGATTGAACATGATGATGGCAAAACCGATCACAGCCAACCAGGCGGATTTCTCGCCCTGCCAGCCTTTGCCCAATCGTAAATGCAAGTAAGCGGCATAGAACAACCAAGTGATCAATGCCCATACTTCTTTCGGGTCCCAGCCCCAGAAGCGTGACCAAGCGATTTGCGCCCAAATCATAGCAAAGATCAAAGCACCCAAAGTAAAGATCGGGAAGCCGATAATAATGGCGCGGTAATTGATTTCATCCATCAATTGCAGATTGACGTTCTTGACGAACGGTTTCAATATGCCGGCAATGCGCTTTCTGAAAATCAAGCGGATCAGCCAATAAATAACGGTACCGAACAGCACTGACCAGAACACTGTCGTCAATTTTCCGGCATGAACCATTGCCGGTGTTTCAACTAATGGCGTCATGGCGTCATCTGTCAACGCCACGTATTCGTTCATACCAAAGACAGGAGGCATAGCATAGGTAATAGCCGCTTCATTGTCTTCCTTATCCACATAGTTGAATTCAGCTTCATAACCGGTCAACGAGAAGAACGAACTGGCTACTACAAAGCCAACTACCAATACCAATGAATACATGATGGCTTCAAGCCAAAAACGCTGTTTTGATTTCTTTGTAAGATCCACAACTTTCAATAGATAAATCAGACCCGCAGCCGCACTGATGGCCAGGATTCCTTCTGCAATCACTACTGTACTGACGTGGATCGCCAACCAGTTTGTTTGAAGAGCCGGAATAAGCGGGCTGACTTCACTTGGAAACATACTTGCAAATGCGATAATCAATAAAGCGACAGGCAATACAATCATGCCAAGGACAGGTGTTCTATAGAGGAAATACAAAATAATGAATCCACCGACCAACGTCATGCCGAATGCTGTTGTAAACTCGAACATATTGCTTAGTGGCGGATGTCCAGTTGCGCCCCAACGTGTAAAGAAGTAACCAAGATTGGCTGCAAAACCGATCAAAGTGATGGTAATCGCGGCAATGCCCCATCGTTTTTCAGACTTGAACGTACCTTGTTTATTTCCTTTTACTGCTCCGCCAAAGACGAATGTCGCAATAAGGTAAGCAATAAAGGCAACGTATAATAGATTTGAACTCATTTCAGCTAACGTCATGACAATGCTTCACCTTCCTTTTCCGCTTTCTCTTTTTTGTCGATTTCATCTTGCTGGTCTGTGTAAGCAGGCAATGATGCATAGTCAACAACTTGATCAAGGTCTTTCTTCAAGCCAAACCAGTTTTTATTGGTATGGCCAGCCAGTAAGATCGTACCATCAGCCTTCTGTTGAATCCAGAAACGGCGATGGTTGAAGTACATGCCTTGCGCTACACCGATCATGAAGATTAAACCGCCAAGTCCAAGAATCGGCAAAGTGCTGTCTTTCCGTACGGTTAGCCCCGAAACATCACGTGTTTCTACGCTTTGGAAAGTTAATTTGTAATCATTTTCCCCTAAAGGCTCAACCGTGTTTTGAATGGTGATAAAACTGGTCTCTCCTTCAGGCGTTTCAGGAGTAGTCAGTTTTACAAGAAAGCCCGGATTATTTGGCAGCGGTGTTGCCGTTTGGGGTTCTCCGCCTTCAAATCCTGAAAAGTCCGGATAATACCCAAGCAATTCAACTTTTGCACCACTTTCAAGTTCATACGTTTTTTCCGGGTCGATCAAATCGATGGTCAACTCGCCCAGGGATTCTTCTGTTTCCTTGTTGGTGAAAGCAAATTTCATCGCTTTCAGCTCGTCCAATCGGTAATCCATCTGATAGATGGCATAGCCGTCAAACTTCAAAGGCTGATTGACGCGGATCGCATATTCTCCAACGGCCTCTTGACTGTCAGAAGCCCCCGGCAATGCCTCTTCTGCTTTCTGATACAGAATAACATCCGTTTGGTAATTTTTCGCTACAGTACCTACACGGTCGAGGGCTTCGCCGAATACTTCTTCGCCGTCTTCACCCGTATAGTTTTCAAGCTCAAAGTTTTTGCTTTCCAGATAATAGCCTGGCACTTCAGGAATTGCTCTTGTTTCTCCTTCGCGCAGCCATAGGCTTTCATCGATATAGAAACCAGGAACCATACGCAACATCACACCAAATAGGAAAATAATCAAACCGATGTGATTCACATACGGGCCCCATCGGGAGAACCGGCCTTTTTCAGCCAGCAAGCCATTCTTATCTGTGCGGACATTGTATTTCAATTCTTTTAATTTCTCTTCCGCTTTTAACAGCGTATCTTCCGCTCCCGGACCTTCAGCGTAAATCCGCTGCTTGTCCATAAAGCTCGGATGGCGCAGAACCCGTTGGTTTTTCAATGATTTATAAAGAGGCACAAAACGGTCTAGACTGGCAATGACGAGCGAGATGGCAAGCATCCCGACCAACGCGATAAACCAGTAGGAACTGTATAAGTCATGAAATCCGAGGAAATGGTAGACACGCCCTACGCTGCCATATGTGTCGGCATAGTAGTCCTTGATTGTCGCTTCAGTGCTAGCTGGCACAAAGGCCTGTTGAGGAAGAATCGTACCGATTGCTGCAGCTACAAGCAGAATGACGATGATGCTGACTCCCACTTTTACGCTTGAAAAGAAATTCCAAATTTTGTCGATGATGGATTTGTTGTAAGTTTGCGACCTTCTGGCCGTTCCTTCGTACCGCATATCGACGAGTTTGCTGTTTTGCTCTTTTTCAGTCAAAGACCGCCCGCACGACTCACAAAGCTTCGTACCAGGCGGATTCGTATGACCACATTGACATTGTAAATTTTCCATCCAAAAAATCTCCTTATTCAGGTTTGATTTCTTCCATAAACCCTGCAATATCCTGTTCCGTCATTTCACCCGTAATGATGCGCTCGATGTTCCCTTCCGGATTCACAAGCACGGTAGTTGGCAATGGCCTGATGTTGTAGGCCGTCATCACACTTTTCGTTTTGTCAATCACTACTGGAAAAGACAAACCATATTGATCAGCGAAAGATTGGACTTCAAAATCTGATTGAGCAATGTTTACTGCAAGCACTTGAACGCCGTCATTAGAGAAAGCTTCGTATTGCCGGTCCATAGCTGGCATCTCTTTTGCACACGGCTTGCACCATGTACCCCAGAAATTCAAAAAGACTCCTTGGCCTTCATAATCCGATAATTTATGGTCATTGCCTTCAAGATCCACTAAGGCAAAGTCGGGTGCTTTATCTCCGACTTCCAGCAGCGTGACATCTTTAGCTGTAGCGCTATTGTAGATGGTGTAACCGATAGCGGCTACTAAAACCGCCAGGATGACCGTTCTCATCACAGCTCTTTTTTGTTTCTTGTTCTTCTTCTTCTGTTTTACTTGTTCGCCCATACATGATCCTCCTTCGAGGGATATTATGCAAACTCAATTATAGCAAAGTTTAAACTGTCAAAAATCGCGACTTTTGAAGGGTTTGTGAACGTTAGATGCGCTTGCCTGTTTCAGCCATAACACGCAGCAACTTCACCTCATGGGCAGACAGCTCGCGTGATTCGCCTGCATTCAGTCCGTGCAATGTCAGGAATGCAAATTGTTCCCGGCTCAATTTCTGGACAGGATAGCCGATCGCTTCAAACATTCTTCTGACCTGACGGTTTCTTCCTTCGTGTATGGTGATCTGGACAATGGCTTTGCCCGTCTTTTTATCGCCTGACAGAAACTTCACTTTAGCAGGGGCCGTCATGCCGTCTTCCAGCTTGATGCCGCGCTCCAATTTCTTCAGGTCTTCTCTTTCGGGAATCCCTTTTAAACGGGCTACATAGGTTTTCTCGATTTCAAACTTCGGATGAGTCAGCATGTTGGCAAATTCCCCATCATTGGTCATTATCAGCAAGCCAGATGTATCATAGTCCAATCGTCCGACCGGATAAATCCGTTTTTCAATATCGCCAAAGAAATCGGTAACGACTTTGCGGTTTTTGTCATCAGAAACCGCAGAAATAACGCCCCGTGGTTTATACAATAAATAATAAACTTTCTGCTCTTTTTCAAGCTGAACGCCTTCCACTTCAATTTTATCTGAACTGGAAACTTTCACCCCTAATTCTTTCACCGTTTTTCCGTTGACCCTCACTTTGCCGTCTAAAATCAATTGTTCCGACTTACGTCGTGATGCCACGCCTGCATGTGCAAGTACTTTCTGTAATCTTTCCATAAATAAGTTCACCTCATTAGTATTTTTTTCGAAAAGCGTACGCACCTTCCCATTCAAAAGAATGAAGGAGGCTGAAGCCAGACAAGCAGAAAAGTGCAAGAACCCACTTTCGGCCTTGCCTAGCCAAGTACTGCAAATTTTTTACAATAACTCGATATGCCGTTCGTTCCTCTCGGAATTATGTCACATTTCCCCGAAAAGCGAAAGTGCTTAGCTCAAAAGAAAAGAAGACTGTCAATGGCTCAGTCTTCCGGAAACATCTTTATACTTTCACTTCTTCTTTAAAGGTTTCTTGAAAATTGGTCATAAACAAATCCGCATCCTCGTCGAGGTCATTTGCCGCTTCTTCAGGCAATGGCGGAAGCTCATCCAAATTCTTCAAGCCAAAATAATTCAAAAATTCTTTGGTCGTTCCATATAAAATGGCTCTTCCTGTCCCTTCAACACGGCCCGCTTCCTGAACCAAGCCTTTTGCAGCTAATGTATGCAGCGCTTTTTCACTTTTTACTCCGCGCAAATCCTCAACTTCCACACGCGTGATCGGCTGTTTGTATGCAATAATCGCCAATACTTCCAGAGATGCCTGCGAAAGTGCTTGAACAGTAGGGTTTTCCACCAGTTTCTGAATCGTCTCAGCCACTTCTTGTTTGGTCACAAGCTGAAAAACGCCTGCCAATTCTTTTAAACAAATGCCACTGGTTGTGTTTAGATAACGCGTCTCCAGCTCTTTCAAAGCTTCCAGCACTTCTTCTTTATCTGCTTCCGTTAAAAATTGAAGCTGCTTGAGCGTCAATCCATCATCTCCGGCAACGAAAAGCAAAGCTTCTATTTTACTCGTAAGATTCGTCTTCATATTCCCACGTTTCCTTTCTGAGTTCCACCATCAGATCGGTGAAATTCATTTCCTGCTCTACCGCAACCACTTGGCGTTTCATCAATTCCAAAATCGAAAGGAAAGACACAACCAGTACGGATTTATCATCTGAAGGGAACAAACTGCTGAAAGTCGTGCGTCCTTTCGATATCTTTAATTGGTCAACGATTGCAGTCATCTGATGCTTGATGGAAATTTCCTGTCTGGCAACACGCGCCGATAATGGCGCTTTTAACTGTTTGCGCCGAAGCATTTTCTGAAACGCGCCTAGCATATCGTATGCGTTCACTTCAAGATCAACTTGATCGTGAGGAATGGCTGCTTGTATTTCCGATAGATCCATCGGTGCTTTCGTGTATATAAAGGAGCGCTGGCTTTCCAAGTCCTTTAGATTTTCAGAAGCTTCCTTGAATTTCCGATATTCGACCAGTCGTGATACCAACTCTTCCCGGGGGTCCTGTTCATCGAATTCAAATTCAATTTCATCCAGTTCTCCTTCATGGACCGGCAGCAGCGTTTTGCTTTTGATTGCCAATAAAGTAGCGGCCATCACAAGGTATTCACTTGCCTCGTTCAATTCCAGGACTTGCATCGCCCGTATGTGTTCCATATACTGTGAAGTAATCTGTGAAACAGGAATATCGTAAATATCAATTTCCAAACGGTGGATTAAATGCAATAATAAATCTAGAGGGCCTTCAAAAGCCTCCACTTTTACTTCGTACGACATGACTGTACCACCTGACTGTTAAAATACTCATCCATCCCAATTAATGGGCAGTTAACCTTTATTATAGTAGAAAGGGGATCAAAATGCATCCACTTCAACATCCGCTGTTTATTCAATACATCATCAATTTCAATGAAGAGAAAGACTTTTTCGAATGCCACGAAGTTGGCGAAGAATACTGGAAAGCCGTGGCCCCTAAAGACAAAATGCACCCGCTTACCGGCTGGATCCAACTGGCGGTCGGCATGTATCATTGGAGAAGAAGCAATTACCCGGGTGCTTTGCGCTCGTTCATCCGCGCCAAAGTAAAATTGGCTGCAGAAGGCGTTTGGGTCGAGGGTTTCGACCACGAAAAGCTGATCAGCATTTTAACCGATTCGATTGAAGCTGTCACTGACCGCCGCCCATTTTTTGTGCAGGAAATCCCGATTGTTTCAGAAGAGCTGAAAAAAGCAGTGGATGCCTATCATTCAGAACATCCGCTTGCACAGCAGGATCCCTACTTTCTGATGCACAAACATAGACTTCGTGACCGCACTTCCATCATCAGTTTGCGGGAACAAAAAAAAAGACGGAACCTTTAACTTAAAGGCCGCCTTTTTTTACTGGGCATTTTTTTAGAAATGCTTCGGTTTCTTCTGTTGCAAGCATTCTACGATTCTGCATGATATCTTGGATCTTGTCCACCATTTCATGGCCGATTCCATATCCGCGATGCGATGGATTTACCGATAAATGGTGAATCGTATAAGTTTCTTCGCCGACTTCCACTCCTAATAACCCGACAAAATCATCCCCTTTTTTCCAAAGGAATAATTGCCAATCGGGATTCTCTTCATAGATGTGCATGGTTTGCTGAAGTTTTTTCAGCTCTCGCTCTTTCGGCATAAACGACAACAGGCCCATAGCGATTTTCTCGAATGATTTCTTATATCTGTACAGCATAGTCAAATCCCTCATTTTCGTCTATAAGCGGCTTTTACCATACTACTATAGATCTTCCGATAACTCAAGAGAGCATCGCTTAGCCGGTTATGACATTTTCTGCAAAAAAGATCCAATAAACAATTCCCCAAGCCACTGCCATTGCCAAGATGAAAAGCAATAAAACTACGTTTCCTTTTCTCATTTCTTCAATGCCTGCTGCGAATACGAGAGATCTTGTTTAATCAGATCCTCATTCGTTTCGCGTTTTACTACCAGCTGATGATTGCCGTTTTCTGCGAAAACAACTGCCGGTCTTGCAATACGGTTGTAATTGCTGGCCATCGAATAGCCATAAGCTCCCGTACAGAAAACACTTAAAATATCACCAGGTTCGGCTGCCGGCAATTTAGCCTCTTCAATCAGCTTATCCCCCGACTCGCAGCATTTCCCTGCAATGGTATAGGTTTCGTCCAGTACAGCATTTGCTTTATTGGCCAATAGAGAACTGTATTTCGCTCCATACAATGCCGGACGGATATTGTCCGACATGCCGCCGTCTACCGCTGCGTACTTGCGGGTGCCCGGTACTTCCTTCATCGAGCCGATGGTGTACAGTGTCGTCCCCGCATCACCGATCAAAGAACGGCCCGGCTCAATCCAAATTTCCGGAATTGGATAACCCGATGCTTCGGAAGTCTGTTTGACGGTTTCAATCATTTGTTTTACATAGACAGCCGGTTCCAACGGCTGGTCTTCTTCTGTATAACGAATGCCGAATCCTCCGCCAAGGTTTAAGACCGGACACGTATAGCCCGTCTCTTCTTTCCACGCAGCCATTTTCTGGAGCAGTTTTTCTGAAGCCAGCTGGAATGCCGCTGTATCGAAAATTTGCGATCCGATATGGCAGTGAAGGCCCATCAGTTTTAGATAGCCATGATCATAGGTTTGCTGGAATGCTTTGTCAGCCTGTCCATTTTTCAAGTCAAAACCGAATTTCGAATCTTCTTGTCCTGTCGTGATGTAATCGTGTGTATGGGCTTCAATTCCCGGTGTTACACGCAATAGAATATTCATTGGTCGTTTCAATTGTTCTGAAAGTTTCTTCAATAAATCGATTTCGTGAAAATTATCCACAACGATGCAGCCAATCCCTGCCTCGAAAGCCATTTGGAGTTCTTCCAGACTTTTGTTGTTGCCATGGAAGTGAATTTTTTCAACCGGGTATCCGGCTTTGATGGCGGTGTACAATTCACCTGCAGAAACCACGTCCAACGACAGGCTCTCTTCTGCAGCCACTTGATAAATGGCGATCGTTGAAAATGCCTTACTGGCATATGCAACCTGATAGCCGATTCCTGCCTCTTCGAAAGTTTGCTGGAATGCTCTTGCCCGGTCCCGGAACAATTGGATGTCGTAGACGTAAAGTGGTGTGCCGTAGGTGTTCGCCAATTCAACTGAATCGGTTCCGCCAATCGTCAAATGGCCCTGCTCATTAATCGTTTGTGTGCCGTATAAATGCAATAAAAGCCCCTCCTGATTATGTCTATATGCGAAAAATCTTGCTGAGCAACTACCCAGCAAGATTTTTGTCAATCGGTGATCAAAGCTGAGATCAGCTTGATTTTATCAACCGGTTCACTTGTATATTCGATACTATTATATATCATTTTAGAACATTCTGCGACTTCTTTTGCATTGGAATAAATAGTTGCAATCGATTCTCCGGCCTTAACGAAGTCTCCCACTTTCTTGTGGAGGACGATGCCGACAGCCAAATCGATTTCTGATTCTTTTGTTGCTCTGCCTGCACCCAGCACCATAGCTGCTGTACCGATTTCATCCGCTTCCATGAAGGAAATGTAACCTTCTTCTTTAGAATGAACTTCTGTAACGAATTCAGCTTGTGGCAATAATGTGACATCATCCACTACTGCTGGATTTCCGCCTTGGTCTTTTATAAACTGCTTGAAAACTTCCAACGCTTGTCCATTTTCAATCACTTGTTCCAACATGGTGCGGGCTTCCTCCAAAGTTTCCGCTTTTCCGCCGACTACAACCATCTGACTGCCGAGGACCATGCATAATTCCGTCAAATCTTCCGGACCTTTTCCTTGCAGGGTTTCAATTGCTTCTTTGACTTCCAAAGCGTTGCCGATTGCAAAGCCAAGCGGTTGGCTCATATCAGAAATGATGGCCATTGTTTTTCTGCCGGTCGCGTTGCCGATTCCGACCATGGCATGAGCCAATTCCTTAGCATCTTCAGGCGTCTTCATAAACGCTCCTTCACCTGTTTTCACGTCCAAGACAATGGCGTCGGCTCCTGCAGCGATTTTTTTGCTCATGATGGAGCTCGCAATCAACGGGATGCTGTTGACAGTTCCAGTTACATCACGCAATGCATACATTTTTTTATCGGCAGGAGTCAAGTTGCCGCTTTGTCCGATAACCGCCAATTTATGGTCGTTCACTTGTTTGATGAAATCCTCTGTTGACAATTCAACGTGGAATCCATCAATCGCCTCTAATTTATCGATTGTACCGCCGGTATGGCCAAGGCCGCGTCCGCTCATTTTTGCAACAGGAACGCCGCAAGCTGCCACTAATGGACCCAGAACAAGAGTCGTTGTATCGCCGACACCGCCCGTGGAATGCTTGTCGACTTTGATTCCGTCAATTGCAGAAAGATCGATCTGGTCGCCTGATTCAGCCATCGCCAATGTCAGGTCAGCCCGTTCGCGCTCAGTCATGTTTTGGAAATAAACAGCCATCAGAAAAGCACTCATTTGATAATCTGCGATGTCGCCACTTGTATAGCCCGTGATAACGAACTTAATTTCTTCAGTCGACAGCTCGTGGCCGTCTCTTTTCTTTTCAATCAAATCTACCATTCTCATGAATTTTACCACCTTCTTGGTTTTGTTTTAAATCAGGTGAATCAACGTTTATTGGACTATCCGTTTAACCGGGCCAAAAAGCTTTTGCCGAATTTCGGCATTGCCACTGAAAAGTTTTCAGCGATCGTCGCGCCGATATCCGAAAATGTTTTGCCGGTTTCCAGCTGTTCGCCGCCTGTGAAGCGCGGAGAATAAGCCAATAACGGAACATATTCACGCGTATGATCTGTCCCTGGGAAGGTTGGATCGTTGCCGTGGTCGGCTGTAATAATCAATAAGTCGTCCTGCTGCATTTTTTCCAGCACTTCCGGTAAGCGGGCATCAAATGCCTCAAGCGCATCGCCATAACCTTGCGGATCTCTGCGATGGCCGTAAAGCGCATCGAAATCTACTAAGTTCAGGAAGCTCAATCCATTAAATTCTTCACCTACGACTTGCACAAGTTTATCCATGCCGTCCATATTGTCTTTCGTACGCAAAGCTTTCGTGACGCCTGCTCCGTTATAAATATCATCTATTTTTCCGATAGCGATCACGTCTTTGCCGCCATCTTTCAATTCGTTCATTACAGTGCGTTCAAAAGGCGCCAACGCATAGTCATGACGATTCGATGTCCGTTTGAAAGCTCCAGGCTGTCCCAAGAATGGGCGTGCAATGACGCGGCCAACCAGGTATTCAGGTTCCAACGTCAGTTCGCGTGCAATTTCACAGATGCGATAAAGCTCTTCGAGTGGAATGATTTCTTCATGAGCTGCAATCTGTAAGACCGGATCAGCAGATGTATAAACAATGATTGCGCCTGTTTCCATATGCTGTTGGCCAAGCTCGTCCAGTATTTCGGTTCCGCTCGCCGGCTTGTTGCCGAGAACTTTCCGGCCTGTTTTTTCTTCCAGTTGTTGGATCAATTCTTCAGGAAAACCATCCGGATATACTTTAAAAGGTGTATCAATGTTCAAACCCATGATCTCCCAGTGGCCAGTCATGGTATCTTTGCCGACAGAAGCTTCCTGCAATTTACCATAATAAGCTGCCGGTGAGTCCGAAGATGCAAGCCCTTTCACTGGAACGATGTTTGCAAGACCCAGCTTCTCCATGTTCGGCATATTAAGTCCGCCTACCGCTTCCGCAATATGGCCTAATGTATCTGAACCTGTATCTCCAAAAGCTTCAGCGTCTGGCGCTTCGCCGATGCCCACTGAATCCAGCACTACTAAATGAACGCGTTTAAATGGTTTGATTGTCATATATGTTCCTCCTTATTTTCATTTAATTTTACCACACATCCGTCTCTCGTCGGAAGTCAGACCTCTTTTAAGCACGAGGATGAAATTGAGAATAGACATCCTTTAAACGGGTTTTGCTGACGTGTGTATAAATTTGTGTAGTCGAGATATCTGCATGTCCAAGCATTTCTTGGACGGCACGAATGTCTGCTCCGTTTTCCAATAAATGCGTCGCAAAAGAATGGCGCAGCGTATGCGGCGTCAATTCTTTTTGGATTCCCGCTTTTTGGGCATGCTGCTTCAGCAGTTTCCAGAAGCCTTGGCGCGTCAGCCGTTTGCCGCGTTGATTGATGAACATGGCGTCTGTTTTTTCTCCACTCTTAAGCAACTCCATGCGTCCCACCTCTAAATATGTCTGGCATGATTTCAATGCGGATTTGCCTAAGGGAATGATTCGTTCTTTTCCGCCTTTACCAGTACATCGGACAAATCCCATTGTTAGATGGATGTCTTCTATATCCAAATTGATGCATTCACTGACACGCATTCCACTGGCATATAATAATTCCAGCATTGCCTGATCCCGCAACCCATTTGCTTTGTTGGTGGCGGGCGCCTGAATTAAAGCGTCCACTTCTTCAATTGACAGGATGTTCGGCAGCTTTTTATCCATTTGAGGCATCTCAAGATGGACGGTCGGATCCGTTTCAACGATCCGTTCCCGAATCAGAAATTGATGGAATGACCGAATGGAAGATATATGGCGTGCGACTGTCCGCGGAGTTTTGGTCGATTCTTTCAAATGGAGCAAATGATTTAAGATATGTACCCGTTCGACCCTGCTCAAGGATTCCAGCTGCTCCACTTCTTTTAAATACTGTAAATAAGCTTTCAAATCGCGTTCGTAAGACGATAATGTGTTGTCGGCAAGCTGTCTTTCAACACGGAGAAAATGCACATAATCGTCGAGTGCATCTTTGCCAAAGTTCATCTGTCTGCCTCCTTTATCTATTGCCCGGTAAGTAAATCCTAGTCTTCGTAAACATCTGACAGTTTTCCCATTCAAAAAGGACGGCCAGTATGGGCCGTCCTTTTGGCATCAGTTATTCTGATGGATTTTGAGAATTGCTGTCATTGCAGCGCCAGCAGATGCCATGAAAAGTAAGACGGTGGTCTTTAATTTGAAAATTCCAGCGTTTCTCTACTATATTCTCGACATCTTCCAATAGATCTTCCTGTATTTCATCGACTGCTCCACATTCCAAGCAGACAAGGTGATGATGGAAATGTGCTGCGCCTTCCTGACGCAAATCATAACGCGACACGCCGTCACCAAAATTTATTTTGTCGACAATTTTTAATTCCGTTAAAAGCTCCAACGTTCGGTAAACAGTTGCCAATCCAATCTCCGGTGCAATGTCTTTCACTAAAAGATAGACGTCTTCAGCACTCAGATGGTCTTCTTCATGGTCTAGCAAAACTCGAACTGTCGCTTCACGCTGTGGCGTCAATTTGTAACTCGCAGCGTGTAATTGCTTTTTAATCCGATCGATTCTGGTTTCCATGCGACGCCCTCCCTTAAACTGCCTCTATTATATCAAAAGGGAGTTCTCAATTACAACCATACTATCTGTGGTTTAATTAGAATCGTTACAAAGTGATAATTGTTTCAATTCTCAATTGATAATCGTTGCTTTGCCCACAGTATCGCAAATGCTGTTTTGGCATCATAAATTCGTTCGTCCAAAACCATTTGTTCTGCTTCTTCAATCGTTACTTCCATTAATTCCACAAATTCATCGTCGTCCAACACAGCGCCGTTTGTTGCTTTGCTTAAACCTTCTGCCGCAAACAAATGAACCACTTCGTCCGCAAATCCGGGAGATGTGGCAAAAGTTTGTATTTTAACCAATTTCTCTGCTGTGTACCCTGTTTCTTCTTCCAATTCACGCATTGCCGTATATTCAGGTGCCTCTCCCGGCTCCAGCTTTCCTGCAGGAATTTCCACCAAGGACCGTTCAAGCGCTTTACGGTATTGTTCCACCAAAACAATTTTGTTTTCGGGCGTAATAACGATGATTGCGACCGCTCCAGGATGCTCAATCAATTCACGTTTTGACGTATGGCCATTCGGAAGAGACACATCGTCAACTTTCAAGTTAATAATTTTCCCTTCATATATACGATTGGAAGAGATCGTCTTTTCTTCAAACTTTTTCATTGGAATCCTCTTTTCATTTGTTGTTTCTCTGAGGAAAAGTATACCATATAAGATACGACAGACTAAATGAGGTGCAGAAATGAAGAAACGTTTTTTGGGAAATAGCGGAATTGAGGTAAGTGAAATCGGCATGGGCTGCATGTCCCTGCCAACAGAAAAAAAAGAAGCAGGCATCATTGTAGATGCCGCAATTGCCCATGGCATCAATTATTTCGACACGGCGGATTTGTATAACAAAGGCATCAATGAGGAGGTAGTTGGGCAGTCTTTAAAGCGCCACCGAAAAGATATTGTCCTAGCCACTAAAGTGGGCAACCAATGGAATACGCATTCTGATGAGGTCAAGTGGAATCCGACAAAAGCGTATATCAAAGAACAGATTCACGCGAGTTTAAAACGCCTGCAGACAGATTACATCGACTTGTATCAATTGCATGGCGGCATGATCACGGATGATTCCGAAGAAACCATTGAGGCTTTTGAAGAATTAAAAGAAGAAGGGCTCATTCGTGCGTATGGCATTTCCTCCATCCGGCCTAACGTCATCAAACGCTTTCTCGAAAAAAGTAATATTTCTTCAATCATGATGCAATACAGCCTACTGGACCGCCGGCCGGAAGAACTTCTCGACAGCATTGGACAAGCTGGAAAATCAGTCGTTACACGCGGGTCGCTTGCGAAAGGTCTATTGACTGGTGAAGGACTTCAGCGTGCAGAAAAAATGGGCAGCTATATGGGGTATGCGGCAGAGGAATTGAAAACCACTCTTCAGAAATTATCGGCAGTCCATGACAACCTGCATGCCTTGGCATTACAGAGCGTATTGCAGCACGACACGGTCAGTTCTGTCGTCGCTGGAGCCAGTTCAGCCGATCAGCTCAAAACGACTATCCAAGCATACAAAACACCGGTTTCCACCGAGCAAATCACAGAGGCTAAAACACTGACTCGCCAAGATCTCTATCAGGATCATCGAGAATAAGCTAAACCTAACAAAAAAACCAGCAGCAATCCGTTGTTAACCGACGGGATTGCTGCTGGTTTTCTATTTATAAAGCGACAAGTTTTCCATATCCACGATCCGGATGGCCCGTTGGTCGAATTGCTGGATCCATCCTTCATCTTCAAACTTGGCCAATTTCCGGCTGATCGTTTCCGGCGTAGTTCCGAGATAAGAAGCAAGATCTTTTCGCGACATCGGCAATCGGATCTCTTTGCTTTGGCTGGATTCAGCTTGCTGGATCAAATACAACGCAACTCTCGTCTCCGTATCTTCTGTTGTAAAACTGATCACTTGATGTTCTGCCTGATCCAGTCTCAATGAAAATTCCTTGATGATTTTCAAAGATATTTGTGGATATTTCAAAAACAAGTCGTTTATGTCTCCACTGCTGATCGTACACAATTCTGTAGCTTCCATCGCTTCTGCATAAGAATCGTGGACATTGTCTGTAAAAAGAGCTAGTTCTCCTGTGAAATCACCCGGCTGCAAAATCCGGATCACCTGTTCTTTGCCACTTTCAGTCAAACGGTATACTTTCAATTTTCCTTTATGGATAATGTACAAGGAATTGGATTTTTCGCCAGCCCTGTAGAGAATTTCGCCTTTTGGCAACTTTCGCCCTTTGGTCGTAGCAGCGACTTCTTTCAGTTCGGCTTGTTCAAGATGGTTAAAAATTGGAACGATAGATACACATAGATGCTCATGTGGCGAAGATGGTTGCTTTAACCCATTGCTCTCCATACTTTCCCTCCTGTATTGATCCATATAGTTAAATCTCTCCTTTAACTATACCCGAAAGATCAACCGCCTATATAAGACATGCCGATTTTCTTCCGGCTTTTGGCACTTTCTTCAGTCCGTTCATCGGAATAACGATCTCTTCTCCCGCTCCAAACTGCACCGATTGCATCAAGTAGCTGTAGATCATCCCAATCATCCCGTAGAAGTTTGCGGATATCGAATCCTTCCGTAGCGAAAAGGCACGTGTAGAATTTACCATCTGACGATAATCTGGACCTTGTACACGAAGAACAGAACGATTCTGAAACGGAAGTAATAAAACCAACTTGGGCTTCGCTGCCTTCATAACGGTACCGTTTAGCCACTTCCCCAAAATAATCTTCGTCGACAGCCGTTAATGTATAAACCGATTCGAGCTTCCGGAGGATTTCCTGTTTGGTTACGACTTTTTCAAAGCTCCAATTATTGTCATTTCCGACATCCATAAACTCAATAAAACGCAATGTGATTTCCCGTTCCTTGAAATATGCCGCCATAGGAAGGATTTCAGCATCATTGACATTTTTTTGGACTACCATATTCACTTTGATTTCAAATCCAAGAGCTTTTGCGTAGTCTATTTGTTCCAAAATATTTTCTGAGCTGACCCCTCGACCGTTCAAGCTTCCGAATAATTCCGGATCCAGTGCGTCGAGGCTGATGTTCAGCCTTCTGAGTCCCGCATCGTACAAAGCCTGGCCATGCCGTTTAAGCAGCAAGCCATTAGTGGTCAATCCGACATCTTCTACTCCTTCAACTGAAAAGATCATTTTGATCAATTCCGGCAACCCCCTGCGCAATAAAGGTTCTCCGCCCGTTAATCGGATTTTTTTAACCCCCATCGACACAAATAATCTGGTAAGCCTTTGGATTTCCTCAAAAGTCAGCAATTCCTGTTTAGGCAAAAATGCATAGTCGTCACCGAACACCTCTTTTGGCATGCAGTAAGAACACCGGAAGTTGCAGCGGTCTGTAACAGAAATGCGCAAATCCCTCATTGGACGCCCCAGTTGATCGGTCAATGGTTCCATCATCTTATCCACCTTTCTTAAACACTTCATTCGTATAAAAGAGATTTTTTGGTCTCTTGTTCATGTAGTCATCACTGGAATGGTGACGGTTTTTTTCTTGTATTCAGAAGTGATATCAGTGAATGTACCGACATATCGGACGACTTCACCCGTATCATCCTTTACTGCACTGATATTCAACCATTGAAGGTACTCCTCGCCATTTTTGCGGCGGTTCCAAATTTCGCCTTGCCACATTCCCTTCTGCTCAATTTCCTGCCACATTTCTTTATAGAAGTCTTTTGGCTGTCTGTCGGATTTCATGATGTTTGGGTTTTGGCCGATGACATCCGATTCTTCAAAGCCGGTCAATTTAGTGAAAGCCGGATTCACCGTTTTTATTTTTCCGGAAATGTCTGTCACCAAAATGCCTTGTCCGGTTGACTTGAAAACTTCGGCCGCCAGCTGCAGACGGTCCTGGTAGTACATCCAGACAACCAGCACGAGACTCGCCAATGCTACTTGGGAGAGGAGCATGAATCCGATTGAATATTGGCCCGTAACTGAAAAGATAATCGACAGCATAATCGGTGGGAAAAATCCGCCGAGGCCACCCATCATGGATACGATTCCGTTTGCAATACCGGCCTGCTTATTGAAGTAAAACGGCACTAGTTTAAAGATTACGCCGTTGCCAATACCCGCACTTACTGCAATAGCCAGCGTACCGACTGTGTAAATTCCGATTGTTGGAGAAAAAGCCAACACGATCGCAGCGATGGTATAGATGAAGAACGTCCCCATCAACAGCAGCAAAGGCTGCAGTTTATCGGCAAGCCATCCGCCTACCGGCCGAAGAAAAGTCGCAAGTGCGATAAAGCCGGCAGTCCGCATGCCCGCGTCCACTTTTTCCAGTCCGAAATTGCTGACAAGGAAGTTGGGCAGATAAATCGTAAATGCTACAAAAGAGCCGAATGTGATGAAATAGAACAAGGAAAAGAACCAAAGTTTTTCATTTTTATAAACACCCTTAATCTGCTCAATAATAGGGGTTTTCACTTTCGGTTCATGGCGGTCACCAAAGAAGAAATTCAATGCTGCAAAAATCAGCAACAGGATCAGGTAGATCTTGACAGTGTTTGACCAGCCAATCTGTGTGGCAATCAGTGGAGCAGAAAATGTAGTGACGGCTGTACCGATGTTACCGGCACCATAAATTCCGTTGACGAGTCCGTGTTTCTCCTTCGGATAGTATTTCGGAAGCGAGGTTACCCCTACTGAAAAGACTGCTCCGCCGATTCCCAGGAATAATCCACTGATGATGAGGTCTGTAAAACTGGAGGCTTCACTTAAGTAAAAGACCGGAAACAAAAGCAGGATAAAACTTACTAGAAAAATAATTCGCGCTCCAAAGACATTGGCGTAATAGCCAAGTGGAATCCGCAGAATTGAGCCCAGAACAACCGGCACAGCCGTTACGATAGCCAGTCTTTCTGGAGCTATGGTTATATCTTCGCTGATAAATGGAATCAGGGAAGATATAATCACCCACACCATAAAACCGACCACGAGATTCATTGTTTGAAGGGGCAATTGCAGTTTCTTGATCATCAAAATCACCTTTTCCACTGAATTTTCTGTACGATTTTTTCATATTGATTCCCTGCCTTCATTGTATCCCGAGAGTACCTGCATTTTAATAAGGGAGAGCCCTTCTACTGGGAGGGGAAACCCTTAAATTAAGAAAAGCGCAAGCGCCCGTTTAGTCCCGACCAGCGCTGGAGGAAATGCCGGTAATGGCGTTTCTTGCCATTGTCGGTATTGCCGAAGCGACTCGAGGGACTGGGCGCTGGAGTCTGAAAAAATAAGAAAAGCGCAAGCGCCTAATCTCTTGACCAATAAAAAAAGGCTGTCCCAAAATCATTTTTTATGATTTTGGGACAGCCCCTCAAGCTTTTCAGGTGATAAGGGTATTCAGTTTTTTGTATAATTCATCCTGATCGGCTGCTTTCATGGCTTTTTCAGCCATCGGAAACAGCACGGTTTCCTCTTTCATGAAATGGACCGTCAAGACTTCAAATGCCTCTGCCGCATCCTGAGCGACTGTCTTCATCTGTTCCAATGTCAATAAGTCGATATTGTCACGGGTATGGTGAAAGAAATGACCGATATACGCATCGATCTCCTGATGCTCGTCTTGAATACCGACGAGCGGGCCCTGCTCGAATCCGATATAATTTCCTAATGCGGGAAAAAAGAATTCTTCTTCTTTGTCCGTATGATTTTTAAAAGGCTCAATAAACTCAAAAAGTTTTTGGCGTAAAATCTTCATGTTTTCACGGCCAGCTTCCAGGCTAAGCCCTTCATCTTCAAAAGACAGGACCAGCGCATGCCATTCATTCATTAAGAACGTTAAATAAGCATGTTCATTTTCCAATAGCCTCATACCAGGTTCCTTAAAACGAAGCTCTGATTTTTCTGTCATCAAAAGACCAACTCCCAGCTTTTCGTCAAAAATTCAATAGTTTTTTCTTTAATACGTATTCCACTAATTCAGGCCTGCTCTTCAACTGGAGCTTTTCCATAATTTTTGCTTTATGGGCTTCGACCGTTTTTACAGAAATGAAGAGCTTTTGGGCAATTTCCTTATTGCCATAACCCTTCGCAACCAATGGCAGAACTTCGATCTCCCTTTTGGACAATAATTCAAAAGGATCCGATTCTTTTACTTTGTGGTCTTTATTGACTAATTCGCGTACCAATGAAGTAGCCATTTTGGGATGGATGTAGGTTCCACCATTGTAGATGACGCGAATGGCCTGAAGCAATTCTTCATCCGGCGCACTTTTCAACATATAACCCGAAGCGCCATTTTTTAATACATGAAACAAATACTCTTCATCATCATGCATCGTCAGCACAAGAATCTTGGTTTCAGGAAAATCTTCCTTGATCTTCCCTGTCGCCACTAATCCGCTCTCGCCAGGCGGCATGCTCAAATCCAGCAGCAGCACATCCGGCTGATGCTTGGCTACCATCTGGTAAGCTTCAATTCCATCAGCTGCCATGGCGATCACTTCCATATCCTCTTGGAAATTGAGGATCATTGAAAACCCACTGCGCACAATCGCGTGGTCATCCGCTATGACTATCTTCATTTCGCCACCTCCCGCTTTTCGTCTAAAGGCACACGCAAATGCACGGTCGTTCCTTTACCGACTTCAGAATCGATGGTTACATTTCCCGATACCAATTCAGCTCGTTCGTTCATGCCATAAAGGCCAAGCCCTGTGCCCATCGGATGGTCTCCAACGATAAAACCTGCACCTTTGTCTTTTACGCTCAACTGCAAGCTATCCCCTTCTTCGAATAAATGAACTTGGATAGTCTCCACTTGCGCATATTTTATCGCATTCAAAACAGCTTCCTGGCAGATCCGATACAATACGGTTTCGACTTCATTTTCATAACGGGTCTTTTTGACTGTCGACTTAAAATCAATGGTTAAACCGAAACTTTCCTCCACCCGTTTAAAGTGGGAACGGAAAGCCGCCTCCAGCCCAAAGTCATCAAGCGCTGAGGGACGCAGTTCTACAGACAGATTACGGATATCGTCCATCAACCGGATTAATGTTGACGTACTTTCATTGGTTTTCTTCAAGACTTCTGTGTCATCTGTCATGTATTTAAGTGCACGCAAATCCACGACCGCACTTAAAAGTTCTTGCGCAACGCTGTCATGCAGCTCTCTTGAAATCCGCTTGCGTTCATTTTCCTGGGCTTTAATGACATTTTTCATCATTTTGTTTTGCTGCAGTTTGTTTTGCGTTTCAAATTGCATCGACAAATCCCTTAAGATGAAGACCCTCGTGCCTTTTTCCGCATCGATAACATGGAAGGTTGCTGCGTACGGAACAATGCCTTTTCCGACTGTTTCCAAAAAAACCTGAAAAGAGGTGAAGTCCTCATGATTGGAACTTGTGAAATAACAGTCTTTGCAGGTTGTCAGATCGCTTTCGCTGGTATACCCTCTGCAGACATTGCATAAGGCGTTTTCGGCTCCTTTTTTCAGCTGTTCCAGCACATGGTCATCCATTATATTTTCTGCTGCCGGGTTCATTGAAATGGTACTGCCTTCGCTCGTAAAAAAGAAAATTGCTTCTGTGCTGTTTTCGTACATCTTCAGCATGAGATCAATCAATTGATCTTTTTTCCCCGAAATCAATTCCACATCAATTCCTTCCCGTCCAGCGTTCCTATGTCGGATTTAGACATGCTGATCAGCATCTGCAATCTTTCCGGTGTCATCAAATGGGGTTCTCTAAAGCCGCCCAACAGCACCCCTACCACTCTTCCGCTATGCCATAACGGAGCAGCGCCAATACTCTTTAGGTTTTCAAGTTTTAAAATAGGATAGTTGAATAAATCTTCCTTTGCTGCAAATTTTTCCACATCAGCCACCAGAATAGGTTTGCCATTCTTAAAAACGCCTCCCGCTATTCCTTTGCCTGATTGCAGCACTACTTTTTTTATGCGTTCACTTATGTTGCCTGAAATGTATTGCCATTTTAATACATGCAAGTTTTCCGCCGGTTCGACTAAAGCAAGCGCAATAATATCACAACCAAGAGCTTCCCGGATTTTTTCAATTTGCAATTGATATTCTTCTGTATAATCCATGCTTTTGTCTCCTATTAAACTAAAAAGAGAACATCTCTTTAATTTGTTGGTTTATGTCTCCTGTACAGGATATAACTTCTGCCTACATAATTCAACGGTACACTCCAAACATGCACAAGACGGGTAAACGGCCAAAAAGCAAATATGGCAAAGCCTGTTAAAACATGAATTTTAAACGACCAAGGCACGTCTGCCATGATAGCCGGATTTGCTCTAAACAAGAACAAATCCCTGAACCAGACTGAAATCGTCATGCGATAATCGAAGTCGGGCTGCACTACATTCGTGACCAACGTGGCATACATTCCGACGAACACAATGAACAAAAGCAGTGAGTTTACTGCAAGATCAGAAAAAGAACTTAATTTGCGGACACTGGACAGCGAAAAGCGTCGAAAAGTGAGAATAATCATGCCGATCAACGTCATGAAACCAAAAATCCCACCGATATAGATAGCACCGATATGATACAAATGATCATTGACGCCAATAGCATTCATCCAGGCAATCGGAATTGCCAACCCTCCGATATGGCCAAAAATGACAGGAATAATGCCAAGGTGAAACATCAAGCTGCCAATCATTAATTGTTTTTTTTCAATAAATTCACTGGATTTGGCTGTCCAATGAAATTTATCAACTCGGTAGCGATAGATGTGCCCAAAAACGAAGATGGCCATGCAGAGGTAAGGAAAGACCACCCAAATTAATCTATCAAGCGTTTCCATCGACAGGCACCTCCTGCTCGATACAGACTTTAAACGTTTCACGCAATCCTTTAACAAGATGGAAATAGGGGCTGTCTTTTTTCTCAAGTGATTTCAACAGATGATAGGTTCCATCCTCCAGAACGGCAATCAGCATCTGGAAACTCTGAGGCGCCCGTGGATCCCCCAGCCACTCAGCTGCATAAAGAAATTCGCAAATGAGTGGCAGGAAATCGGATAATTCCGAATCCGGCATTTCAAGACCGAACATTTCATACGAGACTTTCAGTTTAGCAAGCATCTGGCCCCGTTCTTTGGCATCTTCAAACTTGAAATAGGTCATGAACAGCGTGCTGTCTTTGTCAAAATCAAAAATATCGGTATACATTTCCTGGATTTCATCCAAGCTCAATTCATGCATCAGTTCCCAATATTGCTGAACATAATTATACGCCGGATGATCCGCATCGAATGATTCCTCAATCAACGATGGATGAAAATCAAGCTTCTGCGGATAGGTCAAGTGATGGGCAAAAAAACCGAATGACAATTTATAACGATATAGTTTCTCTAAATTAATCACGCCATATACCTCCGTAGAAGTTTTCTTCATAAATTTCTTTACCGGTTTTCGTAGCTGTTCCAGTTGGGCTTGGCGTTGCCGGGCCACAGCTGTCACAGGATCCACCGGAGTCAGTTCCCCACCCTCCCATGCCTTCTGTATCAAACCCTTCCATCCCCTGCGCACGGTACGGATTGACACGTCCTTCTCTATGCGTACTTGGAATGACGAAACGATCCTCATATTTGGCGATTGCCAGAAGGCGGTACATTTTCTCAGTCTGATGGGCTGTCATGCCGATCCGTTCCAGGCGGCTTTCATCGAATTCCTTGCCAGTTGTCTTGGCACGCATATACGAGCGCATCATTGCCATGCGCTGCAGCGATTTCTTAACTGTTTCCGTATCGCCGGCCGTCAGCATATTCGCCAAATACTGAATCGGGGTCCGCATTTCTTCGATTGCCGGGAAAATCATATCCGGATTTTTAATAGAATCTTTGCCTTCAAAATAGTTCATGATTGGACTAAGCGGCGGCACATACCAAACCATCGGCAAAGTCCGGTACTCCGGATGTAACGGGAAAGCGAGTTGATGTTCAATCGCCAGTTTGTAAACCGGCGAGTTCTGCGCTGCTTCTATCCAGTCTTCTGATATGCCATCTTTTCTGGCCATCGCAATCATTTCAGGATCAAACGGGTCAATAAATAGGTCACATTGCGCTTTGTATAAATCTTTTTCGTCTGGTGTGGAAGCCACTTCCAGCACGCGATCTGCATCATACAAAAGCACCCCTAAATAACGGATGCGGCCCGTACAGGTTTCTGAGCAAACGGTTGGCAGCCCCGCTTCGATCCGCGGAAAGCAGAATGTGCATTTCTCGGCTTTATTGGTTTGCCAGTTAAAGTAAACTTTTTTGTAAGGGCAGCCTGTCATACAATAGCGCCAGCCTCGGCAAGCTTCCTGGTCGACCAGGACGATACCATCTTCTTCGCGTTTGTAAATCGCGCCAGAGGGACATGATGCTACACAGCTCGGATTCAGGCAGTGTTCACAAAGTCTCGGTAAATACACCATAAACGCTTTATCGAAATTGAATTTGATTTCTTCTTCGATTTTTTGGATATTCGGATCCAACGGTCCCGTAATATGCGCTCCTGCCAGATCATCTTCCCAGTTCGGACCCCATTCAAGGTCCATCTTCTTCCCAGTGATGGCTGAATGTGCACGTGCAACCGGTGAGTGTTCCAATTCTCCAGCGTTGGTCAAATGCTCATAATTATATGTCCAAGGCTCATAATAATCCTTCATTTCCGGCATATCCGGGTTGTAAAAGATTTTCCCCAACGCGACTTTTGATAATTTATTCCCTGACTTCAATTCCAGTTTCCCTTTGCGGAGCTGCCAGCCGCCTTTATAAAGTTCCTGATCTTCCCAGCGCTTCGGATACCCGATGCCAGGTTTTGTTTCCACGTTGTTGAACCACATATACTCTGCACCTTTACGGTTGGTCCACGTGGTCTTACACGTGACACTGCAGGTATGGCAACCGATACATTTATCCAAATTCATCACCATCGCTACTTGCGCTTTAATCTTCAAGCCAGTCAACCTCCTTCATTTTCCGAACTGCCACGTATTCATCGCGCTGATTACCGATAGGGCCGTAGTAATTGAAGCCGTAACTGAGCTGAGCATATCCGCCGACCATTTGAGTCGGTTTGAGGTGAATGCGGGTCGGCGCGTTATGGCTGCCGCCACGGGTATCCGTAATTTCAGAACCAGGCACTTGAATGTGTTTGTCTTGAGCGTGGTACATGAACATCGTACCCCTCGGCATCCGGTGGCTGACGACAGCGCGCGCTGTGACAACGCCGTTTCGGTTATACACTTCGAGCCATGCATTATCGTCGATATCGTGTGCTTTTGCATCTTCGTTGTTGATCCAGACAGTCGGACCGCCGCGGAATAGCGTCAGCATATGCTGATTATCCTGATAGGTGGAGTGGATATTCCATTTGCCGTGAGGCGTCAAATAACGCAGCACCAGCGAATCAACGCCGCCTCTTATCTTTTTATCATTCTTGCCGAATACCATCGGCGGTAATGTCGGTTTATAGATTGGCAAAGCTTCGCCGAACTGCTGGAAAATTTCATGGTCGATATAGAAATGCTGTCGGCCTGTCAATGTCCGGAATGGCACTAAACGCTCAATATTTGTTGTGAATGGAGAATACCGTCGCCCCATTTTATTGGATCCACTGAACACCGGCGTCGGAATAACTTCACGCGGTTGGACAGTGATACTTTGGAACGTGATTTTTTCTGCTGCGCGGTCTGCTGAAATATCCTTCAACTCTACGCCTGTATCTTTTTCTGCTTCAATATATGCTTTTTGTGAAACACGTCCGTTTGTTGCCGATGAAAGGTTCAGCATGGCATCCGCCACTTGTCGAGCCGTTTGGATTTTTGGCAAACCATTTTTGATGGTTTCATCAAAGAACGTACCGTTGATGTGCTTCAATTCCTCATACTCATCCGCTACAGAGAAGCTGACACCATGCGCACCGGTTTTGCCGACAGCTAAATTAGGTCCCAAGGTAATGTATTTGTCATGTATTTTGGTGTAATCCCGCTCTACAATACTGAAATTCGGCATTGTTTTGCCAGGGATTGCTTCGATTTCCCCTTTAGTCCAATCTTTAACGACACCCATCGGCTGTGAAATTTCACTTTTTGTATCATGTGCAAGAGGGGTGATGACCACATCTTTATAGACGCCAGGCAAATGTGTTTTCGCCATCTCTGAGAATCTTTCAGCTAATTTAGCGTAGATATCCCAATCAGAACGGGATTCCCACAGGGGGTTGACTGCCGGATTAAATGGATGTACAAAAGGATGCATATCAGTTGAAGACAGATCGGTCTTTTCGTACCAAGTCGCTGCAGGCAAGACAATATCTGCGTATAGAGGAGTCGAAGTCATCCGGAAATCAAGTGCAACCATAAGATCCAGTTTGCCTTCAACATCTTCCCTCCAAACGATTTCTTCTGGTTTTTCATCGACGTTCGGTTCAGCCAACAAGCCATCTTTGGCACCTAACAGATGCTTCATAAAGTATTCCTGGCCTTTAGCAGAACTCGAAATTAAGTTGGAACGCCAGATGAACAGTGTTCTCGGAAAGTTCTCCGGTGCACCTGGATCTTCCACCGCAAATTTCGTTTTACGGGAAATAACTTCTTCCACTGCGTAATCGATAATCTCTTTATTGGTCTTTGCACCTTTTTCAGCAGCTTCTTCTGCAAACAGCAAGCTATTTTTATTGAATTGTGGATATGAAGGAAGCCATCCTAATCGTGCTGCCAGCACATTATAGTCAGCCGGGTGCTGATAGGCGACATCTTCTGCCAAAGGTGACGTCAACACATCTACGCCACTTTCCTCATATCTCCATTGTTCTGTTGCAAAATAGAAGAAGGAAGTTGCATTCTGCAGTCTTGCAGGGCCTTGCCAATCTTTCGCGAAAGCCACAGTCGACCATCCTTCAATCGGACGGCATTTTTCCTGTCCGACATAATGCGCCCATCCACCACCATTGACGCCCTGGGAAGCTGTCAGAATGACCAGGTTCAAAATTGCGCGGTAAATCGTGTCGCTGTTGAACCAATGGTTGATGCCAGCGCCCATGATGATCATCGAGCGTCCGCCTGTATCGATCGAGTTTTGTGCAAATTCACGTGCAATCTGCGTAACGATTGATGCTTTGACGGATGTCACTTTTTCCTGCCATGCAGGAGTATAAAATGAGGTTTCATCGTCGTAGCCTTTTGCATTATATTCACTTTCCGTACGGATAATTCCGTATTGGCTCATCATCAGATCATAAACAGTTGCCGCGTAGCGTTCTGTACCATCTGCCAATATTACTTTTCTTGCAGGAATAACCCGCTTGAAGACGCCATTTCCCTGATTATCGAAATACGGGAAGACGATTTCCTTCCATTCTTCCTGGTGGCCAACAACACTCATCGCCGGGTCCACTTTGGAGCCATCTTCATTTTCGAGAATCAGGTTCCATTTTTTCTCTTCTTCCCATCGCTGCCCCATCGTGCCATTCGGCACCATCAATTTATCTGCAGCTTCGTCGAAAATGACCGGTTTCCATTCTGCATGCTCTGATGTATCTCCCAAATCGCTGGCGCGCAAGAATCGTCCACCTTTTAATGTATCTTCATGCGGATCCAATAAAATCATAAATGGCATATCCGTATATTGTTTCGCGTAATTGATGAACATCGGCTCTTGGCGCTTTTGATAGAATTCATCCAGAATAACGTGCGTCATGGCTTGAGCTAGTGCTGCATCCGTTCCAGGGTGAGGAGCCAGCCAATTATCGGCGAATTTAACATTCTCTGCATAATCAGGAGCTACCGATACCACTTTTGTTCCTTTATAGCGGACTTCTGTCATGAAATGCGCATCCGGTGTTCTGGTCATTGGAACATTCGATCCCCACATCATCAAATACCCGGCGTTATACCAATCCGATGACTCCGGTACATCTGTCTGTTCTCCCCATATTTGTGGAGATGCAGGTGGGAGATCCGCATACCAATCATAAAAACTAAGCATTTCACCACCAAGAAGTGAAATAAATCTTGCTCCTGAAGCGTAGCTGACCATCGACATCGCTGGAATTGGCGTAAAGCCAGCCACGCGGTCTGGTCCGTATTTCTGTATGGTGTAGATCAATTGTGCTGCGATCAATTCCAAAGCATCTTCCCAATTGACGCGGATGTGTCCGCCTTTTCCACGGGCAGATTTATAGAACATCGCTTTCTCAGGATCTTCTACAATACTTGCCCATGCATCCACCGGGTTCGGGTGGCTGGCTCGCGCCGCTTTCCAAAGACGCCAAAGTTTACCGCGCATATAAGGGTATTTCACTCGCAGTGGACTGTATTCATACCAGGAAAATGTAGCACCCCTTGGACAGCCGCGCGGTTCAAATTCAGGCATATCAGGTCCGCAGGAAGGATAATCGATCTGCTGATTTTCCCACGTGATGATTCCATTCTTCACGAATACTTTCCAACTGCATGATCCTGTACAGTTTACTCCGTGTGTGGTGCGGACTACTTTATCGTGCGACCATCTTTGGCGGTACATATTTTCCCAATCCCGGCTTTTTTCCTCCAGGATGGACCAACTGCCCGAATAACTTTCGACTGGTTTAAAGAAATTCAATCCAAATTTTTTCTTCATCGCGTATACCCACTCCTTCTCATGAATGAAAACTATTGAAGGGAATCAATTACAAATTCATTCGTATGCTTTTATTATGTTAGTCCCCTATACAAGTTCCCATTAGGGAATGTCCTACAGAAGCACTGGAATTCCCTTGTTCATTGAAAACTGCAAAAATACTGTTTAGCCCAAAATTTCCATATTCCATTATTTATCGAGGGTTTCCGATAAGCTGTCCAATAAAATCAGGTTGTTTTTCATTGAGATATGCCTCAAGACAGTGAATTCCAGCAGATTCTTATTTTCTCCAATGAAAAACCGAAAAAAAATGCCGATTTCCATCTATTTTTCCAGCTTCAAAACTCCCCGTTTCTCATCGGATAAGGGAGTTCCCTCTTTCACCAAAGGAAATGCCCTAGCTGGAAAATCAGCGGTTTTTGGCATGTTATACTGAAAAAAAATGAGGGGAATGAATGACTATGTCAGGACCATCTTTGCGCCAGCTGCATGCCCATCATGCCATCCATGAAGGCGCCTTATCTGGAGCAGTAACTAAAACAGAAGAAGTTGAAGATTTATTGAGAGCTAAAGAATACGAAGTTGCCCATCAAGCGGCGGATCATTTGCTGGAGTATTGGGAAACACGGATCATCAGCCATGCGGATGCAGAGGAAGAAGGATTTTATCAGGAAATGATCGACCAGAAACCAGAACTCAAGCAAACAGTGGCTGATTTGACACGCGATCATGATATCTTGCGCATCATTGTGGCTGACATCAAAATATTGCTTGCAGAAGAAGGCCTCAACTATGAGGTCATGAAACAGTTTCATGCACTTTTGGTAGTGAACGCTATCCATAGCCGCGATGAAGAACGTCTGCTGCTTCAGGAGCCTTCTATATGATAAAAGCGATTGGCAGAAACGAGCTTTGCCATTGTGAAAGCGGCAAAAAATATAAAAAATGCTGTGGGACGGACGGATCCTCCAAGCTGATGATTGAAGAACAAAACAAAGTACTGCAAGGGACGCTTCGGGATTTTTTTGAAAATAATCCCCGTCGGTCAGAACAGAAAGAATTGGTGAAATGGAAAGATAAAGTCGAAAACCTTCTCGTCCCACTTTACGGAGAAGATAAATCGAATGGCATTATCGGAGATATCTTTTTCTTTTCTGAACGCGTCGATGTATGGAATAGTTTTATTGAACGGAAGATCATCAAGGAAGAAAGAATGCAAATCAAACTGATCCTTGAATCCTGGCTTAACCCACTGTTTATGGCCGGCGAAGTTCTTTCCGTTTCCAATTACCAAGCTCAAGTCCGTGATTTGCTGACTAAAGATATTATGGAAATTGAGGTTAATGAGTCTTTTCCGGTTGAAGCTGGAACCATAGCCACCGGTTTCTATTTGCCCGATGTCCGGATAGGCGAGCATTTCATGATGGTGTTGAACAGCCTGACGGTTGCTGTTAAAGTGAAACCGGAAAGTGTCCGAAAGCTTCAGGAGATGTATCAGTCATCCGAAACGGCAAACGCAAAGGAATTCTACAGCCGGAACATTTTGGCTGTTTACCAGCTCCTAAGCAGTGGCCTTCTGAGCACCGAAAAAGTCGCTTATGCTGTTCTTGAAACTGTGGAGGAATTGGAGAATTTCCTAATTGCCCATGATTTGAAGAGTGACGAATTAATCGAAGCCTTCTTTCATTACGCAGAACCCTTAGCAATGATTCCTAAAGAAGCGGTCGCCGGCGCAGTCCAATTTGCCATCGATCACCAATTGGTGAAGCTCGACTGGAAGACTGAAGAAACCGCACAGCATTTTGGAGTGGATACAGAAGGACTGACACTTTTCAAAAATGACCTCGGTTCTTTTTATCACACCGCCAAAAGCAAAAAAGACCCAGAGAAAGGAGCCGTTTATGCATTTGAAGTCGGAACGGATCCCAAAGGCAATGAACTGCAGAATTGGCAATTATATATGCATTTGAAAAATGCGACCATTACAAGTGAAAATGAATTGAAACGCCAGATGGAGTACTACCACAGCAAATCCTATGAACCGAAAACCAAAGCTGAAAAAGCTCAGTTTCTTGCCTACAGTGCCTATACAACTATAAATCGGACCAGCCAAGTGGAGCAGATTCAGAGGTTGGATCCCCAAAATACAGATGCCTTCCTACTGGCAGCTGAAATGGAAGAGAATTTGTCCTTAAAAGAACAATTGCTTCAAAAAGCGGTTTCCAGCGGAAAAGAACGCTTTGAACCGGAAATGGATGTAGCTTGGTTGTACGTTCCAAACCGGCCTTATTTGAGATCCCTATTTTTGCTTGGAAATTTCTATTGGGAGCAAGCCCGCTTCGAAGAGGCTTTCCCTATTTATTATGAGTTGCTGCGTTTGAACCCAGGAGATCATCAAGGGGTACGATATTTAGCGGTTTCGGCGTTAATCGCCTTGGGCCGCCTTAAAGAAGCCGAGAGTCTGATCAGCCATTACGAAGAAGAACTCAGCGATAATGCATTCTATGCTTGGTTGAGGTGGTCTATGGAGCGGCAGAAAGGAATACTTTCCCAAACTGCTCAAACAACTTATATAGAAGCCATCGATCAAAATCCATACGTAAAGAAATATGTCGAACAACGGATTGCCGCTTTGCCTTATCCGAAATCGTCTGTCATCACCCCACGTTCTCCTGAAGAAGCAGGGCTAATCTGGACGTTTTTGGCACCTACTCTCGAGAATCTGTAAGCAAGATTCGAATCAGCAGAACAACTGAATAAATCAAAAAAAGAGGCTGTTCTTCTTTAATAGAAGTTGCAGCCTCTTAATTTATTCAGCTATTGATTGAACTTGTTTGATTGTCGTCTTTTGCAGAATCAAAATTCCCTTGACCAACCCTTTGGCGAATTTCATCTTCAGTTAACTTTCTTCCGATGGGTCCTGTCGGAATATCAGTGGAACTATTTTCTCTTTCCGCACGTTCCACTCGCGCAAAACCTGCATTCGTTTCACGGCCAATCCGTTCTCTTTCAGCCCTGCTTGAATAAGTTTCTTCCGTTTTTTTTTCATCAGCCATTGAAGTTCCTCCTTTTAATGATTGTCAACTAAATTTCCATCAAGCAGAAGTGTGGGTGGATACATATTCACCATAACACCATTTTTCTGATTATTCAAAACAGAAGAAAATTTATGGAATAATTTTGACTCAGTTTTCTTTTGGCATTTTAGGGATAAATCGAACCCTCAACGACAATTTTACCGATAGTTCGCCCTGTGAGCAGGTTCTCATAGGCTTCTTTTAATGTCTCTGGATTGAGAGGCGCAAGTTTTTTGGACATTGTCGAACAAATTTCCCCTTCATCCACCCAATCTGCCAACTGGTTCAGAATATGATGCTGTGAAATCATATCCTCTGTTTGATACACTGAGCGCGTATACATCAACTCATAGGAAAAGCTGACCGATTTTGAAAACAAAGCTGGATGAAGCGGCTTCATTGCCGGTAAGATCGAACAGATTTTGCCTTGTGGAAGGATAGCATTAGCCATGCTCTCCATGTGGTCATCGATATTGGTTAAACAGAATATATAATGAACCCCCGAAATACCCAAAGCTTCCAATTGCGGTTCAAAAGCTTCGTGATGATTGATGATAAAGTCTGCCTTATGATTCAACGCCCACTCTTTTGATTCTGGACGGGAAGCAGTTCCTACGACAGTCAATCCGGCTAATTTAGCCATTTGAGTGGCCACAGATCCCACCCCGCCTGCTGCACCGATGATCAAAATCACTTTTTCTTTGTTATCAGTCGGATTCCGTGATACACCAAGCCGATCAAAAAGCGCTTCGCTGGCTGTGACGCTGGTCAGAGGCAGTGCTGCAGCTTCCGCAAAACCGATTCTTTTCGGCTTCTTTCCAACAATCCGCTCATCTACCAGCTGGACTTCGCTAAGGCTTCCCAGCGCAATGCTTGTACCGGCATAAAACACTTCTTCTCCCACCTGAAACAACCTGCAGTCATCCCCTGTTTCTACAACAATTCCTGACGCATCACGTCCAACGACCGTTAATGTCTGATCATCTTCCCCTTTGGCGTCACGAGTCCGCAGATCCGTCGGATTGACCGACACCGCACGGACTTCAACAAGCAAATTTCTTCCTGCCGCTTTTGGACGGTCCATTTCAACCTTCTCAAAATTCGGCGCCGCTGTTTTCGATCCCGGATTATAAAATCCTAATACATTCATCTTATCTTTACTCACTTCACTTCGCCGCCCTTTCAATCTTATGAATATTCATTGATAAATCTCCAGTCATTTTACTCTTCCCTCTAAATAGGTTCAAAAACTTTGCCTTTGTATATGACAATGTTATCCAACTATAAAGCAGGTAATCCTGACTTGTTTTATCCCATCTAAGCTGAAGGTAATGCTTCAGATAATTAAATATTCTAAAAATATGGAAAATTAAGTTGTTTTTTATTTTTTATTTGTTATTATGAATAAATAGGTTCACTAAAAAATAAAAGAAAGGACACATATCCCTAGTAAACTATTTTTTTATAATTATTTTTGTTTGTTTAAGTCTTTTCACCTACTAAACACGCAACACCCATTAAAGGAGGACAACAGATGATTAAAAAGTTTTTCACCACCACAGCGGCAGTAGCTTTAGTGCTAACCAGTGTTTCGTTAACTCCACTGGCAGCTCCGCAAAAACCAGAACAGGTAAAGCCTGCTAATTACTCAAAAGATGTCAGCCTTACCCCCACCTTAGAGGCTATCGTAAAAGATTCAACAGGGGCAGGCATCAAAACCGTCGATTTCAAAAAAGGATTCAAATATGATTTTGCAGGCAAAGGGATAACCGGCTTTGCAAATGATTCAGCCGACAACCCGATTACTGTGCCTATCCAAACAAATGCCGCTCCTTTAACGGGTGAACAAATAAAAGCGATGGCAGCTGACGACGGAAAAACAGCCGTCACCAAAAGCAGCAACGGCTTTCCTTCTCAACGTTTTGTAGTTGACGTCTCCAAGGACTTGGCAGCCGGCAACGCGATCCAGCTGTATTGGGAAGGAAAAACTTTGGCAAGTGGTTTAGCCAATCTTTCAGCATGGGATTATAAAGCGGGCAACTGGGTCGCTTTGAACCAGGCGGAAGGAAATGCAAAGGGCGAAGAAATTGTCCTGAAAGCTGAAATTGATAAAGAGAGATTCGTCAAAGATGGAAAAGTTCAGGCCATGGTCCACGATTCCGGAACGCTGACAGATTCCAAAGATGAAGACTTCTCTATGGTCTGGTTTACGGATACCCAATACTATGCACAGGATTTCCCTGAAGTCTGGACATCCATGACAGATTGGATGATCGACGAATTCAAAAAAGGAACTTATGAGTATGCCATGCATACCGGAGACCTTGTCAATAATGTAATCGATGAGGAACAATGGAAAGTTGCAGAGGAAAACTTGGATCGGCTCGATGCTGCCAACATTCCGTATGGGGTACTGGCCGGTAACCATGATGTAGGAATCGACACCCTCAACAAAACTTATGATTATTCCATTTTCGCGAGATACGCTGGAATCGATCGCTTTAAAGACAAATCGTGGTTTGGTGAAGCAATGAACGAAGAAAATCAAAACCATTACGATTTGTTTTCTTTCGGCGATCATGATTTCATTTTTCTATATCTTGGCTACGGAAGAGATGGATCAGCTGAAACCGTCGCCTGGGCAAACAAAGTTCTTAAGCAGCATGCAGACCGCAATGCCATTGTCGGCATGCATGAGAATATCAATTCGTTGGCACAATACGTAACCGAACAAGCACGAGTGGTCAACAGAGAAATTGTCGTCCCTAATGAAAATGTTAAAATGGTCCTCAGTGGCCATCATCACGGCGCTAACTACCGTGTCAAACAGATTGAAAATGAAGATGGCTCAACACGTGAAGTGCTGGAAGTGTTGGCAAATCATCAGGGCAATACTGCTCCTGACCGTGGACAAGGCTATTTGAAGAAGCTGACGTTCGATCCAACGGATGAAACATTGGATTTTGTGTCATACTCTCCTTTCGAAAATGATTACGATTTCGAACAATTCGACCCTGCAAAAGAAAGCTTTACAGCCCAATTCGATTTGGCGGATGTAAAAGCAAAAGACAACCCTAGACAAATCGAAACGGATTATATGGCCGTCAACATCTATACCGACCAGGCTATCGGCCAGGATAAAGACTTGAAATCAGGCGAAGTGGCTTCTGCCGAGTGGAAAGGCTTAAGCAAAAACACCGTTTATCATTGGTACATGAATATAACCAATGCGGCAGGCGAGAGTGAAAAATCACCAATTTATCAATTTACGACTGGTTCAACTGCACCGGATCCAAAACCAGATCCAAAACCAGAACCGACAAAACCAACTTTCCCGGATGTAACGCCTGAAAAGCCTGCTTGGGCTTACGAAGCAATTGAGCGCATGGCAGCAGAAGGCATTATTAAAGGACATCCAGATGGAACTTTCAAATGGAGAGATGGAATTCAACGTCAACATGTATCACTAATGTTCGATCGCGCAGTGGACTTAGAAAATGAACTGCCATATAAAGCGTTCAAAGATGTTCCGAAATCGCATCCGAATTTCGATGCAATCACAGCAACACAACGTGCCGGAATTTTCGAAGGATATAACAACCTATTCCAACCGAAAAGCAAGCTGACACGCGAAGAGATGGCTAAGGTGCTAGTAACAGCGTTTGATATCGAAGCAAAAGGCTCCCATAACTTCCCAGATGTTAAAAAGGGCGGATGGTCAGATAAGTATATCGATACTTTGTACGCTGCTGGGATCACCATCGGTTCAACTAATGGAAAATTCAATCCAAAAGCCGACGTCACGAGAGCAGAGTTTGCTGTCTTCATGGACAGAGCATTGAAATATGATGAAACACATTAATTTTCAAAAAGGAACCTGCAGCCGCGGGTTCCTTTTTTTTCGTCCGAATAGCATCCGAGATATTCCTTATAAATTAACCATAGCCCCTTAAAAAATTCTATAATGGCTTTATCGATAAGGAATAGTAAGGAAGTGAAACAATGATCACTCGCCGAACTGTTATTTCACTCGGTATCTCTCAACTTATCTGCTGGGGAATTTCCTATTATTCGATCGCTGTATTCGGGACACGGATCGCTGCTGATTTGGACTGGAGCGAAACGACTGTCTATGGTGGATTTTCAACAGCCTTAGTGATTATGGCAATTACATCTCCACTGACGGGAAGATTAATCGACCGCTATGGCGGAAGCTTCGTTATGTCGGGGGGATCTGCCCTATTGTCATTAGGCTGCAGCGGCATTGCTTTATCCTATTCTATTGGGATTTATTATGTGTCGTGGGTGCTGCTCGGGTTTGCTATGCGCTTGACTCTCTATGATGCGGCATTTGCAGCATTAGCGCGTATAGGTGGCATACATGCAAAACGCCCCATTTCACAAATCACTCTTTTGGGCGGATTGGCTTCCAGCGTCTTTTGGCCTGTCGGTTTCATGTTAGCTGAAGCTTTCGGATGGAGAGCAGCTCTTCTAATTTATGCGGGATTTGCCCTTTTAACCATCCCTTTGCATCTATCTCTTCCTAAACAGCGGTTCAATAATAAAAAGGAGCTGCCGCCTTCTCTCCTTCCTGTCATTACTGCAGACAAAGAACGATGGGTCGCAGGCAGCCTCTATGCATTGATATTCACGCTGTTAAATATTTTGAACTCTGCCATGTCGACTTACATGATTACTATTCTTGCCGGCCTCGGTTTGACCGCCGCTCTTTCAGTATGGATTTCAACTCTCCGGGGAATAGGACAATCCTTTGCGCGTGTCTGCGAAGTTCTGTTCGGCGCCCGCCTCCATCCTATTTCATTGACAATTTTAGCTTCAGGTATATTGCCCCTTGGTTTTTTCAGCGGACTTCTCAGCGGCCGGTTCCTTATAGCTGCTTTATTGTTTGCATTTCTTTTCGGAGCCGGCAACGGATTGATGACGATTACGCGTGGAACCCTGCCGTTGATTCTGTTTGACCACAATACTTACGGAGCCACCGTAGGAAAATTATTAGTACCTGGCTTCTTGTTGTCTGCGATTTCACCCATTTTTTACACTTTTATCATCGATAAATACGGAGAACAAACAGCGCTTGTTGTTTCTGCAATATTGGCGTTTATCATTTTCGTTCTATCTCTGGTTCTCAAATCACGTTATCTTCACTGCCCTCAACAGAAATAGTTCAAACCACCCGATTTCTTGAAACAGAAACAGCCAACCTCAATTTTCGAGGTTGGCTGCTGTGATGAGTAGATTCGTTGCCTTTTCATATAAGAACTATTGTGTTCCTTTTTAAAACTAAAATTTATTCCCTTTATCTCCATGGCGCTCCAGAAGTTCAGCAAATGATAGATTCTTCTCGCGTTCTTTGCGTTCGAATAAACGCTGTGCTTCTTTTTCTTCTTCCAACTTCTGTTCGTGTTTCAACAATTCTTTTTTCGTTTCCTTCAGTTTTGCCAACACATCGTCAGACAGCATACTGTTGGATTCTTCTTTTCTTTTAGCCATTGCTCTCTCTCCTTAAGGACGTTTAATAACCGTTGCGATCCCTTGGCCGCCGCCGATGCAAAGAGTCGCCAATCCCGTCTTAGCGTCACGTTTGATCATTTCGTGCAGCAAAGTGACAAAAATGCGTGTGCCGCTTGCGCCGATCGGGTGACCAATCGCAATGGCTCCTCCATTGACATTCAGTATATCATGATTAAACTTCAGCTCACGGTCAACCGCAATCGACTGCGCAGCAAACGCTTCATTTGCCTCGATCAGTTCAATGTCTTCTAATGCCATATCGGCTTTTTTCAAGGCATTTTTCACAGCTTGCACGGGACCGATTCCCATTACAGCGGGATCAACTCCTGCACTGCCGTTTGCTACTACAGTTGCCAGCGGCGTCAGTCCAAGTTCATCCGCTTTCGCTTTGGACATGACCACAACTGCAGCTGCACCATCGTTAATGCCTGATGCATTGCCCGCTGTCACACTACCGTCTTTTTTGAAAGCCGGACGCAGCTTTCCTAAACGCGCTTCATTGGAATCACTCTTAATGTATTCATCTGCCTTGAAGATAACTGGATCTCCTTTGCGCTGGGGAATTTCCACTGGCACAATTTCGTCATCAAATCTGCCAGATTCGACTGCAGCGGTGGCACGTGCTTGTGAGCGGGCAGCGAATTGATCTTGTTCTTCACGTGTGATGTCGTAACGATCACATAAATTCTCTGCAGTGACTCCCATATGGTAATCATTGAATGCACAGGTCAAGCCGTCAACGAGCATGCTGTCGACTACTTTCTGATCCCCCATGCGGAATCCACTGCGGGCATTTTCCATGAGATACGGTGCACGGCTCATGTTTTCCATTCCACCTGCAACGACAATGTCTGCATCCCCAGCATAAATCGCCTGGTAAGCGAGCTGAATAGATTTCAATCCAGATCCACAGACTTTGTTGATGGTCATAGCGGGCACAGTTTCCGGCAGCCCCGCATGGATGGATGCCTGGCGTGCTGGATTTTGGCCTAACCCGGCCTGAAGAACATTCCCCATAATGACTTCAGAAACTTGCTCCGGCTGAATCCCGGCGCGTCCGATCGCCTCTTTGATGACGATCGCTCCTAATTGTGTAGCCGGCACGTCTTTTAATGACCCTTGAAATGAACCTACCGCTGTACGGACAGCGCTTACAATAACGATTTCCTGTGACATGTACTTTTCCCCCTTGAGTGATTGTCTGTTAGTTGCTCTTTTATCCCTTCCCTATATACAATGGAAAGCAGGGGGGATATTATGTTCAGTTTACCAAAAAATGCAACAATTATCGAGGTCGGACCAAGGGATGGTCTCCAAAATGAAGGAAAACTTGTTACTACTGAAAATAAACTTCAATTTATAGCTGCTTTGCAGGACGCCGGAGTTCAGGAAATGGAGTTGACATCCTTTGTGTCTCCTAAATGGGTGCCGCAAATGGGTGATGCCCGGGATATCGTCACACAGACGAAAAAAACCGGGCGCCAATTCGTGTTGACACCAAATGAACGCGGCATCAATGCAGCTCTCGAAGCTGGAGCTCAATCACTCGCCGTCTTTGTTGGCGTTTCCAATACCTTCAATAAAAAAAATATCAATAAAACTACGGCTGAAAGCATGGAAACTTTAAAACCGTTGATTCTTAACTTGAAAGAACAAGGCATCTTTGTCCGCGCCTGTATATCGACTGCCTTTTACTGTCCATTTGAAGGAGCGGTATCACCGGAAGCGACACTGGATTTATGCCGCCAATTTGTGGAATGGGGAGTCGACGAACTGAGTGTCGCCGATACAATTGGCATGGCGAATCCGAAGGAAAGTTATGAACTGTTTACTAAACTAATCGAAGCATTTCCAGATGTTTTGATAACAGCCCATTTCCACGACACCCGTAGAATGGCCCTTGCCAACATACTGGCTTCGTTGCAGGCTGGCGTCACTCGTTTTGATGCTTCTGCAGGCGGCCTCGGAGGCTGTCCATTCGCACCAGGCGCAACCGGAAATGTCGCCACAGAGGATGTCGTCAATATGCTCCACCGGATGGGCATCTATACAGGAATTGATGAGAATCTTTTATGTCAAGCCATCGAAAAAATCGAGCCCCACGTAACCAATCCAGTTGCCACAGGCATGTATACCTTATATAAAAACCAACCTTAAGGAGCTTATGCCATGAAAAAAAGATTGCTTTGGACTTCCGCCATTATATCAAGCGTCCTTACAGCAACAGCTACAGTTGCGGGATTTATCGCCAGCAACCGGCTGATGTATGTAAAGAAAAAAGATGAAAAGCTGATTCTAGAAAGGGAAACGAGCGCTAAACGCTATGATGAAGTCTGGTATGCCAATGTCCCTAAAAGCGAGCAATGGATCGAATCCGAGAATGGCTACCCGATAAAAGCTATTTTTCTCGAACCTCACGATACTAATCGCTATGTCATCATTTGCCATGGCGTGACCGAAACGAAAGTCAATTCTTTTAAGTACGCACGGATGTTTGAGCGTTTAGGGTTTAATTCGGTGGTTTATGACCATCGGCGCCATGGAGATTCCGGAGGAAAAACAACCAGTTTCGGACATTTTGAAAAAATCGATTTGAAAGCTGTCGTAGCTGCATTAAAACTGCATGTTGGTGATGAGCTGTTTTATGGCATCCACGGTGAATCCATGGGGGCTGCTACAACTTTGCTTTACGCCGGTATGGAGGACACCGCAGATTTCTACATCTCTGATTGCGCTTATTCCGACATTTATGAACAGATTCTGCATGTCATGAAAACCACGACACCCCTGCGCACAACTTTGGCTCTGCGACTCGCCAGTTTGTTCATGAAAATGCGTGATGGCTATTCCATTTCTACTGTTTCTCCGAGGGAAACAGTAGCCAATATAAAAAAACCTGTGCTCTTCATACACAGTATTCATGATGATTTTGTCCTGGCGAAAATGAGTGAGGAACTTTATGCATTAAAAGAAGGACCAAAACAATTGAAAATGTTTGAAGAAGGCGCACATGCGCAATCTTTCAACAGCAACCCTGATCAATACGAAGAGGCAGTTGCAAATTTCCTGATGAAGTATGATTTACTGACGCCTAAACAACAGGACCTACACACTATCTCAGCAAATTCGGCCGTGTCTATCGTAAAATGACAAAAGCACTCCGCGGAGTGCTTTTTATTATGGTTTCTTCTTTTTGTTGAGGACCAACTTCATGCCTGCCTGCCCTTCAGCGCCAATGAACAATTCCGTAATCGGTCCACTTTTTACAATACCGGTAACGTGGAGTTCGATTGTATCTAAGCTATAATCTGTCATATCTTTCACCAAATCATCGATCTTATCCAATGAGACGGGAAAAGCCTTTTTCAATTGATTGCTTTCAAGATGAAACTTCCCTGCTTCCTTGTCATCTTCTTCAATGACCGGTAAATAAAACAACAGTTCTTCATTTTCCGCCATCCTGAATTCCTCCTTTGATTTCTGCATACAAGCCGCCATCAAAAATTGGCATCTTACTGGCTCAATACCCGAAATCCGAAATTCTAATAGCAGATTCGAACAAAATAAAAAAAGCACTCCGAAGAGTACTTTTTATTTTTTAGCAGTTTTGCTAGGTTTGGTTGACGCTTTATTCATTTGAGTCATCATTTGATTGATTTTTTTCTGAGACGGTTTTTGTCCCATTTGCATCATCATGATTCGCAGCATTTCTTCATTGATTGGTGGGTTATCTTGCAAATATTTCATCATATATCGACGTGCGATAAAGAATCCAAGTGCAACACCTGCGAGTAAAGCCACGATAACGATTACGATCCAGATCCATGTATCCATTCTTGTTACCTCCTTCGTGTTGCGTAAATAAGTAGTGCACCACAATGGATTATACTATAAAAAAGGAATTGTGACCATAAGGAGGAAAATAATAAAGTGAAACTTCAATCAGTAGGGGTCTCCCCCTTACTGATTGTTAGTTGAACCAATCGGACTTTTACGGTCAGTGGATCTCCTGCTTGTCAAAGCAGGAGACCATACTGCCCGTTAAAGCGGGATAAAGTGAAACTTCAATCAGTAGGGGTCTCCCCCTTACAGATCGAAAAGCGGGAGATCTTATTGCCCGTTAAAGCGGGATAAACGAAACATCACCTTTTTTACTGCTCATCAAATAGAAAAGGGGCTGCCCACTAAAAGTCATTTTTCATGACCTTTTGGGACAGCCCTTCCATATTAGTTTTCGTTGATTAAATTTTTCACTTTGTTTGCAACATTGTCAGCTGTGAATCCGAACTCTTCCATGATGCGATCTCCCGGTGCACTTGCACCGAAACGGTCGATTGCAAGAATATCGCCTTCGTCGCCTGTATAGCGGTCCCAACCGAATGAAGTACCTACTTCAATAGCCAGGCGTTTCTTGACAGTTCTCGGAATGACGGATTGCTTGTATTCTTTATCCTGTTTTTCAAAACGATCCCATGATGGCATTGAAACGACAGAAACCGCAATTCCTTCTTCAGCCAATTGCTTTTGAGCAGCTACAGCCAAGCTAACTTCTGATCCAGTCGCAAGCAATAGCGCTTGTGGATTTTCAGCAGGGGACACAACGTATGCACCCTTCTCCACGCCAGCTTCTGCAAGTTCTGCGCTGTTTTCCAAAATTGGCAAGTCCTGACGAGAAAGAACCAATAAAGTCGGTGTAGTTTTCGCCGTCAACGCCAAACGCCATGCCGCTTTTGTTTCGTTGGCATCAGCGGGACGAACAACGCTCAAGTTCGGCATAGCCCGAAGAGAAGCCAAATGTTCAACCGGTTCATGTGTTGGGCCATCTTCGCCTACAGCTACGCTATCATGTGTGAAGACATAAGTGACAGGAAGCCCCATTAATGCAGCCAGACGGATTGCTGGACGGACATAATCACTGAAGACGAAGAACGTTCCGCCGAAGACATGAAGTCCGCCATGAAGAGCCATACCGTTTAAGGCTGCTCCCATTGCAAATTCACGCACACCAAACCAGATATTGCGTCCTTCAGGATGTTCAGCGTCAAAATCGCCAGCGCCTTTGATGTTCGTTTTGTTGGATCCAGCAAGGTCAGCACTGCCTCCGAAGAAGGAAGGAACTGTTTTAGCGATTGCATTGATCATATCTCCTGAAGAAGAACGAGTTGCTTGTTTCTTACCGAATTCATATGTCGGGAACTCTGCATCAAAGTTCTCTGGAAGATCACCACGGATCGCCATCTGCAATTGTTCCGCCAATTCCGGATGTGCTGATTCGTATTGTGAATACAATTCGTTCCATTTTGACTCAGCTTTTGCCCCAAGCTCTTCAGTTGCCTGTTGGAAAGTTTCATATACTTCCTCCGGCACATGGAAATCTTGATCGAAAGTCCACTCGTAGTATTCTTTAACCAATTTCATTTCATCTTCACCAAGCGGCGCGCCGTGTGCATCTGCTTTACCTGATTTGTTCGGAGCTCCGTAACCGATAACGGTTTTGACTTCGATTAATGTCGGTTTGTCTGAAGATTCTTTGGCTTGTGCGATTTTTTCTGATAAGTCGTCCAATACATTGCCATCATCTACGCGCAAATAGTTCCAGCCGTATGATTCAAAACGTTTTTGAACATTTTCAGAGAAACTCTTGCCAAGTGGACCGTCCAACGAAATGTCGTTGCTATCATATAGAACAACCAATTTGTTTAATTTCAAGTGGCCCGCAAGAGAAATAGCTTCTCCGGCAACGCCTTCCATCAAATCTCCATCACCGCATAAAGCGAAAGTGTTGTGATCGACGATATTCATTCCTTCTTTATTGTAAGTAGCCGCTAAATGACGCTCAGCCATTGCCATACCGACCGCCATACCAATTCCCTGTCCAAGTGGACCGGTCGTTGCTTCAACGCCTGTAGTGTGGCCATATTCGGGATGTCCAGGTGTTTTTGAATCCCATTGACGGAAGTTTTTGATTTCATCCATTTCTAAACCATAGCCGCTTAAATGAAGCAAACTGTATAGAAGCATGGAACCATGTCCAGCGGATAACACAAAACGGTCACGGTTAAACCAATCCGGATTTTTTGGATTGTGGTTCATATGCTTAGTCCACAAAGTATATGCCATTGGAGCTGCGCCCATTGGCAATCCTGGATGACCAGAATTTGCTTTTTCGATTGCATCGATGGAAAGTGTACGAATTGTTGTCACTGCAAGTTGATCTGCGTGGGTTGACATAGTAACATCCTCTCTCAAACAAAAATATAATCCCTTTCTAGTTTAGTCAACAATAGAAAAGAATACAATGAAAAAGAGAATAAGTATTTAATTCAAATACTTATTCTCTCGAATATTTTTGACCTTTTCTGGCGTTACGTCGTTCCCATTCGGGTCAATTACTTTTACATTTTCAATTGTTCCACGCATCGTTTTACGGAACGTTTGCAAATATTCCTGGCGCAAAGAAGATTGTTCTTTTGCTTCTTCTTTGGATAATCCAGTCGTTTTCGATTTACGTGATAGCTCATTAATTCTAGTTAATTTGTCTGGTGATAGCATAGACATCCACCTTTCTTCTTTTCATATGGTACAAAAAAAGTAAGGTTTCTGCAATGTTTTAGTCTTTCATCAGCTTTTCGTATTCCTTATATCGCCGATGAACCGTCGCCTTGCTCGCTTGGTAGCCGAATCCTTGCAAGGTTACAGCAATTTCACTGAAAGTCAGCCCATTAGTTTTCAGGCTGACAATTTGATCAATAGGCAGATCCAAGCGTTCACGCCCATCAGGATTGCCTTTGCCTTTTAGATTTTTTTCCGGTTTATAGCCATTTTCCACAGCGCGTTTCATGCCCCGCTTGATTTTGGCATTATGTATTTTGCGCTGATATTCTTCAACGATTGCCAGAATTTCAAGCACCATGTCATCCATATCATTAAGGGCTATTGGCCCCATATCCGATAAGGTATAAACTTCCACGCCATATTTCTTCATGACATGCAAAAGAGCAATACGTGCGTGCCCTCTGCCCAAACGCGTTTCATCCTGAATAAAAACGGCATCGATTTTGTCTCCCTTAATGCAATTAAGCATTTCAAGCAGACCGTCACGATCCATCTCGTATCCACTGTGCTGATCGGTGTATACACCATCCACTTTATAAGATTGTTCAAACGCGAATTTCATCAGTTCTTCTTCCTGTCTCTCAAGGGAGGATTCCTGCGTATCTTTGGTCGTGCTGACACGGCAATAAATTAATGCATTTTTCTTCATTCAGTATCACCTGCAAATTTAATGGTCTCATCAGGAGCAAATTTCAATTGGTCGCTTGGAATCTTAAGGGATTGTCCTGCAATGATTTTTGGAGTAGAAAGGTTGTTTTCTTTCATAATCTCCTCTATCCATTCATGATGGGGAGTCGCGCCACTGAAAGATTCAGCTAAAGTCCAAAGCGTATCGCCTTCTTCTATTTCAACTTGGCTCATTGATGTACTGTTTGTATTATGGGACAGTATGGCGTAAAAAGTAAATACCACAATTAATGAGAAAAATGCGATAAGATAAGAATTTTGTCGAATGAATGTCATTTGAACCGCCTCCTAAGAATTTGTGTTCGGAATGTATGTTCTCATATTAATGCGAACAGGTGTTTTTGTCAAGAATAAAATTCGAACCTATGTTTGCATTTCAATGCCCGAGTTGGTATACTATTGGTAGAAATCAAGTAGAATTACTCAAATGAGGTGAAACTGTTGAAAAAAGTATCCAAACGCCAGGAAGACATTCTGTCATTTATAAAAGAGGAAGTTCGGCTGAAAGGCTATCCGCCATCCGTACGCGAAATCGGTGAGGCAGTCGGTCTTGCATCCAGTTCGACTGTACATGGACATTTAGCACGTCTTGAAAGCAAAGGCTTGATCAGACGGGATCCCACCAAGCCGAGAGCCATTGAAGTAATAAGCACTGATGAAGCGTTAATCGATAAAAGTCCGGTATTGCATGTTCCTTTGATCGGTAAAGTAACTGCCGGTGTTCCTATTACAGCAATTGAGAACGTGGAAGAGTATTTCCCGCTTCCGCAAAGTTATGGCACTGAAGATGATCACATCTTCATGCTGGAGATCATGGGTGAAAGTATGATCGAAGCCGGAATTTTGAACGGAGATTATGTAGTGGTTAAGCAGCAGCAGACCGCGGATAATGGGGACATTGTTGTCGCAATGACGACTGAGGATGAAGCAACAGTCAAACGCTTCTTCCGAGAAGAAAATTATTTCCGTCTTCAGCCTGAAAATTCATCAATGGATCCGATCATTGTAGACCAAGTATCGATTCTTGGTAAAGTTGTAGGCGTTTACCGCCAAATCCATTAAAAAAAACCGGGGAAATCCCTGGTTTTTTTTAATGGATATTTTTATTATGTAAACAATTTCGATTTAGCGTTTATGACAGCTGAAAGCTAAAATTACAGGAATTCTCATTCTCCTACTATACTCTTCATCAGAACTGAAATATTGACGTTCGGGCTTCCCTTCCCGAACATTCGTTACGCTAAATCCCGCCTTTGTCAAAGAAGTAAAATAGCTTTCAATGGTCCGGTGATGCTTGACGACAATTTTATCGATCCACGGTTCGTGCCGTTCCCCTTCTTTAAAGTAATCGTCCACCAGCCAATTGCTTCTTTTTTCTCCTGACATTTTACTTGAAAAAGATGAGGTCGTCAGTGGATGCTGCACACTAAATACAAATTTCCCCTCAGCTTTTAAGGATTCATATACATTTCGGAATAGTTCGTCCACTTCCGGTAAATAATGGATGGCTAATCGAGAGGAGACGATGTCATAGGTATTTTCAGGAAAGATAAATGACTCCATAATTGCCAATGTCAGATCGGCATTGACACCCTCCAAATTTGCAGCCGCTAAGCCGATCATTTCTTCAGACCCTTCTACACCATGATAATAATGCGCTCCTGCTTCCAACAGTTCTTTTCCGAATAAGGCATCTCCACATCCTAAATCGAGTATATCCTGGTTTTGAAAGTTGCCAAGCAACCCATAGATTATTGGTTTTTCAATGCTGTTATTAGGGCTCTCCGCCCGATTTCTTCTTTGCAGAAAGTTCTTCAAAAAATCTTTTTCCTCGTAAGCACTCGATCCTCTGAATTCCATTCATTTGCCTCCCAATCGAATTGTCATGCAAAAAATCTTTTAAAAAAAGGAGTTGCGCAAGCAACACCTTAAGTGCAGCTTGCCGAGAAAAAATCTTCTACAGTTCGCTGACGATAATATATTTAACTAAATTGATAGTAATGCGATAAATATTGCCTGTTTGTTCATCTGAAATTTCATAAGTGCCATTGGAAGGAATCTTGCTTAATGCCGATTCTTTATCTACAGCCTGGACATTGTGTACGATGGTATTGCCTTGATCAAAATAAAACTCTACGCGAAACGGTTTCATGCAATAGCCTCCTTTAAACTTTTACTTTATCTTCGTGACTCAGTTTAGCATATATCCTTTATTATTGCTGTTTGTATAATTCCTTGTATACGATCACTTTCAGGGCAAGCAGCTCTTCTTCATTCAAATCCTCTTCAAGCTTCTGAATCACTTCGTCTGCTGACATCGTGCCATCTTCAATTCCCGATTTCATTTTAGCCAGATCCGCAATGCCGACCTTTTTGATGACTGTACCCGCCGCATCTCCAGTTGTTTCAAATGGCAAAGGCATACTCTCTTCCTCTGCAATTTTGGCTTCTTCTACATATTCAAGCATTTGTGGATCACTTTCAACATATTCCACCACTTTTTCCATTTGCCCGTTGTTCCGAAGCTCTTCTGTCGCCTCGGCAACCAGCCGGTCGGTCGACAAATCGGGTCCGATAACATATGTGCCAATGCCTGCAAACGAAAAGAAGATTAAAAAAACAATGATAGACATTAAAAAGCGCATAGCCGATTCCCCCTCCGTTTTTAGACTATTATAACAGTAGACGCAAAAAAGTGTATAAAGTTACCAAAAAAGAATAACCTCGCAGTTCGTTCTTTGCAGAACGGACCACAAGGTTATTTCTTTTACTCAAGCATGTTCATCAATTAATCATCGTTTCTGCTGCTCAGCAATCCACCAGTCAATGTGTTCTAAATTAAAGATCACAGTGTCTTGGAATGCTTTGCGGTGCGGAATCTTTCTTTTCGACATTAAATCTGTAATCTGCTCTGCAGCCAATGGATAATTCACTGATTCCAAATATTCTACAAGATTCGAAAGTCCTTGGATTTTCCTCAAATTAATCGCCTCCCACAAAATCCTTCTTCTTTCAAGAGAAAGAAAAATTCAGTATGAGTTATTAACTTTTCAGGCTGCAACTAATTATAACCTTAATTCGCCGGCTGTAAACTATAAAAAAAGGTATTCTTCGCATACTCTGCATATTTTCATCATAAATTTCACAAAGCCTGTTTAGTTAGAATCAGGATATTTTCAAGCAACAGCAAGACAAGGAGATATCCGCTTGCCTCTGGAATCTTTCTTTGCCAGCACATAAAAAACAGCATCTCCGAGGAGAAACTGTTTTCATGTTTACTTTTCTGCAGAGTCAGAACAGCATAACCTTTATCGGCTTTGAGGCTCCAATCGACAAAAATTTCATTTATCGGTCTCTTCAGTATCTTTTCCAATGTTGATTGTTTAAATAATTTATATTCTAATGGCCGTTTAGCCAGTTTCAAGGTGTCTTCAATGCCCATGCCTATCCATTCATTTTCGAGCAGAGTAAAGATGTCTGTACGACGAATCAGCAGGGTTCTTTCAATATCTCCGAAACGGTTCAGTAAATCCGAGGTTCTTTGCTCCAGTTCACTTATTTTAATGATTCCATCGAAGAGAGCCTGCTCGTTAACTTCCATCAGCCTAGGCTCTATTTCTATCACGCTTTCTTCCAAGACAGTAAGAATCACACCCGACCAGTTCACTAAATTCCAAACGGCATACTGTTCTTTAATCTCGTGGCCTGCTTCTTTTAAAAACTCCGTTGAAATGCTTCGCCAATTATTTGAGGAGCAATTGAAGCCGGAATCCCTTTAACAGGAAACACACACAGATATTCCACCATCAACGAGAATCACTCAATTCTCAACCGTGAAGCATTCTGCTGATCAAGAATCGACGCGGTGGCTTTCTTCATAAGCACGCTCTTCTTTGTGGTAACGGATGTACGATTTTCCGAAAGCGACTAAAGACGTGATCCAGAGAGAAATTAGAATTGCGTATAAGATCATGAACATAATGATTCCTCCTCTTTTACTAATCAGCAACATAGTCAAATATTAACTTTCTTTTTTTAAAAACTTTTTAATATCTCAGTCTGCCAGGTCATTGCCAATTAGTCGCTTTAGCACACGAATAAGTTTCTATTAGTTTTCAATTTCTATTATTTTTTTCATTTTCTCTTTCTGGACTCGACGGAAAACAGAAAAAAGCCGTTGGCGCTTTGCAGCACCAACGGCTTAAGGTAATTTTTAGTACATCTTCAAGTATTGCTCGCGTTCCCACGGGTGGACGCTTGTGCGGAACATATCCCATTCGATTTCTTTCGCTTCGACGAAATTGTTCAAAATGTGGCTTCCCAATGCTTTTGTCATCACTTCATCTTTTTGCAATTCCTGCAAAGCGTTGTAAAGTGTGCTCGGAAGATCTTCGATTCCCACTGCTTCACGCTCTTTTTGGTTCATTGCATAGATATTGCGGTCTACGGCATTGGGTGGAGTCAGTTTTCTTCTGATTCCATCAAGGCCTGCGCCAAGAAGAACAGCCATCGCTAAGTATGGATTAGCTGCCGGATCGACTGAACGCACTTCTACACGTGTAGACAAACCGCGTGATGCTGGAATACGCACTAACGGGCTACGGTTCTGGCCTGACCATGCAATATAACAAGGCGCTTCATAACCTGGCACAAGACGTTTGTACGAGTTTACAAGCGGGTTTGTTACAGCTGTAAAGCCTTTCGCGTGTTCAATGATTCCAGCGATGAATTGGTAAGCTGTCTCACTCAATTTCATTTCGCCGTCTTCATCCAGGAATGTGTTGCGATTTCCATCAAACAAGGAAAGGTTCATGTGCATTCCTGAACCGCTGACACCAAATAGTGGTTTCGGCATGAACGTAGCATGAAGGCCATGTTTACGGGCAATGGTCTTAACAACCAGCTTAAAGGTTTGGATTTCATCACATGCTTGTACGGCATCTGCATATTTAAAGTCGATTTCGTGTTGTCCTGGTGCCACTTCGTGGTGGGAAGCTTCGATTTCAAAGCCCATTTCTTCCAGTTCAAGAACGATGTCGCGTCGGCAGTTTTCGCCCAGGTCCATCGGTGCCAAGTCAAAATAGCCGCCGTGGTCATTCAGTTCAAGAGATGGTTCGCCTCTTTCATCAAGTTTGAACAGGAAGAATTCCGGCTCTGGTCCAAGGTTGAAATGCGTAAATCCTAGCTCTTCCATTTCCTTTAATACACGTTTTAAGTTTGTACGTGGATCTCCAGCAAATGGCGTGCCATCTGGGCTGTAAATGTCACAGATTAAACGTGCAACTTTTCCTTTTCCTGTGATCCAAGGGAATACAACCCATGTATCCAAGTCAGGGTATAGGTACATATCAGATTCTTCAATGCGTACAAAACCGTCAATGGACGATCCATCAAACATCATTTTGTTGTCGAGTGCTTTGTCCAATTGGGATGTCGGTATTTCAACGTTTTTGATGACCCCAAGAATATCTGTAAATTGCAGACGGATAAAATTAACGTTCTCTTCTTTTACTAATCGTTGAATGTCTTCTTTTGAATACTTGCCCATGTTCTCTTCACTCTCCTATAAATATTGTATGTAACCCCATCTCATTTAAAGAAACGGGTTAAATCACTTTGTCTGAAACCGCCTTTTTCAAAAGGACGGGCTTGGTGCTTCAATTCTTCGCGCAATAGTTTGCGCAACTCGGCATCGCTTAAGTTTTTCGGCTCTGCCTTTTCGTTTTTAGGGATTTCTTTTGTATCATATAATTTCTTGATGCCTGCAATATTCAGTCCCTGATCCAAATATTCTTTGATTTCGAGAAGTGTATCCACATCATTCAGGGAAAACATACGCTTGTTGCCTTCGGTACGGGCAGGGTTGATCAACTCATGCTCTTCATAATAACGAATTTGCCTGGCGGTCAATTCCGTCAATTGCATAACTATGCTGATTGGAAGAAGCGGCATCGTTCGTCGCACCCGGTTCGTCATAAGTTTCACCCATTTCACATAATTGCTACTCTTAAAGCATACATCATGTCAGATTACCTGTCAACAACATGTTATGTTTTCTTACATTAAAATTTCCCGTATGCTCCATACGGGAAATCATTTAAATTAACTTCAATTTTTTTAATGCATCTACTGAATTCAATACGGCAATTTTTACATGTTCATACGTAAGACCGCCTTGAACGAATGCTGTATAAGGTGGACGAATCGGACCGTCCGCAGTCAGCTCGATACTGGATCCCTGCACAAATGTACCGGCAGCCATGATGACATCGTCTTCATAGCCCGGCATGTAAGCTGGTTCAGGCGCAAACTGCGCATTGACCGGTGAACTCGCCTGAATGGTTTGGCAAAACGCAATCATCTGTTCCGCATTCTGAAACGACACTGATTGAATCAAGTCGGTCCGTTTGCCGCTCCAATGAGGCGTCGTCACCATGCCAGCCTGTTCCAGAAGCGCTGAAGTGAAAATGGCCCCTTTTAACGCTTGCGAAACAATATGCGGTGCCATAAAAAAGCCCTGATACATATCAGGCAGTGCATTAAGAGAAGCACCCGCCTCTCCACCTATACCCGGAGACGTCATCCGGTAACCGCATTTTTCGATTAAATCCTTTCTTCCTGCGATATATCCGCCGATTTTCGCCAATCCGCCTCCCGGATTTTTGATTAACGAGCCCGCAATCAGATCCGCACCCACTTCAATCGGCTCCTGCATCTCCACAAACTCGCCATAGCAATTATCGACAAAAATAACCGCATCCGGTTTTATCTCACGAACCCGGACTATCATCTCTTCAATTTCTTCTATTGTAAATGAAGGGCGTGTATCATATCCTCTGGACCGCTGGATGGCAATGACTTTTGTTTTGTCACCGATTGCATTTTGAGCAGCGCCCCAATCAATTTTATTGTCAGGATCCAAATCAGTATGTTGGTAGCTGATACCGAAATCCCTCAACGACCCGGTATCTTTTTCTCCTCCTGAAACGATGGAATCCAAGGTGTCATAGGGTTTTCCTGTAAGGTAAAGCAACTCATCTCCCGGCCGCAAGATACCGAATAATGCAATTGTGATGGCATGGGTGCCAGAGATAATTTGAGGCCGCACGAGTGCCGCTTCCGCTTTAAAGACATCTGCGTAAACGCGTTCCAGCGTATCGCGCCCTTCATCATCGTAGCCATAGCCCGTTGACGGGTTGAAATGGTGATCACTGACACGCTGGTTATGGAAAGCATCCAGCACTTTCTTCTGATTAACGTATGCAATTTCATCAGCCAGCTGGAGCTGTAGTTGGATAGTTTCTTCTATTGTCCTAATCTGTGTATGCATGCAATTCTCCATTCTGTTAAACTTCTCATCTTATTATGAGGCACGACTTGAAATAGCGTCAAATTCTGATACAATTCATAGAGTCGTACGCGAAGGGGGATAAAAGGCTATGGCTTGGGAAGTACTGAGCGCCATTGGAACGATTGCTTTTGCAATTTCCGGGGCCATTATTGCAATGGAAGAAGAATACGATATTTTCGGCGTGTACCTTCTTGGCGTAGTCACTGCCTTTGGAGGCGGTGCCGTCCGGAATTTATTGATTGGCGTGCCGGTTTCGGCGCTGTGGGAACAGGAGTTTATGTTTCAGCTAGCCCTTATCTCTATCACGATTGTGTTTTTATTCCCGCATAAATTGCTTGGCCATTGGAATCGCTGGGGCTATTTCTTTGATGCAATCGGATTGTCGGCGTTCGCCGTACAAGGTGCCATTTATGCGGTCGATTTGGAATTGCCGCTTTTTGCAGTGATCGTTGCAGCAGTCCTGACAGGATCCGGAGGAGGAATCATCCGCGACTTGCTGGCAGGCCGTAAGCCATTGGTTTTGAAAGCGGAAATCTATGCGGTCTGGGCTGCTTTGGCGGGATTGTTTATCAGCTTTAATTTAGTGCAAACTGACCTGATGCTCTATTCTTTGTTTGTGCTGATTACAGCCTTGCGGATTCTCTCTTATACATTCAAATGGAGATTGCCTGCCCGCAAAATCCAAACTTCATGAAAACAGACCACTCGGCTAAATTTCCCGGGCGGTCTGATTTTTTATGTTATGCGATTGTCTCGCCGTTCCAGGCAGTCATGCCGCCTTCGACGTTAATTGTATCGATGTTGTTTGATTCCAAAATCCCACATGCCATTTCGCTGCGGCGGCCTGCACGGCACACCATATGATATTCTTTCCCGGCATCCAGTTCCTCGATGCGGTCTGCCACTTCCCCCAGAGGAATGTGCTTAGCTCCAGGAATCATTCCCGCAGCCACTTCGTCCGCTTCGCGAACGTCAATGATGTTCAGTTCTTCTCCAGCTTCTACTCGTTGCTGTAATTCATCTGCTGTGATGGTTTTCATACATACGCCTCCTGAATGTAATTCCTTTTCCACTGAAAATGCTATACCGTCAAAAGCCACCTGTCAACCAGAAAAGCTGAAGCAGCCGTCTAGACCCGACAGGCATAAGGCGCTTTGGCTGTGCAGCATCTTTTCAGCTGCATTGCCGGAGTGACTTATGACCCCGAGGGGCTGGCTGCTGAAGCTGAACATCAAGAAAAGCTGAAACAGCCGTTTAGATTGGACAGGCATAAGCCATTTCGGCAAAGCGACAGAAAACTGAAACTAAGCCCAATAAAAAACCGGACTGCAACGGCAGTCCGGAATCTCCCTTACTCTTCGTGTTCGATCGCTACAGCTTTTGCTGGAGAAAACGTTGAGATAGCATGTTTATAGATCAATTGCTGCTTGCCTTCCGTTTCGACCAGCACCGTAAAGTTATCATAGGATTTAATGGTTCCTTTTAATTGGAAGCCGTTGAGTAAAAAGACAGTTACATAAATATTATTTTTACGAAGCTGATTCAGATAGACATCTTGGATATTGATTGGTTTCATGAAAATCCCCCTAATTCTCTACTTGTATTAAATTTTGTTGTCAGTTTATCAATTCGACAGTCTCTGTCATTTTCCTGCATGAAGGCGATTATTTCCTGCAGATTCTTTTCGGGATCTGCCAATGCATCAATCCAGAATATCGGTAATTTGTTCTTGAAATAAGTAAATTGCCTTTTGGCATACTTCCTTGAGTTTTGTTTGAGTTTTCGAACCGCTTCTTCACGGGTTGCCTGCCCGTCCAAATAAGCGTAGATTTCTCTATAACCAATGGCTTGAATGGATTGGACATCCCGTACGCCCCTGTTTCGCAATGACTCAACCTCAGCAATCAGGCCTCGCCCAAGCATCACCTCTACACGCTGATTGATGCGCTCATAAAGGATATCTCTCGAAATATCCAAGCCGATGATCAGTTCATTGTACATAGGCGATAATGCTAACTCCCGGTCACCTTTTTTCTGGCCGCTCATCAGGATTTCAATAGCACGAATAACCCTGCGTGTATTATTGGGATGGATGTCCGAATCTGGGTCAAGTGCCAGCAATTTCCGGTGCATGTTGTCAGGACCCAGTTCCTCCAGTTCCTGATGCAGACTGTCTCGAAGTTCCTGGTCCACTGCTTCCTCCGAGAATCGGTAATCAAACAAAACCGCCTGCACGTAAAGTCCAGTGCCGCCAACAATAATCGGCAGCTTGCCGCGCGATTGAATATCTGCAATTTTTTCGCGTACCAGCGTTTGGTATTCAGCAACAGAGAAACTTTCGTCCGGATTTTTAATATCCAGAAGATGGTGAGGAATCCCCTGCATTTCTTCCGGCAAAATCTTCGCCGTCCCTATCGTCATGTCCCGATAGATCTGCATCGAGTCCCCATTAATGACTTCCCCGTCCAATCGCTTAGCCAGTTCGAGGCTCAATGCCGTCTTGCCGGATGCGGTCGGGCCAACGATGGCTATTACATCAATCATTTCCGCACATCCAATCACCGATCAGCTCAAAATGAAAATGGCGATCAATTTCGTTCAACAATTCATGGCGTCCTTGCTCCGCAAGATAAATTTTGACGTTCTTCATGCCTGCTTTATCGAATTGCTTTGCTGAACTGAAAACCCCTTTTCCATTGCCGCCAACAGGATCCATTGCGCCGCTGATCAACAGCACCGGCAAGTCTTTGCGGATGCGGTCAATTTCGGACGGTTTGTTGATGAGGGCCAAGCCTGAGAACAAATCCACATAAAACTGATTGGTCGATTCAAAACCGCACCAAGGATCCGCTTCGTATTTTGCAACCGCTTCTTTATCACTCGATAGCCAAGCACTCGCTGAACCTTCGTCGCCAAAAGGTTTATTGAAACTGCCGAAGGTCATTTTACCAAGAGTCTTACTGGGCTGCTGTTTGCCTTGCATTTTTGCAGAGGCCAATGCCACAGCCAACCCCATTTTTCCGGAAGCCCCCGGGTTGCCGCCTGTGCCTGATAAGACGACCCGGCTGATGTCTTCGCTGTAAAGCTGCATATAACGCCGGGCCACAAATGACCCCATACTGTGGCCGAATAAAATAAGCGGCAAGTTGCCGGTTGCCTGCTGGACTTCAGTGATGACTGAGCGGGCATCTTCAACGACTTCGTTAAAACCGTCATGATCTGCAAAATAGCCTTGCACACCGTTGCGTTCCGCAGTTTTCCCATGGCCGCGCTGATCATGGCCGGAAACAATAAACCCCCGCGATGCCAAATACTCAGCAAACTCTTCATAGCGGGCAATATGTTCTGCCATTCCATGAATGATATGGACATGTCCGATTGGGTTTGGCGGTTCATAGCATACATAATAAAGTTCGTGTCCATCAGACACATGCATATAATCTTTGCGTACCTGCATTCTCCACACCCTTCCTCACTGAGTCATATCACCTGTTCTTTATACTTACCCAAAACTCTCCAAACTGAGACACCTAATTCATGACTCGCTTGAACATTTTTTCAACATCATAGGTTTTGAAATGAATGATTACAGGACGTCCATGCGGACAAGTAAACGGCTGTTCCGCTTGCTTTAAATCCGCCAACAGCCGCTCCATGTCATGCTTCTGCAAAAAATGATTCGCTTTGATCGACCGCTTGCAGCTCATCATGATGGCTGCGTCTTCACGCAACTTTTTAACATCGACTTTGCGTTCTGTCAGGACCTGTTCAATTAAGTCTTCGATGACTTCCTGTTCGAAGCCTTTCGGGAACCAGGTCGGGTATTCACGCACAATGAATGACGTATCGCCAAACTCCTCGAGAAACACCCCGCTGTCTGCCAGCACATTCAAATTTTCCTTTAACCGCAAAGCTTCATCGCGGCTGTAATGGAACGTCAACGGCAAGAGCAGTGATTGGCGCTCATTGCTGTCGATATCGCCCACTTTTTCGCGAAAATATTCGTATTTGATGCGCTCCTGTGCCGCGTGTTGATCAATGAGATAAAATCCGTCATTGCTTTGCGCCACAATATAAGTGCCGTGGATCTGCCCCACTACTTCCAGCTCAGGGAATTGCGGGCTGTCATCTTCTTCACGTTCCGGCAATGGCTGCAGCACTTCCTTGACCGGTGCGGCTTCCTCGGATTGCCGGCGAACCGGCTCCACTTCTTTTTCAATCGGCAGTTCGCTCCAGTCCTCCGCGGCCCTCTCAGGCAAAGGCTGCTTCGGCTCCTGGACTGTAAAGGAACTTTTCCACAGATCCAGTTGTTTGGTCGGCGCCTGCTTTACTGGTTTTGGTTTATCGATGACGGGTGCACGAACGACCGTACTGATCGTCCGGCGGATCGTTTCATGAATCAATTCCATCAATTCTTTTTCTTTGCTTAACCGAATCTGCAGTTTCGCCGGATGGACATTGACATCTGTCAAATAAGGATCGCCTTCAATATTCATCACCACAATCGGCTGCCGCTCAAGCGGCAAAAAGGTATGATAAGCGCGGTGTACTGTATTGGTGATCGCGTAATGTTTTACCCAACGGCCATTGACGAACAACGAAATATAGTTTTTATTGGCACGGGTGATTTCGGGTAGTGACGCGTAACCTGATATCTTATAATCATGCGATTGACCCTCAAAGGGCACCATTTTCTTGGCGATGGCCACTCCGTAGATATCTGCCAGTACACGCTTAATTTCTCCGCTGCCGGCTGTTTGCAGAATGGTTCTGCCGTCATGGGTCAATTTGAAGGCGATGGCGGGATAACTCAATGCAAACCGGTTCAGCAAGTCGATGGTATGGCCCAGTTCCGTTTGCAGCGTCTTCATGTATTTCAAGCGCGCCGGCGTATTAAAGAACAATTGATCGATTTTAATGTCGGTTCCTTTTCTCAAAGAACCGGCACGATGCTCTGTCAGGCGTCCGCCTTCCATTTGTACAAACGTCCCACTTGTTCCATTGGATGTGTGCAAAGTCACTTTGGAGACCGAGGCGATACTGGCCAGCGCCTCTCCGCGGAATCCAAGCGTGCGGATCCGGAACAAATCATGTTCATTGGCAATTTTACTGGTAGCGTGGCGGGAGAACGACAACAATGCATCGTCGGCATCCATTCCCACACCATTGTCGATGATCTGGATGGACGTCAGTCCGGCTTCGATCAGCAGCACTTCAATTGCTGTACTGCCGGCATCGATGGCATTTTCCACCAATTCCTTAACGACCGAAGTCGGGCGTTCGACCACTTCACCAGCGGCTATTTTATTGGATAAAGGTTCGTCCATCAAACGAATGACGCCCATGATTTCACTCCTTATTAATCAGTTTTTGCTGCAATTCGTTAATGAGCTGCAACGCTTCAAGCGGTGTCATCGCGGCAACTTGCACATCCGTGATGGTCTGAAGGATTTCATCTTTTTCGGTATCCATCTCATCAAAGAAGGATAACTGTTCAATGTTTTTTGGCTGTTGCTTTTTATCTTGTTCAAATGTTTTCAGCAGCTCGCGTGCGCGTGCCAATATCGGTTCCGGCAAGTTCGCAAGCTCCGCGACATGGATTCCGTAACTCTTATCCGCCGGGCCTTTTTTCACTTTGTGGAGAAACACCACTTTGCCCGATTGTTCCATTGCCGCCACGTGGACATTATGAAGCTTATCAAGCGTACCTTCCAACGCCGTCAGCTCATGGTAATGCGTGGAAAACAACGTATTAGCCCCGATTTCACGGTGGATGTATTCAATCATCGATTGTGCCAGTGCCATGCCATCGTAGGTCGAGGTGCCTCGGCCGATTTCATCAAACAGCAGCAAGCTGTTTTTGGTCGCGTGGGTGATGGCATATTGCGATTCCAGCATTTCAACCATGAATGTACTTTGTCCGGACACCAAGTCATCAGCTGCCCCGATGCGCGTGAAGATCTGATCGACGATCGGCAGATTTGCGGATTCAGCCGGTACATAACTGCCGATCTGGGCCAAAACAATCGTCAATGCCACTTGCCGCATATACGTACTTTTACCCGACATGTTCGGTCCGGTGATCAACAACATGTTCTGGCCTTCTGCGAGCACGCAATCGTTCGGCACATAATGCTGCTTGTTGAGCATTTTTTCCACAACCGGATGCCGTCCTTCGATGATGGAAATTTCATTGGCATCGTTAAAATCAGGTTTAACAAAACGATATTTTTCCGCTACATTGGCGAAACTCAGGAAGACATCCAGCCCGCTCAAGGAGGAAGCCAATCGCTGAATACGAGAAATGTATTGTTTGACTTCATCTCTGATCGCTACGAATAAATCATATTCAAGTGACAGACTTTCTTCTTCAGCTGTCAAAATCAACGCTTCTTTTTCTTTCAGTTCAGGCGTTGTATAGCGTTCAGCGTTCGCCAGCGTCTGTTTGCGGTCATAACGTTCCAAATCCGCTAAATGCATATTCGCTTTGGACATTTCAATGTAATAGCCGAATATGCGGTTGTACCCGATTTTCAGGGATTTGACTCCTGTCAGTTTACGTTCCTTCTGTTCTAGTTCTGCAATCCAGTCTTTGCCGTTGCGTGAAGCATCCCGGTATTCATCCAGTTGCTGATTAAAGCCATCACGGATGACGCCGCCTTCTTTTGAAGACAAGGGTGGATTTTCACTGATGGCCTGCAGCAATTCACAGACCTCGATGCAGCGATCCAGTTTTTCACTGAACTCCACCAATGCCGGATTTCCCGAATTGGCCAATTCTTCAATCAGCACCGGCACTTTCTCAAGCGAGCTCCGAAGCTGCGCCAAATCGCGCCCACTGGCGCTCCCAAAGGCGATACGGCCGGATAGGCGTTCCAAGTCATAGACTTCCTTCAACAGCCCCTGAAGCTCTACACGCACGAAATATTGATCGATCAATGCGGCCACCATGTGCTGGCGTTCTTCAATCATCCGTTTATTCGCTAAAGGCTGGTGCAGCCACTGCTTTAATTTCCGGCTGCCCATCGCTGTAACGGTCTCATCCAAAAGCCACAACAAAGTGCCTTTTGTTTCACCGCCACGGATCGACTGCAGCAATTCCAGGTTGCGCTTCGAGTGGAAATCGATGCTCAATAATTGATTGTTCTCTTTGTAGGCAAACGCTTGAATGTGATCAAGTGATTGCTTTTGAGTCCGCGCAATATACGCCAGAAGACGGTGGCAGCTCATGTGCAGGTCATTCGGACAGTTAGCCACAAGCGAAGGGCTTAACGGAGCCGCTTCTTCCATCGTTTCGATAGACAGCACCAGGTCCTGCTCTTCTTCGGTCAATAAGACAAATAACTGCTCGGAAACTACCAATTCACGGATGTTCAACGATTGAAGTTCCTGAAGAAGGGCTTTTTCTGTCCCCATTATGTATGTAGCTGTTGCTTCGCCTGTACTGATATCAACATACGATAGCCCGAAGCCATCCGATAACTCGTCAGCAGCTGCAAGGAATACATTCGATTTGGAATCGACGCTTTTCCCTTCTGTATGCGTACCTGGGGTAACAAGGCGCACCACTTCACGCTTGACCACTCCTTTGGCCGTTTTCGGATCTTCCACTTGTTCACAGATGGCCACTTTATGGCCTTTCAGTATTAATTGATCGATGTAATTCTTCGCTGCATGATGGGGAACGCCGCACATGGGAATTCGGTCATCTCCAGTGCCTCCGCGGCTCGTCAGCGTAATTTCCAAAATCTGCGATGCGTTGATGGCATCATCATAGAACAACTCATAGAAATCGCCCATACGGAAAAATAAAAACGCATCCAGGTATTCGGACTTTATTTGAAAATATTGTTGCATCATTGGTGTCGGTGCCATTTTAAAACCTCTTTCAAATCGATTCGTCGTTTCTCTATTATACCAAAATTCAAAGGGGAAAAGAAAAAACTGAAAGAGCTTTGGCTCTTTCAGTTTAATGCTGATGGAAAAGTTATGAGTCAGTGTTGGTATTCAACACACGGCCGTTTCCGCTTTTCTTTGTCCAGCTCCAGCGATCGGCCCCTCGGGGTCATAAGTCAACCCAGCTGCGTGGCAAAGCGCGCCACTCTGCTGGCCTGTCTTATGCCTGACGGAGGTCCACAGGATGTGGATCAGGTAACCGTTGCGACAGGACGTCGCGTACTTAGGTTACCTTCCTTAAATGATCGTTTCCGCTTTTCTTTTTGTCCAGCTCCAACGGCCAGCCCCTCGGGTCATAAGCCACTCTGGCTATGCGGCTGAAAAAACGCCGCTTCGCCAAATCGTCTTATGCCTTTCGGAGCTGAACGGCCGTTTCCGCTTTTCTCTTGTCCAGCTCCAGCGATCAGCCCCTCGGGGTCATAAGTCCCTCTGGCAATGCGGCAGAAGAGATGCCGCACAGCCAAAGTGCCTTATGCCTGTCAGGACTACACGATCGCTTCCGCTTTTCTATTAATCGCAGCTTCCTGGTGTGTCGTTGCGGACTTTTGATCCAGTTTCGCCACGCAACAAGTCGCCGCCTGTTTCTGTGATGATGTTGTTTGTCACTTGGTTAGCGATGGCTGTTGAGACCATCTGCAATAAAGAGTTGACGTCACTTTGCGATTGTTTGAATTCCTGGACAATCGGCACAGCGTCAATTTCTTCTTCAATTTTAGTGATTTTGCCTTCAATCAAAGTCAATGCGCGTTCTTTACCGTATGCCTGGAAGTTGACTGCTTGTTTCTGCAAGCTCTTCAAGCTGGCGATTTTTTCGCGGATTTGTTGGTTCTCGTTAATTTGTGCTTCCGCGCGTTTAAAGAAATCCACTTCTTCTGTTGCTGCGATCATATCTGCTACTTCACGTGCTTTGTCGATGATTTCCTGCTTTGTATACGTCATTTATAGACACCCACTTCTTGGTCTGATACGACTTCCATAAGTTCACCGTTCAATGACCATGTTTTAGTTTTAGTAATTCTTGATGCGCCATGCAGTGCGGACGTGAATAGTTGCATACTGCATTCTTCACTATTGCCACTGAATCTGATTGTACAGGTAAATGGATATGGCAGACAAGATTTCCGCCTTGTACAAGCAATGCCTTCAATTATTCGCTGAAAGTTTTAGTCGCACGATGAAAAGAAGACAATGCATGGACAAGTTGAAAGTATTGCCTTGACTTCTATTGCATAAAAACTTTCATTCGATACCTTATTATACTGAAAATCACGCATGTTCTACAAGGCGTCTGCTCGAATTGTCGGTGTTTCGTCAAGAAGCTGCAGATTTAGCCTTGGAACGGATAATCTTCATTGATATATACACGTTCAAATGATTTTGCCTTGCCCGATTGGTCGTCCACTTCCGTAAAGAATCCACTGACCACTGACCGGCCGCGTTTCGGCACTTCAAAACGCGTCGGCATATTGGTTTTGAAACGGTAAAGTACGGCATCTTTATTCATGCCGAGTATTTCATCATATGGACCTGTCATCCCGACATCCGAGATATACGCTGTGCCATTTGGCAAAATACGTGCATCGGCAGTCTGAACATGCGTATGGGTTCCCACTACAACGGAGGCACGGCCATCTAAATGCCAGCCCATGGCGATTTTTTCACTGGTTGCTTCTGCATGGAAGTCCACAAACACTAACGGAGAAATTGCTTTGGCTTCCTCTATCAGCTCGTCTGCTTTTTGGAAGGGATCTTCATGCGGCGGCAGGAAGACGCGGCCATGCAAGTTGATGACAGACAAGGTTTGGCCATTTTTCGTCACAGTCGCCATGCCACGGCCAGGTGCTTCGTCCGAAAAATTAGCGGGACGGATCAAGTAATCCACTTCATCAATAAAATCAAAAATCTCTTTCTGGTCCCATGTATGGTTGCCCATCGTCACCATGTCCACTCCCATGAACAGTAAATCCTGATAGATAGCTTTAGTGATGCCGCGGCCTGCTGCGGCGTTCTCGCCATTGGCGATGATGACATCCGGCGAATACTTTCTTTTCAATCTCGGCAAATATGACTCCAATGCATCTCTTCCGATTGATCCTACAATATCTCCAATAAATAAAATTTTCACAAACTCACCTTTTTCCATAAGAAAAAGGCTTCTTTGAATAGACATTCATCGAAGCCTCACCCTTATTATTTTGCGTATTCAACTGCTCTGGTTTCTCTGATGACCGTCACTTTGATATGACCTGGATAATCCAGCTCTTCTTCAATCCGTTTCCGGATATCACGGGCCAGACGATGCGCCGTCATGTCATCGATCTGTTCAGGGCGAACCATTATGCGAATTTCGCGTCCCGCTTGAATGGCGAATGATTTCTCAACACCTTCATACGATTCGGAAATTTCTTCAAGCTTCTCTAAGCGGCGGATGTAATTTTCCAGTGTTTCGCTTCGTGCACCTGGACGAGCGGCAGACAATGCATCTGCTGCTGCAACGATGACCGAAATGATTGAAGTCGCTTCGGTGTCGCCATGGTGAGAGGCAATACTGTTAATGACAACCGGATGTTCCTTGTACTTGGTTCCAAGTTCCACACCGATTTCCACGTGGCTTCCTTCCACTTCATGATCAATCGCTTTACCGATATCATGCAGAAGGCCGGCACGTCTGGCAAGTGTAACATCTTCTCCAAGTTCTGCTGCCATCAAGCCTGACAAGAATGCAACTTCCACAGAATGCTTCAGTACATTTTGTCCGTAACTTGTGCGGTAGCGAAGGCGCCCAAGAATTTTGATCAAGTCAGGATGCAGGTTATGTACACCTACGTCAAATGTGGTTTGTTCACCAATTTCACGAATTTGTTCATCCACTTCGCGTCTTGACTTCTCGACCATTTCTTCGATGCGTGCAGGATGGATACGGCCATCTGATACAAGTTTTTCAAGTGCCAATCGCGCCGTTTCACGGCGGATCGGGTCGAATCCTGATAGAATAACCGCTTCCGGCGTATCATCGATGATTAAATCGATTCCTGTTAAGGTTTCAAGCGTACGGATATTACGTCCTTCACGCCCGATGATACGACCTTTCATTTCATCATTCGGCAAGTTGACTACCGATACGGTAGTTTCTGCTACATGGTCTGCTGCGAAACGCTGCATCGCCAATGACAAAATGTTTTTCGCTTTTTTGTCCGATTCTTCTTTGGCGCGGGCTTCCGATTCTTTCATCATTACAGCAATATCAGTTGAAAGTTCTTTTTCAACGTCCTGCAAGATGATTGATTTCGCTTCTTCGCGTGTCAAAGATGAAATGCGTTCCATTTCGGACTGCTGCTGTCGGACTAACTCCTCAGCTTTGCTTTCCATCTGTTCAATATGCTGTTGTTTTTCTGCGAGCGCTTCGTCTTTGCGTTCCAGACTCGCTTCTCTTTTGTTTAAAGCATCATCCTTGCGATCTAAATTTTCTTCTCTCTGCAACAACCGATTCTCTTGTCTTTGTAACTCAGATCGGCGTTCCCGAATTTCAGATTCTGTTTCAGTACGCAATTTATGATTTTCGTCTTTCGCTTCCAATAAGGCTTCTTTTTTCAGCGCTTCAGCTTCTCGTTTTGCATCTTCGACTATTTGCTCCGCAGAGTTTTTAGCGCCTGCAATATTGGAATCGTTAGCTTTTTTCAATGCAAAATATCCAACAACCACACCGACGATGATACCAAGCAAAGCGAAGATGAACTCGTTAATACCCATTCGGACACCTCCTCTTGCTATTGATTTTTTTCAGTTTAAAAGATGAATAAGTAAAAATTTTTTCAACTGCAACTATTTAAGAATTAGTAAATTATACAATTTTAATTGTATAGATGGACTTATGTCGTGTCAACCAAGAAAAGCGCAAGCGATCGTGTAGCCCTGACAGGCATAAGGCACTTTGGCTGTGCGGCATCTCTTCAGCCGCATGGACAGAGGGACTTATGACCCCGAGGGGCTGAT
>NZ_JACSPU010000001.1:245472-837754 GCF_014836985.1 Planococcus wigleyi | reverse complement strand
TTTGGCTGTGCGGCATCTCTTCAGCCGCATGGACAGAGGGACTTATGACCCCGAGGGGCTGATCGCTGGAGCTGGACAAGAGAAAAGCGCAAGCGACCGTGTAGCCCTGGCAGGCATAAGGCACTTTGGCTGTGCGGCATCTCTTCAGCCGCATGGACAGAGGGACTTATGACCCCGAGGGGCTGATCGCTGGAGCTGGACAAGAGAAAAGCGCAAGCGATCGTGTAGCCCTGACTGGCATAAGGCACTTTGGCTGTGCGGCATCTCTTCAGCCGCATGGACAGAGGGACTTATGACCCCGAGGGGCTGATCGCTGGAGCTGGACTAGAGAAAAGCGCAAGCGATCATATAAGGGAAGTAGCCTAAGTATGAGACTTCCTGTATCAACAGTTACCTGATTCAGAGTCTGTGGAATTCTGATAGACATCAGACAAACGCTTTCCTGGTTCTTATACAAATCGAACCTAATAATTCATTCCTGAAATCGCAGAAAAGCCGCTTAGCATGTGCTTAGCGGCTTTTCCCTGCTTATTCAAGTGATTTTATTCGTCGTCTTCATCCAGTAACAGGTTGAAATCTTCTGGGTCTTCTTTATTGCCGGCAATTGTGTAGGATGCTGCCGCCATACCGTAAGACTCACGGATTTTCCCAGAAATTTCATTGCGGACTTCAGGGTTATTCAACAAGAACTGTTTAACATTTTCACGGCCTTGGCCAATGCGTTCGTCGTTGTATGAATACCATGAACCGCTCTTCTGGATAATCTCCAATTCTGAACCGATATCAACGATTTCACCTTCACGAGAAATCCCTTTTCCGTACATGATATCAACTTCAGCTGTACGGAATGGTGGTGCAACCTTGTTTTTCACAATCTTGATCTTCGTTCTGTTACCGATGATTTCAGTACCTGATTTCAAGGCTTCTGCACGGCGCACTTCCAAGCGTACGGAAGAATAGAATTTCAACGCACGGCCACCAGGAGTCGTTTCCGGGTTACCGAACATAACGCCGATTTTTTCACGGATTTGGTTGATGAAAATCACAATCGTGTTCGATTTGTTGATGACGCCAGAAAGTTTGCGTAGAGCTTGAGACATTAAACGCGCTTGCAATCCCATATGAGAATCGCCCATCTCGCCTTCGATTTCCGCTTTTGGCACCAATGCTGCTACCGAGTCGACAACTACGATATCAACTGCTCCACTACGGACAAGCGCTTCTGCGATTTCCAATGCCTGCTCGCCAGTATCCGGCTGAGACAATAGCAATTCATCGATATTAACGCCAAGGTTTTTTGCGTAAACCGGATCCAATGCGTGTTCCGCATCGATAAATGCTGCTGTTCCGCCGGTTGCCTGCACTTCTGCAATCGCATGAAGCGAGACAGTCGTTTTACCTGAACTTTCAGGACCATATATCTCAATCACACGTCCGCGCGGATATCCGCCTATTCCCAACGCTGTATCCAATGCCAAAGATCCACTGGAAACTGATGAGATATTACGGTCGGTTTTTTCCCCCAATTTCATGACAGAACCTTTACCGAATTGCTTTTCTATTTGTTTTAACGCCATGTCTAACGCTGCTTTACGATCGCTCAAAAGAAATCCTCCTCTAAATGAAAACCTAATTTTCTACCTGTTTCTAGTATACTAGCTTATTGAGAAATACACAAGAAAAAAGCGAACGTTTATTCGCTTTATTTATTTAAAAGCGAAATTTAAACGCCTTATAAAGTGCAATTCCCATTTATGGGCAGAAAAAAACACGCAAAATTAAATTTTGCGTGCATCTTCATTGGTTAACGTTCGAATCACATAATGCAGCGCCAGTTTAACAGCCCGCAAGCGGTTTGTATTCCGCATGCCAGATAACTGGAGCCGGAAAGACTGCGAACCGTTTTCTGTAGCGATGCCGATCCAAACCGTACCTGCCGGCTGATCGCCATGGGCATCGGGACCTGCTGCGCCTGTCAGTGAAACGCTGATATCAGTCTTAAATTTGCTGCGCACAGCTTCAGCCATCGCTAGCGCTGTCTGTTCACTGACCACACCGTGTTCAGCAAGAAGCTCAGAAGACAGGCCAAGCTGATGTATTTTCATTTCCTCATTATAAGTGATGACACCGCCTGCAAGCACAGCGCTTGCTCCTGCGACCGATGCTAATTCAGACTGAAAAAGACCCGCGGTTAAACTTTCAGCGGCGGAAATCGTTTTCTTCTGCCCCTTCAAAAGTTCAACCGTTTTTGAAGCCAGCGAATCGTCGTCATAGCCGTAGAGATAGTCACCCACCAAATCCAATATTTCGTTCTTGGTGCTATTGATCAATTGCCATGCTTCTTCAACCGTATTGGTTTTGGCCGTAATGCGAAGAGTCACTTCCCCATCTGCAGCCAAAGGCGCAATGGTCGGATTCGACTGTTTATCTAAAATGTGCTGCAGCCGGTCTTCAAGTTCAGCTTCGCCAATGCCATAAAAACGCAGAACATGCGACAAAATGACATCAGCCTTATTCAGCAGTCGAGCTAGCTTCGGTTTTGCTTCGAACTGGAACATGGGCTCCATTTCTTTTGGTGGTCCGGGTAGCAGAATATAGACACGTCCGTCTTTTTCGTACATCATGCCCGGCGCCATTCCGTTATGGTTGACCAGCACATCGCTATCTTTCAATACCAGCGCCTGCTTTTTATTGTTCTCGGTCATGGGTCTGCCTGCTCGCTGAAAAAAAGCAACGATGGAGTCCAATGCTTCCTGGTTCATTTCGAGCGTCGTGTCCAAATGTCGGGCGATCGACTCTTTCGTCAAATCATCTTTAGTCGGTCCCAGCCCTCCAGTGAACAAGATCAAATCAGCGCGGCTTTCTGCAATTTTAATTGCATCTTCCAAACGGTCTGAGTTGTCTCCCACCACGGTATGATAATAAACATTGATGCCCAGTTCCGCTAAATGATTAGACAGGAAACGGGCATTTGTATTGGTGATCTGGCCTAATAATAATTCTGAACCTACCGCAATAATTTCAGCGTTCATTTGTTCAATCCCCTTTGCATGCGTTTATCCTGCAGTTAAAGCCAGTGAAGAAAAACACCTCCACTGCCTACAATTTTTTTGAGTTATTTTGAAGCCATCAATGCGCGGCGGTTGGCATAGAAATAATCCCAGCCCGACCACACCGTGAAGATCAAAGCGATGTAGAGCATAATTTCACCGAACGGCAAGCCAACCAATGTGAAAATAGTATTATGCAGCAACAAGGCTGCAATCGCCAAGATTTGCGCGGTTGTCTTGATTTTCCCCAGGCTGCCAGCAGCGACCACTTCGCCTTCTCCAGCAAGCACCAATCGGAGACCCGTCACTGCAAATTCACGGCTGATGATGATGATGACGATCCATGATGCGGCAAAGCCCAGTTCTACAAGAATGATCAATGCAGCTGAAACCAATAGTTTGTCGGCCAACGGATCCAAAAACTTCCCGAAAGTCGTGACGAGGTTATATTTACGGGCATAATAGCCGTCCACCCAATCCGTCAATGAAGCAAAGATAAAAATAAGTCCTCCTACAAAATGAGTGACGGGCATTTCAGCTCCGAAAAGCGTTATGTTTCCCCAGTCGAAACCTGCTAGCATGACCACCATAAATACTGGAATCAATAAAATCCTCGAAATGGTGATCTGATTTGGTATGTTCATATTGTTTCTCCTTTCAAACTGTCAAGAAAAATAGCCATCCAAGATGGCTATTCGGCGTTCATAAATTGAATAACGATATTTTGGGGTTGAATGTTTTGGGAATACTCAATCGGTTCACCATTGAGCGTCAAGGTAATATTTGAATAATCGCCAATACGCAAACGAACGCTTTCCACTTCCGATAGATCGATTTTTTCTGTTTCCTCAGCTTGCATGACACGGGCTTCAGAAGTCAATTCCTGCTGATTTTCATCAGTAGCTGCAATCCACGACGGGCCGCTTGCCGTTATTTCCAACTCACGTTCAGCGGGCCCCTGCCACGAGTAAGTCGTTGTTTCCCCTTGCGTTCCTTCAACAGTCAATACTGCTTCCGGCTCTTCAGGTTCTGCAGCAGGCTCATCGGCAGGCTCTTCCTCAATAGGTTCTTCCGTCTCCTCCGGCACAGCAGGAGCCGGTGTCTCATAAGGAACACCGTTGTCCTCCTCCACAGGCGTACCCGTAGAATCCCTGTTTGTTGATGCGCTGTAAAAATACCAGGCAACCGCAAGGATCAGGACTATAAACAGCGCCACCAAGACTTTAGGGATAAATTCGGCATATGCTTCATTGGGCGCTGTCCTTGTGACTGAGCGGCTTCTGGAAGAAAAGGTATTTGGCATTTGTGGTTGAGCAGCAGGTTGATCGGCCGGCATTTCCAATTTATGCTGCTCGAGCAATTCTTCCCCGTTCAGCCCAACAGCTGCAGCATATTGCCTGATAAACGCACGTATATAGAAAGCGCCAGGCATCATACTATGGTTGCCGTCTTCTATACCAGCCAAATACCGTTTTTGTATTTTGGTCAAATCCTGCAGGTCTTCCAAACTATACCCTTTGGCGATTCTGGCCTCTTTGAGCCGCGTACCCAATTCACTCAATACAATCACCTGCCTACTTAGAAGTTGAATCCGTCACCAAACATATCGCCTTGTGATTTTTCGTTCATAAAAGTGTTTTTTTCCAACACTTCATAGGTGATTTTTTCTTCTGGATGATGGCGCAATTCGATAATATAATCAAAATCTTCAATGCTGTAATCTGATTGCTCAACAAACTTATCCGGATGCTCCACTACTTTAATGGTGGGCATACGCATCATTTCACGCACCAATTGCATATGCCGTTCATCGGATGAACGGCGAGTGACAATGCCATCCAAGATAAATATATTATTGGCGTTGTGTTCGTCGCCCATCAATTGATTGCGGACGGTTTGCTTGATCATTGTGGAAGATAAAAATATCCATTTTTTATTGGCGCTGACACTGGCTGCGACAATCGACTCGGTTTTTCCGACTCGTGGCATCCCTCTTAACCCCACCAACTTATGGCCTTCCTGCTTGAAGATTTCAGCCATAAAATCAACCAGCAGACCCAATTCATCACGCACAAAGCGGAAGGTTTTCCGATCATCCGCGTCACGCTGGATATAACGCCCATGGCGCACTGCCAGGATGTCACGCAGCTTCGGTTCGCGGAATTTCGTCACTTTGATAGTTTCGATGGTCGACAGTATCTGTTCAAAGCGCTCCAGCTGAACATCATGCTCAGCACGCAGCAGCATTCCACGCCGGCCTTGGTCGACACCATTGATGGTTACGATATTGACGCGCAGCATTCCCAGAAGAGAAGCGATATCGCCAAGCAGACCAGGACGGTTCACTTGAATTTCGTATTCAAAATACCATTCTTTCATGCAATACCAGACCTTTCTCTACAGGAATCTCTAGTTAATATGATAGCGGATTTACTGCTATGGGGAAAGGGGCATATAGTTACAGGAAATGCGATTATATCAGCCATCCGCCATTAATTCGGAGGGTTTGCCCAGTCATATAATCCGCTGTTCCGCCGACCAGAAATTCGACGGCATCCGCTATATCCTGAGGGGACCCCAACCCCAATGGGATATCGTCCTCGATTTCCTGCAATTCTTCTGCAGAAAAGGAATCATTCATTTTCGTCATGATGAACCCTGGTGCCACTGCATTGACACGTGTTCCAGACGGCGCCATTTCTTTGGCATAGGCTTTAACAAATGCCAGTTGGGCACCTTTCACAGCTGAATACACCGTTTCCATAGAGGCACCGGTCTCACCCCAGATTGAAGAGATAAAGACAACATAAGATTTATTGTAACGATGAAAAAAAGGTGAAATCGAACGGATCGCCGAAATCGGATTTTTCACATGCACACGCCAAAGTGACTCCATGTCCTGTTCTGTTGTATCAATGAGCATTTTCTGTAAGGAATGCCCGCTCGCCACAATAACGCAGCTTGCATCATAAACATTTCCAGCCAACTGCCCGGCTCCTGCTTCATCAGCAAAGTCAGCCTGTATCGGAACAAACTCCTGTGCAGGATACTGTTCCGTTAACCGGGCCGCAAGCCTACTTGCTGGATTCGAATTCCAATGCAGGTACAGCGACCATCCGCTCTTTGCCAATTGATGAGCGATGCTTTCACCGATTTCTCCAGAAGCTCCTAATAAGACGGCAAACCGTTTCACTCTGCTTCTTTCGCAGTCGGCATAATAGTGAAGATCGATTGCTGGGATTCATGGCTGACTAAAGCAAAAGCATTTTGAAGGTCAACCACTTCCAAGCTCTCCAGAACGGGGACAACATCGAATAAGTTCATTTCATTGAACGCGTAATGGGTAAACTGGTTCGCGATATATTCAGGCGAATTCAACGCTCTCAAGAAAAAACCGATTTTCTTGCGGCGAACACGGTCAAGGTCTTCCTGTCCAAAAGGCCATTTTTCAATTGCATTTTGAAGCGTATGTTTGATTTCCTTTATCAGCACTTCGGGTTTGTGGGTATCAGAACCGATCAAAGCATATCCGAAACCATGCTCTAATGAATAATCAAAAGAATAAGATTCATCGATCCAATCGTTTTCGTAAGCATGATGATAAAAATCCGATGTCCGACCGAACAGCAATTCATAGGCCAATTGAGCTGCCAATTCATGCTTGAGCATATCAGGCCCAATCAAATCCAACTTTTCCGGTTTGATGCCGTAAAAGACTTTCGGCTTCTGAACGCTCATTTCCAGTACGCGTTCCTTGATTGCCACTTCTTTCGGCTCTTCCGGATAAATGCGTTTGATTTCTGTTGGCGCTTCAAATGTTTTCTGCGCTTGATCTTCTTTCACCAATTTCATCATCTGATCCGGATCGACATTTCCGACGACGAACAACAACATATTGGACGGATGATAGAACGTGTTGTAGCACGTGTATAAATGTTCAGCCGTGATGTCCTGGATGGATTCTACAGTGCCCGCAATATCAATTTTCACCGGATGGTTTTTATAAAGGTTTTCGATGATGCCAAAATACAGGCGCCAATCAGGCTGGTCATCGTACATCGTAATTTCTTGCGCAATGATGCCTTTTTCCTTTTCTACGGTCTTTTCCGTAAAATAAGGGCTTTGGACAAAATCCAAAAGTGTTTTGACGTTTTTATCGATTTCGCCCGTAGCCGAAAACAGATAAGCGGTCCGGGTAAATGAAGTAAAGGCGTTTGCTGAAGCACCCTGTTTGCTGAACTCCTGGAAAACGTCCCCTTCTTCTTTTTCGAACATTTTATGCTCAAGGAAATGAGCGATGCCGTCCGGCACTTTAATCGGTTCCATTCCACCTTGAGGGACAAAATGGTTGTCGATCGAACCGTATTTAGTAGTAAAAGTCGCAAAAGTCTTTGAAAATCCTTTTTTTGGCAGAATATAAACGTCCAGCCCATTATCCAACTTCTCGTGGAAAAGCGTTTCTTCCAATTGTTCAAATTCGACTTTATGCATCTTTTTCATCCTCCTTGCCTGATAAGAAATAAGTCATTTCCAAAGACAGTTCCTGAGCAACAGCGGCAATGTCGTCTTTGGTAACGTGTTTCCATCTGTTGATCATAAATTCCGGTTCAAATGAATCCGTCAATTCCATGTATTGATCATAAATATCGATTTGTCCACGCGCTGAATCCAATGCCTCTTTCAATTGGTTGGTCAGCAAGGCCTTTGTCTGTTCAAGCTCAATATCAGAAATATTGCCTTTTTTGACTTCTTCCAATTGTTCCAGAATCAATGCCACTGCTTTTTCTTCCAGTTTTGAATCAATCCCTGCCAGCACAAACATCAAGCCAAATTGCGAAGCGAAAGAACTTGATACGTAGTAAGCCATGCTTTCTTTTTCGCGAATATTAACAAACAGCTTCGAATGTGCATAACCGCCAAAGACGCCGTTCATCAATTGCATGACGGGGAATTTTTCGTCGCGGAACGTAATTGGTGTAAAGAATGCCATATGCAATTTCCCTTGTTTCATGTCTTCATATTCAAGCACGCGTGACTGTTCCGGTTTAACCAATTCCAAAGGCGGTGCAGCTATCGCTTTTTCCCGATCCTTGAAGTGAAAAAATTCACGGATATGAGACGCAATCATTTCCGGTTTAACGTCACCCACTGCATATATTTCAATTTCATTTTCAGTCAACATTTCTTTGTATTCGGCAACCAATTGTTCGTTGGTGACATTTTCTACATCCTCAATAGTACCATTCGATGTGATTGAAGCCGGATGATTGGGCAATGCCAATTCCATCATACGCTGCTGCGCATAACGCGTCTTTTCATCAAAAACGGATTCAATGCGTTGGATAATGGCATTTTTCTCACGTTTAAAAATAGCTTCCTTAAATAAGCCATGCTCAAAATTCGGCTTGAACAAAACGATGTACATCAAATTCAGGACTTTTTCCAAAACCCCTTTTTCAGACAGGTATTGATCATTCACCGTTTCAACGTTCAGCGTCACAATATGCTCATTGCCCCGCTTTGAAGAATCTATGTAAAGAGATGTACCGTACAGGTCGTCAAGAACCATACGCAGCGCCGTGTGTGAGGGATAGACCTCATTGCTGTGCTGCAATACATTTGCCAAAATCGAACGGGCAGATGCTTTTTCCTTGGTAAGTTTATCTTTGAATTTAATCGAGAAATTTATCGTTTTAAACTGTGTAGTTTCATTGACGTGCACATTAACGCCTTTAGCAATGTTAATCGTTTCAAACATGTTGAATCCCCTCTCGTCGTTCATGTTCTAACTATACCGAACCTTTTCCGTTAATTGCAAATAAAGAAAAGCGAAAGCGGCCTGTTCAGCTCTGAAAGACATAAGACGTACTGGCGAAGTGACGTTCTTTGCCACACAGCCAGAGTGGCTTATGATCCGAAGAGCTGGCCGCTGCAGCTAGAAAATAAGAAAAGCGAAAGCGGCAGAATTCAGAAACAAATAAAAAGAGCCATCGCAATGACGGCTCTTGCAAAATACTTTATCGTTGTCCTTTGATATATGGTTTTCCGTTCGCCAGTGGTGCATTGGCGCGTCCGATAAATCCGGCTAGTGCAAAGATCGTCAAGACGTACGGCAAAATCAATAGGAACACATTCGGAATTTCCTGGATTATCGGTATAGATGATCCGACGATACTCAAGGATTGCGCGAATCCGAAGAACAAAGCAGCTCCCATTGCACCAAGCGGATGCCATTTACCGAAAATCATCGCTGCCAGCGCCATGAAGCCCTGGCCATTGATTGTGGCATGGCCAAAATCATTGGTGATGGTCTGCGCATAGATTGCACCACCGATTCCCGCTAGCGCACCGGAAATCATAACCGCGACATAACGCATTTTCGCTACATTGATTCCCATCGTATCCGCTGCCATTGGGTGCTCACCTACAGCACGCAAGCGTAAGCCGAACGGCGTTTTATAGATGATGAACCAGGCTACAAAGGCAACCCCAATCGCGAAGAACGATGTATTGTAAACAGAAGTAAAGAATAATGGACCGATAACCGGTATGTCCGAAAGGAACGGAACATTATAGCGCGAAAAGCGCTCAGTGATAAAGTCTGTCTGCCCTTTATCGAAAATTCTTTTCACCAGATACAAAGACAACGCAACTGCCAATAAGTTGATGGCAACACCTGATACTACCTGATCTGCGCGGAATGAAATGGATGCAACTGCATGCAATAAAGATAACAGCAATGCGGCAACCATGGCGGCGATCAATGAAATCCAAGGTGTGGCTGCGCCGAACGTATCGGCAAACAATAAGTTGAACAAAATCCCGACAAACGCACCGATGACCATCAGCCCTTCAAGGCCGATGTTGACAACACCCGATCTTTCCGAGAAGACACCGCCGATCGCCACCAAGATAAGTGGCGCTGCATAGAAGATCGCTGAAGGAATGATGAAGTATAGAACGTCAAGGAAACTCATATTACTTCGCCTCCTTCTTCTTAGCTGATGCACGGAGCAGCAGCAAGCGAATGATGTATCCTGAAGCTACAAAGAAGATGATAACCGCAATTACAATCTCTACAATCTCAATTGGAATACCGGCAGCGTTCGGCATATTCAAAGCCCCATATTTCAAGGAACCGAACAAGGTTGCACCGAAGATGACACCCAGCGGCGTATTCATGCCGAGCAAGGCAACAGCGATTCCATCAAAACCGATTCCGGTAAACCCACCCTTGGAAGAAACATACTCAAATGTGCCAAGTGCTTCCATCGCTCCACCCAATCCAGCAAACGCCCCTGAAATGACCATGGCGAGAATGATGTTTTTGTTGACATTCATGCCGGCATATTGAGAAGCATTCTGGTTAAATCCAACAGCTTTCAGCTCAAAGCCGAGCGTTGTTTTCTCCAAAATGAACCACATGACACCGACCATAAGCAAAGCAATGACAATTCCCAGATGCAGACGCGAAAATTCCGTCAGATTCTCTAAAAACTCTGAGCGCAGGGAAGCACTTGCAAAAATACTTTCTGTGCGGTCACCGCCATCAGAAACGGTCCGAATCAATGCATTTGTAACATGCAAAGCGATGTAGTTCATCATGATTGTGACAATTACTTCATGGACATGGAATTTCGCTTTCAAAAGACCTGGTACAAAGCCCCATAAAGCTCCAGCTACTGCTGCTGCGATAATGGCTAATGGCAAGTGGATGATCTTCGGCAATTCGACGGCTACTCCGACATACGCCGCAGCAAACCAGCCAACGATCAGTTGCCCTTCCACACCAATGTTAAAAAGTCCTGAGCGGAACGCAAAAGCAACTGCCAGACCAGCCAGTAAATAAGGAGTGATTTGGCGAATCGTTTCTCCGATCGTATACATGTCTCCAAAAATTCCGTTCCAAAGGGCGGCATAGCCCTCCAATGGATTATAGCCGCTGGCCAGCATGATCACTGCACCGACTAGCAATCCTAAAATAACGGAAACGATGGGGACCAGGAGATTGGTCGCTCTATTCGACATGCTGATCCTCACCTTTCTTCGTCAAATCCTGTGTATCTTTGTGACCGGTGTGTCCTGCCATCAACAAGCCCAATTCCTGCTCAGTGGTGGTTTCAGGCGTGACAATATCCACAATTTCTCCGTCGTGGATAACAGCAATACGGTCTGAAACGTTCATGACTTCGTCGAGTTCAAACGAAATCAATAGAACGGCTTTGCCGTTGTCACGCTGTTCAATCAAGCGGCTATGGATAAACTCGATTGCACCGACATCCAACCCCCGTGTCGGCAGCGCTGCAATCAATAGATCCGGATTGCGGTCTACTTCGCGTCCGATAATGGCTTTTTGCTGATTTCCTCCCGATAGTGAACGGGCTAATTCTGACGGTCCTTGCGTCCGGACATCAAAATCCTTGATAATTTGAAGCGCCTTCTCATTGATTTTATTGTAATCAATAATTCCTGATTTAGAAATGGGTTTTGTATAGTACGTTTGAAGTGAAATGTTATGGCCTACCGGGAAATCCAGTACAAGGCCATGCTTATGGCGATCCTGGGGGATATGGCCGACTCCCGTTTCTGTCACTTTGCGTGGTTTCATATTCGTGACGTCTTTGCCATTGACAAAAATAGTGCCGCTTTTCACTTTTCGAAGGCCAGTTATGGCTTCGATCAATTCGGATTGGCCATTCCCATCAATTCCCGCAATTCCGACAATTTCACCTTTGCGAACGTTCAGATTCAAGCTTTTCACTTTATCGATCCCGCGATAATCCTGGACGACCAAATCTTTAATATCCAAGACTTCTTCGCCGGGGAAAGCTTGCCCTTTAACGGTGGTGAATTCCACTTGCCGACCAACCATCAACGACGCAAGGTCATTTGGATTTGTTTCTGAAGTGATGACTGTGCCAATTCCCTGGCCTTTGCGAATAACCGTAACCCGGTCCGACACATCCATGATTTCTTTTAGTTTATGGGTAATCAAAATAATTGATTTTCCTTCAGCAATCAATCTTTTCATGATTTGAATCAATTCCGTGATTTCCTGAGGTGTCAGGGAAGCAGTCGGTTCATCAAAAATCAAAATTTCGGCTCCGCGGTACAAAGTCTTCAATATTTCGACCCGTTGTTGCATGCCTACAGAAATGTCTTCAATAATCGCATACGGATCTACGTTCAACCCATATTGTTCAGATAACGCTTGAACTTTCTTGGCCGCGTCTTTTTTATTGGTGATGCCGTATTTGGTTGGCTCACTGCCCAAGATGATGTTCTCGGTGACCGAAAAGTTTTCGACCAGCATGAAATGCTGATGGACCATTCCGATTCCCAGATCGTTTGCGACATTCGGATTGGCAATATCCACTTTCTTGCCCCGAACCCGGATTTCTCCGCCTTCCGGCTGGTACAAACCGAACAAGACGTTCATCAACGTCGATTTCCCTGCGCCGTTCTCCCCTAATAATGCGTGAATTTCTCCCTTTTGCAGTTGCAGCGTAATATTGTCATTTGCGACAAACGTACCGAACTCTTTACGGATATTCAGCATTTCAATTACATATTCCACTGTTGTCACTCCCTCGAAACTGCTGACTTCTTTTATTTAATTAATACAGGAAAGGCTTCCGTTGCCAAAAGCCTTTCATCTATTAACTTCCTTCTTTAGACAAAAAAAATCATAAAGACCGGTTGACCCGGTCTTTATGATGACCGTGTTTCTGAGTGACTGTTACTCTACTTTTTCTGGTACTGTGATTTCGCCATCGATAACTTGTTTTTTAAAGTCTTCGATTTTAGTCATCACATCTTCTGGAATTGCTCCACGAGAATCCGCAAGGCCTACACCATCATCAGCAAGGCCGTAAGTGATTGTTTCGCCACCTGGGAAATCTCCAGCCATTGCCTGTTCAGAAATGTTGATTACTGCTTTGTCTACACCTTTCAATACAGATGTCAAAGTTACGTTGGCATCGCCAGTTTGGCCTTCATCGTATTGGTCAGCATCTACGCCGATAACCCAGATGTTTGCATCCGGATCTGCTTCTTTGCGTTCTTTTGCTTCAGTGAATACACCGTTCCCAGTACCGCCAGCTGCGTGGAAAATGATATCAGCTCCAGCTGAGTACATACGGTTTGCAGTTGTTTTACCTAATTCCGCTTTATCAAAAGCCCCTGTATATTGAACATCGACTTCAACTGTTTCGTCTACAGCTGCAACCCCTTCAAGGAATCCTGCTTCAAAACGTTCGATTACTGGAATTTCCATCCCACCGACAAATCCGATTTTTTTCGTTTCTGTCATTAGAGCTGCTGCTACACCCGCAAGGAATGCGCCTTCCTGCTCTTTGAACAGGACACTTGCAACGTTTGGAGCTTCTACTACCGCATCAATGATGGCGATTTGAGCTTCCGGCTGCTGCTCAGCAATTTCTGCTACAGCACCTTCCATAAGGTAGCCGATACCGAATACGACATCAAAATCACGGCGGATCAAGTTGTTCAAGTTGGTGTTGTAATCCGCATCTGATGCAGATTGAAGGTAGTCAAAGCCGCCATCGCCCTTTTCAAGGCCATTTTCTTCACCAAATTGCTGGACCCCTTCCCAAGCAGATTGGTTGAAGGATTTATCATCCACACCGCCAACATCTGTAACCATGGCAACCGAGAAATCAGCAGCTTCTTCCGTGCCTTCTCCTCCGCCAGTTTCACCTGTTGAAGTATCTTCTTCGCTTCCGCAGGCAGCAAGCATCGTACCAGCAGCAAGCATTAATGATAAACCTAGACCAAATTTACGTTTTGTCAATGTAATAACCCCCAAGGTTTTTTTGATATTAGCAGGAATTTGATGTTTTACACGCGTTTGCGAACCACATGAAAGCTAAATTTATCAGCTCTGAAGTAATTCTTTGAATAAAGCACCAATCGATCGTCTTCATCGTAATGGAGCTGTTTTAATACCAGTAAAGCCGTTTCCGGTTCACATTCCAGGATTGGAGAAGCATCTTCATGATACCCAGTCGGATCAATGAACGTCACCGCGTAGGATATATGAATATCGCCGGATTCTTCAATCGCTGTAAAAATGGAACTTTCCTTGCGCCCTAAAAAATCTGCAGGCAAATAGTCCGAAGGCACCTTGTCGATGCAGTAAACGACAGGCTCTCCGTTTGCCGTGCGAACGCGTTCAATTGTAATGACAGTATCATCGGCGGTGCAATGAAAGCGTTTTATATCTTCCTCAGAAGAAAGGGTCTCCGACGTGCTCAAGTAGATAGCGCCGGGTTCCATTCCTGCCTGACGGATCATATCGGACACACTCGTCAATTGTTCAATCCCAGATGTGAAAACAGGCTTTGAATTGACGAATGTGCCGACTCCGTGGCGTCTGACGATGATATTATCTTCTTCCAACAGCCGGAGCGCTTCTCGCAAAGTCGCCCGGCTGACTCCCAGGGTTTTTGACAATTCGAACTCGGACGGCAACTTCTCTTTTTCTTTGTAGACGCCCGCAGCAATATCCTGCTTCATTCGGTCAATAACCTGAAGGTACAAAGCACGATGATCCGATTTAATTGTCATATGATTCACCACCCATGACAGAGATCAGACATCTGATGTAAAACATTCCTACTAATCAAAATTACTATACCACTTATTAGAAATGAAATAAATAGTAATTTGTCGAATTTAGCGAATTTTCATTTCCCTATATTCAAAAATACTAATCATTTTGTCACAAAAAAACCCAAATTACTCAATATTCTTCCTGCTTTGGAACTAACACGGTCCGCGGTTTGCTGCCTTCATAAGGTCCGACGACTCCCCGCTGCTCCATTTGGTCTATGATGCGGGCAGCACGCGAGTAGCCCACACGGAAGCGTCGTTGCAGCATGGAAACCGAAGCTGTCTGCATTTCTGTCACCAACTGGACCGCATCATCATAGATTTCATCTGTTTCTTCATCGATTTTGGTCTCGTCGATTTCACTTGGAATCATGTCTTCCTGGTACTGAGCTTTTTGTTGCTCAATTGCAAAGTCAACAATTTTTTCAACTTCTGAATCCGACAGGAATGCCCCTTGCACACGGACCGGTTTTGATTGGCCTGCTCCAAGGAATAACATATCCCCGCGTCCTAGTAATTTTTCAGCTCCACCCATATCCAGGATTGTCCGTGAATCGATGGAAGATGACACAGCAAAAGCGATGCGCGATGGAATATTCGCCTTGATGACGCCGGTTATGACGTTGACGCTCGGGCGCTGTGTCGCAATGATCAAATGGATCCCTGCTGCACGCGCCATCTGTGCCAGGCGCGTGATGGCATCTTCCACTTCGTTTGAAGCAACCATCATCAAATCAGCCAACTCATCGACAATGACAACGATAAACGGCAGCTTTGGATGCTTGTCTTCATTTTCCTCATTGAAGACCCGTACATATTCGTTGTAGCCTTCGATATTGCGTGTTCCGGTATGAGAAAACAGTTCGTATCTTCTTTCCATTTCCGAAACGATTTTCTTTAATGCTTGTGCTGCTTTCCGCGGATCTGTGACAACCGGTGCCAACAAATGCGGAATGCCATTATAGACATTCAATTCCACCATTTTCGGATCGATCATCATCATTTTCACTTCATGCGGTTTTGCCCGCATGATGATGCTGGTGATGATGCCGTTGATGCACACCGACTTTCCGCTTCCTGTTGACCCTGCAACGAGCAGATGCGGCATTTTATTCAATTCTGTCATCACTGCTTGGCCTGTAACATCTCTGCCTAAGGCAAACAGCAATTTGGCATCAGGCCGGTTGTTTTCTTCCGATTCCAGCACTTCACGAAGACTGACAATCGAGACTTCCGTGTTTGGCACTTCAATGCCGATTGCGGATTTTCCCGGAATCGGCGCTTCAATACGGATATCGCGCGCAGCCAATGCCAATGCCAAATCGTCGTGCAGGCTGACGATTTTGCTGACTTTGACGCCGGTATCCGGCAGCACTTCGTATTTAGTGACAGCTGGCCCTAAATGGACCTGCGTCACTTTCGCACGGACGCCGAAGCTCTGGAACGTTTTCTCAAGTTTCTTAGCGTTTTTCTGGATGCCCGAATACTCGCCGCTTTGGTCGTGGTGCGGCGGCAGTGTCAGCAAGCTCAGAGGCGGCAGCTGGTATTCTTCGTTTTCCAGTTCTTCTGCAGTCGACATCAACTGGATATCACCGGTGTCCGGTTCTGCAGCAGTTTCCGCAGCAGGCACGTTCCGCACTTCCGGCTGTTTCGGTTTCACGTTTTCAGTAAATGCCGATATGATCGGTTCTTCAGGCTGTGGGCGGTACAGAAGGTCTTCTTCTTCCTCTTCTTCATAAGCCAGGGATTCATTGATTTCCAGCACTTGTTCAGGTGCTGATTTCTTGCGCGGAGCGCGCAGTTTTTTCGGCTCATTCCGCTGGAAACGATTCATCAGCGAATCGATTGCCGGACGTGCACTTGGAATTTTTTCGGCAATAAACGGTGCGGCCGCTTTTCCTGTCAAGATGATGGCGCCAATCGACATCAGGATAATCGCGACGATCCAAGTTCCCGCTGTATCAAACAATACATGCAATAGCGCATATAAAAAGGCACCGACGATTCCGCCGCCCGTCGCCAAATACGTAGTCCAGATTGTGCCGGTCATTTGCGTATGGCGAATGGTTTCAGAAATGACATTGGCTGATGTAATCGGCAGGATGGACCCGGCCGCCCAGATTAAATGGCAAATCAACAAAATGCCGATCAGGATAAAGCCGGCTCCTGTTGCCACTTTCAATCTTGGCTTTGGCCATTTCCGCTTAACCATTACATAGATCGCGACATAGACAAGTGCCAGTGGAATCAGGAAGGCCATATAGCCACCGATAAACTCGGCTAAATTGTAGAACATCTTGCCGATGACGCCCAACTGGAACACCATCAACACGGCGATTCCCAGCAGTACCAAACCGATCACTTCATAAGCGATCATCGGCATCGGCTGCTTTTTTTTATTTTTCGGCTTTTGCCGCGGTTTTGCTTTTGCTCTCGCTTTTGGTTTTGCTTTCGTAGTTGTACGAGCCCTGGTCATAGCGATCCCTCTTTTCTTCCATAATCGAAAAAGGATTCCCTCCGATTAGATCGGTATGGAAATCCTTTTGCTTTTTTCTTAGTATTCCATAATTATCGGGATGATCATCGGACGGCGCTTCGTTTGCTGGAATAGGTAGGAATTCAATGTATCGCGAATTTCCTGCTTGATGTTATTCCATTCGAATGCGTCTCTGGTGACATATTTTTCAACGACCTTGCGTACAAGTCTTGTAGATTCATCCATCAGCTCTTCTGATTCACGGACATAGACAAAACCGCGTGAAATCATTTCAGGGCCGGAAGCGATTTTCTTCTCTTTGCGGTTCAGCGTAACCACAACGATGAAAATCCCATCCTGGGACAATAGCTTACGGTCACGCAGAACGATATTGCCTACGTCGCCGATGCCGATTCCATCAATAAGTACATTGCCGGCAGTAACGCGCCCGCTCATCCGGACTTTGCCTTCTTTGTATTCCACGATATCGCCTTTATCGGCGATAAAGATTTCAGACTTATGCAAGCCGACCTGCTGTGCCAATTTAGAATGCGCAATCAGCATTTTGTATTCGCCCTGGATCGGAATGAAATATTTCGGCTTCATCATGTTCAGCATCATTTTAAGATCTTCTTGGCTGCCGTGTCCTGATACGTGGACTTTTTTGCTGGCGGTCAAAACATTTGCGCCGGCTTTCGCCAACTTATTCATTGTTTGGAACATTGGAACTTCCATACCGGGTGATGGTGTGAATGTAATTAATACTGTATCTGTTTCTTTGATTTTTACGTCTTTGTGCTGCTTGCGGACCATTTTGTCCAAAGCTTCAAGCGGCTCCCCTTGGTTACCGGTAACAATGATGACCACTTCGTCATCACGGTAGTTTTCCAGGTCTTTCAGGGAAATGACTGTATCTTCGTCGACTGTCAAGTAGCCTAGGCGCAGGCCGACTTCATAGCTGCTCTCCAGACTTCTTCCGGCTACAGCGACTTTTTTGCCTGTCGCTGCCGCGATATCGAATACCTGTTGGATACGAATAAAGTTTGATGAATAAAGGGATACCAGTACACGGCCTTCAGCAGCAAGGAATGCCGACAGGATATGGTCTGCAACCACAATTTCCGAAGTTGTATATCCTGGGCGTTCAGCTTCAGTAGAGTCGGACAGCAGCATCAATACGCCGTCTTCCCCTAATTTCGCCATTTTTGCGATATCGGGCTTGTAACTGCCTTTAGCTGACTGATCAAATTTAAATTCGCCTGTATGCACGATTGCGCCTTCAGATGTGTGGAAGACGATCCCAAATGCGTCAGGAATACTATGTGTCGTATGGAAGAACGTCACATGTGTTTTGTCGAAGTTCATGCGGCTCTTATTGGTTACTTCAAAGAACTTGACATGTTTTAAAGAACCTTGTTCTTTAATATGTTCTTTGGCTAACGCAATTGTCAATTTCGATCCGTAGACCGGCGCTTGGATCTTCTTCAGTAAATAAGCGATTGAACCAATCGCATCTTCGTGGCCGTGAGTCAAAAAGATTCCTTTGACACGGTCTTTGTTTTCTTCCAGGAAAGTCATATCCGGAATGACGATGTCGACACCCAGCATTTCATCTTCCGGGAACATCAAACCGCTGTCCACAACGAAAAGATCTTCATCAATTTCTATTACGTACATTGCTTTGCCGATTTCGCCGACTCCGCCTAAAGGGATAACTCTTATTACTTCATTTTTAATTTTACTCAATTTATTTCCTCCTAAAATTCACCCGTACACATCCATAGAATTCATTATACGGGAATCACCGGAAACAGTCCAAAGAAAAAAATAAACCGGCTCATAGGCCGGTTCATTTTTTCGATTGCCGTTCGGGATTAAATGATATTTTCTTCAATCAGGGCTTCTGCAATCTGAACCGAGTTCAGTGCTGCGCCTTTTACCAGGTTATCTGAAACGACCCACAGGTGGAAGCCATTCGGGTTGTCCAAGTCCTGGCGGATACGGCCGACAAACACTTCATCAAGTCCTGCAGTCATCAAAGGCATCGGGTACAGTTGGTTTGATGGGTCGTCCATCAGCTCCACGCCTGGTGCCTGTGCAATTGCCTGCTTGACCTGCCCAACAGTTGCCGCTTCTTTGAGTTCCACGTAAACCGATTCAGAATGCCCTGTGACCACCGGCAAGCGTACGCATGTCGCTGCGACTGCCAGGGAATCATCGTGCATGATTTTTTTCGTTTCGTTGATCATTTTCATTTCTTCGAATGTATAACCGTTGTCGGTGAATTGATCAATTTGCGGAATTACATTGAAAGCGATCGGGTAATGGCGTTCAGCCGATTTGACCGGCAGCATTTTTGCATCAGCTGTTTTTGCGTTGTCAAAGTCGCCAGCTTGTTCTTTCAATTCATTGATGGCATCAATTCCCGCTCCCGATACTGCCTGATAAGTGGAAACCACCACTTTCGTCATGCCAAACAGTTCTTTTAATGGCTGCAATGCACAGACCATCTGGATTGTAGAACAGTTTGGATTGGCAATTATTCCTTTATGGAGAGAAAGATCGCTTTTATTCACTTCAGGAACAACTAAAGGCACTTCCTTGTCCATACGGAACGCGCTGGTATTGTCTATAACAACGGCACCACGTTTAACCGCTTCAGGGGCGAATTTTTCTGAAACACTTCCTCCTGCGCTGAATAAGGCAATATCAATGCCTTCAAATGATTCAGGTTTGGCTTCCTGAACGGTGAAAGTCTGGCCATTGAATGTAATCTCTTTTCCGGCAGATCGGCTTGAAGACAAAAAGACAATGTCTTTTATAGGAAAATTCCGTTTCTCCAATTGCTCTGTCATTTGCTGGCCGACTGCACCTGTTGCTCCCATTATCGCTACGTTGAATGTTTTCACAATATTCGCTCCTTCAATGTTGATTTGAATTATTGTAACATAATTTACCCTGCTAAAGGAGCAAAACAGCAAAAAAGCTCCCTTTATACTAAGGAAGCTTCTTTCGGACGTATGATGGAAACCGCTGGCGATTCCACCAGGATCTCCAATAAGGAATAAACTTTTTCTAATGTTACCTGGTCGATTTGAGAAAGCACTTCATCGTAAGTCTGGTGTTTGCCCAGCAATAGTTCGTGACGGCCGTTACGGCTCATACGCGCACTTGTGCTTTCAAGACCCAGCATCAAACTGCCTTTCAGCTGTTCTTTGGAGTCGGTCACTTCCTCTTCCGTAATGCCGCCATTTTTCAATTCCTTTAACAAGGTCATAATGACTTGCTGCATTTCAGCCATTTGTTCATCTGATGTTCCACCGTAGATCGCCAATGTTCCATGATCGGAATAAGCAGAATGATAGGAGAAAATCGAGTAGGCCAATCCACGTTGCTCACGAATTTCCTGGAACAGCCTTGAAGACATGGAGCCGCCGATGATGTTGTTCAGAACCGTGAAGCTGTAGATATCCGGATCATTTAAAGACAGGCCGGGAAAGCCAAGGCATAGATGCCCTTGTTCCGTTTCTTTATTTTTCAGTGAATAGCCGGATGTGAAAACAGGAAGTTCGTACTTTTTCGGACTTTCTTTTTTCTCGAATGAGCCGAATAACGCTTCAATCTTTTCCAGTAAAGCTGGAGTGATGTTGCCTGCCACCGAAACGACCGTATTTGCAGGTGTATAATGGCGATCCATATAGTCGCGGATTTTCTCAGGCGTAAAGCTTGCCAAGGTTTCAGCGGTCCCAAGAATCGGTGCGCCGATCGAGTTCTGCGGATACATGACGCGCCATAATTGCTCATGCACATCGTCGTCCGGCATGTCTTCAGTCATGCTGATTTCTTCAAGGATGACTTGGCGTTCCTTGTCGAATTCCACCGGATCCATCTGCGAATTGAACAGCATATCCGCGAGTACCGTTACAGCATGTTCCGCATGATGGTCCAAAACCTTTGCGTAGTAACAGGTATATTCTTTTGATGTATAGGCATTGATATCGCCGCCGATGCGGTCGAATTCCCGGGCGATTTCTTTCGCAGTGCGCGAATCCGTTCCTTTGAACAGCATGTGTTCAATAAAATGCGTAATGCCGTTTTCTTCCGGCAACTCATCCCGTGAACCGTTATTGACAAAAACCCCAACTGCTACGGAATGAAAATGGGGAATGTGTTCGGAAACAATGCGCAATCCATTTTTGCAAGTCTGTGTAGTCACCATGTGCATGTTCCTCCTCATAGTAAAAAATTGCCGACAAAGTCGGCAATTTGAATAGATGATTATTCTTGGTTTTGTTTTTCAGCTGCTTCTTTTTGTTCTTTCAAAACAACCTTACGTGATAAGTTTACACGTCCTTGGCGGTCAATTTCAATTACTTTGACTTGGACGATCTGGTCCATCTTCAGAACATCTTCCACTTCTTTCGTCCGTTCTTCCTGGATTTCCGAAATGTGAAGGAGTCCGTCTTTGCCCGGGAACAATTCAACGAATGCGCCGAACTTTTCAATGCGTTTGACTTTGCCTTCGTAATATTCGCCGACTTTCGCTTCACGCACGATATTTTCGATCATCGCTTTCGCTTTCGCATTCATTTCTTCGTCTACTGAAGAAATGAAGATCGTACCGTCTTGCTCCGTATCGATCTTAACGCCTGTTTCATCGATGATTTTGTTGATCACTTTTCCGCCAGGTCCGATAACATCACGGATCTTGTCAGGATTGATCTTCACCATGATGATTTTCGGTGCATACTTGGAAAGTGTCGTTCTTGGTTCAGCAATCGTCGCCAGCATCGATTCAAGGATGTGGATACGTCCGATTTGAGCTTGCGTCAACGCTTCTTCCAAGATTTCACGTGACAGGCCATCTATCTTGATGTCCATTTGAAGAGCGGTAATGCCTTTTGCAGTACCGGCTACTTTAAAGTCCATATCGCCAAGGTGATCTTCCATGCCTTGGATATCAGAAAGTACTGTGTAGTTTTCGCCTTTTTTGACAAGGCCCATCGCAATGCCTGCAACTGGAGCTGTCAACGGAACACCGGCATCCATCATCGCAAGTGTGGAAGCACAGATACTCGCCTGTGAAGTCGAACCGTTAGATTCCAATACTTCTGCAACAAGGCGGATCGTGTAAGGGAAATCTTTCTCATTTGGAATGACTGCTTCAAGAGCGCGCTCACCAAGTGCTCCGTGTCCGATTTCGCGGCGTCCAGGCCCACGAAGGAATCCGGTTTCACCTACTGAGAACAACGGGAAGTTGTAATGGTGCATAAAACGTTTTGTGTCTTCGATGCCAAGGCCGTCGATGATTTGAACATCACCTAAAGCGCCTAGCGTACAGATGCTCATCGCCTGCGTTTGACCGCGAGTGAACAAGCCTGAACCGTGTGTGCGGTTAAGAATGCCGACTTCTGATGACAATGGACGGATTTCAGAAGGTCCACGGCCGTCCGGACGGATTTTTTCATCTGTGATCAAGCGGCGTACTTCGTCTTTGACCATTTTATCAAGGATCTGGCCAGCCTGTTTTTTCACAGCGTCATCCGATTCTTCGTATGCCGCCATTGCACGGGCTTTGACTTCGTCAATCGCTTCATTGCGTGCTTGTTTTTCATTGATTTGGACAGCTGCATTCAATTCAGCTTCTACTGCTTCTTTAAGTGTCGCCGTCAATTCTGCATCCAATTCGTAAAGCTGGATTGCCGTTTTTTCTTTGCCGACTTCTGCAGCAATCTGTTCTTGGAAGGCAATCAATTTCTTGATTTCTTCGTGTCCGAACATGATGGCTTCCAAAATCACTTCTTCAGAAACTTCTTTCGCTCCGGCTTCCACCATGTTGATGGCTTCTTTAGTACCGGCAACCGTCAAGTTGATCGAGCTTTGCTCAAGCTGATCGTTTGTCGGATTGATGATAAATTGTCCGTCGATCAAACCGACGATTACTCCAGCGATCGGACCGCCGAAAGGAATATCCGATATCATCAAGGCTAGAGAAGAACCGAACATTGCAGCCATTTCTGATGGACAATCCTGATCTACAGACATAACCATGGAGATGACTTGAACTTCGTTGCGGAAACCATCCGGGAATAACGGGCGGATTGGGCGATCGATCAAACGGCTTGTCAAAGTCGCTTTTTCAGAAGGGCGTCCTTCACGTTTGATGAATCCGCCTGGGATTTTACCGACAGCGTAAAGACGCTCTTCGTAGTTGACCGTCAATGGGAAGAAATCCAAAGGTTTCGGAGTTTTTGAAGCGGTTGCAGTTGAAAGAACTGCTGTATCACCATAACGGATCAATGCTGCTCCGTTTGCTTGTTTTGCCAATTGGCCGACCTCAACCTGTAATTCGCGGCCAGCCCAATCAAGTGTGTAGACTTTTTTTGTTTGCCCCATAATATCGAGCTCCTCTCTCTTACCTTGTTTCTCTATACTATATGTATCCAATAGTAGTGTATCAAAAAAGCATCCGGTATGCGATGCGATAATTTAAAGTTTTATCCATAAAGAAAAAGCGGGACGAATCCCGCTTTTACTTTTTGCTATTAACGGCGTAGGCCAAGTCTTGCGATTAACTCGCGGTAGCGAGCAACTTCGTTTTCACGTAAGTATTTTAGCAAGTTACGACGGCGTCCAACCATTTTGAATAGACCACGACGTGAGTGATGATCTTTTTTGTGAGTACGTAAGTGCTCATTCAAGTTGTTGATGTCTTCTGTAAGAATGGCGATTTGAATTTCTGCAGACCCAGTATCAGTGTCATGCACTTTGTATTCATTGATCAATTCATTTTTACGTTCTTGTGTGATTGCCATACTGTTTCCACCTCCTAATTTCTGATATCCCCAATTACCGAGCAAACGTTGGTGATTCGATTTGCCAAGCAACGGTTTGTACATTCAGTACTCATAAATAATAGCATAAGCCATTTCCGAAATCAACCACACTGATTAATTAATGCCAGCGAAAAACTGCTCAGCCGTCATCTTGTCACGCTGAATTTGCGCTTTCAACTCATCAATGCCGGAGAACTTCTGCTCATCCCGGATCCGTTCATGCCATTCGACTTCCACCATTTCCCCGTAGATCGACTTGTCAAAATCAAGAATATGCACTTCGATGACTTGCTTTTTTACATCGGGATTATTAAACGTCGGCTTGAAGCCAATATTGCAGACACCATTGTAAGTCTGCCCCTGCACTTGAATTTTCACCGCGTAAACGCCGCGGCTTGGCACGACAGCACCCAGTTCCGGCTCTATATTGGCCGTCGGAAATCCGATGGTGCGTCCCCGTTTATCACCATTGACCACGGTTCCTAAAACACGGAATGGCCGGCCCAACAAATGGCAAACCTGCTCGACTGCACCGTTTTTCAATAGCTCACGGATGCGTGTCGAACTGATTTTTTCATTGCCATCTTCCTGTTTTTCTATGACAGTGACGCCATACTGCCCGTCACCCAGCTCTTTCATCAAGGTCATATCGCCTTTCCCTTTGCTGCCGAACGAAAAATCGAACCCGGCTGTGACATGGCTGACATTCAGTTCCTTAATGAATATCTCGATAAACTGTTGCGGCGTCAATTTGGCAAACTCTGAAGTAAAGCGCACGATAAAGCAATAATCGACGCCCATTCCTTCAAGGATTTCCATCTTCTGCTGCATAGGCGTAATATAAAAGACTTCTTCTTTTCTGCCGCCTAAAACCAATGAAGGATGTGGATCGAACGTCATAACCGCTGATTTAATGCCTTTGCTTTCAGCTTGTTTGATGGCGTCGCCTATCACGCGCTGATGTCCTTTATGTACACCGTCGAAAAAGCCGAGGGCCAAGGACAATGGTCCCGTCTCACTATCGGGTTTAACGTGAATCGGATAACTTAAATGAATAATTTCCATACTACACCTCGTCCGCTGTCGGAAAACCGAACATTTTTTCAGGCTTCATCTTATCCGCTTTTTCAGGATGGTTTTTATAGAGTGCCACGGGTTGTCCCTGATAGGTCAAAACTACAAATCCCATTTGATCAAGTATGGCATGACGCGCCAGTACTTGCCCGTTTTTTACAGCAAATATCTGTTTCGGTTCGATTTCCATGAATGGAAACGCCTCTAGACCATAGCTGAGCGGTTTCAAAATGTCGCCGATAACTCCATTTTGAGCAAGTTCAGCCACTTCGGCAAGTGTTACGCAATCTTTTTTGGCGAATTTACCGGATTCTGTCCGAGTCAGCCGGGACATATGCGCAGGAAAGCCTAATGCTTCTCCGATTTGCACAGCCAATGTCCGGATATAAGTTCCTTTGCCGCAGCGGATACGGATATTGAATTTGATTTGCTGGCCAGTCCATTGAAGATCATCATTCAATAACTCAATCGATTCGATGCGGACTGTCCGCTCAGGCCGTTCAACGGCGATTCCTTGGCGTGCATATTCATATAGCTTTTTGCCGTTCACTTTGACGGCTGAATACATTGGGGGAATCTGTTTAATATTTCCGGTAAGCTGCAAAAAGACTTCAGCTACTTGCTGTCGGGTAATGAGCTTTTCTGAGAGGTCCGTATCCACCGTTTCGCCTGTTGCATCTTCTGTTTCAGTTGAATAGCCGATGGTCACTTCCGCTTCATAAGTCTTACCTTGGTCAGTGATATATTCTGCCACTTTGGTCGTATTGCCGATGCAGATTGGCAGGACACCGTCCACTTCAGGATCCAGCGTCCCCGTATGCCCAACTTTTTTTGTTTGCAGGATCTTTCTTAACTTGAAGACACAATCATGGGAGGTCATCCCTTTTTCTTTCCACAATGGTAGAATTCCGTTCAGCGCCATATGCCTTAACTCCTTTGCTTGATGCAAAAAAAGCCTGCTATCTGAAATAGACAGCAGGCTTTTTTTAATCTTCTTTTGGTTCTTGAATATCACGCAGTAATGTATCGATTCGATTGCCGTAAGCAACCGATGAATCGATTTCAAAAGACAATTCAGGAGTTTTGCGAAGACGGATCCGCTGTCCGATTTCGGTGCGGATAAATCCTTTCGACTTCGTTAACCCAAGCAATGTCTGTTCTTTTGCATGGTCTTCACCTAACACGCTGATATATACAGTTGCCTGCTGGAGATCTCCTGTAACTTCAACATCTGTTACAGTGACAAATCCGATACGTGGATCTTTCAGTTTTCGGCTGATGATATCGCTGAGCTCTTTTTTCATCTGCTCGGCTACACGATTCGCGCGCATTGTCATTGCTAATCCACCTCGTTCTTACAAATATTCTTTCTCAATCTCCAAACATTCCCAAGCGGGGTTGCTTTCCAAGTAGTAGAGAACCTGCGCCATTTCCTTATCAGCCATTTCTTTTGAGGAAGAGACGATAACAAAAGCGATGCGGGTCCGCTGCCAAACATTTTGGTGGTCAATTTCCGCTGCGGAAACATTGAATTTTTGTCTGCTGCGGGTCAGCATGCTTTTCACGACTGCCCGCTTATCTTTTAACGAATGTGCCGTTGGAATGAAAAATTCGCATTCCATGTACAGGATCATTTGCGTACGATTTCTTCCATAATATACGCTTCAATGATATCCATTTCCTTCACATCGTTGAAGTTTTTGATTGTAATACCGCATTCATAACCTTTAGCCACTTCTTTTGCATCGTCTTTGAAACGTTTCAATGTGTCAATTTCACCTTCGAATACTACGATGCCTTCACGGATGACGCGAACGCCGCTGTCACGTGTAATTTTGCCTTCGGTTACATAGCTTCCGGCAATCGTTCCGACTTTAGATACTTTGAATGTGCTGCGGATTTCAGCTTGGCCGATGATTTTTTCTTCGAATTCCGGGTCAAGCAACCCTTTCATTGCGAATTCAATTTCTTCGATTACTTTATAGATGATGCGGTGCAAACGGATATCTACGCCTTCTGCTTCAGCAGCGCGTTTCGCGTTTGCATCCGGACGAACGTTAAAGCCGATAACGATGGCATTTGATGCAGCTGCCAATGAAATATCAGATTCTGTAATCGCACCAGCGCCTGTGTGGATGATTTTCACGTTGACGCCTTCTACATCGATTTTAAGAAGTGATGCTGCCATAGCTTCAACTGCTCCTTGAACGTCTGCTTTGACGATCAGGTTCAATTCTTTCATTTCGCCTTGTTTCAACTGATCAAACAAGTTATCAAGTGTTACGCGTGTTTTTTCTGAACGCTGAACTTGAAGCGCAGATGTTGCACGTGTTTCGCCCACTTGACGAGCTGTTTTTTCATCTTCAAAGACAACAAAACGATCTCCTGCTTGTGGTACATCATTCAACCCAGTGATTTCAACTGGAGTTGATGGGCCCGCTTCTTTTACGCGACGGCCTACATCCGAAACCATTGCACGGACGCGTCCAAATGTGTTGCCGACAACGATCGGATCTCCAACATTTAACGTACCGTCCTGTACTAGAAGTGTAGCTACTGAACCACGGCCTTTATCAAGCTCTGCTTCAATAACCGTTCCAATTGCACGGCGTGCCGGGTTAGCTTTCAATTCCCCTACTTCAGAAACAAGCAAGATCATTTCAAGCAACGAATCAATGCCGTCTCCAGTCAATGCGGAAATCGGTACGAAAATCGTGTCTCCGCCCCATGCTTCAGGAACTAAGCCATGCTCAGTCAGTTCTTGCATAACACGGTCTGGATTTGCGCTTGGCTTATCCATTTTGTTGACTGCGATGATGATCGGAACTTCTGCAGCTTTAGCATGATTGATGGCTTCAACTGTTTGTGGCATAACGCCGTCGTCTGCAGCAACAACAATAATGGCAAGGTCTGTCACTTTCGCTCCGCGTGCCCGCATGGTTGTAAATGCTGCGTGTCCAGGAGTATCAAGGAATGTGATTTTTTTGCCGTTGTCTACAACTTGGTAAGCACCGATATGCTGCGTAATTCCGCCGGCTTCTCCTGCCGTCACTTTCGTGTGGCGAATTGAATCAAGCAATGTTGTTTTACCATGGTCAACGTGCCCCATGATTGTCACAACCGGTGGACGTTCTTCGTTCAGGCTTTCGTCTTCAGGTTCAAAGTAAACTTCAAGATCTGTTTTATCAACAAGAATCTCTTCTTCCACTTCAACCTCATATTCAGCACAGATCAATTCAATTGCATCTTTATCCAACTCTTGGTTAATGGTAGCCATTACACCAAGCATGAATAATTTTTTGATGATTTCAGAAGGCTCGCGCCCTAATTTTTTCGCCAGCTCAGCTACAGTCAATGACTCGCTGAATGTAATTTTAGCCGGCAATTCTTTCTCTTTTTTAGGCATTGGCGGCAACGGATTTACCGGTTGCTGCTGCTTCCCTTTACGGTTGCGGTTTTGGAAGCCATTGCGGTTTCCGCCTCCTGGACGTCCTGAAGAACGTTGGCCTGGGCCTGCCGTCGGTTTAGCTGCTTTTGGTGTGAAGTTCGAACCAGTTTTTGCTGGTGTAGTCGGACGCTGGCCGTTTCCTTGCGAACGGGATTGCCCTTGGCTTGGAGCTGCTGCCGGACGTGATTGGCTTTGCCCTGATGGACGGGACTGGCCGCCTTGTGATGGACGCGATTGCCCTTGTCCTGATGGACGGGACTGGCCGCCTTGTGATGGACGTGATTGCCCTTGTCCTGATGGACGGGACTGGCCGCCTTGTGACGGACGGGATTGGCTTTGTCCTGATGGACGCGATTGTGCTGCTGGACGCTGTCCTGCAGACGCATTTTTGTAGATGCTGTCTAATTTCGAAACAGCATTGTCCTCTAATGTAGCCATATGGTTTTGCACGTTAATATTGTGTTTAGACAATTCATTGATGATTTCTTTGCTTGGCTTGTCTACCTTCTTAGCGTATTCATGTACTCGAATTTTGGTCATCTGCTCGCCCCCGATTAATTTCTTCGAATAAGCTGGTTATTTTTTTTGCAAAACCTTTATCGGTGATTGCAATCACTACCCGCTCTTCTTTGCCTATCGCATGTCCCAAATCGAACCGCGATCCTAAAACATGCAGATCCACTCCAAATGATTTGCATTTGTCCTGCAATTTCTTTTTGGTATTGTCCGAAGCGTCTTCTGAAATTATTACTAATTTCGCTTTTCCTTTTCGAACTTCGTTCACGGTCATTTCTTCACCGGAAATGGTCATTCTTGCACGTGTCGCCAATCCAAGTAATTGAAGAATTTTTTGTTTCGTCATTATTTCAACTGCTCTCTGAGAACGACGCGAATTAACTCATCATAGATTTCGTCTGGAATCTTGACTTCCAATTGCTTGTCCAGCACTTTCTTTTTGCGGGCAGTCGCGATGGCATCTTCCGATTTCGAAAGGTATGCGCCGCGTCCTGATTTTTTGCCAGTCAAATCGACGGCTACTTCGCCTTCTTTTGAACGGACAACGCGGATCATTTCCTTTTTAGGATGCATCTCGCCTGTAGCTACACACTTCCGTAATGGAATTTTCTTTTGCAGAGCCAACGGACATCACCTTTTCTACATTATTCTTTTTCTTCGTAAAAATCAAAATCGTCCAGTTCTTCACCGGATTCCACTAATTCGATATCAGCATTCGGGTTCGGGTAGATGCCCATTTCCCGAGCGTCAGTCTCGCTTTTAATGTCAATTTTCCATCCAGTCAATTTTGCTGCCAAACGGGCATTTTGCCCACGTTTGCCGATCGCAAGAGATAATTGATAGTCAGGAACAACAACCGTCGTTGATTTTGCTTCTTCATTGACTTGCACATCCAATACTTTGGATGGGCTAAGTGCATTGGCTACAAAGACTACCGGCTCTTCAGACCATTCAACAATATCGATTTTTTCTCCACTCAACTCATTGACGATCGTTTGGACACGTCCGCCTTTAGATCCGACGCATGACCCTACTGGATCAATGTCATCGCGGTGTGCGAATACGGAAATTTTAGAACGGTCTCCTGCTTCGCGTGCAATCGACTTGATTTCAACGATGCCGTCATAAATTTCAGGCACTTCGTTTTCAAACAGACGGCGAAGCAATCCCGGATGGGTGCGCGACACAAATACCTGTGGCCCGCGAGTTGTGCGCTCCACTTTTGTGATATACACTTTGATGCGGTCATGAGGCTTGTAATGCTCATTCGGCATTTGCTCAGTCTGTGGAAGCACTGCTTCAACTTTGCCAAGTCCTACGTACAAGTTGCGTGCGTCCATGCGTTCAACGATGCCGTTGACGATATCGTCAGCACGATCAACAAACTCTTCGAAGATTAGGCCGCGCTCAGCTTCACGAACACGTTGAGTTACAACTTGTTTCGCTGTCTGTGCAGCAATACGTCCGAAATTACGCGGCGTCACTTCTTCTTCCACCACATCTCCAAGCTCGTAAGCAGGGTTGATGACTTTAGCATCTTCCAATGAAATGTGAAGACGTTCGTCTTCCACTTCTTCTACAACATCCTTGCGGGAATAGACCAGCATCGTGCCGGTGTCCAAGTTCAAATCCACACGGACATTTTGTGCCTGGTTGAAATTCCGTTTGTATGCCGTTACCAATGCAGCTTCAATTGCCTCGATCAGGACTTCACGGGAAATCCCTTTTTGTTTCTCTAGTACTTCAAAAGCATCCAATAACTCACTGCTCATTTTATTCACTCCCAGGTTCTTCAATCAGGTTTAACAGAAAAATCAATGGCCAAACGGATTATCGCAATCTTATCTTTCGGAATGTTGATTATTTTTCTGCGTGTTTTGATTTTAATTTCAATTTCCACTTGTTCATCGTCATAGGACTTTAAATAGCCTTCAAACTCTTTTGCATCTTCAACCGGCTCATAAGTTTTGATGTAAATAAATTTACCGATAGCTTTCTCGAAATCTTTTTCCTTCTTCAACGGACGTTCTGCACCCGGAGATGAAACTTCCAGGAAATAATTTTGTTCAATCGGATCGAGTTGATCCAAAATCTCACTGAGCTTTTCACTTACTAAAGCACATTGATCAATATCAATCGGTGCTTCCGGATTGTCCACATACACTCGTAAAAACCAGTTGCGGCCTTCCTTAAGGAATTCCACATCTACAAGTTCCAGGGCTAGTTCACTGGTGATGGGTTGTGCTATCTTCTCGATTTGTTCTGTAATTTTGCTCATACATGCCTCCCGCCAATTTTATGCCATAACAAACAGAAAAGAGCGGGAGAACCCACTCTTCTGCGACAGAGCTATCAGTAAATGTTACTACAATAATACCACAAATCGCGCTGTGGTGCAACTGGCTAGAAGAGAGACAGCTGGTTGGCTTCAGGCATCCCTTCTAAACAGCCATGATCATCCATGTATTCGATGATCGTTTTTGAAACGCGGCCACGTTGCTGAAGGTCTTCCTTGGATAGGAATTCCCCATGTTCGCGTGCAGCCACGATGGATTTTGCGGCGTTGGTCCCTAATCCAGGAATGGCATTGAATGGCGGAATCAGGCTGTTGCCATCTATGATGAACTGATCAGCAGATGATTTGTATAAATCAACCTTTTGGAAGCTGTAGCCCCGCTCCACCATTTCCAGCGTCAATTCCATAACCGTCAGCAAGTTCTTCTCTTTTGTCGATGCTTCCAGGCCTTTGCTGTTGATTTCATCAATCACAGCACGAATCGAATGTGATCCTTTGGCCATAGCGTTGACATCAAAATCTTCTGCGCGCACTGTAAAATAAGCCGCATAGTAAAGAACAGGGAAATGCACTTTAAAGTAGGCGATGCGGACAGCCATCAAAACATAGGCAGCGGCGTGCGCTTTCGGGAACATGTACTTGATTTTTTTGCAGGACTCGATGTACCAGTTCGGCACGCCTTCTTTTTTCATGGCTTCTTCAAATTCTGGCGTCAATCCTTTACCTTTACGGACAGACTCCATGATTTTAAATGCCAAGGAAGATTCAAGTCCCTGGTAAATCAAATAGACCATGATGTCATCACGGCAGCCGATTACGTCGGACAGCTGGCAGGTTCCATTTTGGATCAATTCCTGCGCATTGCTCAACCATACATCCGTCCCGTGGGACAATCCGGAAATCTGGACAAGTTCCGAGAACGTGTTCGGTTTTGTTTCTTCCAACATCTGGCGCACAAAACGCGTACCGAATTCAGGAATGCCGAGCGTTCCTGTTTTACAGCCAATCTGCTCCTTCGTCACACCGAGTGATTCAGGTCCGGCGAAGATTTTCATGACTTCCGGATCGTCAGTTGGGATGGTCTTCGGATCGATGCCGGACAAATCCTGGAGCATGCGGATCACTGTCGGATCATCGTGACCAAGTATATCGAGCTTCAATAGATTATCGTGGATAGAGTGGAAGTCAAAATGTGTAGTCTTCCATTCTGAATCCTGCGCATCTGCCGGGAATTGGATTGGCGAGAAATCATAGATGTCCATATAGTCCGGAACAACGATGATCCCCCCCGGATGCTGTCCGGTACTGCGCTTAACGCCCGAACATCCTTGTACAAGCCGGTCGATTTCCGCCCCGCGCAATGTCATGTCTCGATCATTGGCATAGCCGCGGACATAGCCATAAGCCGTCTTTTCCGCTACTGTGCCGATGGTGCCTGCACGGAAAACATTGTCTTCTCCAAACAGTTCCTTCGTATAGTTATGGGCAACTGCCTGGTATTCTCCACTGAAGTTCAAATCGATATCCGGAACTTTATCCCCTTTAAATCCTAAGAACGTTTCGAACGGAATATCCTGGCCTTCTTTTTGATAAGGAACATCACAATCCGGGCAATTCTTGTCTTTTAAATCGAATCCTGAACTGACAGAACCGTCATCAAAAAACTCCGATTTCTTGCATTTCCGGCAAATATAATGCGGCGGCAACGGATTGACTTCCGTTATTTCAGTCAGCGTCGCTACAAGCGAAGAACCGACCGATCCACGGGAACCAACCAAATAACCGTCATCCAATGATTTTTTAACCAGCTTATGGGAGATCAGATAGATGACCGCAAAACCATGTCCAATGATGGATTTCAATTCTTTCTCAATCCGCGCTTCCACGATTTCAGGCAAAGTATCTCCGTAAATTTGTCGGGCCATGTTGTAACTCAATTCCCGAACCTCTTCATCAGCGCCTTCAATTTTCGGTGTATACAATTCATCTTTAATTGGTTTGACAACATCGATCATCTCGGAGATTTTAACCGAGTTTTCCACAACCAGTTCATGGGCTGTTTCAGCACCGAGGAAATCAAATGCATCGAGCATTTCGTTGGTTGTTCTAAAATGCACTTTCGGCAGCTTGTGGCGATTCAACGGATTCGCCCCGCCTTGGGATCCGATAAGTACCTGTCTGAAAATGGCATCTGTCTCATCCAAGTAATGGACATTGCCCGTCGCAACCAAAGGTATTTCCAACTTACGGCTGATTTTCACCAATTTCCGGATAATGTCTTCCAAGTTCCATTCATCGCGGATCATTTCCCGCTCAATCAAATGGGAATAAACCTCTTTTGGATGAACTTCCAGATAATCGTAGAATTGCGCAGTCTGTTCAACTTCTTCCATTGATTTTTGCATGACCGCTTCGAAAACTTCGCCTTTGTCACAACCGGAACCGACCAGCAGGCCTTTCCGATGTCGTTGGAGCAATGAACGCGGAATGCGAGGCACCCGGTAGAAATAATCGATGTGAGATGCAGACACCAGTTTGAAGAGATTTTTCAGCCCCTCATCGTTCTGCGCCAACAGTGTGCAATGGGTCGGCCGTGAACGTTTATAAGCGTCTCCGCTGCCCACATAATCGTTTAATTGGTCATGATAAAGAATGCCTTTTTGATCTGCTTCTTTTAAGAGATGCGTCAATAAATAAGATGTCGCTTCCGTATCGTAAATGGCCCGGTGATGCTGTGTCAGCTCGATTCCGAACTTTTTGGCCAACGTGTTCAATCGGTGGTTTTTCAGTTCAGGATGAAGCATACGCGCCAATTCCAGTGTATCGATCGTGGCATGCTTTGTTTCAATACCGTATTTCTTATAGCAGACATACAGGAAGCCCATGTCGAATGAAGCGTTATGGGCAACCATGATGTGGTCGCCTGCCCATTCGTGGTATTTGCGGATCACTTCTTCCACTTCCGGTGCGTTTTTGACCATATCATCGGTGATGCCAGTCAAATCAATCGTTGTCGATGAAAGCTCATGATGAGGATTCGCAAAGCTCTCGAATTTATCGATGATCTGGCCGCCTTTGATTTTAACAGCAGCTAATTCAATGATGGTATCGTAAACAGCGGACAAGCCCGTGGTCTCTAAGTCAAACACAACGAACGTTTCATCTTCCAATAAAGCATGGCGCTCTTCATAAGCGATCGGTACACCGTCATCCACTAAATTCGCTTCCAGGCCAAAAATCGCTTTAATACCATGTTTTTTGCTGGCTGCATATGCATCCGGGAATGACTGTACGCCGGCATGATCCGTAATGGCAATCGCCGGATGGCCCCATCTGGCAGCTTGGCTGACCAATGATTCAACAGACGAAACGGCGTCCATTTGGCTCATCGGTGTGTGCAGATGCAACTCGACGCGTTTTTCTTCAGCTGTATCTTGGCGAAGAACCGGTTTGATCTCAACCATATCCTGTGCCATCATCACCAGATCCCGCACAAAGGTATCCGTCTGAATCGAACCGCGAGCTCTTAACCACATGCCTTTTTTAGCATTGGCCATCAATTCAGCATCTTCTTTGTCACGTGAGAACATCTTCACAAGAATCGAATCGGTATAGTCTGTAATCTTGACGGTCAATAATGAACGGCCGCTCCGAAGTTCTCTGACTTCTGCATCAAAGACGTAGCCTTCAATGGTCACTCGACGTTCCTCATCAACAATCGATTGGATTTCCACAATATTTTCATCCGGTTTGATAGCCGTACCCATCTGGAAAGGCCCAGAAGGCGTACCGTTCTCTTTTCGGTTCGTCTCCCGCTTTTTCATATCGGACAAGGCTTTATTCGCCATCTCCTCTTCTTCACGCAGACGTTCTGCCATGAAAGCCGCATGCGCCGCTTCCTGGTCTTCGTTCGACAGCTGAAAATCGATGGAGACATGCGGGAATCCAAACTGGCGGTATACCCCAGCCAGTTTATCGCTGTATTTTGACTTTAATGCCATCATTTCGTGTTCATGATTGCATTGCAGCAGAAGCTTGTTGCCGTTCCAAACCGGCGCCTGTGACAGCAATCGTTCACGCAGCGGCGGCGCCATGTCAGCCAATTCTTCAACCGCGTATCTCCAGTAGGATAAGACGAGGTTTTCCTGTGCTGTCTCCTGTGCAGATTCGATGTTCAATTGAACCGAAGCAATTGGAGAAAATGTGCTATATAGTCGTTCTTTAAGTAATAGGTACAAATCGATCGGCAGGATATTCTTTACTTTTACAAGGAATTTCCACGATCGTTCTTTTTTATGGACAGTCATCCGTGTCAGTTCAGCCTCTTCGAAAAAGGGCATATGTACATCGTCCGTTAAGTCGAGATGCTGAAGCAGCATTTTAAACCGCATCTTAGGATCTTGCTGGTTTGTCATAATTATCCCCTTCGTAGTAGTGATTTAAGAAAGCGTACGTGCATTTTGTCTGGCGGCGTTGGATTAGGGCAATTTAACATTTGAACATACTAAACATTTGCTGGTATGGATTTTTCGCCATCCAGTTCCACTAAACCCCAAGCTTTAGCATCTGCACAGCTGAGATAGCTCTGATACAAAATGAGAGCTGTATCACTGATCTGCTTTCCCGCAACGATTCCTTTACACTTTACACATTTAACTATTTTGCTAAAACCATTTCTTTCGTTCACCTTAAAAAAGTGCAAACTCACATTTACAATTTTCTCGAACAAGCAGAAAAAGAAAGGAAAGTACAATTTGTACTTTCCTTTCATCATATCAGATTTTGCTGTTATTTTTTAAAAAACTGCTGCAATTGATCAAGCAATTCGTCACGTGTCCATTCGAATGTTTCACCTGTCCGACGTATTTTGACTTCCAGAATTCCTTCAGCCGCTTTTTTGCCGATGGTGATGCGAACCGGCAACCCAATCAGGTCAGCGTCTGTGAATTTCACGCCTGCCCGTTCTTTGCGGTCATCAAGCAGCACTTCGTAGCGATTTGATTTCAACAGGGAATACAACTCTTCACCCAGCTCGCGCTGTGCATCGTCTTTGACGTTTACAGGTACGAGATGGACTTCGTAAGGAGCAACGATGTCCGGCCATGTAAAGCCATTGTCGTCCTGGAATTGTTCAGCAACGGCAGCCATCACACGTGATACACCGATTCCGTAGCATCCCATGATATAAGGCATCGCTTTTCCTTGATCGTTCAGGAATGTGCCTTTAAGCGGAATGCTGTAAGTCGTGCCCAATTTAAAGATATGTCCGACTTCAATGCCTTTGGCAAATTGAATTGTGCCTTGGCCGTCCGGCGATGCATCCCCTTCCTGGATAAAACGAAGGTCGTGGTAAGCAGCGACCTTAAAGTCTTTTCCGGGCGTAACATTTTTGTAGTGATAGCCGCTTTCGTTCGCGCCAGCTACACCATTGACCATGTTTTCCACCGCGTGATCAGCAAACAAGCGGACTTCAGCAGGAAGATTAATCGGTCCAAGAGAGCCGATGTCACACGCCAGTAATTGCTGTACTTCTTCAGGTGTTGCCATCTCAACAACTTTAGCACCTGTTGCATGTTTGACTTTGACGTCATTAATATCATGATCGCCTCTCGCCAAAACGATTACCAATTCGTCATCCGCTTTAAAAACCAGGGTTTTGATGCATTTTTCAGCAGTCGTCCCCATGAATTCTGCTACCTCAGCAATGGTATTCTTGCCTGGGGTTGCCACTTTTTCCATTTCTCCTGGTGTTTCGTCTGAAACCGGATATGAAACATTGACTGCTGCCATTTCGATGTTCGCTGCATAAGAAGAACTATCGGAATACGCAATCGTATCTTCACCGATTTCCGACAGCACCATGAATTCGTGGTTATCTTTTCCTCCGATAGCACCTGAATCCGCAATAACAGCACGGAAATCAAGTCCCAGGCGTGTGAAGATATTGGTGTAAGCCTGCATCATGACGTCATAAGTTTCATCCAGGCTTTCAGGAGTGGCATGGAACGAATAAGCATCTTTCATCAGGAATTCACGGCCACGCAATAATCCGAAACGCGGACGTTTTTCGTCTCTGAACTTTGACTGTATTTGGAACAGATTTAAAGGCAGCTTCTTATAGGATTTGATTTCATCCCGCAGCAAGCTGGTGATGACTTCTTCGTGTGTCGCACCTAGAGCGAATTCACGATCATTCCGGTCCTTCAAACGCATTAATTCGTCACCGTAAGAATACCAACGCCCTGATTCCTGCCACAATTCAGCTTGCTGAAGTGCTGGCATAAAGATTTCAACACTGTTAGCGGCTTCCATTTCTTCTCGGATAACGGTTTCCACTTTTTGCAGTACACGTTTGCCGAGCGGCAGGAATGAGTAAATGCCGCTTGTGTTTTGGCGGATAAAGCCTGCGCGCAATAAAAGCTGATGCGATTTTACTTCGGCATCGGCTGGAGTTTCACGTAATGTTGGGATAAAAGTTGCTGTTTGTTTCATTCCAGAATACACCTCAACTGACTATAGAATTTTTATAAAGGGATTAAAAGTTCAGGACAGGCAATAATAATCGCCTGTCCGGTAATGCTCAATCAATTATTAAAAGAAATATTTTTGGATATCGTTCCACGTGACGACGATCATCAACAGCATGAGAAGCATGATCCCGACAAAATGAACCATTCCTTCTTTTTGCCGATCAACCGGCTTGCCGCGCACCGCTTCAAGAATGAAGAACATGAGACGTCCGCCGTCCAATGCCGGAAGCGGAAGCAGGTTCATGATTCCCAAGTTGATGCTGAGCATACCTGCCCAGCTCATCAATGTGAAGAAACCGTATTTGGCTACTTCTTCAGTCGTCTTGTAAATTCCAACCGGACCTGATAAAGCATCAATCGTAAATTGGCCGGTTACAAGCATTCCTAGCAAACGGAAGATCTCTTTGAACCAGAAGACGGTTTGTTCAGCACCGTACACAAAAGATCCAAAAAAGTCTTTTTCGACAGGACTTTGATACAGTACGCCGATTACGCCGATTTCTTCAGGCGATTGTTCGGATACCTCAGGAGTGATGGTGAAATTCAATGGCTCTCCGTTACGTTCAACTTCGAACTCAAGAGCATTGCCGGCATTGTTCTGAACTGATTCAACCAGTTCATCCCAAGTGCCAATCGGATTCCCTTCAATTTCAGTCACCAAATCGCCGTTTTGCATCCCGGCTTCTGCTGCCGGACTGTCTTCTGTCACTTCGGTAATGACAGGTTCAAAGGTAGGAATTCCTTGCATCATGCCAAGCGCCGTGAAAATCAGAAACGCCAGGATGAAGTTGAATAACGGACCTGCGAAAATCGTCATAAACCGTTTTCCGACTGACTTCGAATCAAACTGACGGTCGTAAGGAGCCAAAATGGTTTCTCTGCCATTTTCCTCTACAACTGCATCTCGTGCCACTTCGATGCGGATCAGCTTTTCCTCTTCATCATATCCTTTGATCCACAATTCTTTTTCCAGGTCCGCTTCTTCTACTTCAAGAAACAAGATCTCCGGATAAACATGCTTTTGGTTCATGATGATCTTTTTAGCCTGGCCTTCTTTGTTCAACAGAACGCCGATGCGATGGCCTGCTTGAAGATGAATGGTATCCATATCTTCCCCGGCCATGCGTACATATCCACCAATCGGCAATAAACGCAGTGTATAAAGCGTTTCCCCTTTGGTGATCCCTAAAATTTTCGGGCCCATTCCGATTGCAAATTCGCGCACTAAAATGCCGGAGCGTTTGGCAAACAGGAAATGGCCAAATTCATGGAAAAACACTAAAGCACCGAAAATTATTATAAACGAGATAACTGTCTCCATTTTGAACCCATCCTTATAAAGTTATTCGGTTTTGATCTTTAGCTATTTTAGCATGTTTTTTACAGATTTTCTCGTTTCAGCATCGACATGCAAGATCGTTTCCAAGTCAGGTGTTGCAATAACTTCGTGCTGATCCATCGCCCGCTCGATCATTTCCTCAATCTCAAGGAATTTAATTTCCTCATTCAGGAATAGCGCAACAGCCTGTTCGTTTGCGGCATTGAGGACAGTGGTCATCGTGCCTCCTGCAACACCGGCATCAAATGCCAGCTGCAATGCCCGAAACCGCGTGTAGTCCATCTCTTGGAAATTCAGTTTTCCGATTTCAGCCAAATTCAACCGTTTCGCCTGCTCACGTGGAAGGCGGTCAGGATACGATAAGGCATATTGAATCGGGACACGCATATCGGGTGTGCCGAGCTGTGCCATAACACTGGTGTCCTGGAACTCGACCATGGAATGGATGATGCTTTCGCGGTGAAGTACCACATCTATATCCGCATATGCGAAATCAAACAAAATGTGTGCTTCGATCACTTCAAGCCCTTTATTGACCATAGTGGCTGAATCAATGGTGATTTTCGATCCCATTGACCAATTCGGATGGTTTAACGCATCTTGGACGGTGACGTTTTTCAACTGTTCACGCGTCAAGTCACGGAAACTGCCGCCTGAAGCCGTTAGAATCAAACGGCTTGCCTGGTCTTTCTTTTCTCCATTCAAGGCTTGGAATAAAGCTGAGTGCTCACTGTCAACAGGCAGGATGGCCGCACCGAATTGTTTGGCGCTTTCCATCACAAGATGTCCTGCTGTCACCAAGGTTTCTTTATTGGCAATCGCAATGGTTCGTCCAAGTTTGATGGCTTCAAGGGTCGGTTCCAGTCCCACACTGCCAAGAACTGCATTAACCAAAATGTCAGCCTCATAAACAGCAATGTCGATAAGCCCTTCAGCGCCTGATACGATTGCCACAGCCGGATATTCAGCCGCTAAATCCTTAGCGTCTTCTTTCCGCTGCACACAGACGATTTCAGGTTTGAATTCAGCAATCAGGTTACGTGTGATGTCCATATTTTTTCCGGCAGAAAAACCGACCAATTTAAATTCATGTGGATGTTCACGGATGATGTCAGCTGTCTGCACACCAATTGAACCCGTAGCACCCAGCAACGTAATTTTCTTAACCATTCAGCAATTTCCTCTCTTAGATGAAATGTAAAAAATGAAGCAAAGGCATTACAAATAAAATACTGTCAAAACGATCCAGAATTCCGCCGTGCCCCGGCAAAATCGAACCTGAATCCTTCACATTGAAGTGGCGTTTTAATGCAGATTCCACCAAATCACCCATTTGCCCAAAAATCGAGGCGATGATCGTCACAATGATAATCAGGAATATTGAATGGTTTAAAGGAATAAAATAATTGAAGATCAAAGCAATTCCAATCGCCCAGATGATGCCACCCACAAAACCTTCTATTGTTTTGTTTGGGGAAATTTCCGGCCATAGCTTCCGCTTGCCGATTTTTCGGCCTGTAAAATAAGCACCTGAATCTGTGAACCATACAACCAACAATGCAAAAATCAAAAAGCTTAAACTGGCTTCACGTGTCTCAATAAAATAAAAGAATCCGATGCCGACATATAAAGTACCCATAATAGCGAAAGCCGCATCATCAAAGGTGAAGCTGTTTTTCACAATAACCGTATGTATCAATAAAAGAATAACAGCTAAAAAGGCAAATTCGACTTTTTCATAGCCTGTCCATTCAAGCACATTGTCTGCCCATTGATCGGGCAGCATAAACGCGTATAGCGCCAACAAAGAAATAAGGCCGGGAATACTCCATAAACTCCGGCCTTTCATTTTCAAAAGCTCTTGCAATGCGATTGTCCCCAGCAAATAGACCAAGAGGATAAATGGCACTCCTCCATAAATGACAAAAGGGATAAAAAGCGCAGCCGCAATAGCCCCTGTTATAATACGCTGTTTCATTTCACTTCGTCTCCTTTCAACCCTCCGTACCGGCGATTGCGTTTTTGGTAATTCTCAATCGCTTCCAGTAAGGAATCTTCATTAAAATCGGGCCATAAAGTTTCCGTGAACCAAAACTCGGTATAGGCTAATTGCCAAAGCATAAAATTGCTTAAACGAACTTCACCACTTGTGCGGATCAATAAATCCGGCTCAGGCAGCCCTTTTGTCATTAAGCCCCCCGAAATAAGGTCTTCGTTGATATCACTGACATCCAACGTTCCCGCAGCAACCTGTGCAGCAATGTCTTTGACGGCATCGACTATTTCTGCGCGGCTGCCGTAGTTCAAAGCAAAGTTCAAAACAAGCCCCGTATTTTCCTTGGTCGCCTCTTTTGCCTTTTTGATGGCTCTCAATGTATGCAAAGGCAAATTATGATGATACCCCATCATTTCCACACGAACATTTTCTTCAATGAGTTCTGGAAGGAAAGTTGTCAAAAACTCTTCAGGCAAACGCATCAAAAAATCCACTTCGATTTTTGGGCGTTTCCAGTTTTCAGTGGAAAATGCATATAAGGTCAATACGCCAACCCCAAGTTCATTGGCCAGTTTGGTCACTTTTCGGACCGTTTTCATTCCTTCGTGATGTCCAGCGACTCTTGGCAACGAACGTTTTTTTGCCCAGCGTCCATTACCGTCCATAATAATTGCTATATGGGCCGGAACGGCTTCATTCGAAATCAAAACTGAGCGATCTCCACTTTCCAAGACCAAATCAGTATTTCGCTTTAGTAGTTTATTAAACATAGTTAGTCCTCCACCTATTACAAATCGGCATGTCTATTGCTTATCATATCAAAAAAAACGGCATTGTGCGCTTCTTTCCCAATACAGCATTTATTTTTGGCATGAAAAAGCGTCCTGCTTAACAGGACGCCTGACATGAAATGAAGTTCGATTTAAACTTCCATAATCTCTTTTTCTTTATCCTTAGCCATTTCGTCGATCTTGGCGATGTTGTCATCCGTCAATTTCTGGACATCATCGGTATAGCCACGCAAGTCATCCACTGTAATTTCACTTTTCTTCTCCAGCTTCTTGAACTCGTCATTCGCATCACGGCGAATATTACGGATTCCGACTTTCGCTTCTTCTGCTTCTTTTTTCACTTGCTTCACAAGGTCTTTGCGGCGCTCTTCCGTTAAAGCAGGAACTGCCAAGCGAATCACTGAACCATCATTTGATGGGCTTAATCCCAGATCAGATTTAAGAATCGCTTTTTCAATATCGCCCAGAACTGATTTGTCGTATGGCTGAATCATGATTAGACGCGCTTCTGGAATCGAGATTCCAGCAACCTGGTTAACCGGTGTTGGAGAACCGTAATAATCGATCGTCAATTTATCCAAAATCGACGGCGTTGCACGGCCGGCACGGATTGAAGACAAATCGCGCGAGAAAGCCTGAATTGCATTAGTCATTTTAGATTTAGTTTCACTCATCACTGTTTTCGGCATTATATTGTTCTCCTCACTACTGTCCCGATTTTCTCTCCGAGAACAGCCCGTTTTATATTTCCGTTTTCCATAATTGAGAATACTACGAGTGGGATATCATTGTCCATACAAAGTGTGGAAGCTGTAGAATCCATCACTTGCAAGCCTTGTTGGATCACATCGAAATAAGAAAGCTCTTCGTATTTCACAGCTTCTGAATCCGTCTTCGGATCAGCTGAATAAACACCATCAACATTGTTTTTCGCCATCAAGATGACATCGGCTTCAATTTCTGCCGCACGCAATGCTGCTGTTGTATCAGTTGAGAAATAAGGATTTCCGGTACCGGCTGCAAAAATGACGACACGCTTTTTCTCCAAATGGCGAATCGCTCTTCTGCGGATATAAGGTTCAGCTACTTGGCGCATTTCAATGGAGGACAATACGCGGGTTTCCACATCCTGCTTTTCCAATGAATCCTGTAAAGCCAATGAGTTCATAACTGTTGCCAGCATGCCCATGTAATCAGCTGTCGCACGGTCCATTCCCATTTCAGAACCGACTTTGCCTCTCCAGATATTGCCACCGCCTACAACGACTGCCACTTCCACTCCGAGTTCAACCACTTCTTTAACTTGGCTTGCTACTGATTTGATAATTTCAGGGGACAATCCGAAACCTTGCCCTCCTGCCATTGCTTCACCACTTAGTTTTAATACAATGCGTTTATATTGCTGAACACTCATCGGTACCCTCCATTACATAATTTATTGAAAAATAGGGAACACATTCTCGTGTTCCCCGAAATGAATCATATGATAAATGATCTTATTTTTTGTTAACTTGGCTCATAACTTCATCAGCAAAGTTATCTTCGCGTTTTTCGATGCCTTCTCCAACTTCGTAACGGATGAATTCTTTAACAGATCCACCTGTTGAAGCTGCAAAATCACGAACTTTTTGATCTGAGTTCTTAACGAATGCTTGGTCAAGCAAGCAGATGTCTTCGAAATATTTGCCAAGGCGGCCTTCGACCATTTTAGCAACGATTTTTTCAGGTTTGCCTTCATTCAATGCTTGCTCAGTCAAGATTTTGCGCTCGTGTTCTACTTCTTCAGCAGAAACTTCATCGCGTGATACATATTTAGGGTTCAATGCAGCAATGTGCATAGCGATATCGCGTGCAGCATCTGAATCAGTAGAGTTTTCAAGAACAACTAGTACTGAAATTCTTCCGCCCATGTGCAGGTAAGGACCGAAAGCATCTGCATCTGATTTTGTGCGTACTTCAAAGCGGCGCAAAGTAATTTTTTCACCGATTTTAGCGATAGCGTTAGAAATGTGGTCAGCAACTGTCAAACCATTAGACATAGTTGAAGCGTTAGCTTCTTCTACTGTAGCTGGTTTAGTTGTGATCAAGTGCTCGCCTAATTCTTTTACTAATGTTTGGAACCCTTCGTTTTTCGCAACAAAGTCAGTTTCCGCATTCACTTCGAAGATTACTGCTTCGTTATCTTTTACAAGAATAGAAGTTGTTCCTTCAGCTGCGATACGGTCTGCTTTTTTAGAAGCGCTTGAAAGGCCTTTTTCGCGTAGGAAATCAAGAGCTGCTTCCATATTACCGTCTGTTTCTACTAATGCTTTTTTGCAATCCATCATACCTGCGCCTGTTTTTGCACGCAATTCTTTTACCATTTGTGCTGTAACTGCCATGATTAAATTCCTCCTCTGTATTTGCTTGCTATCATTTTCTCAAAAAAAGGTGATAAGAGGGGTTGGCCGCTTATCACCTGTGTAAATTACGAATTACTCAGCAGATTCAGCTTGAGTTTCTTCTTCTTCTTCCGGTTTTGATTCAAGCAAAGCATCCGCCATTTTACCAGTCAACAATTTAACTGCGCGAATAGCATCATCGTTTGCAGGAATAACATAATCGATTTCATCCGGATCACAGTTCGTATCAACGATACCAACGATTGGAATGTTCAATTTCATTGCTTCTGCAACTGCAATGCGTTCTTTGCGTGGGTCAACTACGAACATAACGTCCGGTAGTGAACTCATATCACGGATACCGCCAAGGAATTTAACAAGGCGTTCGTGTTGTTTCTTCAATTGAACAACTTCTTTTTTCGGCAGAACTTCGAAAGTTCCATCTTCTTCCATGCGCTCGATTTGTTTCAAACGGTTCACACGTTTTTGGATTGTACCGAAGTTAGTAAGTGTTCCACCCAACCAACGTTGGTTGATGTAGTAGTTGCCAGAACGTTCTGCTTCTTCTTTGATTGCGTCCTGAGCTTGTTTTTTCGTACCAACGAAAAGTACTTTACCGCCTTCTTCGCCCACTTGTTTCATGAAGCTATAAGCTTCCTCCAATTTGCGGACTGTTTTTTGAAGATCGATGATGTAGATACCGTTACGTTCCACGAAAATATATTTTTTCATTTTCGGGTTCCAACGACGAGTTTGGTGACCGAAGTGTACACCAGCTTCTAACAATTGTTTCATTGAGATTACTGCCATGATTTGTTTCCTCCTGATAGGTTATTTTTTCCCTCCGCATTTTTCTTCTCTGAACCGTTACCCGCATGGGCACCTACGACTCAAATCGAAATGCGTGTGTATTTAACACCATTTGAAATTATACCACGCTTTACGCGAAGACCGCAACAAGTTTCTCTCATAAAAACTAAAACAAATTTAAAATGATCAAATGCCTTTTCTTTCATCACTTTGGCAGTTTTACGGGAATACTCTCGCAGAAGCGCCCTCCATACATTCAAGTCATCCGAGCTCTTAAGGAAGAACTTGTATGCTTCAATCCGTTAAGTACAGAAAAACCGGTTTTAATCCATTAAAAAAACGATGCCAGGCAGATCCCCGCATCGTTTCTTGTTTACTTAGTTCATTTTCAATTGTTCAAGTTCAGCAAGGAATTTCGTGTTCAATACTTTGATGTATGTCCCTTTCATTCCTAGAGAGCGTGATTCGATAACGCCTGCACTTTCAAGCTTGCGAAGTGCGTTTACGATAACTGAACGTGTAATACCCACGCGGTCAGCAATTTTCGAAGCTACCAGCAAGCCTTCGTTGCCGTCAAGTTCTTCGAAAATATGTTCGATTGCTTCAAGCTCACTGTATGAAAGTGAAGAAATCGCCATCTGCACAACAGCTTTGCTGCGTGCTTCCTCTTCGATGCGGTCGCCTTTTTCACGAAGGATTTCCATCCCTACTACAGTAGCGCCGTATTCTCCAAGAATTAAATCGTCGTCATGGAATTCTGCATCTACACGTCCAAGAAGAAGTGTTCCTAAACGTTCTCCGCCGCCATTGATCGGAACGATTGTTGTTAAGCCGTTTTTGAACAATTCACGTTCTTCCACCGGGAAGATCGTGTGTTCACTGTTAACATCCAAGTTCTCAGTTGTTTCAGTGATGTTCGAAAGCTTTTGAGTGTATTCAATCGGAAATTGGCGTTCTTCCAACATCCCTTTCATACGCTCGTTTTCGATTTGTTGGTTAATTGCATAACCTAATACTTTACCTTTGCGGCTAACTACGAAAGCGTTACATTCAATTACTTCGCTCAATGTCTCAGCCATGTCTTTAAAGTTTACTTTTTTACCGCCTGCTGCTTCCAGCATAGAGTTAATTCGTCTTGTTTTTCCTAATAAATTCATTTAAATGAACCTCCTACATAATTCGTACCCTGTTTATTCAATATTCTAAAGGTTTTTACTCTTTATTGAAACTAATTCGCCTTGATTTACAGAATAAATTGTGACAAGTCTTTATTTTTCGCCACATTTTCGAGCTTTTCATTCACATATTGGGGGGTAATGTCAATTTGCGCTGGTGAAATCTCGGAAGCTTCGAAAGACAAATCCTCTAACAGGCGCTCGAGTATAGTGTGCAGCCTACGAGCACCGATGTTATCTGTGTCCTGATTTACTTCATATGCAATTTCTGCAAGTCTGACTATTGAGGCATCATTGAAGTGTACCACAATCCCCTCAGTTTCGAGAAGGGCTTTATACTGATTTATCAAAGAATGTTTCGGTTCCGTCAAGATTTTGACAAAATCTTCAACTTCAAGCTTCTGCAATTCCACACGGATCGGGAATCGGCCTTGCAGCTCAGGGATCAGATCGGATGGTTTCGACATGTGGAATGCCCCGGCAGCAACAAACAACATATAATCCGTTTGGACTGCACCGTACTTAGTCGAAACCGTGGAACCTTCAACGATCGGCAAAATGTCACGCTGGACACCTTCACGCGAAACATCAGCAGATGAAGAATTGCTCTTGCTGGCGATTTTATCCATTTCGTCGATGAAGATGATGCCGTGCTGCTCAGCGCGGTCAATCGCTTCCTGCGAAATTTCTTCATCATCCACCAATTTAGCGGCTTCTTCAGTCGTTAAAATGCGGCGGGCTTCTTTTACCTGCAAACGCCGTTTTTTCTTTTTCTTCGGCATCAGCGATGATAACGCATCCTGCATGTTCGCACCCATTTGTTCCATTCCCGAGCCTTGCATGGCATCAAACATGGACAATGTATTTTCAAGCACTTCCACTGTTACCCATTCATCTTCCAGCTTTCCAGCTTTCAGGTCTGCAGCAATTTCTCTTCTCTTCACCCGAACTTCCACTTCCGCTGTCGGTTCTTCCTCTTCCTGCTCGAATTTCTGGCCAAAAAGCATTTCCAGCGGATTTTGGTTCGTTTGTTTCTTGCGCATGGACGGTGCCAGCAACTTGACGATCCGCTCATTGGCAGCGGTTTCCGCCTGGAACTTCACAGCTTCGAATTTTTCTTCTTTGACGATTCTTACAGCGGCTTCAACCAGGTCGCGTACCATCGATTCGACGTCACGGCCGACATAGCCGACTTCCGTAAACTTCGTCGCTTCCACTTTGATGAAAGGCGCTCCCGTCAGTTTAGCGATACGGCGGGCGATTTCCGTCTTGCCCACACCTGTCGGCCCGATCATCAAGATGTTTTTCGGAATGACTTCCCCACGCATTTCTTCATCCAGCCGGCTTCGGCGATACCGGTTGCGCAATGCGATGGCAATAGAACGTTTCGCTTCTTTTTGGCCGACGATGTAGCGATCCAAATGGTCAGTGATTTGTCTTGGCGTTAAATCAGATTGATTTTTCATTAGGACAATTCCTCCACAACGATTTGATGATTGGTGTAGACACAGATATCCGCGGCTGTTTCCAAAGCGGATTGTGCGATTTGCGCAGCGGTCAGATTATCGCCTGCGTATTTTTTCAAGGCACGGCCTGCTGCCAATGCATAGTTTCCGCCTGAACCGATTGCCAAAATGCCATCATCCGGTTCGATGACTTCACCTGTTCCGGATACCAGCAGCAATTCGTCTTTGTTCATGATGATGAGCATAGCTTCCAATTGGCGAAGCATTTTGTCCCCGCGCCATTGTTTAGCCAGTTCAACTGCAGCGCGTTGAAGATTGCCGTTGTACTCCGTCAGCTTCCCTTCGAACATCTCGAACAAGGTAAAAGCATCTGCAACCGATCCTGCAAATCCGGTCAGCACTTGCCCGTTGTATAATTTCCGTACTTTTCTGGCTGTATGTTTCATGACTACGGCGTTGCCGAATGTTACCTGGCCATCGCCTGACATGGCGCATTTGCCGTTATGCTGAACCGCGAATATCGTGGTGGCATGGAATTCTTGCATGATAAAATCTCCTCTCTAAGCTCTTGGGTGTGAATTTAAATAGGTATTCCGTAAATGCTCTTTGGTGACATGGGTGTATACCTGTGTTGAACTTAAATGGGAATGCCCCAGCAGTTCCTGTACAGTCCGGATATCAGCACCATTATTGATCAGGTGAGTAGCGAATGTGTGGCGGATCATATGCGGATAAATCGATGAATTGACAGATGCCTTCTTCATGCATTCACTTAGAATATGGCGAACACCCCGGTCTGTCAAAGCTTCACCCCGGCTGTTAACAAACAGATGATCGTGTTTTTGATTCTTCATCAACTTAGGACGCGAATCCTCAATGTAATGTTCCAGGGCATCCTGGGCAAACTGTCCGTATGGGATATAGCGCTCTTTCCGGCCTTTCCCCATCACTTTGACAATCTGCATCGTTTGATCCAAATCTCCCATTCGAATCGAAACGCATTCACTGACACGCATGCCCGTAGCATACAGCAATTCCAATAACGCGGTGTTGCGGATCGATAATTTATCTTCTCCCACAACCGATTTGAACAGCTGAGCCAGCTCTTCTTCATAAAAGAATTGCGGCAGCCGCTCTTCTTTTTTCGGATGGTACAATGACCTGAATGCTGCTTCATTCAATCCAAATTCACGGTTTCCATAACGGAAAAATGAGCGGATTGCTGAAATCTTCCGGGAAACCGTCGTTCTGGATAATTTGGCATCATATAATTTCGTCACGTAATTTCGTGCATGTATATATTCGACTTCTTTGATATCAGGTACGCCCTCGGCATTCAAAAACAGAAAAAAATCCATCAAATCATGTTCATAATGGTGGACGGTGTGTTCAGAATAGTTCTTCTCCAGTTGAATATAGGTCATAAAAGATTCAAGCATCTTTTCTTTTTCCATATATGCTCCACCTTTCACCAAATACAAAAGCCTCTAAATTATACCAAAATTTAGAGGCTTTTATCAATTAAACAGTCACTGTATTCATATAATTTTGAATTGCCGCCAATGCACGATCGGCATGCTTCTCAGCTCGTTCCTGCTTCGAACGGATGCGTTCACCCAAGTCCGGGAACAGTCCGAAGTTGACGTTCATCGGCTGGAAGTTCTTGCTGTCGGCTTCCGTAATGTAACGCGCCATGCTGCCCAGGGCTGTTTCAGCCGGGAATACCAGCAATTCTTCACCTAAAGCCATTTTAGCTGCGTTGATTCCAGCCAGCAATCCGCTTCCCGCTGATTCAACATAGCCTTCGACTCCAGTCATTTGACCCGCGAAGAAAATGTTTTCATCAGCCTTCAATTGGTATGTCGGCTTCAGAACGCGCGGTGAGTTGATGAATGTATTGCGGTGCATCACGCCATAACGGACGATTTCAACGTTTTCAAGTCCTGGAATCAATTTAAGCACTTCTTTTTGAGGTCCCCATTTCAAATGCGTTTGGAAACCCACAATATTGTAAAGTGTTCCAGCCGCATCATCCTGGCGAAGCTGAACGACTGCATAAGGGATTTTGCCCGTTTTCGGATCTTCCAGTCCAACTGGTTTCATCGGTCCAAACGTCAAGGTCTTCTCGCCTCTGGCTGCCATTACTTCGACTGGCATACAGCCTTCAAAATAAATCTCTTTTTCGAATTCTTTCAATGGCACCACTTCTGCTTCGACAAGAGCTGTATGGAAACGCTTGAACTCTTCTTCTGTCATCGGGCAGTTCAGATAAGCTGCTTCCCCTTTGTCATAACGGGATTTCAGATAGACTTTGTCCATATCAATGCTGTCTTTTTCGACGATCGGCGCTGCTGCATCATAAAAATACAAATATTCTTCGCCTGTCAAAACGCGAATTTTTTCCGCAAGTGCCGGAGAAGTCAATGGACCAGTGGCAATGATTGTGATGCCTTCCGGAATTTCAGTCACTTCTTCGTTGATCACTTCCACCAATGGGTGATTTTTTACTTTGTCGGTCACAGCTCCGGCAAACTCATGGCGATCCACAGCAAGTGCTCCACCAGCTGGCACAGATGCCCGGTCTGCAGATTCAATGATCACCGAATCCAATTTGCGCATTTCTTCTTTGATGACACCAACTGCATTTGTCAGGGAATTGGCGCGCAATGAATTGCTGCATACCAGTTCCGCAAACTTGTCCGTATGATGGGCTGCTGTCTGCTTTACCGGACGCATTTCGTATAGACGGACGTTTACTCCCCGTTTCGCGATTTGCCAAGCAGCTTCACTGCCCGCCAGTCCTGCGCCAATTACGTTTACATATTTCGTCATTTTCGAACACCTCTATAATTATTATTGAACTTCTTCTTTGTAATCACAGCTCGTGCAATTGATTTGAACGCCTTTTTTCACTTTTTTCTCTACCAGCAATTCGTTGCACTTCGGACACGGCCGTTCAATCGGTTTATCCCATGAAACGAATTCGCATTCCGGATACCGTTCGCAACCGTAGAATATCCGGCGCTTCTTACTCTTTCTTTCAACGATCTCGCCTTCTTTACAGGTCGGGCATTTGACATCGATGTGTTTGACGATCGCTTTTGTATTCCGGCATTCCGGGAAATTGCTGCAAGCCATGAATTTGCCGTAACGCCCCAATTTATAGACCATCGGCGAACCGCATAACTCACAATCCTCTCCCACAGGCTCATCTTTGATCTGGACTTTTTCCATTTCACTTTCCGCGACTTCAACACTTTTTTCAAAGTCTTGATAAAATGCGTCAATAATAGCGCGCCAATCGACTTCGCCATCTTCAACGGTATCCAGATCGTGTTCCATTTTGGCAGTAAACTCGATATTCAAAATGTCCGGGAAAAATTCGAGCACCAGCTGATGGACAATCTCACCCAATTCGGTCGGGATAAACCGTTTGGCATCCAATGTCACATAGCCGCGTTTTTGGATGGTATCCAGTGTAGGCGCGTACGTGGACGGACGCCCTATCCCCAGTTCTTCGAGTGTCCGCACTAAGCGGGCCTCCGTAAAGCGTGGAGGCGGCTGCGTAAAATGCTGATTCGGCGTAACTTCAAGCGCTGTCACGATATCCCCTTCATCCATTTCCGGCAGAATATTGTCTTTTTCTTCTTTTTGGTCATCCGTGCCTTCAATATAAAGTTTCATGAAGCCCGGAAATTTGACCTGGGAACCATTCGCACGGAATACCGCTTCTCCGTTCTGCAATTCAGCCATAACCGTGTCCAGGACTGCCGGTGACATCTGGCTCGCTACGAAACGATCCCAAATCAATTTATACAAACGATATAAATCTCTTGATAGAATGCTCTTCATCGATTCCGGTGTCCGCATCACACTTGTCGGACGCACCGCTTCGTGGGCATCCTGAGATTTCGCTGATTGCTTGGCAGCAGCTTTTTGCGTGACGTATTGTTCACCGTAATTATCAACGATGAAATCGATTGTATCTTTTTTCGCTGTATCGGAGATCCGTGTGGAATCTGTCCGCATATACGTAATCAAACCGGTGATGCCTTCTTTACCCACTGCAATACCTTCATACAATTGCTGCGCGAGCATCATTGTTTTTTTAGCACGGAAGTTTAATTTGCGGGCAGCTTCCTGCTGGAGTGAAGAGGTTGTAAAAGAGGGGGATGGGTTTCTCTTTCTCTCTTTTTTCACCACGCGGTTTACCGTAAAGTCTTTGCCGGACATGGTGGCCATAACGGCGTTAACGTCAGCTTCATTCTGTAATTTCATTTTTTCTTTTGCATTGCCGTAGAACTGCGCTTCAAATTTCTTCTTGTCCTTCTCGAAATCACCAGTGATGGACCAGTATTCTTCTGGTTCAAAGTTTTTGATTTCGTTTTCACGGTCAATGACGAGTCGAAGTGCAACGGATTGCACGCGTCCAGCCGATAGGCCTTTTTTTACTTTTTTCCACAACAATGGGCTGATACTGTAGCCCACGAGACGATCCAATATTCGGCGCGCCTGTTGCGCATCGACTAAATCCATATCGATTTTGCGGGGATGCTTGAATGATTCCTTGATGGCATCCTTGGTGATTTCGTTGAATACCACTCGGCAATCCGAGGTTTGATCAATGCCGAGCGCTGTCGCCAAATGCCATGCAATCGCTTCCCCTTCTCTGTCGGGGTCAGCCGCGAGAAAGACTTTCTTCGCTTTTTTCGCTTCTTTTTTAAGATCCTGCAAGATCGGCCCTTTGCCTCTGATTGTAATGTAACGAGGTTCATAATTGTTTTCAACATCCACAGCCATTTGGCTGCGGGGCAAATCACGTAAATGTCCTAGTGATGCACGGACTTTATATTTCTTGCCCAAATACCGTTCGATTGTTTTCGCCTTTGCAGGCGACTCAACAATCACTAAAAAATCCGCCATAATATTTTCCTCCTCATAGAGGTTTCTCAGAACTGCTTAAAGAATTACCTGTTGCAAAATGTATAACAGATTTTCGCTTAATGCAAGGCTTTTCATTTCCTCATTCTTTTTCAGCTGTCATTTGTTGGTACTCTTCAAGCACTTGCCAGCCATTCCAAACTGGTTTTGCACCCTCTAAAATTAATTTATGCGGCCCTTCGGATAATGGAGAGCTAATGTCCCCTGGCACTGCAAAAATATCCCTGCCATGATCTAGGGCATGTTCAATTGTACTCAAAGTTCCACTTTTCACGTAGGCTTCTGTGACAACAACGCCCTTAGACAATCCACTGATAATGCGGTTCCTCATCGGAAAATTCCATTTTCTCGGTTCCATATACGGTGGATATTCCGTTATAACCAAATGTTTTTCTTCTATTATATTATTCAATGACGCATTCTCTTTTGGATAAGGGTGAAGAAAGCCGCTGCCGGTCACAGCAATCGTCCGGCCACCAAGATCGATCGTTTTTTGGTGGGCCATCGCATCTGCGCCTCTTGCCAGTCCACTGACTATGATAAAGCCGTTTTCAACGAGTGGCGGCACAATCTTCTGCAACGCTGCCCGTGAGTAGGGGGATGCTTTTCGCGAACCAATGATCGCTATCTTTTTCGGTTCAGCCAATAAAGTAAGGTCTCCCTTAGCATAGAGCACAGCAGGTGGATCGATCAATTCAAACAGGTTTTGAGGATACAGGGGATGTTGATAAGATACGGGGATTATCTTATACTTTTCGTAGGTTTCAATCAAGGGGAATGTCAAAGATTGTCGGTAAGAGGCTTTCAGCTTAGTCGCCTGTTCCAGTTTTATGTTCAATAACAGCATCAGCTCGTATGGAGACATTTGTTCAAGCTTCGTCAAATCCGGATCCTGTGCCAAAAGCGGCAGTAATTTCTGCAAGCTTTTCGGAAATACATAATGCAACGCCAATAAGCGCTTCGTAAATTTTTTGTCCATTTTGTTCCTCCTGTTCTAGTTTGGATGAAAATAAACTGCTTCAGCAAAAGAGCACCTTGTCTCCATACTAATGGGTTTTAGGCTAACCGTAAACCGGAAAATATTTTTATTGCTTGTGGGCTTGCCTTTTGATTTTTAAAATTGGTTTTCCAGCATTCCTCATACACCTACATTGAAAACGAATAGCTATCCATCAGACACAATCTCCCGCTTTTTATGAGCTGATTATAGGAAGGGGTCCATATAGTGCAGATCAAAATCATCATTCATTGCTTAGCGGCAGTCCTCTGGTCTTTCTCTGCTGCTTACCTTGTCTATATTTATTATTTGAATGCGGGGTATTGGAAAAATCCGTTGTATGTCAGCTTGTTTTTATGTTTTATTGTCTTTATAAGTCGGGTGGGCTTCAACAAATTGAATTTATTTATTTTCATTTTCTATATCGGATTCGCCATTTGGTTTACTGCAGATCTGTTTTTAGCTTTAACAGGGACATTTAGGTAGACCGACAAGGGGATGGCATTGCCGCCATCTCTAAATTCCATCCACAAAAATCCGTTTTTCTTCTATATAATAATAGAAATATGCTAGATGAACACTTATCCCTTTTCGATTTGCAGTTTAAAAAGGCTCATCCGGAAAATCATTTGTTGAATTCTTGGAACCATGTTTAACTTTGTCCGTATACATAGATATTCGAACTTCTCCGGAATAAAATGATGGAGGTGCCAGTATGGGTGAAAATAAAGATGTTCAAGAAGAAAAACGAAACAAAGACAACGCCGCCAACATGGGCGTCGGCATTGCACTTGGGGTATCTATTGGATCCGCTATCGGGGTGGCTATGGATAATCTGGCTATTGGCATCGCACTTGGCATAGGGATTGGAATTGCTTTTGGCAGTTCCGGGGCTTTTACAAGCAAAAAGTAATGAATGTACGGAAAATTATCGAAGGTTTCATAAAGTTTCATTGCCTTCAAAAAACGCCCACTGGAAGCTGCGCAAGACTTTTCCGCTTCATCAATATACATACAAAGAAAAAGGCTCAAAACGCTATATAAGCAGCGTTTTGAGCCTTTATTATTAATGGGTTTTACACTTGTCGTAAGTTTTACTAAATCCACCATTATGCGAAATGATTTTTAAATGTCTGAAAATCGAGTTTCTACTATATAATAGGGATTTTTATCGTCCGCAAATATCCGTACTTATGTTTTACTCATGTGCGAGTTTGTGTGCGAGTTTGAATTTAGTCGATCATCCAGACGCCGATTAGTTCATTCATTGGCAGCTGATGAACTCCTGTTGGATCTTCATATACTATTATACGACTATGAGCGTTCAATTGCTTGATAATTCCTATGTGATAGTGAAACTTCTTATCCTTCCATGATTTCATCTTCACCTGGCATTGGCGTTGTGCGGCCAAGACCAATTCTTCCTGTAGCAGCTGCAGGTCGTATTCATCCAAATCTGGCTTCGCATCATGTTTGTCCTCTTCATACCACGCGCGAATCAGTTCAACATGCTCCGTCAACATCATTCCTTGCCACTTGATCGCTCCGCGGTCCTTGATATCCCCTGCCTGTTTAAAGTGTTTATTTACTTTCATAGTGACCACCTCCTAGTTTAAATAAGAACATACGTTCTTATAATACCACTAGATTTAGGTGAACAATCCTATTTCGGCAAATAAAAAAGCCTCGCGTAGATAAGCGAGAACTTAGTTCAATATAAATAGCTTTATGTTGAAGAATTAAAATTTCTGTTTGAGACTTTTGGATTTTGTTTTCAATTTGGAATGCTTCATTAAATAAATCTATTTTTGCGTTAGAAACTATTTACTTTTCCTTTTCTTAAAGACCTAGTAAAAGCAAGACCAAGAACTAAGAATACAACGAAAGCTCCGATGCTTGCCCAAAAAAGCTCTGTAGAGATTTGTTTATCAGCATTTACCCAACTGAAGAAGATATAAAAGATGTGAGCATTCACTCCCGCGAAAATCACAGTTACAATATACGGTAAAAAGATTGTACTAACAAACCCGAGTGCTGCTAAAACGAAAAAAGCCAGCCATGATTGATAGACAATACCGATGATAATTGAGGATCCAAGATAACAAACACCTGACATGAAATTCCAAGTTAAAGGTTCACGTTCTTCCTTATCTCTCGCATTCCGAATACCTCGCTCAACCGCTTTTGTAACATCGTATTTATCCATATCAAATCCCCCCTTAAAATAAATGAATGAAGAGTTTCACTCTGCATGTCAAGTCTATAGTCATTATGTATTGCTACTCAGTATTATGAACTCCACTAATTTTACTATCTAATCAGATAAATTTCTACTAGATTTGAAAAATAAAAAAAGCCTAATGACCGACTCCCGGCAGTCATTAGGCTTTCTTCTGAATTAATACTATTTAGTATCTCACTCTTATTCGATCTTTATTCTACTCTTACTTTAAACGCGGCGCCAATCCTGCAGCTCGCATGGCGATAACGATTGTTTCTTCTCGTGTCGGCGTACCATGTAAATTCGTGCCGTCTGTTACACCGATTTCTTTAGCCTTGTCGATAGTTTCTTTAGCCCATTTCGATGGTTCGTTTGATTTTGCCATTGGTTTTTCCTCCTTTGGTTTTGTAACTGGGTTTGGTTTAGCTGGCGTTACTACTGGTTTCGGCTTCGGATTTCCTAAAGTCGCAATCACTTCGGCCAGTTTTGCAGCAGTTGCGGTGCCGTGAACGCCATCCGGTTTCAGGCCGTACTTAGTTTGGAATGCTACAACGACCGCTTTCGTATCTTTCCCAAAAATACTGTCGACTGTAATCTTATAACCGGCCTTTTTGTAATAGTCCTGCATGGCACGAACGCCAGCGCCTTGATCGTCCAACATCAAATATTCCCGTGCAACAGGCTTGGCGGCTTGGACGGCGCCACCACTGTATGGAAGGCCCGTATAACGGTTCACGGCTTTTGTCAGCTCCATCGCCACTTCTTGATGGAACGATTTCTGCAGCATTAACCCCGCTTCGAATGGATCATCCATAAACCCAAGCTCCACCAAAACTGCTGGCATGTTCGTCCAGCGCGTCACGTAAAGTGGCTGGAAAACTACCCCACGATTGACTTGCGGCGTACCTGCAGCCAACTCCTGCACCATTAGCGAAGCGAGTTTATAAGCGCTGCTGGTCTTGCTCATGCCCTGCTGAATGTGAGCTGAGAAGCCTTTCGCTGTTGAATAGCCAAATGTATGGCCCATGGCATTAAAGTGAATGGAAATAAAGATATCTGCACCAGCAGCGTTCGCTCGCTTAACCCGTGTGGCCAGTGGCGTGTCATAGCTTTCATCTGCAGTGAACATCGTCTTGAAGCCTTGTGCCTGCAATGCAGCTGCTAATGCTTTGGCTGCCGGGATATTAAACTCTTCTTCCTGGATCTTGCGGCCCAGAGATTGAATGTATGGCGTTTCTTTCCCTGGCGTTCCCGGTCCGTGTCCCCAGTCGATGGCGATTAGAACCTTTTGAGCTTTTAGGAATACGGTTTTATTTACTGCCATTATTTACGCCCCGCTTTCTTAGGTTCGTCGTAACCTAAAGCTTGTTTTGAATCAGAAAATCCTTCAGTCACTGGATCAGATACTACACCCAGCAATACAAGGATGCTTAATACGGTGTTAAAAATCCCTGTGGCTTGTTCCGAAAATGCTTCTGTGATTCCGTATCCAAATGCAGCTGCCACTTGTTGCGCTAAAATCAAAACCAATGAAAAAAGAGCCACTAAGAATGGCCCATGTTGAAATCGTACTTTCCAGTTGATGTTCAATGTAATTCCTCCTTTTATTTATATACAGCATCTAAAAAGTGAATAATTACTGGTGAAACAGCTACTAACCCGCCGCCACTTAACATGCCGATAAAAGCGATCGATATCTTTTCGCTCTTACTTAATTTGCGTAAGGTTACTTTTTCCTTGCTCTCCATCATCTTCTCTTGGCTCTCCAGGACCTTGCCATCCGTGGCAAAATAATGGTTTACAAATTGATTCAGAAGATCCCTGGTGTGTTGTCCGTCTTTTAGAACGGTGAGCTCCATGCTGCTCTGTGCATTACGAACAGCGGTTACTTCCGTCTTCACTCCTTGAATCTCTGTTTTCACATCTTTTAGTTCACTTTTGGTCTCATTTTGAATGTTTTCCACTTTCTCTAAACGGGGTAAGATATTTTCATTAATTAAAAGCCCGTGTTCCTCAACTGTTTTAAACATGGATCCATCCCCTCCTGGCATCCCAATCCCCCTTTCTCTCTGTTTTTCTCCAAAATAAAAAACGCCTATTCAGCGCTGATTTCTTCCTCTATGGTCTCTGGTATTTTCTTAACCAATGTCGGGATATTCCCTACAATCTCTACTCGGTAATCAAAAATGTTTGCCGCGACCTCTTCACTTCTTAAAAAGAAATAATGATACTCAATCGCAGGAATAATTTTCTCCCCATACTCGGCATCAACCACATTGCCGGTTTCATTTACGTTTAAATAAATCTGCCAATCTTCCGTCTCCATATTCTCAGCCCTCCAGCCACATTCTACTCACCCGGACCAGTGCCGGATAAGCGCTGTTTGATGTTTTTAAGCGAATATAAAAACTTCCCTCACCACCTTGAGGAACGCCTAAATCGACGGTGAAAGTATGCGAGGTCTCTCTATTGTCACTTTGTGTTGAATAACTCGCGAGCACCTCAATATTCCCGAGAGCATAAGATCCTTTTTCAATCGAGACAGTTGCAGTTCCGCCGGCAGTGGCGACTAAATTTACCCGTACCTTTAAATAGCGCGCCTTGTGTTCATACGTGTAGAAATCGCAATCCTGCGGAGACTCCATAGCAGTTCTCAGATAATAGCCTTCAATCCCAACAGACCCGCTTTTAAATGCCGGTGTAGCTGATTGGATATTAACGTCATATACGCTCATGCCGTTATTGATTATTTTGTATCCATCGGGCCGTTCCACCGTTAGCGCACCTCGTTTGATGTCAACATGGCCACCCGTAATTTTCACGTACTTATTCAAATCGTTCGGATCGATACAATGGAACCCACTACCATCCCAGAAGAATAAACTGTCTCCGATAATGGCGATGTTATTCGTGTGAATGGCTCCGGCAGTCAATAGGGTTGTATTTACACCAAGCCCTGTAATGGCATCAGGGAACGTATTTCCTCCATCACTGGAAACACCCACACCTCGACTGGTGAAACGAGTAAGAAGATTAGGGTCTTCCTTATCGCGGCCTGTGATGCCATTGATGAATTCCAACTCAGTCTGAGCAGACTTAATCGCCTCCGTAGCCAAGCGGACTGCTTCGTCCAAGACGTTGTATTTGATGATGCCATCATCGTTCACGATTCCCTTGAGCGTCTTCTGGACGTTGCTGTACATAGTGCCGGAGAACGTCTTGGTGTAGTTGGCCAATGTCACTTTGCTGCGGATCGGCTTTACTTCCCCTGGCGTATCCCAATCGGGAACAAATTCCTCGTTCACTTCCATCAAGCGAGTCTCAACTTCCAAATCATCCATCGGCTCATAAATGGTGAAGACTCGGTCCCCTTCATTCGGTGACGGATTAGGATAACCGGCAGCTCGTAAATCCACAAAGTCAATGGTGTAAGAAAGCTCTGGCGTGTCCTGCAGCTGCTTCTTAATCTCGGCTAATAAGGTTGCGTTAGTAGTAAATCGTTCATCCTCAAAGTCACCTGCATCCCGTATCCCGTAAAGCTCTGCGTTGGGACTGGTGTATTCAGCAACGGCCATATACTGCTCGTCCCCTACCAGTTCCCGATAGAGCTTGATGATGTTCCCGCTCTTCAGGTAAGCAATCGGCGCCGGAGCTCCTTTTCCTTTCGTATAAGGATTCTTCGTATCAGCCCCCACAAATGTGGCCACCACGTTATGCAGTTTATGCTCAAGACCACGAATGACCGGCATCACCTTGTCTTCGCGTGATAGATCTTTATAGGTCGAAACCTTAACGGCTTGAGAGCCATCAATAGAAAACTCCCATACGCCCCCAAGCTTGGTCAATATGGCATCAAAATCAAATCCAGTACCTGTGAAGGAAAATCTGAAAATGGCGCCTTCCTTATTTGTTGCCAGGACATTTAATCCGGGTTCTGTGAAGTATGTTCCAGCGCGGCTGCCATAAGGAATACTGACGCCGCTGATGACGTCGGTTTCTTCTTTCTTCTTCCCGTATCCTTTAATATAGGTGGATAGATTGGACGTATCAACATCCCGACTGAATGTTTTGATGTTATGGCCATAACGGAACTGGAAGTCTGTATCCACGCCGATTTTCTTCTTGAATCGAACTTGTTTCCCGACAATCTCCATTTCTGCTTGGAAGCGATCTAGAAGCGTCTGCAGCAAAGCCAGTCGATTGTTGCCACCGAAGTTTTCGAACTCCTTAGCATTAAAGGTGTCGATGATTGCGAAGGTATAGCCTGAGTCTTCAAAGACAAACTGACAGGCAGCTGCAAACGTCATGGATCCGTTATGAACTTTCCGCTGCCGGTTGTCCATCATGTCCGGAAAGAATTTATGGATAGCGTCTACCTGCTTCATGAACGTATTGCCTATGCTACGTCCGCCATACTTTTTGATGACGTATTCCTCGTCTTTGAAGGTGATGATTGATTCTTCCTCTATCAACGGATAAGCATGAACGTTATTTTCTGTTGGGAATGCAGAAAGCGTAAGCATCTTCTCTCCATTGACTTTCTTACTCCGGTTAAGCGCTTTAAAGTCGGTTAATAATTCTTCCTGTCCTGCTAGATTCCGGACTGACAGCATGTTTTCACCTCTTTTTCTGCATAGAAAAAAGAGCGCCCGATTGGACACTCTTTGGTTTGGTTATTTAGCTTTTGTTACCGGACAGTATGGTCCTTAGCACTCTTAGTTAAAATTATTTTTTTGTTGTTAGCTGCAAGCCCTAAACAGGCAAAAGCCACGATCATCGCTATTTTAAACATTTGATTTTCTGCCATCGATAACCCTAAGAACGTTATCAATGTTATTAACGGCAGATATTTATATTCATAATCAGAATTTAATACGAAACGTATACAATAATACAAAGCCGCAATAAAGAAAGAAATGAATAAAATAGAGGGAATCCAACCATAGACTCCAATGATATAGATGAAAGTATTGTGAGCACCTAAGCCTATTTGCCTTTCAAAGTATTGTTCACCGTGACCAAATGGATTGGCATCTCTAATTGTTTCTATCCACACCCTAGTTCTTCCATCTAACAAATCTCCACTTTTTCGTTCGAACTTGCTGAAAATAACAGCTTGAACATAAAGGTTTACTGGTATTACTTTGTTTATCAAGAAATAAAAAACAGCTACGAAAGGTAAGCTGAGAACCAACTTGTAAGTCATTTTTAGAACTCTTCTATGTTTTATAGAAAACAAAAACATAACTGCCAACCCTGCGAAAGTAGATATTATCGCAGTTGTGAAACTCGTTCTGCTTGCAGAGATAACAATTAATGAAAAACTAGATACCGCCAAAGCGAAAAAGATGAGTATATTTAACTTAGAAGGTTTTTCTTTATAGAATACAACTCTATCAATTTTCGATAGCAAAGCACCTAGCAAAACAGAAAAAACAGTAGCAGTAACCATTCCGAAAGAATTGGGGTTATCGAAAATCCCTCTGTATGGAAACATCACCATTCCACCTGTCAATAAAGGTATTAAAACTAATGGAACATGCGCGATTACAAGTGTAAGCACAATCATCTTACCGAGAGTCCCCTTAAAATAGGTTTGAAGCAATACAGTTGTTGATAAAAACAAGCAGAAGAAGATGACTGATTGAACTAATAATCCGATTTCGGAATTAAAAAAAGCAGACATCATGGCGGTAAAAGAGAATAAACCAGCTAGTATCAGCAATGATTTATTGAACTCCACCTTTTTCACCTTAAAAAGCAGAAGGGCGGTTATTATTAACAGATATGTTGCATAGGCGCCATAAGCTCCTACAGCAACATTTTCTCCGACCATTCGATAAGAACTAAAGAAAAACAAAACCAGCAACAACGAAACAAATACTATTTTCAAAAATGTTCACAGCCTTCTTATAGAGATATACGTGTAATTATATATATCTATAATGTATTAGGCAATGTTTTCCTGAGTTTTGGAACTTATGTCATATAAGTGAAAACCCAATTCCGAGCAGTCACGGTTTTTTCAGTACTGGTGATGTTTAGTACGCGGATTGTCGCTTGGTCGTTTGCCATAATCAACGCATCGCTCAGCAGTCCTGGATCCAATCCCCAGGATGGACTAACGTTTATTTGCGTATTCGTGGCTGTAATCCCAGCAAGAGGTACAGTGATATCTGCGGTTGAATTAGGCGGCACGGTAATTGCCGGAACCGCAAGCCTTGCCTTCTTTGTTGGATTGAAACCGGCGATGTTTCGCGAATTAATCGTCACGAAAAACTCACTCCAGGTATTGTTGGAGCCATTCAGATGCCGGGTATATGTGTCTGGATTCGTCAATGGCCAATACTCCTGTCGGTTATACAGGGAATTGGATTCGTGCATCTTATACGTCACCAAATAACCACCGACCCCGGAAGGAAAACCGTTCGCGGAAGCATGAGCATTGGTGACTCGCATGAAGGTGATGCTTCCTTTCTCATACGAGTCAATCGGATCCGCCAAAGTTTTGCTGTTGAACTGGATTTCAGTTATTTTCAATCCGCTTTCACTGTTCAAAACTTTGTTGTCCTTGTTGATGATAAAATAATTGTTTGTTTCAACATCTCCAGCGAAATATCTATTTCCGTGAATTTTGTAACCGTCTCTGGCAGTTAAAACAGGCACATTAATAGATTTAATATAATCAATCAATTGGCCTAAAATTACATCCTCTTCAAGACTGTGCGCGTTTACGTGAGTCATGAACACCAACCATCCGTTATTAGCAACAGCGTAATCTACGCAAGCCTTATAATAAGCTAATGTATTTTTTTCGCTGTTTCCATTAATGGTTGGGTTAAACTCAGCAGAAAAGCCGAACGCAATTCGTTTAATCGCCATTGAATCCATTAAATCCGTATCGTTAATCCCCACCCCCGCGAAGGCGTAGGAATAGTATTTCTTAGTCACTTCCCGAATATCGTAACTATGACCTCCCTGTGGATATACAAATCCATCAACATCGAATCCTTTTGCGATTAACACATCCTTACAACCGTTGCCAATTTCATATTCAAGTCGAGAATAGTCATTCATGAATTCCTGTAGTCCGTTATTCCCTGTAGGGTGAGTGAAAGTATGACCCATTATCTCGCATCCTAATAAATCCACCAATTCGTGCATTTGTTCCGGTGTAAGATGGTGAGCATCATTAAGTCGCCCTGTGATCGCCGCAATTGAAAAAGGCACGCCTCTACTCATGAAGATTTCTTTTAACCTAGTATAAACTCCCGTTCTTGAGTCATCATCAAGAAACGTCACAACAGGTATTTTCTTTTCGGAGGCAACGGTGAAGTTATTCCGCAAACGTTCTTTGCTTTTGTAAATTTCTTTCCCTGTGTTTTCCACCTGTACGGTAAGCCGAGTATCCAAAGCGTTCACTGGGCCAGCATCAACTTGCTGAATTTTCTTCCACGTGTATCCGTCATATCGATAAACAGCGCCGTCTGAGGTGGTTTGTGCTGCCCATCCAATTTGCGGTTGCGGATATGCAGTAGCAAGATTGGAGAATGCTCCCACTGGTTCTTTCCAAATTAGTTTGGAAGCGTCTACCACTTGCTCATAAGCAATATTTGCTGCCTCGCTAGCTACGGTATCAATCCGTTTATTTGCTGCAGTTAATCCCGAATGTGCTTGCTCTGCTGAAATCTTTGCTAATTCAGCAAGTGCGCGAGCAGGGCCAATTCTATTGACTTCCTCTTCTATCAAATCCCAGTTCTTGTTCAAATTATCTCGATCGGTCTTGGTTAAGGCACTAGGCGTTCGATTAAGTTGCATGTTTCTCACCACCATCCTTATACATAATAAAATCTAAAATCAAAGAAAATACGCTCCACCGCAACGCCTTTGACTTCAATGTCATTGGCGCCCGGTGCGAGCGTAATTAGTTTTTTATTGGTTCTTCGCAGTTCTGACAGTCCGTCCAAGAGAGGTCGGACGCCATTCAGTGATAACGTGTTTGAAGCATTCAATGCGCCATTGAAGCAAAAGGTTTCACCAGTCGTGTGATTGATGATTTCCACAAATGAAGCAGCTACTCCCTTCAGCGATATGATCAACGGCATGAACCGCGGATTCACCGTTTCAGTTCCAGGATTGTGAATGATAAACCGGCTCGCTGATTTCTCATAGCCAAATTCATCGGGCGATAAGCCCATTCCCCATTGCCACTTGTCGACATCCCATGTTAAAGCGTCGCCTGTAGTCCCGAATGACTCGGCCATACCGGATTCGCAATGCAATGGAACATCAATCTTGAAGACTGTAGGGCTGACACGTACCGGCGTAAATCCTTCAACCATTCGCACCTTCCACCACTTCCCTGGCTGTTTGGTTTCCCCGACATACATTGCCTTAGAGAACAGCGCATATAGCTCGTCACGGACCAGCAGTGCACTCTCATAGTCATAGGCCTTCACTCGGAACGGCGCTCGTAGCTGCCGCGGCTCCAAGTCTCTGCCCAATAGAATGTCTCCTGGTCGTCCAGGAGTGGAATCCCGCTCCTCTCGATAAGAAGGAGAAGGAATGACCAATCCCGAACCGGTCAGACCGTATTTCGAAACATCTATTTTATTGCCAGCTGCATCAAATAGGCTGATTAGATTCATTATTCTCTCCCCTTAAATATGTCGTCAATTTCCGATTGTCGAACGAAACGAGAATCCACATGGTCAAATATGATATCTGTCAAATGTTGCCCATCCAGATACACCGGAGACGGTTTAACCTCTACGTTCAAGGTAAGGCCAGAGCCAGCAGCTACTGGTGATCCATTCGTACCTGGCACCTTGTTGACGATGCTCGATACTGCAGAACCTGTGTAGTCGATTTGGTTTTGACCTTGATTGAAAATAGCATCCATATCAAATCCGAAGTGTTGGCCAACCTTTCTCCACAAGTCAATACCTCTATCGCGGTTTGTGACAAGTGGGATCACGGCTTCCATTCCTTCTTCCGCAAGCCAAGCGAGTTGCTTCGCTTTTATGATGCCGCCTTTTGCATATCCTCTTTTCACTTCGTAATGAACATGAGCTCCCGAACCTACACCGGTGTTTCCAACCAAACCGACTGTCTGACCTTTACGTACAGGCTGACCGACTTTCATGATGTTGCGGCTATTGTGCTGGTACCGGTGAATCTTGCCGGAAGAGTCTCGCACTTCGACAAAGTTACCGCTTAACGGATGCCATCCTGTTCTGTGCCCCACGCCATCCGTTACGGAAGGAATCGGCGTTCCAATCGGCGCGGCCCAGTCCCAGCCTTTGTGATTCGACGAAGCACCTGGGATACCCGTGTTACGCGGCCCAGGTCCACTAGTGAAACGGAATGGAGGACCGAATCCGCCTCCGTTGCCGCCAGTTAAAGAAATACCGCTCTGGCTTGCACCAAAGTCATTGAGCTTTCCTTTTAAGAAATCAATCCCGGCTTCTTTAACTTTGCCCCAACCACCGCGGGCAATGTTTCCGATGAAGCTGCCGCCTTCAGGCTCTTTAATGCCCATGGCACTAAGCGCTAAGTCGAGCAGCTTGCCTGGCTTCTTGACGTAATCAAAAATATCAACCGCCCAGTCTTTCGCTGTACCGCCAACTTTCTTAGCACCCGAAACCACTTTACTCCCTACGCTTTTAGCTGGTTCTAACACGTTTTCGCCAAGCCAATCTTTAGCCTTACGCACTTTGTCACCCAAAGCATAATGAGGAATTGCTTCTAAGATCTTGCGAGTTTCGGTTGCAGACCAAACTTCCGTACCTTTATCTCCGTGCATCAGCGTGGGTTTAGAAGGAGAAAGCATCTGTCGGCCATCTGGCATTCTAATTAGTTCGGGACCAGCATTGGTGCCTGTTCCGTCTCCAACGACCATAGGGCCTCCTGGATGCTTGCCATTGCCTTTCGTTCCTTTGGCATACTGAGGAACTTCCCATTTTGGAATATCCTTGTCTACACCGATTTTGCCTAGCACCCAGTTTATGCCGCCGATAACGCCATTAACACCTTTTCCTAGAGTCGTAGCCAGTTTATTGATGACTTTGGTGACTCCAGAAGTCACTTTCGATGCCATCGAACCGATTCCGTCACCGATTCGGCCAGGTAAAGATTTGGCCAAGTCAACAATATTGGTGAATCGCGACTTGATTCCGTTATAAATATCCCGGAATGTATTTGATGTGCTGTTTCGTAAAGCCGACCAGGTATCGCGCACTTTTGAAAGAATTCCTGATACGCTTGAAGAAATAAAATTTCTTATAGTGGTAAAAATTCCAGATAAAAATGTCCAGATTCCTCGGAAAATATTTGTTGTTGTCGTAGCTATTGCACGCCATCCTGTTGTTATAAAACGAACATAAAAATTAATGTAGGCTTGGATTCCCGTTCGAATAATGACAAATAATCCATTCAAGAAATTCCAAATTCCACGAAAAATTGTAGTCGTTGTATTTCGGATAATTGACCAGCCCGAAGTAAAAATGACCTTGATCCCATTTATGAATCCCGTCGTTATTGAGCGGATGGAATTCCAGGTATTCACTAAAAATCCAGACAGATTCGAAAAAACTTCACGTGTTAGACGGAGTATACTTTGCCAGGCTGTCGAAATTGTAGTTAAAGCAGCCGTTGTGTTTCCCTTGAAGAGCGAAATTATCCCCTGCCATAAACTCACAAAGAATCCGCGGAAAGAAAGAATGAATAATTTTGCTCCACCAAGTATTTTCCCGAAGAACGTCAACTGCACGAAATTCCATAAGAACGTAACCGCTCCAAGGAACATCCGCTTGAGCCCTTCCCACATTTTCGAGAAGTCTCCAGTAAAAAGGCCAGAAAAAATCTTTACGGCGCCCATTATAATATCTAGCGCTCCAGATATAACACCTTCTATATTTTTCCAAATTGAGCGGATTATGGCCAGCACCGCAGGCATGATAAATTGAATGACATTAAAAATTCCTAGAAAAATTACGCCTATAATTTTCCCTAAATTCATTACCGCCTGAACAATTTGAGCACCATCCGATTTAAAGAAATCAACTATTTTCCCGATCGTTTCCCCTAAAAATCCAAGTACTGTTGATAGCGCAGATTTAACGGGTGGCCAAATTAAAATCAGTGCTGCAGTAATAACCTCACGAATAACTTGACCACGAGATTCCACAACTTTCGCTATCGCTCCGAATACATCCAAAGCCGTATTTTTCACCGAAACCAGTTTGAGCGCGATGTCATCAGCTGTCTGAATAAACCCATCGGTAAACCCTAAACCGTCCAGGATGCTTCGGCCTTTGGCTCCGTCGCCTTGGAGCAGCTCTTTGAACCCACCGATTGTTTCTTTTAATCTTCCTCTGACTGCAGAGAAATTGGCAGCGAATGCGTCAATCTTTGCAATCGCATCATCTGAGAGCCCTAAACTGGCAAGGAAGTCCCTCCCGGCTTGCCCATCATCCTTGAATAACCCTCCAATGCCTGCGAGGAAGTCACTCAGTTTGTGTCTGAATTCGGCAATCTTTGCAGCATAGCCATCGAGCATCATGATGGTCTCTTCCGAGAAGCCCATGCCTTTCAGAATGTCGCGGCCGGCTTGTCCATCGTCGGTCATTAACCCTTTAATCGCGCCGGCAATCCCTTTGACGCCATCAATAAATGGTGCAAGTGCATCTTTTGCCTTCTTGATGGATCCGGAGACATAATCGAATGCTTTTCCAATACCGTTTCCGATGGCTTCCGTGTTCAATGCTTGAACAGCTGTTGTGACGCCTTTTATTCCAGCGACTGCTACTTTCAGGACTGGCGCACCGATTTCCCCTTTAAAGTCTGTCCAGGCTTGTGTCATGTTCCCGACGACGTTTTCCCAGCCATCTGATTCCCGCGAAGCTTGACCAAGTGCGCCCGTTAATTTGTTGGCGTCCTCGACCATTTGAAGTAGCGTTAACTGCTTCTGTGCTTCGCTTAAATCTTTGAACTTCTTCCCATACAGATCCATAGCTGCGCTATTTCGTGTCGTTTCAGTAGCGGAAAGCCCTAGAGCAGCATCGTTTTCGTAGTTCCCTTTAAGAAATGACTGCAAAGATTCCGTCGTATCTTCTAAACTTCTGTCATAGAAGGCAGCAGAATCGGCTACAGCACGCATGGAGCGGTCAGCCAAATCCAAAGAGTCAGCCGTGTCCATGCCGCCAGTTTTAGCGAATGCTGCGATTTTCGTGAAGCTGTCTTTCATACGATTTTCTAAGATGGTTGCTTCCCCGCCGATTGCACTAAGACGTTTGGCTGCTTCGCCTTCCATATCTCCAAAGACCGTTGAAAATTGCGCTCTCGATGCCTCCGCTGCTCCGGCAGTTGCCGCTAATTCCGTTCCAAATTCAACTACCTTATCAACCGCAAAAGCAGCGACCAAAACACCACCGATTTTCTTCGCAGTATCAGCCATCTTGCCGAAAGATCCTTCTGCATTACTGGTCTCGCGTTCAGCAGTGTTTCCAAAATCGCGCATATCCCGCGACGCATCGTCTAATCCATCGCCCACATCATCCGTACTCCGGTGCAGATCATCCATATTCCGTTCGGCATCGGACAAGTCACCATTCAACTCATCCAAGTTATTGCGACCGCCCAAGTTGTTCAAATCGGAGTTTAAACGCCCTGCAGCATCGCGAACATTGTTGAATCCGCCGGAAGCGTTTCGGGCATCCCGTTCAATGCGGGAGAAGGGATCCAACGTATTGAACATGCGGGCTAGATTTCTACCGCCGTTTTCAGCTTCCCGGAAGAAATCACCAAGCGACCTACGGGCTCGGCTCGTATCCGCTGTGATTTCGATATTGCTTCTTCCTACAGTTGCCATTTGGTTCCTCCTTTCTTTGGGGAATTAAAAAAAGCCGGATAACTTACTCCGACTCCCACCAATTTCCACCAACAAATTCTTCTTGCTTGGTTTCCACTTCTTTTTTAGTTAGTTTTCCAAAGGAAGGAACAATTTCATCGAATCCTTTGCCTTGATTGAATAACGTATCAGCAAGCAGCATCAGCCCCTTGTAGCTTTCCAGCGACCGCTCCCTGCTCGTCGAATACTTCTCCTCAAGTGCCTGTTCGTATTTACGCTTCAGCCACTCAGGAGTGTGCTCTAAGACGTATTCTTCCGTATAGCGGTAATGAGAAGAAACGAAGCCGATTTGCTTAATGAGCTCATCAATGAACCCGTCATACGTTAAGCGCTCACTTCCGCCGCTACTGTTTCCTCTTCCGTCGCCGCTGGGAATCTTTCTTGGATCAGTGTCTGGAAGTCCGGAATTTCCACTTTGAACATTACTTTCGCCAGAGTCCGGACTTGAGTAAAAGTTTTATCAAGGTTGGTGTTTTCAGAAAGAATAATAAGTACGTCCAATACTTCGTTAAGATCCAACTTCAATGCTTCTTTGTCTTCAACGCCCAAGATGATGGCCATAATGCGAATGACTTGCTCTTCCTTCAATTCATCTACAACAGAGATCAGTCGGTCAAAAGTGGAAAGCTCGTCGTTCATGAGCAGCTCGCGCATTTGCTTATAAATGCGAATTCCGTCGGTGCCGATGAATTTCACAATTTGGATGATCTTGCTCATAGATAAACGAGGGACGTCAATTGACGTCTCCCCATCTGTTAAAGTGATGCTGCCGATCGTTTCAGTAATATCCAATGATTTTAGGTTGTTCTTTGCCATAGCTGTATAGCCTCCCGTTTCTTATGATTAAATGGATTCTTCGATTTCGTAATAAACGTTTTCGCTTTGTGGTGCCCCGTCTTCTGGGTATGCAGCAAGCGAGAGCGGCAATAGACGTTTCTCTTTGCTGAAGCTTTGCTCTTTATCATCGCCGGTTACTTTCGCTTTGCGGATAACGGCCATATAAAGAGTTCCGTCTTTGCGACGGCTGATCAACGCATAACGTTTTTCCGGAATGTTGCCATCCGTACCGTAACCAATTCGTTTGGTCGGTAGTGAAATGACTGGAGCCACGGTATCGCCAACTGTATAAGCTTTCTCGACTCCTACTTCCAGTCCGATGCTTGCACCGTTTACAGAAGCGATTTTCTTCAGTTCGCCACCAGCAAGTTGAATCCATCCGCCCACTTTGAATTGAGGATCTTCAGTCGTCAGTGTCACTTTAAGTGCGCCTGCTGCCAGTGCACCGGCAAGTGCCTGCTCCGTACCTACTGCAGCTGCTGTTTCGATAATTTGACCACCTACCAAAGCCAACTTGCGGTTTTCTACTGTGTTTTCAGCCAAGTTTGTCGATAGCGTATGGTTATAGCCAGTCACATCCGTGTCAGCCGCTCCCATTACCTGGTCAACCATGAAATCTTCTGTTTCGAATCCACGAGAAATAGCAATGCCCTCACTAGTAGCACCAAGATCACGCCATCCACTCGTCAAGTTATATGGAGCGGTAGTCGACATGACATCTGAGATTGCTTCTGGTGCTTCAATGCTCATATCCGCCACCACTAAACGTCCGGGACCACCTACAAAGTTCTTTGAATTTACATTAAAAATATCAGTCATAATTATTTAACCTCCTCAAATTTCCAAGAATCCATCTGCAACAATTTATCTGCATCTTTTTCGGATATGTCCCGAGGGACCACAAGCGTTTGACCTTGGCTAATATCAAACGGCTTATCCTTTTTGCTTAAATGTGGTAAACGAAGAGCGGATGCCCCGTTACCTTTATCTTTCGGTCCTTTGCAAACGATTTTGCGCTGCTCCGGTGCTTTCTTTTCCAACTTTGCTTCTGCCATTGTCAATTCCTCCTATGCTTCGATGTGTTCTAATCTCATGTACACCCACGCTTCAAAAGCGTCGGTCTCCTCATCCTTTGAGGGAATCGGATTCCCGTCCCGTTCAGCCCAACTGCCTTTTAATTCAGAGATACTTGAAGCATTTCGCTCCAGTAAATTCATACAAGCAATCAGCCCTGCCATGGCCGCTCCTTCATCCTTGGAACGATAGATCATTTGGATACGAGAAAAGCCTACACCGCCCGCAGAGCGGACGAGCAGGCCCTCTGTGATATTGGATTGAAAGGTGTTCGCGTCCACGTGTACATCGGTATTGTTTTTAAAGAATCGATAGACTGGAGGAATTGGATCCTTGTAATCAATCATTTAACCCCTCCTCATAGTCTCAAGTCTCTTTTGAGTTGCGTATCAGCCACGCGCTGCATCCGCTCTTGAGCTCGATCCAGTCCACGTGCCATGATGTTGTATTTCTTTTCTAACGGAGCGGCATAGACGACGGACGAACCGATTTTCAATGTCGTTTTGTCCCGCTCAGAAGTCATCTCATTGACGACATCACTTGCTGTTGCAGGCACTGTCCCGCCAGTCGTCACGTAGCCAATGGAATTAACGAATAAACCGGTATCAATGTGATTATCCTCTCGAACAATCTCTTTCGTTTCATCCGCCCAGGCCAGGCCCGCTGCTTCAACCGCTCTTTCCCGAGCAGCTTTCATTTGCGTATCATCGAAATTCCTTAGAATGTTTTGATCCATTTGAAAGTGGAAGTTCAATGCACCACTAGCCATTTGAATCACTCTCCTTCTTCAAAGAGACTTCATGGTGATGGAGCAGCTTGCGACCATAAGCCGGCTTGCTATCCTCCACCGAATAGGTGCCCTCCAGAAGAATGTTGCCTTGCTTGTCACGGATGTTTGAGAACCGCGTCTCCTCCGAAAAGGTTTCATCCGGTTTCAGAAACAGCATATTTGTCGTCATGGCATCCGTGCCGTACATATCCGAAGACTTGAACTGCCGAACTAAATCGGAGCGGCAAGGTACATTCTCTTTCGTGACATTTCCATAGATCGGTTTGCCGTATTCGGTTTCGCCTACCTGTTGACCAGGCGTTACGGTCGTACAAAGGTGAATCAATAAGCGGCGAAGACTCATCGAGTCCCACCACCCGCTCCGAATGTGGAGAAGAAGAGCGGTTTGAGCGCAGCAGAAGGACGTAGCGAATAAAGGATCTGGTCCAATTCCGCTACGCCCGTTGATTCACCCGGCTTTGCGTTCTTTGTGTAGGAATACGAGCCGATTTTCTCTGACTGCACATTGTCAAACGCTTCCTCTTTCATATCCGGCTGGTCTTGGAACCACAGGTACTCAACGAGCAGCACAACGGCTCTCCGAAGATCTCCCAGTGTGATTGGATCTGTCTCTTCGGCAAAGTTGCGGCCGGCGAATATTCGAATCCACCGTTCCGCACGCTCAATCAAATCCGCTACCTTAACCTCAGCCATTTCATTGATTTCATCAAAGGCAACCCGCTCTTTTACTTCAGCAACAGTTGCAAATGCCATATCACTTCACCTCAACGATAAATCCGGACTTAATGCGGCCTGTCAGGAATGACGATGGATTCTCTGGCAGCTCTTTCTCCTGATCATCAGCTAATGTGAAACCAACTTCTTGATATGAAGTCTTTGGATCTTTAAGGCGGTATTTCTTTTGGGCTGTTGGTTCCGGTTCTTCGGGTTCTTCAGGCGGAGTAGCTGGAGCGGGTTCTTCCGCTCTCAACTCGGCCTGCAGCTTTTCCAATTCAGTTTGAGTATTGTCAGCAGCAAGTTTATGTGCCTCGTAGCCCTTGTCTGGGAACTCTTCCACGATTTCTATTGCTGTATCGATTTTAGCCATTAGGCTTCCCTCCTTAGCGGATTGAATCAAGTTTAATGATCATTCGAGCGTTCTTATCAAACGGTACGTAATCTGAAGTGACGGTTGCATATGAACCCTCAACTTGTGTTTTCACATTCCGTTCGTTCTCAACAGAGAATGGTTTGTATTCATATTTCGCAAGAGCAAAGCGCGTATCCATTACCATGACACGGTCGTCCGGAATGTCTTTAGAGATAAACGGCGCCATGCGAAGCATATCCGGCATATCGCCATTCTTCAGCTCGTTCAAGAAGATCATTTGACCATTGTCTTCTTTCATGGTTGCCCACTTCTCAGCTGTTTTTAAGTTCATGACTGCGCGGTTATAAGTGAATCCGTATTCTTGTTCTGCGTGTTGAGCGGCATACCAAATATCGGACATCTTCCAGTCATTCGCTGTTTTCACGCCAATTGTTGGAGCAGCATCCGTACCATCTTTGAAGTAGCCGTTTAGCAAACGATGAATCGCCAGTTTTTCATCTGTGCGGCCCATCTGCAATCCTCGCTTGCGAAGGTGCAATGCCAGCATATCGAAACGCATTGACTTGGCTTCGTCAGTGATTTCAATACCGCCACCGCGTTTGTAAACAAAGATAGTGTGATTCGTATCCAGCTTGATTGTAACGACCGGAATCGGCGCACCTTGACCGATAAGGCTAAGATCTAAATCATCATTGTCTTTGTTCTCGATTTCGTAGTACTGATACGCCATCTGATCCATTGAGATTGTTTGAGCCACCAATTCGTTCGCACGACCTGCAGCCAAATACCCTTCACGGAACCCATCTTCCAATACTGCGTTAAAGAGCGGCTTTGTATTGTCGTTCTCATATAGAGCACGAACTTGCATCGGACCGACATCTGCAAACCCTAATGAACGAACTGCGTCTTTCACCGAAATACCTTGATGGTCCAGGTAAGCGCGGAACGTAGCAGAACTGTTTTTGCTCATTAGATCAGTGGCTTGTCCGGCAATACGGCCATCCGCTCCTGCTGCTTCTTTAATTGCTGATTTTAGTTCCGAACCGTTTGCTAATTGAATAACGTCTCCACGACTGTTTTTGATCTTGTGTTTGAATTCCATTATTTCCCCTCCATTATGGCAACAGTACTTCTACTGTGCCTTTCGCTGTATTTACTAACGCTACGTATGAACCGTTTGGTGCTGCAGCCACTTTAACGCCGCCCGTGCCATTTGCTACAATCGAATCCCCAACCGCAACCGCTCCAGTAAATGGAAACTCTGCATTACGAGAAAAGTTATATGCGTGTACGCCAAGTGGCGCGTCAGCATCCGTGACTGTGTGTTTTGCTACCAATTGAACCGCATCTCCATCAGCAGCCTTAACTGCGTGATAAGCACCGGTTGTTGCCAGTTTCAATGGCGTTCCTGCTTTTACTGGAGCAGCTGCAGTTGCATCTTGCGCAAATACTGTGAGTGATAAACCATAGCTATCAGGTACAATTCCACCGCGTTTATTCAACATTACTTCCCAACTCCTTTATATGTTTCTGATACGATGACGCCATCTTCATCGGTGTTCTTTTGCTGACGGGCTTGCAGTTTTTCTGCTTCAGTTTGGCGACCTGGCGTAAAGCGTTGCTCCGTCATTCCGTCCCACGATTCAATTTCATCCTTGATGTATTGGATATCTGCAGAGCGGGACAACATGTTTTTGTATGGCTCTGCTTTAAAGCCTTCACCCTGCGCACGTACGCGAGCCTCAACCGCCTTGTCGACTAGATCGGTAACATACTGGCGCCCCTGCTCCGCTTCTTCTTTCATTTTCTTTACGCCATCCACGCTTGCTGCATCTCCAAGTTCATTACGGATAGCAATGTCATCGGGCTGTCGGAACTTCTCGCCCTCCGTCCCCAGCAATTCGTAAATCGAACGCTTCTCAATTTTGTTTTCGGCAATCGCCGTTCTCATTTGTTCTAACAAATCCATAGTTGATCTTGCTCCCTTCTTGTTGGCAATATAAAAGGAGCGGCTTCCATCGTCCAAACGAACGTTGAATTGCTGCTCCAATTTGTGTACTTTGTCTAATTCCATTTGACCTTGCTGCATATACTCTCTGGCTTTATCGATATAGGCATCAGGTGTCGAGCCTTTGTAGACCGTCGAGACTTCCCGCAAACGTGCATCCACAATCCATGCAAATGACATACGGCCGTTCTCGTCTTCGAGCCCTGGAATGTGCGGGCAATCCGAATTGTATAGGTCCTTGCCGCAACTGCCGCAACGATAAGAACCACCCGAGAACCCAACTGACATATCGCGAATGATTCCCGCTTTGATCTGCCGGATGGTGTCGTCCGTCTTATTGCCATTCACTGAAATGTTTCGCATGATGTACCAGCTGCCGCGAACTGCATTCGACACGCCATTTTCATCGCCTAAAGTGGTGACTTCGCCGTCATAGGAGCGGCCGTAAGGATTAACGTAAATATTATGACCTTCCTGCAGGCTCACGCCGCTCTTCAAGTCCTCAGCATAGTTCCGGAGTGTGGTCATCGGATCCATGCGAGTAAAATGTGAATCCGTGCGGTCGTTTGAGCAGTTCCCGCTAAACGTAAAAATATCAGCAGCTGCTACCGGTTCCAATGTGTGCCGATTAATCTTTTCAAGATCTGCATCGGTACTTGGAGCAGCATCAGGCGATAGGATAATACGTGCCGGCAAATGCAATACTGTGCTTTCCCCCAAATTTATTCACCTCCTTTCAAAGGATATACTTATTATTTGTGGAATTTATATTAAGAAAGTGAGGTGAAAATATGGCAGTATACTCAATTACTTATGATTTAAAATCCCCTGGACAAGATTACTCTGCTTTACACAAAGCAATAAAGGCTCTTGGCGACTATAGACATGATTTAGAATCTATTTGGTTCGTCGATACACATCTTCACCCTGAAGATATCTATTATAAAATCCGACCAGCAATGGATAATAACGATAATGTATTTATCACGAAAGTAAGTTCTGGTTATTATGGAAATGCATCCAATGATTTGTGGACATGGTTGAGCAGTAAGGGTTTAAAAGCATAAAATAAAGCCACTAGATATTCTAGTGGCTTTTTACATTGCTTCACCTTCAAGAATCCGCTTATACCAGCAGCGACATTGAATCACGTTAGAAGCCGATGCACCGAGAGAAGAATCCCCTGGATACATCAGCTCTTCTGTTTCCCCTTTGCCATTTTGAACCTTGAATGGTTTATCAAAAGCCACGACTTGGCCATCCGCTTTTTTATGCCCGGCTCTCGTCCGGTCTTGTACAGCAGAACGCCAAATCTTGCCGATGACAATCCCGCTCTGACGGTCCGAATCATTCTGACCAGTCCGAGCCGCTCCGAGCATTTCCGTACGGGCAATGACGCGTGCTCTGGCTTTGCTGAAGTTGTTGTCCTCCTGCAAGACCTTCGTCGCTTTGTCGATGCTGTACTGGCCATCCGCAACCACATCCCACAAGGACATAATGACTTGCTGATCAGTGGCGTCTTGAATCAATTCGGCTGAACGTCTGGAGCGGTCACTGAGCGAACGCAGAAGCACTTCATCTTGCGGGTTGAATGAGATATCGACATCAAAGTCGAAGGCGTTTATCTCTCCTGCAGTGATGGCAGCAGTGGCCGTCCATTCAAATCCAAGCTCATTCCACAAAGACAGCTGCTCCGAACTGTCGTAGAGGATGTTTGCCTCCACCCAGTCTTGAAACTGTTCAATGGCTTCCTGGGCGGTACTTAATGGTGTACCGGCTTCCCTCATTCGTTCAATGTACAGTTCGCGCTGATATTCCAAGAAACGGCCAAAAGCTTCTTCCGCTTTATCCGTCAATTCTGCTACCGGTTCGACCCAGGGCTCTACCGTTTCGCCGATGAATGCCTCTGCGCCTTCTTCGATTTCATCACCGGCTCGGTTCTTTCCCATCATTCGAGCGGCGTTTGTCGGCGGCCGGAATGAATTGAGTATCGGATTGCCGGCAACTGGAGCGGGACCGACTGCATCATGGCCAACAATGGCATTCGCAGCTTCATTGTTGTCAATCCAACCATTCTGAACTTGCGTGAGCTTGGTAGCTGTGCGCGTCTGTTCAGCCTGGGCCTCTTGCATCTCATTTCTGACAGGCAAATCATTGAACGTCACCTTCGCACGTCCTTGGAAGCCTTTAATCTGCAAGTAAACGTTAAAAGACCGCTCCATGAGGCGCTTGATCGTTCGCTGGATGCTTTTCACACCGGCTACGAAGATTTGCCATTGGACGGTCCCATGTGTTTCAGTTGTACCTTCATTGCGGCCTAATAGAATCGGCAGCATCTTCAAAGCGGAAACGATTTGCTGATTGATCACTTCAATAACCTTGGTCGCGTCCATGGATTTGCCACCCGCTCCGCCTGTCGTAGTAATCTTTACAGAATCGGTATGAACAAAATCAGAGTCCGGCTCTAATTCATTGAAGTGCTTCTCCATATCCCCAACAAACTGATGCACAAATGCCGCTACCTTCTCGGGTTCATGTTTGATTTCATCCGGTAAAGCCTGCATGACACTCTCTTCCACAATGGAGATATCGAACCGCTCGTAGCCTTGGTGATGAATCACCCGCTGCAGGTCCTTCAGAACTTGCGTCTGGAAAAAGACAATCTGCAGAATCGGCAGGAGCGGCGACCGGCCATATGGATCTCCGATATCGGGATCTAGAGGATAATAAAAAACAGTCTCCGGATTCATCACTTTAAGTGATCCGTTAGACTGTCGTTGCACCATATCCACTTTGTTTTCTTTGTTGCTCATGAAATCGATGGACGTGGCTTCGACTACATGGATGTCCACCACATCATTCAGCTGCTCATTCAGTTCCACTTCTGCAGCAAAGGCACCGCTCGTATAACCTGCGAGTGTCCAAACGCCAACCAATTGATCCATACCGCCGCCGTATAACGGTCCGACACGTTTGGCCAACTCTTCCAGCTTCTCGGTCATTGCATCATCGACTGTTCCATCTGGTCGAATCGCCTCTACTTCAAAGCCGCTGTTCACTAAACGCTGCAGGTTCCAGATAGCCATACTTGCATCCGGGTTTAAATCCCGAATCACTCTCAAGCTTTCAATGACTTCCTTCGAGCTGTAGGATTTGCGGCCTAATACCTTTTCGTAAAGGCCCCACTGCTGTTCCCACTTGTGTGCTGTTTGTTTGGTTCGAGCAACACTACCGAGAGTAGCAGCCGCTCTTACTTGGCGTTTGATTTCTTCTTCGGATGCTTCTTCCTTCTTGGGTTTAATCCAGTCCCAGAATCCCAATCACTCACCCCCTCTTAATGCCGCCAATCATTGGCGGTAATACGTATTTCTTATCTTCATGTTCTTTCGGCATATCCGCTTCAAACGCATAACGTGTGGCGTCAATCGAGTGATTGTTTTTATCTTCAAGACGCGCTTTCGGATTGCCATCACGATCTGTTTGATAATCGATATTCTCGAATTCACTGGCGGTATGCGGTGTACGGAGCGGGTCAATGCAAATAAAATCCAAATCATTCAGCCACTCTTCTCCATACTCCACCGAGTCCGGGCCTTTCTTGGCACCCTTCATTCTCTTGATGCCGTGCTCCATTTTCAATTCATCAATTGATTTCGGCTCTGAACTATCAGCAACAATGTCATGCCGCTCGTAACCCTTCGCCTTAACCCATTTCGCAAACTCTCGGTTACTGATTTTTTGGCCATAGTATTCATCCAGTGCATAGATGCCGTTTCTCTTTTTGTCATAGTGCCAGCGCACAAAAGCGAGCGGGTCCGGACCATAACCAAAATCGACCGCCTGACGGATGTTGTCAAAGCTACGGACCATCTCATCTGTAATATTTCCTGCTGCAATCTGTAGGTTATCAAACGGTACTACACCAGAGCCAACCGCTTTACCTTCATACTCCCATTCATGACGCCGCTTATTCCGCGCTTTCGTCGCTTCTGCTTCAGCAATAAACTGCTTGGAGATGAACGGGTTATCCAAGTACGTTGAATGATGTACAAAAGTATTGGCGGGCTGAAACGATGATTCATATTTCTTATTCACCCAGGACTGTTTGCGCTTCGGCGGGTTGTAGCTGAAAAAGAACTTATAGAAAAGACCATCCGGCAACTCTCCACGTAATAAGGAGTTGGTGATGGTCGTTACTTCCTCTTCATCTTTGAACTCCGCTAATTCTTCCACCCATGCAAGAGCAAAAGGAAAGTTCGCTGACTTCAAGCCTTTAATCCTCTCTGGATCCTGTGCGCCTCGGAATACCATATAGTTTCCACGCGGCATATACGTAATTCGCATCGGCGACTTATTGACTTTGAACAAATGCGAAACGCCCTGTTCCTCGATGGCCCATTTCATCTGCTCAAATATGGAAAGCTCCAGGGTATTGTCGACTTTCCGGATGCCAACCGCATTGACAGCAAACCGCATGAGCAGCTGCACAATGATATGGCCAATATCCGTAGACTTACCAGAACCACGTCCACCCTTGCAGACAACGTTTAATATCTCTTCAGCAAGAGCGGCTTTCCAGACAGGATGAAAGGCTGTAGGAATGAACTCTGATAGTTTACGGGCCATCCTTTCCACCACCAATATCATCAATAAATGTCACGTTCACTTCACCTTCATGCTTAACGGTTTCTTTGAACATGCCCAGATGCTTGCCGATTAACTCAGTAGATCTATTCGCACCGCTACTGTCAAATTGATATTCACCGGAAGGAACCAGCTGCTGTTCACTATGATCCCACTCCATAACTGGTTCAGCTTGCATGGCTCTGTCTGATATGTCCATCAAGCGTTTCAGTACCCAGTATGCATCCAGATTTAAGCGATCTGCACGCGTTTTCTTTAATTCCTCTATTCGCGCGCGGATATTAACATTCGTTAACAATCGGCTCGCTTGAGCACTTGCAGTCCTTTCACTGTACCCTGCTCGAATAGCTGCCTGAGTAGCATTCAAGTCCACCAGGTACTCATCAATGAATCGTTGTTGCTTCTCTGTAAATTTCACCATATATCCCTCCTTACATGCTATTTGCTTTTTTAGACATAATAAAAAGCCTACACCGATTAAGGTACAGACTTATATTGATATTCTTTATCTCTCGAAATACTGTGCTCTTATTGCTGGAGTAACAGCATCTCTTTTCCCTGCATATTTTCCATAGAAAGTAAGGATTTCACCATCTTTTATTTCTTCTCCAGAATTATTCTTCGCATAGTACTGGCCAGCTTCAGTCACTAAGAAAAACATATTTTCTTCACCTTCTATACTTGCATCCAGTGTAACAACTTCACCTTTAATTTTGACAAACGTATCAACATCTACTTGATCATTTAAATAACTATCATAGCTGAATGTGCTAGATTGTTCTTTATATTCATTAAATGATACCGAAGGCTGTTTTCCCATTGGGATTGCTATACCTACAAGAATTACACAAACAAGAGCCGAGATAAGTAGTGGCTTCATCCCATATTTCTTTTTGCGAATAAGAAAATAAATAAAACCAATTGCTGATAATAAAGCACCAGCAAGAATTGCGACAAATAAATAAAACATTTTTTAAAATCCTCCTGTATATATTATACATTTAATATACAGGAAATAAGATGTGCTAACAATGTGAAAAAAAGGAAGCCAACCAGTCTATCGACTGAGCTAAATCCCGTAAATAGGGGGTTATATACTCAGGTGTATTACTCGAACAACCTGCCTCCCCGAACCTGCCTTTAAGTGTAACGAAAGTAAACAACAATAAGAAAAAAAGAACTAATGGCACATTTGGCACATTACGCAATCATGTTTTCAATGACCGCATCTTTAATCCGTTGAATATGGGTATGCGATAATCCCATGTGCAAGCCGATCCACCTCATGCTTTTTCCATCCAGCAGCCAATAAAGTACTTCCACTTCACGTTCATTGTTTACTTTTTGGATTTTCGATTGAATTAATTGAATGTCCTTTTCATAATCGTGAATCTTTTTCCAACGTTCATCCCGTCGCTCGACTTCCCTCAAGATAGGATCACTCGGATTTCCACTGGCTTTGGGCATGGCAGCTTGCAACCCGTATTGAGCTGTCATATTAACATTGATTTCATTCATAGACTCACGCATAATCTTGACGCTTTGCAATTTCCACTGATAATCCTTCAACAAGTCCTCAATCTGCCATTTGTTCATGGAAATTCCCCCTATCGTTTTCTCCGGACGGTGCCGCCTTGTTTTTGATACGTCGGACGATTTAAGCCCATTAATTCTTCCCATTCTTTGCGGGAAAGATTTTCCTTTGATTTAAAGCTGGCCTTATTCTTCGGAAAGGCTTCTGTCGTTCCTGCGCCCTCTGAAAGCCCTTTTTCTTTTAACTGTTGCTGGATTGTTCTCATGTCTCCGTCTCCTTTTTGAGAAATAAAAAAAGAGGACACAAAACAGCGGTTAAGCTGTAATGTGTCCTCCAGTTGACTGGTGGGACTAATTTATTTTTCATTTAATTATATCGAATATAATCTGATGACGTCTTCTGCTTGTCTAGCTCAGACTATTTCCAGGGAGTAGAATTACTCCCATAAACTCTCTCAAAGACTCTTCTGCTTTTGTTTATATGTTCTTCGTGCTCCGCTTTGTGTCTTTTGAGATATTTACGTTCGTTAGGATAAAGAAATCTCATAAATTCATCGTTAGAAACTAAAATATATAAAGCTTGATCGTAACCTAACTTTAGTATTTTTCTTCTCGCGAAAGCTTCTTTTATATTTTTATATTTCAAAAATCTTCTAAATTTCCTTAGTGGTTTTGAATATTTATCGCTAATGATACCGAAAAGGTAATCGAGCATCTTGCTTAGTACATATACCACGATTCCTCCAACCGTCGCTATTATAGTCAAATCTAAGATTGTAATATTTAATGATTTATCAAGCCAATTCAAAACTCTTCCCCCTCATCAAAATTCACACGCTTCACTTTCCCATCATGCGTCTTGATGCGCGTTTCTGCGTGTGGAGGAAGCTCACCTATTTTTACCTTGCCCTCTGAGATAATCAGAACGCAAGAAAGTGGTAACTCCATTATATCCAACTTTAGTTCCCCTGTCTCGGAAATATCAACCAACTGCATCCTCAATTTTACCCCTCCTCAAAGCCTGTGTAAGCTTCTGTCTCTTTGCTTAATCAATCCCCGTTCAGCGTGATCAAACACCAGGAGCGCAATCTCTGACGTTTTGCGCCCCATATTCGATGCTATGTTTCTCAAGCTGACGTTCTGCTGCCATAAATCACGAAACACTTCCAGTTCCTCTTCTGAAAATATTAGATTCAGTTCAAAGTTATCAGCTTCAAAAAGATAGTAGTTCATGGCGATCCTCCTTCGCCTTACTGCTTGTCCAAAAAATCCGTAATCAATTTTGCTGATCTATTGGACCAATTAATTTCGGTTACATCGTGATTTTTAAACGGATAGGCCATTTTCACACCTTCAACATCAGGATTCACATATCCCCAAGATTCAGTATCTTGATATTTCTTCGGCTTTAAACTGTAGCAAGATAACCATTCTGATTCTTTATCACGAACAACATATCGATAACCTGTTTTAGATAAATTTTCTAAAACAGATATGGTTTCGCTACGGTCGTGGATTTCGGTTATACATTTCATTGCTTAATTCCTCCTTAATACGCATCCCGAACCCTGAACGAAACCACGGTTACTTGGCTAATGCGAGAGAAGATAAGTATTTCTCGCTTAGTTTCTTCCCAGGAAGTGTACTTTTCTTCGTTTACGGATAACAGCTGATCCACAACCGGCTGAACAGCAGCTTCATGCTCTTCCTTAGTCTGAGCAAAGTTAGTTTGAATATAGTAAATGATGCCATTGAATTCAGGGATTAGACCATTTGGTACTTCACCATGAGTTGTTGTTATTTTGAAGTTAAAATCTGCAGCTTTATCCATCAATATTCCTCCTTAATTCGAGTTAATGATTTCCGTTCCACCGTCGGGCAGTATTTCCATTTCAAATTGGCTGACATCTGAAACTCTGATGTATCTCCCGCTATCTTCACCATCTCCAAAAGTAACAACTGCATTTAAGTCTTTAGCGAAAGCTTCATAAAAAATATTGTGAACTCCAGCCAAACTTTCACGGGATCCTTCTTGAGTAAATTCTTCTTTTACTCCACTTTTATAAAGCAGCTTATATTTCATGATCATCTTTCATTCCTCCTCATATCGAATTTCCACTTCCACCCTCGGCGTCATGCTATAAAACTTCCGGACCATCATGCTAACCACTTGGCTATCGTCCTGCCAAATAATCTTAGAAAGTGAATCCTTGACACCCTTCGCTAGGTTGTCCAAATCTGGACGACTAACCGGCAGCAATAACCCTGCTTCAATTAACGCCTGCTTGGGCTTCGTATGATATTTCTTGGGCGTCGGCTGATAGAAGGTCAGTTCCAAGTGTGCCGGTCCTGTAATGAGCTCCTGTGGCTTATGCTGAGATGCTACGAGCTTCACGTATTGTTTGAAGTCTCTGGATGTTGCTGGATCGTAGAGAACCGTCTTGCCGGAATAACTCTTTCCGGCTCTCGGTCTCCCCTGGGCTTGTGCTTCCCCCATGATTTCAAAACTGATTGTCTCCAATGGCTCACCCCTCATTCACTTTCATGAACCGGTCATATTCCTCAATAATGCGCCGGTCATCCATGTCTTGATAATATGCCTCGTCTTTGCAGAGCATAATGGACATGGTTTGAATCATGTCTTGCCGCGTTTCTTCCGTCATTCAAATCCGTCCCATCTGTTTTAATCGATGCCGCCTTTGCTCTACCGTTAAATCGTGCCGCTTCTTTTCCTTTTCTGTTGCAGCAATATCCAACCGGTAGCAATTATCTCCATGCTTGATCAGTGTCGGCTTATCGTTCTTCACTTTGACTATGGTTACGTGTGAAAGTTTATCGCCTGGAATCATATCAATACCCAGCTTCTTGGCGCTGGTAATTGATTTGATTTTTCTCCATATAGCTTTGCTCAATCTCTTCCCAACTAAAGCCGAGTAATTGAGTTAATTCCACATATCGGAAGAAAGCCGATGAGTATGCTTCTTCTACAAATTCGATGCAGGAAATATTGAAAGACAAATCAATCATGCAATCTTCAGTGTCGCCACTTTTTCTCATATCTTCTACAGGAACAATTACTTTTCTGTGTTGATTGCCTATAGATAGCAAGAAGTGAAGAATGTCGACCAGTTCAACCAACCCTTTTTGAGGGTTGGTTTTCTTGTTTGACCAAAACTTAAAAATCTCAGGAAATTCATTTGCACATTCAGCCACTTCCGTTAAAGTGGCAAGAATCTTTTTGCGCAGTCGATTTTCTCCAGTTGGTGCAGGATGCTTTTTCTCAATTTCCGCGTCGAGTAGCTTTTGTGTCTCAAATAATGCTGTAAGATTCATCAATGATTCCCCCTATTCTTTTCTCGGAACTTCAACAACTTGAGCTTTTTCATCTTTCAGGAACACACAATAGGCATATAGGAACAAAACCGGAAAGCAGATCCACGAACTGATGACTGCAGCAATCAAAATATTTAGCATAACGGTCCTCCTCTTTTAATTAGTTTTATACTTGAATGATTAATATTTTTTTCAAACTATATCCAATCAGCCATTATAATGATATTATTTGAGTAGAAATGACCACTTTAATTAAAGAAAGAGGGTACTTATGTCTACTAATGTAAAATATCAATTAATGGATTTTATTCATTCTGATGAAATGCTTCCTGTTTTTTACTATCATTTCGAATCATTTAACAATGATAAAGATAATTTTGAGCAATTATTATTCTTCACCGAAGTAAAGGCATTAAGATTATGGGCGACTTTAAGCATTGCAAATCTTTATATTAAAGACCGTAATGAATTTACTGAGATTATTGAATATGTTAAACAAGATTTATTTAATAAAACGGCTGATGAAGCTTTAGAATTTATCTTTAACAGACATATTTCATACAATAAATATGGTCAAGCTTTAGAATCCCTTACTAAAGTTGGCTATGAATTTGCCGAAAACACTAAATTACCTCATTTAAAAGAAGAAAGCGTTCAGATGGTTAAAGCTTTCATTGGGAAAGCATCCGAAATATATCGAGAGTACTATTAAGTAATTAATCTGAAGCCTATGCGGCTTCTTTTTTAATTTTTGATATTTTTTATTTCTAAGCTCCATACTTTTTATAAAACTATTGATTGACCATCATACAATTTACTTTTTAACGTGATAATCCATATCCTCGAGCACCTCGCCATTCTGCCCGTAATTGAGCCCGTACCCCTTCAGTTCCTCCACCCAAAATTCCATGTGTTTATGCCAATACTTCAAATCCCGACCTCCTTCAAGTGTTTTCCAATCCCTTGCCTCTAAATCCTAACTTTCAAGCAAAAATTGGTAGGGAGAGGGTAAAAAAACCCCCTCTCTCTTTGTTTTTAAAAAGGCATATCCAAGTCGTCCATATCTTCTTCTGGATCGTCCAAGTCAGCGAACATAACTGTGTTGAATTTTCTACCTGGGAACTCTTCGAACTCGACGGTTGAAGACGAGCGTCCAACATAGATTTCTTTGACAGTTAAAATTCGATTTTCAGCAATTAATGTTTTCGCGTGTTCCAGCTCTATTCCCCGTCCGTTTTTCGATAAGAAGACAACAGATCTTCCAGCAGGGCTTTCCTCAGACTTAAAGCGTTTGTTAAATGCGTATGTGTCGATGCCGCCGATTAATGACATTGTTTTCATGCCTTTTCCTCCTCAAGAAACTCTGGGTTTTCATACGCATTTCCGACAACTTCTGAAAGGTGATTTATCAGGTGCAGAAATTCAGAATCATGTGGCGTCCAAGCGTAAAAGCATCCCTTTTCATAAACGACTTTATAAGGACCTCCGCCAAAATCGATAATGTCACCTTCGAAGATTTCCGTGCCATCTTCATCTTCAAGTCCGGTGTACTGCAAGAACTTTAAATGTTCATGCGTTTGGAATGAGCACATATTCATGCCAGCATTCGATTCTTCCCAGCGCGTGTATTGTTTTGTGTGCGTGTTGTAAAAGTTGAATTTAATCTCCCTCACGCTGCCACACTCCCCATCCGATGATTATTAATTAGCTCTACCGCGGCCTCATGATCCAGCTTGGTTATCTGCTTCAACTCTTCAAACAAAACGCTAAACTGCTGCGCGATGACAGGATCTTCATTCTTCTGCCAGGCCCCGGCGATTAGGATGAGTTGATTTAGTAATTTCTCCATTGGGATTCCTCCTCAGTTTTTATCCGAAAATCATTCGCTCCAGTTCCGCGTTCTCAGATTCTGCTTCCTGGTCCCGAATGGATTCTTCCGGCATGTAGACTTCCAGCGACATTTTGTTAATGCGGCTTTTCACACGGCCCTCTGTATATACTTTTGCTAAATCTTCGATTGTTCGGTTGGATGTGAAGATGGTGACTTTCCGGTGTTCAAGTCGATAATCCGTCACGTCATAAAGGATTTTCTCAGCAAAAGTCATGGATGTTTCTTTTGTTTTTTCGACCGATACATCATCAATCACCAAGACTTCGACTTCTCGGAACATCCGAATCACTTGATCTTCTGTCTGAAGCGACTCTTTGCCATATGTTTTCTTAACCTGACTCAGTAAGTCATTGGCTTTGATGAATATGAGATCGACTCCATGGACCTTCACCAGTGCATTCGCAATACTGGATGCCAGCCTTGTTTTCCCAGAACCTTTAATGCTGCTGTACAGGTACAATCCTTTGCCGATGTTCTTCATGGCTTGATAGTTCTTTACCAAGTTCTCAGCAGCCTTTTTAGCGACGATAGCCGTTTCCCTACTGTCTGCCTCCAAATACTTATTCGGATTGAATGAAGCGACTGTGGCGTCCTGGAAGATAGGTGGTATGCCAGACAAATCCAGTTTCTTGTCAATGACTCGTTGTTTCATCATTTGCTCATAGCACTCACAGGGCTCTTTCCATTCATCGCTCACGTTTCGCAAATGACGCTTCGACCAATCCTTCATCCAAATCCAACCTGCGCCATCACATTTCATTACAGGACACTGTTTTGAAGGTTTTGTCAGGACTTCTATCGGATCAGATGCCAGCGATTCGTTTACGGCGCTCATTCGCTTCGCGAATTCGGGATTGTTGTTCATTAGATCTTTGATTACTTGGCTGATTGGTTCCAATACGAGTCACTCCTTTCGGTTTAGAGGCTTTCGGGTTATTCAATACGGCTTTTACATACTTGAGATTTCGAGCTCCATTCAAGACAGTTTCTTTCATGGCTGCCAGTAATTTCTCTTCTCCATAGGAATCAATAAGATCACCTAGTTGGTCAGCAATGAAAGAACTGAGAGTTCCAAATCCTTCTTGTTCAAAAAATTGAAAGGCATTTAAAGGTGCGGGCTCTTTATCATCTTGTTTCATTTCATTTGGTTTCTTTTCATTTAGTAATGCAGAACCATTACCAGAAGCATTGTCGGAACCTTTGTCGGAAGTACTGTCGGCTAGTTTGTAGGTAACAGTTACCGACAAATCAATTAGCTGATACAATGCTGACTGATTTCCTTTACGTGATCTAAAGTCTAAATAGCCTTTTTGCTTTAGCTCATTCCTGGCGTTTGTCACACTTTTTTCAGATAAGCCTGACTTAACGCGTAGCACCGATATTGCTACTGAGAATTCCTTACACCATCCAGCCTTATTGTTTACGTGTACAAGTGCGTGCCATAAAGCAATTGCCGATGTACTTAAGGGATTCGTTTCGAGCCGATCATAGAACGAGTTAAGCAACTTAATGTAGTTCATGTGTTCACCGCCTTACGGAATATAAATCATCTTGCCGGTCAGCTCTGCCACCTCTTGGCGAAACTGTTCCTCATTACTGTTGGAATCTGATAAGTGAAGTAGCCATATTTCCTGCAGCTCCGATAAATCATTTGCCTTCAAAAACTCTTTCATGTTCTCTAACGAGAAGTGGGATCGCATCAATCGCTTCCTCAAGACTTTTGGTGTTCTCCCGGATAATATGTTTTCGTCCAATATCTTTTGTGAGTAATTGCACTCCACCATCAAGTGCGTCAATCCGCTAAAGCGGTATTTGATGTAATAGGTGTCTGTCGCAAACAGCAGCTTTTCGCCGGCTGTATTAACCAGCAGGAATCCGAATGGTTCAGAGACATCGTGCTGTACATCGAACGGTAATATGGTCCATGTGCCGATTTGAAACTGTTTCTTGTTCTCGACCGCCTTGATTCGGTGATGCTCGATGCCCAGGGCGTCTTTTGTGCCATTGGATAGGTAACAGGTGATGCCGGCTTTCAGAACCTCAGGAACGCCGCTACAGTGATCTTTGTGTTCGTGTGTGATCAAACAGCCTTTAATATCCCGTGTCTGGAAGTTCAACTTCCGTTGAATGTCTCGAAACTTGATTCCTGCTTCCAGGAGAAGGGGCGTATGGCCATCCGTGATGTAATAGCAGTTCCCCTTCGAACCGGTCGCAAGTGTCGTGATTTCAATCATTAGAACGGTGGAGCGTCGTCTTCTGCAGTGGCAGTTCCGGCTGGCTCTGGTTCTTTCTCTGACAGGATCTCGCCAGTTGTTTGGTCTTCATTTGGATCTTCCACAATTTCAAAACCTTCTACATCAATAATTTCTCCATTTGCATTGTTATCGATTTCCTCTTGCAATTCCGCTTCATCGCGCACATTATCGCTTTCTTGGAAATGCTTCATCACGAGCGAGTTGTCGTCAGAAGAGTTTAGGAACTTCTTACACGCTCGGTTAATGACTGTTTTCTTCGCCATTTCTTGTGGGAACTTTTTATGTGTCGAATCTGCACCATCTGGATTCATTTTCGATTGTCCCCATGATTTTTTGATTTCAGCAATGGTCATAAGTTCCGTATAAACCGAGTCGTCTTGCTCAATGATCGTGCAGTACGCACCAATAATGTCTTTATCTTGGCTGCCGAACTTTTGTTTATGAATAAGGTTTGTAATTCGTCCATTCTTAATTTCATAATCCACATCGTCACCTTCGTGGATCGTAAACGCATCGATACTCTTAGCTCCTGTTAAACGTTTCGTTACGGCCATCGTGCCGAAGTAAGAGCGTTGGAAAGTTAATGTCGTACCATAAACAATGAAGTATCCTTGTTTTTTAGCTGGATTTAGTCCCTGAACAACCATGTCCAGCAAGCTATTGGCGATACTGTTCTTGGAGCAGACTTCCAAAGCTAATTTATAGCCTTGGTTTTTACCGGTCTTGATATCCTGCAGCATCAACCATGCTGATTTCATTGCATTTTCTGGGCTGTAGTTAGCAGGAAAGTGTAACTCTCCAGCTTCCTGGAACTGCTTCACTTTTGCTGCTACGATGTCCACCGTGTCTTTTTTCACCATTGCTAATTGATTTTGAGTTGTCATATTAAATTGCCTCCTCTAAGTTTGGTGTTTCAATACGAAGTGCCTTGTCTTTTTCCGATACAATCAAGCTGATCAGTTGTGAATCCGTTTGGCCCAGCTGCGTGACTGCTTCTGCGTTATCGACGAATATCGGCGCCTGGATGCCATGGAACTCGGACAAGGTGTTGATGATGTCCAATCCGATGTTAATCTTGGCTGCATTGTTCAAGCCCGAACCATAAGGAACGCCGTCAAACGTCGTTTCGCAGACTTCCTGCAGCCCGCCGTTGATTTGTGTTTCAAACAGCTTGAAGCGTGCGTATTTGAATTTGGCATTGATTTTCTCTTCCATTATTTTGACCTTTACGCGGATAAATTCTTCCGACAAGAACAGATGGTGCTCCAGCTTTTCGTATTCCGCTGCCAGCTGCTCTTCCTGCTCCATCAAGTCTTGAATCCGCTCCTGCAAAGCGTCGACATTCGCATACCGAGCAATTTCTGCATTGACGGCCGAACGCTTCGCTTTCAATTCAGCGATGTCTTCTTGGATGCCGGCGACTGCTTCTTCTGCGCCTTCTTTCAATCCGGCGATGTCAGAGCGAAACTGGCCTGCTTCAAACTGCAGATCCGTATACTCTTGATTACTCTCGACACTTTGTATGTTGCTTTCGACTTTCTGCAGTTCATCTTGGAGTTTGGCCAGTGCCTTCTGCTTTTCTGCAATTGGTCCTTCTAAATCATCGAGTTCCTTCTGCAGCCGTTCGATTTCATTTTTGTATTTCCTTTGTTCAGTCCCGCGCTGTTCGCCTTCTCGTTTGAACATGCGAAGGTCTTCTGACTTCCAAGCATTGAATTGCGCCAATGCCTTTTCACCTGCAGCCTTCACTTTTTCTTCCGGCAGTTCCTGACCACACGTAGGGCACTCACATTCCACTTCATGAACGAATGCTTCCTTGTTGCGTTCGGTCCAGCGGTTCCGCAACTCCATCAGAGCCAGCTCGAGCCGCTGCGCATTGTCGCGATTAAACTGCAATTGACTTTCCGCGGATCGTTTGCGTGACTGGAACGTCTGCAGATTGGATTGTTCTTCCTGAAGTTTCGCCCGTAAACGATAGATTTCATCCTTCGAACCGCTTTCCAAATCCCGCTTCATGTTGTGGAGATTCATTTCAATCTTCTGCAACTCGCCTTCTTTTGTCAGGATGGCGTTCCCGCTCTTGATGGAACTGACCTGCGCTTGCAGCTCTTCAATTTCCGCATCCAGCTTGTCGACTTCCGCTTGAAGTTCTGTAAAGTTCCCTTCATCTTCCGGAATCGATTTCTGAATTTCATTGATGCGAATGGGAATCCGTTTCAGCTCTTCGTTGATTGTCTTGCGGCGGCTATTTACCGTGGCTTTGAAGTCATCGAGTGTCTTGCCTCTCAGAATCAATTTCAGCCCCTGCAACTCGTTATTTGATGCAAAGACATCTTCTTCTGATACATCACCGCAAACCTCCAGAAGAATCTTCCGGCGGTCCTGCCATTTCACTTGTTCGTTGAAATAAGTAGGTGAAGTCAGCAGCTTGAAGATTTCTTCTTCCATCAGCAACTGAATCCGTTTGTGGTATTCCGCTTTCTTCAACGGCGTTCCATCAATGAAGTAATTGGTTTCATGCCCCGAGAACTCTTCCTTAGCAGCTCCGCGTGTCTTGGTGTACTTTTCGCGGTAGACTTTCCGAAGTGTTAAATCCTGCTGATCGACCGTCAATTCGCATTCGACTTCGTGGTCCAGCATTGGGATTGCCTGGCCATCTTTCAGTGTCTTGATTTCAAAGTCCTTTTTGTTCTGGCTGTCCTTATCGAACAGCAGCCACAAGAATGAATCGAACAGCGTAGTCTTTCCAGTAGCGTTATCGCCGTAGATCAATGCGTTCGAGCCGTTCATTTCAATTGAGAAGCTTTTGACGCCCTTGAAATTGGTTAAGGTAAGTCGGTTGATGCGTACTTGTTTCATATGGTCTCCTCCTGGGATTCGTGCTATAATGAGCACATGATTTGTTGTAAAGAGTTTTTCGACATCCCACGCCACATGGGACGGTGAGCCGGTTGCTTCTGCAGCCGGTTTATTTTATTGCCCGATAAAACTGGACTTTAGCCACTTCAATCAAATAATTTTCTTCGTTTTCTTCTAACACCACACGGCCGGCTCCATCTTCAAACCATTTGTCGCCTGTGCGAATTTCCAAACCGAACATATCTTCAACTGGATGATCGTCAACAGGTTTGCCGAACATTCTCTCCAGCTTTTCTTGAGAGGCGATTTCGTTTTCCATCCATTTGAGGTCAACCGGACCGTGCCAGCTTGTTTGGCTGATGATGTTCTGGATGATGACCGTTTGCGCTTCGCTTGGGAGCTTATACATCCGAGCCTCCAAATCTTTTGCATCTTTATATTCCTGTAAGTCTTCTACATTTATAGTCATTTATTTTTCCTCCTTCACAATAATTTCGCTGTTTCCCAAATCCACCGTATAGCCTTTAATCCGAAGCAACGTGATAATGAAGATCGCTTCTCTGGATGTGCCAAGTTCATCGAAAGAGAAGAGCGTTTGTTCCTTGCCCGCTTCTTTTGAAGCCTTCAGCAGTTGCAGAACCTGCTGCATCTTCGTTGAACGGTCAAACTGATCTAAGCTGATTGCTGCTTGTCCGTGCGCTGTCATGTGTTCACCTGCTTTCTTAATTGATTAATTGAGCAAATAACATGTGCTCTTTCTGCCTAACTTATCTAGTTCATCAACACGAATTGCCCAAGTGCCATCTTGCTCCATCTTCTTAAGCTTGTAGAATGGTTCGCCGCCGTATTCGTAAAAATAAGAGCTTTCATTTTTAATTTCTTCGAGAGTGTATCTCTCGCAGGAATCAATATCGTCTGTGTAGCCGCCGTAAGAACATTTTTCATTGTCGTCTGTTAAGCTTCCCCAAAAAACAAGAGTGTTTTTCGTCCACTTAACCGATAGCAAAACATACTTTCTTGCAGGATCAATTTTCATTTCTTCACCTTCTTTCTGATGGAGTGAGTCCCATCAATAAGACCAGGAACGAAAGGGGAATAACGCTCCTGAGCTTATTGACGAGAGCCAAGGCCCTCGTAGAAAATTACTTTTCGATGTGTTATAATCGAGTTACCACAGTGATTCAATTGCCGCATGACCTACCCAGTCAGCGGTTTTTTTCATGCTCTTTTTCAGGGGCGAAAATTTGTGAGCCCACCATCAAGCTGATAAAAGTGATGAAAATTGTAATTCCTGCCATGTGTACCGGATCTCCGAATTCCATCATGTGAATCACCCTTTCTTATTGGACATAGCCTTTCGCCATGAGCTGTGTGTGATGGTTCTGCCAAACGTCTGTAAAATTGATGCCTGTCTCTTCGCACACGATCAACAGCAAGTGTTCAATAGCTGTGATCAATTCCACGCCTTCTTCTAATGTCTTCTCCAGCTCCGGCCGTTCCCAGTTCGAGAGGTTGCTCAATGGTTTAGCGAAGCTGAATGCTTTCAGTGCTGCCAGAAATTCTTCGGCTTCTTCAATGGTCTTTTCTCTGACGCTCGACCGGTGCAGGTCCACATTCGGGCCATTCAATAAGGTTGTTCCGGTTCCGGTGTATTCATACCGAAGCGCCATTGCCAATCTCGGACTGCCTTTTCGCTTCATCAGCTTTCTGGAAATATCGGGGGCCATTTCGACCCGCCCGTTTTCTATTTTCGAGACCAATTCACGCGAGACATTCAATTCCATCGCCAGCTGCTCCTGTGTTTGGCCGTTCCTTACTTCGCGCATCGCATGTGTTAACTGTGACTTTTTCATATTTCATTCTCCCCTTCTGATTTCTTTTCACATTTCAATTGCAAGTTGACTTGTTGTTTACCTTCACTAATTAACGGGCTTGCTATAATTAACTTGTAGAGCGATAGTACTTGGTGTTTTCCTCGACCCAAGTGGTATGGCGATCAATCCACTGGAACAGCTTGTCAGTGTAGATCTTCACTCCGAATTCTCTACAAACCGGAAAGTCTGGCCGGCCCAGCAATTCAAAAGACTTGCTGTCGCTTATCCTCAAAACCTCCATCATTTCCTGTCTAGTCAAGAAGTGTGGCAGTTCTTTCCTCGGCTCCAGATGCTTAGTGGCTAATGCAACCTCTTCTCTCACGATTGTTCGGAAGTCCTCAGCCGACATCGTAATAAGCACTGTTTGTTCCATGTTCATTCCTCCTCCAAGGCGTTCCTCGCGCCCTTTTCTTTTTTTATGAAACCTTTCTTGGCAGCCAAGCATCGACATAGCGAATGGCATTCTGTAAATCCTTGCGCTTTACATCCTTATAAGAAGCAACAGCGAAACGATCTTTGATTTCTCGATACAACTCTTTGAACATCCGGCGTTGGCCCGCTGGATCTGCTTCAATTTCATACACCTTAATTGCAACCGCTTTTTGTAATCTGCGTTGCTCTCCATGATCCAAAGTGACTTGGTTCTCCGCGATGTCTCGCACCTCAGCAATTTCCCTTTTTACATCTTGAATTTCTTCTGCCGTTTTCAAACTCAATTTCATGGAAGCCATCAATTGTTCTTTTTCGGAAAGAACCTTTCCTTGGTTTTGCATTTTGTAGTATTCATCTACCAGCATTTCGTAAGCATCCCAAGCTTGATCAGAGTTAATTGATTTCGCTAACAGCCAAGCACCTTTTTCAGTCCACAAGTAAAGTACTGAGGCATATTTAAGGCTGGGGTCAATTTGACGTGACCCTTTGAAATCCCGAAGGTCATTTCCTGTCAGTGCAAAATAATGTTTGGATTCAACGAATCTCTCTGAATTGCGTTGGAAGTTCCGATTAATCGTTTTGCTATCTGTTCCAAAAGAATCAGCTAGTTGTGTAGTTGTTAAAACACGTTGTCCGCTTTTTTCAATGATTGAAAGGTTCATTCCAATTCCTCCTAGTTTTTATTCAAAATTTTCTAATTAAAAACTGATAACGAAAGTTTTGCTTGTTTAATTTTTCCTGCTTTTCAGTCACTCTCCCGGAACAACTGTTAAAATGTAGTTGATGGGAGGTGATATTATGAAAACTTGCACAAATTGCGGCGGAAATGAATTTAATGAAAACCCTGCTAACTTCGCGCTATCTACTTGGGAAAGAAAAAATTCAGTCGTAACTGTAAATCTTGATAGTTTCATGCCTGTAAAGGTTGAGAACTGTAGCAAGTGCGGTCAGCTAAATCTTTTCTTCGATACATCAGAAGCGCAGAAACTAAATGAGTAAGACTTCGCGTTTACTTTTTTTGACCTGAAACGAAATCTGCTCGAAGAGTACTGGTGAAAATTTTTTTCTCAATGGTCGTCGTTCCAGCGGCGGCCTTCTTTTCTAAAACTTCAACGCGTACTTCTAAAGCCTCGATTTTCTCCAACAATTCTGAATGCTTCATTTAATCCTTCCTTTCTTAAAATAAAAATTAATCATCTTTAAACAGTGCGAGAAGTATCTTTGCTACGTAGTAGAGGTCTTCTTCACTCCAACCTTTTTCTAAAGAAATCTCGATGACCTCATTGACTTTATCCGTGGTATCTTTCGTCAACATGTTCTTCATCTAACCCTCTCCCTTCTTATACTGCGACTCGCTTTTTACTAGACGCCCTTAAAGTATGAGATTCTTGTACTTTAAAGCTAAATAAAAAGCCAATATCTTCTTCGAGTATTTCTGCCAGCTGAAAAGCAATTGATAAGGGTGGTTTACTATGCCCGTTCTCCCAATTTGATACAGACTGTTTCCCTGCCTTGCCAAGCATCTTTGCTAATTGCTCTTGAGTAAGATTTTTCTTTTCTCTTGCCTTGATCAAGTTTGCGTTCTTCATTTCCTCACCTCCAAAGTATAACTAACTTGTACCTTCAGTATATGTACAAGATATTCATATGTAAACAATAAAATACAAATTTCTTGTACATTTTATTTTCTATTATAAATTCATGTACAATATAGTTGTACTCTGAAATAGGAGGGAAGTTTATGTTAACTCAACGCCTAAAAGCTGCTCGGAAACTAGCCAAGCTTACTCAAGAAGGGTTAGCTAAACGAGTAAATACTACAAAGGCTACTATAAGTAATTATGAAAATGGCCATAGTACGCCATCTAACGATATGCTTTCAGCTTTAGCTGACGCTTTACATGTCTCAACCGATTACCTCCTCGGCCGCACAGACAATCCCGATTCATCGAACAACAAAAAAGACAGCAAAGACTACCCTTCCTGGGGAGACGAAGCTGAATTCGAGGCATGGGTCAATGATCCATCTGTTCATAAATTTTATAAAGAGTTTAAAGAGAGTCCAGAAGAGCGTAAGAAGGCTTTATTGGCTGTCTGGGAGATACTGAAGACACAGGGGAAGTAAAATCCATACACGATATATAACTTACAAGTTTAAAGTTTTGTGGTGAAGATAAAGAATTTTCTATGGGGTGGGTTTGGATTTGGAGAAAAACTTAGAACTTATAAAGCAAGGTAAAATATTAGAAATTCCTTCTAACATTAAGTATTGGCTTTTAAGAGCCGATGGAGGAAAATATTTTGATGATTTTTTTCTTAATCAATACGTCGGAATCGGTAATAATGAAATAACCCTTCCCATGATTAATGAAGATACTCAATTAAATACTGCTTTGGGCAGAACCATTGAGGGTTACAAAAATTTATTTCGAAAAGTATATACGACTTCTAATAATCAACAAATAGCTCATTCAGCCGGAAGAACTATGAATTTTATAGAAGATATGAATGTGAATGACATTGTAATCGTTCCATCTAAACAATCAGAAGAGTTTTTGATTGGAGTTATTTCAAGTAAGCCATATGAGATAACCTCAGATGAAGAGAATCTAGAGATAGATGGAAAACTAACACGTTCACCATATCTAAAAAGAAGAGATGTTACATGGATTAAAATTGTAAATAGAAGTTTTATTTCTGCAGAAATGAGATGGATTCTATCCGCCCATCAAACAATTTTTAAATTAAGCCCTTATGCTGAGCATATCGATAATTTGCTTTCTCCTATTTATATAAAGGGTGAACAATGCTTTTCTTCTATCCGAATTGGCACTGAAGAAGGAGTTTCAGTCGATCAATGGTTTGAATTATATAAAATCATTAAAGAAAAAACCGGAGAAAAATCAGATGAGATAACTGTCAAGAGTAATGTTCGGAGTCCTGGTTATATAGAAATTGTAGCTGCAGCCGTTGAGATACCGACTGTACTAAAAGCTTCAGGAGCTATATTAGGAGCGGCTTTAATTACAGGAAAAGTAAAGTTACCTGGCATAGAGGTTATGGGAATTATTCCATACTTTTTTCACGAAGGAAAGTTACAAAGAGAACGTATGAAACTTGAAAATGAGAGTTTGAAAATCGAAAATGATTTAAAGAAAGTCGACTTAGAAGTGAAGAAATCTAAAATTACTATAGGAAATAGTGGAAGTACAGGAGATACCGCGAATACTGGCGTTTCTGAAAACCTCAATACTTCTTTAACTGAGGAATTAAACATAAGCCCTTTTAATCCCGGAACGGTAATTCCAATTCAAATGCAAACGGATAACGAAAATCTTCAGAATGAGGACGAATCCTGAAGAAAAGAAAAAATACCATTATCAGAATGCCAAAAATCATCCCTATAGAACCATTTTGGAAGAGCGAACAAGTTAGAGCTGCAAACAAAAACAAAAGGGAAAAAATAGAGAGATATCCAAATAGTAATTGTATATATTTGATCATTTGCTCTCTCTCCTTTCTAGTGTTTTTGTTTTTATTATCATCTCACAGATTTTAGCTGCTGGACAGATACGTTTTAAACTTTTAAGTATAAATTCGCTTTGAATAAATTGAGCAACAATTGACCCTTTCTTCTGTTGGGGTTTTCTTTTATACTAAAATAGAACATAAGTTCTACTTCAGGAGTGGAGAAATGAATAATACATACAATAACTTAGAAGAGTACATAGCGCAACTACTGAATCGCATCGACATTTTCCACCCGCATGAACTTTCTATCGGAAATATCTATCCCCGACTCGGTTTGACGGTGCACTACATTCCACATGATTCAATGGCCATTGCCGGCAATTTATTTTTAGACAATCGGAAAAATGAAGAGGCTCAATGGCAAGACTTTGGGCACGAGTTATGCCACGCGCTTTGGCACGCTGGCGATCAGGCTATACTTCCCTTATCGATGCGCGAATACCAAGAATGGAAGGCGGAGAACTTCTCACAGCACTTCTGTATCCCCTCCTTAATGTTAAATAAGATGAGACTACCCAACAATGAAAACGAAGCAATCTGGATGATCATGGAGACGTTCGGCGTCGAAAGATGGTTTGCAGAGAAACGGCTGCAACAATACCTGCGAAATTTAATCTTTGGATGGGAGGAATCACGATGAAGAAAGAGGAATACATTTTCATTAACGAGTTAGGAGACCAACAGAAAGAACGTCCCGGCACCTTCCCCGTCTGCAAGAAAATCCACCGCGTCGATGGCCAGATGATCGGTGAAGTTCAGGGGTATAGCGACGCTTTCGGAAATCCGCTGCCTGTAGAGGAGCCTGTGGCGAAATACGACCATTGACCGCTTGGCAAGGAAAAAATCAGACCATCCAAACCGAAAGACACGCGAAACAAGACCGCCCTTCCCCCTTTTTGGATGCTATGGTGAACCGGAGGAGTGTGTGCCATGAAATGTAGGAAATTGCCCAATGGCAAATGGGAATGTTATGCGGAGGGTCCAAGACACCCGATTACAAACAAACGAAATCCCGTGCGAAAGCAATCGGATAAAAAGACGGTGGCCATGCAAAAAGTTAAGGCTGCGTTGAAAGAGCTGGAGTCCGGAATAGATGAAAAAACAGCGAACGGCATTTTATTTAGTGATTTTGCTAAAGACTGGTTTGCAGCCTATCAATTAACAGGTGTAAAAAACAATACCTTGGTGAGCCGTACCTCGTCTATCAATCTACTCAACAAGTATTTAGGGAACTTGACCATCGGCCGGATCTCTCATCAAACCATCCAGGACGTTTTGACGGATCTCTTCCGCCAAGAAAAATCGAAATCAACGATTGTCCATGCAAAAGTAACAGCAAACTTTATCTTTCAACATGCCTGCAAACTCAATTTACGGCTGGACAATCCCGTCAGAAATACCATCGTGCCGAAAAAACGGCAGACAGTAGAAGAAATTGAAAGTACAGAGCTGAAGGAGAAGTTCTTCGAGCAGCAGGAATTGGAGCAGTTTTTAGCTGCCACACGGACGCACGGTCTCATTCATGACCAGGAGTGGTTCTTGCTGCTGGCTTTCACGGGAATGCGCGTGGGGGAACTGTGTGCGCTTAGGTGGAGTGATGTGTCGTTTGAAGAGAAGAAGATACGAATCACGAAAACCATGGAGAGCATCAAGGGCTATCGGTCGTATCAAGTGACACCGCCGAAAACGACGGATTCCATTCGAACCATTGATATTGATGACAACATTGTCGCCACGTTGAAACAGGTGAAACGGAAACAGGCAGAAAACAAAATGAAGTACCAGCTGCAGGCCGATGAGTACCACGATCAAAACTATCTCTTTACGCGTCCGAAAAACGGCTACCCCTATTCTCCGCGAGTGCTATACAAACGGTGTATACGCCTTTGCGAGAAAGCCGGCCTTACCAAAATTGAAGGTCCCCACATCTTGCGGCATACCCATGTAACAATGTTGACCGAAGCCGGCGTCGAACTTCATGTCATCATGGAACGGGTTGGCCATGTAAATGCGCAGACCACTCGAAACATCTATACCCACATCTCCAGTCACAAGAAAAAGGAAGCCGCGGATCTGCTCGAAAATCGCTACGGTGAAATTTTCAAAGCCTATTCTGGGAGCTAGTGTGCGAGTTTTGTGCGAGTAGCGGAAAAAAGACAAAAAGAAAAGGCTCAAAACGCTGTTGTAGCAACGTTTTGAGCCTTGTTTTTGTATTAATGGGTTTTACACTTGTCGTACAACCCTTTTTCTCTGATGACTTTGATCAAAGTTTCTCCGATAACGGATGGAGTGTCTGCAACTTCGATGCCTGCTTCGTTCATCGCTTTGATTTTATCGGCAGCTGTTCCTTTACCGCCAGAAATGATCGCACCGGCATGGCCCATACGTTTTCCTTCAGGTGCAGTTTGTCCACCGATAAATCCTACTACAGGTTTCGTCATGTTCGCTTTAATCCACGCAGCAGCTTCTTCTTCAGCTGTTCCGCCAATCTCACCGATCATTACGACTGCGTAAGTATCTTCATCTTCATTGAATTCCTTCAATACGTCGATAAAGTTCGTGCCATTGACAGGGTCACCACCGATGCCGACAGCTGTCGACTGGCCAATTCCCTCTTCTGACAATTGGTGAGTCGCTTCATACGTCAAAGTACCTGAACGCGAAACAACGCCAACATGTCCTTTTTTGTGAATGTAGCCCGGCATGATGCCGATTTTACATTCGTCCGGAGTAATTACGCCCGGGCAGTTTGGTCCGACAAGACGTGTTTTCTTGCCTTCCATGTAACGCTTCACTTTGACCATATCCAATACAGGAATATGTTCAGTGATGCAGATGGCCATATCAAGATCAGCATCAACAGCTTCAAGAATTGCGTCAGCTGCAAAAGGAGCTGGCACATAAATTACAGATACATTGGCACCTGTAGCTTTAACTGCGTCTTCAACTGTGTTGAAAACAGGCACGCCTTCAGCTTCAGTTCCGCCTTTACCCGGTGTTACACCCGCAACGATTTTCGTTCCGTATTCAAGCATTTGCTTCGTATGGAAAAGGGCAGTTGACCCTGTAATTCCCTGTACTAACACTTTTGTGTCTTTGTTAATGTATACACTCATTTTTGTCCCTGCCCTTCTTTAGCCTACAAGTTCTACGATCTGTTTAGCGCCATCTGCCATTGTGCCAGCAGCGATAATATTAAGACCTGATTCGTTTAGCAGTTTTTTACCTAAATCAACATTAGTTCCTTCAAGACGGACAACTAACGGCACTTCCAAACTTACTTCTTTAGCAGCTTGAATAACACCTTCCGCAATGATGTCACACTTCATGATACCACCGAAAATGTTAACGAAGATTCCTTTTACATTCTTATCAGACAGAATGATTTTGAAAGCTTCTGTTACTTTCTCAGCAGTGGCACCGCCCCCAACGTCAAGGAAGTTAGCGGGTGTTCCGCCGTAATAGTTGATCGTGTCCATCGTTGCCATAGCAAGTCCGGCGCCGTTAACCATACAGCCGATATTCCCATCTAAAGAAACGTAGCTCAAGTCGTACTTGGAAGCTTCAATTTCTTTTGGATCTTCTTCGTCATAGTCGCGCATCTCCATAATGTCTTGGTGACGGTAAAGAGAGTTGGCGTCAAAATTGAACTTCGCATCCAACGCTACAACTTGTCCATCTCCAGTGACAACCAATGGGTTGATTTCAACGATCGCTGCATCTTTGTCAACATAAGCTTGATACAAGCCAAGCATCAATTTAGCTGCTTTATTGACCAATTTTGCAGGAATGTTCATGTTGAAAGCCATACGGCGTGCCTGGAAGCCAGTCAATCCGACAACCGGATCGATTTCTTCATAGAAAAGGCGTTCCGGTGTGTTTGCCGCTACTTCTTCAATGTCCATTCCGCCTTCTTCAGAACCCATAAGAGTTACACGTGAAGTTTCGCGGTCTAGAACCAATCCAAGGTAATATTCTTTTTGAATGTCGCTACCCGCTTCAATGTACAAGCGTTTCACTTCTTTACCTTCTGGACCTGTCTGATGCGTAACAAGCACTTTGCCAAGAAGCTCTTTAGCATATGTACGCACTTCGTCTAAATTTTTTGCAAGTTTTACTCCGCCAGCTTTACCTCGGCCACCTGCATGGATTTGGGCTTTCACCACAACAACATCTGTACCAAGTTCTTTAGCGGCTTTTACGGCTTCTTCAGGAGAAAAAGCTACATAACCTTCAGGAACTGCTACTCCATATTGCTTTAGGATTTGTTTTCCCTGATATTCATGGATATTCATCTGTCATCCTCCAATCAAACATCTGTATCGTTATTTCACTACCTTTACCATTGTATTAAAGTTGACACAAAATGTCCACCGAAGTTAGCTGTATGGATGAAACTTCCTATGCTTAAAACAGAGAACTTTGCGTTAAAAGAGATTTAACAGGCTCAAACGTGCTGCGATGGATCTCACATGGACCATGCATTTCAAGTGCAGCAACATGATCTTTGGTGCCGTATCCGGCATGTTTCTCAAAACCATATTGTGGATATTGAACTGCATACTTTTCCATGATGGCGTCTCTTCCGGTCTTTGCCAAAATCGAGGCTGCTGCAATGCTCAAACTCTTGGCATCGCCTTTCATGATGGATTCACAAGGCATCGGCAAATCCAGCATCATGGCATCTGCCAGCACTACAGAAGGCGCAGGAGAAAGTGCCAGAGCTGCTTTGGCCATGGAATTCCTGGTCGCCTGGTAAATGTTCACCCGATCGATTTCTTCCGGCGGTTGAACGTGCACTGAGTAGCTGACAGCAATCTGTTTGATGATTTCGGCAAACTGATCACGTTTGAATTTGCTTAATTGTTTGGAATCATCCAGTCCCACAAGGCTGGAACAATCCTCAGGCAGGATGACAGCAGCTGTGACAACCGGACCAGCAAGCGGGCCTCTGCCTGCTTCATCAATGCCTGCCACTAAGTCGGAATCTTCTTTTCTGTACAGATTGTCAAAATACAGTTTGGCATTGTGGTTTTCCAGCAATTTTTTTCTCTGCATCTGTTTCTTGTTCCACGAGGCCAATAAAGCCTGTACGCTTTTGCGTGGATCATCTTGGAGTTCATCCATCCACAGCTGCCATTCTGTGGTCGCGTTCAGCCTGATTTTTATTTCATTTGTTTTTTGCATTTCTCCAACTTCTTTCTTTTGCAATTTTTCTCGTTTGCCGCATACCTTGCCAAGATCTAAAAGCCCATTATTCTTCGCTTCAACATAAAAAGCTGTTCCTCAAACCTGAGGAACAGCCAGTTACCGAATGGAGCGAATCCTCACTCTTCTTCAATCATTTCATCTCTGTAATCGAACGTCACTTTACCTAAATGCTGGTTGCGGATATCCCGAACCACTACTTCTGCCGTCGTTTCATAATCGATATCGCCATGTTGGTCGTAACAACCGCGTTTTTTGCCGATGTGATCAAAGGTATTGACGATTTCCTCGTCAACATGGTCAATGCCATAGCGCTCCATCATGCGTTCCGGATAGCGCTCTTCCAGGAATTTCAAAGAGTAAATCGCCAATTCCTGCATTTGGATGACTGAATCTTTGATGGCACCCGTTACCGCTAATTTCAAGCCGGTCTCCGGATCCTCAAACTTCGGCCATAAAATACCAGGGGTATCCAACAACTCAATTTCCTTGCCGACTTTAATCCATTGCTGTGCTTTTGTCACCCCCGGCATATTACCGGTCTTCGCAAGACTCTTCTTCGACAAACGGTTAATGAGCGTCGATTTTCCGACGTTTGGAATGCCGACAATCATCGCACGAATGGCACGGGGCTTGATGCCTTTGGCAATCATGCGATCCCATTTGTCTGACAGTATTTCTTTCGACGCTTTTGTCACGAGCTGGAGCCCTCTTCCCTCAAGGGAATTGATGGCTACCGCCCGGGTACCTTGATCCTCAAAATAACGAATCCACTTTTTCGTTTCAACTTCATCTGCCATGTCCATTTTATTCAAGATAATGAGACGGGGTTTTTGCTGAATCACTTGATCGATCATCGGATTTCGTGAAGATAAAGGTAACCTGGCATCCACAAGTTCAAAAATGATATCAACCAACTTTAATTTTTCAGTAACTTGTCTCCGTGCTTTTGCCATATGTCCAGGAAACCATTGTATCGTCATAAAACCACTCCTTATTTGACAACTCCCGCTTCAGCCAACGGCCAAAAAACGAAACTTGTATCCCCGATCACTTCGTCGGTCGGGACCAATCCGATATGGCGGCTGTCTTTGCTTTGGCGGCGATTATCGCCCATCACAAAAACAGATCCTTCGGGTATGGTGCTTTCTCCCGTTACATCCTCCAGAGCAAAATCTTCTGTCAATGTACCGGTTATTCCTTGCTTGTAGATATCCAGATAGGGCTCTTCAACTGCTTCACCATTTATATATAACTGATCGTTTTCATAGGCGACATGATCTCCCGGCAATCCGATTATACGCTTGATATAATCTTTTTGTTCCGGTGCATGAAAAACGATGATATCGAAACGGTCAGGTTCTCCGACAGAATAACCGATCTTGTTGACGATCATCCGATCTCCATGTTCTAGAGTCGGCATCATCGATTCTCCATCCACTACAATCGGCGTGAATAAAAAGAAACGGATAATTGCTGCCAAACCGAAGGCGATCAACAGAGCTTTGGACCATTCCCACAGTTCATTCTTCTTCTTCACTTCAGTCTCCATGCGTGTTCCTCCCCATGCGTACTGCTTTAATTGTACAAGGAAATAAACTTTTTAGCAAAAAGAAAGAGGGCGCAAGCGCCCTCTTTCATTAATGCAATCTTATCGAATTTCTTTGATACGAGCTGCTTTACCGCGTAGATCACGCAAGTAGTACAATTTCGCACGACGTACTTTACCACGACGGGTAACTTCAAGCTGTGCAATTTTTGGTGTGTGTACAGGGAATGTACGCTCAACACCAACACCGTATGAGATTTTGCGAACAGTGAATGATTCACTGATTCCGCCTCCACGACGACCGATAACTACTCCTTCGTATACCTGAATACGTTCGCGTGTACCCTCTACAACTTTAACGTGGACGCGGACAGTATCTCCAGGACGGAACGTTGGAAGATCCGTACGAAGCTGTTCTTTAGTGATTTCTGTAATAATGTTTTGCATTATTTTTCTCTCCTTCTACAGATGCTCTTACACCCAAATGGACTGTTGCAGCGGAACATCGTGATCCTGTACTTCACATAAAAGTACAGTATCCATACTACCACTAAACATATTCCAGTGCAAGAGCATACTGCGATCTATTTTTGTTTTTTCAGCTGAGCGATTATTTTCTGTTGCTTGTCGTTCAATTCGATTTTTTCAAGCAAATCCGGCCGGCGCTCCAACGTCCGTTTCAAGGTTTGTTCTTCACGCCACTGATCGACTTTGCCATGATTCCCGGAAGTCAAGACCTCCGGCACCTTCCACCCTCTGAATTCGGCTGGACGCGTGTATTGAGGGTGTTCTAAGAGCCCTGTAGAGAATGAGTCACGAACAGGAGAGTCTGCGTTCCCTAATACCCCTGGAAGCAGTCTGACGACACTGTCGATGACCGTCATGGCTGCCAGTTCTCCACCAGTCAACACAAAATCCCCAATCGAAATCTCATCCGTAACCAAGTGTTCGCGGATGCGTTCATCATAGCCTTCATAATGGCCGCAGATGAATACCAGTTCCTTCTCAGCCGCCAGCTCTTCTGCTTTTTGCTGCGTAAAACGCTCGCCTTGTGGACACATCAAAATGACCCTTGGCGTGCTTTCTTGAGTCAGATTTTCAACGGCATTGAAAATGGGCTCAGGTTTCAATACCATGCCAGCACCTCCGCCGAATGGATAGTCATCAACTTGCCGCTTGTTATCGGCAAATTCACGGATATCCACAACATTCAAGCTGACCGCATTTTTTTCCTGCGCTTTTTTCATGATCGAATGTTGAAAGACGCCTTCAAACATCGGAGGAAACAGCGATAGGACGTTAATGTTCATCAAGACAACAAACCTTCTATCACTTCGATGATCACTTTCTTTTCATCTACATCCACTTCTTTGACAATATCTTCAATATAAGGAATGTAGTGTTTTTTCCCTGTTTTCGGGGTCACTTCCCAAACATCATTGGCGCCTGTCTCCAAAATTTCACTGATGGTTCCGATTTCCTCTCCATCAGTTGAAAAAACTGTACAGCCTAAAATTTCATGATGGTAGAACGCATTGTCTTCAAGCTCCGACAAATCGTGTTCAGCGATCTTTAAATAGGATTCTTTAAACGGTTCTACATCATTGATGTTTGGGTAGCCTTCAAACGTCACCAATTCAAAATTCTTATGCTGGCGATGGCTGGCGATTTTCACCATGATCGGTTTTTTTGCATCCGGCGTGAAAAGCCCCAACTTCGTGCCAACCGCAAATCGTTCTTCCGGAAAATCGGTGCGCGACAAAACGCGTACTTCGCCACGGATTCCATGGGTATTGACAATTTTCCCTACATTAAACCATTGCACAAGCAGACATCCTTTCGTTTTTTCTGAAAAAAAAGGAAGGAACCAGGGCTCCTTCCTTCTTCTTAATCCACAATATCGAGGTAAGTTTTCTTCTTATGATAACCACCTGCTGCTGAGTACACAATTGAACGGACAGCTTTCGCTACTCGTCCCTGTTTCCCGATCACTTTCCCTGTATCCTCAGGATGCACAGAAAGCTTGTAGACGATTCGGCTTGCGTTTTCGTCGGTTTCGACATGAACATGTTCCGGATAATCAACTAACGGTTTCACAATGGTCTCAATCAGCTGCTTCATAAGAAAATCTCCCTTACTTGCTTAATTTTTCGTTATGGAATTTCTCCATAATGCCTTTTTGAGAAAACAAGTTGCGCACAGTGTCAGATGGTTTAGCACCATCATGAAGCCATTTCAACACTAGTTCTTCGTCGATCTTAACTTCAGCTGGAACTGTCAGCGGGTTGTAAGTACCTACTGTCTGGATTTGACGGCCGTCACGTGGAGCACGTGAGTCAGCTACTACAATACGGTAAAAAGGAGATTTCTTAGCTCCCATACGTTTCAAGCGAATTTTTACTGCCATTTCTTAAAGCACCTCCGAATAGTTTCACACAAGATATTATATTAGCAAGCTTTAAATAGTTTGTAAAGTATTTTTTCTTAACACCTTAAATTTTTACTTGAAAAGTGAGTCCAGGCCTGGCATTCCCATTTTCTTTTTGCCTTTTTTATTGGTCATGCCAGACATTTGTTTCATCATTTTCTTCATGTCTTCAAACTGTTTCAAGAGCCGGTTGACATCTTGAATGCTCGTTCCTGAACCTTTGGCAATTCGTTTTTTTCGGTTTGCGTTGATGATTTCGGGTGTGGTTTTTTCCTTCGTCGTCATCGAATAGATGATGGCTTCCACACGATCCATTTGGCTTTCATCAACTTTAGCGTTTTCAAGGCCTTTAATTTTATTGGCCCCTGGAAGCATCTTCAGAATTTCATCCAATGGCCCCATTTGCTTGACCTGAGACATTTGTTCAAGGAAATCATCAAAAGTGAACGTGGAAGTTCTGAACTTCTCTTCCAGTTCTTTGGCTTTTGTTTCATCCACGCTTGACTGCGCCTTTTCGATCAGCGACAACATATCGCCCATCCCAAGGATACGCGATGCCATACGTTCCGGATGGAAAGCTTCCAGCGCATCCATTTTTTCACCCATCCCGACAAACTTGATCGGTTTCTGGGTAACAGAACGGATTGACAGAGCTGCACCGCCTCGCGTATCGCCATCCAGTTTCGTTAAGACGACACCTGAAATGCCAACAGCTTCATCGAAGTTCTGCGCCACGTTTACGGCATCCTGACCAGTCATAGCATCAACGACCAGGAAAATCTCATCCGGCTCTTTAAGGGCACGAATATCCTTCAATTCCTGCATCAAGGCTTCATCGACATGCAGACGGCCTGCCGTATCGATGATGACTGTATCCAAATGTTCTGTTTTTGCATGTTCAATCGCCTGACGGGCAATTTCAACAGGAGACAGTTCTGTCCCTTTCGAAAAGACTGGAAGAGACAGTTGTTTACCGATTGTCTCAAGCTGCTGAATTGCAGCCGGACGGTAAACATCGGCTGCTACCAGCAGCGGTTTACGGTTGTGTTTTCTGCGCAACAGATTGGCGAGTTTTCCGGTAGTGGTCGTTTTACCGGCTCCTTGCAGCCCGACCATCATAATGACGGTTGGCTGTTTTGTGGAAAATTCGATTTTCCGTTCTTCGCCGCCCATCAATTCAGTCAGTTCATCTTTAACGATTTTGACGACTTGCTGGCCAGGAGTCAGGCTTTCCATTACATCCTCACCAACCGCGCGTTCGCTGACTTTCTTGACGAATTCTTTGACGACCTTCAAGTTGACATCCGCTTCGATTAAGGCGAAACGGACTTCCCGCATCATTTCCTTAACGTCTGCTTCGTTGACTTTTCCTTTGCCTTTGATCTTTGTCATGGTGCCTTGCAGGCGTTCGGATAATCCTTCAAATGCCATTCTTTCCGCCTCCTAGTCCCATTCCTTCAGTTCGTCCAGAAATTGCTGGACGTGTTCTTCTGTGAATGGCTGTTTTTCAAATGACGAAACCAATTGCTGCCGTTTCTGAAATTTCTCGAACAGCTGCAATTTGCGTTCATATTCTTCGAGCATCGCTTCCGTTCGGCGGATATTATCATAAACTGCCTGGCGGGTGATGTCGTATTCTTCCGCAATTTCGCCCAGTGAATGGTCATCTAAATAATACAGCATCATATAGCTGCGCTGTTTAGGCGTCAGGAGCTCCTGATAGAAATCAAACAAATAGTTCATGCGTGTTGTTTTTTCCAATCCCATCATTGACGCTCACCCCACTCATTCTACTGCTTAGAATACTGAATTTTAATAGTGCTGTCAAGTAATTTTACTTGTCTGTCTGTGCATCTTCCAATTGCTGCTCTTTATCCAAGCCTTCAGCAAATAAACCATAGACATATTTTTGGGCGTCAAACGGTTGGAGATCATCTAATTTTTCACCCAAGCCTACGTATTTCACAGGAATCTTCAGCTTGTTGCGAATCGCCAAGACAATACCGCCTTTTGCCGTTCCATCCAATTTGGTCAGGACAATGCCTGTAACATCCGTTACTTCCTTGAACGTCTGCGCTTGGATCATGGCATTTTGTCCGGTTGTAGCATCAAGTGCCAGCAGCACTTCATGGGGCGCGCCTGGAACTTCACGTGATATGACACGGTGCACTTTCTGCAGTTCATTCATCAGATTGACTTTGTTCTGGAGACGGCCAGCCGTATCACAGATCAAAACATCCACTCCGCGGGATTTAGCCGAACGGACAGCGTCATACATGACGGCCGCAGGATCTGAACCTTCGCTTTGCTTGATGACGTCAACGCCTACACGCTGGCCCCAAACATCCAATTGTTCGATTGCTCCCGCACGGAATGTATCACCTGCGGCCAACATGACGGTTTTGCCTTCGTTTTTGAAACGATGCGCTAATTTACCGATTGTGGTAGTTTTTCCGACCCCATTGACGCCGACCATTAAAATAACCGTCAGACCCTCAACGAAATTGATTTCGTTGATTTCGGCTTCGCCAGCCTGATAGATTTCAACCAATTTTTCAGAGATGACAGATTGAACGTTTGATGTGTCCTTGACGTTTTTCCGCTGCACTTCAAAACGCAAGTCGTCCATCAACTCAAGGACTGTTTCAAATCCAACGTCCGCCTGCAAAAGGATTTCTTCCAGTTCCTCAAAAAAGTCTTCGTCGACTTTGCGGTATTTCGCCACTAAATCGTTGATTTTTGAAGTAAAGCCTGTACGGGTTTTGGCTAAGCCTTCTTTGTATTTTTCAGTTGATTCTTCAGCCTCGGCGTTCCCAGCAAATTTTTCTTTTAATTTTTTAAAGAAACTCACGTGACCACTCCTCTTTTAAATTTTCTCTTCAAGTTTAACGGAAACCAATTTCGAAATTCCAGATTCCTGCATGGTTATGCCATACAAAACATCCGCGCCTTCCATCGTTCCTTTACGATGCGTAATGACGATGAACTGTGTGTCTTCGCTGAATTTCTTCAGGTATTGACTGTAACGCACGACATTCGATTCATCAAGCGCCGCTTCTACTTCGTCAAGGACACAGAATGGCACAGGGCGCACATTCAAAATCGCAAACAATAAAGCGATGGCAGTCAGTGCACGTTCCCCTCCCGATAAAAGGGTCAGGTTCTGCAGTTTTTTGCCTGGCGGCTGAGCGATTATTTCCACACCGGTCATAAGCAAGTCCTGCGGATCGGTCAGTACGAGATCCGCCGAACCTCCACCAAAAAGCTCTTTGAAGACACGTTGGAACTGTTTGCGGATTGCGTGGAAGGTTTCATCGAAACGGCTGGTCATTTCCCCATCCATTTCACGAATCAATGTACGCAAAGTATCTTTTGCTTCATTCAAGTCATTGCGCTGCTCCGTCAAAAATGCATGGCGGTCAGAAACATGATCGAATTCCTCAATGGCGCCAAGATGCACCGGCCCGAGTTCCTCAATCGACTGCTTCAGCAACTTGACCTTTCTGCGGACAACTGTTTCTTCGTCCATCATTTCAAATTGTTTCGCCTGCTCCAGTGTCAGCTGGTAACTGGCTTCAAGCTGCGCAATAAGGCTTTGGATCTGGACATCCAATCGCGTCGATTTGACTTCACAGATTCGGATGGCCTCTACATAGCCTTTGTAGATGCGCTGTTGTTCCCTTAGGTTTTCTTCAAGCTCATTCAGGCCATTTTGCTGCTCTGCCCGCTGTTCTTTCGTCTGGTTGACAGTTTGCTGAATCTGCACTTTCTTCGCTGACCAAGACTCGATTTCACGAAGGATTTCCTCATCCGAATAGACTTTTGCCGCTTCTTCCGACTGGATCCACTGCAGTTCTTTTTGATGTTCCTGCAGCTTGCGGTTACTTTTCTCCAAGCGTTCAGAAAGTTCAGCTTCGCTGGCAGTCAATTGCGTGACACGTTCTTTTGTCACCGCATATAAGGACTTCTGTTCAGCTAATTTCTCCAGAACCTGATCGCGTGCTGATTCATTTTGCTGCTTGAACAGCGTCAATTCGTCGATTTTCACAGTAATGGCGTGCAATTCTTTAACGATGCTCTCAAGGCGGCTGGCGGCTGTTTCCTGACGCCCGGTAATGGCCGTCAAATCGTATTCCCTGTTTTTCTGTTGCGCTTCGAAAAGGCGGAAACGTTCAATGGTGGTTTTTAGTACCGCCTCAATTTCACGCAGGATAATGGCACTTTCGGCTTCCATATCGCGGTATTTTTCACCTTCGGCCCGCAGAATTTGAATCGATTCTTCAGCTGCTTTGACATCCGCCTGCTCTTTCTGAACGGTTTTCTCTGCATTCAGGATCGTTTCTTTCAATTCCGAAGCCTGTACCAGCAATTGTTCAAGCTCCGCTTTTCGCGTAAAGAAAGAGGCTTGCATTTTGCTGGCTCCGCCTGTCATCGATCCACCGGCATTGACGATATCGCCTTCTAGTGTCACAACACGGAAACGGTTGCCGGTTGCTCTTGCAATAGCCGTGGCACCTTTTAAATCAGTCGCAATGATGACATTGCCCAATAAGTTTTCAATGATCATGCTGTATTGTGGATCGTAGCTGACCAATTCAAAAGCCATGCTGATATAGGAAGGATGTTCACGGACCGTGGCCAGTGTATGTTCTGGAATCTTTCTGGCCTTCATGACAGTCATCGGCAGGAACGTGGAACGGCCTGCTCTTTTCTTCCGAAGAAAATCGATGGCTTCACGGGCATGCTGTTCATTTTCCGTGACAATGTGCTGGCTGGAAGCGCCCAAAGCCGTTTCGATGGCTTTGGCGTGGGTTTTCTCCACTTGCGCAAGCTCAGCGACAGCCCCTCTAATTCCTGCTAGATGACCTTTTTCACGCGCTACCAACACTTCACGTACCCCTTGGAAAAACCCCGAAAAATCAGCTTCCAGTTCTTGAAGTGTGCCAATCCGTGCAGCTAATTGCTTCTGCGATTGATACGCCTGGAACAGCATCGACTGTTTTTGTTCGAAGTTTTGCTTCTGCTGTTGGTAGGCAGCTTCGCTGTCTTTGTATTGCTGGCGTTTGTCATCCAATAACGTTCGGATTTCTTGAGCGTTCTGCTCCGCTTTCGTTTTTTCACTTTCCAGCTTGGACAACTCTGCCGTAAAGTCCGTGCGCTGTGATTCGATGCGTCCTGTCGACTCGGATAATTGCTGTGCCTGCAAACCGATATTCTTCAATTCGTTTTTAACTGTTGCCTGTTCATTCATCAATTCAATATAAATAGACTTGCAGTTTTCAATTTCATTTTCGATGTCAGCCGGGCTGCGGTTCAATTGCTCTTCAAGTTGTTTGATTGCCGCTCTAATTGTCTGCAGCTCCACTTTGCGCTCTTCCAGCAAAACTAATTGCTCGGTATGCTTCTTTTCCAAAAAATCATTTTCTAATTTTTCAGCATCCACATTTTCCTGCAATTGCTTGGCTTGCCGATGGGCATTGCTCTTTTTTTCGGACATGAGCAATTTGCGCCCTTGCCATTTTTCGGTCTCGGCACTCGCTTCCACAAGAGAATTCTGCGCCTGATCTATTTTATTATCCAGATCAGCCAAAGTACGGCGGATTTTTGCAACTGCACGTTCTTTCAGTTGGATATCAGCTGATAATTGCTGTTCTTTTTCTGTATGTGCTGCAGCATCGAACGTCACCTGTTCCAATTCCCGCTCCAAGTTGCCCGCATCAAATGCCAATAAAGCGATATCGGCATCTTTCAGTTGTTCGTTCATATCCAAATAATCACGCGCTGTAGAAGCTTGGATCTGAAGCGGTTCCATCCGGCCATCCAATTCATGCAGGATATCCAGCACCCGATTCAAGTTTTCATCGGTTTCGTTTAATTTCACTTCAGCTTTTTTCTTGCGCTGTTTGTATTTCAGGACACCGGCGGCTTCTTCAAAAATCGATCGGCGCTCTTCTGCTTTGGAATTCAGGATCTCGTCTACACGCCCCTGTGAAATGATGGAAAAGGCTTCTTTTCCAAGCCCTGAATCCATAAACAGGTCGGTGATATCCTTTAGCCGGCAATTTTGCTTGTTCAGCAAATAGGCACTTTCGCCACTGCGAAAAACCCTTCTCGTTACGCTGACTTCGCTGTAATCGAGAGGGACGCGGCCATCTGCATTATCTAAAATTAACGTGACTTCCGCAAAATTCAGCGGTTTTCGGGAATCGCTTCCTGAAAAGATCACATCTTCCATTTTGGCTCCGCGCAGTGATTTCGCGGATTGTTCACCGAGCACCCAACGGATGGCATCGGTGACATTGCTTTTGCCGCTGCCGTTCGGTCCGACGACAGCTGTTACTCCGGGCACGAAATCAATGCCAATGCGATCAGCAAATGATTTGAACCCCATGACTTCCAATCTCTTCAAAAACATCGTTAATCCTCCGCTGCTTCTTGCAATTTACGGATTGCCAGCTGAGCTGCCTGCTGTTCCGCCTCTTTTTTGGACCGGCCGTTGCCGACTCCGAGCTCCTGGTCTGCCAGAGACACTCGCGTCACGAACACACGGCTGTGTGCAGGTCCGGTTTCATCGATAATTTCATAACTCAATGCCCCATTATTCTTCTGCTGTATTAATTCCTGCAATTGGCTTTTATAATCCATCACATGCGAAAAAGCACCGATTTCTACTTTCGGAAACAATATCTTCTCCAAAAACGCGACAACTGGGTCCATTCCCTGATCCAGGTACAGAGCGCCGATATAGGATTCAAATACATCTGCAAGCAAAGCTGGACGCGTCCGGCCCCCTGTCAGCTCTTCCCCTTTTCCTAACAGGATGTATTTGCCGAACCCAAGTTCATTGGCAAATAAAACAAGTGACGGTTCACAAACGATGGCTGCACGCAGCTTCGTCAATTCGCCTTCGCTCATTTCAGGATATTTCATATAGAGGTAATGCGAAACCGATAGTTCCAGCACTGCATCTCCCAAAAACTCCAATCGTTCGTTATCGGTAAATTGTTTTCTCCGATGCTCATTCACATAAGATGAATGCGTAAATGCCTGATACAGCAGGGCGGGTTTATTAAATGAAACGTTCAGCTCTTTTTGCAGTTGTTCAAACGCCACTTTGGCACTTTCTTTTATAACGCCTGGCTTTTGATGATTCGCTTTTCTATTCATTGCCATTTTTTATCTGCCTTCCTTTGTAGACTTCCATCAATTTTACCTTTTTTTCAGCTATTGTGCAAAAAGAGAATTGACGCACAACTGCTTAGTATAACAGCAATTGTGCGTCAATGGGTGTTTAAGTATCTTTTTCGAAAGGACCGCTTGGTCGCTTCTGCATTTCTTGGTGTCCAGCTTCAGCGATCAGACCCTCGGGGTCATAAGTCACGTCGACTGTGCGGCAAAAACACGCCGCTTCGTCAACGCGCCTTATGCCTGTCGGGTCTTAACGATCGCTTCAGCATTTCGGCCTTAAGCTTGCTTCTTCTCGATGTACGTTACTGCGTCGCCTACTGTAGCCATGCTTTCAGCATCTTCGTCAGAAATTTCCATATCGAATTCATCTTCAAGTTCCATAACCAATTCCACTACGTCCAATGAATCTGCACCTAGGTCACCGGTAAATGAAGCTTCAAGTTTCACTTCGCTTTCTTCTACACCTAGACGATCCACGATTACTTTAGTTACTCTCTCTAATACTGTTGACAATGTCGTCACCTCCCCTCAAATCAGTATACAAAAAACTTTCTTACATGACCATTCCGCCATCAAGGTGAAGCGTTTGGCCCGTCATATAGGAAGCATCATCAGAAGCCAGGAAAAGCGCAGCTTTCGCGACATCTTCAGGCGCACCGAACCGGCCCAACGGAATTTGTCCCAACATTGCTTTTTGGACATCTTCGGTCAATTGATCGGTCATATCGGTCGTGATGAATCCGGGCGCTACAGCATTGGCTGTGATGCCACGGCTTGCCAATTCACGGGCTGTTGTTTTAGTCAGTCCGATGACACCCGCTTTTGATGCGACATAGTTTGCCTGTCCCGCATTGCCCATGACACCCACGATTGAAGCGATGTTGATGATCCGGCCAGCACGTTGTTTCATCATTTGGCGGGTCACTGCTTTGGTGCAAACAAAGACGCCTTTTAAATTGGTGTTGATGACGTCATCCCATTCATCGTCTTTCATGCGCATCATCAGGTTATCACGGGTAATTCCGGCGTTATTGACTAAAATATCCACAGACCCGAAAGTTTTCATGGCTCCATCCACCATCGCCTTGACTGATTCTGAATCCGAAACATTGGCTTTGACTGCAATCGCTTCTCCGCCGTTCGCTTGGATATCTGCTACAACCGCTTCTGCTTTTTCTTGGCTGCCGCTGTAATTGACAACCACTTTAGCTCCGTTTGCCGCGAATTGCCGAGCGATTTCCGCTCCGATCCCGCGGGACGCTCCGGTAATGATTGCTGTTTTCCCAGCTAATTTGCTCATTTCGCCAACTCCTCTACCGCTTTTTCAAATGACTCCAGGTCATAGACCGGCAAGGTTTTAACCGAGCGGTCAATTTTTTTCACAAGTCCGCTCAATACTTTTCCTGGGCCGATTTCGATGAAGACTGTAACGTCCAAATCGATCATTTCACGCACAGATTGCTCCCATAGCACCGGTGAATACAATTGGCGTACCAATAGATCCTGTATTTGGGCAGCATTCGTTTCCGATTTGGCCGTAACATTCGAAACCACCGGTACTTTAGCATCCAATAGGAAAGCAGCACTCAATTCTTTTGCCAGGTCCTGCGATGCCGAACGCATCAATTCCGAATGGAAGGGTCCGCTGACATCAAGCGGAATCGCTCTTTTGGCACCGCGTTCTTTGGCCAGCAGACAAGCCTGCTCCACCCCTGCTTTTGTTCCGGAGATGACGATTTGTCCTGGGCAATTTAAGTTGGCCAATTGAACAACACCTGTAGTATCAGTGACTTCATTCGTCACTTTTTCCAGCTCTGCACTGTCCATACCCAGAATAGCCGCCATGGTGCCTTCTCCTGCCGGGAAAGCGGTATTCATGAACAAACCGCGTTTATGTACGATGTCGACAGCTGTCGGAAATTCCATCACATTGGAAGTAACCAGTGCGCTGTATTCACCAAGGCTATGGCCAGCTGTATAGTCAGGCCGGATACCAGCACGGATCAACCGTTCTGTAATCATTGAACTGACTGTCAGCAAAGCAGGTTGAGCATGATAAGTCAGTGTCAATTCTTCCTGCGGCCCTTCAAGCATCAGTTTGGATAAGTTCAGGCCTAAAGACTGATCCGCGTTTTCAAAAAACTTCCGGCTTGTATCATCTGTTAAAAAGCTTTCGCCCATTCCGACCGCCTGAGATCCTTGGCCTGGATAGATAAATGCAATTTTAGTCTTCATGGACAGTCTCCTTTTTCAGCGTACTGTAAATTGTGCCGGTTACATCGTATTCCACCATCGTGCGTGTCTGGCGTATCGCATTGAACAATGCTGTAGCGTTCGACGAACCATGAGCTTTGATGACCGGCGCCTTCAAACCAAACAGGCCAGCACCGCCGTATTCGCTGTAATCCAGCATGCCTTTCAAGCCTTTGATATTGTCTTTCACCAAGAAAGCGGCAACTTTTGTTTTAGCAGAACTCATGAACACATCTTTAATCATGGAAAAGACATTCATTGCCGTACCTTCTATTGTTTTCAACACCATATTGCCTGTAAACCCATCGGTGACCACAACATCCGCAACACCATTCAACAGATCACGCGATTCCACGTTGCCGATAAAATTGACAGGCGCTTCTTTCAATAAAGGAAAAGCTGCTTTGGTCAAATCATTGCCTTTTTTCTCTTCCGTTCCGATATTCAGTAATCCGACCGTCGGATTTTTAATACCCCGGACTTTTTCCGCATAGATGCTTCCCATGATGGCGTATTGCACAAGGTGCTCCGGCCGGGCTTCTGCATTGGCGCCCATGTCCAGCATAACAAACCCTTTTCCATCAATAGTCGGCAAGGTTGGTGCCAATGCAGGCCGGTCCACACCGTCAATTCGGCCTACAACAAACAAGCCTGCTGACATGAGTGCTCCTGTATTTCCCGCTGATACGCATGCGTCTGCCTGGCCGTCTTTTACAGCTTGAGCCATACGGACCATAGAAGCGTCTTTCTTGCGTCTGACTGAACGGACCGGATCATCTTCCGACTCGATGACCTCTTCACAATGGACGATTGTCAGGCGTTCATGTTCCTTAAGAAATTCCTGCATTTTTTCCTGATGGCCGTATAGTTGGATTTCAATATCACTGAATTCATCCAATGCTTTGTATACTCCTGCGATAATTTCTTTTGGGGCATTATCTCCACCCATTGCGTCAACCGCTATTTTCATTTCTCGTCACCTTCACTTTGCTCTGTCATTCGATACATTTCAAATGTGCCGATGAAAACCGTCACCTGATCGACTGCCGAAACGACTTTCACGAACGCCCGATTTTTTTCAGGATGGCTGTCGATCACTTCCGCTTTCGCAACGACACGCTGACCCGCTGTTACCGGACGCAAAAACTGCAGTTCCGATTTCACGGTCAATGCCAACTCTTCGTTCATCACCGCAACTGCCAGAGAATTGGCCTGCGCGAACAGGTGATGTCCCCTGGCAATCTGATTTCGCTGAAAAACATGCTCCGGTTTTACATCAAAAATCGAAATTGCTTTTTTATCCAATTCAATATCAATAATCTCCCCAATGACTTCATCAATCGGGAGGGATTTCACTTCGTCTTCAAAGGTTTTTACGGCTACGTGCTTAATGCGCTCCCGCAATTCCGGTATGGCAAGTTCCATCCGGTCCAAACGGATCGTCTGCACGCTGACATCAAATTCAACCGACAGCTCTTCGTCCGTTACAAATGGATTATCCCTGATCGTATCCTTCAATGCTTGTTGCCGCTCTTTTTTTGGTCTTCTCACTATGTCACCGCCCGCTATTAGCACTTGGTACTAACATCAGTATATAAATAACAAAAAAAGAATGCAAGGGAAATTATGCCCCCCTGCATTCTTAATCCAATCTTCCACCTGATAATACACCGGACTGTTCTATTTGGCGGCGCAGACAGCGCATGTCATCCGCCTGCCAAAATTCTTCACTGTTGATCAATTGTTCTGCATCTTTTCTGGCTGTTTCCAATGCCCGATAATCGTGCACGAGATCTGCCATTTTAAATTCGGGAATACCGCTTTGCTTACGGCCGAAAAAGTCTCCAGGACCCCTCAGCTGCAGATCTTTTTCTGCAAGCACAAACCCGTCATTGGTTTCAGTCATCGTCGCCATACGTTCTTTGCCGATTTCCGTTTTCGGATCCGCCAATAGGACGCAATAGGATTGCTCACTGCCGCGTCCGACACGGCCGCGCAATTGATGCAGCTGTGACAACCCAAAACGTTCAGCATCATAAATGAGCATAAAGGACGCATTCGGTACGTTGACTCCGACTTCCACTACAGTTGTCGATACCAAGACATCGATTTTGCCTTCTGTGAACTCGCGCATGGTCTGTTCTTTTTCTTCAGAGTGCAGGCGGCCGTGCATCAATCCGACCGTAAAACGGTCTTTGAAATACATCGCCAACTGCTGAAACAGATCGACTGCATTTTGGTAATCCAATTTATCGGATTCCTCAATTAATGGACAGATGACATAAGCTTGTCGTCCAGCCGACAACTCTTTTTCCATTCGCCCAACAATTTTGCCGAACATCTCTTTTTTCATCCAGTAGGTTTCAATTTCTTTTCGGCCAACTGGCATTTCATCAATAATGGACACGTCCATTTCCCCGAAAGCAGAAATGGCCAAGGTCCGTGGAATTGGAGTAGCAGTCATGAACAGCACGTCCGGCTTATAACCTTTGTCTTTCAGGACACGCCGCTGGTCTACACCGAAACGATGCTGCTCATCAGTTATGACGAGCCCCAGTTTATGGAACTGTACTTCCGGCTGAATTAACGCGTGGGTACCGATCAGCAAATCGATTTCTCCTGCTGCCAGCTGCTGGAGGATCAATTGGCGCTTCTTGCCTTTTACCGATCCTGTCAGCAAAGCAATATTCAAAGAAAATGGCTGGAACCATTCTGCCAGTGTATTGGCATGCTGCTCAGCGAGGATTTCAGTCGGCGCCATCAAAGCGCCCTGTAACCCAGCCGTATGGGCTGCATACAACGCAATGGCCGCGACAACTGTCTTACCGGAACCTACATCCCCCTGCAACAGGCGGTTCATGCGGAACGGCTCTTTCATGTCCTTACAAATTTCATTGACTACGCGTTTTTGCGCCGCAGTCAAATCGAAAGGCAAGGCGTCAATAAAGACCTTCAAGCGCTCCAGGTCGTAGTCGATAAACGAACCGCCTTCTTCTTCACGGTTCTTTTTGCGGAGGGCCTGCATCTTCAATTGAAACATCAATAACTCTTCATAGACAAAGCGCCTGCGCGCCTGTTTGACCGCTTCCCCGTCTGGCGGAAAGTGAACCCATTCCAAGGCATCCTGAATTGAAGCCAACTGGTAAGTGTCAAGAAAGCGCTTGGGCAGACATTCTTCAATGTCTTCTTTCGCCAGATCCAACGCCTGCCTCATCAGTTTACGGAATGTTTTTTGGTGGATGCTGCCTTTCAAGCTATAGACAGGTTCAAAATCCGCGCCCTCGGTACGCGGACCGATGGAATGGCTCGAGACCGTAATCACTTGACGGCCACGGTCCCATTTTCCGGTAAGCGTGATGATTTCGCCTAAATGCAATTTCGCTTTAACATAAGGCTGATTAAAGAAAATAGCCTTAACCAAGTGACGGCCAACCAGCACCCGTACTTGTGTGCGTGATTTTTTCTTACCCAAAAAAAGGATGGAAGCTTCGCTCTCCACCCGTCCTTCCACCGTCACCCGTTCATTATGCGGTGTATCCGCCAAATCCTTCAATTGAAAATCTTCATGGCGATATGGAAATGTCATGATCAAGTCATGTATGGTCTCAATTTTCATTTCCTGCAGGGTTTCAGCGGCTTGTTTGCCGACCCCTTTTAATGTGGCGACTGAATCTTTACTGCCCACTGCCAACAACTGCTCCTCCAAAGATCTTGGACTCAAGCCACTTTCCGGTAGGAGTTGCAGCAAGTCCGCCTTTTGCAGTTTCCCGCAATGCGCTCGGCATGGATTGGCCGATTTCGAACATTGCACCGATCACTTCATCGCATGGAATGCGGCTGGTGACGCCGGCCAGGGCCATATCTGCTGCTACAACTGCGTTGGCAGCTCCCATTGCATTACGCTTCACACACGGCACTTCCACTAATCCCGCCACTGGATCGCAGACCAAGCCAAGCATGTTTTTCATCGTGATCGCAAATGCTTCCGAACTTTGCTGAGGTGTTCCGCCCGCCATTTCGATTATCGCCGCCGATGCCATTCCGGCTGCCGATCCTACTTCTGCCTGGCATCCGCCTGCTGCTCCAGAAATCGAGGCATTATTGGCTACGACAAATCCGAAAGCCCCTGCCGTAAACAAATAGCGGATCATCTGCTCTCTGGTCGGATTCAATTTATTCTGTACCGCAAATAAAGTTCCCGGCACCACGCCAGCCGATCCTGCTGTCGGTGTCGCACAAATAGTTCCCATGGCAGCGTTTACTTCATTAGTCGCAACTGCTTTGCTGACTGCATCAAGCAAAAGGTCCCCAGAGAGCGTATTGCCTTTCGCACGATAAGCCTGCAACAGGACAGCGTCTCCGCCAGTCAATCCTGACACGGAATGAACGCCTTTCAGCCCTTTTTCCACGGCTTCTTCCATGACCGTTAAATTGCGGTCCATCTGCGTCATAATATCTTCACGTGAACGGTCTGTCATGAGCATCTCCTGTTCAATCATGATTTCAGAAATCAATTTCTGCTCTTTTTCAGCCCGTTCAACCAATTCTCGTACATTACGGAATAAAGCTTCCATTTTTATGCCCTCCAATTTAATCGGCGATTCTCGTCACCTGCGTGATATTCGGAAGTTTTCTCAACTCATCCATTACTTCTCGATCCACATTTTGATCGACTTCAATGACCATTAATGCCATATGCCCTTTTTCTTTCCGGGATACTTCCATGTGGCCAATATTGATGTCGTATTTATACAAGCAGTTTGCCACATTCGCAATGCAGCCTGAACGGTCTTCATGAACTACCAGAATCGCCGGGTGATTGCCTGACAGGCGAAGTGGAAAGCCGTTCAATTCCGTAATTTCAATTTTTCCGCCGCCGATTGAAATGCCCATCATCGACATTTCAGAATCTTTATCACCGATGACGATGCGCGCTGTGTTCGGATGGTCTACATGGCCGATCTCCGGAATAAACTCAAACGACATTCCCACTTTCTCAGCTTCCTCGAATGAAGTCTTAATGCGTTCATCAAACGTGTCATAATCCAATAATCCACCAATGATTGCAACATCCGTGCTATGTCCTTTATAGGTTTCTGCAAACGAGCCATAAAGATGCACTTTTGCCCAGTCCGGCTGTCTGCCGAATAAATCCCTCGCTACTCTTCCGATGCGTGCTGCTCCCGCAGTATGCGAAGAGGATGGCCCAATCATGACTGGGCCGATTATATCAAAAACAGATTTGAACTTCATGGCTCAAACCCCTTTCTTTCAATTTACGTATATCAATAGTTTACACTATTTCGACATATTTAACAAAAATAAAAGCGCATACAGGGTATGCGCTCAAATCTTAATTTTATTGGAAAATCTAAAAAATAATATTATTCTACAGCAATTATAAACGGATAAAGAGGTTGTTTGCCTTCATGAATTTCAACTTCGACGTCGCTGTTCAGCGTTTCAATGAATTGACCCAACTTTTCAGCATCAGCCGCTGTCACATCTTCACCGAAAAGAATGGTGACAATTTCCGCTTCACTGTCCACCAGCTGTTTAGCCAGTTTTTCGGTTACCGAATCCAGGTTGCTGTCAGAGACAACGATTTTGCCTTCAGAAATCCCCATGAAGTCATCTTTTTTAATTTCGATGCCATCGATTGAAGTATCGCGGACCGCAAATGTCACAGATCCTGACTTCACATGTTTGGAAGCGCTCGCCATGGCAGCCTGGTTATCTTCCACCGAAGCATCTGGATTAAAGGCCAGCAAAGCAGACATCCCTTGAGGTACATCTTTTGTCGGTACGACTGCTGCTTCTATATCCAAAAGCTCAGCTGCCTGTTCTGCAGCCATAATAATGTTCTTGTTGTTCGGCAAGATCAGCACGCGCTCTGCGCCGATCGACTTGACCGCGTTGACGATATCTTCTGTCGATGGGTTCATCGTCTGGCCGCCTTCAATAACATAGGAAGCGCCGATGCTGCGAAGCAAGTCTGCGATACCTTCGCCCATTGCAACCGTCACCACCGCGTATGGCTGTACTGTCTGCTGTTTTGGCGCATTTTTCTGGAAGTCTTCGCCGACAATATCAATATGCTGCTGGCGCATATTTTCTATTTTCATGCTGATCAGGCTTCCGTAGTCCTGCCCATATGTAAGCACTTTTCCTGGTTCTTCCGAATGGATATGAATTTTTGCGATTTCATCATCAGCGATGACCAGCAAAGAATCTCCATACTCACTCAAATCAGAACGGAATAAAGCTTCGTTAAACTCTTTCTTGCCTTTTTCAAATTTCACCATAAACTCCGTGCAGTAGCCAAATTCAATATCAGCTGTATCCATGAAGCTGGCAATATTTTTATGATGTTCTGCGCTGACCAAGTCCGTCATTGAGTTATGCGCATGTTTTTCCGGTAATTCTTCGCCTTTCAATGAAGCCAAGAAACCTTCGTAGACATATACAAGACCTTGTCCGCCACTGTCAACGACACCCACTTCTTTCAAAACGGGCAAAAGATCCGGAGTCCGCTCTAAAGAAGCCTGTGCTTCCGCCAAAACCGTTTCGAACCATACAATGATATCTTCTTCTGTCTTCGCTGTTTCCATGCCTTTGGCAGCCGCATCTTTTGCGACCGTCAAAATTGTTCCTTCAACCGGTTTCATTACAGCTTTATACGCCGTCTCTACGCCATGCTGAAGAGCTTCAGCAAACTTAAGTGCGGACAATTCCGTTTCGGCTGCAATGTATTTGCTGAAACCTCTGAAAAGCTGAGAAAGAATAACACCCGAATTTCCTCGGGCACCCATCAACAAGCCTTTTGATAAAGCGTTTGCTGTTTTGCCGATGTGTTCTTCTGCTTGGGCAGTCGTTTCCTTCGCTCCAGAAGTCATCGATAAATTCATATTCGTTCCTGTATCGCCATCAGGCACCGGGAACACGTTTAATGCATCAACATAATCCGCATTTTGAAAAAGATGGTGTGATCCCATCTGCACCATTTCAGCGAACTTTAATCCGTTTAATGACTTCATAACTGACTCTTCCTCCTCCTACGGGTTCGTTACACGAACTCCTTGGACAAAAATGTTTACTGCTTTTACTGACATTCCTAATGTTTGGTTTACTGTGTATTTCACTTTGGACTGGACTTGATAAGCCACTTCAGAAATTTTTGTACCATAACTGATGATGACATACATATCAATGACCAAATCGTCATCTTCCTGGCGCACAAGCACTCCTTTAGCAAAATTTTCTTTGCGAAGGATATCTGTCAAGCCGTCACGTATCTGGTGTTTCGTTGCCATGCCTACAATACCATAGCATTCGATAGCGGCGCCGCCTGCTATTTGAGCAATTACATCATTGGAAATATCGATTTGACCATATTCGTTCTTCAATTCAATCGACATTGAAATTCCTCCTTGAGTCCTATTTCACTCTTTTCATTCTACCTTAAACCCTTATAGAAGAAAAGGAGGCGTTTTAGGGTGTAAAGGTTTTTTTCTTTAAAGACCTCGAAATATAGTTGCAAACCCGATATGTCTGTGGTAAATTATTAAAGTATGTGAAACGAAAAACGAACTGAAATTCTATAATAATTTTCAGCTTCACTTGTGAGGAGGGACTTACATGCCTAAAGTATGTGCAATTAGTGGACGTAAAGCTCGCGCCGGAAATGCCCGTTCGCACGCAATGAATTCGACGAAACGTACATGGGGAGCAAACCTTCAAAAAGTTCGCATCCTTGTAGACGGTAAACCGAAACGTGTATGGGTTTCTGCAAGAGCCATGAAATCAGGAAAAGTTGAGCGCGTATAATCGCTCATGGATAATGCCGGTGCTGATCTAATCAGCCCGGCATTTTTTCGTTGAAAAAGTATGCTTACATAATCGCTTCAACGTAATATAAAACTGTAAAACAGGCAACGAGAAGGAGTCTCCTTCTCGCTGCCTGTTTTGTGTCGCTTTGAATGTTTAAGCGTCGGAACTTTCCACCATCAGACAGCTTCCGCTTTGTATAATGACACTGCCATGCCCAAGCAGTTCATTGCTGACAAAGCGCGTGGTCCCGTAAGGTACAGCTTCATCGGTCACTGGGTATTTAAATCCTGACAAAGTCAACCCCTCCACTTCCTCTGCAAATGGATAAAACGAAACATAACGGTAGCGTTCATCCTTTTCCACGGCGTGCGTGCCTGGACTTAGGAAGCGAATGCGGTTTTGGTTATTCAATAGGAGAAAGTGGGTTTCCGGGAATTTCTGCTGGTAACTGAACATGATATGCAAAGCACTCATATAATGATCGAGCCGCCCGCCTGTTACCCCTGTCAAGATGACTTGATCCGGATGATAGGTCATCGCCTTCTCCAGCCCCAACTCGGTATCGGACTGTTCTTTTTCAGATGGAGCCCGTGTCAATTCCGGCATGACTGCAAGTATTTTTTCATATTCTTCAGCAGTAACCGAATCAAAATCGCCTATGGCCGCTAATGGCCGAATGCCTTTTTCGAGAAGCGTCAACGTACCCGAATCGACGCCGATATAAGAAGCTTCCGGAAAAAAAGAAAAGTCCGGCAGTTCACCTGCCGGACCTCCTGCAATCAGGATGAGTTTCACGAAATCGCCTCTTCTCCCGCTTTCCTGATCGCTTGAAGAGCCTGCGTCCGGTCTTTCTTGCTGTAGATGGCTGATCCTGCCACAAAGACAGTCGCGCCAGCTTCTGCACAAGGTTTGATGGTTTCTTCGTTGATGCCGCCATCTATTTCAATTTCGATGGAAAGGCCTTTTTCCTTAATGATATCCGACAGCTGCTTGACTTTTGGAACGACAGAATGAATGAATTTCTGTCCACCAAAACCAGGGTTTACAGTCATGAACAGGACCAAATCGATATCTTCCAACACATGCTGTATCGTTTCAATCGGTGTATGCGGGTTCAAAACGACACCCGGTTTGACGCCAAACGAACGGATCAATTGAATAGTCCGGTGAAGGTGCGGGCATGCCTCTACATGAACAGTGATAAAGTCAGCACCTGCTTTCGCAAACTCTTCAATATAAAGATCCGGATTTTCAATCATCAAATGGACATCCATCGGTAATTCCGTCAACGGGCGGATAGCATTCAAGACAATCGGCCCAAATGAAATATTCGGTACAAAATGGCCATCCATAACATCCACATGGATCCAATCTGCTCCTGCTTTTTCCACTTCCAATACTTCTTCTCCAAGTTTTGCAAAATCGGCTGCTAGAATAGACGGTGCAATTTTAATCATTTGAATACCTCGGCTTTCGGCTCATTATTTCTTCCAGGAATTTCAGGTAATGCTTATAACGGTAATCAGGAATTTCATTAGCCTCTACGGCCGCTTTAATCGCACATTTAGGTTCATTCATGTGCAAACATTCACGGAATTTGCAGTCATTGGAACGCGCTGCGAATTCCGGGAAACAGGCAGACAACTCTTCCCGTTCGATGGTTTCAAAATCGAATGAACTGAAGCCAGGCGTATCCGCCAATAAACCATTATTGACAGCAATCAGTTCAACATGGCGCGTGGTATGCTTTCCGCGGTTCAGCGCTTTGGAAATATCGTCCGTCTTCAACTCCAAAGATGGCAAGATGGTGTTCAACAAAGTTGATTTCCCCACTCCCGACTGCCCTGCCAGAACGCTGATCTTCCCTTCCAGGACGGGCATCAAACGATCTTTTAACGCAGGATCATCAATGAAAGTCGGAATTACTTCATAACCAATCTTTTCGTAATCAGCTACATAGCGTTGGATTTTGTCTTTCTCTGCCTCTTTCAGCAGATCCATTTTTGTCAGGCAAATGATCGGCTGAATCGAATGCGACTCAATAGCGGTTAAAAAACGGTCCAATAACAACGGATGGAAGTCCGGCTGTTTGGCTGAAAAAACAAGGATGGCTTGATCGACGTTTGAAATTGGGGGCCTCACCAATTCGTTTTTCCGCTCATAAACATGCAGGATCGTCCCTTCCAAATCGTTGTTTTCCGCTTTGTAGTCGACATAATCCCCGACGAGCGGCGTTATTTGGCGATTGCGAAATACCCCACGGCCACGGCATTGGATGTAACGCTGTCCGTCTTCATCCAATACGTAGTAAAATCCGCTCAATGCTTTTCTGATTTGACCTTTCGGCATCTTTCCACTCCTTTAGTTGCTGTTTAGTCTACGCTTGAATATTCAAAAGTTTCTTCTTGGATGACCGTAGAATCCCGGACGATCCTGTAAGAAGCCCTTTCTCCTTCGGCAATCTGCATTTCGATGCGATGCTGCTTGTCTTCTGTAATGGCAAACTCCTCGACAGGCTCTACCATCGTCTGTGAATTGTCCTGGACATAGATCTGGACGGTCTGCTCCACAGGCTCTTCGCCTTCTGCGGCGGGTTCAGCAGGTTCATATGGAATTTCTACAGTATGGATATAGGTTTTCATCGGTTTTTCCGGTTGGCCTGCTGAGATAACGACTTCAATTGTACTGCCAGCTTCCAACTGTTCTCCAGCAGCAGGAGTCTGGGACATGACTTTCCCCGCTTCGACTTCATCAGATGCTTGTTCCGATATTATGCGGATATTAAATCCGGAAGAACGGGCGTATTCATTGAGGTTCTCTTCTGTAAATCCTGCCAAATTCTCCACATTGCGAAGATCCGGACCTTTGCTGACAATAAACTCTACAGTGGTCTCACTGATGATGACTTCTTCACCAGCTGCGGGTTCTTGAGTCAGAATGGTGCCCACCGGCTGATCGGAAAATTCTTCACTGGACTCAGCTGGCGCAAATTTCTGTTCTTCCAGTGCTTCTTCTGCCTCTTCGAGGGTATTGCCGACAAAATCATCCATTTCAGCAACTTCTTTGCCCATACTGACAAATAATTGAATTTGGGTTTCGCGATCCCTCATTTTTCCGGCTTCCGGTATCGTTCGAACCACATGACCAGCTGCTATCTGTTCCGAGTATTCATCTGTTTCTTCACCCGCAATAAACCCTGCGGCCTGCAGTTCTTCAAGTGCTTCGTTGCGCTCCATGCCGGTTATATCCGGAACAGCTACTTGTCTTGGTTCGAATAAACCCGGAAAAGCAATAGCGAGAACCAATCCGCTGATCAGCAGAAAAGCTAGAATCCCTAAAATCCATGGCCATTTTTTCTTTTTCTTCTTGGGTGGAACTTGCTGTTCATTTTTCACTTCATTGACCGGCAATGGCATCGTTTTCGTATCCGTCACAGTCGTATAAGCAGCGGCGTCTTTGATTGCTGGCATGGCACGCGTTTCATCCTGATCCTCAGGAACCATGAATTTGGGTTCATTCAGACGTTCCGGCAATAAAGCTGTAGCCAGATCTTCTTCCATTTCATCAGCCGACTGATAACGGTGTTGCATGTTTTTTGCCGTGGCTTTTAAAACGATATTTTCCAAACTTTGAGGAAGTGCCGGAACTGTATCACGCAAAGAAGGTGTTTCGGTCTGCAGATGCTTTAAGGCAATCGATACAGCCGATTCACCGGAAAACGGCAGCTTGCCCGTGATCAATTCGTACATGACAATACCGAGTGAGTAAATATCGGATTTTTTATTTGCTGTGCCCCCGCGTGCCTGTTCAGGAGACAAGTAATGGACGGTCCCCAGCACAGAATTGGTCTGGGTGTAGGACGTTGCACTCAACGCCATGGCAATACCGAAATCGGAAATCTTCACATTGCCTTCTGCATCCATCAAAATGTTTTGAGGTTTAATGTCCCGGTGGACGATTTGATTGTGATGGGCATGTGCCAAAGCCGATGTCAATTGTTTCATAATCTCAACAGCCCGCTCAGGCGATACTGGTGAATGTTCGATTATGTACTCTTTCAAGGTTTTTCCTGGAACGTATTCCATCACCAGGTAATGGACAGATCCATCTTCGCCCACGTCAAAAATATTGACGATGTTCGGATGTGCCAGACTGGTGGTGGACAACGCTTCCCGTTGGAAACGTCTGCGCAGTTCTTCTTCATTTGAAAAATCGTAACGGAGGATTTTGATCGCGATGTCACGGTCCAAAATCATGTCATGTGCCAAATACACATTGGACATTCCACCGCCGCCAATCAATTCCTTGATTTTATAGCGGCCGTTGACGCTTTTGCCTATCAACATACTTATACCTCCTCATCCACAGAGGACAGAAGAATCAAGGAAATATTATCTTCTCCTCCAAGATCATTGGCCAAAGTGACCAGCTCCTGCCCTTTCTGGGAAAGCGGAGCTGTTGATCTGACGATGGAAGCCAATTCCTCTTTCGAAACTTTATTGCTGAGACCATCTGAACAAATCAATAGATAGGAGGCTTCATCAAAAGAGAAATTGATCATTTCCCTTTCAATCTCAGCCTCGGTCCCTAGTGCCCGGACAATCCAATTTTTCTTCGGATGTTCTTCAGCTTCTTCCTGGCTGATTTCCCCGCTGTCGACCAGCACATTGACATACGAATGGTCTCGTGTAATCTGATTGATGCCGCCATTGATCAAGTAAGCACGGCTGTCGCCGATATGGCATAGAATGCCTTCTTTGTCATCAATCAGCGCCGCAATCAACGTCGTGCCCATCCCTTTGCATTCCGGATTGGCCAACGAATGTTCAAAAACCAGCCGGTTGACTGTTTGAATCCGTTCCGAAAGCCATTTTCTTTTGCTGTCAAGCGTCAGGAACGACATTGCCTCATCTTCCAGAAAATACTGGCTGAGCTGATCGACGGTCATTTTGCTGGCAACATCGCCGGCTTTATGTCCGCCCATTCCATCCGCCACGACTGCCAATAGGAGGCCGTCGGGGCGTTTTAATACCGCCACACTGTCCTCATTTACTTCACGGATCCTACCTGTATCACTTTCTACCACATACCGAAACAAATCATGACACCCCGATTCTAATCTTATCCTGCTTTAAGCTGTTGCTGTTTTCTGGGTCTTTTGAAAAGCCGCGATGAAAAAACCATCGCTTCCATAATCCTGCGGAAATACCTGAACAAAGCCTGTATGCTTGATTCCCATGGCTGCAGGCAAGGCTGCCTGGATTTTCTCCATTTCAGGATGTTCTTTCAAAAACTGTTCAGCTGTCCCTCTGTTTTCCATGGCATCCACTGTACAGGTGCTGTAGACCAGTATGCCGCCTTCTTTCAATAGGCGGGCTGCCTGGTCCAGCAGCTCGAGTTGGATTTTCTGCAGACGGGCGAAGTCCTCTTCTTTTTTCGTATACTTAATATCAGGTTTACGTTTGATGACACCCAAACCGCTGCACGGAGCATCCACCAGGATGCGGTCGAATTTTTCTTCACCGAAACGTTCAACGCTTTTCTTGCCGTCGCCCACTTCTGTTTCAATGACCGTGTGGCCCAATCGCTTGGCTGTTTCGTCAATCAGCTTTACTTTATGTGCGTGCAGGTCAAGCGCATACAAAGTTCCGCTATTGTTCATCTTTTCCGCAATGTGGGTGGTTTTGCCGCCAGGTGCTGCGCACATATCAAGCACGGTCATGTCCGGTTCAACCTGCAGGGCATAAGCCGGCAGCATGGAACTTTCATCTTGGATGGTGATAAAACCTTTTTCGAATGTAGCCGTGCGGGCAGGTTGGCCATTTGTGACAATCAGGCATTCCGGGATGAATTTACTCGGCACTGCCTCCAGTTCTTCTGATTCAAGCATTTCAATCACTTCTTCGACTGTGGCACGGGTGGTGTTGACACGGACAGTCTGCAATGGCGTTTTGTTGTTTTCCAATGCCATTTCACGTGTTTTTTCCAAACCGAATTGTTCTGCCCAACGTCTGATCATCCAGATTGGGTGGCTCGTTTCGATGGAAATCTTTTCGTATGGGTCACTGATGGTGTTGAACGAACGGACGCCATTGCGCTGAACTGAACGCAGAACGCCATTGACCACAGAAGCCACTCCGCCATGTCCACGGCGTTTTGCGATTTCAACCGCCTCATGGACCACTGCGTGTGCAGGAATCCGATCCAAGTAGACAATCTGGTACAAGGATAATCTCAGCAAGGTTTTAACCCAAGGTTCGATTTTCCCTTTCAGGTAAGGTTCCAGGTAATAATCCAGTGTCATTTGATGCTGGAGAGTGCCATATGTGATTTCCGTCAGCAAGCCCCTGTTTTTAGCTGCAATGCCATAGCTTTCAATCGTCTGGTGAAGCAATAAGTTGCTGTAAGCCTGCTTGTTCTCCACTGCCCATAGGATTGAGAATGCGGCATCGCGGACGTTGCCTTGAAGTTTTTTATTTTTCATTCGAATAAATCTCCTGCCTGGATTTTAGGTCCTTTTAAATACTCTTTTGCCGTCATGCGTTTTTTTCCTGCCGGCTGCAATTCGGTGATGGCCAAAACGCCTTCTCCGGTCTGGACCAAAATCGAGTCTTCGGTCAAGCCGACAACTTTGCCGGCTTGGCCGCTGGCATTTGATGACGTTTTTTCAGCCCACCAGATTTTCATATTCGCTCCATTGAACGTTGTGTAAGCAACTGGCCATGGATGCAATCCCCGAACTTGGTTATAGATGGCCGCAGCTGGCTTCGACCAGTCGATGCGTTCCTGCTCACGCGAAATATTGCGGGCATAAGTAACCGCCTGTTCGTCCTGAGGTATGCGTTCGTTTGTTCCCGCAATAATCGGCGGCAGCGTTCTCTTCAACAAATCACGACCAGCAATGCTCAGCTTGTCGAACATGCTGCCGGTATGGTCGCGTTCTTCAATCGGTACGACCACCTGCGAGATGATATCGCCAGCGTCCAACCGGTCCACCATGTACATGATTGTAACGCCTGTTTCTTTCTGGCCATCCATGATGGCTTGATGGATCGGCGCGCCTCCGCGGTATGCCGGCAACAACGACGCATGGACATTGATGGCTCCAAGTTTCGGTGCTTCCAAAATCTCACTTGGCAAAATCTGCCCAAAAGCTGCAGTAACAATTAAATCAGCTTCAAGATCCAACACATGTTGAAGCTCTTCCGGATTTTTCAGTTTTTCCGGCTGATAGACCGGCAATCCAAGGCGCATCGCTTCTTCTTTAACCGGTGTTGCCGTCATAATTTTTTTGCGACCGACTGGCCGATCCGGCTGCGTAACGACGGAAATGACTTCATAGCCTTCTTCGACGAGCATCCGCAAGATCGGTGCGGAAAAGGCAGGGGTTCCCATAAATACGATTTTGGTCAAACCTGTTCCTCCTCTTCTTCCTGCTGGCGGATCATTTCATCCAATTCTTCCTGTGTCACATATTTTGTTATTTTGCTGGTAAACAAGACGCCGTCCAAATGGTCCATTTCATGCTGGATCGCGCGGGCTTCATAACCTTCTGCTTCCAGCTCATACCAGGAACCGTCGCGTTCCTGTGCCTTAATCTTGATGTGATCATAGCGCTCCACTTCCCCAAAAATCCCTGGGAAGCTGAGACAGCCTTCAATATCGGTTTCAGCACCTTCAAATAGCACCAGTTCCGGATTGATCATTTCAATCGGATCCTGCCCTTCACGGAAATCAACGATCGCGGCACGAATTGCTACGCCTACTTGAGGGGCGGCAATGCCGACGCCATCCGATTCCACCATCGTTTCATGCATATCATCCAAAAGAGCCGCCAGTTTTTTATCAAAAGCCGTCACCGGCTGACATTTCGTTTCCAATACTTCGTTCGGGTGTTTTACTACCATTCGAATAGACATATTCATTTCCTCTTTTCTTTTACATGACCGATGTCGGATTCATGTCAATCGACAGCGTGGCGCCTTTTTTCAGCCATTCCGTACGATGGATTTTGATCAGTTGCTGCATCGTATCGGTCAGTTTCGGTTCTTTTTTGTATTTTATCAAACATTGATAGCGATATCTATTGTTGACACGGGCGATCAGGGAAGCTGAGGGCCCGATGATCAAGGTATTGGGAGACAAGTGGCTCTTCAAATAACGGACCGTTTGATCGGCATATTCAGCCACTGTCATTAAATCTTCATGCGTAAACTGGATGTTGACGACATAGTAATACGGCGGATAACCGCTCGCTCTGCGCATGGCCATTTCCTGTTCATAAAACGGCTCATACAATTGGTCTTTCGCCAATGTGATGGCGTAATGTTCCGGCGTATAGGATTGGACAAAAACCGTCCCCGGCAGAATATCCCGCCCTGCGCGGCCGCTGACCTGCGTCAGCAATTGATAGGTCTTTTCCGCCGCCCGGAAGTCAGGCAGATGCAAAGTAGTATCCGCCGACAACACACCTACTAATGTGATATTCGGAAAATCCAAGCCTTTGGCGATCATTTGGGTACCCAGCAGGATGTCTGCTTTGCCTTCGCCAAAAGCGGACAGGATTTTCTCATGCGCACCTTTATTGCGCGTCGTGTCGACATCCATTCGAAGAACGCGTGCTTCCGGCACCACTTTCGCCAGCTCTTCTTCGACTTTCTGCGTGCCGGTTCCGAAAAACCGAATATGCTCGCTTTCACATTCCGGACAGGTTTTTGGTACGCGTTCATCATAGCCGCAATAATGGCATTTCATCGTTTCGCTTGAGCGGTGGTAAGTCAGCGAAATATCACAATTGGGGCATTGCATGACCGTTCCGCAATCCCGGCATAACACAAATGATGAATAGCCGCGTTTATTGAGGAACAATACGGTCTGCTGCTTTTTCTCCAGACGGTCGCGGATAGCATCCGCTAATTGCACCGAAAACATGGACCGGTTGCCGTTGCGCAGTTCTTCCCGCATATCCACAATATGGACATCGGGCAATGGTTGGTTTTTTGCCCGTTTTTCCAGTACCAGCAATTCATAGACGCCTTTTTGTGCACGTGCATATGATTCCAATGAAGGCGTTGCGCTGCCAAGAATAACCGGACAATTATGGTATTCACTGCGCCAAATGGCCATGTCGCGTGCATGATAGCGTGGGGAATCGTCCTGCTTATAGCTGGATTCATGCTCTTCATCCAGAATGATCAGACCCAGATTCTGAAAAGGCGCAAAAATAGCCGAACGTGCCCCTACTACCACTTTCACTTCAGCCCGCTGGATTTTTCGCCATTCATCGTATTTTTCGCCAGCCGACAATCCACTGTGCAAAACAGCGACCTGGTCTCCGAAACGCTCTTTAAAGCGAATGGTCATTTGAGGGGTCAGCGAAATTTCCGGCACCAGCATGATCGCTTCTTTTCCTTGCTTCAGCACCTGGTCGATGGTCTGCAGATAGATTTCGGTCTTCCCACTGCCAGTAATGCCATGCAGCAGAAAGGTCTTCGGTGTATTCAATGCATTTTCAATCGAATCAAAAGCAATTTGTTGGGCTCCGGTCAATTGCAGCGACGATTTTTGCTCGATTTCAGTCAGCAGCTTCGGATCCCGGTACGATTCCATATTGGAAATCTGAGCGGCTTCTTTTTCCACTAAGCTGTAGATTGTCGGCAGCGAAACCTCCGCTTCTTTCTGAAGTTGGGAAGATTCGATCGAGCGGCCTGCATTTCTCAGGAAAAAGTCCATCAACTTGAGCTGTTGCTTGGCATTGGCACGAATTTCAATGGCTTCCAGCTTTTCAATGCTGTCAGAGATATGAATCATACGGACTTTTTTAACAGCGGTTTGCTGTTGAATATCGGTATCCGCAATGATTGTGCCTTTTTCCATCTCTTTTTTCAGCAGACTGTATATGTCCACTGCGTCCTGCAGCCGGATAAAAGGCCGTTTTTCGAAATAAATGCGCAAAGGCGCTGCAATTTCTTCAAGCGGTGCATTCAGTACAAAACGCTTCTCGTATTTTGCCCGCAAAGCTGCTGGCACCATGACCTGCAGCGCGTCAATTTCAAAACAAACCGTTTGCTCTTTCATCCATTGGGCCATCTTCAGCAGTTCTTCATTTAAAACCGGCACCACGTCCATCAGCTCATGAATCGGTTTCAGGCGTTTCGGGTCAAATTCTGAAGTCTCTTTGAGCTTAGTGATGAACCCCAGTACTTTGCGGTTGCCAAAAGGCACTTTGACACGCATTCCCGGCTCTGCCAGTACTGCCACTTCTTTTGGAATGGCATAATCAAAAGGGCGGTCGATCGGATGGGCAGCTACGTCCACAATGACTTCAGCTATCATGCAGTTTTTCCTTTTCCGTAATCAAGTCAAGCAATTGGCGGGCCAATTGCTGCTTGGACATCATGTCAAATGCTTGTTCAAAGCCGTTTTTCCCGTAGACTGTCACCCGATTGGTATCCGATTCAAAGCCCGCCTGTGCTTCTGTTACATCATTGGCAATAATATAATCTGCATTTTTACGTTCCAATTTATCTTTGGCGTATTGTCCAACATCATTGGTCTCGGCCGCGAAACCGATCAACACCTGGTTTTTCTTGTTTTCGCCTAACTGTTGAAGGATATCGACTGTCCGTTCAAGAACGATGGTCGAGCCGCCTTCTTGTTTCTTCATTTTTCGATCAGCTACTGTTTTTGGTCGGTAATCAGCCACAGCAGCCGTTTTGATGACGTAATCTGAACTGTCGTAATGCGCTTCGACTGCCTGCAGCATATCTTCAGCACTTTCCACCAGTATCCGGGTAACGCCGCTTGGCACCGGCAATGACACGGGACCGCTGATTAAAATGGTTTCGGCTCCCATCTCCGCAGCAGCACCTGCCATGGCATAGCCCATCTTGCCGCTTGAAAAATTGGTCAGAAACCGAACAGGATCGATGCGTTCACGTGTCGGCCCAGCGGTAACAATGACTTTTTTTCCAGCAAGTTTATGCTCGCGCGTAAAATAACCTTTGACGAGCTCTGTGATTTTCTCCGGCTCTTCAAGGCGTCCTTTGCCGACATAGCCACAGGCCAAAAAGCCTTCGGAAGGTTCGATAAAACGGATGCCGTCTGCATGAAGCTGCTGGATGTTGCGTTTCACTGCCGGATGGTCGTACATATGGACATTCATTGCCGGAGCAATCCAGATAGGAGCGGTTGCTGCCAACAAAGTAGTCGTGACCATATCGTCACCAATGCCGCCGGCCAATTTGCCGATGACATTGGCTGTGCCCGGCGCAACAATGATCAGGTCTGCCCAATCCGCAAGATCGATATGCGCGATGACGGAAGAATCCTTCTCATCAAATGTATCGGTATAGACATCGTTTCTGGACATGACCTGGAACGTCAGCGGCTGCACAAATTGCTGTGCTGAACGGGTCATGATGACTTTAACGGAAGCTCCCGCCTGAGAAAGCTTGCTGACAAGCGCCACAGCTTTATAGACGGCAATTCCTCCGCTGACACATAGTAGGATTTTACGATTCTCCAACAACTCAAACACCCTTTCTAAACAACAAACTCCCAAAGAACAAGTTTGCTCTGGGAGTCGTCTGTTGCGATTAATGGTTAAATTTCGTCTTCGTATACTGCAAATTCATCTTGTTTTTCCTGTGTCAAAGCGCCGGCGGCTACTTCTTCAAGTGCTTTTCCGACCGATTTAGTAGAAACATATGAATCCAATTTTTCATCACCGTGTTCGTGCAATTGGCGTGCACGTTTAGAAGCAAGCGCAACCAGCGAGTATTTTGAATCAATTCGGCTTTTCAGTTTATCAACGGATGGGTATAACATCAGACATTCTCCTTTAGCATATCAAAATATCGTTTTTCAACACGTTCACGTTTGCAATGCTCCGCAATAATGATGGCATTGATTCGGTCACAGGCATTTTCAACTTCATCATTTTCGACTACATAATCGTACAAGTTCATCATTTCCAACTCTTGCCTCGCGGCTTGCAGGCGGGAAGCGATCACGTCATCCGATTCGGTGCCACGCCCGACCAGCCGTTCTTCAAGTTCCGACAGGCTCGGCGGCGCCAAAAAGATAAACAGGCCATCCGGAACTTTCGAACGGACCTGGGCAGCACCCTGTACTTCGATTTCCAGAAATACATCACGGCCCGCATCGCGCATCTTGTTGACGTACTCAAGCGGTGTCCCATAGTAATTTCCGACAAACTCTGCATATTCGAGCAGTTGATCCTGCTCGATCAATTCCTCAAACTCACTGCGTGTTTTAAAGAAATAATCGACTTCATCAACTTCCCCTTCCCGTGGCGCTCTGGTCGTCATCGAGATGGAGTATTCATAATTTGTATCCGGCTGTGAGAACAGCTCTTTTCTTACGGTGCCTTTTCCAACACCCGAAGGCCCTGATAGGACTATCAGCAGTCCACGTTGGTTTCTCATTTTATCCCTCACTTGCCTCGTCATCATTTTCTTTCAAACGCCAGAACTACAGGTTCCTGCTCTGCCGTTACCGGATCACCCGATGTGCCGTTCCATTTTCGCGTCCAGCAAATCGAACTGAATTCTCCTGCTTTTCACAGATTGTTTCACGGACATTTTCTGCTGAACCTTATTCTTCGTTTTCTAACTAACTGTCTTATTATATCATAATACACCGAGAAAATGATAAGATGGAACAAAACGATTTGAAAGAGGGATATTTAATGGCATTTGATGGATTATTTACAAAATCGATGACAAGCGAACTTCAACAGCTCGTCACCGGCAGAATTTCAAAAGTTCATCAGCCCAACCAGCTTGAACTGCTTCTACATATACGTGCCCAAGGAAAGAACCATAAATTGTTGATTTCCATCCATCCGTCCTATTCACGGATTCACTTGACGGCCGCAGCAAACATCAACCCTTCTGAACCGCCGATGTTCTGCATGCTGCTTCGCAAGCACATCGAAGGCGGCGTCATCACCGAAATCTCCCAATACGGGATGGACCGCCTGATCATGCTGAAGATCAAAGCAAAAAATGAAATCGGCGATGACATCGAACGTGAACTCCACGTCGAAATGATGGGTCGGCATTCGAACGTCATCCTGATCGATGCGGAGCGTACGATGATTCTCGACAGCTTGAAACATTTGCCGCCAAGCGTCAACTCTTTTCGCACCATTCTTCCCGGCCAGCCTTATATCTTCCCTCCATCCCAGGAGAAAAAAGATCCGTTCGAAGCAGCCGAGGAATTGGCGGTTACAGAGCCAACAGAAATCGTCAGCCAATTTTCCGGATTTTCTCCATTAAATGCGCGTGAACTTGCATTTCGTCTGGAAACTTCCGACAAGAAGGCGGCAATTGCTGAAGCATTTCTGGCAGATTTCCTGAAACAGCAGCCACAAGGCTATTATGTCGAACATGGCGGCAAAAGCTTTTTCTCTGCCACTCCGTTGACCCATATCCAAGAAGAAGGACTGGAATTCCCGACACTTGGTGAACTGCTTGACCGGATGTATTACGCAAAAGCCGAACGCGACCGTGTTAAACAGCAGGCCGGGGATCTGGAAAGATGGCTGCAAAATGAAATTTCCAAGTTGAAACTGAAGCTGAAGAAATTGAAAAAAGAACAGGACCAAGCTGAAAAACGTGAAACGCTTCAATTAAATGGCGAATTGATCATGGCCAACCTTCACCGCATCACCAAAGGCATGAAGGAAATCGAAGTCGACAATTATTACAACGATGAAAAAGTCACCATCACGTTGGATCCGCGGAAAACGCCGATCGACAATTCCCAGCGTTATTATTCACGCTACCAGAAAGCGAAAACAGCCGTCGTCAAAACCCAGGAACAAATCGACAAAACGACAGAGGATATCGAGTATTTCGAGACCTTGATGTCTCAAGTCCAACAAGCCGGCATTTCCGATATCGAAGAAATCCGTGAAGAACTCGCTGAGCAAGGGTTTATGAAGGCTCAAAAATCAAAGAAAAAGAAAAAACCGACCAAGCCTTCTGTAGAAGCCTATGTTTCTTCTAGCGGAACGCCAATCTCTGTCGGCAAAAACAACAAGCAAAACGATTACGTGACATTCAAAGTAGCTTCCAAATCCGATACATGGCTTCATACAAAAGACATTCCGGGTTCACACGTCATCATCCATGACAGCAATCCCGATGAAACGACTATACTCGAAGCTGCTACGATTGCTGCTTACTTCAGCAAAGCACGTGAATCTTCTTCTGTACCGGTCGATTACACTGAAGTCCGCCAAGTGAAAAAGCCGAATGGCTCAAAACCTGGATTCGTCATTTATTTTGAACAGAAAACCGTATTCGTCACGCCAGATGAAGAACTGGTCATTAAATTGAAAAAATAAGTTAGGATGCCGGAAAGCTTTATGCTTTCCGGTTTTTTATTGAAGTTAATCAGTGAACTGCAATTAACATGGAATTCCACAGTTTATTGGAGAGAATTGACCTATTTATCCAAGCAGTCTGTTTACTCCTTCATCACTCTTAGACATCATGTTAACAAGTTTATTTACTGCGAAATTGAAAGCGTAATGACTGCACTCATTTAGTTTACATAACATTAATATGTTAAACCGAAAGAGTTTTCACACATATTAAGCATAACCCGTTGCCCTGGCCAGACTTAAATGCTATGTTCATAAAGGATTGAAAATTTAAGGGGGCTTTACACGTGTATACATACTCAACTAAGAGAAATTTATTTTTTGCTGCAAGTGCCATTGCTGTAGCTATGCTGACAGGCTGTGGCAATGACGAAACACAAACTGAAGAAAAGAAAACCGCGTGGGATGAAATTCAGGAACAAGGAACATTGACTGTTGCGACTTCCGGGACGCTATTGGCCACATCTTTTCATGACGCGGAGACGGATGAACTGACGGGTTTTGAAGTGGAAGTTGTCCGGGAACTTGGGGAACGTTTGGATCTTGATATTGAGTTCACTGAAATCGGATTTGATGAAATGCTGACAAGTGTCAATACAGGGCAAATTGACATTGCAGCCAATGATATTGAAATCACTGAAGACCGTGCGGAAGAGTTTATCTTCTCGACTCCGATCAAGCATTCCTATGGGACTGCGGTTGTGAGAAAAGATGATTTGTCCGGCATCGCAAGTTTGGAAGACCTTCCTGGGAAAAAAGCAGCAGGTGCTTCTACGTCAATCTATATGGAAATTGCACGTGAATACGGCGCAGAAGAAGTAACTTATGACAACGCCACAAACGAAGTGTATTTGCGCGATGTTTCAATCGGCCGTACCGATGTTATCCTGAACGATTATTATCTATCCACATTCGGTGTCGCAGCTTTTCCTGACTTGAATATCACCATTCACCCTGACATCAAATATGCTCCGTCAGAAGTTGGGCTCGTTATGAACAAAGACAATACCGAATTGGCCGATAACGTCAATAAAGCATTGGAAGAGATGCTTGCAGACGGCACGATCACTGAAATCTCTGCAGAATTTTTCGGCGGTGCGGATGTCTCTGTCAAACCGGACATTGAAGAAAATTAAGCAGGAGGTTGTCTGATGAATGATATCGAATGGGGATTGCTGTTTGACCCGGCATTGGCGATCGAATCCCTTCCCTACGTACTGGAAGGAATCGGCTATACCTTATTGATTTCCGTAGTCAGTATGGTTCTTGGCATATTCATCGGCTTTTTCCTGGCACTCGCCCGTACATCGCGGTTACAGATTCTGCAATTTCCTGCACGCCTGTATATTTCCTTTATGCGAGGTGTTCCAATTCTGGTGATCCTGTTCTTGCTGTATTTCGCCCTGCCGGTCATCGGCATTGAATTTTCAGCCGTACAGGCCGCCTTGATCGGATTCACCATCAACAGTGCCGCTTATATCGCTGAAGTATTCCGTTCATCTCTTGCCTCAGTCGATAAAGGGCAATGGGAATCATCCACTGCACTCGGCTTGACCTATTGGCAATCGATGCGCCGGATCATTTTGCCGCAATCAGTGCGGATTGCGGTCCCGCCTTTATCGAATGTCTACTTGGATTTGATCAAAGCCTCTTCATTGGCTGCCATGATTACCGTTCCGGAGATTTTTCAGAAAGCGCGGATCGTCGGCGCCCGTGAATATGATTTATTGACCATGTTGATTTTGGTGGCGTTGATCTACTGGGCGATCTGTTCAGCGATGACCATTTTGCAGAACTACCTTGAAAAGCGTTATGCGGACTACCTTTAAAAGCATCCGGAGATTTTTCTCCGAGATGCTTTTTTTTACTTTATTTTGTTTCTTCCTCAGTCATATAGAGGACTTCCCACATATGCCCGTCCAGGTCCTTGAAACTCTTGAGATACATATATTCATCATCCATTTTTTCACCGGCTCGTTGAGCTCCTGCTGCGAAAGCAGCATTGACCAGGCTATCCACTTCATCTTTGCTGGTTGCAGAAATAGCTGTGATCACTTCCGCACTGTTCGAGGTATCCGCAATTTCTCTTTTTGAAAAACTCTTGAAAAACTCTTCAGTCAGCAGCATCCCGTAAATCGATGGCCCGATAATCATGCAGGCTCCTTTTTCATCTGTCATCTCTTCATCAAACCCAAAGCCCATTTCTTCGAAAAATGCTTTGGACCGATCTAAATTTTTTACCGGCAAGTTGACAAAAATATGCTTGGATTGGACACTCATTTTTCTCCCCTCCTTTCCTGTTTTTTTGTTATCTGCATTATTCTCTGTTAGAACAAAATCTCCTGCCCAATAAAAAAAAGATCCTTTAAAAGGATCTTTTAAGCCAGGCGGTATCGCAATATATAAGGCAGCAAGAGAGAAATAACCGGAAACAAGACCAAGACGCTAAAAATTAATGCATATGTGCTAATTGGATAGGCAAAGGAGCTGAAAGCGAAGATTGGTCCAACTAGCAAAACCGATGCCAAAATCCTTGAAAGGAATTGGACTTTATAGAGCTTGCCGCAAGCCGGGCAGGCAATCGGTTTATAGGCCAGCCAAAGAGACTTGCTGACTTGTTTCCAAGTAAATGAAGTCTGGCAGATTTCACATCGCTGCATCATTCTCCACCCTTCAGCCCATCTACATATTGTTTCGCTTCCAACAGTGACCAGCCGAATTCCTGTCTGGTTCGTTTGACGGCTTCGACTTTTTTCCCTTGCTGCAGCAGTCGCCGGAGTTCTTTATTGATTTCAGGTTCTGTAAACGTTTCACCTTGCGAGGATTTCTGGAGAAGTTTCTCCATATGCCTGACTCTGGTTTCCAAGGCTTTAATCCGCTGTTCCGTGGCATTATAAAAGATATAGACCAATACAAGAACAGCCCCAATAATAATCATAATCCATGACAAATCCATTTATTCAGCACCTCCCAAATAGGTTTTTCCGCGTTGGTAAAACCCTTCCATTTCTTCTTTCGGCACCAAGGCGCCTCCAGTCGACCAGACGATATGACTAGCCGCAGCCATCTGCAGCTGATTTGTTTCGGCATAATCGGTTGCCTGTATTTTCACCGGCCCCAGCAATCCGGCTGTGGCCGATGGCTCAACAAAAATCGTTTCGCTATCGGCCAACAGCGCCAATAATTTAAACAGTTCCGGATCTTCAATTGTATAGATGCCACTGACTGTTTGTTCACTGATTCCTGAAGCGAAACTTGACGGTCTGCCAACAGCCAATCCGTCCCCTTCAGTCACGTTGTCGATGCCGAAATCCTGGACGCTGACTTTGTCTTTTTCACCGGTCATCAAACCGATCAGCACTGCAGGCGAATGCGTCGGTTCCACAAAGAAGCAATGGACCGCATCGCCAAACACCTGCTTCAGTCCGAATGCAATGCCTCCAGGAGCGCCTCCCACTCCGCACGGCAGATAGACAAACAGCGGATGCTCGGCATCCACTGGTATGCCTAAGTCTTCCAATTGCTTTTTGAGGCGGAAAGCAGCGACGCTATAGCCCAGAAACAAATGTTTAGATTTTTCGTCATCGACAAAATAAGCATCCGGCTTAGCCAGTGTCTGCTTTCGGCCAGCCAATATCGCTTCGCTGAAATCTCCTTCAAATTCCACTACTGTTGCCCCTTTTTCACGCAGCAGGTCTTTTTTCCATTGTTTCGCGTCTGAAGACATATAAACAGATACCTGAAAACCGAGTTTGGCACTGATGATGCCTATGCTTAGGCCAAGATTTCCCGTCGAACCTACGCCAATGGAGTACTGGCTGAAAAACTGTTTGAACCGTTCGGATGAGAATTGTCCGTAAGATTCGTCGACGTTCAGCAAGCCGGCATCCATGGCCAATTTTTCTGCATGATGCAGCACTTCATAAACACCGCCGCGCGCTTTAATCGATCCCGCTATCGGCAATTCGTTATCACATTTAAGAAACAGCTTGCCTCCTATATCTCCATCGTAATGTACACTGAGCCGCTCTTTCATGGATGGAATTTCGCGCAGAGGCGATTCCACAATCCCGCCTGCTGCTGAGGTATCCTGAAATTCTGCTGACAAATATGGAGCAAAACGCTGCCACAGCTGTTCTGCCTGTTCCATCTCCCGAAGGCCGATTGGAAGCGTCATTTCACCGATTTTTTTCATTTTCGGATTTTGCCAGACGACCGGTTGCAAATTGATGATATTCTTCAGCAATGGATACTTTTCGATCCAGCAGTTTAATTCCTGTTGTTCCATGTCCATCTTACAAATCTCCCCTCAGTCATTCTTTCTGTTAGTTTCATCATACAGGACGAACATGAAAATTTCAGTTTCCCTGGAGAAAATTCTATTCAGACCACTTGTACATCAGTTTGCTGAACGCCAGAAAAACTAAACCGATCAGTAGGAAAAGCCACCATTCTAATTTGATGACTGGTCCAAAATCCTGGAATAGCCATGCTATCAAGACTACACACGCGAAAGCCGCAGCGCCATATAATCCGGCTTTTACATAAGCTTGCCACTTCTTTTTCTCTGCTTGAAATACCGAGGAACGGATAATTTTAAATATCACCGAAACACCCACGAATGCCACTAGCATCACAGACAGCAGCATGAGCAATAAGCTGCCAAGGGCAATGCTGTTATCCACCGGACGGAAAAACGACACGATCAGGCTAATCATCCCAAAGCTAGCTGCAAACCAACCCGTTAAGCCGAGAACCTGTGAAGCGCTGAACAAAAAAACATTCCTTCTCTTTTGGCTTGGTAAATTTTCAATCAGTTCGTCCGCATATTTCTGAGGCGATTCTCCGAACAACTCTTTTGCAGACTTGCCATCTTCTTGTGCTTCCACCAAATGGTCCAGCAGATCCATAAGTATCTCTTCCCCTGCGTGTTCATCAATCCGAAGATCGGTTCTTAAATACAAAAGTAAATCTTCGTATACTTTTTCGTTTTCAACGTTCAGCAATTCCCTTTTGTGATTGTTTTCTTCGATCAGTTCATCTGTCTTTCTCATATCCTCCACCCCTTTTCAATAATTGGCTGACCGGTTTGGCGATTTCCAGCCATTCAGCAGCAATCTGTTCCAGCTCTGCTTGTCCTTGATCGGTCAAAAAATAATACTTGCGGTTAGGCCCTGATGCAGATGGCCTCATCTCCCCGCGGATAAAACCATTTTTCTGAAGCCTCAGCAACACTGGGTATATGGTGCCATCACTGATATCCGGCAGACCGATTGCTTGAAGTTTCTGTGACAGCTCATAGCCATAAACGGGTTGCTCTTCCACAACCGCCATGACACAAGCGTCCAATACCCCTTTCAACAATTGGCTTCTGAGAGCCATGTCTGTTCCCCCTCAAGGTACTTGGTGATACAAGATAGCTAGCCAAAAAAATAACTACCTTGCATTACCAATTAGTTGTTTTCATTGTATTCAATCAATTCTTTCTTGTCAACCTCTTTATAGAGAGTAATAGAAAAAGTCGGCCAAATGGCCGACTCTATAATGTACCTGTTTTTAATTTCTCGTGCCAATCGGCAAGCATCGGCATGTCTTCTTCGCGAATGGCGCCTGTATTTAACGCCTGTTCGACCAGTGCAGAGAAATCCGTCAGCGTATGGAACGTATAGCCTGCGCCGGTGATTGCTTCGATTGACTGCGGCAAATCATAAGTGAAGATGGCCACGATGCCAAGCACTTCAAAGCCTGCTGCTTCCAATGCCTGCGCTGCCTGAAGTACTGAACCGCCTTTGGAGATGAGATCTTCCACAACCACCACTTTTTGTCCGGGTTCGACTTTGCCTTCGATCATGTTCGTTTGGCCATGCTCTTTTGCTTTAGAACGGACATAAACCATCGGAAGTTCAAGCAGATCGCTGACCCAGGCTGCATGTGGAATGCCCGCTGTCGCTGTTCCGGCAACCACTTGGCATTCCGGATAATACTGTTTGATGGTCTCCGCTAATCCAGCCGCAATGTCTTTGCGCACAGCCGGGTATGACATGGTCAAACGGTTGTCACAATAAATCGGTGATTTAACGCCTGATGCCCATGTAAAAGGATCTTGCGGACGCAATTCAACCGCTCCGATGGATAATAAATGGTTTGCAATTTCGTTTTTCAAGATCGTCCACTCCATTCTGCTACAATTTGTCCATAGCTTTTCGCCGGATTTTCCGACTTCGTGATGGCTCTTCCCACCACAATGTGAGTAGAGCCTTTTATACGAGCCTCAGCAGGTGTCGCCACCCGTTTTTGATCATCGGCTGAAACCGATGCCGGCCGTATTCCCGGTGTCACCAGGAGGAAATCCGGGCCGCAGACTTTTGTAATGGCTTCTGCTTCAAGTACAGAACAAACCACTCCATCCAATTCTGCCTGCAGCGCCCGCTTTGCATAATGCAGCACCGATTCTTCGAGACTGACATAGACAAGCTGATCTTCATGCATCTCTTCTTCGCTCGTCGAAGTCAATTGCGTGACGGCAATGAGTTTTGTGCTGCTGCCTGCTAATCCGCGTTTCGCTGCCTTCATCATTTCCAGCCCACCTGCTGCATGGACATTGACCATGTCCACACCCAGTTTGGCCAAGCCCCGCATAGCGGATTCCACGGTATTCGGAATATCGTGCAGTTTCAGGTCCAGAAAAATGTCATGGCCCTGTGACTTGATGTAACGAATGAGATCCGGTCCTTCCTGGAAATAAAGCTCCATGCCCACTTTCACAAAAAGCGGCTCGGAAAACTGCGACAGCAGTTCCTCTACTTGTTCCTTCGATGCAAAGTCTAAAGCGATGATGGGTTTATTCACAGACGGTGGCTCCTTCCGACAAGTTCTTTTACTGAATCAAATCCAAGTTCATGCAAGCGTTCCGGCAACTGCCCGATGATTTCGGGACACACAAAAGGATTGACGAAGTTGGCTGTTCCTACAGCCACTGCACTGGCACCAGCCGACAAGAAGTCGATGACATCATCCACATTGGTGACGCCTCCCATGCCGATGATCGGCAGCTTGGTATGCTTGCTGACTTCGTAGACCATCCGCAGCGCTACCGGCTTGATGGCAGGACCCGATAAGCCACCCGTGATGTTGGCGATGATCGGGCGTCCCGTTTTGGTGTCCATGCGCATGCCGAGCAAGGTATTGATCATGGTGATGCCATCCGCTCCACCTTCTTCGACCGCTTTGGCGATCGACACGATATCCGTGACATTCGGCGATAATTTGATATAGACAGGCACGGAAGAAACTTCTTTCACTGCACGCGTCAGTTCGCGGGCTACATCCGGGTCTGTTCCAAAAGTGATGCCGCCGAGTTTGACGTTCGGGCAGGAAATATTGATTTCCAGTGCATGGACATTCGGCGCCTCCGAAATGGCTTTCGCGACTTCCACATAATCTTCAGTCGTCGTGCCAGCCACGTTCGCGATGATCGGCACATCGTATTGTTCTAACCAAGGCAGTTCCTGGCCCGCTACTTTTTCAAGTCCGGGATTTTGCAGTCCGATGGCATTCAACATGCCGGATGCCGTTTCCGCAACGCGCGGCGTCGGATTTCCCAGCCGCGTTTCAACTGTCGTCGCTTTGATCATGATGGCGCCAAGCTGTGACAAGTCATACAGCTGAGCATATTCTTTACCGAAACCGAAGCAGCCGGATGCCGGCATGATCGGATTTTTTAAATCGAGTCCTGGAAGTTCAACTGTTAAGTCTGTCATGAAATCACCACTCCTGCTGGAAATACCGGTCCATCTGAACATACTTTGATGTAATCCGTTTCGCTTTTCGTTGTGCGGCAGACGCAGGCAAAACATGCCCCGATGCCGCAGCCCATTCGCTGTTCATAAGACAAGAAGCCTTTTTTCTGCGGATACGCCCATTGCACCGCTTCTAACATTGCCGTCGGTCCGCAGCTGTAATACGTATCAAAATCACTTGGGAGTTCATTGAGAATATGCGTAACAAACCCTTGGGTGCCATGAGAGCCGTCGACTGTAGCAATATGCGTGTCGCCAAGTTCGCGGAACTTGTCTTCGTAAAACACAGCCTGCTTGCTTTCGAATCCGAGAATATGGACAGTTTCAATGCCCCGTTCATTTAATTGCTTAGCGAGTTCATATAAAGGAGGCACACCAATGCCCCCGCCAATCAAATATGCTTTTTTCTGTGCTTCTTCCACTGGAAATCCGTGTCCAAGCGGACCTAGGATATCCAATAGATCCCCCGCCTTCTTTTCCGAAAGCAACCCTGTGCCGCGGCCTTCAGCCCGATAAATCATGGTGAATTGGGAAGCTTCCATATCAATCGACGCTACAGAAATCGGCCGGCGCAGCAGCGGTTCAAAGCTGTCTGCAACACGGATATGGACAAATTGTCCAGGCTCTGCCATTTCATTGGCCAGCTCGCCTTGTACCGTCAATTCAAAGATATGCTTGGCGATTTCCTGCTGTTTGACGACCTGCATGCGCTCTTGTTTGATCATACGCCTGCACCCATTTCCTCCGCAGAGAAAGTCATTGATTCGATGACACGCAGCATCGCTTCTGCTGTATCCAGCGAAGTCAGGCACGGAATGCCGTTTTCGACAGATTCGCGGCGGATGCGGAAACCGTCACGCTGGGGCTGTTTGCCTTTTGTCAACGTGTTGATGACAATTTGCGTGTCGCCGTTTTGGATGACGTCCAGTAAGGTCTTGCCTTCTGATCCGATTTTTCCGATAGGCGCAACAACAATGCCTGCTTCTTCGAAAGCTTTCGCTGTGCCGCCGGTCGCCATGATCTGGTAGCCGATCGCTTTAAAGCGTTTTGCCAACCCAACCGCTTCTTCTTTGTCTTTATCTGCCACCGTCAACAGCACAGTGCCATGGTCTTTGACTTCCATGCCGGCTGCTGCCAAGCCTTTGTACAAGGCTTTTTCAAGGGTTATGTCTTTGCCCATGACTTCTCCTGTCGATTTCATTTCCGGCCCAAGTGTGATGTCGACACGGCGGAGCTTGGCAAATGAGAAGACAGGGACTTTGACGAAGACGCCTTTTGAAATCGGTGCAAGCCCAGGCGTAAAGCCTTGATCGACGATGCTTTGCCCTAAAATCGCTTTTGTCGCGATATTGGCCATCGGGATCGATGTGATTTTGCTCATGAACGGAACCGTCCGGCTTGAGCGCGGGTTGACTTCGATTACGTACACTTCACCTTTGGAAATGACATATTGAATATTCAGCAACCCGACGATGTTCAGCCCTTTTGCAAGGCGCGTCGTATAGTCGACCAGCGTGTCCAATAATTCTGCTGAAATGTTTTGAGTTGGATAAACCGCAATCGAGTCCCCTGAATGGACGCCTGCACGTTCGATATGCTCCATGATGCCTGGAATCAGGACGTTTTCTCCATCCGAGATGGCATCCACTTCGATTTCAATACCTGTCAGGTAACGGTCGACCAAGACCGGATGTTCCGGGCTTGCTTCTACGGCATGTTCCATATAATGCTTCAGGTCTTCCTCGTTGTAGACGATTTCCATTGCGCGTCCGCCGAGTACATACGATGGGCGGACCAAGACCGGATAGCCGATGTCTGCTGCAATGATGATCGCTTCTTCTGCGTTGACAGCCGTTTTGCCTAATGGCTGTGGAATGCCGATTTCGTGAAGGGCCGCTTCGAATTTATTGCGGTTTTCTGCACGGTCTGTATCTTCCAGTGATGTACCCAAAATGGTAACACCATTCTGTTCCAGCTTCTCGGCCAAGTTGATAGCTGTCTGTCCGCCGAATTGGACGACGACGCCTTTCGGCTGCTCCAAGTCGACGATGTGCATGACATCTTCGATCGTCAACGGTTCGAAATAGAGTTTGTCTGAAATCGAGAAATCCGTTGAAACGGTTTCCGGGTTGTTGTTGACGATGATCGCTTCATAGCCTGCTTCTTTAATTGCCCAGACAGAATGCACGGTTGCGTAGTCGAATTCGACTCCTTGTCCGATGCGGATCGGTCCTGAACCGAGAACAATGACCGATTCTTTGTCCGTTTTCACTGATTCGTTTTCATCTTCATACGTGCCGTAGAAATAAGGCGTTTCGGATTCGAACTCTGCCGCGCATGTATCGACCATCTTATAGACCGGCATTAAGTTATTTTCTTTGCGCCAGTTGTACACTTGCTGTTCCGTCGTATTCCATAGTTTGGCGATTGTCCGGTCAGCAAAGCCAAGGCGTTTCGCACGCTTGGCAGTATCGTAGTCGAAAGCGGCGTTTTTCAGTACATTTTCGTATTTGACGATGTTCTCGAACTTTTTCAAGAAGAATAGATCGATTTGGCTCCATTCGTTGATGGTTTCAATCGTCACGCCTCGGCGCAGCGCTTCTCCGATAAAGAACAAACGCTCATCTCCCGCACGGCAGATGCGTTTTTGTATCCACTCATCGCTCATGGCATCCGCATTTTTCAGCTCCAGATGGAATTGCCCTGTCTCCAATGACCGGACCGCTTTCAAGATGGACTCTTCAAAAGTGCGGCCCATCGCCATCACTTCGCCTGTCGCTTTCATCTGTGTACCCAGATTGCGTTTTGCTGCTTCGAACTTATCGAAAGGCCAGCGCGGAATCTTTGTTACGACGTAATCCAGTGCAGGTTCGAATGCAGCATAGGTCCGGCCCGTGACCGGGTTCATCATTTCATCCAAGGTCAGGCCGACTGCGATTTTGGCAGCCAGTTTGGCGATCGGGTAACCGGTCGCTTTTGAAGCCAGAGCTGAAGACCGGCTGACACGCGGGTTTACTTCAATGATGTAGTAATTAAAGCTGAATGGGTCGAGTGCCAGCTGCACGTTGCAGCCGCCTTCGATTTTCAACGCGCGGATAATCTTCAGCGACACGTTGCGCAGCATCTGGTATTCGCGGTCCGATAAAGTCTGGCTTGGTGCCACCACAATCGAATCGCCTGTATGGATTCCGACTGGATCGATGTTCTCCATGTTGCAGACAACTATCGCCGTATCGTTTTTATCCCGCATCACTTCATATTCAATTTCCTTGAAGCCGGCGATTGATTTTTCCAGCAAACATTGCGTAACCGGACTGTATTTCAAACCGCTGGCGACGATTTCCTGAAGCTGTTCGTAATCGTGGCAAATGCCTCCGCCAGTACCGCCTAATGTGAAGGCCGGACGGACGATGACCGGGTAACCGACACGTGCGACAAAGTTTTCAGCTTCTGCCATGTTGTGGATGATGTCTGAATCCGGAACCGGTTCACCAAGTTCGTTCATCAAAGTTCTGAACAAATCGCGGTCTTCCGCTTTATGGATCGCTTCGAGCTTAGTGCCCAAGATTTCGATATTCAATTCGTCCAAAATTCCTGACTCGTCGAGCTCAATCGCCATGTTCAGCCCCGTCTGGCCGCCCAGTGTCGGAAGCAAGGCATCAGGGCGCTCTTTGCGCAGAATGCGGCTGACGAACTCCAGGGTGATCGGTTCGATATAGACTTTATCTGCAATTTCGGTATCCGTCATGATGGTCGCCGGATTCGAGTTGATCAGGATGACGCGGTAGCCTTCTTCTTTCAAAGCTAGGCAAGCCTGTGTTCCTGCATAGTCGAACTCTGCTGCTTGTCCGATGACGATTGGTCCGGATCCGATTACGAGTATACTTTGAATATCTTGTCTTTTAGGCATGTTGTTGCTCCTTTCGAGTTGCGTTCATAACATCAATAAAGCGGTCGAATAAGTAGTTCGAGTCTTCCGGTCCCGGTGAGGATTCCGGATGGTACTGGACAGTGAATGCGGGATAGTCCAGATGTGCCAGCCCTTCATTCGTTCCGTCGTTCAATGCGCTGTGCGTCACTTTCAACCGTGTGCCTTGCAGCGTTTCTTCATTCACAGCGTAACCATGGTTTTGGGAAGTGATTTCAATTTTACCGGTGACCAGATCGCGTACCGGATGGTTGCCTCCCCGGTGGCCGAACTTCAGTTTAAACGTATCCGCTCCGCAGGCTCTCGCGAACAATTGATGCCCCAGGCAAATGCCGAAAATCGGAACTTCTCCAAGCAGCTCGCGCACCACTTCTACGCATTCTTCCACGTCTTTTGGATCTCCCGGGCCATTCGACAGCATGACGCCGTCCGGTCCCCATGCCAGAATTTCTTTTGAGGAAGTATTGTACGGCACGACGATGACGTCGCAGTCACGGTTGTTAAGCTCGCGCAGGATGCCATGCTTCATGCCATAATCGATCAGCACCACTCGTTTGCCGCGTCCCGGGCTTGGATAAGGGCGTGCTGTTGAAACTTGTGACACTTGATTGCTTGGCAAAACGGTCGCTTGAAGGGTCTTGACCACTTCTTCAACTTGAACGTCTTCACCTGCTGCAGTCAATACGCCTTTAATGGAACCTTTCGAGCGGATCAGACGCGTCAATTTCCGTGTATCAATTCCTGAAATTCCGGGAATGTCTTTAATTTTGAATAATTCATCCAGCGTTGCGTTATTTCTGAAATTGGATGGGAACTCAGCGATTTCACGGACAACCATTCCTTTGACTGCCGGTTCGATCGATTCGAAATCATCGCTGTTGATGCCGTAATTGCCGATCAGCGGGTAAGTCATAGTGACGATTTGTCCGCAATAAGAAGGATCTGACAAGATTTCCTGATAGCCGGTCATGCTGGTATTAAAAACGATTTCCCCTACTGAAGCGCCCTCGCCCCCGAATGCTGTTCCTTCAAATACCGTACCGTCTTCTAAGATCAAATAACGTTTCATCAATTTGTCTCCTCCTGCCATACGATTTCTCCGCCAAAAATGGTCATTACCGGCCAGCCTGTACAATTCCAGCCGTCAAATGGTGTATTTCTGCCTTTTGATAGAAAGGCATCTGCCTGAATCGCCTGCTCTTTTTCCAAATCCAGCAGTACCAAGTCTGCCGTTTGTCCGGGTTCCATGCTGCCATACGGCAACTGGAAAGTTTCACTCGGCTTGATGGTCAGCCAGTCGATCAATTGCTGCAGCGTCCATGTGCCTGTTTTGACAAACTTGCTGTAGAGCAATGGAAATGCCGTTTCAAATCCCACGATGCCGAACATCGATCCGTTCATGCCATTGGTTTTCTCTGCGGTTGTATGCGGTGCATGGTCTGTCGCAATAAAGTCGAGCGTCCCGTCAAGCAAGCCTTCGTGCAATGCCTGCCAATCTTCCTTCGCGCGGAGCGGTGGGTTCATCTTGTAATTCGCGTCGTCTGAAGGAATGTCATCTTCTGTCAACAACAAGTGGTGCGGTGTCACTTCAGCTGTGACGCGGACCCCTGCCCGTTTGGCATCACGGATGACGCGGACCGATTCTTTCGTACTGACGTGGCAGACATGATAATGTGCGCCTGCTGCTTCCGCAAGAAGGATGTCGCGTGCGATATGCACCGATTCCGCAATCGACGGTATGCCCTTCAACCCCAACTCTTTGCTGCGCTTGCCTTCGTGCATGACACCGTCGTAAATCAGGCTATTGTCTTCACAATGGGCCACGACTGCCATATCGATTTTCGCTGCATCCTGCATCGTTTCATACATCATTCCTGCCTGCTGTATGCCGACGCCGTCATCAGTGAAAGCGAATGCGCCGTTTTCCTTGAGTTCCTGCAAGTTCGTGCGTTCTTTTCCGGCTTCCCTGATCGTGATTGAGGCGTACGGCAAAACCCGGATAAGCGCATTTTTCTCGATCAATCCGTTGACCAGCTGCAGATTTTCTTTCGTATCGGGTACAGGGCGTGTATTCGGCATGGCGCAAATGGTTGTGAATCCGCCTTTAGCTGCTGACTTCGTCCCGCTTTCGATCGTTTCTTTCTGCTCACCGCCCGGTTCACGCAAATGCACGTGGACATCAACAAATCCTGGTGCGATCATCCGGCCTTTGCCGTCAATTTCTTTCTCGTTTTCCGCTGATAACTCTTGGCCGATTTCATCAATCTTGCCATCTGTGATGCGGACATTCGTTGGTGCCAATTCTCCATTTTGCAGCATGTTTACGTTTTTAATGAATAAATTCAATTCAATCTCTCCCTTTCAATGCGTATTCAAGTACTGCCATCCGGACAAATACTCCGTTAGCCATCTGTTTGAAGATCCGTGAACGTTCACATTCAACGAGGCAATCTGCAATCTCCACCCCGCGGTTGATGGGCGCCGGATGCATGATAATAGCGCCGTCTTTCATTCTTTTCTCCCGTTCAACCGTCAAGCCGTACTGCTCATGGTAATTATCTTTCGAAAAGAGAGCGGATACGGCATGGCGTTCATGCTGAACCCGAAGCATCATCACGACATCCGTCTTTTCAATAAAGTCATCCAAGTGTTCCGATGAATCGTACTCACCGCTCCACTCAGCCGGACAGATGAAGTTCACTTCTGCACCCAACTGCTGAAGTGCAGCTGCATTCGATTTTGCCACACGGCTGTGTGCGATATCTCCGACAATCGTCACGTGTACGCCTTCGATGCGGCCAAACTCTTGATAAATCGTCAGCAAGTCCAGCAAGGACTGTGTCGGATGCTGGCCCGATCCATCTCCTCCGTTGATGACCGCTACCTGGCAGCCTTCAAGCTGCTGGTAATATTCTTCTTCTTCATGGCGAATGATGACTGCGTCCACGCCGATCGATTCCATCGTCTTGACTGTGTCGTACAGCGTTTCCCCTTTCAAGATGCTGGAAAAAGCTGTTTCAAAGGGCAGCACCGCCAACCCCATTTTGTGCTCGGCCATTTCAAAGCTCATCTTCGTCCGCGTGCTCGGTTCAAAAAACAGATTGACGACCGTCCCATCGATTGGAGCCTTTTCTCCCTGCCGGAATTGTTCTGCACGTTCCAGCAAACGCATGATCGTTTCATTTTCCAAGTTGTTCATGGATAGTAAGTTCGGCATAGTCTTCTCATCCTTTCATCCATCCTACAAAAAAACACCTTCCCAGGGGCAGGAAGGTGTGAGGAAAAAAGGGCAGAGTACTCCCCATTCTTCGACCCTTTCCATGCCTCTCTGGACATTCATTAAAAGGTGATTATTCAGTTCCGTCATCTAATTCGTTTTTGTCCAGACCCGGCAGTATCAAATTCAGAATTACGCCGACAATTGCTGCGAGCGCCATTCCTTCAATCGAGAAGGTTTCACTGAACTCCAGCTTGGCTCCTCCGATGCCGATGACCAGGATAACCGAGGAGATCACCAAGTTACGGTTATTGCCGAAATCGATGTTATTGTCCACCAGCATGCGCAATCCGGAAGAAGCGATGATGCCGAACAGCAGGATGGAAATTCCGCCAAGAACTGCTGTCGGAATCGTCTCGATGACTGCCATCAGTTTGCCGAAGAAAGAAAAGATGATGGCGAATACGGCAGCACCGAGGATGACATAGACCGAGAACACTTTCGTGATGGCCAATACACCGATGTTTTCACCGTATGTGGTCTTTGGTGGACCGCCGACCAGTGAAGAGATGAACGTTCCGATTCCGTCGCCCAAGATTGAGCGGTGCAAGCCCGGATCTTTTATGTAATTGCGGCCTACGATTTTGCCGAGTACCAGCTGATGTCCGATATGTTCAGAAATCGTGACGATGGCAATCGGGACCATGACAAACAGCAAGGTGGGTGTCACTTGGAATGAATAATCCACTCCCGGAATCAGGAATTCCGGCACCGCGAACCATTTCGCTGAACTGATTGCCGTGTAATCAATGATGCCAATCGCGGCTGAGTAGGCGTAGCCCACGATGATGCCGATCAGGATGGGCATCAAGGAAATGATGTTCTTGAAGTAGATGTTGCAGATGATCGCGGTCATCAATGTGACGAGCGCGGCTGAGAAATGCAGCAGGCTGTATTCCGAAGCGTCGCCGACTGGAATAGTCATTGCCATATCCACCGCTGTTCCGGATAAAGCGAGTCCGATGACGATGATGACCGGCCCCACCACAATCGGAGGCAGCAGTTTCATCAGCCATTGATAGCCTGTCTTCCAGATGATCAGCGCGACGATGGCGTAAACCAGTGACACGAACATGGCACCGATCATGGCCGACCCGATTCCGCCGGTTTCAGTGGCGATGGTAATCGGCACGATAAAGGCGAATGAAGATCCCAGATAGGCCGGCACTTTGAATTGGGTGATGATGATGAAGATGATCGTGGCAATGCCGCTTGTCAATAAGGCGATGGCCGGGCTCAAGCCGACCAACTGTGGAACCAGGATGGTCGCGCCGAACATCGCGAACATATGCTGCAGGCTTAATGAAATCCATTGCCCGGCTTTCGGTTTATCGTGTACATCTAAAATGGCTTCGCTCAATTTCCGTTCTCCCCTGTCTCTAACTCTTTATTCGTGAATGGCTACCCGGTCAACCTGATCGCTTTCAATCATTTGGACGACAATCCGTTCATCGCTTGAAGTCGGAATGTTTTTTCCGACAAAATCCGCACGGATCGGCAATTCACGATGGCCCCGGTCAATCAGCACTGCCAGTTGGATTTGTGAGGGCCTCCCCAAATCCATAACTGCGTCCATCGCAGCCCGGACTGTCCGCCCTGTGTAAAGCACATCGTCCACCAGAATCACTTTTTTATCGAGAATGCTGTGCTTGATATCGACTTGTTGGACTAGCGGCTCCTGATTTTTTGTTTTGACGCTCAAATCGTCTCTGTAAAGGGTGATATCGAGTTCCCCTTCCATTATGGGACGCCCTTCGATCTTTTCAATCTTTTCTGCCAGCCGCTTCGCAATGAAAGCTCCCCGCGTTTTGATGCCGACCAGTATGCATTCATCGATGCCTTTGTTCCGCTCGATAATTTCGTGTGCAATGCGTGTGATGGCGCGGCTAATCGCCTGCTCATCCAAAATATCCGCTTTTTCAACCATGAGATCCGCTCCTTTTTTGCAAATAAAAAACCTCTTGCCCGAGAGGCAAGAGGATAGATGCGCAGAAAAACTCAGCACGGAAGACAGACTTCCGGCTTGCGTAAATACCTTCTCAGCCTCTCTGGACTGTTATTAAAGGTGTTCAATATTCGATTCGTTTTTTCAAGTATAAATATAGATGATGTGGTTTGTCAATCCTTGTCTCGAAGAGATTCAAGAAGTTCTGCAAATTCAGCCGGCGGCTCTGCAGAAAACTCCATGTATTCATTCGTTTTCGGGTGAACAAATCCGATTACTTCAGCGTGTAATGCTTGTCCGCCAATATCCATCGTTTTTTTCGGTCCGTATTTCGGGTCGCCCACAAGCGGATAGCCGATATACTTCATATGAACACGGATTTGATGGGTTCTTCCGGTTTCCAAGCGGCATTCCACCAGCGTGAAATTGCCGAAACGCTCTAAGACACGGAAATGTGTCACGGCATGCTTGCCTTTATCGACGATTGCCATGTTCTGGCGTTCTTTCGGATCACGGGCAATCGGCGCCTGGATTGTTCCTTTATCATGCGGAATATGGCCATGGACCAATGCCACGTATTTGCGTGTTACAGTTTTTTTCACCAATTGATCAACCAATGAGGTGTGGGCAACGTCATTTTTCGCCACCATCAGCAAACCAGATGTATCTTTATCGATTCTATGGACAATTCCTGGGCGTACGACGCCGTTGATTCCTGAAAGGTCTGTGCAGTGATGCATAAGGCCATTGACCAATGTCCCTTTGGCATGTCCGGGAGCCGGGTGAACAACCATGCCTTTCGGTTTGTTGACGACCAGCACATCCTCGTCTTCGTAAACGATTTCCAAGTTAAGGTCTTCGGGCACGACATCCAGTTCTTCAAGCTCTGGAGGTGTGACGATGATGACATCCTGCAAACGCACTTTGTAATTCGGCTTCACGGTAATGCCGTTCACTTTTACCGCACCTTCTTTAACCCAGTTCGCGATCTGTGAACGCGACCAGTCTTCATCTATCGATGACACGGCTTTATCTACTCGTTCGCCGGCCATTTCTTCTGTGATTTCAATCGTTAAATCTTCCATTAAGACACCTTTTTCTTTTGTTGTTTTTCGTCATAAATAATATAGATGATCATCAATACGACACCGATCGTTAAAGCGGCATCCGCAACATTAAATATCGGAAAATCATAATTGATCACTGGAATCAGCACATCAACAAAATCGACGACTTCCCCACGCAGCATGCGATCAATAAAATTGCCGACTGCTCCGCCTAAAAGAACCATCAGGCTCAGCTGGAATAAAGGCTGTCCATTTGCATGTTTATGAAAATAGTATAGAATTCCGATGATGACCGCTACCGTGATGATTGCAAACAGCCACATCTGCCCTTCCAGCATCCCCCAGGCAGCGCCACGGTTGCGGTGTGAAAGCCACCCGAGATAAGGGTCGATCACTGAAATCCGTTCACCCAATTCCATATTCTTCAGGACCAGCCATTTTGTCCATTGATCCAATGCAATTATCAACAATGCGATTCCATAATAAATAAACATCCGTATCCTCCGTCAATTCAGCAGTCAATCTATTTTAACACAATGTCAGCAAAAAAAGTAAAGGTCTGAAAAACCGGCTTTCCGGTTTTCCAGACCTCTACTATCGGCTTTATCCATTGCTGGAATTAAGCATATTGTGTTTCTACGACACTTGCACAGCGCGGGCATAATGCCGGATGCGCTTCACTTTGGCCAATTTCTTCTGAAATCGTCCAGCAGCGTTCGCATTTTTCGCCTTCAGCTTTTTCGACTGTTACCGAAACTTCGTTCAGTTTCACTGCGTGAGCCGGTGCCTGGTCTTGTGCACCACCGTATTCGTATTTGGATACGATGAACAATTGGGCCAGGTTGTCGTCTGTTGAAGCGAGCAATGCGGCCAATTCTTCATTGCCGTAAACTGTCACTTTCGCTTCCAGTGATTTACCGATCGTTTTAGCTGCACGCGCTTCTTCAAGTGCTTTCAGCACGTCATCGCGAACATCCATGAAACGGCTCCATTTTTCATCCAGGCCTTCAAATGCCGGATTGGAAACTGCTTCTGGGAAGTCGGTCAATTGAACACTTTCTTCTTCAACAAAGCTCAAGTATGACCATAATTCATCTGCTGTGTGCGGGATGATCGGTGCTGACAGCTTAAGGATTGCCATCAGTGAATCGAACATCACTGTCTGCATAGCACGGCGATGCGGATGATCTTGGCTTTCGATGTAAACAACGTCTTTTGCAACATCCAAGTAGAATGAGCTCAAGTCATTTGCACAATAATTATTCAATGCATGATAGATGGATGAGAACTCGTAAGTTTCATACGCTTTGCGTACAGTTTCCACCATCTTCTGCAATTTCATCGCCATGTATTGATCCATTTCGCGCATATCTTCGAATGCGACGCGATGCTCTTTTTCATTGAAATCAGCCAAGTTTCCGTGAAGGAACTTCAGCGTATTACGGATTTTGCGGTAAACTTCCGATACTTGCTTGAAGTTCTCGTCAGACACACGGACGTCCGCTGTGTAATCTACAGAAGCCACCCATAAACGCAGGATATCCGCTCCCATTTGATTCATCACTTTAGCCGGCACGATGACGTTGCCCAATGATTTACTCATCTTGCGGCCATTGCCGTCAAGCGTAAAGCCATGGCTCAGGATGCCTTTATAAGGTGCGATGCCGTTGATGGCTACGCTTGTCGTCAACGATGAGTTGAACCAGCCACGGTATTGGTCAGATCCTTCAAGGTAAAGGTCAGCCGGATATTGCAGATCTTCACGCTCAACCAGTACACCTTGGTGAGATGATCCTGAATCGAACCAGACATCCATGATGTCCATTTCTTTTGTGAACAAGCCGTTCGGGCTGCTCGGATGAGTGAATCCTGATGGCAACAACTCTGCCGCTGGACGTTCAAACCAGATATTTGATCCGTTCTCGCGGAACAGATCCGCAATGTGGGCAATGGTTTCTTCTGTGATGACCGGATCACCGTTTTCAGCGTAGAAGACCGGAATCGGAACGCCCCATACGCGCTGGCGTGAAATATTCCAATCGCCGCGGTCACGCAGCATGTTGAACAGGCGTGTTTCGCCCCATGCCGGTGTGAAGGACGTTTCTTTGATTGCTTTCAGGATCTGATCACGGAAAGCATCGATCGAAACAAACCATTGAGCCGTTGCACGGTAGATGACCGGTTTTTTCGTCCGCCAATCATGCGGATACGAGTGTGTGATGAATGAAAGTTTTTCAAGAGCACCTGCATTATCCAGTGCTTCTGTAATGGATTTATTGGCTTTGTCATAGAATTCGCCTTCGAATCCAGGCGCTTCGTCTGTCATGACTCCACGTTCGTCCACTGGACACAGAACATCCAGTCCGTATTTTTTGCCGATCAAGAAGTCATCTTCACCGTGTCCAGGTGCTGTATGAACGCAGCCTGTACCGGAATCGGTCGTTACGTGGTCACCAAGCATCACTAGTGATGTGCGGTCATACAATGGATGCTTCGCCAGAATATGTTCCAACTCAGCCCCCTGCAACAGACGGACAACTTCATAATCCGTCCAGCCCAATTCTTCAGCAACTTCCTTCAACAGTTCCTGTGCAATGATGTACAGCGATCCGTTTACGGAAACTTCTGCGTAATCCAATTTGGCATGTACAGAAATCCCAAGGTTTGCCGGGATTGTCCAAGGAGTCGTCGTCCAGATCACTAAGTTCGTGCCTTCAGCCAATACGCCTTTTCCGTCAGTGACAGGGAAAGAGACATAAATGGACGGAGATTTTTTGTCATGATACTCGATTTCCGCTTCAGCAAGTGACGATTCACTTGATGGGGACCAATAGACAGGTTTCAAGCCTTTATAGATATAGCCTTTATTGGCCATTTTGCCGAATACTTCAATTTGGCGTGCTTCATATGCCGGTTTTAATGTCACATAAGGATTTTCCCAATCCCCACGCACACCAATGCGTTTGAATTGCGAACGCTGGCTGTCGATTTGCTGGTAAGCATATTCTTCACAGAGTTTGCGGAACTCGGCTAAAGACATTTCTTTGCGGTTCACGCCTTTATTCGTCAAGGCCTGTTCAATCGGCAAGCCGTGTGTATCCCAGCCTGGAACATATGGTGCATGGAAGCCCATCATTGAACGGGAACGGACGATCATATCTTTCAAAACTTTGTTTAAGGCATGGCCCATATGCAAATCGCCGTTTGCATAAGGCGGTCCGTCATGAAGGACGAAGAAAGGACGGCCTTTTGTCCGGTCCAATACTTTTTTGTAAATGTCCATCTCTTCCCATTTCTTTTGCATTTCCGGTTCCCGGTTCGGCAAATTGCCGCGCATCGGAAAATCTGTTTTCGGCATCAATAAGGTATCTTTGTATTCCATCTCTATTCCTCCTGTAGGCATAATAAAAAGCCCCCATCCCTGGAAAGGGACGAGAAGCTTAGACTCGCGGTACCACCCTTGTTGCAGCTAGATAGCTGCCACTCGATCACCGTAACGTGGCGTAGACGGAATTGGATACTGTCGTTCACCAATCCTGCTCAAGAGTGATTTTCTTCCATGCATCCGTGCCAGGCTTTCACTGTCCCTGGTTCGCTTTGCCTTCCTGCATGGCGTACTGTCTCTATCAGCGCGTTTTTTTGTATGTCGTAATTATAGAAGCAGAAAGTCTCAGAGTCAAGAGTTCGACTCTTCTTTATCCTTCTCAATCTTTTCTAAGTTCTGTGTATCAATATCGTATTCCAACAACGTTTCCCAATCATCTGTATCGATCAAATCCAATTGGGCTTCAACCAACATTTTGAAACGGTTTTTGAAAATGCGCGACTGCTTTTTCAATTCTTCGATCTCTGAAGCGATGCGACGTGCTTTCGTCAATGACTCATTGACGATCCGGTCAGCATTTTTCTCAGCTTCCTTAATGATCAATTCCGCTTCTTTCTGTGAATTCCGGCGAACCTCTTCTGAAGCTTCCTGAGCTACAAAAATCGATTTCTGCAAGGTCGACTCGATTGTATTGAAATGGCCCACACGCTCGTCGGTCGTTTTCAAACGATCTTCAAGTGCCGCCTTTTCTTTCAAAAGGATTTCATAATCTCTCATGATCTGTTCCAGGAATTCATTTACTTCATCTTCCTGATATCCTCGGAATGCTCGGCTGAATTCTTTGTTATGTATATCTAACGGGGATAATGGCATTGAGTAAACCTCTCCTTAACTTGTCATCTTATCTTCCTATTATACAGTCCACGGCCCAAAATTTCAGTATTATTTCGTTTTTTTTAAAAGCCGCCTAGTTTTTCGCTTCCAGGCGGCCGACTTGCAGACGGACCTTGTCTTTTTTCGTGCGCCCTTCAATCATGATCAAACGAACACGTCCGTAGCCTCTTGAAGAAATCATGTCCGATTCGTGCAGTTCAAAAGATGGCTGCTCCTGCAGCGTCCAATTGACCTTCACTTTTCCGCCATGAATTAAAGCAGACGCTTTCTGCCGTGAAATGTTATAGACCGAGCTCATGACAGTATCCAATCTCATCGAACTGACTGTGTACGATTCTTCGAACCATTCCTCATGCGTCTCAATCAGCTCTTCAGCAACGGTCACTTCATTCAAATGCACCTTCACTTTAGCCGCACTGACGAAATTGCTCTGCAGATAAGGGCTGATTTCATCCATGACAGCCAGCTGTACGCGCTCATTTTCTATCCGGATGTCACCAAATTTACTGCGGTCCAAACCTAACGACATCAACGAACCCAGAATATCAGGATGGCGCAGGTTCACGAACTTCGAAGGGTATTTCAACTCGAAGACTGTGATGTTGAAATCCTCCTGCTGTGGTTCAAAATAGGAAGGATACAACAGCACACGCTGTCTTTCCGCATCTTTAAAGCGTCCCGAAGCCATTATCTGCACATCACTCGAGCCAACGACCGCCTCAACGATAAAACGCTGGCGCGGATCCAGAAAATCAGTCAATTTCGGTGAATAGCGGTCTTCCACTTCACGCAGCCAGCCTGATACCTGCTCAATAAATTGCTGTTCTTCTTTTCTGAAATGCTGAAATATCTCTTCCATATGGATGCTCCTTTACCTATGGTCATGTGTTCAAGAAAAAAACCTCACATCACGTGAGGTTTTGAGTTAAATGAAGTAATTCGCTAATACAACAATCCCCTGGCTAGCCAGGCTTAACGTGAAAATCGCAACAATCGGTGAAATATCAATCATTCCGATCGGCGGGATAAAACGCCTGAAAATATCCAAATAGGGATCGGTGATTTTAGAAATCATTTGGCCGAATCCTGATTCCTTGATGCTCGGCACCCAGCTCATAAAGACGCTGACAATTAAAATGTAAAAATAGATATTAATGGCCGAGAGCAATAAATTTACAAGAACTATCATATTATTTTATGGCACCCCTCTTATTCTTGATCATCGTAATAATATCCTGAAATGGCGCCATCCACTTCAACAGTGTCTGGTACACATAGGAAGATGTCAGTTCCGATGCGTTGAATATCTCCACCTAGGGCGTAAACTGTTCCACTCAAAAAATCGATGATCCGAAGACCTTGATCTTTTTCAATACGTTGAAGATTTACGACAACGGCCTGCTTGCTTTTCAGGCTTTCTGCAATATCCTGCGCTTCTGCATAAACCCGTGGTTCTGCCAAGCTGACTTTTGAAGATTTTGAAGCACTCTGCAAACTAACTAAATTAGGCACAATGGTCTCCTCCACTTTCTGGCGCCGTTCTTTTGGTGTTTTTTTCGGCTCTTGCATGACTGCCGGTTTTTCATACCGCGGAGCTGGCTTTTGTTGAGTTGCTGGTTGTTCACGAACAGGCTGTTCACGAACTTGTTCTTCTTCGTATTCATCTAAGTAGAAAAAGTTTTTAAATTTATTTTTCATGCTCATTGTTTTGCCTCACTTTCCGACCCGACTAATGCTGTTCCGATCCGGACGAAACTTGCCCCTTCTTCTGCAGCGATTAAGTAATCATTGGACATGCCCATGGAGCATTCTGTGCATGGAGCATGCGCCCACTGTTTCTCTGATACTTGGAGTTGGAGTAATTTTAATCCTTTAAATGCTTTACGAATCACTTGGTCATCCGTTGTATTCGGTGCCATCGTCATCAATCCGACTACCTGGATTTTGTCGAAGGCTTCCAAGGATTGTATAAAATCAATTGCCTCTTCCGGAGCAATTCCACTCTTTGACTCTTCACCCGATACATTTACCTGTACAAAACATTTTACTTGGCGGGTCGCACGTTTTTGAATTTCTTTTGCCAAGCTTAAACGGTCCAGGGAATGCAGGTAATCAATCTCGTCGATGACGTCTTTTACTTTTCTGGTTTGAAGATTGCCGATATAATGCCAGCAAACATCTTCGTCGATTGCCTCAAGTTTTTGGGCCAATCCTTCAGGACGGTTTTCACCTAAATGGCGGATCCCCGACTGTATGGCTTCTTTGGTGCGTTCCACACCTACTTGTTTGGTGACAGCAATCACTTGGATATGTTCTCTTATCGAATTTAACTGTTCAGTAATTTCTTCAAAAACTGGTTTGATAGGTTCCATGCTTTCACAACTTTTCTATAGAAGTCCAGTATATTGTAACAAGATTCGGCTGATTTATCAATTAAGCCATTTCCTAAAAAAAACAGCTGCCCAACCGGCAGCTGTTCGGATTAACGTCTCTTTTGACGATTACGCAAGAACGTCGGGATGTCCAATGCATCTTCGTTATGTTTTTCTTGTCTTTGTGGTTCCTGATTGTAGTAAGGCTGTTGTTCTTCACGGCGCTGCTCGTCGCGGCGTTGTTCTTCACGGCGTGCATCACGGATTGAAGGTGCAGGAGTCTGCTGTTGGATCGACTGGACACGGCTCGAGTTCAATCCAGAACCTCTAGGAGTTCTTGGCTGCAACTGTTCTTCATTAAATCCAGTAGCAATTACAGTAACGATGATTTCGTCTTTTAAGTTATCGTTGATAACCGATCCAAAAATCATGTTCACTTCTTCATCAGACGCTGAAGCTACGATATCCGCTGCTTCCTGTACTTCATAAAGGCTAAGGTTAGAGCCGCCTGTAATGTTCATCAAGACGCCTTTTGCCCCATCAACGGATACTTCAAGCAACGGGCTCGAAACTGCTTTTTTAGCAGCTTCAGAGGCACGGTTTTCTCCTGAAGAGACACCGATTCCCATCAATGCAGAACCTTTGTTGGACATGATTGTTTTAACATCGGCAAAATCCAGGTTGATCAATCCAGGGACGGCGATCAAATCTGAGATACCCGATACACCTTGGCGCAACACATTATCCGCTTCACGGAATGCTTCAAGCATCGGTGTGTTTTTGTCTACGATTTCAAGCAAACGGTCGTTTGGAATAACGATCAGTGTATCAACAGATTCCTTCATAATGGAAATTCCGCCGATTGCCTGTGTTGAACGCTTGCGGCCTTCAAATGTGAAAGGACGAGTTACGACACCAACAGTCAAAGCGCCAAGTTCTTTAGCGATTCCGGCAATAACCGGTGCTGCGCCAGTACCTGTACCGCCGCCCATTCCTGCAGTTACGAATACCATATCCGCTCCGCGCAATGCTTCTTCAATCTGTTCCTTGCTTTCTTCTGCAGCTTTTTTCCCTACGTCAGGGTTTGCTCCAGCACCAAGGCCGCGCGTTAATTTACCGCCGATTTGTAGGCGTACTTCCGCTTTTGACAAGTTCAATGCCTGTGCGTCTGTATTTACTGCAATAAATTCTACACCTTGGACTCCATGCTCGATCATCCGGTTGACAGCGTTGTTCCCGCCGCCGCCTACACCGATGACTTTAATTATGGCCATTGCATCAATATTTGTATCAAATTCCAACATTCTTTTTCCTCCTAAAATTGCTCAGCTTTTTTACTTGCAAGCTAGATACAATGTTGATTTTATTCAAAGAATCGATCAAACATCTTCTTGGCTTTAGTTACGACACCTTCGGAATTTTGTTTTGGCTGTTTTTGTTTCTTAGGCTGTTGTACTTCTTGGTGCTCAACTTTCACAGCGCTTGCGGCAGCTGTTCCAGTTCCAACTCGGCCATAGAAGACATCTTCCATGTATGCGTATTGGATCAGGCCAACTGCTGTTGTGTACTGAGGTTCGCGTACACCGATAAACTCCGGAGTGAACAGACGGACACGCGTTTGCAGGATGTTCCGTGCAAGTTCAGGCAAGCCATCTAATTTAGCCATACCACCGGTTAAAACGACTCCTCCTGGCAGGTCTTGTACACCTAAGCGGTAAAACTCATCCAAAATCAGTTCGAAAAGTTCTTCCAGGCGAACTCCGATTATTTCAGATATGTATTTTTGATTATATTGTTCTGTGGAATCTGATCCGATGACCGGAACTTCAAACACTTCATCTTCTGAAGCATCTTCAAAAAATGCATGGCCATGCTCGAGTTTGATTTTTTCAGCTTGATCCGTCGGTGTCTTTAGAATGATGGACAAATCTTTTGTAACGTGGTCGCCTCCAACTGGAATAACAGAAGAAGCGGTCAAGTGGCCTTCTTGGAAGATGGCAATAGAAGTAGAACCTCCACCGATATCGATACACGCTGTACCATGATTTTTTTCATCTTCAGTTAATGCGTAGCTTCCTGCAGCAAGCGGTTGTACGTAAATATCACGAATTTCCAGGCCTGCTCTTTCCACACAGCGAAGTACGTTGTGTAAAATGGTCTTTGAAGTCGTCACCATTGTACCATCCATTTCAAGGCGGATACCAATCATGCCCCGTGGATCTTTGATTTCACCCAAATGATCGACCACATACTGTTCAGGAATGATGTTGACCAATTCGCGTTCTGGCGGAATCGACATAACTTGTGCCGCTTCCAATACGCGATCCAAATCATCGTCTGTAATTTCCCGGTTTTCACTGTTGACTGCCACAATCCCTTTAACAGGTTGAAGCACCGCTTTGTTTGCCGGAATTCCCAATACGACCTCGTGGATGGATTTTCCGATCATGCGTTCTGCCTGATCGACTGCTTTTTTAATGGACTGCACAGTTGCATCTATGTCAACAATCGCACCTTTTCTGATTCCATTAGATTTTACATTTCCGACGCCGATTACATTCAGCGACTTGTTGGCCATTTCCCCGATTAAAACTTTAACGGATGACGAACCGATATCTAGACTAACGTATAATTCTGATTGACTCAATTCGTGGCACCTCCTTATAAACTGCTGTACTTATATTCTATTGCAAATCATGCACCTTGTCTAAGAAAATCGCAAAACTTAGAAAAATTTCCTTCAATTGTTCAATTTATTTCTCTAACTTCTTTCTTTTCTGCCCATTTCGCTAAAATGATGCGTCGAATGACTGCGATATTTTGGAATAGCCGAACGCCGAACGCAAAGATTGCCGCTAAGTATAAATCTACCCCTAAATGGACACCCAGAAAAGCAAGACCTGCTGCAAGGGCGATATTAAAGAAAAAACCGGATACAAATACCTTGTCATCATAAACCTGCTGAAGATGTGCACGAATTCCGCCAAAAAGCGTATCGAGTGACGCCAACACGGCTATGGACAGGTAGTTGGCATATTCCGGAGGGATTTGAATATCCGTCAAAAGCCCGAGCGATATTCCGAGTATTAAACCTAATATGGACAGCCACATCGCTATTCCCCCTCTGATGCCTGTAAATATTTGGTGTCGATAGCACCGTCGTATGCCTCGATGACAAGGTCAGTTTGAGGCTCAGAGACTGTCAATGTCAAGTTATCGATATAGAAGTCGTCCAGAATACGCGACGCCAATAAATGATTATACAGCTTTTCCGAGTCTTCCAACGACTTCGAGATGATTTTGATGGAAAACGGCGGTGTATCGACCGGTTTCGTATTGACGGTCGTTTGGCCGTTTATATCCCGGATCGCTGTCGTGTTGATGATTCGTTTGCCATCAATCGATACATATAAGCCATTGAAACGGTTGATTTCATTTACCAGGCGAATAAGCAAATCTGGTGAAATCCCTTCAATGTCCAGCCCCATCGCAACCGCTTCCAGGGAAGGTTCAATCAGGACTTCGATGCCGGGTCCAACAGTTTCTGCCAGGCCAGCGGCTTTTCTAAGTTCACCTGCTGTTTCCCGCAGCGCTTGCTCCGGGCTCGCATCTGAAGCAGCTTCGTATTTGCCTAAAGTATCATCGAGTGAGCTGATTTCAGATAACAGCTCTGATTGAAGCTGATTCTCTCTTGCCAATTCCTGTCTGATTTCCCAGGCATCCCGTGTATCACGGATGTCCGGTTCATTGATCGTATTGTACTGAATGGCTGTCATCAGACCGATTATAAACATAATCACCGTAAATCGGGTAAGAATCCTTTTCTTCACGCAATTCCCCCCTGACTCATGATTCCGCCAGAAGAGCAGGCATTTCGATCAATTGCCCCTCATCCAACGTCACAATGATATTATCATTCAGCAATTGATCCATGATGCCGCCCGTCAATTCCATCGAAGAAGTCAATACGCCAGGTTCACCGATGGCTTCTATAACAAACGGCGCTGGATATTGCACGCCGTCAACGGTGATGACTGGACCTGTACAGACGATATAGGAGTTTCCATGGATGCGTTGGCCATTGATGGAAATGGCTTCAGCTCCGGAAATATACAATTCATTGATCACTTGGAAAACATGGCTTTCGTGAACAATGTAATCGTTCGGATTCACTGAATTGGGATTGTAATCGCCATCTTGCAATGTTACTTTCAAGCCGCTCCCTTGAACTGGCACCAGCCCAAGATACCTCCGCAGTTCTTCTGCTTCTGCTGCATATTCTGTATACCGATTTTCTCCATCTGCAAATGACTTTTCATATTCTTGCACTTTGCTTTGTTTTTCCTGCAATTCTTCACGCAATTCCTTATTGTGCTCCTGCTGTTCGATCAGGTCTTTCCGGTATCGTTCTTCCTGTTCGAAAAAGGCGCCACCGGTAAATCCTTCTGTTTCTTTATTGGCATTCGACAAGCTGTAGGAATAAGCCATGATAAAACCAAGAACCAAAAAGACCAGTGAAAAAACTATCGATTTACTGAAGTTTTTGCGGTTACTCTTCTTCGGGTTCTTCATCGTCGGCACCTTCCTTCTCGAGGCCAAAGACATCTGCATAAGAACGGAAGAAAATCCCGACTTCCATATCGATAATGCCTTTCTGCCCTTCTTCCAATTGAGCAATGACAGAAGGATAATAATTAATTTTTTCAGCCAAGGTACTCAAAATGCCGTGGATCTCATTTCCATCGTTCATATATAAAGTTACGTAGTCTGCGTCTTCCTGATCAGGATCCAGTATCACTTGTGAAACTAGTTGAAGAACCTCAGCATCGATTTCCAATAATTGATCTACCAGTTTCTGCCGTTTCTTATCGTCTTCAAAATTCGAATAGATCGGACCGTCTACGACAGTGACCGGCTGATCCAGAGCCAAATTATTGGATAGCACAATCTGGTAGCTGTTGCCACGGTCTAAGTAACCCATTTGAACATATTCAGTCAGCTTGATTTCCACGCCTGTCAGCCATTTTTTCTCGACAGAGGCGTCTTCAATCCACTCGAGTTTTTCCAATTCTTTCGCTACCGCTCCTGCATCGAAAGACCACATCGAATCTCCGACGGCTAATCCACTTGCAGCCTGGTAGCTTTCCTTGTCAAAGAGCACAGCGCCTTCAATGGTAATCGTCTGGATTTCACTGTACTTCGACTGGCTGTATAAAAGTACGGCAAGCAAAGTGAGGAAAATGAACAGCAGCGCCACGAACTTGCGATTGGTTCTTCTTTTCCGGCGCTCGCGGAGCGTCGGGATGCGTTCTTCGATGTCAATCACTTTGTCCATAATTGCTGCCCCTTATCTTTTATTCGTTGGCTTCCGTCATCTGCTGGACTGCGGTAATGAAAGCATCGCCTCGAATTTCAAAACTGTCGTATTGGTCCCAGCTTGCGCATGCAGGAGATAAGAGGATCGTGTCGCCGCTGGCGGAATGATTGATCGCTTTCTCGACCGCGTCATCCATTTTCCCTGCTTGTACGATATGTGCTACACCACAGTCTTCTGCAAAAGCTGTAAAGCGCTGTGCCGTCTCCCCAAACGTAATCAAAGCTTTGACCCGATTCATATAAGGACGGATTTCTTCGAGTGAATGGTTTCGCTCCAACCCTCCAGCCAATAAGATGATATTTTCCGGGAAAGCTTCCAATGCACTTTTCGTCGCTAAGGCATTGGTCGCCTTCGAATCGTTGTAGAATTTGCGTCCTTGCCACTCCACAATAAACTGGGAACGATGCTTAACGCCCGTGAAAGAAGTCAAAACACGTATGATGGTCTCCTTCGTTCCACCCCACAACATAGCTGCAGCGGTTGCCGCCAAAATGTTCTCCAGGTTATGCTGTCCGCCAAGTATAATTTTTGAACGTTCAATCAGCTTTTCGCCTTTCCAGTATATGAAATCACTGTCAGCACTGATACTTGTCGGCGTCCGTCCTTTTAAAGTGAACGGCACCAACTGCGCTTTGCAGTTTTTGGCATGGTTCACCAACAAAGGCTGATCGGCATTATATATGAAATAATCCTCAGCTGTCTGATTTTCAGTAAGCTTCATTTTTGAAGCTCGATAGTCTTCAATCGTCCCATGATAATCCAGATGCGCTTCGTAAATATTCGTGATAATTGCGATATTCGGGCGGAAAGACTCAGTTCCTTTTAGTTGGAAAGAAGACAATTCGGTCACCACCACATTTTCAGGCTTCGCTTTTTCAGCAACCCCGCTTGCAACTGTGCCGATATTCCCGGCAATCAATGGCTTTTTATTGTCTTGGTTGAGCATATGGAACAACAAAGTGGTCGTTGTCGTTTTGCCGTTAGATCCAGTGATGCCGATAAATGGCGCTTCACTGATCAGATAAGCCAACTCAATTTCAGTCCAAACCGGAATGTTCTTCTCCAGTGCAGATTCAATCAATACATTGGTATAAGGGATACCCGGATTTTTGACAACCAGTTCAAATCCCTCTTCCAGTAAATCTTCAGGATGTCTCCCACAAATAACGGTGACGCCCATATTCAATAACTCTTGCGCTTCCGGATTTTCTTCAAAAGGCTTGGAGTCGTTGACTGTAACAAATGCTCCCAGTTTGTGAAGGATGCGTGCAGCGGTAAATCCGCTTTTCGCAAGACCCAGAACCAAGATTTTTTTATGGTGTAATTGTGGCACCTCTTTCATTTACATTACCTCCAAAAAGACTGCGATTGCCGCGCTGATAAGACCGACTGACCAGAATACGATGACTACTTTCCATTCTGACCATCCGCTTAATTCAAAATGATGGTGGATCGGGCTCATTTTAAAGATTCGTTTCTGGCGCAATTTGAAACTGCCGACCTGCAGAATAACTGAAGCTGTTTCGATAACGAAAACAAGCCCAATCAGCAATAGCAGCAATTCCTGTTTCAACAAAATAGACACCATGGCCAATGCGCCACCCAAAGCCAATGAACCCGTATCTCCCATAAAGACTTTAGCCGGATATTTATTGAAAATCAAAAATCCAAGCAAACCGCCTGTGACGGAAAAAGTAAAGATGGCAATGCCGATTTGGTCCTGATAAATCGCCAATAGGCCAAATGCGGCAAATGCAATTGAAGCTGTGCCGGCCACTAAGCCGTCAAGCCCATCTGTCAAATTGACTGCATTGGAAAATCCGACCAGCCAAAAGACAATGAAGAATACATAGAACCAGGATAATTCCAGTGCGATATCTGTAAATGGAATTGTTACGCCAGTCTCAAAATCGATGCCGTTCAATACCAAGAACGAAATGACTGCGATGACGATTTGTGCAATTAACTTCTGCAATGAAGTCAATCCGAGATTTCTTTTTAAGACTACTTTGATAAAGTCATCCAGGAATCCGATCAATCCATATCCGAAAAGTACAAGCAATAGAATCAGTACTTTGGCATTCAGGAGTTCGGCAAACCAGGCAACCAATAGCACAGTGATGATGATTGAAATTAAGAAAACCAGTCCGCCCATAGTCGGCGTTCCTGTTTTCTTCATATGTGATTCAGGTCCTTCTTCACGGATGCTTTGCCCGAATTTCATCCGTTTCAGCAACGGAATGAAAATCGGCATAAGCACGACCGTTAGGATTAAAGCAAGTCCAAGACCCATTATTGTATAAGCGTTCATTTAGAGAGCTCCTTTAAACACGAGATTACTCGGTTGTTTCTTCTGTATCTGTTTCCGTGGCTTCGGCTTCTTCTGTTGTTGCTTCTTCTGTTGTTGCTTCTACTTCTTCTGTTTCAACTGTTGCTGTTTCAGAAGTTTGTGCTTCTGTTTCCGTAGCTTCAGTGTCCGTTTGTGGTTCCTGCTGTTCACTTTCAGCTTCAAAACCTTTTGCAGCCTCTTCTTCAAGCAGCTGCTCGCCATCGTCTTCGGCGGCCGCGTCTTCTTGTGCCTGCGCTGGATAATAAATTTCCGGAGGATGAAGCTCGATTACTACAGGCTCATTATCCTCTACAATTTCGCCTTCCGCAATGCTTTGCGTCAAAACATATCCTTGGCCCGCAATTTCCAATGCTAAGCCGCTTAAGGACTGATAGGCAAGCAGTTCACGTTTTGACCAGCCAGTAAAATCAGGCAACGCCGTTTTACCCGCTGTCTTCAGAATAACTTTGCCGCCTTTCAGTACAGTCTCCTCATTTTCCGGGTACTGAGCCACGACTTCTGACTGGTCACCAGTAACTACGACTTCGACACCAAGCTCAGTCAACTCTTCAGTAGCCTCTGCCACAGATTTGCCTGTATATTCTTCCACAGGCATCGTCGTAGCTTCCGCCATATTTTCCGGCTCAATGTTCAAATACTTCAAGCTATTTTCCATAACAGAAGTAAAGATTTTCGCTACCGGTACAGAACCATATTCATCAGCAGGCACATTCGGCTGCTGGACACCGATATAGATAAGCAGTTCCGGATCATCTGCAGGCGCCATTCCAAGGAACGAGAACAAATAATTGTTTCTGCCTTTCAAATAGCCGCCGCCTTCTTTCGGAACTTGCGCTGTACCCGTCTTCCCGGCAATCGTGTAATCCTGCAATGCAAATCCTCTTGCTGAACCGACTTCGGAAGTCACGGTTGACGCAAGAACTTCCCGTACTTTTTCAGCAGTTTCTGCTGACACAGGCTTCCCGGCTTCTTCCGGCTCACTTTTAACCGTGACTTTTCCAGTATCCTTGTTCTTGATTTGATCGATGACGTACGGTTTCATCATGACGCCGTCATTTGCAATAGCAGAGGCGGCTTGAATCATCTGAATCGGCGTTACTGTCGATCCCTGTCCATATGCTGTCGTCAATTTATTGATTGGGTATTGATCCAGTATTTTACCGGCTGCCTCTTTCGGCAGATCGATGCCGGTCTGTTTGCCAAATCCAAATGCATCCACGTATTTCATAAACGTGTCTGCTCCCATGCGCTCCAATAAATAGGCCATCGATACGTTAGAAGAGCGTTGAATCCCTTCAAGGAAGGAGATGGTTCCCCAACCGCGCCCACCGTTATGGTCACCGATGGTAGTGCCTAATAAATTATAGGTTCCAGAGTTATAGACAGCGTTCGGATCCCATTTGCCTTCTTCTATTGCAGCTGCCAATGTAAACATCTTCATTGGCGATCCTGGTTCAATCGTCAGTTCGATGCTTTCGTTCAGCCAATTGTCCGAAAGCCCTTCGCGTGTATTCGGGTTGAACGTTGGACGCTGTGACATAGCCAGAATTTCACCAGTTTTCGGATCTGCAACTACGGCGATCATTCGCGTCGGATCGTATTCTTCTTGAACTCCAGACATGGCGTCTTCCAGGAAATTCTGCAAGGTTCTGTCTAAAGTCAGCTGAACGTCTGAACCGTCTTCGGCTGGAGTGACTGCCGATTCACTATTAGGCAATAGGAAGCCCCATTTATCCGTATCGAATTCCATTTTTCCGTTCTTGCCGGTCAACACTTCATTGTGAATGGATTCCAGTCCCATCCTCCCAGTAGTCTTGGTTTCGCCATCCTTCAGCTCTTCTTTCATGGCATAGCCAATCAGGTGAGACGCAAAGACACCGTTCGGGTATAGCCTTTTCAAATCCCGGACAAACAATAATCCCGGAATATTGGCTTCTTTCATTTCAAGCATCTTTGTGTGGCTGATTTCGCGTCCTGCTGAACCGAATTCCACTTGGTAGCGATCTTTTTCCACGCCTTGTTTCAATGTCTCTAAAATACTTTCTTCAGAAGCATCCAGGTATCCAGCCAATTTTTCGGCTGTTTCTTCCACGTCTACGACATGCCGTGGATCACTGGCTTTTTGCGTTGCTGATTCGTCCAGTACCGCGACAAGTTTGTAAGTGAGTGTGTCTTCAGCAATCACTTCTCCGCTCCGGTCAATGATGCGGCCCCGTTCAGCAGTCAATACTTCTTCCTGGCTGTATTTCGCTGCTGCTCTGGCAGCAAGTTCCTGCCCTTCCACTTCTCCCGTTGCTTGAATCGTCACAATTCTGGTCAATAAAAGGAAAAAGAGCCCTGCAAATAACAAAAATAGCAGAAAGGCTCCTCCTTGAAATCGAAACTTTTTTTTCATTGTCCAGGCACTACCTTTACATTGTGCTCATTTAATTTAAGGCCAAGGTCTTTCGCTTTTGCCCAAATGCGCTCGTATGAAGACAGTTCTTTCACCTGTACGGACAAATCTGAATTTTGCTTCGTCATTTCACTGACTGATTGTTCAATTGTTTGGATTTCTTGTGTGGATGCCTGAATCTTTGATTGATTCTGCAAAATCACCAAGGCGCACAGGATACAGACTGCTACGAAAGTTACATACAGTATTTTTTCACCTTTAGTGATTAAACTCTTTCTTCTTACCGGCTGCCGACTCGGATTTTGAGGAACGGCCGGCTGTTGGATGTAGGTTTCAGTTCTTGCATTCAACGCCATTTGAACACGTCCTTACTCGTTTATTTTTTCTGCAATCCGCAATTTTGCGGATCTTGACCGGTTATTGTGTGCAAGCTCTTCTTCTGTTGGCAGAATCGGTTTTCTTGTAATCAGCTTCAGTATCGGCTCCATCCCGTCTGGAATCACCGGCAAATTCGGCGGCAGTTCCGGGAGGGACGAGGCTTCTTTGAAAATCGCTTTGCAAAGCCGGTCTTCAAGGGAATGGAAGGTGATGACACTGATTCTTCCCCCGATGGCCAATAGATCAATTGCATCCTGCAGCGATGTCTCAGCAGCGCCAAGTTCATCGTTTACTGCAATTCGAATCGCTTGAAATACCCGTTTCGCAGGATGTCCGCCTTTGCGGCGGGCAAAAGCAGGAATACCGTCTTTGATGCATTCGACTAGTTGCCCCGTTGTTTCAATGGGTTGCTTTTCTCGTGCAGCCTCGATTTTGCGGGCTATCTGTTTAGAGAATTTTTCTTCACCGTAGCGGTAGAAAATTCTTACCAAGTCTTCAAAAGACCATTCGTTGACGACGTGATAGGCGCTCAATTCAGCGCTTTGGTCCATTCTCATATCCAGTGGCGCGTCGTTATGGTAGCTGAAACCGCGTTCTGGAGTATCTAATTGCGGGGAAGAAACGCCGAGGTCATAAAGAATGCCATCGACTTTTTCCACTCCACGCATTTCCAGCTCTTCTTTTAAAAACTTAAAGTTGGCATGGATGAATGTAATTCTATGTAAGTAATCTTGCAGTTTTTCTTTTGCATGAGCCAGTGCCGTCGCGTCTTGATCAAAGCAATACAAATGACCTTGGTCAGATAATTGCTGAACCAAATATTCGCTGTGGCCTGCGCCGCCCAGCGTACAATCCACATATATGCCGTCAGGACGAACGTTCAGACCATCGACAGTTTCATGCAGTAAAACCGTGGTGTGGTTGAACAATCCATTTCCCCCGTTCATTTTTAAAAGTCAAAATCAGTTAAATTTTCCGCGATTTCGTTAAAGGAATCTTCAGAAGCTGCAAAATAGCTTTCCCATGAATCTTTTGCCCATATTTCAAAACGGTTGGACACACCTAAGATGATGCATTCTTTTTCAAGTTTCGCATAAGAAATTAATGTCGTCGGTATATTGACGCGTCCTTGCTTATCAAGTTCCACTTCTGTAGCTCCTGAAAAAAAGAAACGTGTAAAAGCACGAGCGTCTTTTTTGGTGACCGGCAGCTCTTTCAGCTTTTCTTCAATTTTCTGCCATTCGTCCATAGTGTAGCCAAATAAGCATTGATCTAGGCCTCGGGTAATGACAAATTGGTCACCCAGCTGCTCACGAAACTTTGCTGGAACGATTAACCGTCCCTTCGCATCAACGCTATGTTGATATTCGCCCATGAACATACCCTTCACCCCACTTATTGTACTAAATGTACCACAATCCCCCACTTGTCACCACTTGTTTTTGAAATATTTCACGTTTGTTACATTAAAATGTCTCAACAAGTTATTTTGACATAAAAAAAGCCTGCGAATGCAGACTTTTTGCCAATTATAACCAAATAATTTTATGATTTTTATCATACTTCAATGGCAATGCCAGAAGATCTTTTACGAGTCCACTTCCGTATTGATTCATATAAATAAACGGACTATAGATTCGTTCTTGGAACCCACCATTCGGCAGCAACTCGTTTTCAATGGCAGCATAATGGCCAAACTCAATGCTATTTTGAAGCACCACTTCATCTTCCAGTTTATTCTTCAAAAAACTTAATTGCTTAACGTGCAATTGCAGATTTTTTTCCACAATCGGCGTTAATCCCGTGCTGATGGTAGAGAACTTTTTATGGATCTCTTTGTATGCTTTTTCGACCTGGTTCTGCAGCTCCGCAATCAGGGCCTCGGCTTCCTTTTCACGGATCGATTCCATCAACTCATTTCTTTTGATGGCCACTTGCCGCTCGTTGACCACTGCAGCAAAATCCAAATTGTACTTTTCTAAAAGACGCTGCGTCTGGCGGTTCACTAAAGTCAGGCTTAAGCGCGGCATAACAACCGGCAGTTCTATGCCGAACAATTCGAAAGCGCCTTTGAAAGCTGCCCAATAAGCGATTTCTCCAGGGCCGCCTACAAAAGCCAGCACCGGGAAGACCATTTCCTGCATCAGCGGTCGTGTCACCACATTATTGCTCAGCAGTTCAGGAGTCTTTTCAGCTATATCCAAAAGCTGTTGCTTTGTAAAGCGGATGGCACCGTTGTTCGCAACAAACTCCCCGTCTTGGCGCTCTAGCAGCAAGCGTTCCCCCTTCACTGTAATAAACAAATGGGCTGCGTTTTCTTCGGCTCCGATGACGGCACTATAGCCGTCCTTCGCCAATGATCGCTCAGCGGCTGCAACCGTTTCCGCAATTTCGGCGGATCGTTCAATCATCTGTTTGAAATAAGGAGACTCATAGTTGCGAAGATTTTCATCTGCCGCATCGATATACAATAGTCCTTCTTCCTTGAAAAAATGATCGAGCAGGCATGCGAAGAAATCGGTGAAGGATACAGATTGTTCCAACAAACCGAAAACCAGGCCATGGATTTCTTTGGTATGTTCGGTTTCGGGAAGACTGCGGAAATACTCTTCCAGAAAAGAAGCGATCTTCGGTTTATTCAGCGTGGCAGAAGAAGCGGAATGCTTTCCATATTCAGCGTGCGGAATGTTTAATTTATCCACTCGTCCATTGACTTCTCTGTACAGATGGCTGATTTCAGCCAAATCGTGGTCTTCTCCGGCAATCCAAAATACCGGCACCACTTTGGTGTTCAGCTGCGCAGAAGCCTGTTTGGCCAGAACAATAACCGATATTGCTTTATGTACCGTATATAAGGGACCTGTTAAGAGGCCTGCCTGTTGGCCTGTCACAACCACCGGCGCACCTTCTTCGAAACTCTTCAAATGCCGTTCTGCTGATTCGGACAATCCATTCCGTCCCATGTATTGACGCAAAACGCCTGACAGTTTGATGCGATCGACAGAATGGCTTTGAAGCTCCTTCAATCGCCCTTCAAGTGACTGCATTTGCGGATCATATGAAAAATACTGGCGGATGGCCGGTCTGCCATTTACATAATCACTCATCAATTTACTGGCCGGTTCTATATATTGTTCCTCTACCTTCATGAAAAAAAGTCCCCTTTTCCCTTTACATTTAAAATCTACTATATCAAACGCATCTCCTAAAGAAAAAAAATACGCCTGCTAAACTGATTCAATGATGATCATTACCAGTCCGGCCAGCCATACAAACGCATAAGCGAAAGCCAATAGCAGAAAGCAGGTTCTCCATAATTTCCGGAAAAACGGGATGATTTCAATTTCTTTGGCGGTTCTCCATTCGATGACCAGCAAGACGATCGCCAATACAAGTGCCACGAAATAAACAATCGCAGATACAGAATAGCCCCATAGGAAGTCTACCGACGCAGGTACGGAAAAAAATAGCAAGAAAGTGGTGATATCAGATGCCACACCAAGCGCTTTCCGTTTTTTCTTTCTTAAAAACAAAAAATAAACAAAGATGAAAAGAAGAAAGGGAATATAAAGAAAAATCGTTCCAATTGTATGTAATAGCGTCATTTTTCTACCTCAACAGTTTTTAATAGGTGATAGAAAGCCTTGAATAAAGGCAATTCCAATTTGGAACGATTCAATACATACAGCATCAATCCTTCAACTTCCATCGGATCGCCTGCCAAGCGATCTGTCAACATTGCCGATGCTCGTTCTGGCTCTGCTGCACAGAATGCAGCCACTTTCTCAATCGGCTGCAGCGATTCAATTTCAGGAAATGCCAAATAAAGTTCGTTGTACAGGTTTCTGAACAATTCATATGCATGTGGATTGGTGATCAATTCACCGTTGCGGATTTTCATCAACGCTGTCAATGGATCGATCAAGCTGCTGAACAGCAAGCTTTCAAAAAGCTGCTCTTCAATCGTCTCCACCCAATTTGTCTGCCAGGCAGAAGATTCAAGAAGCGGCTGAAACTCTTCCATATGGCCTTTTACCAAACCATAGGTGACGTGTGCAGTTTTGTTGAAACTAATTTCCGTATTGCTCAACTTGACGCAATCTGTTTCCAAAACAGCTGCTGCAATATGGCGATGCGACAAAGTTCTGGCTTTTTCCAAAAACAGCATCCCTTGCTGAAGGAAAACAATCCGGTTGCTTGGACAGCGGATTTTCAGAAGCCTTAAAATCGGCTGAAGATCTTCGTACTTCACCGTCAGAAGAATAAAAGCGTCCGGATCGATCTGCTCAATATCCGTGTAGGCTTTTATATACTGCCGGTCCTTGCCATGTATGATTCCCTGCTCGTTGATCGACGCAGCTTGTTCTTCATGCTCCGTGACCACTTGTACATCATGGCCCGCTTTTTTCAATAGATAGGCTGGCAGCATTCCGTTGGCCCCAGCTCCAATAATTGCATATTTCATAGAATCACTCCTTACAGTGCCACAGTTTCTTAAAAAAGAAGCCTGCCCATATTAGGCAGACTTCCAATAATAAACTTTATTATACAGGATAAATCGGATGTTTTCGATATGGCAATGGCAAATCTTTTGTTTCATAAAAAGACAGGCGTTGAGAAAGAACCGAACGCAATTGATGCGGCGCGACAATTTCATCAATGATCAATTCAGATGCCAGACGATAAATATCGATCTCCTCTTTGTATTCTTGATGTTTTTGCTGTACGTACTGAAGGCGTTCTTTCGGATCTTCGATGGCTTCAATTTTATTCGAGTAAACGGCATTTACCGCCGCTTCAGGACCCATCACTGCAATTTGCGCTGTCGGCAACGCGATGCAGACATCCGGTTCGAAGGCTGGGCCTGCCATCGCATAGAGACCGGCTCCGTAGGCTTTGCGGACAATGACAGAGATTTTCGGCACTGTCGCTGAACTCATTGCGGCGATGAACTTGGCACCATGGCGGATGATGCCGGCACGTTCGACTTTTGTGCCGATCATAAAGCCTGGAACGTCTGCCAGGAACAACAACGGAATTGAAAATGCATCGCAAAGGTTGATGAATTTTGCTCCTTTGTCGGCTGAATCACCGAATAGGACTCCCCCTTTAACCTTTGGCTGGTTGGCAAGAATGCCGACCACCTGGCCGTCGATACGTGCAATTCCGGTAATCAATTCCCCAGCGAACAGCTTTTTGATATCAAAAAAGCTGCCTTCATCGACTAATTGATCAATCAGTTCATACATGTCAAACGGCGCATTTTGGTTTTCCGGGATAATTGCTTCCAGCGAACGCCCTGCTTTGGCTGCTTTTGCCTCAATCTTTTCAGGCTTGACGGCAAAATTAGACGGGAAATTCGTCAAATAGCGGCGCGCTTCAGAAATTGCTTCTTCTTCCGTCGCCACTAAGACATCGCCGACGCCACTGACGGTGCAGTGCATGCGGGCTCCACCCATCTCTTCTAGCGTCACTTTTTCTCCGATGACTTTTTCCGCCATACGAGGCGACCCCAAATACATCGAGGCATTGCCCTCAACCATGATGACGATATCACAGAAAGCCGGAATATAGGCACCTCCTGCAGCAGATGGACCGAACAATAAGCACACTTGCGGAACCATTCCGGACATTCTCACCTGATTATGAAAAATTTTGCCTGCTCCCCGGCGATTTGGGAACATATCCAGCTGATCTGTGATCCGGGCTCCCGCAGAATCCACCAAATAGAGCATCGGCACTTGCATTTTTTCAGCTGTTTCCTGGATGCGGATGATTTTTTCTACTGTACGCGAACCCCATGACCCGGCTTTGACCGTTGAATCGTTGGCCATTACACAAACGGTTTCCCCGTTGACTTTCCCAATGGCTGTAATAACGCCATCCGCCGGAAGATCTTCTGCTTCGACATTGGCAAAACGTCCATCTTCCGCATAGTTCTCGTCATCAAACAATAACTTCAAACGATCACGGACAAATAATTTATTGCTTTCTTTCAGTTTGTCGTGGTATTTTTGCTGCCCCCCAGCAAAAATTTTCGACAGTTTTTGTTCCAAGCGTTCGTTATACCCTGTTGTTTCAGTCGTTTTCGTCATCTCACTGTCCCCTTTGCAATAAAATCGATTATCCCGCTTTAACGGGCAGTAAGACTCCCGCTTCTGCAAGCGGGAGATCCACTGACCATAAAAGTCCGATTGGATCGGGCCGACAGGATGCCGGTTACATAGGCATTGCCGCAGGAAGCGGCAATGCCTATGTTCTGCTTTTTATCAGTGGGGGATGAAGAACCCCCCCCACTGATTGAAGTTTCTCTTTATTCGCCGACAGTCAACAGCAAATCGCCTTCGTTGACAAAGCCGCCAACTTCGACATGAACTTTCTCGACTTTTCCGCCAAATTCAGCTTCCACTGGAATTTCCATTTTCATGGACTCGATTGTCAAAACAGCTTGTCCAGCCGTTACCGCTTCTCCTTCAGCCGCCAATACGTTTAATACCGTTCCTGCCATAGATGCTTTCAATTCTTTCATAATGTGTGTTCCTCCTTTATTTTTTCCATCCATTGCGGCAATACCGCAGTTGCGTAATCACCTGAAATAAATTCCTCTGACCTAATAAATTCCTTAAATAAAGGAATATTGGTTTTTACACCAGTAATTGTAACATGATTGAAAAAAGTCTGTGATTTTGACAAAGCATCAATCCGGTCGGTTCCGCGGATGATAATTTTTGAAATCATCGGATCGTAGAAAGGCGTCACTTGGTTGCCTTCTTCGTAACCCGTTTCAATACGTGCGCCTTCTCCCCATTGAAGCTTTTCGAGCTTACCTGGAGATGGGAAAAATGTTTTTGGGTCTTCAGCATACACGCGGTACTCAATGGCGTGGCCTTTTGTCTGTATGCTGTCCTGAGAAGGCAATTCTCCTCCATCAGCTACAGTCAGCTGCCATTCAACAAGATCCAGCCCTGTCACTTCTTCGGTGACAGGATGCTCGACTTGCAGACGCGTATTCATCTCCAGGAAATAAAAGTTATTATCCGGGTCGACGATAAATTCGACGGTTCCCGCATTGGTGTAGTTAACCGCTTTTCCAGCCTGCAGCGCAGCTTCGCAAAGCCGTTCGCGGACATCTTGCGGCAAATTCGGCGAAGGCGATTCTTCAATCACTTTCTGGTTGCGGCGCTGGACTGAACAATTCCGTTCGTATAAATGAACAAGATTGCCATGGTGGTCGCCGAAAATCTGAACTTCAATATGGCGGGCGTCAGCAATAAATTTCTCCAAATAAACCACATCGTCTCCAAAATAGGCCTTCGCGCGGTTTTTAACAGAGACAAACTGTTGAGTGAGCGCTTGCTCACTTTCACAGCGCACCATACCGATTCCACCGCCGCCTGCACTGGCTTTCAGCATCAATGGATAACCGATAGCTTCAGCTTCCTGCAAAGCTTCTTCAAGTGTCGTCACACCTTCTTCTGTACCAGGGACGACAGGTACAGAAGCCTTGATCATCGTTCTGCGGGATTCAATTTTATCCCCCATCTTTTCGATGATATCGCTTGAAGGTCCGATAAAGACCATCCCGGCTTCTGCCACGCGACGGGCAAAACCGGCATTTTCCGACAGCAGGCCATATCCCGGATGGATGGCATCCACACCGTGTTTTTTAGCTTCTTCAATAATTTTATCGATTTGCAGGTAAGACTGTACGACCGGATTTGGACCGATCAGTACAGCTTGGGTCGCTTCACTGACGTAAGGCAGATCCCCATCTGCCTCAGAATGAATAGCAACCGTCTCGATACCGAGTCGTTCGCAAGTCCGAATGATTCGGCGTGCGATTTCTCCCCGGTTCGCGATCAGGATTTTTTTCATATTAGAAATACCCCCTATGTTTTCTCCCTTCTATAGCATATACGAATTTTGTAAGCGATTTCAACTATTCATTAAAATATTTCTTTTTAAGTAGAATGAAACATAAAATTATTCTCTCAAATCGCCAAGCCCATGTTGTGTGGAGCTATGACCCAGTCTACTCTTCAAGCGCGCCACACCCGGACTTTCTGAAGAATTCCATAAAAAAAGAAACCCCTTCGAAAAGGGATTTCATTTTTTTGTTTTATTGAGGAAGCCATCGACTGCATCATGATGGGCGTCTTTCTCCCATAAAATAGCGCATCTTCTAACTTCCTGTTCCACACGTTCTTTCAAATCGGTCTTCTGCCATTTGCGGATGGCCATTTCCTTATAGGCGCGGTGAACGTCGGGATGGACTTTCTTCATCGATTTGAAAAAGTCAATGATATCTTGGTCACTGCGAATAATAGCTGATGCCCAACCGGACTCTTTTAATTCAGACGCTGTATATACCTTAGCTTCACTGAGCATTTGCAACGCTTTGTCATGCTGCAAGGTTTCCAGAAGATATGTTCCGCCTCCCCAGCCGCTGGTGATGGCTAGCGTGCCTTGGATAAAGCCGCACTTGGCATGATCCCATACAAGCCTGTAATCGCACGCTGTGGCGATTTCACAGCCGCCGCCGACTGCTGCACCATTAACAACTGCCACAACCGGTACAGGCAGTGTTTTGATTGAATAGAGCACTTCGCTCATGCGCTTCAGCATGCCGTATGCCTGTTCTTCCGTTCGAAGGGCATGGAATACCGACAGGTCGCCGCCTGAACAAAAGGCCTGCTTGCCGGCAGCTGTGATGATAACGGCCCGGACAGAAGGATGCTGTGCCTTTTCCACCAATTCCTCCAGTCCCATTGTGACTTCATCGTTGATGGCGTTGCGGATATGGGGCCGGTCAATCGTAAATGTCATAATTCCCTCTGTAAGGTTGATTGTATAAGACAATAGAATCCCTCTCTTCTGCCAATTTTTCTGTTGGCGGTTAAATCCGCCACTTGCTTATGTATAGAGAAAAAGGCTATCGAGAGCCATGGCCTCTCAATAGCCTTTCAGCAGCAAATACTGTTTTATTTGCTTGCTACTACTTCTTTCCCTTTGTATGATCCACATGCTTTGCAGACGTGGTGAGCCAATTTACTTTCGCCACAGCTTGGGCAAATTACCATGCCCGGCACTGACAATTTAAAATGTGTACGGCGTTTTCTTTTAGCGGTTTTGGACGTTCTTCTAGCTGGTACAGCCATTGGTGACACCTCCTTACACTAATTCTATTCATCTGACTGATCAAAATACTTTGCTAAATCAGCAAGTCTTGGATCCGGTTTTGGTGGTGCCGCTTCTTTCTCAGCTTCGTACTCTTCGTCTGTTGAATACGACCAATCATTCCCGCCTTTGATGACGGCCTGATCAGCGTCTTCCTTAAACACCTGAATCGGTATTTCCAGCAAAACTAATTCTTCCAGTATCGGCTGAAGATCAATGATCTCAGTTTCTACAGGGTGAACATCGCTTAGCTTATCCTCTTTGGCATTTTCAGACCAATCGAAGACTTCAACCGAATCAACGTTTATCGGAAACTCAACATCCTCCCAAGTTCTGGCACAAGGCAGCGTAAGCATACCTTCGAGATGGATTTGGCACGTTAATTGTTGCGAACCAATTGTGCAATGTCCTGTAACATGTACAGGCGAAATTTCCCGAATATCGCTATTCCGTGATTTCACTGCATCCAAATGAACCATTTGGTCAATTGGCAGTCCGTCTTTGCGATGCTTTTGAAGCTGTTGAATCGCTATTTTCATAAGTAATCACCTCAAGACAACAAAGTTGATTATATAATGCACAGAAAAAGATGTCAAGAAAAAATCTTGTCACACTATTTCAAACATCGGTATACTATTGTTAATTCTACCAAAGAGGTGAGCAGATTGGAAGCTGTAGGAATTATTGTTGAATACAACCCTTTTCATAACGGACACCTCCATCACGCCCAGCAAGCCCGTAAAGAGTCAGGCGCCGACATCGTCATCGCAGCGATGAGCGGACAGTTCCTGCAGCGCGGGGAACCGGCATTCGCCGATAAATGGGCACGCACAGAGATGGCATTGGATGCCGGCATCGATCTGGTAATAGAACTTCCCTATGTGTATGCAACGGCTCAGGCCGCAGATTTCGCAAAAGGCGGCATCGCGCTGCTCGATGCCATCGGCTGCTCTTCTTTTTGCTTCGGCAGTGAACAGGGGGCTATTGAGCCATTCTTGAATTCACACCAATTGCTGACTGAACATGCGATGGCATACCAGCAGCTTATCCATGAAGCTGTCCAGACCGGCATCAGCTACCCCAAAGCACTGAATAACGCCTACTTGTCTTTGGTTGGCAATGGCACGGACTTTGCCGATTTGACGCAGCCGAATAATATTTTAGGTTTTCATTATCTGGAAGCCGCTCAAAAACTCGGCTCTTCCATAACCCCCCTGACCATCCAGCGTATAGGCGCCAATTATCATGACCCGATCCAAGCAGGACTGCCGATTGCCAGTGCCACCGGAATTCGCGATGCATTCTTTAAAGGAGACTCCGTCGAGGAATTATCGGCTTATATGCCAAAAACTTCGATTGCGTCATTAAAGAAAGCGGAAAAAGAATACGGTTCCTTCGGCAGCTGGGAACAGTTCTATCCTTTGTTGCGCTTTACAGTTTTGCGGGAAGGGCCTGAAAGGTTGAAACTGTATGCCGAAGTGACTGAAGGCATCGAAAATTTAATCTACCAGTCCGCCAAAACAGCAGACAGCTTTGAAGCGTTCATTTCACTGATTAAATCAAAACGGTTTACACGGACACGGATCCAACGGATGCTGACGCATATCTACACAGGCTTTACATGGCAGCTCCTGCGCTCATTTGAAGCTCCGGCTTATATCCGGCTCCTCGGCATGTCAGAAGCCGGGAGAAGCTATCTAAATCTGCAAAAAAAGAATATCAAGCTTCCTGTAGTGAGCCGTGCAGCTGAGCTGAACGATCCAATGGGGAAACTTGATATTCATGCTACTGCGATGTACTTGCAAGGTATGGGCTCCACTGAGTTAAAAAAAGAATTCACAACACCGCCGATTTACCGGGGCTGAAGTTCTTCCAAAAATGCCAAGGCATCTTCCACTGTATCGACGGGAACGATTTCCATCGCTGTCCCGATTTTTTCGGCCGTTTCCACAGCGATGGTATAGTTGCTGTCACCGCCGCCTTCCACTGCTGCGTTCGGTGCAAAGAAAATGTCAATGCCTGCAGAATCAGCAGCCATGATTTTTTGATCGATGCCGCCTATTCTGCCTACAGAACCATCGCTTTCCATGGTACCAGTGCCGGCGATATCATAGCCTTTAGTAATATCTTTATCCACCAGCTGGTTCAGGATCTCGAGTGTGAACATCAAGCCGGCGGAAGGGCCGCCGATGGTATCGGAATCGATTTTTACTTCGGGCGTTGTTTCAATCCTTTTATCTTCGACAAATGATATCCCGAGACCGACCCGTTCTGGATCCGTCGGCAACGGCGCCAATCCGATGTCTGTACTGATTTCGCGATCATCCCGCTCATAGAGCACTTCCACCTGTTCCCCGGCTTTTTTGTCGCTTAAATAATCGATGAATTCCTGCATTTCACTGAAGTTATTGCCATCCACTTCAAGAACACGATCTCCAGGCGCTAAAATGCCATCTGCGGCCCCCCCATCTAATACGTTCAGGACAAAGACGCCATCGTTGATGACTTCGTACGGCAACTCCGCCTGCTCAAATGCAATCTGCAACGCATTCACCTGTGAATCGGACATGAGCTTCAACTGACGCACATTGTATTCTTCATCGCTTTCATGAGGGCTTCTGACCTGCTCCGGCGGCATGACTTTGTAGCCATCCTGGAATTTTGCCCAGACATACAAAGCGGGAGTCGCCGTCAGCATGGAAACCGTCATTAGGCTGAGGCTCCCTTCATCGTCTTCATCGCCTCCTGCGACTTCTACAAGCGGTGACAGCTCGTATGCGCCTCCGGGTCTTGTAATATAGGCATCCAAACGATATGAAGACAGAAAGACCACCAGAGCCACGACCGCGACGAAAATGAGTAATCGTTTATTTTTCATCCAGTTCTTCCTTTCATTGGCTGAAATCGTTGCTGCCTTAAGCGTTGCATAAGAAAAAGCCACGAAATTCGTGACTCACTGAAATTTTGAATGAAGAGCCTTTTCAACCGCTTCGGGTACAAGACCGGTAATGCTGCCTTTGTATTTTGCCACTTCTTTAACAATACTCGAACTGAGGAACGAATATTGGTTGTTGGATACCATGAACAAAGTTTCGATATTTTCATTTAAGAACCGGTTCATGGATGTGATTTGCATTTCGTATTCAAAATCACTGACAGCTCGAAGGCCGCGAATGATAGCGTTTGCTTTTACTTCAACTGAGTAATCAATCAGCAATCCTGAAAAAGAATCCACTTTGACATTCGGAATCGATTGCGTCACTTGCGAAATCAGATCCATACGCTCGTTGACGTCAAATAAAGGATTTTTTGAAGAATTATTCATAACCACGACTTTCACTTCATCAAAAATAGTGGATGCGCGTTTAATGATATCCAGATGCCCCATTGTTATCGGGTCAAAACTCCCTGGAACTACAGCAATTTTAGTCAATGCGTTCTCCCTCTTCCCCCTGGTAACGGTAAATTGAAATGATGGTGCTCCCGTAAAGTTCTTTTTTATAGCGTTCAAAATATTTAGTGCGATCCGGAAGCTCCACTTCCTTGTCGTGCTCACAAACTATAATCGCATCTTTCGTCACGATTTCCAATTCTCCCGCTTTGTCCATCAAATCATAGGATTTTTTCAAATGATATGGAGGATCCAGGAACAACAACCTCGCCTGTACACCGTTCTTCTTTATGGCCTTGACTGCCCGTTCCGCATCGGCCCGAAATACTTCTGCCTGGTCCGTAAGGCGTGTCTTCTCCAAATTGCTTTGGATCGTTTCAACCGCTCGGCGGTCCTTGTCTGTAAAAATGACATGGTCAATGCCGCGGCTAAGCGCTTCAATGCCCAGTCCGCCGCTTCCGGCAAACAGGTCCAACGCAACCCCTCCATCAAAAAATGGGCCGATCATATTGAAAATGGATTCTTTCACTTTATCTGTCGTCGGTCTGGTGGAATTGCCAGGCACCGCCTTTAATGGGATCCCTTTAACCGAGCCTGCTACAACACGCATACTATCGCCTCTAACTTAAATGATTTTCTTGATGCATTTTACATGCATAATGGTAAAATGAAGACTGGAAAGGACGTGAAATGATGATACAACGTTTTATCGAACTCGGAGAAGGGTACGGAGATATCTATGAGCTCCGCGAACTCATCACAAGCAATCAACAGCGTTTCATGCATGGATTTGTTTTTCTCTCCACCAATCCGCAGGGACAGGATGTACTATCAATTGCTGCTGCATTCAAACCGGCTGCTGAAGGAAACTTCATGCCGATCTATATTTGCCGCGAAGGAATTCCAGTCAATTCCAAGCGGTTGGACGTATTTGAACAAGCGGTTGCTGCACTCGGACATACGCCGATCAAAATGGAAGTTAAGCACTCTTCCATTTATGCAGACAGAAAATTTTTCCACAACCACTTGATTTCCGTTTTAAGATTAAACCATTACATTCCGCCGATGCAATAATCACAAGCCAATCTTGTAATCATATTCTTTTGCTTTATCAGGCTTGGCATTTTCATATTCCGTTTTCAGGAATGGACGGTATGATTCGAGCACTTGTTTTACATAAGGCAATTTATTTAATTTCGTTTTGGTCGCTTCTATGACATCCTGGTCCATATACAGGACGACGTATTTCAATCTGCGGGAAATATAATGGACATGCCCAAATTTCCGCAGCGATTTAGCTTGTTTCAAATGATGCACATAGACAATGAGGCCTTGGCGATCATGCATAAGTATCCCTCTTTTCTTAGCTTCTAGAATACCATAGGAAAGAAAAAAGCCGCAACCGAATAGCGAGAAACTTCCATTGCTTCAGAAGTGTTGATCCGCAGCTGATTGTCCAAGCTTGTTAATAGACTTTTGCAGACAGCTGATTTTTTCACTTGCAGACGCTGAAATTTTTCCGGTTGTTAAAGAGGGATAAAATGACAGTGCACCATTCAATTCGCTATACTGTTTTTATTACGGTATTTCAGGGAGGTAACAACAAGTATGGGTAAAAAGACAAAAATCGGCTTAGCAGCTGCGGCTGTCGGAGCTGCTGCGTGGGCAGGCTCTAAAGCATTGGCTAACCCCCAGCAACGGCCCGCAAAAGAAGTTTTGAATTACGAACGTCCAATCGTCCTGGCACATCGGGGCGGCAGCAAATTGGCGCCTGAAAACACTATGGCTGCATTCAATCGCTCAGCTGATCTTGGAGTCCATGGTTTCGAAATCGATATCCGTATGACCAATGATGAAGAAATCCTGGTTTTCCATGATGAATTCATCGACCGGACTACGGATGGGGCTGGCAGAGTTGCAGACATGTCGCTTGACCAGTTGAAGGCTTTCGATCTCGGCTATCATTTTATCGATACCGATGGCAACCATTCTTACCGCGGGAAAAACGAACGGGTTGTACTGTTGCGCGAACTGATTGAAAAATTCCCTCAAATGTTTATCAATATCGATATAAAGGACGATCCTGCAACCTATGAAGGCAGTTTAGTCCCTTCGAAACTATGGCGTCTGATCGATTCACTCGGAGCTCAAGACCGCGTGGTCGTGACTTCTTTCTTCGATGAACAAATTGACCGATTTAATTTATATGCACAAAACCGTGTAGCCATCGGCGCAGGCGAGAATGAAGTCAGAAAAGCATATACGGCCTACAATAGCCAGTTTGGCCATTTGTATCAGCCGCGGGCAGACGTTTTCCAGATTCCTGTCAAATCCTCTGTGTTCCGGTTGGATTCTCCCCGCTTTATTGCGTTCTTGGAGAGTTTGAATATTCCCGTGCATTACTGGGTCATTGATGAACAGGATGTAATGCGTGCTTTAATAGGCGCAGGAGCCAAAGGCATTATCACCGGACGACCGGATCTAGCCGTGGAAATCATTTCCGACATGGAATAAGAAACCGCATAAAAAAAGTGCAACGCAAGCGTTGCACTTTTTTTATGGACTTTGGTTCTAGAAGGCGATCATGCCGAACAAGAACAGCCGCCGCCTGTACCGCAACTTCCTCCACAGGAAGATTCGGATGAGAAAAATGGATTGGAAGAAGGGATTTTTACTGCCTCTGAAACAGATCTTCCAAGGATAAAACTCACTTGGTCCATCAGGTCCTGAAGCTCATTTTCAGCCAAGCGCAGATTGGCCACTTTTTCATTCAGGTCCAAGCGTCGTTTATCGACTCGGATCTGCTTCATCACCCGTGAGTACTCCGGATGATATTTCCCAAAACGCTGTACTTCTTCATATTGGTCTTTTAATCTGGCGAAAGCCTGGATTTCATCCGCAAGATTTTTATCATTATAGACAGAGGCATAAGCAGCCCGGTAAAGGTCAGCTTGCTCTGATTGTAAGATCATTTGGCCTAACTCATCTGCAAAGTCAGTTATTTCAGCCCATTCATAGGTCATAATCATAGCATTTTCCTCCTTTACGCTTTAATCATAGCAGATATTTTTGAATTTCACTACAGACTTGAAAGGATTGTCATCATGAACCCGATAACTCATCAATTGGAGCGCATTCTCGAAAATAGCAGCGCTGAAGATTTAGAAATTCTGACTGATTACCTGACAAATTTCGAAAAAAAACAGCAAGGTGAATTTGCTACCTATTTAAGTGCAAGTTTGGACATGACCCGTATTACAGACGACCAAGCTTCTATGGTGTCTATTCCAAATACTCCCCACATCCATAATAACGTAGGGATTCCCCATGGTGGGATTCTGGCAGTGCTGCTCGATACTGCGATGGGCACACTGGCAAACAGCAAATGCGATCCCGGATTTGCAGCTGTAACCACGACGCTGACGATCAACTATCTCACAGTGGCTGATGAAAAGAAAATAAGTGCACAGGCACGTGTGATTCGCAGCGGCAGACATACGATGGTACTGGAAGGAAATATCTTTCAGGAGGATGGAAAACATATTGCGACAGCAACCGGTTCGTTTTTCATCATTCCCAAAAAGGAAAAACCTGCTATTGCTTCTCAGCAGTAGCAGGCTCTTTTTCAAGGAAGGTCTGGGTATAGTACTTGCCGAAAACACCGACTCCCGTTTGGTTGTATTGTTGGCTGAGCAAAGTTTTACGATGGCTGTCCGAATTGGTCCAGCCATGCACTGTCTCCGCTGCATCGTAATAGCGTGTTGCCGTGTTGACAGCCGCTTGCTTAAACACGATATCTGCTTCTTGTAAGCGGGCATGCAGATCTTTGATTTCCATTTCCTCGGAGGAAAAATTCTGCTTAGCCATGTCTTCGCTATTCGCTTCAGCGACCTTGTTGGCTACAGGATTGACGGCCAATGGCTTGGTTTGATGATGCAACCGGTAAACATTGACTAAATCGACAATCTGTTTAGCATTCCCTTCATTGATGGATTGCTGAAGCGTTGAAGAGGGTGTTTGGATCGGCAATAATTCACCTGAATACATCATGTCATAAGGCTGGTGGCGTATTAAAGTTTCCGCGTCCATAAAACGGACGGCCTCCAATGAGCGGTCGATAGAGTCGATATACAATTGGGCATAAAGCCCGTCAAATTTGACCAGCAGCCGTTTGTCCAAGTCTTCCGCTGCAATATTGAAGGTATAGGTATTGGTTTCATACTTGATGGTGACTTCATTTTCTATAATAGTGAAACGGTACAAATCATCCAGGCTTTGTCCAATTTTATAGGGAGCTGCATCTGCTGCCGCTCCAGCGGTATAGACTTGGACGATTTCCCCTTCTTTCACGCCGATCATCGTAAAATGGGCGTATGATGCGTTATATATCCACCAGTCGTATCCAAAGGCAGATGGCTCAATCCGTTCGGGTTCTCCGTATCGCTCAACCCATTTGTCGCTGGACTCCCCGATATAGGTGGAGATGCCTGTGGCCGGCCGGTCGATATCCAGTGATTCATCCACAATATCTTCGTTCGGCAAAGGCTCTACCGTCCGCGGTGCTTCTAGAACGTCATTTTCGTTTATAGCAGGATCGAAATAAAATAAGCCGATTAGAACGATCGATAGAAAAATCATAATGCGCAGCAAGTCTTTCAACCGAACAGCCCCTTTGCTATTATATCAACACTATTATAACAGCCGCCTTTACACTGACACAATCTAGCCATTGCAACAACTCAAATTATGATCTATTATTAAAGGAGCATTTAGTCTTTTTTGTTATAGAGGAGGAGAGATCCTATGTATTTTGAAAATACAGGACTTGAAAACATTCACGTAGATATTGCATTACTTGAAAGCATCATGAACAAACATGGTCTGACAAAAGAAGGACAATGGGATTACGAGCGTGTCACTTATGACCGCAAATTCATCGTACGCGAAGGCACATATTATCTGCGCGTATTCGCTTATGCTACTGACGGAGATGTTGATTCAAACGATGCCACTATGCGCGTCTTGAAGCCGGTACTCGGTAAACATTATTATCCGCATGGTGTTGAATATGGTGAAGACGAAGAGTTCCCAGAACACTTGGTTAAAACTTGTATCGGATTATTAGACTCCATCAAAAAGGATGTTCAATCTTTCGAAATCAATGTATAAAAATTCCGCAGTTCACTATTGAACTGCGGTTTTTTAAACCGATTCATGAATATCCTAATTTCATAAGGAGGACTTGATCAGTGAAGTGGTTGACGAAGAGAACATTAACGACCGCCATCGTCATTGCGGTCTTAATTTTAATTTCCATATACATACTGCCTATTTCCATACCATTAATTATCGCCTTAATTACGGCTATTTTTTTGGAACCACTTGTTAATTTTATACAAAAAAGGTTTAAATGGCGTAGAAAAACCTCTGTGATTTCTGTTTTCATTCTATTTCTTGTTATTGTTTCCGCTTTGCTTTATTGGACCATCACGCAATTGGTTGGCCAAATTATTCAATTTACGAAAATGGTACCCGAATACATCAACTCCCTATCTGCTATGTGGGATGAGTTTCAAGGGTTCTTTTTCCGTTCAACTAGAGATATGCCCGTTGAAGTGGTCTCTTCGTTTGAAACTGAACTTGCGGGCATCATGGAAGAAATCCGCAATTGGATTTTGACCATCGTCAATTACGATACCATTTCAAATCTGCTGACAGGCATCCCTTCTTTTCTCGTCAGCTTTATCGTCTTCCTGATCGCGCTCTTTTTGTTCATGTTGGACTTGCCGGATTTGAAAGTCATGCTTTTCAACCGACTGAAAGATTCAACAGCGGAAAAAGTCCGTTTTATGTTTGCACGTTTGAACAAAGTTATTTTCGGTTTCTTAAAAGCACAATTCCTGGTCAGTTGCATTATCTTTATCGTTTCACTGGCAGCTCTGGCATTTATCGCACCGGAATATGCGATTGTGATGTCCCTGCTGATTTGGCTGATTGATTTCATTCCTATTTTAGGTTCGATCATCGTCCTGACGCCTTGGTTTGCTTACGAGTTCATCACCGGTGACATCGTCCAAGGAACCCAATTGGCTATTCTGGCTTTGGTACTTCTGATCATCCGCCGAACTGTGGAACCGAAAGTAATGGGAACTCAAATCGGCCTGTCTCCTTTAGCGACATTAATAGCCATGTTTATCGGGCTGCAGCTTATCGGCTTCCTCGGATTCTTCGTCGGACCGCTGATTGTCATTCTCTTTACTTCAGCTCGCGAAGCAGGCATGATTAAAATTGATTTTAAAGTATAAAAAAAGGAACCCCCAGGGGTTCCTTTTTTATCCACCTAATATCGCTTTAAATACAGAAGTTGTGTGGCCGCCTTCATAGAAAACATAAAGCAGCAGATAGACCATAACCCCTGTTATCGCAGTGGAGAACCAGACCACACTGGTGATCGGTCCGATTTTACGGTGTTTCGACAGTTGGTTTTTCCAACCCCAATAGATTGTGATCAAGCCCATAACTCCGCCTGTCGTAGCCAAGGTGATATGGAAAATCAAAAAGACAGTGTAAAAGATTTTCAACTCGTCAGGGCCGCCAAATGCGGTGTTTCCGACAAAAATTGTTCGAGACATATAGATGATGAAGAAAGTCAATGCCGCAGCACCTGCTCCCACCATCACTTTCTTGTGAGCTTCAATTTTGCGGCGACGAACCAGATTCCAGCCGATCGCCACCAAAATTGCGCTTAATACGATAAAAAATGTACTGATAGTCGGCAGTAGCGGCAAATTCATTTAAGTTATTCTCCTTTAAGCATTGTGTCTGTGGTAAGCCATGTCTTTTCGATCCTGTAAAACTTTTGCAGTGATTTCGTCAGCGTTATCGTTTTCATTGCGCAGCCATTCATAGAATACCAACCAGATAAAGACTGTGAAAACGAGCTCTTGAATTATTTTCATTGTAATTCCGCCCGTCCGCTGGTCCTCAATCGTCGACATCGTAGAGAATAACTCAGGCCCTGAAAGGTTCAACTGAGAAAGAGTTCCTGCAGGCACACATAGAGCCATTGCCTGAAGCCAGGCTTCTCCATTCGTATACGTCGCATAGAAAGGTGTATCACTGAAGATGATCAACGCACACGCCGGAGTTACCAATACACTAAGTCCGAATAAGTACGCCAATTTCTTCAAGCCGTGGAATTTATGCACGCCCTCCAAATTGTTGACCACTGGCCACCAATACAAAAGCGCTGACGTGAATAATACGATATTGACAGCGCCGTGGAGAAGAACATCCTGTTTAACAAAATCGAATACCATCGGAATGTGATAAAAAGAAAAGGCCATTCCAAACAGGATCAACGCAAGCATCGGTTTTGTTAAAAGGTTAAATACTGGTTTGATGACAGGCAGCTCAGTGAAAGCCTTCCAAATATAACTCGGAATTCCCATGATCAAAAGCGGTGGAACCAACAGCAGCAATAACGCCATCTGGACCATGTGCATAGTAAACAAAATATGTCCGTATAAATCCACTGGTGAACCTTTAATAATATAAAGTAAAGCGATGCCTGAACTAAAAAGCGCAGCTTGTTTTACACTAAGCGGTTGATTTCCTTTAAATTTCCCACGCCACTTTACAGTGACCAAAAAATAGAGAATCGTCACCAGAACGAGGACTGCTAAGTAATACGGACTCCATAAAGCCTGAAACCCGAAAATACTGATTGGCATTGTAATGGGACCTCCTTTTCCTCAAGTACCCTCATTATATAGTGCTCTTCAAACTATATCAATGAACGAACTATGAACAATCCCAAATGCGCAAGCCCCTTCTTTTGTGGAGAGATGATCAGAGGGCCGATTGCCATTTCTTCTTGCACCAACAAACCGGGCATCTACTTTTTTCTATATCCGTGGGCATAGCCTTTATTCTTCTCCAGGCCCGTTTTAACGCAGCTTCATGTGCTGAGCTGTAACTTGACCCGAAAGACAAAAACCCCCCTTACCTCGAAAGGTAAAGGGGGTTTAAGAAATTCTACCACCAAACAATTGTAACTAATGCAAGAATGGTGATGAAAGCTACGAACATTCCACAGAACATGAAGAACGCGACCATGCCGTGTCCTTTTCCGCTCATGTGCATGAAGTAGTAAAGCTGAAGAACAACTTGGATTGCTGCAAGCAACAGAACGATTGGAACAATCAAGTAAGCGGAGAATCCAGCAGTAACCATTGTAAAAGCAATCAATGTCAAGAAAATCATGATTGCAAATGTCGCTAAATGGCCACGCATTTCTTCTGCTCTCTTTTTCTTCGTGTATTCGAATTCTGCCTGCGATCTTACATGAATATGTGTATCGTGTGCCATTATCCGATCACTCCCATCAAATAGACGACAGTAAAGATGAATACCCATACGACGTCAATAAAATGCCAGTATAACGAAGCTAAATAGAATTTTGGTGCGTTGTACATATTCAATCCACGTTTTGCGTTGCGTAGCATCAATGCGATAAACCAGCTAAGACCGAACAGTACGTGAGCTCCGTGCGTTCCAACTAATGTATAAAACGCTGAACTGAAAGCACTATTCGTATAGCCGAAGCCTAGATGGACATAATGGTTAAACTCATAGATTTCCAACCCTAGGAAAGTTGCACCAAGCAAAACGGTAATTCCAAGCCAAGCCTGCATTGCTTTAAAATTATGGTTTTTCATATGGTACATTGCGTAAACACTTGTCAAAGATGATGTCAAAAGAATCATTGTCATTGCAAAAACTAGCGGCAGTTCATAAAGTCCAGCGGCAGAGAATTCCATGCCGCTTGGCCCTTTATCTTTTAAAGCAAGGTAAGTTGCGAAAAGTGATGCAAACGTTACTGTCTCCGCAGCAAGAAGCAACCAGAAACCAATAAACTTATTTTTCCCCTCCATCGTAGCCGTTTCAGGATGTTCCGGCCATGATTGAGGAGTATATTTTTGATTAATGTCCATCGGTGTTGCCTCCCTTCGCGTCTTCAAGTAATTCTGCTTTAGTAATATGGAAGCCCAGATCATCTTTCAATGAACGCAATAGCATTGAACCGAAAGTGATTCCCAGACCAATAATCAACACTGCCAACGCCCATGGCTTGTCGCCATCGAGGAAGTACAATGCTCCGAATGAAGCGATGAACATACCAAGTGAAATTACAAATGGAATGATCGAGCCATTCGGCATATGGATATCGCCAAGAGGTTCAGCGAAAATCATACCTTTTTTGTTGCCATCCATTTTTTCGATCCACACTGAATCAAGACCACGAACTAATGGAGTTTGAGCAAAGTTATAGAACGGCGGTGGAGATGCAATTGCCCATTCCAATGTACGGCCATCACCCCATGGGTCATTGCCGACGCGCTCGTTTTTAATAGATGTCAATACGACGTTGACTAAAAGGATAATTACACCGATAGCCATGAATAATGCACCAACAGAACTGATTGCGTTGAATAGATCCCAGCCCTGGTCTGCTCCGAACGTGTAAACACGGCGTGGCATACCCATCAAGCCTAGGAAATGCTGAATGAAGAATGTTAAATGGAATCCGATGAAGAAGAACCAGAACGTCCATTTGCCTAATTTTTCACTTAGCATCGTTCCGAACATTTTCGGCCAGTATAAATGTGTACCTGCCAAAATTGCCAGAACCACCCCACCTACAATTACGTAGTGGAAGTGAGCTACGATAAAGTAAGAGTCATGCAACTGGTAATCCAAAGGAGCGATTGCCTGCATTACCCCTGTAACCCCACCCGCAACGAATGACGGAATGAATGCTACAGCGTAGATCATTGGTACTGAGAAGGAAATATTCCCTCCCCATATCGTTAAGAGCCAGTTGAAGATCTTAATACCGGTTGGGACTGCAATGATCATAGTCGCAAGTGCGAAGACAGCGTTGGCTGTTGGCCCTAAACCGACTGTGAACATGTGGTGAGCCCAAACCATGAATCCGTAGAAACCGATAAGGATTGTTGCGAAAACAAGTGCAGTGTAACCGAATAGGCGTTTACGTGAGAAGATCGCAAAGATTTCGGAGAAAATACCGAAAGCCGGCAAAATCAAGATGTAAACTTCAGGGTGACCGAAGATCCAGAATAAATGCTCCCAGATGATCGTGTTACCGCCCATTTCAACTGCAAAGAAGTTAGCGTCGAACATACGGTCGAAGACCATGAAGAAAAGTCCAACAGTAAGTGGCGGGAATGCCAATAAGATCAACGCAGAAGCAACGAAAGTTGTCCATGTGAACAAAGGCATTCTCATGTAAGTCATACCCGGAGCACGCATGTTGATGATCGTTACCAAGAAGTTAATCCCTGCGATCAGCGTACCAAAACCGGAAATCGTTAATCCCAGTGAATAGAAGTCAATGCCTTTTCCTTCGGATGCAAGGGCTAGAGAAGCATAGTTCGTCCAACCTGCATCTGGTGCTCCTCCCATAAACCATGAAAGGTTAAGGAAAATACCACCAAAGAAGAAAAGCCAGAAACCTAGTGAATTCAAGAATGGGAAAGCTACATCACGCGCGCCGATTTGCAAAGGCATAATAGCGTTCATGAAAGCCAGTAAAATCGGCATTGCTGCCAAGAAAATCATGGTAGTACCGTGCATTGTTATAATTTCGTTATATGTTCCAGCACTTAGGAAATCATTCCCTGCTTTAGCCAACTGGACACGGATCAACATCGCTTCCAATCCACCGATCAGGAAGAAAATACCACCTGAGATGAGATAAAGGATTGCGATCTTCTTATGGTCGACCGTTGTCATGAAGTCCCAAATCGTAGCGCCGAAGCCCTTTTTTTGAGCAATAGAACTCACACTGTATACCTCCCTTTTTTAAGCTTTATTTCTACTCTTCGACTGATAAGCCCATCAAATAGGCTGCAAGAGCATCAAGTTCTTGGTCTGTCAATTCGTTGCCCCCGTTTAAAGAAGCGGCATCCGGCATCAAGTTGCCCGGCTTGTATTCTTGTGGATCTGCAATCCAGTTTTTAAGGTTTTCTTCATTGTGTTCTAAGTATCCTGCAACACGGTTGCGGTCGCCGAATGTCGCCATGTTAGGGCCTACTCCAGAAGCAGTGACTGCACCTGAAGTTGCGTGACAAGAAATACAAGCTAATCCGTCTTGTCCGAACAATTCTTCACCTTGCTGAGCAAGAGCGCCTTCGGCAGGAGTTGGTTCAGCCTGCATTGCCGTTACCCATTGGTCAAACTCTTCGCGATCTACAGATTTCACTTTGAAATCCATCAATGCGTGAGAAGGTCCGCAAAGCTCAGCACATTTACCATAGAATACGCCATCTTCAAGTTCTGAAGATTCCTGGTCAAATTCAAGGTAGAAAGTGTTTACGTTTTCAGGGTTAACATCCAATTTACCGCCAATGGATGGAATCCAGAATGAGTGTTTGATATCCGCAGAAATCAAGTTGAAATAAACACGCTCATCAGTCGGTACAACTAACTCTTGTGCAGTTGTAATGCCTTGTTCTGGGTATTCAAATTCCCACCAGTAAAGTTTACCGGTTACGTTGACTGTTAAATGAGTCGAATTGCCATCCTCTGCCTGAACGTCCATAGATGTAACGTCAGCCAAATCGAATGTCGAGTACACTGTCGGAACAGCAAGGATCAAAAGAAGAACAATCGGAACAGCTGTCCAGATAAATTCTAATCTCGCGCTTCCTTCGACTTGCTCTGGGATCATGTCTTCTCCCATTTTAGAACGGCGGAACTTAACAATTGCCAATACGAAGATAATCGACACAACAATAATGACAAACAACATAACGATAGATGATAAAATCAATAAATTAAATTGATCTTGAGCAACTTTGCCTGCTGGTATTAAAGTTGAAATCTCTTCACGTCCGCATCCCGCAAGAAAAACCAGTAATGTGGTCATCAATGCGAAAAGGCGCCATTTTTTAATCCCTTTCATCATAGCTTTTCATACCCCTCTCTCATTTAAATAATTTCTCTTTAGAAATATTGATCAGACAAAGACAGCGAAAATAATCATTGAAACAAATAAAATGGTCATATAGTTCAATGAATAGATAAACATTGTCTTCGCCCATTTCAAATCATCAGTCACTTTAAAACCGCGAATAGCCAATACAAGCCAGCCGATATTCAAAAGTGTAGCTAAGATGATGAAGCCTGTCCCGAGTTCCATTAATAGGAATGGCAGAGGGAAAAGCATTACAACCCATGCAAGCATCGATTTTTTTGTTCGGTGAAAACCCTTAACTACCGGTAGCATAGGAATATTCGCTGCCCGATACTCTTCTGTCCGTTTCATAGCCAGTGCATAAAAATGCGGTGGCTGCCAAATGAACATGATTAGGAATAACGCCCAAGCGCCTGCGCCCAGTGATGGTTCTACAGCTGCCCATCCGATAAGTGGCGGAATCGCACCAGAGATACTCCCCACGATCGTGTTGCTGACATGCCGTCTTTTTGACCACATGGAATATAAGACGACATACGCTAAAACTCCGGCAATTCCCAATACACCAGCTGATACAGAAGCGGAAAACAAAAATATTTCGCCTATAACGATGAAAGAAACAGCGAGTGCCAATACAGCAGATGGCTTAAATCTTCCTGTCACTGTCGGACGTGCTTTCTTACTTTCCATTAACGGGTCTATATCCGTATCGATGTAGTTGTTCATGGCTGCAGAACCCGCAATGATCAGTGCAGAACCGACTATTGTATAGACGAGGATATTCAGCTCACTCAGAAAATGTCTGTCAGAGAACTGGAAGGCGAGCCACAATCCTGTAAAAACAGTAATTAAATTAGAATTCACAATTCCAATTTTTATAAGTGCCAAGAAGTCTTTCAGAAATGTGGACGCTTCCGGAGCTTCGTTCGCCTCTGCAGACATTGCCCGGCCGTTTGACATATAATTCCCCTCCTTTCAAAGTTGTAAGCATATTCCGCTAACCATAACTATATCTAAATTCCAGTTGTTTTTCTACATATAACTGAAATTTCCTGATAAAAGAGATGATTTTCACGCAAATGGTCTCACAAATATCCATCTCCTATCATACATGAACGGCCTCACTATTTTAAGATAGAAAAATAATAGTTTTTGAACAGTTTGTGAAGCTCCAATTATTATGTCCAAATCTTGAAAGTTTCTACTATTGCTGATTTCTCGTTGTGTTTTAAAGAAACTTTCGCTATTATCGAGTATGCAGGTAAATGAATCTTGAAAAGTTTTCTATAGAAAAAAGTAGGTGGTATTTTGCAGCAAAATAGATATATTAAATGGTTTGCCGTTGCGGCTACCATAGGCATGCTGTTTATTCTTCTGGGCGGCGCCCTGGTCACTAAGACTGATAGTGGTTTAGGCTGCGGACGAAACTGGCCAGACTGTAATGGCAAGCTGATCCCGGATAATATTACAGCTGAAGTATTGATTGAATTTTCGCACCGCCTTGTTACCGGGGTCGTCGGTATCCTGATAGTCATTTTAGCAGTATGGGCCTGGAGAAAATTCGGCCATGTACGAGAAACAAAATTTTTGGCAATTATGGCCGTTTTCTTTTTAGTTCTGCAGGCATTGATTGGTGCAGCACAAGTTCTTTGGGGACAAGGTGATTTCATCTTAGCTCTTCACTTTGGCATCTCCCTGCTATCGTTTGCTTCCATCTTATTATTGACGCTGCTGATCTTTGAAGTGGATCGGAAGTTTGACGCTGATCGTTTGCAGATCGGCAAAAAATTGCGCTTCCATACAATAGGCGTTACGTTATACTCCTACATCGTAGTCTATACGGGCGCTTTAGTACGCCATACCGAATCCAGTTTGATCTGCGCGGATTGGCCACTATGCCGAAACGATGACTTTGCATTGCCCAGCAATATGTACGAATGGGTCCAAATGGGCCATCGCGCTGCAGCCGGCTTAATCGTCATCTGGCTCGGTTACATTGCCTGGCACGCATTCAAGCAATACAAAGACCAGCGTGTCATCTATTGGGGTTGGATCATCGCTTTCATCATCGTCCTTCTTCAAGCGACCACCGGCATGCTCGTTGTTTTGACAAAGCTGAATTTGTTTGTGGCACTTCTTCACTCGCTGCTCATCTCTATGCTTTTCGGTTTATTGTGCTATATGGTGCTGCTCGTTTCACGCAGCCGAATTAAAAAGTAAAAACAAAAATGGCTGGCGCTTTGGCGCCAGCCATTTTTTATTTTTTCTCCATTTCAATCAATAGGTCGCCTGTAGAAATGCCATCACTTGCCACTACATGGATATCTTGAATGGTTCCATCAAACGGAGCCTGAACAGTCGTTTCCATCTTCATTGCTTCAGTTACCAGCAAGTGATCTCCACGTTTCACCTTAGTGCCTTTTTCCGTTAGGACTTTTAATACTGTCCCCGGCATAGTCGCCGCAATATGGCTTTCATTGGTCGGGTCTGCTTTCGGTTTAGCGGTACTGTCCGTTTCCACCGTCATGTCCTGAATGCTGACTTCACGTGGTTGGCCGTTCAATTCGAAATAGATGATGCGCGTTCCATCTTTTTGCGGTTCGCCAATTGATACCATCTTGATCATCAATGTCTTGCCTTTTTCAATTTCCACTTCAATTTCTTCCCCTAATCTCATCCCATACAAGAATGTCAGGGTGTCGAGAACAGAAACATTTCCGAACTGAATATTGGTAGCTGTATACTCCTCAAATACCTTCGGATAAAGCGCGTAAGCCAAAACCTCATGGCTTGTAACCGGACGCTCCAACTTGTCGTAAAGAGTTCTTTTGATTTCATCGAAATCAGCAGGATCCAGCAATTCGCCAGGGCGAACTGTAATCGGTTGGCGCTCTTTCAAAATAACTTTCTGAAGCTCTTCAGGGAATCCGCCATGAGGCTGTCCAATATAACCTTCAAAGAATTCGATGACTGATTCAGGGAAATCGATTGTTTGCCCTTTTGAGATGACAGTCTCTTCATCCAACTCGTTTTGAACCATGAACAAAGCCATGTCTCCCACCACTTTAGAAGAAGGCGTTACTTTTACGACATCCCCAAACAGCAGGTTGACGCGTGAGTACATGGTTTTGACTTCTTCCCAGCGCAATCCAAGCCCAACTGCTTTTGCTTGCTGCTGGAGATTGCTGTACTGTCCGCCTGGCATTTCATGCTCATAGACTTCTGCATGCGGACTGTTCATGCCACTTTCAAAGTCAACATAGTACTTGCGGACATCTTCCCAGTAATGGGACAATTTTTCGATTCCTTTAATATCTGCTCTGACTTCACGCCCGCTGCCGCTTGTTGCGTAATAAAGTGAATTGGCGCTTGGCTGTGACGTCAGCCCTGCCATCGATCCAAGTGCGGTATCTACGATGTCCACGCCTGCTTCGATGGCTTTTGAGTACAAATAGATGCCGTTGCCGCTTGTATCATGTGTGTGAAGATGGATCGGCAATGAAACCGTATCTTTTAATTCGGATACCAAGCGATACGCTGCTTCCGGTTTCAAAAGACCCGCCATATCTTTAATGGCCAGAATATGGGCGCCCGCTGCTTCCAGCTCCTTGGCCATATCCTTGTAGTATTGAACCGTGTACTTGTCACGGCTTGGATCCAGGATGTCTCCTGTGTAGCAAATCGCTGCTTCAGCGATCTTGCCGGATTGGCGGACTTCATCAATCGCCACTTCCATTCCTTTGATCCAGTTCAAGCTATCGAAGATGCGGAATACATCGATTCCTGCATCACCGGACTTGCGGACAAATTCGCGAATGACATTATCCGGATAGTTTTTGTATCCGACGGCATTGGCGCCGCGGAACAGCATCTGGAACAACACATTCGGAATTTCCTGGCGCAGTTTAATCAGGCGAGCCCATGGATCTTCTTTGAGGAATCTGTAGGATACGTCAAAAGTGGCGCCTCCCCACATTTCCAGTGAAAACAGGTCATTCTGCAACTGAGAAGTTTCTTTGGCGATTTCAAATAAATCATGTGAACGGACGCGCGTTGCCAATAACGATTGGTGGGCATCACGGAATGTTGTATCCGTCAACAAGACATCTTTTTGCTCATGTATCCATTTCGTCAATCCGTCAGCACCCTGCTGATCGAAAATCTGCTTTGTCCCGCTTGGTGCCGGAGCTAATAGATCCACTTCCGGTTTGCGCGGCGCTGCATGAATCGGTTTGTTGTTCTTCTCGATCCCTGGGAAACCGTTGACGGTCACATTGCCGATATAGCTCAATAACTTCGTACCGCGATCCTGTCTTACCGGGAAGATGAACAATTCCGGTGTGCTGTCGATAAAGCTTGTATCAAAGTCACCTTTGATGAAATTTTTATGCTTGACGACATTTTCCAGGAACGGGATGTTCGTTTTGATTCCCCGGATACGGAATTCCTGAAGGTTGCGGTCCATTTTACCGGCAGCTTCCTTGAACGTTACGGCCCATGTAGATACTTTCACCAAAAGCGAATCGTAATAAGGTGAAATTACAGCACCCTGGAAGCCATTTCCTGCATCCAGACGGACACCGAATCCTCCACCAGAACGATAAACCATCAATTTCCCGGCATCGGGCATAAAATCGTTTAATGGATCTTCTGTTGTTACACGGGATTGGATCGCGTAACCGAATAACGGAATATCCTTTTGCTGTGGAATGCCCACTTCTTCACTATGGATCATATGCCCTCTGGCAATATGGATCTGTGCATGGACAATGTCGATTCCTGTGATCATTTCTGTAATGGTATGTTCCACCTGAATGCGCGGATTCACTTCAATAAAGTAAAATTCATCGTTTGCTACAAGGAATTCGACAGTTCCCGCATTTATGTAGTCAATGTTTTTCATCAATTTAACTGCAGCATCACAAATCTCATTACGCAATTCGTTGCTGATTGAATTGGAAGGCGCGATTTCTACGACTTTTTGGTGGCGGCGCTGAATTGAACAATCTCTTTCATACAAATGAACGACATTGCCTTCTGTATCGCCTAATATTTGAACTTCGATATGTTTTGGCTTCTCAACGAACTTTTCAACGTACATTTCATCCGATCCAAAAGCCGCTTTCGCTTCGGACTTTGCGCGTTCATATGAAGATGCCAGCTCTTCCTGCGTTCTGACGATGCGCATTCCGCGTCCTCCACCGCCAAGAGAAGCTTTGATCATTAACGGAAACCCAGCTGTTTTACTGAATTCTTCAACTTCCTGTAATGACTCTACAGGACCATCTGTTCCTGGAATTACGGGAATGCCTGCAGCGATCGCCTGAGTACGCGCTTTCACTTTGTCACCGAACATGTCTAAATGTTTGGAGCTCGGGCCAATAAAGACAATTCCTTCTTCTTCACAGCGTCTTGCAAAATGGACGTTTTCCGACAAGAAGCCATATCCTGGGTGAATTGCATCCACGCCGGAATCTTTTGCGATGCGAATGATATCTTCAATATCCAAGTAAGCATCAATCGGCTTTTTGCCTTTACCCACTAAATAGGATTCATCTGCTTTGTAGCGATGATACGAACCGCTGTCTTCCTGTGAGTAAATCGCAACAGTTTGAATTTTCAGTTCTGTACAAGCGCGGAAAACCCGAATAGCGATTTCTCCGCGGTTTGCTACCAAGATCTTGTTAATCTCCTTCACACCACAGCACACCCTTTACTTTTTCGTTTTTTCGTATTTATTGAACATGGAAACATTCATTAATACTCCCATAGCTAAAGATAACAAAATTACCGAGGTTCCGCCATAGCTTATAAAAGGAAGTGTGACTCCAGTTAACGGAATTATGCCCGTCAAGCCACCTAAATTAACGAAAGATTGAATTCCGATCATGCTGGCAACACCCGCTGCAAGCATTCTTGCCAACGGATCATGCGTGGTCATGGCAATCCAAAGCCCCCGCAAAACAATGAAAGCCAGTCCGCCTAAAACGAAAACGACACCCAGGACTCCCAGTTCTTCAGCAATGACAGACATGATGAAATCCGTATGCGGTTCCGGAAGATAGCCAAGCTTCTGTATGGATTGGCCGAGTCCCAGCCCGCTTAATCCACCGGATCCGATAGCCAGATACCCATTGACTATTTGAAAGCCAAAGCCCAGCTCATCGGAAAACGGATTAAAGAATGCATCTAAACGGCCAAGGCGTTTCTCGGTAAAAATCATGTCTCCAGCAAATAGCATGAAAGGCACAATAATGATTGATGCTGCAGCGATAAAAACACCAGCCAGACGGATAAAGGGTTTTAACCGAACCCCACTTGCCGACATGACTGCTAAACCAACTGACCCGATAATCAACATCGAACCAAGATCCGGTTCAAGAAATACCAAAAATAAGACGAGCGTCAAAATAATAACCGGTGGAATGATGGATTCATTCAGCTTGTTGATGGTTCCTTTATTGTATTTGTTTGAAAAAACACCAGCCAAGTACAAGATGATGCCGACTTTCGCCACTTCAGACGGCTGGATATTGGCAAATCCGAGGCTGATCCAACTTTTTGCCCCACCTGCTGCAAATCCAATAAAATGAACAGCTATCAATCCGGCAAAAACAACAGTTAAAATCGTCACCATCATCCAGCGTTTTTTAAAATGCTTGTATGGAAAGATTGCGGCCACTACAAAGACCGGGAATGCGATGGCTAAGTTGATTAATTGCTGTATGTAAAAACGATCGGGCGCTGAACCGTAATAGTTGACCGACCAGGCCATACTTGAACTGTAGATCATGATCAATCCGAATAAGGTCAGTGCTAAGTATGCGAAAAATAATGGGTAGTCGAAGAATTTTGCGTATTTCTTGATGTAAGATTTCATTTTTATACCTCTTTTAATTTGATAGTTTTAATGGCAAAAGCGCAAGCGGCCTACACTCGCTTCGCTTGCGGCTTTCGCAGTGCTGAATGATTATACTTCTTAAATTGTAAAAAACTCAAACAGCGTTCGTTTGAGTTTTAGATCATTTATTTGTATACGCTTCATGCAGAATGGAAAGTTTCTTCTCCAGCGTATCCATTAAATTTTTTCCAGCCTCACGTTCAATGAGCCCCAGCTTTACCGCAAAATCAATTTCGCGTGAAAGACCGAACATTTGGGTGTCAAGCACCTCTTCGTATAAAGGACAAGATGGCAATGTCAAATGGTCCATTTGCACCTTAATCAGCTGCTCGATTTTTTCTGCATCAGCTTTGAGGAGTTCTAAAGCCTTCAGATGGTATGTTTGTTCTTCTGTATGTTCCATGAGGACTCCCCCATTTTATGAGTTTTCTTCTCTATTTTCCTGTTTAAAGTGTATCTTTTAAGGAGGGAAAATGCAAGCCTCTATAAAGAAAGAGATGAATCCCTTTGGCAACTTGACACAAAAAGGTATACTGTTAAGAGAATGAATATTTTAATGGAGGGTTTACCCATGGAATTTATCGTACCTTTTAAAGGTGAAGTGAAGTTCAAACTAGTATTAGATCCCACTGTCTGGATTTTTGATGACCGTAAATTGAATCTGGAGACGTATTTCCAGGAAGAGCGGATAGAGAAAGACGAACTTGAAGAGTATAAACGCGGAATGGGCGAGCATTGGTCCCGTGAAATCATGGAAGGCAATACCGTTCCGCCTACCTTGAATTCAGAAAAAACGTATAAGAGCAAAGAAAAGAAAGAGATGCTGACAGGTACGTTCGGTATCGCATTCAAGCCATTCCTATTAAATGCAGAACCATTTGAACACACTAAGCGCGTTGTTTTCGAAACGGCGAATGGAGAGTTCGAATTCCCGATTGAACATGCCCAACAGCTGATTTTCAAATTCAGTGAAAAAGGACAGCCTCTAAGAGAAAATGGCCCTGTCCATGTGTTGCTTCCGGATGGCTCCAATCAGGATAATCCGATTACCGATATCCAAGCCATCCGATTCGAATAGGAGTGATAGACCATGCGTGTCCAATGCGTAATCTGCGATAAAATTGAAGAATTAGTGGATGATACCTTACAGGCCAAGCGCTTGCGCAACCGGCCCATCCACACTCATATGTGCAATGAATGCCATGACCGTATCACCGAAAGGACCAAAGAACGCCTGGCGACCGGTTCCTTCCGTTTTTACCGCAGCTCCCGCAGTATTGAGGATGACTTCTGATGAAGCTCTTAAAAGGTCTCTGGATCGGTTTTTGGAGCGGGTTGATATTGGGGCTTCTGCTGAAATGGATTCAATCTGTCACTGGCGAACAAGTATATACCCTGTTGCTGAATGTCGATTTTATCCCGTTGATCGGCGATGTGCAATGGTCTGAGATAACCGAATTCATTTTCCACTTGCTCATTTCACTTATCATTGGCGTTGTTTATGTCTATTTGGCCAAAAGACGCAAGTATCCATTCGGCCAACTAGTGCTGATCAGCCTGTTCCTGTCCGTGCCTTTTCCGTTTCTCTATTTCTTGTTATCCTGGCTGGCAGTCGAAGCTGATGTGCCTGCAGCCACTGATTGGGGAGCGTTTCTTTATTGGCTATTCGGACATCTTACTTATGCTTTATTATTGCCGATCCTTTACAAAACCTTTGAACGCAAAAACGCTGTATCTCAATGAGATACAGCGTTTTCGCGTTTTTCGCGCCATAGGCGGATTTTATAAAGGATCAGAATAAGCGCCGCAATGACTAGCCCCTCCACAATCGGCAGGAAGAAGGCTAAGAAAGTTAGCCCCAATCCTCCGACCGCAAGAAACAGGCCGATTACTACGTTTTTCCCAATTGATAGCTTTTTAGCAAACCCCAATTTATAAACAAATGCCGAAAGCAGGAAGATGACTGCAAAAAGTGCATATCCTGCAGCTTCGAAACTTGGCATACTTTGGTATAGAATTCGGGCTACCGGATACATATTGTCATAGACAAAAGCTTGATCGTCCACGGATTATACATCCTTCCATTCCACTTATTCTTCGATGGCAACTTTTTTCTTCTTAGCCATACGCTCACGTTCAGCTTTATCAAGAATTTTTTTGCGCAAACGAATCGTTTGTGGTGTAATTTCACATAACTCATCATCATTCAAGTATTCAAGTGCTTCTTCAAGACTCATCAAACGTGCTTTTTTCATCGTAGTCGTTTGGTCTTTGTTGGCTGAGCGGATGTTCGTTGCAGCTTTGATTTTTACAATGTTCACTGTCAAGTCACTATCACGGTTATGTTCTCCAACGATCATGCCTTCATAGATTTCAGCACCGACTTCAACAAATGCAGTACCGCGGTCTTCGATGCCCATCAAGCCGTAAGTCGAAACTTTACCGTGCTCCATAGATACCAATACACCTTGGCGACGTCCACCAACACGGCCAGAAGCAACTGGCTGGTAGCTGTCGAATGTATGGTTGATGATTCCGTATCCGCGAGTCTGTGTAAGGAATTCAGTTGTGTAACCGATCAATCCACGAGCCGGTACGTTAAACACCAAACGGACTTGTCCGCTTCCGTTATTGACCATATCCAGCATTTCGCCTTTACGTTCGCCTAATGATTCAATGATTGCGCCTGTATATTCTTCAGGAACATCCACTTGAACGCGTTCAACAGGTTCGCAGCGAACTCCGTCTACCATGCGGACGATAACTTCTGGTTTTGAAACTTGAAGTTCAAATCCTTCACGGCGCATGTTTTCGATCAAGATCGACAAATGCAGCTCTCCGCGTCCAGATACAATCCATGCATCCGGTGAATCTGTAGGTTCTACACGCAATGATACATCAGTCTGCAATTGTGCATCCAAACGTTCCTGGATTTTTCTTGACGTAATCCACTTACCTTCTTTACCTGCAAACGGGCTGTTGTTTACTAGGAAAGTCATTTGCAAAGTAGGCTCGTCGATGCGCAGGATCGGCAATGCTTCTTGATGATCCTGTGGACAAACTGTTTCCCCAACGTTGATGTCTTCCATACCAGAAATGGCAATCAAATCTCCAGCTTCCGCTTTTTCGATTTCCACCCGTTTAAGGCCCATGAAACCGTGCATTTTCGTCACACGGAAGTTTTTGAATGACCCGTCAAGTTTCATTAAAGAAACCGATTGGCCAACTTCGATTGTTCCGCGGAATACGCGGCCGATTCCGATACGTCCAACATAATCGCTGTAATCAAGAAGAGCTACCTGGAATTGAAGTGGCTCATCTCTGTTATCGATTGGCGCTGGGACGTGTTCCAGGATCGCATCATAAATGACCTGCATGTTTTCTTCCTGATCAGCAGGATCTGAAGAAAGACTTGCTGTGCCGTTCATGCCTGATGCAAAGATAACCGGGAATTCCAATTGATCGTCATTCGCTTCAAGTTCAATGAACAATTCGATGACTTCGTCAACCACTTCTTCAGGACGTGCAAAGTCACGGTCAATTTTGTTTACAACAACGATTGGCTTCAAGTTTTGTTCCAATGCTTTTTTCAGAACGAAGCGTGTCTGTGGCATACAGCCTTCGTACGCGTCTACTACTAATAGAACACCATCAACCATTTTCATGATACGTTCAACTTCTCCGCCGAAATCAGCGTGTCCAGGAGTATCCAAAATGTTGATTTTAGAATCTTTGTATTGGATTGCAGTATTTTTCGCAAGAATCGTAATTCCGCGTTCTCTTTCGATATCGCCAGAATCCATCGCACGTTCTTCAACGTGTTCGTTTGAACGGAAAGTTCCGGATTGTTGTAGAAGTTGATCCACTAGAGTTGTTTTACCATGGTCAACGTGGGCAATAATAGCAATGTTTCTTAGGTCGTTACGTAATTTAGTCATAATTTCACTCCAATATTCTTTTTTCATGCCTATAACTGTGCTAGTATAGCACATATAGGTGTAAAACCCTAAGATTTTATTTCAGGCTATATGCTACAGGAGGAAAATCGCTTGATTGGCTTATTGAAAAACGTAAAATGGATATTTGTCTTTTATTCTATTGCAGCATTGCTGGCGATGGCAGGAATCGGCTTAGCTGTAGGCCTGCGCAGCGTTTTGGGTATTTTCGCAGCAATTTTGGTGCTTTGCCTGATTATGGGCATGGGCTTTAAGAAAAAGAAAGAGATGCGGGAAGCCGGATTACTGTAATTATAAAAAAAGATGCGGAATTCCGCATCTTTTTTTACTTGAGTCGGATGTATTTTTTCAACAGCTCCTGATGGATGGCTGGATTAGCTGCAATAAATGTATCTTGCTTCAATAGATTTGCAGGTTCCCCTTTAAAGTTCGTCGTTACCGCCCCAACTTCCTGGGCTATGACCATGCCACCGGCGATGTCCCACGGCGATAGCCTCATCGAGATATAAGCATCAACCCGTCCGCTTGCCAAATAAGCAAGCTCTAGAGCCGCGGAGCCATAAGAACGCATGCCCCGTACGTCACGGATCAATTGAAGAGTTCCTTCATGGTCAAGATAACGGTTCGGCACTGCCCATGTTGCATTCATAGCAACAATCGATTCAGCAATCACCGTCTCCATAAGCGGCCGCATCTGTTCATCATTATAATAGGCTCCTCTTCCTTTAACTCCGTGGTATAAATCATCATTGACAACATCATAGATATAACCTAATTGGCCAACTCCATCTTTGAAGATTCCCAACGAAATAGCAAAGTTGCGTTTTTGATGCACAAAATTCATCGTCCCGTCAATTGGGTCCAACATCCAGATAACCCCTTCTGAGCTTTGAATATCATCTCCAAAGCCTTCTTCCCCAAAAATTCGGTGGCCCGGAAAATCTCGCCGGATGCGGGCTATGAAAAATTGTTCAATTTCTTTATCGATGTTCGTCACCAAATCATTGGCATTCGATTTTGATTCAATGGTGATATCCGTTAAGAAAGAATTGCGGATGCGATGCCCCGCCTCTTTGATCAATGACTTTATGTACAAATCCATTGCATGCAAATCCATATGTGTATCCCCTTTCCTCTTTGTTTCAGTATAACGAAAAAGGCATCTGCTGTCTTACTTCAGCAGATGCCTTTAATGTATAGACGTATTAGAGCGCATGAAGGGCCTCCAGTTCCACGTGAATCTCTTGAAGCCGCTGCTTGCTTTTCGACATTTGTTGATCGTCTTTTTGCTGCATCGCATCGTATAAAGAAGCAAGTTCATAATCAAGTTCCAGTTTCAGCACATGTACGTATTCCTTCTCTACATCCGCTTTGCGGATTATCTGAATCATCTGTTTCATAATGAGCACCCCTTTCTCATCATACTCCGAAAATTCTGACTAATCTTGTTACAATTATTATAATACCACTTTCTTCTAATGAAATCCATTGGCAGAAACGTATTTATATTCTTTTTTCCCAAACTTCGTTAAAATGAAACCTGATTACCTAATTTTAAGGAGGATATTTACTTGACGTCTTATTGGAATGAGCAAGATTTCGATGTTTTCACTACTCCTGGCCTGGATGCCAGGATGTCTGCATTAACTGAATATGTCCGTCCGAAGTTCGAGGAACTAGGAACTGAATTTTCTTCTTTCTTCTCTGGAAAAACAGGAAATGAGTTTTTCCCGCACGTGGCAAAGCATATGAGAAGAACCGTAAATCCGCCAAATGACAGCTGGGTTGCGTTCGCTCCTTATAAAAGAGGCTACAAAGCGGTCCCGCATTTCCAGATCGGCATGTGGGAAAGCCATGTGTTCGTCATTCTGGCGGTCATCTATGAAGCGCCCAATAAAGCGATCATGGCTGAAAACCTATTGCATTCTGATGCCCTTGCACAGCTATCGGATGACTTTGTAGCCTCTGGCGACCATATGAAACCCCAATCCGATGCGCTGATCGAATTAGGTGAAGAAGGCATTGAGAAATTACTGACCCGACTTCGCGATGTCAAAAAAGGCGAATTTGTGATTGGCCGCCATTTAACTCGAAAACAGGCGGATTCCATGAACAAACAGCAGTTTTTCCAATTTGCCGAAGAAACTTTCGAGGCATTGCTTCCGGTTTACAATACCCTGCTACAAAAATCAAAAGAACCTGTCAGCCGTTAAAGCTGAAGGTTCTTTTTTTCATTTTATTTCGTTTTAATTTTGATGACTCCATCGCCGCTTCCTGCTTTCATCTCCTTGATGACAGGGAAACTGGCATAGCCGCTTTCTTCTTCAAATTCACGGAAGTATGTCTTTTCTTCCGAAATCGCAGGAACCACCTGCTTGAATTTGCGGTAACGCGTCAGCAGCTCCTGCCTGTTGATGCCTTTTTCATAAGCCATTTCGATTCCTTCAAAAAAGCTAACGACATCAATGATTTCTTCGGTTGACCATTCAATTGAAAATGGATAGGAATAATCCATAGTTAATCCCTCTTTTCATTCAGTGATTGACCATTTCTTTCGTATTTCTCCAGCTTGTTTGACCATGCCATCAATCAATTGCCGGACTGACGGAACATCTTTGATCAGGCCTGTAACTTGCCCTGCCCAGCCAAAGCCCTGGTCCTTTTCCCCATTATAAATGAAGCGTTTATTGGCTTCACCGCTAATGAATTCTTTTAAGGCTTCGTAGCTTGGCGTCTGTTGTTCGATTTCAAGGATTTTGTCGGTCCAGCTGTTGCGCAGTGTTCTGGCAGGAGCTCCAATGCTGCGTTTAATGATGACCGTATCGTTCTCGGAGCTATTAATCAATTGTTCCTTATAGGCTGCTGAAGCATGGACACATTCTTTAGTGGCAATAAAGCGCGTGCCCATTTCTATGCCTTCTGCCCCTAAGGCATGAGCAGCCATCCAACCGCGGCCGTCCCCGATCCCGCCTGAGGCGATGACCGGTATATCCACCGCATCGACCACTTGAGGAATCAATACCATCGTACCGATATCGTCTCGTCCCAAATGTCCGCCGCCTTCATGGCCGACAACCATTACAGCGTCAGCTCCCAGGCTTTCCGCTTTTTCAGCTTGTCTTGTGGCAGCGACGAGAACCAGCTTCTTGATATCCGTCCCTTTCAGCTGTTCAAAAATCGGTGTTGGATTGCCGCCTGTCATGGAGACGACTGGTACGTTTTCTTCGATTGCCACATCCAGCATATGAGAAAATGCACGGCCGTGTTCGCCAATTGCAAAATTAACACCGAATGGCTTGTCCGTCAATTCCCTGACTTTCCTGATTTCTTCCCGCAATTGTTCAGGTGTAGAAAGGCTCATTGCTGTAATTTGCCCAAGGCCTCCTGCATTTGAAACTGCGGCTGCCAGTTCTGCATAAGCCAGATAAGCTAATCCTCCTTGTATAATGGGGTACTGAATGCCCAATAGTTCTGTCACCCTTGTTTTGAATTCCATGGACTCACTCCTTTTCCCTTGCTTATTTTGTATTCGCTGCCACACGAGGAAATCCTTTTATTTTTATAGTATAGCAACTTGCATCATGCTATAATTCTCCTTGTTTTCATTTTATATATAGTGAGGTGGGCTTATCATTGTCTCAATTAGAAACTCCGTTATTTGATGCGCTGTTAAAGCATCGAAACCGGCACCCGATCCAATTTCACATTCCAGGCCATAAAAAAGGCCAGGGCGTCGATCCCGCATTCCGGGAATTTGTCGGCGACAATATTTTATCGATCGACTTGATCAATATCGCCCCTTTGGACGATTTACATTCACCAAAAGGCGCCATTAAAGACGCGCAGGAATTAGCTGCAAAAGCCTTTGGCGCAGACCATACATTCTTTTCCGTACAAGGAACAAGCGGTGCCATCATGACCATGATCTTAAGTGTGGTCGGCCCCAACGACAAGATTCTTGTGCCAAGGAACGTCCATAAATCCATTATGTCCGCTATCGTATTTGCTGGCGCCATCCCGATCTTCATTCATCCCGAAGTCGATCCGGAGCTCGGAATCTCCCACGGAATTTCTGCAGAAGCGGTGGAGAAAGCGATTCTTGAATATCCGGACGCCAAAGCCGTGTTGGTCATCAACCCGACTTATTTCGGTGTAGCCGCTGATTTAAAACGCATTGTCGACATCGCGCATGGCCATGACATCCCAGTCCTGGTCGATGAAGCGCATGGCGTCCATATCCATTTCCATAAATCATTGCCTGTTTCTGCTATGGCTGCAGGCGCAGATATGGCGGCAACGTCTGTCCATAAACTTGGCGGGTCCATGACGCAAAGTTCCGTATTAAATGTCAAAGAAGGGCTGGTATCACCCAAACGTGTCCAGTCCACTCTGTCCATGCTGACGACAACTTCGACTTCCTATCCGATTTTGGCGTCTCTTGATACGGCACGCCGTCAGCTTGCCATTCATGGCTATGACCTGATTGATCAGGCAATCAGACTTGCACAGGATGCACGCAAGCGCATCAATAAAATTCCGCACTTGCATTGCGTAGGCAAAGAAGTGCTGAATTCTTCCGCAACTTTTGATATGGATCCGACCAAATTATTGATCAGCGTCAAAAATCTTGGCATCACGGGGCATCAGGCTGAAGAATGGCTAAGAGAAAACGCCAATATCGAAATTGAACTTTCCGATCTTTATAACATCCTATGCCTGGTGACCATCGGCGACACGCGGAAAGAATTGAATCTGCTGATCAACGCTTTGCAGCGCATGAGCGAGTCTTTAGACAGCGATGCTGCCATTGTTGAACCGGTTGTGCTGCTTCCGGATATTCCCCGGCTTGCCATGACGCCGCGCGATGCTTTCTACGCTACGACGGAAGTCATATCAATCAATGAAGCAGTCGGACGCATTTCCGCAGAATTCATCATGGTTTATCCACCGGGCATTCCTATTTTCATCCCCGGAGAAATCATTACGGAAGAAAATATCAACTACATCCATATGAATGTCGCAGCCGGGTTGCCTGTCCAAGGTCCGGAAGACGACACATTGCAAATGCTGCGCGTAATAAAAGAGCAGCAGGCTATCAGATAAAAAAGATCCAAGAGCAGGACGCTCTTGGATCTTTTTATCTGCCTTCTATGTCTTCAGGATCTACAAAGCCGTATCCTTTGTCCTTCAGGCCTTGAATGATCCCTGGAAGGGCCTCAGACGTCCATTCCCGGTCATGCATCAATAGGTTGGCGCCATTGTTTAAGAACTCGCTGTTGACCATGATATCCGTCAAAGATTGAGCATCCCGGTATTGCTGCTCCCAATCATAGCCATAGGTCCAATTCATGAGGACCATTCCTTCCTGCTCGACCAGCTGTTTGCTGAAGTCGGTGTTTGCCCCGTGCGGCGCCCGGAAAAATTTTGGCTTTTCTCCAATGATGTCTTCCACCGTTTTGTTCAATAGGAGGATTTCTTCTTCCTGTTGCTGCTCTGGCAAATCCCTTAAATTGGGGTGGCTATTGGTATGGTTGCCGATGGCAAAGCCCATGTCATGAAGTTGCTTTAACTGTTGTTTTTCTTCATCGGTATCCAAAAAATGGCCATTGACGAAAAAGATTGCTGGAATGCCTTGCTTTTTCAACAGCTCTGCCATTTCCAACGCGTGTTTGTCCGGAGCATCATCGATGGTTACCAGTACAACTTTTTCATCGGCTGCTGCTATGGGCTGTACAGACCAGTTCGCCGGATTAATGCGGTACTGGGGCTCATCAGCAATTTTTTGTTCTTCTTTCTCTTCTTCATTCACTTGCTGTTCTTTCGATTCAATTGTTTTTTCAACTTTATCGGTCTCTTCTTTTTCATTTCCCACTTCTTCAGCAGGCGGATTTTTTTCTTCAGGTGGAGCACCCTGTTCTTCTCCGCAACCTGCCAACACGAGCAAAGACACTGCAAGAACAGGCCATTTTTTGTGTATCAAACTAAACACCCCTTTACTAAACAAATCTTACCACGCCTCATCCATTGTTTCCAAAAAAAAGAAGCCGCATAAGCGGCTCCCTGTTTCTTACTTGATGATGTGAATTGGTGTTCCAAGAGCTACTTCCGCAGCTTCCATTGTGATTTCCGCAAGTGTTGGATGAGCATGGATTGTCATTGCAATATCTTCTACTGTCATTCCAGCTTCGATAGCAAGACCAAGCTCAGCGATCATATCTGATGCGCCAGCTCCGACAATTTGAGCACCTAACAGCAAGCCGTCAGATTTACGTGAAACAAGTTTCACAAATCCTTCAGTTGCGTTTAATGAAAGAGCACGGCCGTTTGCAGCGAATGGGAATTTCGCAGCCGCAGCTTCGAATCCTTCTTCTTTCGCCTGTTCTTCAGACAAACCTACGCTTGCAAGTTCCGGATCTGTAAAGCAGACCGCCGGAATAGCCATATAATCAACTTCAGACTTCTCGCCTGCAATTGCTTCTGCAGCAACTTTACCTTCATATGAAGCTTTATGCGCCAATTGAAGACCAGCTACCACATCACCGATTGCATAGATGTTGGAAATGTTTGTACGGCATTGCTTGTCGACTTCGATCAAGCCGCGGTCAGACATGTTCAGATTCAACTCTTCTAGACCCATTTCGTCTGTGTTTGGACGACGGCCTACAGTTACAAGAACGTAATCAGCTTCAACGGTTTTTTCTTCTCCGCCTGCCTCATATGTTACTTTAACGCCTGAATCAGTTTCTTCTACACCTTTGGCAGATGCTTTAGTGATGACTTCAACGCCTTTTTTCTTCAATCCTTTTTTGACGATAGCTGTCATTTGCTTTTCAAATCCAGCAAGGATATCCGGTGCGCCTTCAAGGATCGTTACTTCAGAACCCATGTTTGAGAATGCAGTACCAAGCTCTGTACCGATATAGCCGCCGCCAATAACGATGAGTTTTTTAGGAAGCTCAGTTAATGCCAAAGCTCCTGTTGAATTAATTACACGTTTTGTAAATTTAAAAGTCGGGATTTCCACAGGACGTGATCCGGTAGCAATAATCGCGTTTTTGAATTTATACGTTTGCGCTGAATTTTCATCCATAACACGTACTGTATTTTCATCAACGAAATAAGCTTCGCCGCGCAGGATTTCAACTTTGTTGCCTTTAAGAAGCGATTCAACGCCGCCAGTCAATTTCTTAACGACGCCATCTTTGAACGCTTGCGCTTTTTCAAAGTTGAGTGAAACTTCTTTGGCTACAATACCCATATCTTCTGAGTGTTGAGCTTCTTCAAAACGGTGTCCAACTGAAATCATTGCTTTTGAAGGGATACAGCCGACATTCAAACAAACGCCGCCAATATATTCTTTTTCAACGATTGTTACTTTTTGGCCAGTTTGTGCTGCGCGAATAGCCGCCACATAACCGCCAGGGCCCGAGCCGATGACGAGCGTGTCTGTTTCAATTGGAAAATCTCCTACTACCATAAGTTTTACGCCTCCATTAATAATAATTCAGGTTGACTTAATAAACGTTTAATATGATTTAATGCGTGTTGCGCTGTTGCACCATCGATCATTCGGTGATCGAAGCTCAATGACAATGCTAACACAGGTGCTGCTACAATTTCACCATTTTTAATTACAGGTTTTTCTGCAATGCGGCCAATTCCGAGAATTGCCACTTCAGGATGGTTAATGACTGGAGTGAACCATTGCCCACCAGCAGAGCCAATATTGGTGATTGAGCATGAAGCGCCTTTCATTTCAGCAGCAGTTAATTTACCATCACGCGCTTTTGTCGCCAACCCGTTGATTTCATCAGAAATCGCAAATATGGATTTGCGGTCTGCGTTTTTGATGACTGGAACCATCAAGCCTTTTTCCGTATCAGCAGCAATGCCGATATTGAAATAATGCTTTTGGATGACTTCGCTTGTTTCATCATCAAACGATGTGTTCAATGCTGGGAATTCACGCAATGTGCTGACCAACGCTTTTACCACGTAAGGCAAGTAAGTCAGTTTGATTTCTTTTTCTGCTGCAATGTCCTTGAATTTTTTGCGGTGTGCTACCAATTCAGTGACATCCACTTCATCCATCAACGTTACATGAGGAGCAGTATGTTTCGAGTGGACCATCGCTTTGGCGATCGCCTTACGTATACCAGACATCTTCTCACGCGTTTCCGGGAACTCCCCTTCAGGAGCTGCTGCTGCTTTAGGTACTGCTGCCGCTTTGTCAGTGCTTTCTGCTGCCGCTTCCTGCGTTGTTTCTTGTGGCGCTTCAGAAGCTGCTGGCGCAGCTGCTTTCTGGTCACCATTCATGAAGGCTTCTACATCTTCTCTTAGAATGCGGCCGTTATTGCCGGATCCGGTGACTTGTTTAATGTCAACATCGTTGTCGCGTGCAAATTTGCGGACAGACGGCATGGAAATGACACGCGCATTCGGATCTGCTTCTTCTGTAGAGTCAGCTTGCGGCTGAGCTCCTGCGCCAGTCTGTTCTTTCGGCTCTTCTTCTTTGGCAGGAGCCTTATCGACTTCCTGGCCTGATTCAGCAGTGCCGGACTGGACTTGTTCTTCTGTTTCTTCTTTCACTTCAGGAGCAGCTTCTTCTTTATCGCCGTGGTCTCCTTTAAAGTTCATTTCTTCAGCGTCAGGCGCGTCAATACGGACCAAGATATCGCCAACTACTGCAACCGTTCCCTCTTCAACCAATACTTCTTCAACTGTTCCTGAAACCGGTGAGGGAATCTCGACAACGGCCTTGTCATTTTGCACTTCAACAAGAATATCGTCTTCTTCAATTGTATCTCCTGCTTTTACAAACCATTTTACGATTTCACCTTCATGGATACCTTCACCGATATCCGGCAAACGAAATTCAAAAGCCATCTATATCACCCTTTCGGTTCTGTCTAATTAGAAAGTAAGTACTTTCTTCGCTGTCTCTACTATATCCTTCGAGTTCGGAAGCCAAACTTGTTCTGCTTGTGAGAATGGGAATACAGAGTCAGGCGCAGTAACACGAAGAACTGGTGCTTCCAGGCTTAAAATAGCGCGGTCCGTGATTTCAGCCACGACACTCGCTGCGATTCCAGCTTGTTTTTGCGCTTCTTGGACGACCATAGCTCGTCCAGTTTTTTCTACTGAAGCAATGATTGTTTCAATATCAAGCGGCTGGATGGTACGAAGATCGACCACTTCAACCGAATAATTTTCTTTTTCAAGCTCTTCTGCCGCTTTGATGCTTTCCTGCACCATTGCGCCATAAGCGATGATCGTCAAATCTTTGCCTTCACGTTTCACTTCAGCTTTGCCAAGTGGAATCGTGTATTCTTCTTCCGGCACTTCCTGGCGGAATGAACGGTATAGCTTCATATGCTCAAGGAAAATGACAGGATCGTTATCGCGGATTGCTGAGATCAACAAACCTTTTGCATCGTAAGGTGTAGAAGGGATGACCACTTTCAAACCAGGCTGAGCCGCCATTAACCCTTCCAACGAATCAGCGTGCATTTCAGGTGTGTGAACACCGCCGCCGAATGGAGAACGGATGGTTACAGGAGAATTCAAGCTGCCGCCGCTGCGGAAACGCATACGCGCCATTTGTCCACTGATGGAATCCATTACTTCAAAAACAAATCCGAAAAACTGGATTTCCGGTACTGGACGGTATCCTTGCAATGCTAAACCGATTGCTAGACCACCAATCCCTGACTCAGCTAAAGGCGTGTCGAACACGCGATCTTCGCCAAATTCTTTTTGCAAACCTTCTGTTGCGCGGAAAACACCGCCGTTATTTCCTACGTCTTCACCGAAAACAAGAACGTTTTCATCGTTCTTCATCTCTGTTTTCAGAGCGTCGGTAATCGCTTGGATCATCGTTAATTGTGCCATGGCTTACTTCGACTCCTTTGCTTTATAAATATCCAACTGTTCCTGAACATTAAACGGCACGTCTTCGTACATGATCTCTAATAGATCGGATACTTTTTGTTTCGGAGCGCCGTCAGCTTTTTTGATTGCTGCTTTGATTTCTTCTTTAGCTTTTTCAATTACTTCGTTTTCTTTTGCTTCATTCCAGATGCCTTTTGCTTCCAGGTATTTACGGAAACGGACAAGTGGATCTTTCTTTTCCCATTCGCTGTCGATATCTGAAGTACGGTATCGGGTTGGATCGTCACCAGCCATTGTGTGCGGTCCGTAACGGTAGCAAAGTGTCTCAATCAATGTAGGTCCGTCGCCTTTAACTGCACGTTCACGAGCGTCACGTGTTACCGCGTACACCGCTAACGGATCCATACCGTCTACAAGGACGCCTGGAATTCCGGCTGCAACCGCTTTTTGTGCAATGGTTTTCGCTGAAGTCTGAAGTTCGCGAGGCGTAGAAATCGCATACTGGTTATTTTGAACAATGAAAATAGCCGGTGCGCGGAATGCGCCTGCAAAGTTGATTCCTTCATAGAAGTCACCTTGTGAAGAACCGCCGTCTCCTGTATAAGTAACCGCCACTGCTTCTTTCTTGCGTTTTTGCATGCCAAGTGCCACTCCGGCTGCCTGGATGATTTGCGCACCGATAATGATTTGCGGAGGCAAAATATTCAAACCTTCAGCCATTTGGTTCCCCATGAAATGTCCACGAGAGAAAAGGAATGCCTGGTGCAACGGCCAACCGTGCCAGATCAATTGCGGAACATCACGATAGCCCGGCAAAATGAAATCTTCTTTTGACAAAGCAAAATGCGAAGCCAATTGAGAAGCTTCCTGCCCTGCTGTCGGAGCGTAGAATCCTAGACGGCCTTGGCGGTTCAACGAAATTGAACGCTGATCGAGAATACGTGTATAAACCATCCGGCTCATCAATTCCTGAAGGTCTTCATCCGATAATTTCGGGTCTGCCTCTTCGTTGATGATTTCGCCTTCTTCATTTAAAATCTGGACCATTTCAAACTTTTCTTCGATTGTGTTAAGCGTTTCCACTGGATCGAACTGCTGTGATTTTTTCGCAGCCATAAAAGCAACTCTCCTTTTTATCTGTATTAAAATAATTACATACAATTTATGATACAATTTCACATTCCACTTCAGTATACGTTACTCGAATAGCTCGGTCAATCATATAGAACCTAACATTTTTGCATAATAGTAATAATGAAATAATTTAGATATTTAAAACTGTATCAGTTGTTTTTTTCACCTGTATTATAATACAGAGAACAAATACACTATCTTTTATAGCACAGAAAAAGCGGCCGTAGGGGCCGCTTACTCTTCGTTTTCATTTAATTTTTCCATTGTGGCATCTTTCAACTCATTTACCTGTTGGGTTAAATCATTAAACGCTGTCACAGCATTTTGCACTTGCTCATTTTGTTTATTAACTTCTCCAGCTTTTTCTTGAAGCATCTGCAGATTATTTTCTTCATCCTTCAACATTTCATATAATTCTTTTTGAAGTCCGATCAGCCCCTCATACGCTTGCGTAAATTCATTATGAGCAGCAAAGCGCTCGTGCATTTTTGCTTTCAATGCTTCGAGGTCAGTTTTAACAGCTGCTTCTTCGGCATCTTCAATCACTCCATCAATCTCTGTGAAATTTTCTTTGGCTGCCTGCATCGATTCCTTTTCAGTTTGAAGGAAATCAAGGCGTTCATCTGCAGAATCAATTGCTGATTGAGCCTGTTTTTCAACATCTTCTTGCTGCTCCTGTGTTAACGCCATAATTTCTTCAAACAATTGCTGCTCTTTTTTCTCGCGTTTTTCCAGGTCATCCTGGACATCCCGATATTCTTCTTCGGCATCGAAAGTATCATTCAGGACTTGATCCAATTCTTCACGAGTTCCCGAACCTGAACAGCCAGCCACTAAAAGAAGAATGATGAAAGCACACAGTACCCCTAATTTCCTCATCCTTTTCACCCCTTATTTCCATGAATTAACTATAGTATGCCATTAAGTAAAATACAACACCGGCCAGCAGCTTTTTCTTTTTTCAAAACAGCCGCTTTACGTTATACTGATATGTATAGCAAGCCAATTGAAAGGATGAAATCACTTGATACGAATGAAAGACATTATACGTGAAGGTCATCCTACACTCAGAAAACGCTCAGAAGAAGTGAAATTCCCACTTTCTGAAGAAGACCGGAAACTGGGTGAAGACCTTCTGGAATATGTAGTAAACAGCCAAGACGATGAGCTGGCTGAAAAATACGACCTGCGCCCAGGCGTTGGAATCGCAGCACCGCAAGTAAATGAAGCGAAACGAATTTTTGCCCTGCATTTTGACGAAAGCTCTGGCGAAAACCTCAGCATGATTGCTGTTAACCCCAAAATCGTCAGCCATTCTGTAGAAAAAGCTTACTTAGCAGCTGGAGAAGGTTGCCTGTCTGTTGATCGTGCAATCCCCGGCTATGTGCCAAGATACGCCCGCGTCACCATCAAAGCCTTCAATTTGGATGGAGAAGAGTTCAAAATGCGCTTAAAAGGACTTCCTGCCATCGCATTCCAACATGAACTTGATCACTTGAACGGCGTCATGTTCTTTGACCATATCGACTCAAAAAACCCGTTCGCTGAAATTGAAAACGCCATCGCAATTGAAAGAGACTCGGCTGAGTAAGCCGAGTCTCTTTTTTGTCTGATTCACTTTTTAGCTTTGGGTCATAAGCCAACCCAGCGCCGCGGCAAAATCGCCACTCTGCTGGTCTGTCTTATACCCGGCAGAGGTCCGCAGGAGGCGGATCACGTAAGCGTTGCGACAGGAAGTCGCGCCTTTAGCTTACGTTCCTCAAACGGGCGCTTGCGCTTTTCTTTATCAAATCAACTTCAAATGCTTGAACGCTTTTGCCAATCCGTCATTGTCTACATGATCCGTTACATAAGAAGCACGTTTCTTTGTTTCTTCATGGCCATTTTCCATTGCTACACTGTATCCTGCAATATCCATCATCTGCAGATCATTCAACCCATCGCCGAATGCGATGGTTTCTTCTATAGAGTGTCCAGTAGCTTTAATCAAATGTTTGATACCACTGGCCTTGGTTCCTCCTTTTGGCGTAATATCGCATGATACCCGGTGCCAGCGGACAAAATCCACTTGTTTGAATGTGTCATGGTATTGCTGCTCTTCTTCTTCTTCACAAAATACCAAAGCTTGATAGACATCATTATTCAGGTAAAATTCTTTATCCACTTCAGGATGTGCCATTTTCAAGGTTTTGATGCTTTCGTCAATGTCCGGATGGAAGTCGATCGAAGACACCATTTTATTTTCATTCATAAATACCAGAGGATGGTCACGCTGATCCGCAAATTCAAAGATATCGTTCAGAACATCTGCATCAATTGCCTGCTTATGGATAGCCTCGCCTTTATGGGCTATGTACTGGCCGTTAAACGTAATATAAGTGTCGATATCCAGCTCTTTTAGGACATTAGTGATCATAAATGGGCCGCGCCCTGTTGCAATGGCTAAATCATGGCCGTTCAAACGCGCTTGCTGCAAGGCTTCTTTAGCAGAAGCCGGTAATTTTTTATGGGAATCCAATAAAGTCCCATCAATATCGAGCAATAATAATTTAGACATTTTCTCGTCTCCATTCCATGTGATTGGGCCCTTAAAATAAAGCCCGCATTCTTTACAATTGTCAGAAAACGCAGTATACTCGCCTTAAGGAGTGGTAAGCCATGTTGAAACGTTTGAAACGAAAACTTCTCAGACAGCTCAATGGCATCATGAACAAAAAGAAAATTGCATAAACGATTTAGCCCTTCTTTATAAATAAGGAGGGCTATTCTTTATTTTAGTACAACGACATGATAATATAAAGGAAGTGCATTTATTTGAGCGTGGAAAAAGGAGAGCAAACAATGATTTTTAAAGTATACTACCAAGAAAACCGTTTTGAAGTACCAGTTCGTGAAAATACCCAAAGTCTTTATGTGGAAGCAGCATCCGAGCGCGAAGTCCGAAACCACTTAAAAGACCGTAACTACAATATTGAACTTGTTCAATTACTTGAAGGCAATCATCTCGAGTATGAACAAGCCAGCCAAAATTACGAAGTCGAGAGCGTAGAATAACGATGAAATTCGTTAAAAACGATCAGACAGCTGTTTTCGCACTTGGCGGACTAGGCGAAATCGGTAAAAATACGTATGGTGTCCAATTCCAGGATGAAATCATTCTGATTGATGCAGGCATTAAATTCCCGGAAGACGATTTGCTCGGAATCGATTACGTTATTCCGGATTACACATACTTAGTAAAGAATGTCGACAAAATTAAAGGCCTTTTCATTACGCATGGCCATGAAGATCACATCGGCGGTATCCCTTACCTTCTTAAGAAAATCAACATTCCTGTATACGGCGGAAAACTGGCTCTAGGCCTATTGCGCAAAAAGCTGGAAGAACATGGCTTGTTGCGCCAAACGAAGATGACGGAAATCGAAGAAGATGACGTCATCAAGTTCCGTAAAACGGCTGTTAGCTTTTTCCGTACTACCCACAGTATCCCTGATGCTTTTGGTGTCGTGGTAAAAACGCCACCCGGCAATATTGTCCACACAGGAGATTTCAAATTCGATTTCACACCGGTAGGCGAACCTGCCAACTTATTGAAAATGGCCCAAATCGGCAGTGAAGGCGTTTTATGCTTATTGTCCGACAGTACCAATGCTGAAGTTCCTGACTTTACCATGTCAGAACGAAAAGTCGGCGATTCCATCAAAGACATCATGAGAAAAATTGATGGACGCCTGATCTTTGCGACTTTTGCGTCAAACATCTACCGTCTTCAGCAAGTAACGGATGAAGCGGTCGCACAAGGCCGTAAGATTGCCGTCTTCGGACGCAGCATGGACAACGCCATGACAATCGGCCGTGAGCTGGGCTATATCAATGCACCTGAGGATGCATTTGTAGATACACAAACCTTAAACCGTTTACCTGCAAACGAAGTATTGATTCTTTGCACCGGTTCACAGGGCGAACCGATGGCTGCCCTTTCAAGAATCGCCAACGGCACTCATCGCCAAATCCAGATTCAGCCAAACGACACGGTTGTCTTCTCGTCTTCTCCGATTCCGGGCAATACGAGCAGCGTCAACCGTACAATCAACTTGTTGTTCCGCGCTGGAGCAGACGTGATTCATGGATCACTTAACAATATCCATACATCAGGCCACGGCTCAGAGCCCGAAAACAAATTGATGCTTCGTTTAATCAAACCAAAATACTTCATGCCGATTCATGGTGAATTCCGGATGTTAAAAACGCATGCAGGATTGGCCGTTGAATGTGATGTTCCTTTGGAAAACACATTCATCATGGAAAATGGCGAAGTTCTTGCTTTAGGGCAAGACGAAGCTTCTGTTGCAGGACGCATCCCTTCTGGTGATGTCTATATCGACGGCAGCGGCATCGGAGATATCGGCAATATCGTTTTGCGTGACCGCCGTGTCCTTTCCGAAGAAGGATTGGTCATTGTTGTCGTCAGCGTTGACATGAAAAAGAACAAGATGGTTTCAGGTCCCGACATCATCTCACGCGGATTCGTTTACATGCGTGAGTCTGGCACAATGATCTATGAGGCTCAGCAAATGCTGAATCGCCATCTCAATAAAAAAATACACAGCAAAAACACAGAATGGGCAGAATTAAAAAATGATATTTCTGACGTTCTCGGACCGTATTTGTATGAAAAAACAAAACGCCGTCCAATGATTTTGCCGGTAATTATGGAAGTTTAATTAAGCAAATAAAAAAAGGTGCACCGGATAATCATTCCGATGCACCTTTCTTTATTTTCATATAATACAGGGAAACAAAGACCGGAAAAGGATGCACTCCCTTTTCCGGTCTTTTTCTTGTTTTGCAGCAATCAATTCATCATTTTTTTCTCGAAACGATTGATGTCCGCGTCTGATCCAATGATGATCAGGACATCTTCCTGTTCAATCTCCATATCGGCCTGCGGAGAAACGATAATGTCGTCTTTCCGTTTAATGGCTACGATGTTGATGCCGTACCTTGCCCGGATATCAAGCCCAATTAATGTATAGCCTGCCAATTTGTGATTGGCTTTGATTTCCATAATGGAATGTTCGTCGGACAGTTCGAGATAATCCAGCACGTTATTGGACAGGATGTTATGGGCAATCCGGATTCCCATATCCCGTTCCGGGTGAACCACTTTATCGGCGCCAATTTTATCCAGCACTTTAGCATGGTAATCATTTTGCGCTTTTACCGTAATTTTTTTTACGCCTATTTCCTTCAACATCAGCGTCGTCAATATACTGGCTTGGATATTTTCCCCAATTGCCACGATGACGTGTTCAAAATTTCGGATTCCCAATGATTTCAGAACCGCTTCATCGGTCGTATCCGCTACAACCGCTTGTGTCGCGATGGACGAAAATTCATCTACCCGTTCCGAATCCTTATCGATTGCCATAACGTCCGCATCCTGTTCGATCAACTCACGCACAATGCTTCCGCCAAACCGGCCAAGCCCAATGACTACAAATTCCTTTTTCATATCCATCCTCCACATTTTCAATTGCTTCTATTCTAGCATACATAATGCAAACTAAAAATCTCAATATGCCGAACAACTTTCGGTAAAATAAAAAAACCCCGCTTATCGGCGGGGATCCAAAGGTCGTTTTGGACGATTTTCACAATACTCGCAACTGATGTCTGTGCAAGGTTCTTCCCGCCATTCATTGCAGTCGGCGCAGTAGCTTGCATCAAATTCATCGTCAAACGTCAGTGCCGACAAACAAGTGTGGCAATAGGTATGGACATCCATCCAATTGATAAAACGCTTGTCTGCTACAAGGTACAATCCTTGCTGGTCCTGCTTGTAATTCATAATCGAAGGTTTTTGAATGACCCGGTTTTTAGGATCAAGAAAAAAATTCATTTTGCCGTTCACATTGATCACTCCTAGAGTTTGGTCGTGCTATAGTACTTGGATTCATCAGCTGTATCCGGACAGCTGCTCTACTCCCAATGCCGGTGACAACGGGACATCGGCTGAAATCGCGCAGAGGCTTATTGTTCCGTCCAGCCATCATTTTTATATGTTAGTTTCATTCATCGGAAAGCTTCCAGTAGCCTGTTATAAGTTAAATGTACTATTTTTAATTTCACACTTTCTCTATGATAGTAAAAACCCATGCCAAATTGCAATAGATAACAATCCTTTATTGAAAATAAATTCTTACTTGAAAATTATCGCTCTTCTCGTATAATGAATATATGCTATTAGTAAACTAAAAGTATATTTTAACTAAACTTTATGAAATTTTCACTTAATAGGAATCGAGGAGAATTCTGTTGGAAATCGGAACAAAAATCAAACGTCTTCGATTAAAGAACGGATTGACACAGGAAGAATTGGGAAAACGGACCGACTTGAGCAAAGGCTTTATTTCTCAGTTGGAACGTGACATGAATTCCCCTTCTATAGAAACCTTTTTCACGTTGCTTGAAGTGCTGGGGACCACTCCCAAAGAATTTTTTTCCGATGAACGGGACGTCAAAGTTGTATACTCCACCGCCGACCACACTGCACACGTTGACGAAGAAGCCGGATATGAAGTGGAATGGCTTATTCCCACATCCAATGAAAAGGAAATGGAGCCTGTCTATTTAACTTTCCAGACAAATGGGCATTTTAAAGAATTTGAACCCTCTTCTGCAGAAACATTCATCTACGTTCTCGAAGGACGGGTTCTGCTCAGAATCGGTGATCACCAATATTCGGCAGCTGCCGGCGATTCCATCTATTTTGAAGCTTCCAATCACCATCAATTGATCAATGATTTTGATGGCATCTCTGAAATGATCATCGTTACCACACAATCTTATTTATAATTCAGGAGGGATCTTATGTCCGAAAAATCAATTATACGTTTTGAAAATGTCACGCAGACCTATGAAGGTGCCGGCAATGTATTGAACAATGTCAGCTTTGAACTGGAAAAAGGAAAATTCTATACGCTGCTTGGTCCATCAGGCTGCGGGAAAACAACCATTTTGCGCCTGATAGCCGGTTTTGCAACACCGACCAGCGGCGATATCTATATAGAAGGCAAAAAAATGAACACGATTCCTGCAAACCAGCGCCAAGTCAATACGGTGTTCCAGGACTATGCTTTGTTTCCTCATTTGAACGTATTTGAAAACATCGCATTCGGATTGCGCATCAAGAAAGTGAAAGGCCCGGAAGTGGAGCGCCGCGTAAGAGAGGCTTTGGCTTTCGTCAATCTGCAGGGCTATGAACAACGTGAAATCGCAGAGATGTCCGGCGGCCAGCGCCAGCGCGTTGCCATCGCACGTGCAATTGTCAACGATCCTGAAGTCATCTTGCTCGATGAGCCCCTTTCTGCCTTGGATTTGAAACTGCGGACAGAAATGCAGTATGAATTGCGGGAACTTCAGCAACGCCTTGGGAAAACCTTCGTCTTTGTTACCCATGACCAGGAAGAGGCACTTGCCATGTCTGATGAAATTTTCGTCATGAACGCTGGCCAAATTCAACAAAGCGGAACCCCGATGGATATCTATGATGAGCCTATCAACCGTTTTGTCGCCGACTTTATCGGTGAATCGAATATCGTCAGCGGCGTCATGATTGCCGATTATCAAGTTCGTTTTGCCAATAAAGACTTTGAATGTGTGGATGCGGGATTGAATCCGAATGAACAGGTGGAAATCGTCATCCGTCCTGAAGATCTCGAAATCACTACGGCAGGTACCGGCAAAATGGCCGTCACTGTTGATACCCAATTGTTCAGAGGGGTGCATTTCGAAATTTCCACAATTGACGAAGTAGGCAACGAATGGCTCGTCCATTCTACGAAAAAAGTTGAGGTCGGTTCACAGATCGGCCTGGATTTCTCACCAGAAGCGATTCACGTTATGCGTTTGAACGAATCGGAAGAAGCATTCGATGCACGGTTGGAATCCTACGGAGCGGCTGTCAATGAAAGATAACCCATCGCGCCCGTTATACCTTGTCCCTTATTATATATGGATTGCCTTATTCGTTATTGCACCGATTGCCTTGATCTTCTATTTCTCGTTCTTGGATTTGACTGGTGCCTTTACATTGGAAAACTACCAGAACTTCTTTTCTTCCGTTTACCTGCGGATGACATTAAGCTCGTTCTGGTACGCTTTCCTGATTACCGTTATCACAATCCTGATTGCCTATCCAACAGCTTATTGGTTGACTAAGACCAAGCATAAGCAGCTGTGGCTGTTGTTGATCATCATTCCTTCATGGATCAACTTATTGTTGAAGGCTTATGCCTTTATCGGGATTTTCGGATTGTACGGCCCTGCCAACAAACTGCTTCAGACACTCGGAGCAGGCCCGTGGCAGATATTGTTTACAGATTTCAGCTTTATCTTTGTATCGGTTTATATTTTCATTCCGTTTATGGTCTTGCCGATTTTCAATTCGCTGGATAAAATCAATCCGGCATTGATCGATGCTTCACGCGATCTGGGAGCTTCCTCTTTCACGACTTTCAGACGCGTTATTTTCCCTATGGCCATCAATGGAGTGAAATCAGGTGTACAGGCTGTGTTTATCCCTGCCTTGTCGCTTTTTGTCATCACTCGCCTGATTGCTGGAAACAAAGTCATTACACTGGGTACAGCAATCGAACAGCAATTTCTTGTGACACAGAACTGGGGAATGGGTTCGACCATTGCCGTGTTCTTGATCTTGTTCATGATCATCATCATGATGCTGACTGGCCACAAAGAAAAAGGAGGTGCATATAATGGCAAAACTAAGTAAGTCCGCAAAACTGTATTTGGTAGTCGTTTTTGCCATTCTCTATGCGCCGATCTTTTATCTGATCTTTTACTCCTTCAACAGCGGAGGCACCATGTCGAGCTTTGAAGGATTCACTTTGGAGCATTACGGCGCTGTATTCAACGATACGCGGCTGCTGATCATTTTAATGAATACTATCATTATCGCTTTGTTGTCTTCACTTATCTCAACAGCAATCGGCGTTCTTGGCGCAATTGGCATCGTCTTTTTGCGAAACCGCAAAACGCGCAACGCCGTTCTGTCTTTGAACACCATTTTGATCGTCAGTCCGGACGTCATCATCGGGGCATCGTTCCTGATTTTGTTCACGATGATCGGCGTCAAACTCGGCTTTGCTTCTGTCTTGATTTCACACATCGCCTTCAGTATTCCGATTGTGGTGATCATGGTATTGCCAAAGCTGCAGGAAATGAGCGGGTCGCTGATAGACGCTGCGACCGACCTTGGCGCATCGAAACGGGATATTTTGACACGCGTTATCATTCCTTATATCAAGCCGGGTATTTTCGCTGGATTTTTCCTCGCCTTGACTTATTCGCTTGATGATTTTGCAGTTACGTTTTTCGTTACAGGAAACGGTTTCTCGACCTTATCCATTGAGATCTATTCAATGGCCCGTGCAGGGATCACTTTGACCATCAATGCACTTTCCGCGTTGATTTTTGTAGTAACGCTTGGACTGGTCCTCGGCTACTACTTCTTTAATCAACGGGCCGGACAAACCCCTGGAACAGGAGGCGCCAAACTATGAAAGAAATCGTCAGAGCCGCTATAGCCATCCTGCTGGTATCGGCCATTCTCTTATATGTGGTCAACGCCATGGAAAAAAGTTCGGCAACTATTGGCGGAGGCTCCATTTCCGTCTACAACTGGGGTGAATACATCGATCCCGAACTGATCGACCAATTTGAAGAAGAAACCAATATTTCGGTGGTTTATGAAACATTTGATTCAAATGAATCGATGATGACCAAAATTGAACAGGGCGGCACAACTTACGATGTTGCGATGCCTTCTGAATACGCCATCGAAAAAATGAAGGAAAACGACCTGCTGCACCCAATGGACCATGAGCTATTGCCGAATCTTGAGAACATCGATCCGTATTTCCTCGACTTGCCTTTTGATCCAGGCAACGAATACTCGATTCCTTATTTCTGGGGAACAGTCGGGATTGCATTCAATCCGACCTTGTTGGAAGGACAGACGTTCGAAAGTTGGGATGATTTATGGAATCCTACACTCGAACAGGAAGTGATCCTTGTCGACAGTGCGCGTGAAGTCATCGGCATGGGGCTGAACAGTTTAGGCTATTCACTGAATTCGACCGACATGGGTGAATTGCGTGAAGCCACGGATAAATTGAAAACGATGGGCCCGAACGTCAAAGCCATCATCGGTGATGAAATTGTTGAAATGATGCGCCGGGAAGAAGCTGCAGTAGCGGTTACTTGGTCCGGACAAGCTGCCGATATGATGTGGATCAATGAAGACATCGATTACGTGGTCCCTGAGGAAGGCTCGAACTTATGGTTTGACAATATGGTCATTCCAAAGACAGCCGGAAATGTGGAAGGCGCCCACGCATTCATCAACTTTATGCTGGATGCGGAAGTGGCAGCGCAAAATGCGGATTACGTCGGATACTCCACTCCGAACGAAGAAGCGATTGCGTTGATGGACCCGGAAGTTACCGGAGATGAACGATTCTATCCCCCGGAAGAACTTCGGGAGCGCCTTGAAGTCTACGAAAATCTGGGACTTGAAATGCTGGGAATCTACAACGAACTATTCCTGGAATTTAAAATGGATATGGAAAACTGACAGGCAGAACTTTTGCCTGTTTTTTTTGTGGGAATTGGGGTATAGTATGTAGATTCTATAGACTAAAGTTTAGTAATACGAAATAACAATGAAAGAAGGTCTCTTTATGGCCGTAAAATCAAATAAATTCGCACTTTATGTGCTGATGTTCAATATGTTCATTGCCATGAGCGGCATCGGTTTGATCATTCCGATTATGCCAGCTTATCTGGACACTTTCGGCGTGGCTGGCCAAGCTCTCGGCACCCTAATCGCTACATTCGCTTTAGCCCAGTTCCTGTTTTCGCCTTTGTCCGGTCAACTTTCCGATAAATACGGGCGAAAAAAGTTGATCATCTTTGGATTGATCGTTTTCGGTCTATCCCAACTGGCATTCGGGCTCGCTTCCCATCTGTGGATTTTGTACCTTGCCCGTTTCTTCAGCGGACTCGGTGCTGCATTCCTGATCCCCCCGATGATGGCCTTTGTTGCTGATATCACAACGTTTGAAGAACGTGGAAAAGGAATGGGGCTGCTCGGAGCTTCCATGTCGCTCGGCTTTATGATCGGGCCGGGAATCGGTGGGTTTCTCGCCGAAGTCAGCATCCAGTTTCCTTTCTACGTTGCAACGGCAGTGGCACTCATTGCTGCATTTATTTCTTTTGTCGTGTTGCCGAATGTCGCACCTACTGTACAGGCTGCAGATCAAAAATCCGAAAACCTGCTCCAGCAGCTCAAGCGTTCTACTTACACCCCTTACTTCGTCATGCTGCTGGTCATGTTCATTTTCGCTTTCGGTTTGGCTAATTTCCAATCGACCATCGCATTATATGCAGATAAGAAGTTTGGTTTCACACCGAAAGAAATTGCTATTCTGATTACAATCGGCGGATTTGTCGGTGTAGTGGTCCAAACTTTTGTCATTGATAAGCTCTTCAAACGTTTTGGTGAAATGAAAGTTATCCTTGTCAACTTGCTGGTTTCTGCAGGAGCCATGATCGGCATTTTGTTTGTCAGCTCGTTCTGGGCCATCCTTCTGGTGGCTGCGGTCTTTTTCACTGCCGCCTCCCTGTTGCGGCCGGCCATCAATACGCTCATCTCCAAACTGGCTGGCGATGAACAAGGATTTGCAGCCGGTATGAACAATGCCTACATGAGCCTCGGCAATATGATCGGTCCGGCACTCGCCGGCATCCTTTTCGACATCAACATGAGCTATCCGTATATATTAGGGACCGCCATCTTGATCACTTGTTTTTTCATTGCCAATACATGGTCGATGCGGAAACAGCAGCTCTTGGCTACCAGCCGGAGCTGAAACATTAAATTAAGAGCAAAATATTTTACTTCCTTAAATCAAAAAGCGAAAAAGAGTCAATTCCTCTTTTTCGCTTTTATTAATTGATCAATTGCCGCAGGAGAAGAGTCCTCTTCTTTAGCGGCTTTTCTTTTTTTTATGAGTTTCGGCAGACCAAAGCGTCGGAGTGTGATGTCTGTGAAGAACAGAAGCATCCCCGCCAACAGCAGCCACAATTGAATCGGGCGGACCGTACCGCTGGTATAAGGCATGTCACGGAACGCTTCATCCAGTGTACCCAATACTTGCCCTCCTGTCCGTTCAGCCAAGGCTGTCAAAAGAGGCATATTGGCTGATGCCGTTCGGTATTCATCGCCGTATGGAATAGTCAGCCCTGTTTTAAAGGCCGCTCCGTTTTCATTGCTGACGCTGAAAAAGACCAGTCCCGGATCGGCATCCAACTTGACTTCAACTTTTCCAGGTGCCACCGGCTCTGTCTGCAGTGGAATGTCATTGCCTTCTTCGTCAACTGCCGCCACCGTCAAGATCGCAGAACTCTGTGTAGGATCTTCTACCGTGTAGACTCCTTGTTCTTTCCGAATGACCGAATAAGGAATCTCTTCAAATGTAGGCTGCAATTCAGCCACGCTGCGGTTCCAGAAATCCGGCCACTGAGCCCAGCTTTGGAAGTCCCCACTCCATGCACCACTGCCGGAAGTGAAAGCAACCGTTTTTCCAAGGCCGTAATTCCAGCTCGCCAGCACAGGATCGCCTTCTTCACTCTCCAGTGCAACGGTTGCGGTACTCTTGGCTGTAGTTGCAATATAGGCATTGAGTTGCGGAACACCTTCTGCAAATAAATCATCCCATTTGCTGCTGTAAACGATCGGGTAAAACGGTTGATCGACAATGTAAGTCCGCGACATCATGATAGTTTCACGCGACAGGATGGCAGGAATCGTAGTAGCATCCGTCACATCATAGAAACGCCCACTTCCTGTGTCCGCCAACTGTTCCAGCAGATTGCGGTCAGCATCTTGTCCGATCGACACTGTCGACAAGGTGATGTTATTGTCTTTGCCATTTTCAATCAACGCGTCATAGTCATTTGATGTAGCAGATTGGCCATCCGTCAATAGAATGATGTGTTTCCGCTGCAGTTTCAAATCTTCCAATTCCATATAAGCCTTTTGCAAAGAACGATAGATTTCAGTCCCGCCTCCTGGCGTAATTCCCAAGACCTTATCCACCGCGGCCTGCGGATCGGCCATTTTGGCAGTCGGCAAAATTTCCCATGGCTGGTCATCAAATGCGATGACGCCCAAGGTATCATCCGGACGCAGCAATTCGATAGAGCGGGCTGCCGCTTCTTTGGCGAGCTCCAACTTCATTCCCATCATGCTTCCTGAACGGTCCATCACAATCATGAGGCCTAGTGAAGGCAATTCATGTTTGCCTTGGACTTCCATTTCCACCGGCAACAGGCGTTCAATCGGCGTCTTGAAATAACCTCCCAACCCAAAACTTTGATCGCCGCCGACCATCATAAAACCGACACCGAATTGCTGGACAGCTTGTTCAATAATGGCCATCTGCTGTTCACCGACAGAAGTTCCTGATACGTTGTCGAAAATAATGGAGTCATAACGAAGAATAGCGGATAAGCTGCTCGGCAGTTCAGCGCCAGAGAGTTCGGTTACACGCAAATTATTTGTGTCCAATAAAGCGGCAATCGGACTCGGCTCTCCGCCATTGACCACCAGTACTTCCGGATTGCCGGAAACTTCCGTAATGCTCGCCAATGAATTGTTCTCGAGAAAAGCATCTTCAGCAGCCTCCAAACGCACTTCATACTTCAGCAAGCCTTCCGAACTGGCCGGATAGGTATAATTGAAGACATTTTGGCCTTCTGCCAAGGAGATCTCTTTTGCATCCAAATCGCGGTCGTTAACCGAAAAGATCAATTTTGCCTGAGCTTCTGCATCTGAATCAATGGAGACAGAAAATGCCTGTGCCTCTCCCAAAAATGCCCGTGAAGGCGTTTCAAAGCGGCTGACGGCCATATCGTTCACTGCAGATTGTTCGATGGGCCAAACATCCACTTGCAAACGGTCCGATTCTAGGCGATTCAAGCTTTCGATGGCAGAAGATTGTGTTTCATTGCCATCAGTCAAAACCACCAACCGTGTCGCAAGGTCTGTGTCTCCACTATTTGAAGCCAGCTCCAGTGCCCGGGCGATATTGGTATGGCCGTTCTGGCCGATCGCCAGTTCCGCAGGCAAAGTCTGAGGTTCTGCTGTCATCGGCAGAAGGCTCAGGAAATCCTCGGCGAATGTATAGACGGCAACCGACTGATGATCTTTTTGAGCGTTTAAAGCTTTTTCCACTGCTGCCGCCATTTCGGTCTCCATTCCTTCAAGAGACGCCGATCGGTCCAACAGGAAAATCACTTGTTCTTCTTTTACCGGACTGAACAGCGATGGCCCCGCCAAGGCGAAGATCAATAAAGCCACCACGAATACACGAAGAATAAAAACTGTTTTCGCCATTTTGGAACTGGCAGGAAAATTCTTTAAACCAAACCAGCCAAAGTAGAGGGCGGCAGGAAGGAGCAAAATCAGCCAAAGCGGTTCATCGAGTTGCAATTCCACGGCGGTACACCTCCCATTCCACAGCAACCAGCAGCAAAATCAACACAATAATATACGGCACGAAAGAAAAACGGACTGTGTCCTGGGCGGTTGTCGCCAGCCCCATCGCATAGGAAGAACCGGCTCCCAACGTCTTCTCTTCATTTGCCAGCTGAACAATCATGTTCCTGGTCTCTTGTTCACCAATCACTTCATAAACTCCTGGTTCAGACGGTGAAATAAACGGGCCGCTGCCTTCTATATAAGAATAGAGGTAAGTGCCATCTTTAAAGATTTCCCATTCTCCTGTATCGGAAGCGAGAGAAACCGAGCGATGTTCGTTGGGCTGAAAAAATCCGAGAAACGCTGCATCTCCAGATAAACTATCCATCGCGCTCCAAAGAAATAACGGAAATGACGGATACAGCGGCCAGTCGGTCAACTGAATATCCGTCAGCACGGCAATATCGCCTTCAGGAGACACTTGAATGAAAGGATGCCCATCAATCGACGCAATTGTTTCGAACCCTTCAAAAGGTGGATACAGCTGGGATACATAGACATCTTCCAAAGAAGCGTAAGTAAAGAGCGGATGCGCTTGTGCTTCAATTTCTCCGGCTACTTCGAAAGCTTTTTCATCATTACGGCCAATCAGTAGAACCGGCGCTGTTCCATCCAATAATTCGCTTTGGTTGGTAACCAGCGGCAGTGCTGAATCCGGTTCTAACTGGACCGACTCTGCCAGGTGAACTTCCAAATCCGTTGAACGGAACCCGCTGGCGATCAGTTCATGCAATGATGAGTCAATCACGACCGCATTTCCTGGCGGCGCCAGATAAGTCGCCATTGTGTTATCAGCCGCATAATCATCTTCCACTTCTACAGTCGCCTGCCACAACTTTTCATTGGGCAGCTCTTCGAAAGGAACAAGCAATTCCATTGAAGGCTCCAGCTCTACTTCCGCTGTCTTCTCTATGTTGCCTGCCGATAGACGGACTGTCGCCTGCAGGGGATCTTCACTGTTGTTTACCAGCTGGACGATGCCCCGTGCACCCGCTTCAGTCTCTGATAGACCGAACTGCTCAATGGAAACATTGCGCAGTGATTCATTAAATCCGTGGACTTGATAACGTTGGCCGGTTTTGTTGGCCAGTACAGCACGGTCCAATGAATCCGTAAAAATATGAATGACCGTTGATTCGTTGGCTGCAAGCGTATCAGCAAACAAAATTGTCTGTTCCATTTCAGCCTTTTCATACCTTACTTCCAGTTGGTCAATCGCCCGCTCCAAAACTCTTTGGTCCTGTTCATTGCGGACCACTACTTCTGGACTGGCTCCTGTCGTGACGATAGTGACGGGTTTCCCTCCAGCTTGGGCTGCCAACTTTTTCATTTCCTCCTGCTGCTTTTCAAAATGTGTGGGGGAACCCGCAAGCATCGTCGCCGATGTGTCGACGACAAAGATAAAGTTATTGCCTGCCAGCGTTTCCGACTCGCTGAACGGCCCCAATAATCCCAGTACACAAAACAGGAGAGCCGCCAGCTGCAAATAAAACAATAAATGATGCTGCAATTTTTTCAGGTACGGTGAAGCTTTCAGCTCTTTCATCCGTTCCTGCCAGAACATTGTTGATGACACGCGCTGGTCCTTGTATTTTTTCCTGAAGAAATAATAGAGGATCACGGCCAACGGCATAACTGCTGTCCAGATCATTCCCCAATTCGATGCCCCCATGCCGTTTCACCTCATTTAATCCAATTTTTCCGAACCATCTGCTGAAACAGCACCTGCTCGATTCCTTCTTCTGTCTGCAACGGCAAATAAGCGATTCCATATGTTCGGCAAAGCGATTCCAGCCCTTTGGTGTGAAGCTCACTTTGCTTCCGGTATGCGCGAAGCGCTTCTTCTGTAACCGTGACGTTCAATACCTGCTGGGTTTCATCATCGATAAAACGAAGATCTCCTTTATACGAAGGTGACCGTTCGTCTTCCGTCGTAATATGGATAAAGCGGATATCATGCGCATAAGCAGGAGCCTGTTTGAAGAATACCTGCCAGTCTTCCAGCGGTTCCAATCCATCCGATAGGATGAACAATACCGTCGAGTCTTTTGCTGCATGAAAACTTGCCTGTTTTGCGAATGACAGATTTTCGGGATCCGGCATAGAAGCCATAAAATGCTCGAATAACTTTCTGGCCGACTTCCCTTTTTTCCGAAAAGGAATCGTCTCTTTTTGTCCAGCCGAAACCGTCAGGCGGTCATCGTTCGACAACGCCATCAGACCCAAAGAAAAGGCCAGCTGTTTGGCAAACAGCCATTTGCTGTCCATTGACTTGGAGCTGTCTAACAAGATGTGGATACGCATTTCCTGTTCATCCAAAAACCGTTTGATATAGACCTTTTCAGTCCGTGCGTATACATTCCAGTCAATGTGGCGGACATCATCTCCTGGATGGTATTCCCGAAAATCGGAGAAATCCAGCGAACTGCCAAACCGCATAGAACGATGTGACCCTTTATGGTGGCCCCTGATTTTTGCCTTTGTTCCAATGGCATAACGGCTCACACGTGAACCCCAATCGGCAGGCAGATTCAACAACATCATTTGACAACGCCTTTTCCAGCATTGCTGAGCACCAAGTCAATCAACTCGTCCGCTTCTTTGCCCATCGCTTCAGCTTCGTAATTCAACAGCATGCGATGCCGAAGTACCGGTTTGGCCACATACTTCAAATCACCGATCGATACATGATAGCGTCCTTCCATCAAGGCACGCGCCTTAGCCAATCGAATCAGGCTCTGCAAGCCGCGTGGTCCACTTCCATACTGGACATATTGCTGGATTGCTTCGTGCTCTGAATGCTCAGGATGGGTATTTTGTATAATATCCACAGCCACCATTAAAATATCATCTGCCATCAGCACTTCTTTTACCATCTGTTGCGCCTCGACCAACCCTTCTGTATTCATCTTTTTGCTGAGGCTGATCGTTTGGGCTCCTGTCGTTCGGCGGCTGATTTCAGCCAATTCGTTGCGTGTCGGATAAGAAACCAGTATTTTGCATAGGAAGCGGTCCATTTGTGCTTCCGGCAACGGATAGGTTCCTTCCATTTCAATCGGATTCTGTGTTGCCAATACAAAAAATGGGCGTGCCATCTTTTTCGTATCGCCAAGAATCGTCACTGTTTTTTCTCCCATCGCCTCAAGCAATGCACTTTGTGTTTTAGGAGTAGCCCGGTTAATTTCATCAGCCAATACCATTTGGTGGAATATTGGCCCTTCCCGGAACGTAAACTGCTGGCGCCCTTCTGCATCCCGCTCAATCAGACTGGTCCCTGTAATATCCGATGGCATCAAATCAGGAGTAAACTGGATTCTTGAAAACGACAAATCGAGTACGTCCGAAATGGTCCGGATCAGCATCGTCTTGCCAAGCCCGGGAAGCCCTTCTAGCAAGGCATGGCCATCCGCTAGAATCGCGTATAAAGAAAACTCGACAGCCCGTTCCTGGCCGACGATAAAGCGTCCAATTTCTTCTTTGACTTCCTGAAGCAATTGGCTCATTTCTGTAAATTGATCCGTTGTGTATGTCATGAGAACCCTCTTTTCTATTTGTCGGTTTCAATATCCGTAAAGTATTGCTCTACAATGGTCTGCAGATCAGGCGGCAATTGTAGACGGTCCGCGCTTGAAAAATAGGCATCCGAATAATCGCCCACGACCTCTTCATATGGCTGGATTGTGCCTTTGGTGGCAGGAACGGCTCCTTGCTGCTCTCCCGCTGCCTTGCCTTCGCCAATTTCGCCACTGTCCACTGCCGTTTCTCCTTGACCGCCAATTCTGGATGGGACGGTCAATAAATCCCGACTGCCTTTGCCCTTCCCGGCCCCCTGGCCTTGTCCTTGACCCTGGCCTTGTCCCTGGCCTTGTCCCTGACCTTGTCCTTGTCCTTGTCCTTGTCCTTGTCCTTGTCCTTGTCCTTGGCCTTGTGCCTGGCCTTGGCCCTTACTCTCACCTTCGCCTTCTTTTCTTTCTTCATTATCGGATGATTGGCCGTTTGCATCGGAACTGCCGGCGTCACCTGTTCCCTCAGATGATTTGCCGGTTTCAGATTCACTTGGATTTTCTTGTGTTGATTGTTCACGGTTAGCGATGGTCTGCTGCAGAGGAAATGCTACCGGTTTCCCCATATTGCTCAAAGCTGTTTGGGTTTTTCCGGCTTGTCCAGCTAATTGATCAGCAGCTTTCCCAATGTCTTTGGATATTGCTTCGGCACTTGCATCCTTTTTTTCAGCCAGTTGCCGTTCCTTCAAGTCCAGTTCTTTTTGCTTTTTCACCACTTCTCTCAATACCGCTTCAGGGTCTTTTTCATCTTCAATCGTTGTTTTTAATGTATCCAATTCTTTTTTCACAATTTCTGTTTCTGCCTGTTTATTCATTTCATCGACTTCTTTTTTTATGTCTTCCACCAATTCGAGCTCTTTTTCTACGTCATTCGCCTGGTTTTGCAAATTGCTCGGAAAGATCAGGAGCAGCACCATTAAAGTCGCACTGACGACAGCCCCAATCAACCACTTGGGCCGCAGCCAGGCTTTGCGTTCTTTACGGAACAACTGATAGCTGAAAGGAACGGTTTGTGCAGTCTTTTTAGTCAACTCTTCCGCTAAAGGATTTTTTTCGGTCAGCCTCCACACCGTCAGCAGCTGATTATGTGGTGTGAACCGGTCCAACTCCTGAACTGCCTGCTGAAGGTTCGGCAAGTTTTTGAACGACAGTAATAGCCAACTTCCTACAGCAAAAAATCCCGCAGCATATGCATAAAATTCATAATAAGGAAGCACAAACAAGCGCGACACCAACAGCAGAGCCACTGCCAAAACAAGGCCTGCAACTAAAGCGGACTGCAGAGTGCGGCTAAAATGGAGCATTTTCAATAGCTTGTCTGTCTTTTTGACATACTTATGGATGTCGCGATTGTTCATGGGAATCCCTCCTTATTTGTATTTATTCATATTAACGCGAAGCTTTTTGACCGCCATGAAAATGCAGAAAACAGTCAGCAGAATATAAAAAATCGTATAGCCGATCCATAGTGGAACCGGAATCATCGTCAAGCTCTGCAACTGCCCTTCCATCGTCGGCTGCAGCAAAGTCAGCAGCACCGCCGGCGGGTTGATGGTGGCCCAGAAATGAGCCATCGGCGACATAGACGGTGCCGCAGTGCCCATTTGAGATACTTGGACCGAAATCAGCAGGAAAAATGCAGTGACGCCGGCAAAGAAGATCATTGCCCCATAGGTCGCAATGATCGCGACAATCGTTTTACGGATTAATGTGGAAAACATGACGCCGATGCTGGCTAATGCCAACAGTGTCAGCAGATAAAACAGGAAAATGAAAAGCAATTGGCTGGGAGAAACCCCTCCGTACAAGAATACCAGACTGTATATAGGCAGCCCAGATACAATCATCAGCAGCAGAAAAGCGATGGATGATGTCATCTTTCCAAAAATGATTTGGAAAGATGTTTGAGATGTTGTCAGCAGAATATTCAAGGTCTGTTTTTCACGTTCCGAACTGATGGTTCCTGCAGTCAATGCGGGAGTGATGAATAAAATCAGCCCTAGCTGGATATAGGTCATGCTGCTGAACAGCATAAAGCTTTCATCAGGACGGAAGAATCCGCTTCCCGTCAGCGAGGTGGCCAAAAAGATGAAACCGAAAACAAAAACGCTCATGGCTATCAAATAGAACAGGATGCCCGTAAAACTTTTCAAATTACGGAAACGCAATTTAAGTTCCTTAATTAATACTGGATTGGCAGAAAGAGTTTTCATCCAATTTCCACTCCTTTTGTGATCGCCATAAAGACATCTTCCAGATCGGTTTCTTCTTCTGAAAATGACAGGATCGGAATTTTTTGTTCAATTGCCTGTTGCAGCATCCGCATTTGGTCTTCTTCTGCTCCCCGGTAGAAAAACTGAATCGTGTTTTTGTCACGCTGTTCTTCAATCTGAGAAACGAAGGGATCCATTTCAAAAAATGGAACAACCGGCTGTGTATCTCCCATTACTTTAACGCGCAGCACTTTTTCGCTTTGCAGTTGCGCTTGAATATCATGGACAGAGCCTTGTGCAATCAATCTGCCATTATCGATAACGCCGATGCTGTCGCACATTTCTGCAAGCTCGGGAAGGATATGGGAAGAAATCAGGATAGTTTTGCCCATCGCTTTCAGCTCTCTTAAAATATCCCGCATTTCTACACGGGCACGCGGGTCAAGACCGGAAGCCGGTTCATCAAGAATCAGGATTTTTGGATCATGGATCAAGGCACGGGCCAAACATAGCCGTTGCTTCATTCCTCTCGACAACAAATCGACATAGTCATACCGCTTGTGCTCCAAATTTACCAATTCCAAAAGCTTCGGAATCAATGCAGCCCTTTCTTTCGGCTTGATGCCATAGCTCGCCCCATAAAAATCCAAGTACTCTTCAGTTTTCAGCTGATCGTAGACACCGAAGAAATCCGGCATATAGCCGATCTGTTTTCTGACTTCCTGAGGATTTTTCGTGACGCTTATTCCATTGATGAATGCGTCACCCGATGTCGGCTGCAAAAGAGTCGCCAAAATCGAAAAGGTGGTTGATTTCCCAGCGCCGTTCGCACCGACGAATCCAAATACGGTACTGTCTTCAACTATCAGATTCAAGTCCTGCAGCGCATAAAAAGAACCATATTTTTTAGTTAATCCGATGGTTTCAATCACGGGGTAATCACTCCTTTCAATTTAACTTTCGGTACGACTACTTCAGGATTCCCCGAATTCATGGACATTTTCAGCTTCAATTTAATCGTCCCTTCCGGCCCCACATAATTTTTAGCCGTATCGGTGAATTTTTTATTGGAATCCGTAATTTCTTCATAATTCCCGGTATCGGCATTCAAAATGGAAACGCTCAAGCTTTGCCCTGAAGTAATGACAGACAGCTCATCCCAGGCAGATTTGTCCTTCTCGATATCCTCAGGCAGCGTGTAGATCATGTCATACTCGCCTTCTTCCAAATAATACAGGTAGGGGTCGGTTGAGACGTTTTCAGAATAGGCATTAGTGGTGGTCCCGGTGATTCCCATCCCAAAAGCATCAGCATTTAGCGTGATTTCTCCACTTAAGGACAATTTCGGTTTAAAGCTTTGCGCAATCAAATGAATGGAATCCACTGAAGCACGCTGGTTTTCAAGAGTAATTGGAACGATGGCATCTTTTGTATAAGCAATCACATAAGGCGTTTTGCCGTTCTGTGACATCTGTTCATAGGACGTCGAGAGCAAAGTCTGGCGTCGGGCTTTTTCCAGTTCTTTCAGATCCGCTATCGGCATATAGCCATAGGATTGGCCGATAGCAGCGGCAGGCGACAAAATAGCTGACTGGATTTTCTCGTCCACTGCTAGTTCCTGTTCTGGGTTCAAATCGCCCAGATCCAAAAGGCGTGTCCCTGTCCAAATTGAGACGTCTTCGACAGCGAATGGAAAATTATTACGGATTGTTCCTGAAATTTTTTCTTCAGCCACTTCCAAGTCGATGGTGAAATCCCCACTGTTTTCAATATACGACTGGCCCATGATGGACTCTACAGACCAATAGCGCATATCACGCAAAGTCATTTGGTTGTTGGCAGCCCCTTTCTCCATCATTGCAGAAAGGTAAGGCTGTGTGCCTGAAAATTCACTGGCCATGCGATAAGTCATGGTGGTCGATGAAGGTGCAGTGAATTGATAATTACCGCCGCGGTTTGACAACAAAGAATTGACATAATAACCGTTCAATCCGCTGTCCACGTCCACTTCAAAAAAACCGGTCTGCTGAATCTGCGGATTGCCTATCCGATCTTTGGCACCATATGCGAAGAGCCCGATCGAGGTCAGTAAAGCGACTCCTGGAATGATGAACCAGGCATATTCCCGTTTGTCTTTTTTCTTCAAGACAATGTAAAGAACAGGCACAATCAAGAGGATATAAAGCAAAATGACAGCAAGGATAAACGGACGTGACACAGCAAAGCTGTCGAATAGCTCGTTGACATCCCCCACCTCATAGCTCATGTAATCAAGGATCGATTGGCCGCCCATAGAATTGTATGCATTCAACGACGTCGGAAAGAAGTTCGACATCATCTTGCTATAGCCCTTTTGGGCAGAAACCGTTTCATCTCCAAGAGAAAAGCTCAGCTGCGTCAAACTTCCGGTACCCACTGGCTGGGTCGCAGCAAAAACCTGCCCATCTTTCTGCAGCTTGACAGCGGCTCCTTCTCTAGCAACCGCTTCGTATGCAGGTACTGGCTTCTCCAACCCTGGAACGGCTGCTTCAATCGAATTCCCCAGTTCCAATGGCAAGTATTCACTTAAACTGCCAAGTTCAGCTTCTGCGCTGCTGGATGAACCGACGATCATGTTGCCGCCTTGCTGCATCCATTGCAGAATTGCCTGTTGTGCCGGATCCGGCAAATCACTAAAGGCAAACTCATCAATGACCAAGTAATCGATCATGTCCCAAGCCTGTGCTTCGGTCGGCAATGAGAAGTTTTTTAATTGATTCAGATGAAACACTTCCACTCCTTCGCTTGCCGGAACCGCCAGTTGCTTCAACGGCAACAGACGGTCCGGATTATCCGTCAAGGTGGCTACAAATAACGTCATGGGCGAATAATAGGAAGGCTGGACCATCTTTGCACCTTTGAAGGCAATGGATTTTCCGTCTTCCCAGCCACCTTCAAATACAAAGATGTTCTGGTCTCCTGGACCTCCTGTGTAATACATATCCGACAATCCGGATGAGGCAATCTGCAAGGTCTTGCTTTCGCCTTCAGCCAGCTCGATCGGCATCGCCAGACCGGCCCCAAGATTGTAGGTTTCAGAATAGCTCAGCACGAGGTCTCCGGAAAATGCAGAGCCTTGATTGGTCACTGTAAATTGCAGCGGCAGCCCTTTTTCGTACTTGACCTTATTTTGAAAACCGGCGCTGGAATCCACCGTGATTTGCGGTGCTGCCAATGTTACCTGCGGCACAATAAACAAACTGATAAATAATGCAAAAACCAAAAATGCCAGCAAGCGTTTGTGCATGTTGATCCCCCTTTTTCTTGTCTCTTTATTAGTACGCTGGCTAAGTTAAATAGTTCCATTTTCTCATAACAATTTTTCAGTTATTTTTAACGAAGAAGTGCTTGTTGCAGTACCCGTAAAATAGGAAGACAGGCATCTCGTTGTAACGCCTTTTTTCCTGGGCTGGCGGTTAAACGTCCATCCTCTCTCCCTTCCTATTTTTCTCCATAAAAAAAGAACGGCAGCCTAAGCTGTCCGCCCTACAATTCTGACATGAATCCATGGATAAACCCTGGCATTAAGTCCAGAATTTTTTCATCCGGATCCAGTTTCGCGTGATGCAATCCATAAGGTGAAGAAACTCCTGCCCAAAACATCAGTCCTGGCAGCTGTTCGGTAAAGTAACCAAAATCTTCGCCTGTCATAGCCGCTTCGCTGCGAATGGCTTGAACGCCTTCAGATTCGCTGGCATAACGGAGAAACTTCTCCGCCAGTGCCTCGTTATTATTGACTTCCAAATACCCTGAACCGTAATCGATGGTGACCTTGCAATGATTGGCTTCTTCGACAGCCCGGCAGATAGCTTCAATCCGTCGCTTCATATGAACCATGGATTCACTGTTCAGCGTACGGATTGTCCCTTCCAAACGTGCATGCTCAGCAATAATATTTTGCACCGTTCCGGCAGTCATTTTGCCGACCGTCAGAACGGCAGAGTCCATCGGATTAACAGTTCGGCTGACGATGGTCTGCAGCTGAATCAATAACGAAGCAGCAGCAACGGCCATATCTTCCGTCAAATGTGGATAGGCTGCATGGCCGCCTTTGCCCCGGAGGTCGATAAACAGCTCGGACGTATTGGCAAACAGCAAACCTGGCCGGGTGCCGACTGTACCGACCGGCAGCTCAGGCGCAATATGCAGCGCACAAATCACGTCCGGAAGAAAATCCGGTTTGTCATTTTTCAGCCATTCACGAAATGGCAATGCTCCTCCTGGACCTTCTTCTGCAGGCTGAAACAAAATCACGGCATCATCCTTGATGGGTTTGTCAATCAGCTTTTCAAGCAACCCGAGTGCTACCGCCATATGGACATCATGTCCACAGGCATGCATATATCCGGGATGAGTCGATTTGAAATCGAATCCGGTCTCTTCTGTAATCGGCAGAGCATCGATGTCCGTACGCCAGCCAATCCGCTTCTTGGGATGGCTGCCCCGCACTTTAACCGCGATGCCGGTACGCCATTCCACCACTTCCAGCCGCTCTTGAGGCAATCGCGAAATGGCTTCCAATAGATAAGCCTGTGTTTTAACTTCCTGAAAACCAATTTCCGGAATTTGATGCAGATCTCTTCTGATTTTCACTAATTCCATTGGATTCACCAATTACAGCTGTCTTAGTTCTTGTTTGATTTCAGTTTTCGAACGTGTTTTCTCATCCATCAATTTCAATACGCGAGCTGGAGTTCCACCTACTACCGAGTTTTCAGGAACGTCTTCAATCACGATAGCCCCTGCAGCAACTACGGCGCCTTTGCCGATGCGAACCCCTTCAAGAACTACTGCATTGGCTCCGATCATTACATTATCTTCGACGATGACAGGGGTAGCTGATGCCGGCTCGATCACGCCGGCCAGTACAGCGCCGGCTCCGATATGGCAGTTTTTGCCGACAGTTGCACGGCCGCCTAATATAACGCCCATATCGATCATTGTTCCATCTCCGATAACAGAGCCGATATTGATGACAGCGCCCATCATGATGACACAATTATTGCCGATTTCCACGTTTTCACGGATAAACGCACCCGGTTCAATGCGGCTGTTGATGTTTTTCATATCCAATAATGGAATGGCTGAATTTCTGCGGTCGTTCTCTACAACCGAATCTTCGATGACAGAAGCATTCGCTTCCAATGCCTTTTGAATATCTGCCCATTCACCAAATACAGTAACTGAACTGCCTTCTCCGAATACTTTGGAATCTGTTCCATAATCCAAATCAGCGACGCCCTGTCCTTTTATGTATACTTTAACGGGTGTAGATTTTTTGGCATTCTGTATGTACGAGATAATTTCATTTGCATCCATCTGTTTCATCAATATAACCTCTTTCTATTATGTGATGCTGTTATTATATCTGATATTGCATAATAATTCACCCGCTTCACCTTAATAAAGCGGCATGTTTTTTGACTATATTGACAAATGCCTCTACTTGGCGAAGCTGGAATGCTGATTCATAGCCAATCAGCCATGTATCCCGCGTCAATTCAAGTTCTTCTTTATTGTTTGTCAAAGGCATCATATGGACATCTTCAGTGCCGGTCAATGTAATGGAAGGCAGGATGGCATAGCCGATGCCATTGACGGCCATCTGCTTACAAGTCTCAATCTGGTCTACTGTAATCTGCCGTTTCGGATTGGAGGCAAAATGCTTCTGCCACCATTGCTGGATCTCTTCGTAATAAGTCGAGTCGCTTTTAAACTGAATAAAAGGCCGGTCCGTCTGAAGCAACTCTTCCAATGATCGAATTTCCTTATCTACAAGATACAACGTATCTTTGAATAAATGGAGTTTCGGCCCTTTCCAATCTGTATGGCCCCGTACAATTCCGATATGTGCTTCTCCTTCGTACAGCGAACGGACGATTTCAGAACTCCAGCCGGTAATCAATTGAATTTTGGCTTCCGGGTAAAGCGTGACGAAATCCTTCAGCACTTTGGGCAGCCAGTTCTGGCCGATGATTGTCGCGCATGCAATTTTCAAAGTGCCGTGAACTTTAGATGTCAACGTGTGCAGCACTTCGAAAACTTCTTCTTTGCGCTGGATGGTTTCATTGGCGTATTGAATCACCAATTCTCCCGCTGGTGTAGGAGATAACCCTTTTTGAGAACGGATGAACAATTGCTGTCCCCAATCCTTCTCGATTGTTTGAAGGCGTTGGGATAAAGCCGGCTGGGATAAAAACAGCCGCTCTGCCGCTTTTCTCATATTCCCTTCTTCCGCAAGCACTTTAATGATCAATTCTTCATTTGACACTGCTCTTCACTCCTTTCTGTCCGCGAAGCCCAAAGATCAGGATGAAACTGAGCAGCGCAAAAAATGCAGTAACCACGTACACATTCTGGAGCGCACCAGCCAATGCCTGCTGGAGAAAATCCAGTGTCTGGGTTGAAATTCCGGCACGGCTGTCCACGCTCAATAAATCATTGATTGAGCTTAACGAATAATTCTCACCATTGTCAGCAAAATAACGCAGCAGAGAACTATTAAGTATGCTGCCGAGCAATGCCACGCCTATCGTGCTGCCTAAATTTCGCATGAACATATTCGAGGCCGTCGCCGATCCACGCTGTTCGTAGGAAACGGCAGCCTGTATCGAAACAATAAAGGCCGTGCTGGTCAGCCCCATTCCAATTCCGATGCAAAAACTCGACATGGCTGCCCATAAAGGACCGAACCCTGGCTGCATCAAGACAAACAACAATGTTCCCGCTACCAGGAATATTCCGCCAGCTAAAGATGTTTTGAAATAGCCGATCTTCAGCAGCAACCTTCCCGAGAAGAAAGCTGCCAGTGGCCAGCCAATCGACATCGCGGTCAGAGTGAAGCCTGCAATAGCTGCAGGCTGTTCCATCACCCCGGTCACATAGGTCGGCAAATAACTGGATATGCTGATTAAAATGACACCGGTCGCCAAAGATACGAGATTGGCATACAGAATGGTCTTATTCTTCCAGATTTCAAAAGGCATCATTGGATCGGCTGCTTTCTGTTCTGCCCAGACAAACAATGCGATAAGCACTAAGCTAGCTGCCGCTAAAATGAGCGATTGCCTGGACAACCAATCAAACGATACGCCGCCTTCAACCAATAAATACAGCAAGCTTGATAAAGCGGCCGTTAATAAGAATGCCCCTTTATAGTCAATTGCCGGTTTCTTCGTATTTGCGGGTTCCTTTAAAAACAGCACTACACCAAGAAGAGAGACGATGCCAAGAGGAAGATTCAGCCAGAAGACATATTCCCACCCGATGGTCGCCACAAGAATCCCGCCGATTGCCGGTCCAGTGACTGCTGAAATTCCCCAGACACTCGATAAATACCCTTGTATTTTTGCGCGTTCTTCCCTGGAGTAAATATCACCGACAATAGTCGTGGCAATCGGCATGACTGCCCCTGCCCCCATGCCTTGAATAAAGCGATAAAATATCAATTCTTCGATAGAATTGGCTAATCCGCATAAAAGCGAACCGACTAAAAAGAGCAGCATGCCAAAAGCGAATACCCGCTTTCGCCCAAAAATATCGGATAATTTCCCGTAGATTAAAACCGTTACGGTACTCATCAGTAAATAAGCTGAGAACACCCAACTGTATTTTGAAAAGCCGCCCAGCTCAGAAGCAATGCTGGGCATTGCGGTCGAGACGATTGTGGCTTCAACCGCACTGACGAACATGGCCAGCATGACAGAAGCCAAAATCAGCGGCCTTTTTGAATTTTCCATTGAACAGACCTCTTTTCGACTATCTCCAATTAGCAGCACCAACCGGGGTTGGTCTAGTGCAGTTCCCTACACGTTTGAGTGGTGGCCTGCGCTCATAATATCTCTCGTATGGGAAATATCCCATCCTTTTTTAAGCATAAAAAAGGCCTCAAAACGAGACCTTCTCCATTATTGCCTTATTCAATTCTTCAGCTGATAAATTTGTTTTTTCAATTGTTTCAATACAACACGCCGCGTCAAAATCCCCATGAACATTCCTTCATTATCAACTACGCAAAGAAAGTTCTGGTTGATGACCATATCAAGCGCTTTTTGAAAACGTTCATTGACGTGGATCAAGGGCAGATCTGTTTCCATGATATCTTCCACACGGATGTCTGGAAGCCGTTCGTATTCTATATGATCCAATCCAAGAATCGCATCAGTAATCCGTTGTGCATTGATCAAACCCCGAAAGCGGTATTTTGAATCCAAAACCGGAATTGCGGAATAGCCCGTCTTGGTGAGTACGAGCAATGCATGTTCAGCACTGTTTCCCATCTGTACATGAGCAACTTTCTCGGAAGAAATGATATAGTCTTCGATTGGTGTATCTAGAAAATCTCTGCTTGGTAATGAAATCATGTGCTCTACTCCTTTTGCTGCGCCTGTATTGGATACCGACCATTCAGGTTTTATCATAACACATCGTGTTTATGGACACTATTGAATTGCTGCGCAGAATCCCTTAAAAAGGAAACTTATTCAGCCATTGTCCCCCGTCCAAAGTAACAATTTCTCCATTCATATAAGACGCTTTTTCCGACATGATAAAGGCTGCAAGTTCTGCAACTTCCTCCGGTTTTCCGAGCCTGCCAAGAGGAATAGATTCTATTGTCCGTTTCGCCGCCTTTTCGGATTCCCAAAGTTTATCGGCTCCGCCGGTGCGTTCGATCGGTCCAGGCGCAATGCCATTGACGCGTATGCCAAACTGCGTGCCCCATTCTACAGCCAATGTGCGGGTCAATGACATGACACCTGCTTTTGCAGCAGCTGAATGTGCTACGCCCGCCCCAGCGTTCCAGGCGTAGGTGGCAAGCATATTCAGGATATTTCCTTTTGTGCCGTTCTCAATCCAGTAATTGCCGACTGCATGGGAACAAAAGAAAGTTCCGTTCAAGACAATGTCGATCACCGATTTCCACCCATTAGGCGACAACTTTTCTGCGTGGACAATAAAATTGCCGGCGGCATTGTTTACAAGTCCATCCACTCTCCCAAACTTATCGTGTGCAAATTTGACCATTGCTTTGGCGTGCTCAGGTTCACGGACATCCATTTGAAAAACTTCGACTGATCCCCGCTCTCCTGTAATCGCTTTCACAGCTTCGTTCAGTTTTTCCATATCCCGTCCAGTAATGACGACATTGGCCCCTTCCGAAGCGAACTTTTTTGCCATGTGCAATCCCATACCGCTTGACCCACCTGTAACAATCATTGTTTTGTCCGTGAACATTCAAACATCCCCCTTTTGATTATGCTTTATATGCCGAATTGACGAGTCCCTCTTATGATAGTCACAAGCCCTTTGAAACTCAATCGGGATTTATTTAATTCGACTTGATTAATAGAGTTCGATGCAAGATGTGCTTTTCCCTTTTATTGACCATGCCCTTCGGTATACAGTGCTTGGAAATTTTGATATGATAAAGTCGAACCACACGTAATTTCGGATGAAAGGAATGAGTCCATGACCTCTTCTAAATCAGATTCAGATATCGCACAAGCCATTTTCACTGTAAACCGGCACGCAAAAACTGCTCCTGACAATCAATACTTGTATGCCTTGAAAAAAGAAGCTTTAAATTTGATGATTGAACAGCAGCGCGCACAAAAAATCGGTTTGCACTTCAGCAAAAACCCCCAGAAAAGCCAACAACAATCTTCAGTCCTCGTAAAATGTGGCAATTATTATTTTCATATGCTCCCGAAAAAGGAAGATTTCGCCTCACTCGAGCATTTAGGCCATTTAGACGATACGTACCGCAATCCTCCAAGCCGGATGAATTTAAAAGTGGCGAAGGAAACCTTGCGCGTATTGACAGGATTGGAACCACAGAAAAAAGAAACAACCGTTTCCAATTTCACCAAATCCTATCAGCCTCGGCAAGTTGATCGATTTTATTCACCAAAAAAATCTTATTTTGATTGATGACGGTTATCAGCCGGAAACCTCCAAAGGTTTCCGGCTTTTTTATGCTTCATAATGCTTGATGAGTGCTTGGGTGCCTTTATCCTGATAGCCCTGAGCCGCCAATTCTTCATACATACTCAATGACAAACGGAGGCCAGGAAGTTGCAATCCCAGATTCTCCGCTTCTTCTGCAGCGATTTTCATGTCTTTGATGAAATGCTTGATGTAGAACCCGGGACGAAAATCTTCATTGATCATTTTCGGTGCCAAGTTTGCCAACGACCAGGAGCCAGCTGCACCTGTAGAAATAGATCTCAAGACACGTTCTGGATCAAGCCCTGCTTTTTTGGCATAGATAAGCGATTCGCAGACGCCGATCATGTTGCTGGCAATTGTAATTTGGTTGCACATTTTGGTATGCTGGCCAGAACCCGCCGGTCCTTGGAAGACGATATTTTCACCAAATAGATCCAGTATCGGGGATATTTGTTTGAAAATCTCTTTCTCACCACCGACCATAATGGACAATACTCCATTTTTAGCACCGATATCCCCGCCGGATACCGGAGCATCCAATGCATGGAGCCCATTTGCAGCAGCGGCTTCGAAAATGCGTTGTGCCAACAAAGGCTGGGAAGTGGTCATATCTACAAGCACGGTTCCTGCTTTCGCGTTTTTCAACAATCCTTGTTCCCCAAAATAAACTTGTTCCACATCGGAGGGATAGCCGACCATTGTGAAAATAACTTCGCTTTTTTCAGCTACTTCCTGCGGTGATGCCAGCAAAACAGCTCCAGCTTCTACTAGATTCTCGGCTTTTTTAGCTGTTCGAGTGTAAATGGAGACCTCATGTTTGTGATCCAATAAATGTTTGACCAGGCTATTGCCCATAACACCAGTTCCAATAAATCCGAGCTTCATATGTAGTTCCTCCTTTTGTTGATGTTCTCAGTTTAGCAAAAATCTTCCGTAAACTAAAGAAAAGTGGAAGCGATCGGGTAGGTCCGACAGGCATAAAGCACTTCGGCTGTGCGGCATCTCTTCAGCCGCATAGCCGGAGGGACTTATGACCCCGAGGAGCTGATCGCTGTAGCTGGACAATAGAAAAGTGGAAGCGGCCGTTTAAGGAAGGAAACCTAAGTACGCGACTTCCTGTCGCAGCGGTTACCTGATCCACATCCTGTGGACCTCCGACAGGGGTAAGACGATCTGGCGAAGCGGCGTTTTTTCAGCCGCATTGCCAGAGTGGCTTGCAGCCCGAGGAGTTGGCCGCTGCAGCTGGACAATAGAAAAGCGGATACAGCTGTTTTTTTGCAAAAAAAAAGAAGCCGATCCGCATAACGGACCGACCACAAAAGGGGGAAATGAGAATGTTGCTGTGTTCAAGTATACTATCCCCTTCCCACAAACACTTTAAACATATTCATTTAAAATATTTACCTTTTTTTATTTTTATTTAATCAACCTTATGGCTTTCAAGAATAGCTAGGCTGCTTTGTTCCTTTAAAATACTTGATGGCTGCGGAAAAAACTCACTTAGAGGGTTCTTCTGTATAAGTATAGACAGTCAGTCCAAGATGGTAAGCTGTGCCTCTGAAATGCTTAAAATCTTCACGTGCGATCAGCACAGTCCGGAAATCAAGAAAATCTTCCTTTTGAATAGTGATCGATTCAATTTCACCGTTCTTCAAGTCTTCAAGCAGCTGGTTATAGTCAGTCATGAATTGTTCTCCTTTTGCCATAGTTTTAGTAACCCCTTCTGTTATAATACTAGACGGATGATATAAATCGTATATATCCGGCATTTTTCGGGTTATCTCCAGACAGATTATAAAACTCTGTTCCAGTAAACAGTATACAGCAACAATACAAACCGGACATCTTTGTCCATTCCACCATTTGTGTAATTAAGCATGGCTTTGATTTTTAGGAGGATTTACATGATTAATTTTTTCAAGCAGCATACCTTGATTTTCATGCTGCCATTGGCTTTCTTTTTATACAACTTAGCTTTCGAAAACACTTCTATTTTCTGGTATATGTACACATTTGCGATGTTGACTTTAATGTCCCCCGCTATCATATTCGTTAAAATCTATGATGAGCTTGTTACGTGGAAATCGTTAATTTACGGATTGGGGTACGGGACACTTCTGTATGGGCTTATTGCTATTGGTTTCCAATTGCTTCTCCTGACACCCATCGATGTTGCGGGACCAGTTAAATCTTTCCTGTCCGACTTCTCCCCCTTCTCAATTTGGCATTACTTGCTGCTGATGTTCATCATCGTCCCCGGAGAAGAGATTTTTTGGAGAGGCCTCGTTCAGCAAAAGCTGAAACAATACCTCTCCACCTCCTGGTCAATTCTCGTCAGTTCGATTCTGTTCGGTTCTGCACTTGCCTTAGGTAATTTTTGGCCTGGGGTTTGGGCTGGAATTGCTGCCGGCTTGGTTCTCGGTCTGCTCTATGAATGGAAAAAGAGCCTGCCAGTCATCATTATCGCTCACCTGGTCATGATTGTCCTATTATTCCTGGTGTTGCCATTGCCTGTTTAAACGAAACATTCCTTCTTGTCGAACGTCTACTTAGACGAACCGATAGGGAGGTTTTTTTATGAAGAAGAATCTATTCATCCTGTCATCCATTCTCACCACCGGATTATTGTTAGCTGCTTGTGGATCGACGAATACAACAGATCAAGAAACGGAACCGACACCGGAGGATGCAGCAGAAGAAGTCGTTCAGGAAGAAACGGACGACAGTACTCCGGCAACTGATGCGGCCGAACCTGAAGGAACACTGACTCAGAGTGATGGACAGAATTTTGAAATGCACGTCCTTGAAGGGTATGAACTGACAGCAGAAGAGCCGAAAAAAGATTCTCTTTATGTAAAGGATCATCCAGCTGTCTTTATGCGAATTGAAACATTCACACCCGAAGAAACCGATTTCGCTACTGCAGAAGAAACCATGATCCAAACTCTTCAGGCTGTAAGCCCAGATGAGGAAGCTGTTGAAGTTACGGATTTTGACGGATCCGGCTATACTCAGTCGACTGCATGGAAAGTTCCAAGTTCAGAAGGCAGCGTGACAGGACTTGTCTATGAAAAAGATGATTTGCTGGTCCGTTTAACTATTTTTGACGATAGCACTGTCAACGCCACTGAAGAATTTCTCGCTATGGGAAAAACCATTAAAGCAAAAGCGCAATAAACCATTGTTCTGCAAGTCCACAAAAAGGCCATCCGGAAAATTCCGGATGGCCTTTTAACGTGCTCAATATGACAGGTCTTTGATCGACAAGCCTAATTTTTTCATCAATTCGATGGCTTGTTCTTTTTCTTCGTTTGACAGCACGTTCGTCAATTCATGCAATTTCTTTTCGTGTTCCGGAAAAACCTGAGCCATAAATTCTTTTCCTTGCTCAGATATCTCCGCATATGTCACGCGCCGGTCGCTCGGACAATTGACACGGTTAATATAACCTCTTTTTTCAAGCTTATCGATTACGTATGTAATCGAACCGCTCGCCAATAGAATTTTCCCGCCTATTTTCTGGAGCGGCTGCTTGCCTTTATGGTATAAAAGTTCAAGCACAGCAAATTCTGTCGGGTTTACCCCACTCGCCTGGAAAAACTGGTTAGTTTGTTCCGATATGGCTTTGTGCGCACGTGACAGCACAATAAATAATTTTAACGATTGTTTAATATCTTCATTCATTAGGTTCACTCTTTCTACTGTTTAAGCTGCATTACACTAATTATAGTCTTTTTCCGCTAAAATAACACCTTTGGGAGTTAGCCAATGATAACACGCTCTTTTGGATAATGAAATTTCGTTGGATCGGTTTTTCCGCCAATAGTGAAGAGGAAGGATATCAAACCGACACGTCCCACAAACATTAAAGCCATGATGATGATTTTGCCGATCACCGACAGGTCATCCGTTAGGCCAATTGACATGCCGCAGGTTCCAAATGCCGAAGTGATCTCAAAGACGATTTCCACGAGCGTTGCCTGGGGTTCCGTGATGAGCAATGTGATGGTTGCAGCAAGCACCATGAAAACCGCCAGAAAAATAACAGCGAACGAACGAAAAACATCAATCAATTCAATTTCACGCTTGAATATCTGGATGGTGTTTTTCCCTCTCGCAAAATTGATCAGGAACAAAAACGCGATGGCGAAAGTGGTAGTCCGTATTCCGCCTCCTGCCGAACTCGGTGAAGCTCCGATGAACATCAGCGCACTCATAAAGACATTTGTGGCTTCATTAAATTGGGTGATGTCGACGGTAACCATTCCACCAGAGCGTGAGGAGACCGAATGGAACATCGCCGCAAATGCCGCTTCATGCCAACTCATTCCTTTAAATGCCCGGAATGATTCGAGCAGTAAGATGCCGGCTGCTCCAACCGCCAATAAAATCGCAAAAATGCTTGTGGTAATTTTAGTAAAAAGAGAGAAACGGAAATGTTTTTCTTTATTCGACAAAAATTCTTTTATTTCAATCAGTACAGGAAAACCGATGGCCCCCAAAATAATCAGGATCATATTGATGATCTGCACAAAATAATCATTGAAGTAAGGGACCAATGACTCTCCTGTAATATCAAAACCGCCGTTCGTCGTTGCGGTTACAGCACCAAACACACCATGAAGCAAAGCTTCCTGGAACGTCGGGAAATACTGCGTAAAATAAATAGTCAAAATGAGTGCTCCCACCGCTTCTATCAGAAGGAGGATTTTAACTATTTCACGAATCAATTTAACTACGCCAGCCATACTCGACTGGTTATGGTCAACCATGATCAATTGGCGCTCCCGCAAGCCGATTCGTTTACCGACCAGCAGCCAGAAAAACGTACCGATGGACATGATGCCAATACCGCCTAACTGCAAAATAACCATTAATACGATGATGCCAAAGACTGTATAGGTCTCCACTACATTGATTGCCGTTAAACCTGTTACGCTCACCGCACTTACTGCCGTGAAAAGACTATCAATCATTGGGATGGTCATGCCTGGTTTGTGGACATTCGGTAACCTCAATAATAAGAAGGAAATGGCAATTGCCACAAAGTAATACGAAACAATCGCCTGTGCAGGTGTAAGATTCCGTACTTTTTGAAATGATTTATTCATAGGACATTGATTCCCTTCAGCGTTTTTCTCTCTCCCCATTCTATGAAAAGAATAGGCAAAAGGAAAGAGAAATCGAAAATCTAATGATTGCGAATTGAAAGTCCCGCTTTTAGGTACTAAGTGGTGATTGGGCAAAGTATCGACAAAAAGCACTTAGTCCAGGTTTTTAGTCTCAATACACAGCTAGCGAGTCAGCATTCCGGGTTCCGAAAAAATGAAAAGAGCAGAAGTCAATCTTCTACTCTTTTTCTTGATTTTCTTTGCCTTTTCCTTTTGCCGAGTTTTCTTTGCCATTTGCCTCATGGGTGTTTTTTTGTTTTTTATCGGGATTCTTATTATTCTTTTCGCTTTGTCCAGGCGGAGCATGATTATCTTTATTGTTTTGTCGTTTATCGCTGTTGCCAGGAGAATGATTCTTCTTTTGTTGGCCTGGAGCTTTGCTATTTCCTTGCCCTTTATTTTCCGGACCGCGTTTTTCAATTTTTTCTTTCGGTTTTTGCTTAGGCTCGTGTTTTTCTTTCGGCTTAGGTTCCGGTTTTTCTTTCGGCATAACTTTTGGTTCTGGTTGTGGTTCTGGTTTTGGCTCAGCTTTAGGCTGTGGATTTACTTTTTGCTGTTTCTTTTCGGGAAGAATGTTCTTCGGTTGAGCGGAAGATTTTTCAGACTCATTATTTTGCTTCGAATTTTTTTGATGTTCCTTTACTTCTCTTTTCTTCTCTACTGCAGGGGGAGTTGCCTTTTTTGCATTTGGCTGTTTCTTATCTTTTGAAGTGCTGCTTTCATCTATTTCCCTGTTATCGGTTTTCTTGTTTTGATCCGATTTCCCTTGTTTATTGCCGTTTGTATCCTCTTTATGAATGGGTTTCTTGTCAGACTCATGTTCCTTCTTTTTGACGTCTGGCTGTTTTTCTTTTTTCAGGGTTTCCGACTCTTCTATCAGTTTTCCAACAGGCACATGCTTTTCTTTCGACTGCCGCCATTGTTTCTTAGTGGCTGCCTTCAAATGAATGGCCATATTTTCGTTGTCTGTGCCGGACGAAACTTCCGCTGCTACTTTCTTGATGGAATCCCCAATCTCTTTGCCTTCCTCTTCTACTGCCGTGATAGTGATGTCTTCGGTTTTTTCTGTTACAGCCAAACCGATCACTCGGTTTAAAATTTCAGGAAGGGAACTGTCTTTCCAGTCGCCAAGTTGATGAATCAGCTTTTCTCCATCGCTGTTCAATTCACGGATAGATACGACTTCATGCTGCTCGTTGACTCCCAGCTCGATGCCTGGATTGATTTGTATTTGAACGTAACCAAAGGCCTCCTCAGCCGGAGACACGAGCACAGACATAAACAATGCCAAAGCAGCTATCGCCGCTGCCACAGGGGCGATAATGGGCTGCCGACGAATCAGCGATTTTTTTTCAAAAGGATAAAATTTGGCTTCTTCTCCGATAGAAGTCTTGCCTACAGGAGTTCCAGTTACAAACTGTCCATCTTTCATCAGAAAAATTGAGCGGTCTTGATTCAGTTCAATACATATTCCCGATTGTCTCTGCATCAAATTAACCTTCCCCTCAAATAATCTTTTAAGAAATATAAATCGCTCATCTGTAAGAGCGCAATTGCCATTATGTATTTCCGATTGCGTTCAATCGTTTTCCGTGACACTTTAACCAGTTTTTCAATTTCCTTAATCGGCAATTTTTTCTTTTCCAATAAATAATGTTTGTATTCATCTGTTTCAGCAACCAACTGCGCGATTTGGATAGCCGTGAGGCGTGCATCCTGATGAGATGGCGACACTTTCACCAAAACTTGGAAAGATAGGCCATATTGCTGGAGTATGTTTTCATATAAAGCAATTTCCTCACGTCTTTTCTGATTTTCCTGTTTGGTATCATAGGCAAGAGATGCCGCATGGTCGGCTATCTTATTATGCGTTTCCGGTTCAGCTGCCGGCATGAAGTCATGACTGAATTCGTCTCGCCGGCTCTCCTTGCGTATAAAATCGATGATGCGCCTGCGGATGACCATATGGGCGAATGTCAGAAATGAAGCGTTATTGGTTTGATCAAACTTTTGTACAGCTTCATTAAATGCGGAAAGTGCGACACTGTACTCATCGTCGTGATCATCGATGAACCGTTTGCACACTTGAGAAGCCGTTTTTTTCATAAAAGGTGAATAAGAAAAAAGTAAATCGTGCAATGCCTGTTCGTTTCCGTTCTGCGCTTGAAACACCATTGCTTCAAGATCAGTTTTTTCGTCGCGCCCAAAAATCCCGCTTAATGTAGACAAAAGCACTTCATTCACCTCTTTTCAAAGTCACTGCTTACTCGATTGTAGCTTTGAAGGAACTAATTTGAAAGAGGCAGTTTCTTCTGTTCCTACCATTATTCGCTTTTTAATCGTTCCTTTTGTCGGTAGTGAATCATTTTTTCGTCTACTGATTTCCAAATCATAGAAAAAGGTGTATTGAATTGGATTCAATACACCTTTTTTTTGTATTCTATTCTGATAAACTTGAAATTTATTTAACTTCTTGTTCTTTAGCTTGTCTGACTCCGAGAATTCCACCTACCACTACAATACCAATCAATACCGTCCAGAAGATCAGTGTCCAAGGTGTGGAGTGCGGGAAATCATGCGGCAGAATACCGACATTTTCGTGAGCGAGTGTCATAACCAGTAACTTTACTCCAACCCATCCAACAATAACGAATGCGGCTGTTTCAAGCTGTGGATATTTTTCAAGCAATTGCACGAATTTATGTGCGGCAAATCGCATGATGATAACGCCGATCAATCCACCAGCAAGCATGACCATAAATTGCCCTGAGTTGATGCCGCCAATGTCATCCATTCCCAAAACATTCAAATGCGGCAAGGTTACAGCTAAAGCGACCGCTGCCAACATCGAATCGATTGCGAAAGCAATATCTGCTAATTCGACTTTTAATACCGTCATCCAGAAACCAGAACCTTTTTTCTCAGGTTTTCCATCAACGCCTTCAAGGATTTCATCTGTATCTCCCTTGCGCTGATCGTATATGCTCTTAATCGAAATGAACAATAGATAAGCCGCTCCAAGTGCTTGAATCTGCCAGATATTAACCAATAGCGTAATCATGAACAACGCTGCAAAACGGAAAACAAAAGCTCCTACCAATCCGTAAAATAACGCTTTTTTCTGTTGCGCTTTTGGTAAATGTTTTACCATTACCGCCATTACCACTGCATTATCTGCAGCTAGTAGCCCTTCAAGTCCAACTAGTACCAATAGGACCCAGGCATACTCCAATAAAATTGCTTCCATTCTGCTTTCTCCTCCTATTTTTGCCCACAAAAAAGACCCTTGCCTAAATAAAGGCAAAGGTCTCGCTAAGCAAAATTATCTGCTATCACAACCGATGGCTACTAACCATGTATTGACGACTGTGAAATAGGTTACCCTATAGCTACTCCCCCTTGACTGAAAGTCAAAGTGTATGAAGTTGTAATGTCAGTATAGCATCTTTTCAAACCAAGGGAAAGTTTAATGAATAGGGATCTGAAACTTTTTGTCATTTTTATGCATATTGTAAAACTCCACCATTGCCGGCATTGTTTCCAAAAAATCGGCACATCTGATGCTGCTTCCTTTTAACAGAAGTTCTGCATTTTGGGTGTCGAAGTCAGCGGTCCATGTCAAGTAATCCAAGGTTTCAATTTCGACGCCCAGCCCTTTTCTTACGGGTGCTATGGATAAAGATATTTCTGCAAGCTTATGCGGCAAACGCCCTTTCGGATTTTTCCCTGTCATCAAATGGACCATTCCGCGGTAAACTTCTTCCACCGGATGTGGATTTGGATCTGTCAGGTGGACAGTTTGGCCCGAAGCCGCATCTAGCTTGCTTAAATAAATTGAGGCATCCAATATGTAATCAACCGGTACTACATTAATATAGGATTTAGAACGACCAACGAATGGAATAGCAGGAAGGAACTTAACCCGATCAATCAAATTCAGGAAAAAATAAGGGCCATCAAATTTAATGGTTTCTCCCGTAACTGAATGGCCACGCACAATTCCTGGCCGGATAGTGGTAATCGGCATTAAAGCCTTCATTTTTTCGACCAGCACTTCCGCTTCAAATTTTGTTTCTTCATAGAAGTTTTTGAAAGCTTCCGGACGGAGCAATTCATTTTCATAAATTGTCCCTTCCCGATTTCCTGCCACATAGGCCGTACTAAAGTAGACATATCGCTTCAGATGTGGCAATTCAGCAACGAACTCGTTGACTTGGCGTGTTCCTTCCACATTGACTTTCCATGCCAGGTCTCGCGGCACCGCCAAATCGTAAATAGCAGCAAGATGCCAGAAAGTGACTTCTTTCGCCTTGAGATATGCCCGATCCTCGTCAGCAATTCCCAAATCGGGTTGAGTGATATCTCCTTCAATCAGTTTGATCGGCCGGCACTGTGTTTCTTTTTCAATTCGGCTGGCTTCTTTTTCAGCTTTGTTGCGTTCGGATGGAAGAATAATGGCAGAAATCGCCTCGTTTTGCTGTGCATGCTTTTGTATCAACTGGCTGGCAATAAATCCTGGAAATCCTGTAAAGACCACTTCATTCATAGCTTCATACCCCTTTTTTAATAATCATACTAAATTTTCCAATAATTTTCATTAAAAAGAAAAAGTAAACCCGAAGGCTTACTTTTTATTCATTCTTCTTGTTTGTCTGTCAAACAAGCTATAAACGATTGGCACGATGTAGAGCGACAGCAAAGTTGAACTGATAAGCCCCCCGATAACCGTAATTCCCATCGGTTGATTGATTTCAGTTCCTTCACCAATTCCGATAGCTAAAGGCAATAACCCTAGAATGGTGGTCAAAGCAGTCATTAGAATCGGACGGCGGCGATCATGGACAGAAGTTACGATAGCCTCGTAAGACTGCATGCCTGCCGCTTTGCGTTGATTGATGTAGTCAACCAGGACAATCCCGTTGTTGACCACGATCCCTACCAGAACCAGTATCCCGATAACAGCTGTTATACTGATCGGCGTTTGTGTGACAAAGAGCGCAATTGCCACACCAATTGCCATGAGTGGAACAGTGAACATGATGACCAGCGGGTACTTAAAGGACTCAAATTGCGCAGCCATCACAATGTAGACCAGCACAATGGCAAGCACGACAGCAAGCATCATGTCATTGATGGAGTTGTCCAGCAGCTCCCGGTCTCCACCAAACGAAATCATCGTATTTTCTTCCAGATTCAATTCTTCAATGGCGGCATCCACTTTATCGGACATATCCCCTAAAGTAATGCTCGATTGATGTTGCAATGTAAAAGTTACGCTGTCTGCTTGATCCACTCGTTGAATGCTGACCGGACCTTGAGCAACTTCAATATCAGCCAATTCCTGCAGCTCGACAAATTCGCCTGAAGGTGTCCGTAGGGATAAAGTCCGCAGCTTTTCAAGGCTGTTTCTTTCCTCTTCATCAAAAGCGACATATACACTCAGCACTTCATCATTTTCCGTCAGTACTTGTGTAGCTAAAACGCCACGCGTGATGTTATTGACGGATTGAGCGATTTGAGCCGGCGGCAATCCATATTCAGTCGCGGCATCACGGTCGATGGTCATCTGGATTTCATCGATGGTTTCCTGACGGTCATTTGTCAACTCCGTAATTTCCGGCAAATCCAGTAAAGCAGCTTCAATATCAGCCACTGCATCATCCAAGCGAGGCCGTTCTGTATCCGTCACTGTAAACGACAATGTATTCGGTGAAGAACCTGCAGCTGTCTGCAGATTAAAGTTGACCAGTGCCCGTTCTCCTACAGCCTCGAGAACCCGCGGCTGCACTTCATCCACAAATTCAAAGACAGAACGGTCACGATCCGCCAAGTCCACCAGCTTCACATAAATTTCAGCTGTATTCGATTCTGCTGAACCTTGGGCCTGTCCTTGCTGTGTCGAGCCGATCAAACTGACGTATACTTCGACATCCTCTTCATCTTTCAATTCTTCTTCTATCAGATTGACGACTTCGTCGGTCGCCGTTCTGGAAGAACCATTCTCCAGCTCAACAGAGACACTGACAAAACCTTCATCCGTTGCTGGAATAAATTCGGTGCCAACTTGCATAATTCCGAAAGCACCAACTACCAACAAGACCAGCGCTGTAAGCAGTACGATGATTCTATGGCGAAGAGCCCAAATAACCGAACCTTCGAATGCTTTGACGCTTTTGGATGTGTCTTTTTGTACTTTCGGCTTATCGCCTGGTTTCCCAAGCATTCTTGAAGCCATCATCGGAATGACTGTTAACGCAACAGCTAAAGAAGCAAAAAGACTGAAAGAAATCGTTAAAGCAAATTCAAAGAAAATTTCCCCAATCAAACCTGAAATGAATATGACTGGAATAAATACTGCCACTGTCGTCAGAGTAGAAGCAATGATCGCACCTGAAACTTCTCTGGCGCCTTCAGAAGCAGCCTTTTTGGAGTTCTTGCCCATCGCTAAATGCCGTTCAATATTTTCGATCACAACAATGGCATTATCCACTAACATCCCAATTCCGAGAGCCAACGCACCCAGAGTCAAAATGTTCAAAGCAAAATCCGCAAAAAACATTAAAACAAAAGTTACGATAACTGAGTACGGGATTGCGACACCAATAATAATTGGACTCTTGATGCCACGAAGGAAAAAGAACAGTACCAGCATGGCAAATATTCCGCCCAGAATCAGTGTCTGGCCAATATTTCCAATGGCCAATTTGACATAGTCGCCCTGATCAAACAGTACATCTGCCTGAACGCCTTCAAAACGCTCTTCACTCAGCAATTCGTCCAATCTTTCCTGGAAGGCATCTGATACCTCCGCCGTATTCGCCTGCGATTCCTGCAAAGCAGACAATAGGACAGCCGGCTCTTCATTCGCGCGCGTTTCACTATTGCTCTCACGTTCGCTGACATTCACTTCAGCAACATCCGCAATGGTGACATTGTTGCCGTCAATTGGATCAATAGTTAAAATCAGGTCACGTATTTCCTCAACACTGGTCAACGTACTGATGATGCGTGTAGTCAAATTACGGCCGTCTTCAGTTTCAATCGGTTCTCCTGGCAACGAAATATTGTTTGCCTGAATCAGCTGGACAACATCCGATTGCTGCAGACCTCGTTCTTCAAGCTCTGCCTGATCCAATTCGATTTGAATTTCTTCTATTAAAGAACCTGAAATGTTGACGCTGGCTACGCCGTCCGTCTGGCGAAGCTCTGTTTCCAGCTCTTCCGCAACTACTCGCACATCAGCATCCGGATCGCTCGAACGCAAAGACAATTGAAGGATCGGGAATTGAGAAGGGTCGAACTTCAAAAAACGCGGATCGTTTGAATCGTCTGGAATCGGCGTTTGATCGATTCGCTGCATGATATCTGTTTGGACATCATCGATATTGGTGGACCAATCAAATTCCAACAGGATAAAATTAGATCCTTCCTGGCTATTTGATTGAATTGATTTGATGCCTGGCAAAGTCGATAAATTCGCCTCTAATGGCTTTGTGACTTTTTCACTTACTTCTGTAGGGCTTGCCCCTGGGTAATTAGTCACTACCACGCCAATCGGCGGATTAAGTTCAGGTATTAAAGTAATTGGAATCCGGGTAAAAGATACCACTCCCAGAATAATGATCAAAAACATAATGACTAAGGTGAAAACAGGTCTTTTAATCGAAAAATCGCTTAGTTTCATTTCTTCAAACCCTCTCTTATCCGTGTTTCTTAATCATAAGAAAAAACGCTTACAACCGCAAATTATAAAGATAGTGTTCACTTATCTGCCACTTTTAACAATAAAAATAAAAAAACCTGCCGAAGCAGGTTTCATTTTTACAGAAGGCTGTACAATCGAATTCCCGGATTTTTGTCTTGGAACCAACGTGTTGCGAACTCATTCTCGAATAAGAAAACATAATTATCGAAACGGTCGCGAACCAGCATCGAACGTCCACTGGACATCGATTCTTTAACATCTTCTTCATTTTCGATCCAACGTGCGATTTTCGAACCGACCGGTTCCATCCGTACATCCACGTTGTATTCGTTTTTCATCCGATGTTCAAACACTTCGAACTGAAGCTGTCCGACTGCCCCAAGAATAACTTCCTCCAAGTGAAGGGTTTTGTAATATTGAATGGCTCCTTCTTGTACAAGCTGAAGAATCCCTTTATGGAAATGCTTTTGTTTCATGACGTTTTTGGCGGTTACTTTCATGAACAGTTCCGGTGTAAACTGTGGCAAGCTTTCGAATTGGAACTTCTTGCCGCTCGTAATGGTATCCCCAATCTGGTAATTCCCGACATCGTGAAGACCGATAATGTCTCCTGCAACGGCTTCGTTGACCATTTCCCGATCATCCGCCAGGAATTGAGTGGTTTGTGATAATTTGATGCTTTTTCCTGTCCGTGCCAGCGTAACGTTCATTCCCCGTTCGAATTTACCGGACACGATGCGCACGAAAGCGATACGGTCACGGTGAGCTGGATTCATATTGGCTTGGATTTTAAAGATAAATCCAGAAAACGGCATATCGACCGGATTGATTTCTTCGTTATCTCGCGTTTCACGCGGCTGTGGTGAAGGGGCAAACTGCAGATACGTTTCCAGGAAAGTCTGCACCCCGAAGTTTCCTAAAGCACTGCCGAAGAATACTGGCGTCAATTCACCTTTTTTCACTCGGTCAATCGAAAAGTCATTGCCCGCTTCATCCAGTAATTCGATGTCTTCCATCGCTTGAGTGTAATAAGACGTTTTGGTCATTTCATGTTCTTCCATCAATTTGCCTTCTTCATCCAGCTTCAGGAAACGCTCTCCTTCAGAACGGAACGGCTCGATGCGCTTATTGTAGCGATCATAAATCCCGAGGAATTCTTTCCCCATACCGATCGGCCAGTTCATCGCATAGGATTGGATACCAAGTACTTCTTCCAGCTCTTCCATCAGTTCGAGCGGTTCTTTCCCTTGGCGGTCCATTTTGTTGATGAAGGTGAAAATGGGAATACCGCGCATTTTGCAGACTTTGAACAATTTGACGGTCTGGGCTTCAATCCCTTTGGCCACATCGATGATCATGACGGCACTGTCGACGGCCATCAATGTGCGATACGTATCTTCACTGAAATCCTGGTGTCCAGGAGTATCCAGAATATTGACACGGTGTCCGGCATAATCGAATTGCATCACGGAAGATGTTACAGAAATCCCCCGTTGTTTTTCAATTTCCATCCAGTCGGATGTAGCGAACTTGCCGCTTTTCTTTCCTTTAACGGTTCCTGCATCACGGATCGCACCGCCGAATAACAGCAGTTTTTCCGTTAAAGTCGTTTTTCCGGCATCCGGGTGGGAAATGATGGCGAAGGTTCTTCTATTTTGAATTTCATTCTTTAATTGGTCTGGCATGTTTATACGCTCCTTTAATCTACTCTCTTCATATTAGAGAACGCGACTGAAAAAAACAAGGAATTTTACTGTACATAGAAAAAAGAAGCCTGAAGAGGCTCCTTTTTCATTGAAACTTTTTCATTGCTTCCTGTATCGCAATTTCTTTATCGCTATGTGGATATTTGGTATTGCCGATAATTTGGTAATCTTCATGTCCTTTGCCGGCAAAAATAATGATGTCGCCTGGCTCAGCTTGTTGCACAGCATGGCGGACAGCTTGTTCTCTGTCGCCGATGCAAGCAAAATTGCTGTGCGTCATACCGGTTTCCAAGTCGCCCAAAATGCTGTCATATGCCTCATCGCGAGGATCGTCTGTCGTCAAGACGACATAATCGGCAACCGATGCTTTTTCAGCCATAATAGGACGTTTTGTCTTATCCCGGTTGCCTCCGGTTCCGACCAGGAAGATGATGCGGTTCTTTTTGAAGTCTTGAACAGCATCAATCGCTTTTTCGATGGCATCCGGTGTATGCGCATAATCAATGAAGACTGAAATCGGTGCTTCCAGTTCCACTTTCTGCATACGTCCTTCGACAGGCGCAATTGCCGCCAAAGCTTTAAGGATTTCATCCAACTTATAGCCTTCAGCGTATAATGCAGCAATTGCTGCCAGCGCATTGGAAACGTTGAACTCTCCCAGCAATTTCATCTGGACCGGGAACTTCCCTTCAGAACATTCAAGAGTGAAGCGGGTCCCTTCATGCGTCAATTCAATATCTGTTGCCCGGAATTGCGCTTCGTTCTTAATGCCGAATGTATAGACAGGATGCGGTGTCATTTTGGCGATTTCATAAGACCATGGATCATCTGCATTTAAGATGGCCTGCTTCCGGTTGGCAAGGTCCTGGCCAAGCTGAGAAAACAATAGCGCTTTGGCGTGGCCGTATGCTTCCATCGTGCCGTGGAAATCCAAGTGATCATGTGTCAAGTTGGTGAAAATGGCCGTGTCGAATTCCACGCCAGCCAATCGGCCGAGTATCAATCCATGCGAAGAAACTTCCATCGTCATGTGTGAACAATCTTCATCGCGTGCGCGTGCAATCATCTGCTGGGTCGTCAAGACATCGTTTGTCGTATTGGCTGATGGATGCAGTTGGCCATTTAAATTGAAGCCGATTGTCCCGGTCAATGCTGACTTTTCGCCCAGCTCCATCAACATGGAATGCAGAATGCCTGCCACACTGGTTTTGCCGTTAGTGCCAGTGACGCCGATCATATGCAAAAGCTTAGAGGGATAGTCGTAAAACTTAGCGGCTAATAGCCCCAATATCCGCGAAGTACTGGCCACTGTGATCACTGTCGCATTATCGATCGTCAATGGCTTTTCAGCAATAATCACGGTTGCCCCTTGGTCGGCAGCCCGTTGTGCAAAATCATGGCCGTCCACCGTATATCCTGCTATACAAATGAACAAGGAATCCGGTTGGATATCCCGTGAATCGATGGTTAAATACTTAATTTTTTCAGGCAACTCACCTTTAATCTGCTTATATGGGATTGCCGCAAGTAATTCTTTGCTGTTCATGTAAATCCTCTCCTAACTCTTATGAAACCAATGGTGACAAGACATATGCGTGAAGCAATGCTGCCGCCGCTTTTAATGAATCTGTATGGGTGCGCTCATATGAATGGGAAGCTTCGATCCCAGGACCGAACAAAGCATGCTTCACGTCGTGGCCGGCACTGATGGCCGCCGATGCATCCGATCCATAATAAGGGTAGATGTCGACTTTGTAATCAATGCTCTGCTCTTTCGCCAAGGAAATCAAGTGGCGGGTCAATCCGTAATGATACGGGCCGCTTGAATCTTTCGCACAGATCGATACAGTGTATTCATCTGATTCCTGTCCGTCTCCAATAGCACCCATATCAACTGCAATATACTCCTGTGTTTCTTCAGGAATGCTGGAATTTCCGCCGTAGCCGATTTCTTCATTGTTTGAAATATAAAAATGGGTCGTATAAGGCAGCTTTTCTTGCGTTTCACTGAAATGTTTCACCAATTGAAGCAGCAAAGCCGTGCTTGCCTTGTCATCCAAATGACGGGATTTGATGTAGCCAGAAGCAGTCGCTTCAAACCTTGGCTGGAAAGAAACAAAATCTCCCACTTCAATTCCAAGGTTCCTGACCTGCTCCTGTGAAAAAGCTTTTTCATCCAAGCGCACTTCCATGTTGTCTGCATTCCGCTCAGCTGATCCCGCGTCCTTGTAGACATGGACCGTCGTCTGATGCAGCAGGATCGTTCCGGATACGGTTGAACCGTCCGCTTTATGTACCAGGCAATTTTCGCCTTCAATCGCATTGAATTTAAATCCGCCCACCAATGACAGCTTCAGGCGGCCACTGGGTTTGATTTCCTTCACCATCGCACCGAGTGTATCGACATGCGCCGTCAGCAACCGATGTTGCTGATTATTTTCTCCTTGGATCGTCGCGATTACCGCACCTTTATGGGTGGTCTTGTACTCGACATTCCATTGTTCAAATAACGTTCGGATTTTTGCCATGACGTCCATGGTATAGCCGGATGGACTTGGAATTTCCACTAACTCTTTTAATAAATTGATCGTTTCGTTTTGGTTCCATTGATAAGTCACCTTCATCACTCCTCGATCTTTTAATCATATCAAAATCAAAGTTGTTCGGACAGTCCTGTCTTATAGTATCATGGTATAAGTTGAATCAAAAAAATGAACTTTTGCCTGCCATTTTCCGCTTCCGGTTTGTTTGCCGGAAAACCGGAAAGAATAGTTCAACATACTATAGTTTATAAGCATAAACCTCGAGGTGTCCAATGGAAAGCAATGTCATCAAACACAGAAGAAACCAGTTATTTATCCACTTGTACGGATTTGCGAGTATTTTCCATTTTCTGCTTAACCAATTAGTGGAAATGAACACAGCCACCGTCTCCCCCATATTCGGAATTATTTCATATTCCGTATTGTTAAGCCTGGCTGTTGCCCAAGTAAACGATCGTACGCTTCAATTCATGGTTCTTTTAGCTATGAACTTATATGTATTCATCTTGAACTTCGAATCTTTGTCTTCCATCACCCTTATTTTTTTTGTGGTGCCAATCATTGCCTCCGCCTTATATAACGACACAAAGCCGATCGTTATCTTGGCACTGCTCACATCTGCAGAATTCATGCTGCTTTTGACTGTTTTTGACCGCTTTGCCGTAAGAGCTCCGCTGCCCTACAACCAACTATCGATGATCATGTTCTTCATCGCAATTCTGTCGATTACTTTGCTCGACAGCATCTATTTCAGCCATTACCTAAAACAGTTGGAATCAAAAAATGCATCGATGGAAAAGGCGCTGTTGTCAAAAGAAGGCTACCTGCATTTGTTTTTCGAGAATGCCAAAGATGCGATTGCTGTTTTTGATTCAACTAATAAAATCATTGCTGTCAATCCCGCTTTTGAAGAACTATACGGATGGCCTTCGGAAGAATGCATCGGCAAAACCTTGCCGCTTTACCCAGCGGATATGAAAAAAGAAGCGGAAATCCGTACCAGGGAAGTCCAGCAGGGCCAAAGCTATTCTTTATTGGAAACGATAGATGTCCGAAAAGACGGCAGCCGCTTTCATGCACAGGTCACGCTGTCGCCTATCTTTGATGATTCCAATGAGGTGATTGCTACTTCGATCATTTCCCGTGACATCAGCTACCAAAAGGAATCTGAAAAGCTGATATTGCAATCTGAAAAACTCAAGCTTGCTGGAGAAATTGCTGCAGGGGTGGCTCATGAAATCAGGAATCCCATGACCGTCGTCTCCGGATTTGTCCAAATGATGCATCAGGATCCCAAGCATCTCTTTCCTGAATATACAGCATTGATTCTATCTGAAATAGACAGGATCAATTTGATCATCAGTGAATTTTTAGTTCTCGCTAAACCTCAAGCTGCCACATTGAAGATTTTCAGCGTTCAGCAAACACTGAATGATATTTTGCTGCTCTTCAGTTCAGAGCTCAATCTGAACGGCATCATTTTGAAGACGGAATGGGACAAGGATTTCCAAATCAATGGGGAAGAACATCATTTAAAGCAGGTCTTTATCAATTTATTGAAAAATGCTGTGGAATCGATGGAACAGCCTGGCGAAATCGAGATTTCACTGCAAGCCGAAGCTGATTCCATGTTATCCATCAGGTTCAAAGATTCGGGGATTGGGATTGCTGAACAGGATCTGGAAGAAGTTTTCGAACCTTTTTACACCACTAAAGCCAGTGGTACTGGCCTCGGATTGATTGTTTCCCAAAAGATTATCCAAGAACACAAAGGTTCCTTGACGATATCGAGTAAAGAAGGCGTCGGAACAACCGCCACAATTCTTTTGCCTATAAAAACGACCTAAACAAAAACAGGAAGGGATCGATTTCCCTTCCTGTCTTTTCTATTTCAGCCTGTTATTCAGATGCATGCTGTAATCAATCCCAGTCGTCATCGCTGTCATCATCATCAAAATCCGAATCGACTTTCAAGATAGAACCGTCTTTTGCATTGACGTCGACATCATGTTCTGAGCGTCCATCTTTGATTTCAATTTCGTAATAAGCAAATCCGTCATCCATTTCGAGTTCAAATCCTTCCACAGTCCCACTTACGACCGCCAAAGCCGCTTCAATTGCTTTATCCGAACCGATCAAGTCTTTGTTTGAAACTGCCTGATTTCCTGATTTGCTGTCTGCTGTCTTTGTGCTTGCCGGTGAAACTGCTGTGCTGGATTGCTTTACATCATCATTTCTGTCTTTTTCGCGTTTATGTTCCAGCACTTCTCCTGTGTAGGCGTCGAATTCAAAATCATATTCATACCCTTCAAAGTCGACATCCACTTCGTAATGAGCTCTACGGTCATCTTTGTCCAACTCGATATCAGTAATGCGTCCACTTGCCAACTCCAATGCTTTTGCTGAGATTTCTTCAAAGCTGAGCATTTCTTCAGGTGTTGATGATTTCTGTACTTCGTTGGTCACCGTTCCGGTTTTGGCTGCCGGATTGGCTGCCGGCGTTTCCGAGTTAGCCAAAACGATGCCCCCAAAAGCTAAAACCCCTGCTGCGACTGGAATGTAAATTAATTTCTTCATGTAATTTCTCCTCCTCATTTGTTGTTACTCTTACAATAACCTTCTGTTCTGAGCAGAAGATTAAGGGTTTATGAGAATTTGATGAGAAATCCATGATAGTGTTCACAGAGTCAATCGTCCCACTCAACGGTCATGGTATCCCCTCGGATCGCATGAATCTGGATTGTTGCTTCCTGGTCAGTCTGTTCATTCTCAATTTCAACCAAGTAATACCCGCCGTCTCCAGTTTCTACAAACTCAGCTTCTTGCACTTCGCCGGTCAATGTTTTTTTAGCCAGTTTGATCGCGGCGTCTCTTGTAATGATCCTTTCAGGTTCGGCTTCCGGTTCTTCTGCAGGCGGTGCCGCTTTAATCGGCTCCTGGCTGATTTTCCGTACCTCTCCTGTTTCCGCAGATAAGATGACCGTCGAAACTTGGGTTTCTTCCTTTACCCTGACCTCGTATTCATTGCGCTCTTTGTTATAGTTGATGCCGTCAATCGTACCCGAAGCATTCTTCAACGCCATTTCCCGTGCTTGCTGTTCCGTCAATTCCTTGACCGCTTCTGTTTTATGAAGCAATTCCATGGTCTCCACTTGCCCGTTCTGACGGTTGACCAAAGCTAGATAACGTCCATCCGGCCGCACGAATTCGACCCGGTAAGCATCACCTTCTTCTATAGTCTGTTCTACTTCCCCCCCGTACAGGCTGATTACGGTTTCATTGGCCTGCTTTGCTGAAATATCAGGTCCAGAACGAGGAAACAGAAGAAAAGCCAAAACCCCCACTCCAAACAAGATTGTCGCTGACGCCATCAAAATCCATTTTCGCATCACAATCCCTCCTGCTTCGAGTGTACTTCATCAACATTAAAATTCTCTGAGAAAATGATGGATACTGTCGTACCAAGCTGTTCAATGCTTTCCAGCTCGATTCGGACTTTCAAGGAATCGGCTAGTTGCTTCGCTAACGAGAGCCCTAAACCAAACCCGCCAGTTTCACGGTTTCTGGCTTTATCCACCCGGTAAAAACGTTCAAAGACATAGGGCACAGCTTCTTTTGGAATGCCGATTCCCGTGTCGCGAACCTGGATGATGGTGTCGCCATTCTTTCTGGCCACCACTTCTACTTTTTCCGAGCTGTATTTTCGGGCATTGTCCAACAGGATATACAGCAATTGCTTGAATTTTGCAATATCGGTGACGACTGGCAGAGACTGCTCACTTGTGATCAGTTTGAATTCACGGTCATAGGAAGTGTTCATGGCTGTCACAGTCTGCTCCAATAGGTCAAGTGCATCCACCTGTGTCCACTCCACCTGGGATTCGCTTCGGCGCGCAATGTGCAGCAATTGCTCGATCAACGCTTTCATGCGATCGGTTTCTGCACGAATGGCGGCCACACTTTCTTCCGCAATTTTTTCATCCTGCATGCCTTGCCGCTGCAGCAGCTTGGCGTAACTTCCGATGACTGTCAGCGGTGTCTTCAGTTCATGCGATGCATTCGAAACAAACTCTTCCTGCTTGGAATAGTTTTCTTCCAATAGACTCATCATTTCATTGAAGGTGTTGCCCATCTGCGTCAATTCATCCTGAGACTTCCCTTCTATCGGAAGTCTTTCAAACTGGCCATTGCGCTGGATGCGTGTCATGGTATTCGTTAAGTTGGTGATCGGCTGTGTCACGATTTTCCCCAGAACGACACTGGAAATGACAACTGGAATCATCGCGAGCAAAGTTCCCGCAATCAAAACTAAACGAAGCGTATTCAAGTTATTGGTCGTTTCCCGCAATGACTGCGCGACCGTCACTTCCGCCACTTGGCCATCTGTCCAGATAATCGGTGCTTTTACATACGCAAAGCGCTCGTCATCCACTTTCACTGTTCCCGACTGGCCTTCCAACTCTGCAGGAAGTTTCACAGTCACTGTCGGAGATTGGATAGGTGAAGGCTGCTTGCCTTCTGGAACTGTGACCTTCACAAGTCCGTTGACAGGCACATACGCTCGCAGTACATTGCTTGGATCTGAAGTTTCAGTTTCATTGAATTTAGCCACAAGAGCGTTTGTTTCTGACTGCAGTTGATTGACTTCCGATGAATACGTCAATTGGCTGAATGAAAAATAAATGACAAAAGCCAGTACAAGCAAAATAACCAACATCAGTAAAGTGGAGGAAATGTGAATTTTATTTTTCAGCTTCATGGCCTTGCTCCTTCAAGACATAGCCGACTCCGCGAACCGTCTGGATGTAAGTCGAGCTTTCACCAGCGTCCACTTTCTTCCGCAAGTAACGGATATAGACATCGATGACATTGGTGTCGCCGTAATAATCATAGCCCCACACTGCATTCAACACTTGTTCGCGGCTGAGCACCTGCTGTGGATTTTTAATCAGATACAGCAAAAGATCAAATTCACGCGGCGTCAATTCGATGGCACGGCCGTTACGTGTTACGTCACGCGTGCTTTCATTCATCTCCAGCTCATGAAAACGATGCAGTGAAGAATTGCCATTGCCATTCACCAAGCGCAAGCAAGCACGGATCCGGGCCAACAATTCTTCTATTTCAAAAGGTTTGGTGACATAATCATTTGCCCCTAAATCCAATCCGGCCACTTTATCTTTCACATCGTTTTTAGCCGTCAATAAAATAACCGGAATCGCTGCATCAGAAGAACGGATTCGTTTTAAGACATCCAGTCCATGAATTTCCGGCAGCATCAAATCGAGCAGCACCAAATCCCAGTCCTCTTCCCGAAATTGAATCAATCCTTCTGATCCTGTATGGGCAACCCCTGTTTCATATCCTTCAAATTTCAATTCCAATTCCAATACACGTGCAATGCTTTTCTCATCTTCCACAATTAAAATGCGTTCTACCACTACAATCACCTCTTGATACTTATAATAGCAGATTTAAGAAAAGCGCAAGCAGCCGTTTAGCCCCGACAAGCGCTGGAAGTCTTCCCGGTAATGGCGTTCTTTGCCATTGTCGGGAAGGCTGAAGCGACTCGAGGGGCTGGCTGTTGGAGTCTGGATATCACGAAAAGCGCAAGCAGCCGTTTAGCTCCGACAAGCGCTGGAAGCCTTCCTGGTAATGGCGTTCTTTGCCATTGTCGGGAAGGCTGAAGCGACTCGAGGGGCTGGCTGTTGGAGTCTGGACACTACGAAAAGCGCAACCAAGTAGACAAAAAAGAAATAAGCGACCCGAAGGCCGCTTATTTCAATACTGTTTTGATCCACTTCGCTTTGTTTTTATAAGGCGGGAAGACCAGGTTCGTTGATAATTTAGTTGATTTCTTGAGAATCGATTTGGCATGTGTAAAAGTTTCAAAACTGGATTTTCCGTGGTAGGAATTAACTCCCGATGTACCGATGCCGCCGAATGGCAAATACGAGCTGCCCACATGCGATACCGTATCGTTGATGCAGCCGCCGCCAAATGGCAATTGATCCAGGAAGAACCGGACAGCACGGTCGTTTTCAGAGAACAAGTACGCCGACAAAGGCTTCGGCAATTTACGGATTTGGCGCAACAGCAATGGAAGATCCGTATATGTGATGATCGGCAAAACCGGTCCGAAAATTTCATCTTCCATCGATGGGCTGTCCCAATTGACATTGTCCAAAAGAACCGGTTCGATATACAAATCATCACGGTCCATTTTGCCGCCGTAAATGACGTGATCAGCTTCCTTATTCACAATTTCCGCTAAGCGGTCAAAATGTTGGGTATTGACAATGCGCCCGTAATCTTTGCTTTGCTGCGCATCTTTTCCGTAAAACTTCTGTATCGTCTTCGTTAATTTTTTCAGGAATTCTTCTTTAACCGATTCATGCACACAAATGTAATCAGGCGCTACACAGGTCTGGCCGGTATTCATCAGTTTGCCCCAGGCAATCCGTTTGGCAGCCAGGTCCAAGTTCGCCGTCTGGTCTACAATTGCCGGGCTTTTGCCGCCAAGCTCCAAAGTTATAGGGGTCAAACGTTCCGATGCCGCTTTCATGATGACTTTCCCGACATTGACGCTGCCCGTGAAGAAAATATAATCGAATGAAGCATGGATCAACGCCGTCACTTCTTCACGTTCACCTTCAACCACACGAATGTAATAGGCAGGAAACGTTTCTTCAATAATGGTGCGGATGATTTTCGCCACATGAGGCGTTGCTTCAGATGGCTTGACCATTGCACAGTTTCCGCCGATAATAGCCCCGATCAATGGCTCCATCACCAATTGGAACGGATAGTTGAAAGGACCGATGATCAGGACAGAGCCGTATGGTTCACGGATAACAAAGCTTTTCGACGGCTGAAGATGAATCGGCGTCTTGACTTGTTCAGGCTTCATCCAGTCTTCCAAATTTTTCGCCATGCTGCCGATGCTGTCGAGCACAAAGCCTACTTCGGTTGCATAGGCTTCAAATTCACTTTTGCCCAGGTCTTTCTTCAAAGCTTCAATTACGTCGGTTTCATGGGATTGGATTACGCTTTTCAAGCGATGCAATTGTTCAATCCGAAAGTCCGTTGATTTTGTGGCACCCGTATAGTAATAATCACGTTGTTCTTCAATCATCTGTTCTACGTCATTTGCTGTAAAATTCATTTTCCAACCTCCCTCAAGTGTTTTCATTATACCAATGGAGTTCTTGAATTCAAAAAATGAACACTTATTCAGTCAATAAATAATCGATATAGCGTTGGATGACCAGGCCTTCTTCAAAATTAACCAAAAGAGTCGATTGGCTATCCATTTCTGTGAAAAGTGATGGTACATTTTCAAATCCACTGATCAATCGCCGCTCTTGGCCTTTTTCTGATTCATAAAGATCCGACCAATTCTCCAATGTCAGAACTCCAGTTTCGCCGTATATTTTAAACTGCAAGTTCTCTTGTTGGCCGATGCCGCTGATTCCCGTCAACAAGAACGGAATTTGTTCTTGAGTCAAGCCATGCGCAATCAATCCCGTTTCGCATTTTTCTGCGTCTTCCGGATAGGTGATGTGATGGGAAGTAAACGACAACTCACCGAAAAGACGGTTCATCAATTGAAAATAATGGGGAAAGACTTCACGGACAAAGCCTCCTTGGCTTCTTGAAGCAATCCATGGATTTTGTTGCCACAACCTCGGCCAATCCGGGAAAAATGTCTGGAGCTCGATCCGTACCACTTTTCCAATCTGTCCGTTCTTGATGCGCTTGGCCATTTCGCGGATTTCCGGTTTATACATCAGCGGGAAATGCATGGCCGTCTGCACACGATTGTCTGCAACAGACTTGACCATTGCTTCGCCATCTTCCACGTCATGAGCCAACGGTTTTTCGCAGAGGATATTGATGCCCGCACTGGCTGCCAGTTCAGCGATTTCCGAATGAAAGGCGGGCGGTGTCGCAATATATACCCAATTGATATCTGAATGCAACACGTCCTCTACTGATTTTGCTGCAGGGATTCCATAGGCTTCGCTGATTTCTTCGAGGCGTTCTGCCTGCTGGTCATAGACCATTTTTATTTCCACTTGTTTTTCCTGCTGAAGCTGTTTGATGATGCGTTCACCAACAATTCCTGTTCCAATGATGCCAATTGAAATCATAAAAAATCTCCCCTTTTATGGCCTTTCGGCTTTTTTATGCTCTGTGTTTATCAGTGTAACCTTTAGGGGTATAGAATAGTCAAACAATACCATTACATCCTGAGGAGGAAACAACATGAATGAACAAACGAATTGGTGGGAGCCTATTTTCACAGGACAATTAGAAGTAGGCGTCAATAAAGAAAAGTTAGAAAGCGTTACGGAAGAATCCATTTTATACTATGAAGAAACTTCAAATCAGACGGAGTCAGCTTTTTAATTGCTGAAACTTACACACGACTTTTGCCGCTGCAATACATAGAAAACGCCTTGTTCAATTTACAATTGATCGAGGCGTTTTATTATGCAAATTTCCCGGACAGTTATAGCTGAACCCAAATCCGCAAACCGCTGTCGCATTGCCAGAAAGCCTAATTATCCATATAATAATGGAAACGAAAGCAGGGATCCTATGAAACTAAAACTTATGCTGCTGGCCTTATTCTTTCTTTCAGGATGCGGCATGCTGGAATCGACTGATACATCCGGCACAACCGACCGGATCGATGTGGAAGTGACGCAGGTCATTGATGGCGATACCATAAAAATCATTTATGAAGGCGAAGAAGTCACTGTCCGCTACTTGTTGATGGATACGCCGGAAACCAATCACCCGCGCTTGGGTGAACAGCCTCTTGGCAAAGAAGCGACAGAAGAAAACAAACGGCTGATCGAATCAGGCGATGTCTCGATCGAGTTTGACGTCGGCGACCGTTTTGACGATTATGACCGCTTGCTGGCTTATATCTACGTCGATGGCGAAAGTGTTCAGGAACAGATGCTGGAGTCTGGACTGGCCCGGGTTGCCTATGTCTTCCCTCCAAATACCCGTTACCTGGATGATTTTGAAAAAGCGGAGCAAATCGCCAAAGATGAGGAAGCAGGAATTTGGCAATACGAAAACTATTCCACCGACCGGGGCTTCAATTCAGAAGCATTTGGACAGGAATCTTCCGGAAATGCCCGTCCTTCCACTGAAGAGCCAATAGACGGTGATTGTGAAATCAAAGGAAATATCAACCGCAACGGCAATAAAATCTATCACATGCCGAGTGATTCTTCTTATGAACAAACCAATCCCGAAGAATGGTTCTGTACAGAACAAGAAGCGCAAGACGCCGGTTTCAGAGGGGTTGGACAGTAGGACAACAGTTCTTTATGGGGCCTTCTTCGGGCTGTGTCGTCGATGAAATGCAGCGTATTTTCGCATGCCCTGACAGTGCTCCGGGCGGGACGGATAAAGGGAAATACAGCGCTTATTTTTCTTTTCCAAAAACTATTGACTTTTTCCGTGGACAAGCTATACTTATATTTGTCCTGGAAATTGAGATTCCTTAGCTCAGCTGGGAGAGCGCTACCTTGACAGGGTAGAGGTCGCTGGTTCGAGCCCAGTAGGAATCATATAGTACGATGAAGAACCGCACAGCCATTTAGGCTGCGCGGTTTTTTTGTATCACAAAAAACGGGATGCATAAAGCTCCCGCACCAAATTTGAAATCCTATTCATCTTTATCTTCAACATCAAAACTGCATCAAAAACAGCAAGGCGATCCCCAGTAAGTTCATCCCGTAAAAATAAAAGCCATCTTGAAAACTTATGTGCTCTTCACCAAAAAAATACAAATTCATCCGTTTCATTTTATCATCCTTTTTTGTCACTTTTTTAGGCCATGCCTGCCGGTTTAATCCACCATCACAATCGACACGATTTCATCCACGGGCAGTCTGCGCTGCTTGAATGGATCCTCATAAATCAACATTCGAGTTTTCCCATCAATGCTTTTAATCGTCCCCCTGTGTGCCTCGATGGCACCATCTTTCCAGCAGCGGATGAGAACTTCGCATTGCCGCTTCAGCGCAATCTCCATCTCTTCCTGAATCAACTGCAAGTCGTCTCCGTTCAACTCGGGTTTTGGCACTTGTTCGTCTTTCTCGTACCATTCCCGGATCATTTCGACATGTTCCGGCAGCATCAAGGCTGTCCATTTAATGTTCCCGCGATCTTTAATATCGCCGACTGTCTTTAAATACTTATTGCGTTTCATCGGACCACCCCTATTCTTTGTTGTGTCCGCCGATCAATTTTGTCCGCGCTATGGCGGTGCCCGCCTGTGTGCCCGAGATGCCCCGATAGATAGCCGAATAGCCATACTTTTTCCGGATGGCATCCATGGCACTCCCCAAGCGCCTGTTTTCAAACTTCCTTTCATCGAACAGACTTAACTGCATCGACGACTCTTCTTCCAGATTGCTGATGGACAACGAAATCTGGCGAACCGGTTTATGTTGGAAATGCTCATGAAAAATCTCCTGGCAGACGCGATAAATTTTCAGCGTATCATTCGTTGCTTCGTCAATAGAGCGCGAACGGGAGAATCCGCCGCCGAATACGGACTTGCTGTAAACAACACTCAAGTGAATTGTCCGCCCCATGCGGTGAGCTTTACGCGTACGCATCGCAACATCTTCACACATTTCCAGAATAATCGTCATGATGTCTTTTTCTTCTATGTAATCGCGATATAAAATCTGTCCTTTTCCGTAACTGACCTGTCCCTCCACCAAAGGCGCACCTAAATCCGACAAGTCGATGCCATTGGCGTGTTGGTGGAGTTGATTGCCCATAATCCCAAAGCGCTCCTCCAAAAGAGAGACGTCTGTACAGGCCAAATCTCCAATACAGAAAATCCCCATGCTGTTTAAGGTTTTTTCCATCCGAGAGCCAATGCCCCACATTTTACTGAGAGGCGCCACTGGCCATAACTTTTTCGGCACATCGGCATATGTCCAATTGGCAAAACCCGTTTCTTTCGCCTCCAAATCGAGAGCCAACTTTGCCAGCAGCATATTTGGCCCTCCCCCCACCGAAGAAGGCAGTTTGAAACAGTCCAGCAATTCCTGTTGGATGCGGCGCATTGTCTGTTCAGGAGGCCCCCACAACTTCTCTGTCCCTGTCAGTTCAATAAAACTCTCGTCTACACTGTAAACATGAATCGATTCTTTTGGCACGTAGCTGCCCAACAGCTCAGTAATGGCCATCGATTTTTCCAAATAAAGCTTCATTTTAGGCTCAATCAGCAAAATATCCGGATGGTTCGGAATTTCAAAAAGCCGTGTGCCAGTTCTCACACTAAAACGCTTTTTCATCATAGGCGATGCCGCTAAAACCACACTTCCTTTCCGTTCCTGGTTTCCCACCACTGCAAGACAAACTTCCAACGGATCGAGTCCCAGTTCTACCGCCGAGACGCTGGCATAGAAACTGCACATATCAATACAAAAGATATGACGTTCTGGCAATTCAAGTGCTTTCATCACTCTCACCTCTCGAAAGGGAACGTATGTTCTTATTCTATACCACGATGATCGTAACGGCAATCCTTTTTAAAAAAATAAACTTCTGCCATGCGGTTCACTGGATCTGAACTGCATAGCAAAAGCGATATTCTAAAAAAATCCAACCGTTTCTATGCTTCAACTATAAAAAAGATTTAAAAAAATTGAATGCCCCGCCTTATGGATCATTCAATTTTCTAACAACTTTACATTTGCCGGTATGCGTATTATGATAAGTGCAGTAAAAGATTTGACATCCACCATTCTTATCAGCGCACCGGAAAACAGTTGGAAATTGCTGTTCCGGATTCGCAGGAATCAATGGGTGCCAAACCCACTGCAAGCTTTAGGAACAAAGTTTGCTTTGAAAAAGTCATCGCCTTCGGGTGATGGCTTTTTTCGTTTTTTAGCCAAAAGAAAACCGGCCAGGCATCAGCCCGACCGGTTTTTTCATAGTTTATTATGCTTCTACAGTTTTGGCAGGCTTTTTATCGCGCGCCAGCCACTGGATTCCAAATAGAATAACAAAGGCAATGGCACCAATCGTATCAGACAAGCCCTCCGGATAAATCAAAGCTAATCCGGTTGCAAATGCCAGGATGCGTTCAAGCCAGTTCAGCTTGCGGTACCAATAACCGATCAATCCTGCTCCGATGGCAATCATCCCTGTCAATGCTGTAATCAGTACCCAGATCAGCTCAGGCCAAGTGGTATCGATCATCAGCAGAGCGGGTGACAACACAAACATATACGGAATGATAAACGCGGCGGCCGCCAATTTGGCTGCAATAAAACCAGTCTTGATCGGTTCGCCACCTGAAATCCCTGAAGCTGCAAATGCTGCAAGCGCAACAGGCGGTGTAATATCGGCAATGATCCCAAAGTAGAACACGAATAGATGGGCAGATAAAGCGACCACCAGCGGTACTGCCGCTCCAACCGGCTCATCCATCATCAATAACGTGATAATGGCTGGTGCCGCTATCGTAGAGGTGATGACATAATTGGCAGTTGTCGGTGACCCCATTCCGAGAACAATCGCTGCCAGCATGGTGAAGAACAAGGTCAGCAGGATATTTCCACCTGAAGCTGAAACCAGACCATTTGCCAGACTCAGGCCAAGGCCGGTCTTCACAACGACACCGACGATGATTCCGGCGGCGGCTGTTGCCGCTGCAACAGCTAAAGCCGTTCGTGCCCCATCAACAAGCGCTAAAATGATATCTTTGAAGTTCAAGCGTGTTTCTTTATTAAAAGCACTGACGAAAATCGTCAACAGAATCCCGTAAAGTGCTGCCTGCATGGTTGGAATGCCGATCAACAAGAAAACGATGATGGCGATAATCGGCAGCAAGAGATAAATCTTTTTCAAAACTTCCTTGCGGTTTGGCATTTCTTCAGGCGAAAGGCCTTTCAGTCCAATCCGCTTGGCTTCAAAATGAGTCATGATCCAAACTCCTGTGAAATACAAAAGAGCCGGTATTGCAGCAGCTTTCGCAATTTCCCAGTAGGTAACTCCTCCGATAAACTCCACCATCAGGAAGGCTGCAGCACCCATGATCGGCGGCATCAATTGTCCGCCTGTCGAAGCTGCTGCCTCTACGCCTCCGGCAAATTCCTTCTTATATCCCAGTTTTTTCATCATCGGAATAGTATAGGAACCTGAAGTTACTACGTTGGCTACAGAACTCCCGGAAATGGTCCCCTGCAACGCACTGGAGAAGATGGCCACTTTCGCAGGCCCCCCAGTCAAATGACCGGCCAAGGATACAGCCAAATCATTGAAATACTGTCCGACTCCGGTCTTCACCAGGAACGACCCGAACAACAGGAACGTAAAGATAAAGGTGGCTGAAACGCTGATTGGCGTTCCCAGTATTCCATCTGTGGTATAGAACATGAGCTGGACGATTGAATCCAGATCCTGTCCTCTATGGCGCAGGAAGCTCGGGAAGTAAGGCCCGAAAAAGGCATAGGCCAAAAATAAACTGGCAATGACGGTAATCGGCATACCCACGGCTCGCCGAGTTGCTTCAAGCGTCAGCAGGATCGCTAAAATCCCGACAATCAAATCCAGTTCAGTGACCCGTCCGAGACGGAACACCAAATCGTCGTACATGATCGGCCAGTAGGCAGCTACGCCAATTGAAAGCAGCGCCAGAATATAATCATACCAGGCCACTTTATGCCGGATTCCTTTGCGTTTTCTGGCTGGGAATAATATGAAGATCAAAGATAATGCAAACCCTAAGTGGACAGACCGCTGAATATAAGCAGTATATTGGCCGAAAATAGCGGTATAAAGCTGGAATAAAGAAAAAGCTAATAACCCGAAAAAGACCACATGCTTAATGATTCCGCTTAAATCCCGCGTATTGGATTCAGGATCGTATTTCTGTAGAATTTCCTTCTGTTTTTCTTCCGAGATGTAAGATTCATCTTCCGGCGGAAGCTTTTGCTGTTCGCGTTCTTCTGGAGACAATTTATCGCTCATCAATTCTCACTCCTTGTCTTAGTTGAAAAAGGGATAAGCGTTCTACCCTAAAAGTATACGACTTCCCTCTTTCAAGCGTTTTTTTCAAATCCATCTTCTGTCCTTTTGTACTGAATGATAAACCGGCATCCACATCTCCGACGAACAGCCGAAATTCGGGCAGTTCCCTTGTCATATTCTTGATAAAGTATTTACCGTCCTTTTCGACAAAGGTCTCGCCTTCTCCTGCATTTGAGGGCATGCCGATATTAAAATCTTCATATTCAAGCTCTATCATCATTAAAGCGTTATCCTCGATCACTTTATAACTTTCAATGACTTCTGACAAATGGATCGAATGGGTATAGATCAATTGGAAAAACCGGCTTTTGACCGGCACATAAGCCGTTATTTTTTCAGTCTCGTTATCGATAAACACATAATTCTTCTGGAATGGGGTGAATGCGATTAAGGAGCTGATTAAGATGAGGGCAATCATTAACGGAAGAAACTTCTGTATCCGGGGGAACTGCATCGTCCATTCTCCTCCATCTTGAAAACAAAGAACTGACGGCAGAGCTTTCGCTTTACCGTCAGTTGTTCGCTCATTCAATTACTTTACTTCGTCGAAATACTTCTGTGCTCCAGGGTGGATATCGATTCCGATTCCATCAAGAGCCGTTTCAGCTTTGATCAATTCCGCTTTAGCGTGCTGGATTTGATCTGTGTTTTCATAGATCGCTTTAGTGATGTCGTACACCAAGTCTTCTGAAAGTTCGTTCTGTACCACTAACATAGCCAATACAGAAACAGTCGGAACTTCTTCAGCCAATCCGTAGGTGCCGGATGGTACAACATCATTTGCATAGTAAGGATATTTTTCGATCAATGCATCCGCTTTATCCTGTTCGACAGGTACAATCACTACGTCTGAAGTTGCGCTAAGGCTTTCAACAGCGCCTGTCGGTGTCCCGGCAGTGATGAATGCCGCATCAATTTGTCCTGACTGCAGGCTTTCTTGTGATTCCCCAAAATCAAGATTTTGAGCATCGATGTCTTCCATCGTCATGCCATGGATTTCCAGTAATTGTTCAGCATTAATATAAGTCCCAGATCCAGGGGCACCTACAGAGATTTTCTTCCCAGCCAAGTCATCAAAAGAAGCAATTCCTGAATTTGAAGTTGTGACCAATTGGATGGTTTCCGGGTAAAGCGCACCGATAGCGGAAACGGTATCAATCTTTTCCCCTTCGAACATGTTCGATCCTTCAGCTGCGTAGAAGGCTGTATCCGTTTGAACAAACGCAATCTGCGCCGCTCCATCAGCAAGTGCAGTCATGTTTGCAGCGGAAGCCTGGGAAACTTCAGCAGTGGTGTCCAAGCCCGTTTCATTTTCAACGATCGTAGCCATCGCGCCGCCAAGCGGATAGTATGTTCCTGTTGTTCCGCCCGTCAAGATGCTGAGGAATTCGGGATCAGAAGCCCCGCCACCGCCTTCTCCTTCGGGTTCTGTTGCTGCGTCATCTCCACAGCCTGCCAAAAATACAGATCCTGCAAGAGTTACTGCAGCAAATAAACCAAATTTCTTCTTCAACATAAAGTGACCTCCCCTTTGCTCAATTCGTATTTTGTGTTTCCTTTTCATAATAGCATGTCTTTCTTACTACTTTCAATGCATTTCAGGAAATACAACCGCTTACATAGAGAACATTTAGAAAACTCGAATCAAGTTTCAGCACCTTCTACATGAGTTTCAGGAGTTGTTTCTCCCGGCGCCAGATCTTCAAAAGTCCGCCCCTGTTCTTCAAGGTCACGCGTCCGGTGGGCAATCCGTGCCGATGCACATGCCGCAACACTAGCTACCAGGTCATCCAGGAATGTGTGGACTTGGCCGCCGTATTTCGTATCAAGCTTATGGATAATTCCAGTTTTGTTTTTGTCCAAATGGCCGAATGTGGTTACAGCGATGCTTCCATAAGTCAATACTGCACCTAAACCGATCATTTCATCGACCCCGAAAAGCCCTTCGTCTGCTCCTACGATCTGCTGGAGTGGACGGGATAACTTCCCTTGTTCTGCCAATTCATCCAACTCAATTCCCACAAGCAGGGCGTGCTGCATTTCACGTTTGCGCAAAACACTTTCAACGGATTCCATGCAATGTTCAATTGTCAGTCCTTCATTGAAAGGCAATTGCATATCCAAAACGATTTTAGCTATGTCTTCATTGGTGACGCCTCTTCGCTCCAACGCCTCGTGCGTCGCTTTCGTCACTTCGTCCGAATGTACTCGAAATCTTCCGCCATCCATAATCAAAAACCCCTTCCTTCTATAGTCTTGGTGTTCTTTTCCCATTATACCTTGTCCATCCAGTATGGTACAATTTTCTTACAAACCACTAGAGGAGGCATATAAATGACTACTGGAAAGGTAGAAGATTTATCCATTTACAGCAAGGAACTTCAAGAAGACATGCAATTGCTTGTCTACCTTCCTTCCAATTTTTCACCCTTGTACAAATACACACTGGTCATCGCTTCAGATGGCAAGGATTATTTTCAATTAGGGCGGATTCCGCGTGTCGTAGATGAGTTATTGGCGAATCAGGAAATCGAAAATATCATCGTGGTCGGCGTGCCTTATAAGAGCGTGTCCGACCGCAATAAAAAATACGAACCGACCGGTGAACAGCATGGTGCATACGTGCGCTTTTTAGCACATGAGCTGGTGCCTTTCCTGGATGAAAAATACCCGACCTATCAGGTCGGCATGGGCCGTGCATTGATTGGGGATTCGCTGGCTGCAACAGTATCGCTGATGGCAGCTTTGAAATACCCGAATATATTCGGCCGCGTCATTCTGCAGTCGCCAAAAGTCGGCGAAGACATGCTGAAAGCAGTCGAAGCCTTTAATTCAGCCAATTCTTTCACCGTTTACCACGTCATCGGAAAAGAAGAAACAGCAGTCAAACTGAGCACTGGCGGAACGGAAGATTTTGTTGAACCTAACCGGAAATTAAATAATTTAATGAAAAATAAAGGGTTTTCGATCTTTTATGAAGAATTTGATGGAGACCATACTTGGAAGCATTGGCAGCCAGATTTGCGGCGTGCATTGATTCAGAACTTCGGTATGTAGAAGCTGATGAGGCACCACGACTAACTGGGGGCATTCAGAGAAATGGTCATTACAGACAAGGAGGTCATTAGGATGAAATATGGAGTAGCAGCTTTTCCTTCAAAAAAATTGCAGGATATCGCAAACTCATACAGAAAACGCTATGATCCGCATTATGAACTGATCACCCCTCACATGACATTAAAAGATCCATTTGAGGCGGACGCATCAAAAATAAAAGACGTTGCGGCAGAAATGCAGAACATCGCCAAACGCCATAAACCGTTTAAATTGCACGCGACGCGTGTCAGCACATTTTCTCCGGTCACCAATACTTTGTATTTCAAAGTGGAACCGAATGCTGATATCTCAGCGTTGCATGAAGACTTACATTCCGATTTCTTTGGCGGTATGCCGAAGCATTCTTTCGTACCGCATGTTACGATTGGACAGAAATTGTCTGATACCGAACATGCCGATGTTTTTGCTCAATTGAAGATGGCAGGCATCGACCACGATGAAATTATTGACCGCATTCATTTACTTTATCAATTGGAAGATGGTTCATGGACGGTCTACGAGACATTCCGATTAACTGGAGATGATCAATAAGTGCTGAAAGTAAAAATAACCGAAAACCAATTGGAAAAAGAACAGGCCTTTGATATCCGCAGAAAAGTTTTTGTGGAAGAGCAGAAAGTTCCGGTTCATCTTGAAATGGATGAATACGATGACAGTGCTATTCATTTTGTCGGCTATCAGCTTGAACAGCCGATTGCTGCCGGACGGATGCGGGAAGTAGAAGCAGGCCTCGGCAAAGTCGAACGGGTATGCGTGCTCCCCGAGTACCGTGGACAGCATATCGGTGTCATGATGATGAACGAGATGGAAGAGTATGCACGGACAAACGGGATTTTCAGACTTAAATTGAATGCCCAGACCCACGCTATCTCCTTTTATGAAAATATTGGCTATGAAGTGACATCAGAAGAATTCATGGATGCGGGAATCCCCCACAAATCGATGGAAAAAGTCGTTAACTGATGGTTTTGCAGACATGAAAAAACAGGACGACCGTTAATCTGGTCGCCCTGTTTTTTGTGTTCTTTAAAGGATATGGTATCCGCTGTCTACATGGATGGTTTCCCCTGTAATCCCGCGAGACATGTCGCTGAAGAGGAATGCTGCTGTATCGCCCACTTCTTCCGGTGTAGTGTTGCGGCGCAGTGGCGCTTTTTCTTCGATTTCATGCAAAATCGAATTGAAATCACTGACTCCTTTAGAAGAAAGTGTACGAATCGGACCCGAAGAAATCGCATTGACACGAATGCCATGACGCCCCAGATCTGCTGCTAAATAACGCACCGACATTTCAAGAGAAGCTTTTGCAACGCCCATGACATTGTAATTCGGCATAACGCGCTCGCCGCCGATGTATGTCAAAGCTACAATGCTTCCGCCTTCAGCCATCAATGGCTTGGCGTTTTTGGCAATATTGGTCAATGAGTATGCACTGATGTTTTGTGCCAGCAAGAATCCGTCTCTTGACGTATCCGAAAAATCTCCTGCCAGTTCCTCGTTCTTCGCGAAAGCGATGCAATGCGCAAGACCGTGGATGGTGCCCACCTGTTCCTTAATGGCCGTAAAGCATTCTGCTACAGCTTCGTCATTTGTCACGTCACATGGCAAAATCAGTTCGTGGTTGCCATCCAACGTAGCCACCAAATCACGCACAGATTTTTCAAAGCGCTCACCTGCATAAGTGAAAATCAGGTTAGCTCCCGATTGATCCAACGAACGTGCGATTCCCCAAGCGATGCTCCGCTTGTTGGCTACTCCCATAATGACAAAAGTCTTTCCTTCTAATGATATTGACATGTCCATTCCTCCTGCATCTGTTATTATTACCTGGTACTAATAATACATCACAAAAAAGAAAAGTGCAATTCGCACTTTTCTAAAGGCTGCCTAGGAACGTTGTCGCTAAACCTAAATAAATCAAAATGGAAATGATGTCATTTAAAGTAGTGATAAAGGGTCCTGAAGCGACAGCCGGATCAATCTTCATCCGGTGAATCAATAATGGAATGAACGAACCCGCAAGAGTCGCCACAAAAATAGAGCTGGAAACAGCGGTTCCGACCAATACACCGATCAGCAATTCACCTTTCCAGAAGTACACTAAGCCTACCACTACGATGCCACAGACCACGCCTGTAATCAGACCTGTGCCGGCTTCCCGGAACAACAGCTTGATCTTGCTTTCTTCTTCGATGTCTCCTGTCGCAATCCCACGGACTGCTACGGCCAAAGCTTGAGTTCCGCTGTTCCCTGCCATTCCCGCAATAAGCGGAATAAAGACAGCAAGCAACGCTACCTGATCCAATGTCGCTTCGAACATACCCATGAGGTTAGCCGTCAGCATTCCAAGGAACGTCAATAAAATCAACCAAGGCAGCCGTTTTTTAGCCGCGGTAAAGGATCCTTTGTCAAACGTGTCCATATCCGAGACAGCGGCCAGTTTGGAGTAGTCATCTGATGCTTCTTCTTCCAGCACGTCAATGATGTCATCGACGGTGATGATGCCGAGCAGATGGTGCTGATAATCGACAACCGGCATGGCCAGGAAATCATAATCTTTGATCATCCGTGCCACTTCTTCCTGGTCTTCGCTGACAGAGACACTGACGACCCGGTCATTCATGATGGAGCTGATCAGAGTATCTTCTTCCGCCAGAATCAAATCACGCAACGTCACGATGCCTGAAAGTTTTTGATCATCATCTACCACAAACACATAATAGATGGTTTCCGCATTCGGAGCGGCATTGCGAAGAATGTTCATCGCGGAACGGACAGTGGAGTTTTTCGGGATAGCCACAAACTCCGTCGTCATAATGGAACCTGCAGTATATTCCTCATAATGCAGCAAGTCTTTAATTTGCTGCGCCGAGTCTTTGTCCATAATCGTCAAATAACTGGCGACTTGTTCTTTATTCAATTCGTTTAAGACATCAACCGCGTCATCCGTGTACATATAGGACAAGAGATCAGCGGCATAACTAGCATCCATCTCGCGGAACAAATCTTCGTAATCATCATCGTCCACTTCGATTGCTTCAAAGAGATCTGCCATCTCTTTAGGAGAGAGATACTGATACAGCACTTGCCTAGTGGCGGAATCCGCCTTTTCATAAAAACTTGCCTGGTCGTATGGATGGTGCGATAAAAACTCATCACGGAATTCTTTAACATCTCCGCGGATAAGCAATTCATTGAACAATGCGTCGTTCATTTCCTCATCACGTATAACTTTTTCTTCCATCATGTATACTCCCTCCTTTCGAGGATTGTGTCTGCTTGCTATAGTATTCTATACGCTTCACTATAGAACTGTATAGTAAATTTTTCATTAAAGAGGTGGTTTACTTGAAATACGATATCATCGGCGACATCCATGGCTGCTACCAAGAACTATTGCAGCTCGTCGAACGCTTAGGTTACCAGAAACAGGGCGATGTATTCATCCATCCTGAAAACAGAAAGCTGGCGTTTGTCGGTGATGCGATGGACCGTGGACCAGAGTCGTTGAACGTCCTGCGCCTACTGTTCGCCATGCAGGATGAAGGCATCCTTTACTATTCCCCTGGAAATCATTGCAATAAACTTTTCCGTTTTTTCAAAGGGCATAATGTTCAGCTTGCCCATGGACTGGAAATGACTGTCGCCGAATGGGAACAGTTGCCCAAACAGGAAAGGCAGCAGTTCCGGAAACGCTATATCCATTTCTATGAGCAGCTTCCTCATTATCAGCAGCTTGAACATGATTTGATTGTCGCCCACGCGGGTTTAAAGGCTGAAATGATCGGCAAGCCGCTGAGCAAAGGCATCGCGGTTTTTGTGCTGTATGGTGACATCACAGGCAGATTCCATGCCGACGGGCGCCCTATGCGGCGCGACTGGGCTAAAACATACAAAGGAACGAAGTGGGTGGTCTATGGCCATACGCCGACCGCTGAACCTTATGTCATCAACCGGACCGTTAATATCGATACCGGCTGTGTGTTCGGCGGTGCCTTGACGGCATTTCGCTATCCCGAAAAAGAAATCGTCTCTGTTCCATCTCAGCAGCCCTACCAACCCGACCGTTTTCACATCTACAATTAAACCAATGCCTGCATGTCCTCATTCAACGAAGAACTGAAAAACAATTTCTCTCCGGAAACCGGATGGATCAATTCCAATTCCGTACAGTGAAGCGCCTGGCGGTCCAACCGTTCCCTTTTGCCGCCGTACAAATCATCTCCAACTAAAGGGTGGCCGATATGGGCTAAATGCACACGGATCTGATGGGTCCTTCCAGTATTCAACTGGAGGCTGATATGCGAATAATCGGGAAGCCTTTTAATCACCCGTACTTCGGTTTCCGCAAATTGCCCGTCTTCACGGACTTCCCGTTCAATGATGCTTGTATTTTTCCGTCCAATCGGAGCCGTTATTGTAAATTCGTCCTTTTCTACAAGCCCATGAACCAAGGCCTCATACCGCCGCTTCATCTTCTTCTCCTGCTGCTGCATGGAGATCATATGATGGATGTGGCGGTTTTTTGCAATACAGACAAGGCCGGACGTATCGCGGTCCAACCGTGTGGCAATGTGCAAAGTCGAAGGGATTCCGTGGTCATTAAAGTGCTTGGCTACAATATTGGCCAGGCTTCCAAAGGGATGCTCGCGAGAAGGAATCGTGTTCTGCAAAGGGGGTTTCTCGACAATCAGCAAAGCATCATCCTCGTAGACAATATCCAGGTTCCCGTCTTCTGCCAGCAGGCCCTTGCCATGTTCTTCGTTCGGAAAAATAACGGTCACCGCATCGCCTTTTTCAAGGGGATGCCTGACCGTTACCTCTGCACCATTCACTAAAATTTGTCCGCCGCCATACTTGACGGAAGCCAACGTTCGTTTGGAGATGCCCCATTCTCCCAATGCTTCACGCAGCAGGCTTTGGCTTTCAGCAGTATACGTCAGTTGAAAAGGTTTCATGGCGTTCAATCTGAAAGCTCGCTGTCAATGAAGGAGTCGTGGACACGCTGCCAGAACGGGAATGAACGGAATCTGGCAAAACGGACTTTTTCGCTGGCCACTTTGTATTCGATTGATTTTACATCTTTATGAAGCAATTGCAGATGGTCAACTGTCACCATGAAATCCGGCGCCTTGACCGGGCGTAACGCACATCTGTGATGCGCAGGCAAAACCAATGGTGAACCGACTGTGCGGAAAACCCGGTTATTGATGGAGGCCATCTCCGTCAATTGCATCGCCTGCAAGGACGGATGGATGATCGCCCCGCCAAGCGCTTTGTTGTAGGCCGTACTGCCAGAAGGCGTCGACATGCACAGGCCGTCTCCTCTGAAACGCTCAAAATGGCTTTCATTCAAAAAGACATCCATCACCAATGTGACATCCGGAGATTTCACAGTTGACTCATTCAACGCCAGATAAACAGCCGGCTCATCGAGGTTCTGATAGTGGATGCTAACCTCAAGCAATGGATATTCGATCACTTCATAATCTTTTTTGGCAATCGATAAAACCAATTTTTCGATTTCGATCGGCTTCCAGTCGGCATAAAAACCAAGATGGCCCGTATGTATCCCGACAAAAGCTACATCCGCCAGTTTTTCACTGTATTTATGGAAGGCGTGAAGAAGCGTGCCGTCTCCACCAATCGATAAGACAACATCCGGTGCCTCTTCGTTCCATTCCATCCCAAAGTCCTCCAGGTAATTCTTTGCAGTGGCCATCAATTCATTGGATAATTTGTCCGTTCTCGATATAATATAAAACTTCATCTTTCAGATCGACCTCCTTCTCTGTCGGTTCGGAAATGGGTTCCAGGCGATTCCTTAAATTCAGTAAAATAAGCTTGGGCTTCCTGAATTTCATCCCGGATTTGCGACATTTCCTCGTCCAATTGAAACGCGGCTTCCGCCGCTCGCTGCAGGCGATTCTTTATCTCTTCCGGAAAAACACCTTTATATTTGTAATTCAAGGAATGCTCAATCGAGGCCCAGAAATTCATCGCTAAAGTACGTATTTGGATTTCAGCCAAAATCAGCTGTTCCCCATCAATGGTCTGGACCGGATATTCTACGATGACATGATAAGACCGGTAACCGCTTTGCTTTTCATTGGAAATATAATCTTTTTCTTCAACAATGCGCAGATCCTTGCGTTGTCTGAGCAGACTGACTACCGTTTCGATGTCACCGACAAATTGGCACATCATCCGGATTCCGGCAATGTCCTGCAACTGGTGGGCCAATTGTTCAGAAGGCTCGAACGGGATGCCTTTTTCCAGCGTCTTGTCATAGATACTCGCTAGAGGCTTGACTCGGCCTGTAACAAACTCGATTGGGGAATTTGTATTGCCATTTTCAAATTGGCTGCGCATTCCTTTAAATTTCACTTTCAATTCATCTACGGCTTGTTTATATGGTGCTAAAAATCGATTCCATTGACCCATTTCCGGTCCTCCTCACTTCTCTTTAAGATCTTGAAGCAAGTGCCTCATGAAATGCCTGTTCAACAGCGATGCGGAACGCTTCACCATAATTGTCATTGCCTTCTATATTCTCCACCAGCATCCATAGTTCGTCGTGGAAATTTGCCAAAGGCATAACTTGCTTGCCCCACGTTAAAAGGGGGACGTTTTTAAACTGAAGCGCTTTAGTCAACGCCGGCCATGTATGTATATCAAATTGAACGTATATATAGTCAGTACCCGTATCCAACAAGTAGACAAACGCCTGGTTGTCGGAATCTGTCAGCATTTGGCCAGAAGCTTCAATTGCTTCGACAGGTTCTGTTTCTTCAATAATGAATTCTATTTCATTGTCGTTAATTTCAGTCCTAGATACAGCTACTAATTTATGCAAATTCATACATCCTCTCTGGCTTCCTGATAATGATATTTTAACACAGCTCTGCCATTCGTTGCAGTTTGCGCTAAACTATCCGATAATGAAGTTACTAGAGAGGTGCATCTTATGACAAAAGAACTTGAAATCGAATTTAAAAACATGCTCACTAAAGAAGAATACATGCGTTTACTGAAGGATTTTTCTGCTTTCCACAACGGGCCTAAAACCCAGCACAACCATTATTTTGACACGCCCGACTTTCAATTGAAGAACAAGCTCGGCGCTCTTCGCATCCGCAATAAACAGGGGCGCTTCGAATGTACGTTAAAGATTCCGGCGCCAGTCGGACATTACGAAATCACTGATAAATTGACCAGAGAACAAGCGCGCCGCATGCTGGAATTAAAGACTTTTGAAGCACCTGAAGTTTCGCTTGCCCTGCAGGAGCTCGATATTCCATTGACGCAATTAGAATCGATCGGCACATTGACCACTCATCGTGCAGAGTTCGACTATCTGGATGGGCTTCTGGTGATTGACCATTCCGAGTACAACGGCCATGAAGATTTTGAATTGGAATTCGAAGTAGCTGATGCTGAAAATGGCCAAAAACGCTTCTTGGATTTCCTGCAGCAGCAAGACATTCCACAGCGTCCCGCCGACAAGAAAATCGCCCGCTTCATGAATTCTGCTTCTGTCCGTTCTGTTGACAAATAAATTTTATTGCCTAATTTTTCCAACTGTTCAATCGATTTGTTTGAGATATTTGTGCTGCGTTGTTAGAATGAGTTTACAGCTAAAGCAAAGGAGACACGATGATGACTGGAAAACCGATTATTCCGTACGAAGAGATTGGTGCGGAAACATTATCACAGTTAGTCGATGCATTTTATGCTCGCGTAGCGGCACATCCAAAGCTGCAGCCTATTTTTCCAGATGACCTTTCCGAGACCGCCCGTAAACAAAAACAATTCTTAACCCAATATTTAGGTGGACCGAATTTGTATTCAGAAGAACATGGGCATCCGAGACTAAAAGCAAGACATAATCCATTCGCAATAACGCCTGCTAGAGCTCAGGCTTGGCTTGAGTGCATGAGTGAAGCAATGGACGAGGTGGGATTGAGCGGAAAATTCCGTGAAACCTTATACAATCGACTTGTTTTAACTGCACATCACATGATCAATGAGTCTGACAGTGAGGAGGAGTTGGAGTGAGCAATCTAGATTTGGTCCAGGAAATTCGTGAACCTGCGAATTCTTTTAAACCAATGGAGTTGTATGTTTTCGTAGACCCCTTGAACCCAGAATGTTGGGAGCTTCAAGCAGTTATACGGAAACTCCAGATCGAATACGGCCATTACTTTTCTATGCGTATTGTATTGAGTACACAGCTGCTCAATTTAAATAAAGGAACACTTTCATCAAACATCGACACGAACAACTTAACCCATCCTGTTTTGCCGTCTGTGGCGATTAAAGCAGCAGAGCTTCAGGGAAAACGTTCTGGAAACCGATTCCTGCACAAATTGCAGGAGCACTTGTTCCTTCAATCAAAAGATGTTTCTTCATATAATGTTTTACTGGAAATTGCGGAAGAAGCAGAATTGGATCAAGAAGAGTTCAAATTGGACTTCCACTCTGTACATACCGCAAAAGCTTTCCAATGCGACTTACAGATTACACGTGAAATGGAAATCAACGAAGTGCCAAGCATCGTATTTTTCAATGAATGCATTGAAGATGAAGGTGTTAAAGTATCCGGACTTTATTCATACGATGTCTACCAGACAATTTTGCAAGAGATGATGGGTGAAGAAAGCTTAAATCGTCAGTCCCCGCCACCCTTGGATGATCTTTTTACTAAATACTCGACAATGGCCACTAGAGAAATTGCTTCTATTTATAATATTTCCGAACAAACAGCCGAATGCGAACTGAAAAAACAAGTGCTCCAACAAAAACTGGAACGCATCTGCATGGCAAAAGAAACCATATGGAAAGTAAAATAGCCTGCCTCCCCTTTTGGGGGAGACAGGCTATTTTTTTGGCGTCAAGATGGCTATGGAAAGTATATATTCTGTAATAGAAAGTATTTGTGCTGAAACGGAAAGTATTCCGTATTTATTGGAAAGTATTTGGGTTGAATTAGAAAGTATCTGAATCGAATCGAAAGTCTGCCCAATAAAGATGCGAAAAAGCGAAAGGCGCCTTCCACGTCCGGAAGGCGCCTTTCTATATTACACAAAGGGGATGGGAGAAATGTTCACGCTCAAACAAAGGGGTGTATGTTTGTATGTGATTTATTTCACAACCTAATCTTAGCACGGCATAATAGTTAATGCAATAATTCACAAAGACTTTCACAAATTTGTCATAAACGAGCTGTGTATTATCCAATGTCTGTTTGAACTTAACTATTGTGTAATAACAAATAGAAAAGAGAAACTAACTAATATCGTTAGTTTCTCTTCCTTCTTATTTATTCAACAATAGTTTCTCAAGCTCATTAAGTTTTTGTTCGAACACTTTGCAGGCTTCTTCAACGGCTTTTGATTGTGTCATATCGACACCGGCTTTTTTCAGCACTTTAATCGGATAATCCGAGCTGCCGGCTTTCAGGAATTCATTGATATAGCGGTCGACAGCGGGTTGTCCTTCTTCTAGGATCCCTTTGCTCAAGGCAGTTGCTGCACTGAAGCCTGTCGCATATTGGAACACATAGTAATTATAGTAGAAATGCGGGATTCTCGCCCACTCCAAACCGATTTCTTCATCGACTGCTACATCCGGTCCGAAATATTTCTGATTCAGTTCATAATAAACTTCTGTCAGGCGGTCTGCAGTCAGCGCTTCGCCATCCTGATCCATTTTGTGCATCATATGCTCGAATTCAGCAAACATGGTTTGGCGGAACACCGTCCCACGGAATCCATCCAACCAGTGGTTCAGCAGATAGATGCGTTCCTGGTCATCTTCAGTGGCGTTGACCATGTATTCATTCAAAAGGGCTTCGTTGGTGGTAGAAGCCACTTCTGCCACGAAAATTGAATAATCGCCGTAAATATACGGCTGATTGGCGCGCGTATAATAACTGTGGACACTATGGCCGAACTCATGCGCCAATGTGAACAGGTTATCGACGTTGTCCTGCCAGTTCATCAGGATATACGGGTTTGTTCCATAAGTACCCGAAGAATAGGCTCCACTGCGCTTGCCTTTGTTTTCCTTGACGTCCACCCAGCGATTATCGATGCCTTCTTTGACGATGCCAACATATTCTTCTCCAAGTGCTTCAAGGCCTTTAAGCATGATGCCAGTGGCTTTTTCGTATGGAATCTCCATTTTCACTTCTTTGACCAATGGCGTATGCATATCCCACATATGAACCTTATCGATGCCAAGCACTTCTTTGCGCAGGGCAGCGTAACGGTGCAAGAGGTGAAGGTTATTATTGATGGTCTCCACCAGATTATCGTAAACCGCTTCCGGAATATGGTCATCAGCTAAAGCTGCCTGGCGAGCCGATTCGAATTTACGGATCCGCGCATTGACGTTATCACGCTTAATATTGCCTGAAAGTGTAGAAGCGAACGTATTGCGGAATTTGCCATATGTCGCATAAACGGCTTTAAATGCATCTTCCCGCACACGGCGGTCTTTGCTTTCAAGGAAACGAATATAGTTGCCATGTGTAATCTGTACTTTTTCGCCCGATTCATCTTCAATTTCCGGGAATTCAAGATCTGCATTATTCAGCATGCCGAACGTTTCGGAAGAAGCACGGCTTACTTCAGACATTTGGGCAAGCAGGGATTCCTGTTCTGCCGGTAAGACATGAGGACGCAATGAATTTAATTCTTCGAGTGCTTGTTTGTATAAACTCAAGCCTTCATGGTTTTCAACATAGTCATTTAAGACGGATTCCTCCAGCGCCAAAATTTCCGGTGTCAGGAAGGACAAGCCCGCTGATACTTTCGCAAACAAAGACTTTACGCGGCTATCCAACGCCTGATATTTTGAATTGGTGGTGTCTTGGTCATAGCGCATATGGGAATACGTGTAAAGGCGTCTTAAGCGTTCAGTCAACTCATCTTTATAGACCAGCACCTCATAGAGCGCTTCCGCATTTTCCTGCAATTTCCCTTGATAGGATTCGGCTTTATCTCCAAGAGCTGCAACTTCTACAAACTCTTTTTCCCACAGCTCGTCGGTTTCAAATATATCTTCCAATCTCCACGTCAGTTCTGTTGGTATTTCTTCTCTTGCCAATACTTTCTCAACCATTTAATTTCCTCCTCTGTCCCACTCTTTCGGGAATCGAACTACACCTTATTTTCTCAATTTTCACAAGGTTTTGCAATAGTTATGGTAGACGATATCCAAAAGACTGTTATCAGTCAAGGCACTTCCTCCAAAAGACAGAAAACAGGAAAGGTAATCTTCCAAAACTGCTGCTGCCTGTCCTTCTTGCGTACCGGCACTCAATGTCAGTTTGCCCGAACGGATCAAGTCACGAAGCGGAATCTTTTTTTCCTGTGCAGCCACAGCATGCAATTGCCACAACACTACAGGTTCTTTGAAACACTGGGCGCCTCTGACTGGGATACCGATGAACTCTGGTACATTTGCCATATCCATTCGCAACTCGTAGCAAAGACGGCAATAAACGTTTCTAATCCGATTTTCAGCGTACAGCTGATTTCGGATATAGCGCTTTTTTTCAGCCTTAAAAATTTCCATCACTGTTTTGAACTCCGCTTTCGACAGCGGCTTCGGAACTGCAAATGGAAAGACCTGCATAGCAGCTGAAATCGACTTCGTTTTGCCCACCCACCGATTTGAACTGATGAACAATAAATTGGAGTGATAATAAAATCGATTAGCCGGAGGGAAAAACAAAAGAATGAAAGGAAGCGCTCCCCTTTTCTGCTGCATGGCAATTTCGTGGGATTTCAATCGCAACAAGCCGATTCCTTCATTGCAGGGCTCTTGTAAGCCTTTAATCCATATGTCCTTGATGTCTAATCGCCGATAGCCTTGCGAGCGCTGCTGGAGGTCCTCAGGTGATATGGTGCTGCATTGGAACTCAATGGCATATTGGCCATCTACCAGAAGATCTGCACGCTGCCGGATTTCAGGCAAGTAGTTTTCCAGATTGACTTTAAAGTTCCGCTGTTTGAAGAATTGATGGAGAAGGAGTTTTCCTTGAAGGTGTAAAGATGATTCAGGTTCGCTGTAATGGTCGCAGCCTGAAAGAGTCCGATGGGCAAAATGAGGGATGTTGATTACGCCAATTTTTAAAAGCAATGGAGCTTGGCAGGATGGGCAAAAGAATCGACGCTGGGTGCGAATGTACTGAAGTTCATGCCTATCGTGTTGTCCGGTCAAATAAAACAATTCCTGTTGTTCTGTTTTAGCCACTAATATATCAATCACTCTCCTTTTTTCCATTCTATGGAATCCAGCCTATTTTGGCAATAAAAAAAGACCTCCTGTAAAGGAGGCCTTAGCCAAAGTAATGCAGTACATTTGAGAGCGCGTCTTCTTTGAAGATGGGCTTGCCGTATTCTTCAAGTCGGTGAACTGTAACAGGTGATATGCGCAAATATTCTGTGATGATGCTGACATTGTTTTTGATATCTTCTTCAGAATGAAGAATTTCATCAAAACTTGTGTAAAGGTAGTATTTGTTCTCAAAGTGATAAACCGCAGATTCAATCGGCACATACATCAAGCGCCGTGCAATCGGCAATAGTTCTTCCACTTCTGAGAAGACAAATGTATATTCAAGTTTCTTAATATCGGGTTCATCAAAAACCGGTTCGAATTCATCAAATTCGGGAGTCACCGCATCTTCACTTGCAAACATTTTGCGGCGTTCCTCTATGTCATCAGGCAAATCAAGCTTTTGCCCATCTTTAGTCAATTGAGCACGTGTTACTGTGACTTCGAGTCCTTTATCCATCGCTTGGACTTGGATCCACAGAGGGCCTTCCATTACGAAATCGGCTTCTTCATTAACTTCATCCATCATTTCCCAAAAAAGTTCTTCGCTCTTATCTCTGTTAAACCAGATTTCGTCACGGCTAAACCCTCGCTCTTCAACGTCGAGATAGGAAATGTAAAATTTAACTGTGTTGTCGTTAATGCGTTCTATTTCCATTTTACACCTCTCCTTTACGGTTTGGACTAAGAGAACCTTCCTCCGAGCCGTGCTTGTGTTGCTTCTAATAAGTATAACTTCTTTTGCAGGCAAAGAAAAAGTTTATGCCTATCTTCCAAAGACAAGTTACAAGTACATAGAGTTTAAATCACTTAACTGATTTATGCAACTAATTAAAATAAAGAAAAGCTGCCCCAGGATCTATTATGAAATACCATAAAGACCGGACAGCTGATGTGCTTATTGTTAGTTTACCATTCGCTGAGCTTCAAGCAGTTGATAAGCTCTAACTTTACGCGGTAGGAATCGACGGATTTCATCTTCGTTATAGCCGACTTGCAGACGCTTTTCATCCATGATGATCGGACGGCGCAGCAATCCTGGATGTTCCTGAATTAATTCGTATAAACGCTGAAGTGGTAAACTTTCAACATCTACATTCAATTTTTGGAATATTTTAGAACGGGTTGAGATGATTTCATCTGTACCGTCTTCAGTCATACGTAAGATTTCTTTGATTTCACTGATTGTCAAAGGTTCAGAGAAAATGTTGCGTTCTGTATATGGAATTTCGTGTTCCTCAAGCCAAGCTTTTGCTTTTCTGCAAGATGTGCAGCTCGGGGACGTGAATAATGTAACCATCATAATGGAGCACTTCCTTTCGGATTCATGAAAATTTAGTGTGGTTCATTTTTCAAATTAGAATCATTATAGTTTAGAGGCTCTACATTCATTATACAATGTATGGGATGAATTTAATAGTGTATTTCAGTAAAAAAATTAAATTTCAAGCTTTTTGTCACATATTCGCTATACATTCTTTATACTTGTAAGCTTGTATATTTAAATTTACCCCATTTTCTTTTGTCGTAAACTTCCAAACTAAAATTTTTTATTCTCAGTTACAGCTTCTTTTTGAAAATCGATTCTAGTATATATTACGTTTCAAACTGAAAATAGTTCCATCTAAATTTATGATTGCTATAAGATATTTTTATTTCCTTAGCCAAACACCCTATTCACAATCCCACGAACCAGCTTAAGGCGTATAATCCACACCTTTAGAATAAGTATTCCCTGCATTCCAAAGAAGAAACTCTTCAATTCCATTATCGTTCAACGCCTTGATCTGAGCTTCCACTTCTGCTTTTCCATACCGCAGATAGTTGCCTGATCCAAGATAGCTGGCGGTGAAATCCTGAAGCCAAGGCCTTGAAACTGGCGGATTTTCCAAAGCACCCAACACCTGGTTTTCCACCTTGGCATATTCCGCAACCAGATTATAAGGTTCGAGATCCGGCTTGGCAATTCCAAAGTAAGAGGTCCAGTGGCTTGGATAAATCATCGATGAGATGACATCCACATTCTCAGAAATCTTGGAAAAGTTCTGGCCGATGCCTGGAGCTTCCGGCAGTGTTGCCGCATAGCCGAAAATATCGACCGATACATCCACTTCATACGGTTCTAATTGTTCTTTTGCATAGGCAACAAAATCCGTTACCGCCTCTACTCGCCGCTGTATCGGATCAGCATCAGAGTTTGCGTAATCCCCGAGCGAATAGCTGAGATCATCAGCACGGTGTTCAAATCCTTCCGGAAAACGGACATAGTCGAATTGAATTTCCTTAAAACCAAGCTTAGCGGCTTCGATAGCAATTTGGACATTGTAGTCCCACACTTCTTTCAAGAATGGATTGACGAATGATTCTCCGCGATTATTTTTCCAGACCTGTTCTCCATCCATAAATGTCAGCTCAGGCTGCTGTTCCGCCAGTACGGTATCTTTAAATACCACCACGCGAGCGATAGGATAGATTTCTTTTTCTTCCAGCTGCTCCAGCATAGCTCTTGGGTTTTTAATCAAAGGCTGGCCCAATCCAAGTTCCGCCAGTGCTGAGCCGTCTTCCGGTATGTATGTCAAATGGCCAAAATCTTCTTTGATATCGATGACCATGGCATTCAATTCTGTTTGCTCCACCAGTTCAACCAGTGATCCAAACCGCTCCCCGCCTGCAGAATGAGCTGTTACAAAAATCCCCCGAACGGCATCCGGATAGGCAAATTCGAGGCCTGAATCAAATTTAAACAACTGGGAAGCTGCCAAAACACTCGAATCAAGTTCTATTGTATTGTATGTACGCGGTGTAAAATCCGGTGTTTCGCTTTCTTCAGCTGCATAAACGTTGCCAACACTTGCCAATAAAACGCCTGCTGTAAGAATTACTGCTGTCTTCAATGATTTCGCCATCTTCTTGCACCCCTTATTCCACTTTTACGCCAAGTTATTTATACTTGCTTACCCGCCTTCTAATTTGATCAATCGCCTAAATCGGCTCCTTAGCTCAGAGCCCTCCTTATATGAATAAACTTTAATATCCAGTGTTATTCCATTCTAACATTTATCTGACTAATTGAAATAAGAAATCATCCGCCTGGATGCAGCTATTGATAACTCTTTCACTATGCCAGCCAATAGATTGTTCTCACAAAAAAAAGAACGATGCCCATTAGGACATCGTTTTGCTGTTACTTCGACACTGATGCTGATTTAATCGATTCGAATTCACGTTCTGAGCATTGAACAAAATGGCCAGGACTGATTTCTCTCATACGCACGTCATCAGCTTCTGTGTATTTATGGATGGCCGGATCGTAGGACTTGCGGATCCGGTTGCGTTCATAGTTGGGGTCAGGCAATGGAATAGCTGACAACAGTGATTGCGTATAAGGATGCAACGGATTATTGTACAACTCCTCTGCAGGAGCCAACTCCACCAATTTTCCGAAATACATGACACCAATGCGATCAGAAATGTACTTGACCATCGATAAATCGTGGGCAATAAACAAGAACGTCAACCCTTTTTCCTGTTGAAGTTCTTTCAATAAGTTGACGACCTGAGCTTGGATGGATACATCCAATGCAGAGATCGGCTCATCCGCAATGATGAAATCCGGATCTACTGCCAAAGCACGGGCTATGCCAAGACGCTGGCGCTGTCCACCCGAGAATTCATGCGGGTAACGGTTAGCGTGCTCTTTGTTCAAACCAACAGTTTCCAACAAATCGTAAACCATTTTTTTCCGTTCAGTCGAGTTTTTCGCCAAACCATGGATATCGATGCCTTCAGCAATGATATCCATAACTTTCATACGCTGATTTAACGAAGCATAGGGATCCTGGAAAATCATCTGCATTTTACGGTTGAATTTCTTCAAGTCCTGCTTGGACTTTTTGCCATGGACATTCTCACCTTCATAGAAGACATCCCCATCTGTTGCATCATATAAACGGATGATGGAACGGCCAGTCGTCGATTTCCCACAACCTGACTCTCCAACCAATCCGAGGGTCTCACCTTTGTAAATATCAAAGCTGATGTCATCTACTGCGCGGACTTCATTGGCTTTGCCGATGTTGAAATATTGTTTCAGGTTTTTGATTTCCAGTAATTTTTCAGCCATTACACCGCGCCCCCTTCATAATATCTGCTTCCTGGGAATTTCTTCATTCGTTCAATGACAGTTAAAGGCGGTTCTACCTGCGGCGCATCCGGATGCAACAACCAAGTGGCAGCTGAATGCGTATCGCTGACTTTAAAGAAAGGAGGGTTTTGCTCCATATCAATTTTCAGAGCGTATTCGCTGCGAAGCGCGAAAGCATCTCCTTTTGGCGGATCCAATAAATCAGGTGGCGTTCCTGGAATTGCATACAACTTGGCATCCTCCGTGTCCAATGAAGGCATGGAGCTCAATAAGCCCCATGTATAAGGATGCTGCGGGTTATAGAAAATTTCATCGACTGTACCGATTTCGACGATTTTCCCGCCGTACATAACCGCCACACGATCAGCTACGTTCGCCACAACTCCAAGGTCATGGGTAATGAAAATGATTGATGTATCGATTTTTTTCTGCAGATCTTTCATCAATTCCAGAATCTGCGCCTGGATTGTCACATCAAGTGCTGTTGTCGGCTCATCCGCAATCAGGATCTTCGGATTGCAGGCGAGTGAGATGGCGATAACAATACGCTGGCGCTGTCCACCTGAGAATTGGTGCGGATATTGCTTCATCCGCAATTCAGGTTTCGGCATACCGACCATGCGCAATAAATCGATTGCTACTTTTTTCGCTTCATTTTTGCTGATCTTTTGATGCTTCAGCAAAGGTTCTGTCAGCTGCCGGCCGATTGGCATTGTCGGATTCAAGGAAGTCATTGGATCCTGGAAAATCATCGAAATTTCTTTTCCGCGGATTTTCTGCATTTCTTTATCGCTCAACTTCGTCAAATCACGGCCGCCAAATAGAATTTCGCCATTTTTGAACTCAGCGGAACTTTCAGGCAGCAAACGCATAATCGATTTCGTCGTTACAGATTTGCCTGAACCCGACTCCCCTACGATTGCCAACGTTTCACCTTTATTTAGATCAAAGTTAACCCCGCGTATCGCTTTAACTTCCCCGCCTTGGGTGTTAAAGGAAAGCTCAAGGTTTTTCACTTGTAAAATTTTCTCCATTTTAAACTTTCCTCCTTAATCTTTCATCTTCGGATCGAGGGCATCTCGAAGTCCATCACCGATTAAGTTAAATGCAATCATGATCAAACTTAGCAAGATAGCTGGGAACGCTAAGATATGCGGTGCGAACTGAATTAACGCATAGCCATCGTTAATCAATGTTCCGAGTGAAGCATCCGGTGCCTGCAGCCCCAATCCAATAAAGCTCAAGAAAGCTTCAAAGAAAATAGCGCTTGGAATTGTAAACATGGTATTGATGATGATTACGCCTAATACGTTAGGCATCAAATGCTTCCAGATTATACGAGTGTCGCTGGCACCCAACGTGCGGGCGGCCAAAACGAATTCCTGGCTCTTGTACTTAAGCACCTGGCCACGGACAACTCGAGACATCCCTGTCCAACCGGTTATCGTCAGAGCGATGATGATGGCTAATATTCCCGGATCCATGATTAGAATGAACAGGATAACCACAACAAGGTTTGGAATACCTGTTAAAATTTCAACGACCCGTTGCATGAAATCATCCACACGTCCGCCAAAGTAACCGGAAATCCCGCCGTAGATGACGCCGATCAACATATCAATCGCTGCTGCAACGAAAGCAATGAATAGGGATACTTGAGTCCCTTTCCAGACACGTGAGAACATATCACGGCCAAGTCCATCAGTTCCGAACCAGTAGTTGACTTCAACGTTTTTCATTTCATACAAATCGACTTCTTTGCCGCCTAAAGTTCCGACTCCATCAAGGATCCCCAATTTTTCAATGACTGGGATCTTTGGTGGCAAGTTAGCGTGAGTAATAGTTTGGGCATTTGGTGCATACGGGCTGATGACCGGCCCTAAAAACGCCATAATGACGATTAGACCAAATAACACAATGCTGAATAAAGCGCCTTTGTTTTTGCGGATACGGTACCAGGCATCTTGCCAGAAGCTGACACTCGGCTTTGTGATGCGTTCCGCTTGATGTGCATCTAATGTAATGCGTTCAAACGAGCCTTTCGGCAGTTCCGGAATTTTATCGATTTTTTGAGTCATTAACTTTTACCTCCTGAAAGACGGATACGAGGATCAATGACACCATAGAGAATATCGACCAGTAAAATGATGACAATCAAGAATACTGAGAAGAAGATAGTGGTTCCCATAATGATGGAGAAATCACTGACCATAATTGATTTAACGAATTGTTCCCCGATGCCCGGAATTGCGAAAATCTGTTCCACTACGAGTGATCCAGTAAGGATGGATACTGCCATTGGGCCAAGAACTGTAATCAACGGAATCAATGCGTTACGGAATGCATGCTTGAATGCGATTTCTGAACCGCTTGCGCCTTTGGCTTTCGCCAAGGTGATGTAATCCGAACCCAGTACTTCAATCATTTCAGTACGGATAAAACGTGCAGCTGTCGCAAGCGGGAACATGGCCAACGCGATGGATGGCAGAACGCTGGACATAAAGCCGTCTTTCCATAATGCAACCGGGAACAATTCCCATTTCAATCCGAACCAATATTGAAGTAAAGATGCAAAAACGAAGGACGGAATTGAAATACCAACAATAGCGATAAACGTACTGGTGTAATCCATCCATGTGTTTTGCCTTAAAGCGGCAACCATGCCCAATAGAATTCCAAGCACAGTTCCGATCAGCATACCTTGGAAACCAATTTGAGCTGAAGGGCCCATACGGCTTAAAATAACATCTGTTACATCTGCGCCTTTAAATTGGTTAATGGAAATCCCTAAATCTCCTTGCACTAACCCGAACATGTAATCAAAATACTGAACCGGAAGAGGTTTGTCCAAGCCATATCTTGCCTCTACAACTGCTCTTTGATCTGGAGTTAATTTATCTGCGGAAGCGATTGGGGAACCTGGTAGTACATTCATCAAGAAGAACGTGAACGTAGCGATTAAAGCCAGAGTGATAACCATATAAATTAAACGTTTGCCAATATATTTACCCATTGTGCACCTCCAAAAATAAGTCTATTTGACAAGCTCTATGCATAATAAACAGAGTCTTGTTATATTCATGAGTTAGCAGAAAACCGTTAATTTTCGGTTAATTCCTTTACATTAGAAAAGAGAGTATATCGTCCTAACAATGCGATATACTCTCCTTCTATTTTGTTTTTACAGTAACGGGATTAAATTATTCTTTTCCAGAAATAGAAGCCCACTTATAGCTGTATTCCCCACCGAATGGGTGTTTGATGATACCGTTAACGTAAGGTTTTTGAAGAGCTTTTTCACCACGTTGGTAAATTGGTGCAATCGCTGCATCGTCTTCTAACAAGATTTTTTCAGCTTTAGCCATTGCTTCCCAACGTGCAGCTGGATCTTGTGCAAGTTCTGCTTTAGCAGATTCTACTAATTTATCAAATTCTTCGTTAGAATAAGACATCAAGTTGTGTGAAGATCCTGTTACGAACAAGTCAATGAAAGTCATTGGATCTTGGTAATCAGGGCCCCATCCAGATGTTTGGATGTCATAATCCTGTGCTTCGTCAAGTTCAAGACGAACTGCAAAAGGTACTGCTTTCAGATTAACTGTCAAACCTTCAAGATTTGTTTCAAGTTGATCTTTCAAATATGCATCCATGTTCTTAGCTGTTTCTGTATCGCCACCAAGCAATTCCAAAGTGACTTCAGTCAAGCCTTCTTCCTCTAAGCCTTTAGCCCAAAGTTTCTTAGCTTCTTCAGCGTTGAATTCAAGCATGTCTCCGTTTACTTCACGGAAATCTTTTTTGCTTTCATCAAAAGTGAATTCAGTTGGAACTAAGAAGTTTGCAGGAAGTGAACCATTCGCCAATACAACATCTGCTAGATCTTGTTTGTTGAAAGCTGTTGCAATTGCTTTACGGATATTTACGTTTTTAAGAGCTGTTGCTGCTCCTTCACGTTCTTGGTTAAATTTCAAGTAAAATACAGTTGGCTCCAAATCAGTTACTACTTCTTCGTTATCGCCATACTGCAATGCAAATTCTCCACTTAGGATTGCTTGGTCTTTTTCACCTGAGTTGTACAAGTTCACTGAAGTAGCAGGTTCTTTAACTACGTCAACATTGATTGTTTCAAGTTTAACTGTTTCAGCATCCCAGTACTCAGGATTTTTCTGCATTTTCCAAGTCAAGCCAGTGCCGTCCCAATCAGTAAGTGTGAATGGTCCGTTGAAAAGAAGGTTGTCAGAGTTAGACGCATATGCATCGCCTTTTTCAGTAACAAACGCTTCGTTTTGCGGGTAGAAAGTTCCGAATGCCATTAATGACATGAAATATGGAACCGGGCGTTCAAGTTTTACTTCAAGAGTTTTTTCATCAATAGCTTTAACGCCTAGTTCTGCTTTATCCATAGAACCTTCAGAAATTGCTGTAGCGTTAAGGATTGTTCCGCTCATCATGTATGGACCATAAGGAGATCCAGTTGCAGGATCAATCGCACGCTGCCAAGAGAACACGAAATCTTCAGCTGTTACAGGAGTACCATCTGACCAGTTAGCATCACGCAATTTAAACGTGTATGTCAAACCGTCTTCGCTTACTTCTGGCTCGCCTTCAGCCAATGCCGGAATAGCGATGTTTTCTTGATCTAAACGAAATAGTCCTTCGTTTACGTTATTCAAGATATTGAAAGCTACTGTGTCTTCAGCGATTGCCGAATCCATTGTTGGAATTTCTGCGCTTTCCATCAAGTTAAGTTCTTGTACTGAGTCTAAATCCCCAGCTGTCTCTGTACCTTCTTTTTCGTCTGTAGTTTCAGTCCCAGTGTCAGCGTTATCGCCGCCCCCACATGCTGCTAGAAAAGCACTTAGTACTAAAACTAGGCTTAGTAGCCAAAAAATCTTGCTGTTCTTCACTAAATTGACCCCCTCGAATTTTCTGAAAACTTGGTACACTGCTAATTATACATAATTTTTTTTTGTTGTACAGAACTTTTTTTGGAAATTTTTACACTCTTGTAACAATTGCGTTACATTAACATTACATAAAAGCGCCAGAATATTGGATTTGTAAGCGTTTTCGCCGTCTAAGATAAATAAAGAATTTTTGATTTTTTTTTTGATTTCTTCTACAATTGATAAGAATCGAGGTGCAAGTTTTGAAGAAAATAGGTTTCTCTTTAGTAATTATCCAAGTATTGATTTTCGTGACAATATTTTTCCGGGCAGAAAATCTTTCCTTGTTGTCCTATATCAACAACTCATTTATTTACGGTGGCGTTCTGCTGTTTTTCGGTTTGTGGGTTTTCGTCGTCCGTACAGGCGTATTTGATATATTCACCATCAGCATGAGAAAAGCTTTTAAGCTGAAATCCACACTGGATGATGATGAAATGCGTCCCCCATCCGAAGCATTGGGATTTTCCAGTTCTCTGCTGTTGACCACAGGCGCAGTCACTATGCTGATCATGGGAATTTGCCTGATGATTTACAGCTTCTAACATTGCACCTCAAATCGCTTATGTATTATAATAATAAGACATATATTGAGCGATGAAAAAGAAGAGTAGATGCAGTTCCTTCTATAAAGAGAGTCTGTGGTTGGTGGAAACAGATGGAGGATTGCATTGAATGGGCTTTTGAGCTGAACCGGTGAACGTGGAGTAGCCGGTTCCGTGTTCTTCACGTTATGAAGAAGAGTGGCCGGTGACGGCAACTAGGGTGGTACCGCGGAAAACACATCATTCGTCCCTTCTTTTAGGGGTGTGTGCTGTGTTTTTTACTTTGAGGAGGAATATTGATGAAGAAAATTTTTTCAGGCGTTCAGCCTACTGGTACGGTGACACTCGGAAATTACATAGGAGCGTTTAAGCAATTTACAGATTTGCAGGACGAGTATGATTGCATCTTCTGCATCGTCGACCAACATGCCATTACAATGCCCCAGGATCGTTTAGAGCTCCGGAATAACATTCGTGCTTTAGCAGCTCTCTATTTGGCTGTCGGAATCGATCCGGAAAAAGTCACTTTGTTTATCCAATCTGAAGTTCCTGCCCATGCACAAGCCGGATGGATGCTGCAATGCGTCTCCACTATCGGTGAACTTGAGCGCATGACCCAGTACAAAGACAAGTCCGCGAAAAACACGTCTGTTCTAGCAGGATTATTGACTTACCCACCATTGATGGCAGCCGATATTCTTTTGTATCAGACGGATATCGTCCCTGTCGGCGATGATCAAAAGCAGCATATCGAACTGACACGTGATTTGGCAGAACGCTTCAACCGCAAATACAACGACATCTTTACGATCCCTGATATTCGCGTGCCCAAGAACGGAGCACGCATCATGTCCTTGCAGGATCCGTCGAAAAAGATGAGCAAATCCGATACAAATAAAAAAGCCATCATTACTTTATTGGATGACCTGAAAACGATCGAGAAAAAAATCAAGAGCGCTGTCACGGATTCTGAAGGAGTAGTCAGCTACGACCCGATCAACAAGCCTGGTGTTGCGAACTTGTTGACTATTGAAGCTGCATTGACCGGAGAAAGCATTGATAGTCTGGTGGCTAAATATGAAGGTTCCGGCTACGGAGACTTTAAAGCTTCTGTTGCCAAAGCCGTCACTGAGCATTTGGCACCGATCCAAGAACGTTACGCTGCGCTTCTCGGTTCTGAAGAGCTGGATGCGATACTCGATGCCGGTGCTGAAAAAGCCAATTATCTGGCAAATAAAACGTTGAAGAAAATGGAAAACGCTATGGGTCTTGGACGGAAAAGAAAATAAAATATACAAAAAGGAGCTGCGAATTCGCAGCTCCTTTTCCATGTTCTTTTATTCAGCTACTTCTGCTGATTCTGCATTTACTGCAAGATCAGACAAGTACACTCCAGTGCCATCACCGATTGCATAGTTCATTACGCGTTTATTGACAGGAGCCAATAGTGCACGGTATAGCGTAGGGAATACCGGTACTTCGTCAACCATCAATTGCTGCCATTCGTTGTAAACTTCTTGGCGGTATGCTAGGTCAAATGCTTTTTCTGAACGGCCTTCTGCTAGAAGACGGTCATTTTCTTCATTTTCCCAACGGCCGAAGTTGTACAATGTGTCAGCGCCGTACAGACCTGAAGGATCTACGTCAATTCCAACTCCCCAAGCTGCTTGGTAAACATCTACGCTTGGATCATCTTCTCCGCCGTTACCTACACGATCGTAGAACGAGTTAAACTCAACCATTTCCAAATTCACGTTCAAACCAACAGCTTCCCAAGACTGAACATAGTATTGTGCCAAAGGCTCAGCTGTATCGCCGCCAGTCATAGAAACGAAATTGATTTCCAATGGGTTGCCTTCTGGATCTTCACGGAAACCGTCATCATCTGTATCAACATATCCAGCTTCTTCCAAAAGTTGTTTAGCGACTTCAGGATCGTATTCTCTGCCTTTATTGTTTTCATCATGGAATTCAGGATGGGATGGCGGAATCAATGTTGTAGCATTCCAACGCAAACCGTTATAGAATTTTTCGCCGACAGCTGCGTTATCCACTGCATGCCACATTGCTTGGCGAAGCTCTACATCGCCCATTTTCGATTCTGGGTCATACGCAACACGGTTGTTTTCAGCATCCCATGTTCCCTGCTTGAAGCCGATATACGTATAAGCACGATCAATTGTTCCCAAATACTCTACGTTCGACATTTCAGCGTTATCCGGGAATTGATCTACAGGGAAATCACTTACCAGGTCAACACCGCCAGTTTCCAATTCCTGAACGACTGTCGAACTGCTGATTACTTTAATTGTTACACCATCAAGTTTTGGTTCTCCGCGCCAGTAGTCTTCGTTTTTAGAAAGAGTCACAGACTCTCCAGGTACAATGCTGTCCACTTTGAATGGCCCAAAACCGATTGGCTTTTCACGCACTTCAGGTGAAGACGAGATATCAGCAACTGCCATGTCTCCGAAGATGTGCTTAGCCAATGGGTAAGTCCAGATACTTCCTGTTAATAGAGAAGGTGTTGATTCGATATACGTAATCGACAAGGTTTTTTCATCGATCACTTCAATGCCTGAAATTGTATCAGCTTTCCCGCTGTTATACTCTTCCATTCCTTCAATGTTGGTGAAATCAGTATTGTAGCGAGGGCCGTCATAATCAGGGTTACCGATTACTTCGTGCGCAAACAGCCAATCTTCTGCAGTTACAGGTTCGCCGTCATGCCAATTGACATTGTCGCCAATTTTGAAAGTAAATGTGCGGCCATCTTCTGAAACTTCATATGTTGCAGCTCCATCATTGGTATACACATAGTTTTCATCCCATGTTAATAGACCTTCATCAAACCAGTTCAAAATTTCAGCATCCGGTGCACCGGAGTAGAAGTTCCAGTTCAATGTTCCTTCAAATACTGTATCCGACACCAAACCGAAGGTAACGGTTCCGCCATCAATGGCTTCCCCTTCATTTGTTTTTACATTGTCGAAATCTTCAATTGAGTACATGCCGCCATTCTTCAGATCCTGTCCGCCGTCGGCTTCTTTTTTCCCGCCTTCTTCTTTAGACGTATCGTCTCCGGAACAAGCTGCCAAGACCATTACAAAAGACAACATCGGCAATGCTAAATATCTGGACCATTTGTTTTTCGCCATTCTCTGTTTCCTCCTCTTTTCTAATAACTAAAGATATTTCTGACAGATGTTGTACTCGAATAGAGTTGTTTCTTTCTGGTACTGAGAACCCTACTCCTCCTTTTCCCCCCGCTTTTTGTCACCCTCTACGCTGTCGTGCGTCAGTAGCGCGTTTTAACGCTTGCCCGACATTATTTATGCTAAGCATCAAAACAAAAATCAGGATTGATGCAGGTAACCAAATCCACCATCGTAATTCCAGTGTTTGCGGATTTCTTGCATAACTGATCAAGGTCCCCAAACTCGGAGTCGATTCCGGGAAGCCGAACCCTAAAAAGGATAAGCCTGACTCGATTCCGATATTGCCTGCCAAATTCAACGTCATCGTAACAATGATGATCGAACTAAGATTCGGCAGGACCTGGAAAAACATGATTTTAAAATCGGATGTCCCTAATGTTTTAGAAGCTTTTACGTAATCCAGTTCTTTTTCCTGCAATGCTTTTGAACGGATCAATCGCGCAATTCCCATCCATAGGAAAGCTGTCATGATCAATGAAAAAGATACAATACTGTATCCTGGTACCGCTGTAACAAATGCGATAACGATCATCAAAATCGGCAAAACCATGAAGAAGTCAACAAAGCGCATGAAGATATTATCCACAGTACCGCCGTAATAACCAGAAATCAATCCTACCAATATGCCGATGATTCCAGTCAGTAATGTGACCAAAAATCCAATAGCTAATGAATTCCGTGTACCGATGATCAATTGCCCGAAAATATCGCGGCCGCCGTAATCCGTCCCCAGCCAATAAGTGGCCGATGGCGGCTCATATAGTGCAAAAAGATCTACTTTGATAATCTCAGACTGGTCCATAATGATCGAAGTGCCGAAGACGCCAGCAATGATCAAAAACAGGAACAAGAGAGAACCAAATGCAACTTTGTCCCGAATCAGCTCTCTTAGTAATATACTGAATCCAGATGGGCTTTTGCCAAGATCCACATCAGGGATTTGTGCTCCACTGTCTTTATCAATTCTCATATTTACACCTCTAAAATTGTCATTTATTATTTAATCCGTATGCGTGGATCAACCAAACTCAAGATGATATCGGATAGCAAAGCCCCGATAATCGCTGCTAGTCCAAACAACAGGACAAGAGCTGTCATAACGCTGTAATCACGTAAACTGATTGAAGAAAGGAACAATTCACCCATTCCTGGATAGCCGAAAATATTCTCGATGAAAATGGTCCCGCCAATCAAGCCCGTGATTTCATAGCCGAAGAAGGCGGCAATCGGCAACAGGGAATTCCGCAAAATGTGGCGATTGTAGACCCGTGTCTCAGAATTGCCTTTTGCTCTGGCTGTTACGATAAAATCTTTTTGTTTTGTATCAATGATCTCACTTCTCAAATACTGGACTGTTGAAACAGTTGTAATTAATGCCATAGACAATGCCGGCAATAATAAATGATTCAGTTTGCTCAGGAAATATGCGAAGGTTCCCGGTTCAGTACCCGGTGTCACACTTCCGCTTGTCGGGAACCAGCCCAACTGGAATCCAAAAACAAACAGCATAACCAAGGCGAAAATAAATAATGGAGCTGCAAAGCCTATATACGTATATCCTGTGATGGCACGATCCAACCATGTGTCGTTAAAGCGGCCGCTGATGATTCCAAGTGGAATGGCAATCAAGTAAGTCAGGATCAATGTAGCCAATGACAGCCACAATGTATTGATCATGCGTTCGCCGATCAATTCAGATACTGGCATCTTAAAGCGGAATGACTGTCCGAAATCCCCTTGAAGCACACCTTTGATCCAGTCGATATACTGTACATACCATGGATTGTTCAATCCAAGACGTTCTCGCATCGCTTCGATGGTGGCAGGGTCGATATTGGGATCAATCAGTCCGGTTAATGCATCTCCAGGCATTGCTTGGGCCAAGATGAAGACCAAGACACTCAAGAGGATAATTTGCGGGATAGTTATAAGTGTTCTGCGTAAAATTAATTTCCACATACCATTCAACCTCTCTCAGGCAACGCTACTTGGTGGGTAGCTGAAATTGATTTTAAAGAGAAAGGCAAACCTTCTTCATCAAAAAAGTCTTTCTCCAACTTGTCGTACTCAGATTTCACCAGTTTGCGATTTTCGTAATGCATTTCCCGATTGCGCGGGTTGCTGTCCGGAATGGCCGCAATCAACCGTTTTGTATAAATGTGCTGCGGGTTGTTGAAAATTTCGTCAGATGTCCCATGTTCAACATATCGCCCTTTATACATGATGCCGATGTGATCGCACATGTGGCGGATAATCCCCAAATCATGGCTGATGAATAAATACGTCAAGTTCAATTCTTTTTGTATTTCACGCATGAAATTCAATACTTGCGCCTGGACGGAAACATCCAAGGCAGATACCGGTTCATCCGCAATGATCAATTTTGGATTGAGCGCTATTGCCCGGGCAATACCGATCCGCTGCCGCTGTCCTCCGGAGAATTCATGCGGGTATTTATAGATAGCTTCTGGACTGAGCCCAACTAATTCCATTAGCTCCTGAACACGGATCCGCTCTTCTTTAGCCGATAAGTTTTCATAGTTGCGCAGAGGTTCTGCCACAATATCCACTACTCTTTTTTTAGGGTTCAATGAGGAAAATGGATCTTGGAAAATCATCTGGATATCTTTTCGCACATCAATATACTCTTTCTTGTTGATCGTAGCCAAATCTCTTCCTTCAAACATGACCTTGCCTGAAGTGATATCGTTCAAACCGATAATCGCGCGTCCAGTTGTTGTCTTTCCTGATCCAGATTCGCCGACAAGCCCATAAGTTTGGCCCTGTTCAATAGAGAATGAAACACCATCTACTGCGCGAACATGATCTTTTACTGTCTGAAAGACTCCTCCACGTACGGGGAAATGAACTTTCAGGTTTTCAACTTCAATTAGCGACATAATTGCGCTCCTCCTCGGCTTGTTCTGGGAAGTAAAAGTCCTTGTAGCATGTGCAGCGCACAAAATGTCCAGGACTAATTTCATGGAGTTCCGGTGAAGCTTCATGTGAAGATTCTTCGATCCAAGGAATTCTGGCAGCGAACCGGCAACCGGTTCTCGGCAGTTTCTGGAGCGATGGCACTACCCCTTGTATTACGTGAAGTTCTTCCTTCACGTCGTTCAATGTAGGTATTGAATTTAAAAGTGAACGGGTATACGGGTGCTGTGGATTTTCCATCAATGTATAAACATCTGCAATCTCCACAATTTGGCCCGCGTACATGACTGCTACCCGATCGGCCATTTCTGCTACGACACCCAAATCGTGTGTGATTAGGATAATGCCGGCATTGATGGTGTCTTTCAATTCTTTTATCAAATCAAGGATCTGTGACTGAATCGTCACGTCTAATGCAGTTGTCGGTTCATCTGCAATCAACAGTTCGGGCTGATTGGAAATCGCCATAGCGATTACAATACGTTGGCGCATTCCGCCTGACAGTTCATGCGGATACTGGTGATATGTTTTTTCTGGACGGGGAATGCCCACTTGATTCAATAAATTGATGACCTGCTTTTTTCGCAGGCTCTTGGAACTTTTCGGGTTGTGCAGGAAAATTGCTTCATCGATTTGATCTCCCACCACCATAAGCGGATTCAGAGCTGAAAGTGCATCCTGAAAAATCATTCCCATATCTTTGCCGCGCAATTTTCTCATTTGGCTGGTGCTGGCCTTTACCAGGTTGATCCCTTTGTAATCAATATCCCCTTCGATTTTGGCTCTTGTATGAAGACCCATGATAGAAAAAGCAAAAGCACTTTTGCCGGATCCTGATTCACCTACGATCGCCAATACTTCGTTCTTTCTAACGGTCAACGATACATCATCAACTGCAGCGTAATAATCATCTTTAATTCTAAAAGACGTTTTTAAATTCTTGATATTCAACAAAACATCATTCACATTTATCCTCCTCAAAATGAATCCGTTCTATGGTTGTCTTCTTGCTGAACTGAGCGACTTAATACATGCAATGAAGTTTTCAATTTTCAGACATATCATCCTAAAAAAAATGTTAACACTTGCTGAGCTGTTTCCCCGGAACAGCATATCAACGTTAATGTTTTCTTCGGATAATGGTTTCTACCATTAATTTTATTACAATAAAATTACAAAAACAATGATTATTATTAATTTTATGAATTATTTCGTAATTCCGAATAGCAATTTCTCTTTAGAAAACCAGTCGTACCAACGTTTCGATAGAGATTAAATTATTGTGAATATACACTCATTTTTTAACGAGAGAGAGCCTAGTAAATATTGTTCATATAATTTGTATTGTACATCCATATAATTAAACACTAATACTCTGTGTAAATAGAATAACACAAGCTAAACAATAATCGGAAAACTTTTTCAATTTTTATAAAAATATGTCATAACCCCCTTATTTCTACATGGAAAGCATAAAAACAGCTAGCTGCGTCAACAAAGCGCAACTAGCTGTTTCATCTAGATAGTGGTTAAATTTTCTTGAATACCAGTGAAGCGTTATGTCCACCAAAGCCTAATGAATTGCTCATAGCAAATTTCAAATCCGCTTTGCGGGCTTCATTTGGAACATAATCCAAATCGCATTGCTCGTCCGGTGTTTCGTAATTCGTTGTTGGGGGCATAATGCCTTCTTGAAGAGCCAACGCAGTGAAGATCGCTTCTACTCCACCTGCTGCACCAAGTAAATGGCCTGTCATAGATTTTGTAGAACTCATTCCTAATTTATAGGCATGCTCACCAAATACCGTTTTCACAGCCATGGTCTCGTACAAATCATTATATGGTGTACTCGTTCCATGCGCATTGATATAACCGACTTCCGTTGTTTCAACACCGGCATCTGCCAAAGCTTGTGCCATTGCACGGGCCGCTCCTTCTCCACCTTCAGCAGGAGCTGTAATATGGTGGGCATCGCCAGTCGAGCCGTACCCGACCACTTCCGCATAGATTTTGGCGCCACGCGCTTTTGCGTGTTCATATTCTTCAAGGATAACGATCCCCGCACCTTCACCGATAACGAATCCATCGCGGTTTTTATCGAATGGACGGGATGCTGTAGCTGCATCGGGATTGGTAGTCAATGCCGTATTGGCTGTAAAACCGGCTACAGACAATTGCGTGATCGGTGCTTCAGCGCCACCCGAAATCATTACATCTGCGTCTCCGCGCTGGATGACTTTAAAAGCATCTCCAATCGAATTGGTGCCGGACGCACAGGCAGTCACCGAGCAGGAGTTGATGGCTTTTGCGCCAAAGTAAATCGATACTTGCCCTGAAGCCATATCAGGAATAATCATTGGAATCAGGAATGGGCTGATGCGGCGGACGCCTCTTGTATTCAGCACATTCATCTGGTTTTCAATGGTTTCCATTCCGCCGATGCCGGAACCGATCCACACACCCGTACGCAAAGCTGTGTTGTCATCCAGTTCAAGGTCAGCATCTTTCATGGCCATAATGGAGGCTGCTAACGCATAATGCGTAAAACGGTCCATTTTCCGGGCATCTTTCTTTTCTACATAATCTTCCATTGAAAAACCTTCTACTTCAGCTGCCACTTTTGCTGAATACAAATCTGCATCCAATCTAGTTAAGGGACCGACACCGGATTTCCCGCTTTTTACAGCTTCCCAGGTCGTTTCGATGTTATTCCCTAAAGGTGTTACAGCACCAATTCCCGTAATGACTACACGGCGATTATCCATTCTATCTTCTTCCTTTCGCATAGCTGATTATTTGCCCCACTTCATTGCAATTGCTCCCCAAGTCAAGCCACCACCGAATCCAACCATGACGATGACATCGTCATCTTTGACACGGCCTTCTTCGATGTCTTCGACAAGAGAAATCGGAATTGAAGCTGCTGAAGTGTTGCCATACTTGTGAATCGTTTTTGACATTTTTTCAATTGGAAGCCCCAAGCGTTCTCGGGACGCTTCCATAATTCGAATATTCGCTTGATGCGGAATCAGAAAATCGACGTCCTCTTTCTGCAATCCCGCTTTTTCAATAACATTTACAGCAGATTCACCCATCTGGCGAACTGCAAACTTGAATACTTCCCGGCCGTTCATCTGCAGATGATCTTCTTCATCTTGGAACAGGTGCTTGCCGCCAGACCCATCAGCCCCCAGTTCAAAGGACAGAATCCCTCTTCCTTCGGATACTTTCCCAATGATTGCGGCTCCCGCTCCGTCACCGAAAAGGACAGCCGTATTGCGGTCTTCCCAGTTGGTGATTTTTGATAATTTCTCGACGCCCACAACCAGAATATATTTATAAACATCATTGTCGATGAATTGTTTTGCTGTGATAACTCCATACATAAAGCCGGCACATGCTGCTGAAATATCCATGGCTGCAGCATTGACAGCGCCAATTTCCTGCTGGATGACACAAGACATCGATGGGAATGGCTGGTCCGGCGTTACGGTCGCCACCAGGATCAAACCAATTTCAGCAGGATCGATTCCAGCATCCTGAATCGCTTTTTGCGCAGCTTCACGAGCCATATGAGAAGTGTCCTGTTCCTCTCTCGCGATTCGGCGTTCTTCTATGCCTGTCATTGTTCGAATCCATTCGTCACTGGTATCCATCCGCTGCTCTAATTGAAAATTCGTCAATTTATCTTCAGGCAAGCATCTGCCCATACCGATTATGCCAGCATTCATTTTATATCCCTCATTTCACTTGTCATCATATATTAGTACCTGGTGTTAATAATACGTCATCTATCCTTTAATTTCAACTAACTGACATATTTCCGACAAAAAATCTTCAATCTCTCCAATCTTCCTTTCTGTCTGTCGGAGCTTGTGCTATGATTAATCTAGATATTCTATGTAGAGGTGAAACTAGATGCAATATATTGGAACGTTCTTATGGTCATTCTTATTGATTTCATTGGTCAACTATGTGGTAAGTGCAGTACAAAACGTACCGTTCGACTTCATGATCGGCGTTTACATTTCAGTCGGAGTTTCAATCATGATCTTCGTTATGTCAGCTGTCATTTCTAACGAACCAGCTCCTGAAAAGCATTAATAGAAAAAGAAGCGTAAACCGGTTAGCCGGTTTACGCTTCTTTTTTGTTGATGATGATTTGCTTATTGTCGCCCATAGTCAATTCCAACTCTGTATTTGCGACGATTCCACCTTTGATCAATTCACGGGCGATATTCGTTTCGATATTCCGCTGGATAAACCGTTTTAATGGCCGTGCCCCGAATACCGGATCGGTTCCAGCTTCGACGATATAGTCGATGACGGAATCATCCACTGTCAGCTTGATTTGCTGCTGACTGATGCGGGCTGCCAATTCAGCGATCATCTTCTTAGCAATTCCGTAGAAATGAGTGTTGTTGAGCGCATGGAAAATGACGATGTCATCAATGCGGTTCAACAGCTCCGGCTTGAAATGTCTGCGCAATTCGCTCATGACAATGTCTTCAATATCATGTTCATTGCTCGTATCGCTGATGTGGGCTGATCCGATATTGGAAGTCATGATCACCACCGTGTTCGAGAAGTTGACTAAGCGCCCTTGGCTGTCGGTTATGCGCCCGTCATCCAGAATCTGCAACAGGATATTGGCGACATCCGGGTGGGCTTTTTCAATTTCATCAAGCAACACGACAGAATAAGGGTTGCGGCGTACCGCTTCGGTCAACTGTCCACCCTCTTCATAGCCGATGTATCCTGGCGGAGCTCCGACCAAACGGGATACACTGTGTTTTTCCATATACTCGGACATGTCGATTCGGATAAAATGATCTTCCGAATCAAACAGATTTGCAGCAAGAGACTTGGCCAATTCGGTTTTACCGACACCGGTCGGACCTAGGAAAATAAATGAACCAATCGGTTTCTTCTCATCCTTGATGCCTGCCCGCGCTCTCCATACAGCTTCCGTCACAAGTTCAACTGCCTTTTCTTGTCCGATGACACGTTCTTTTAAGGTCTCGCCTAAGCGAAGCAATTTTTCACGTTCACCTTCCACCAATTTGGTTACCGGGATTCCAGTCCATCTGGCGACAATGCCGGCAATTTCTTCTTCCGTCACTTCTTCACGCAACAACCGTTCTGCGCCGTCTTTTTCAAGGTTGGCTTCGAGCGCTACCAATTCCTTTTCCAGTTCCGGAATCTTGCCATGCTGCAGAACGGCTGCCGCATTTAAATCATAGCGGTTTTCCGCATCTTCCAGCTGGCGGCGGAACTGATCCAATTGTTCCCGCTTTTCCTGGATTTTCTTCAACGACTCTTTTTCTTCTGTCCACTGGTTTTTCATATCTGCAGAAGAATCGCGCAGCTCCATGATTTCTTTACGCAAAGTATCCAAGCGTGTTTTGCTGGCTGCATCGGTTTCTTTCATCAATGCCTGCTCTTCGATTTCAAGCTGCATAAGGCGGCGCGTCACTTCATCCAATTCCTGCGGCATGGAATCGATTTCCGTCCGGATCATCGCACAAGCCTCATCGATCAAATCAATGGCTTTGTCCGGCAAAAAGCGTTCAGTGATGTAACGATCCGACATAGCCGCCGCAGCTACAATGGCACGGTCATGTATCCGCACAGCATGATGCAGTTCAAAACGTTCCTTTAAACCGCGCAAAATCGACACCGTATCTTCTACAGAAGGCTCTCTTACCATTACTTGCTGGAACCGGCGTTCCAAAGCCGGATCTTTTTCAATATGCATCCGGTATTCGTCCAATGTGGTCGCTCCGATGCAATATAATTCCCCTCGGGCAAGCATCGGTTTCAGCATATTTCCTGCATCCATCGCACCTTCAGTTTTACCCGCTCCGACGATGGTATGAATTTCATCAATAAACAGGATGATCTGTCCTTCACTGTCTTTGACCTGCTTTAAAACACCTTTCAACCGTTCCTCAAATTCCCCCCGGTACTTGGCTCCAGCAATCAATGCGCTCATATCAAGCTCATAGATGGTCCGGTTTTTCAACCCTTCCGGTACGTCATTTCGGACAATTCGCTGTGCCAATCCTTCAACGATCGCCGTTTTACCGACACCCGGTTCGCCGATCAATACCGGATTGTTTTTGGTTTTCCGCGACAAGATGCGGATGACATTACGGATTTCCTGGTCTCGTCCGATGACAGGATCCATTTTCCCTGATTGGGCTTGCTCCACCATATTGCGGCCAAACTGCTCCAACGGGGATTTTTGTTCTGTGTTATTTTGGAATTGAACCATAACAACCACACCTCTCAATTAGTTTGACTATCTTTGACTAATTAGATTATAGTCAAATTTTCAGGAATATGCAATTATTTTGGTCTTAAAAAAAGGCCGTTACGGAATAAAATCCGTAACGGCCTTTCAAGTATAGATTATCTGACGCCAAGCGCCATTTTCGCGTAACGCGACATATGTTCTTTGCCCCATACTGGCTGCCAGACGATTTTAACATCGACTTCTTCCACTTCAGGCAGCTCATATAATGCTTCTTTGACCATTTGAACGATTTGAGGTCCCATTGGGCAACCCATTGACGTTAATGTCATGGTAACCACTGCAAATCCGTCTTCTGTAACCATTACATCATATACAAGGCCCAAATTGACAATATCGACACCCAATTCAGGATCGATTACTGTTTCTAAGGCACCCATCATGCTGTCTTTCATATCTTGATCCATTCAGAATCCCTCCCTTTACTGTTAGTACCATCTTAACAAACTTTCACCGGAAATGAAATTCACACGCTTATTCCAGCAAATACTTAGCCAGCCAGTTTGTCGCTTCAAGCATGCCGGTCCGGCTCACCGCATGTCCCGCTTCGCGTTCACGCTTGAACTCGATCTTCTCAGGGATCGCTTCATATTGTTGTTTCAATTCTTTATACAAGCGATAGGTCGGTTCAAATGGAACCGTGACATCCTGTTCCCCATGCCAGAAATAAATCGGGCGTCCATTGAATTTCTCCAAATGGCGGCGGCTGTCAAAAATAGCTAAAGTCGACAGCATCTTTTCGCGTTCTTCTTCACTGATCGGCAACTGGAAACCTCTCTTTTCGTATTGGGCCATCTGTGCCTGTGCCAATTCCACATAGTTTCCGGCACCCATCATCACTGCGGCCGCTTTGATCCACGGATAGACCGTCATTGCGCCCAGTGTCGTAATGCCGCCCATTGACGTACCGCCTACTGCTGGTTCACCGGCCATCAATCCGCGTTTATGTAATTCGTCCCGCAGAAATGCCAATTCTTCAATTGATGTCAAAACGATTTCCCAAAATCGTAAGCTTATCTGGACTCCATCCAATCCTTCACTTCGTTCTCCGTGAAGATGGGAATCAGGTAAAATCACACGAATTCCTTTATCAGCCAATTGGTATGCATAATGCAGATTATGCTCTTTAGCACTCGTATGCCCATGAAAAAAAATAACGGTCGGCAACTCTTTTCCATCCTGATCCGGCGTTATGTTCAGCAATGGGATATGTCCCCAGACTTGTCGTTCAACTCTCATCTCAAATCACTTCCTTCATTAGTAATCCTACCAATCTTAACCTTATCCAGCAAATGTCAATCTGCCTCCCAAAAAACCCTGTCGATTTTCTCAAGATTTTTTGACGAAACCCTCGTATTATCGCTACACTAGTAGTATAGAGAAAGGAGTCGGCTATTTATGAAGCAACATTTGATTGTTCTAGATTTAGATGGAACCTTATTAACCGATCAAAAAGTCATTTCACCCAAAACGAAACTGACTTTAAATAAAGCACTTGAAGCAGGACATCAAGTTATGATTGCCACTGGGCGTCCATACCGTTCAAGCGAACCGTATTACAAAGAATTGGGGTTGACGACACCAATCGTCAACTTCAATGGAGCTTTTGTGCACCATCCAGCCAATCAGCATTGGGGCATGCACCATAACCCGATCGGGCTCGACGTTGTCCATGAAGTGGTCGAATCCATGCACAACTATGAATTCCACAATATCGTCGCTGAAGTATTGGATGATGTCTATGTCCATCACCATGATGAAAAACTAATGGATATCTTCCGGTTTGGTGATCCGACCATCACCACGGGTGACTTGCGAAATTACTTAAAAACAGATCCAACTTCTATTCTGATTCATGCACCTTATGAACGTGTACAGGAAATTCACGATCATCTCTCTTCTGTGCATGCGCAAGTCATCGATCACCGTCGCTGGGGAGCTCCTTGGCACGTCATTGAAATTGTCAAAAGCGGAATGAGCAAAGCTGTCGGACTTGACCGCGTCTCTAAATCACTCGGGATTTCACGGGAAAATATCATTGCATTCGGCGACGAAGACAATGACCTGGAAATGATAGATTTTGCAGGCGTCGGAGTTGCAATGGGCAACGCCATTGATCCACTTAAGAATATAGCTAACGAAATAACTTTAACCAATAATGAAGACGGCATCGCTGAATTGCTGATCGATCGATTGAAATTGTAAAGGAAAAGGGGGATTTACATGAGACTATTTGCTGACAGCGCATCTGATTTGCCGAAAGATTTCTTTGAAAATGAAAACGTCGTTTTATTTCCGCTTCGTGTCCATATCGGAAATCAGGATTATGAAGATGTAAGAGGCATTCAATCCATTAAAGTATTTGATGATATCCGTTCAGGCAATCATCCCAAAACATCACAAGTATCACCTGAAGAAATGCTGTCCGCTTTTGAGAAGTTAGCAAAAGATGGCGATGAAGGTTATTACATCGCCTTTTCGTCTGAACTATCAGGCACTTACAGTACAGCCGTAATGGTCTCAGATCAAGTGCGCGAGGAATACCCGGAAATGAAACTCACCATTCTTGATTCTAAAGCAGCATCCCTCGGCTACGGGCTTATGGTGAAAGAAGCTGCAAAAATGCGGGATGAAGGCCAACCGTTAAACAAAATTATAGAAAAAACCCGTTTTATGGCTGACCATCTGGAAAGCCTGTTTACTGTGGAGGATTTGGATTATATGGCCAAAGGCGGACGCATCTCTAAAGGCAGCGCCTTTGTAGGCGGGTTATTGAACATCAAACCATTGCTCCACGTAGAAGACGGCAAATTGGTGCCGATTGAAAAATTGCGCGGACGCAAAAAAGTCATCAAGCGAATGATTGAATTGATGAAAGAACGCGGAAGCCAATTAGACCAGCAAACAATTGCCATCAGCCATGGAGATGATGAAGAATTCGCCAATACTTTAAAAGAAGAAATTGAAGAAAACTTCCATCCCAAAAAAGTCGAAATCCATATGATCGGTTCGGTTATTGCTGCACATACGGGCCCCGGCACATTGGCTTTATTCTTCTTCAACAAAATTGAATAAGGAAAGGGCTGACTTTCTTATGAAAAAAATAGTCATTGTCGGTGCAGTCGGCGGTGGAGCAACAGTAGCCGGCCAAATTCGTTTTTATGATCCGGATGCACACATCGTAGTATTCGACCGTGATTCGACGATGTCCTACGCTGCCTGCGGCACTCCCTACGTCATTGGTGGTGTCATCGAAGATGAACGCTCCATCATCATGACAGATCCGGAAAAATTCAAAAAGAAACGCGATGTCAATGTTAAGTTGCAGCATGAAGTGTTGGAAATCGATCGTGAGGGCAAAAAGGTACACGTTCAAAACTTAGTAACAGGTGAGCAATTCCAAGAGTCCTATGACACGTTAATCTTGTCTCCTGGCGGTTCTGCTGTGATGCCTGATGTGGAAGGCATCGAGTCTTCGAAAGTTTTCACTTTGCGCAATTATGAGGACATGCAGCGCATTGACCAATTTATCAAGACACAGCAGCCTAAAAATGCCATCGTCTCAGGGGGAGGTTTTATCGGCCTTGAAATGGCTGAAAACTTGAAGCATCTTGGGTTGGATGTCACACTCGTCCATAAGTCCCCAACCATCATGTCCATTTTAGACACGGACATCTCCTTGCTCATCGAAAAAGAATTAGCGCTTCAAGGCGTGAAGCTTTTGACAGGAACTACGATTGAGAAAACCGAAGGCAAAACGATTAAATTGGGGAACGGAATTGACCTGCAGGCTGATTTCATTATCATGAGCATCGGATTGAAGCCCAATACTGAGCTTGCTGAAAAAGCAGGGTTGAATATCGGCGAAACCGGCGGCATCCAAACCAATGAGTTTATGCAAACCAATGACCCTTCGATTTATGCAATCGGAGATGCTTCAGAGAATTCCGACATGGTGACCGGAGATCCTAAAAGGGTTCCTCTTGCGTCCCCTGCCCATCGCCAGGCGTTCATTGTAGCCCAGCACCTGACAGGGAACAAACTCGCAAAAAAAGGGTTGCTCGGGACTTCTGTTTTGAAAGTTTTTTCACTGACTGCAGCTATGACCGGATTGAACGAACGTTCCATAAAGGATAAGAATCTCCAGTCCGCTACAGTCACTCATACCGGCAACTCGAACGCCGGCTATTATCCGGACCACGCTCAAATCACGTTAAAGGTCCATTACAATCCGGAAACTCGTAAGATTTTAGGCGCGCAATGCATCGGCGGCAAAGGAGTCGACAAACGCATTGACGTGATTGTTACAGCCATCTATGCCGGTTTAACGGTTGATGATCTGCAGGCACTTGAGCTTTGCTACGCGCCTCCCTACTCGTCTCCGAAAGACCCGATCAATATGATTGGCTATAAAGCCATCACTAAATAAAAGCAGAATCAAAAACAGGACGGAAAAGCATATCGCTTTTCCGTCCTGTTTTAGTTTTTGAAACTACTGTACCGCTTTTTCATTTTCTTTTTGTTTTGCAGCATCTGCTTTGCGCTGTTTGCCTTTGCGCCAGACGAACCAAAGGAACAGCATGAACACGACATACATGATAGCAAGTGTTGCAATATAGGCCGTATTGAGGCTGGTTTCTTCAGTAACGTGGAAAACTTCCGCAATTTCACGATCTTGTGTCACACGGTACTCGCCATTTTCTCCTTGGCGAATGATGTCACTTTCAAACAAACCACGAAGCTCCTTGCCTTCTCCAATTACGTCAGTCGACAAATTGAAGTTCTGAGTCGAAGAGGAATTGTTGATGGCGACAATCCATGTCTCTTCATCATTTGAACGTTTGTATACCAGCCACCCATCCTCGTCATGGAGCACTTCCAAGTCTCCTGTCCGCAAAGCGGCAGAGGCATTGCGCAAGGACGTTAGGTCAGTAATATGGTCAACCAGTTCTTTATCTACTGCCATGTCCAAAATTTGATGCGATTCCGTTGCTTCAACGCCATTCATAGCAGCTTCAGAGCCGTATTGAATGACTGGAATTCCAGGCATCGTCAATAATTGAGTCAGCAATAAAGTCCAGCGTGTGGGCGGAAAGCCGTTCACATCGACAATATCGGCCGTAAAGCGCGACCCCAATAGGGAATCGACTTGAATCAGCTTGCCTTCGCTTTGTTCCATGATAGTGGAAATCCCGGTCATGTCCTGATCAAAATTCTTATACGCGGCGCGCAGGGTTTCTTCCACTCCCGGCAAGACCACTGCGTCAAACCCAGGAGTTTCTTCCATTTCACGATCGCTCAGCAAATAGCTGCTCCCCGCGCCTTTCATAGCTTCAGAAAAATCGAGAATAAATGCAGGGTCCAATTGATCGGCATTCTGAAGACGATACCCATCAACTTCGTAGGTTTCCGTGAATTCCTCGAATACTGAGATCAAGGCTTCTTGAACTTCTGAATTCGCTGTATCCAGTGCCAGGCTGCCATCTTCATTTTCTGTAAACCACTCTGGATTTTCAATTGCCCATACATGGTTTTCATTGACTTGTTGCGTTGGAATATCCACAATCACTTTCATTTCCTGGTCGTGGACTTCGGTAACCAGCTCTTTAAATTCTTCATCGGTACCGAAATGGCGTTCAAATTCAGTATAATCCAATACGCTTTTCCCATCATATGTAGCTGTAGAGAATACAGGTCCTATTGAAAGAGCAGTAAAGCCCATTTCTTTAACAAACAGGATTTCACTGGCCATGCCATCGAAATCGCCTCCGTTAAAAGCAGCAGGGTCAACTGCATTCACTTCATAGTCGTTGTCGATCTTTTTGTTGAAATACCGGTCGACCAGTGTATCGTATATGAACTCGTCTTTAAGCTCCAGCTCATCTTGAGCAGATACCGGACTAACCAAAGTCAGCAGCAGCACACTTGTTAAAATGCCTGAAATCCATTTTTTCTTCACTCTAAAATCCTCCTTCAATGAGGTCGTACTTATGTTCCACCCGGTTTATTTTATCAAACTCCAGCTACTGCCGCCATGTTAAGTTAAGGTTTCCTCAGTGACTTGTCCGAGTTTCGTCTAAACTGTGAAAATCGCTTTAGAAAAGCGGAAGCGCCCAACTGAAGGAATGGAAGATATGAGCAGAAAAGCTGAACACTTGCAGCTGAAACAAAAGAAAAAGGCAGGTGCTGGATGCACCCGCCTTACTTTCATTAAAAGAAATCCATACCGACCGGCAACATGAAGCCGATAAACATCGTTGCAAATAGGAATAATGCAAATAATGCCCAGAACATCGTAACCGGTTTTTGTTTCTTCGAACGGACCAATACCATCTCCATCATTCCGATTGTCAAAATGCCCAATAGGAACTTGATGCCGTATACCATCGGATCAGAAGAAGACCATTCAATGAATAAAGTAAGTCCGGTGATGATGATCAAGATATAAAACAATCTCAATACCATGTGTAAAATCTTGCGGCCTTTGCTGTCACGCTGCATGAATGCGGCAATCAGGAATAAAACGATTGCAATGACCCATGTCGTGATGTGTAAATGTGTAGTGTCTGTAAAAATACTCAAAAGCTCACCTCTTCCAATAATGTCCTCTTCAGTTTATCACAAAGCGGACGATGAAAAGAGCTCTGATCTTATGACAAATGTGTGACGAGGGTACCGATTGATTCGATTGACACCTTGATGGTATCCCCCGCTTTTAGGAACTTCGGCGGATTAAAGCCTTTGCCGACTCCGGCGGGCGTACCCGTCAATAATACATCGCCCGGTTCCAATGCCACGTACTTCGAAATTTCAGCTACCAACTCATCCACGCGGCGGATCATTTTTTCCGTATTGCCGTTTTGGCGCACTTCATCATTTACTTTTGTTACAATTGATAAATTCTGCGCTTGCGGAATTTCATCCTTAGTGACAATATATGGCCCAAGCGGACAGGAATCCGGCAAACTTTTCCCAAGAAAATACTGCTGGTGCTTATCCTGCAGATCCCGCGCGGTCAAGTCATTGGCGATTGTGTAGCCAAATACGTAGTCATAAGCCATTTGCTTCGGTATCTTATGCCCGGCTTTGCCGATGACGACAGCCAGTTCCCCTTCATAATCATAGGAATCGGTTAAATCACTATGCACAGAGACAGTTGCCCCATCCGCTGAGATGGTTGCAGGCGCTTTAGTGAAAACCACTAAATCCACAGGCGCTTCCGCTCCCATTTCTTTTGCATGATCGGCATAGTTTTTGCCGACGCAAAGGATATTTTTTGGTGTTTTCGAAATTGGCGGCAACCATTCAATTTCTGAAAAAGAGTGTTTGAATTCTTCAGAGCGGTCAGATTGGACTGCGGCTTCGGTCAGTTTTCGAATTGCTTCCACAAATTCCATGCCTTGCGGAATTCCTTCAATCAGTGAGGCAGGAAACGCAGGCAGAACCTCCAATTGCTGTTGAATGGCAATCAGGTCCCAAACAGCTTCTTCCTTTTTAACTTTCGGTCCGAATCTTTCTTCCCCTGCATAGCGAAATGATAACAGCTTCATTCGTCAAACACTCCTTTTCTTTGATTGAATCCATTATACACATTCAGAGTTTTGAATTGTTAGTTTTTTCGAATTTATTTCCATATGTCCAATTTCTCCAGATAATTTCAAGTGGTCCTCGCTGGAATTTTTCGAACCAGAGCTCCGCAAAAATCACTTGCCCGATGAATATTCCAAGAGCGATCAAGGTTCCTGTCAGCAAATCCACTTGTCCATAAAGACCGAATCCATAGGAATAGAAAATCAATGTTGCCAGGACAGATTGTGTAATATAAGTTGTCAGCGACATGCGTCCGACTTTCGCCAACGGAGAAAGCAATTTTTGCATGAAGGCATTTTGTGCAAGCAAAGCGATCAGCGCTGCATAACCGATGGCTACAAGCGGCCCGCCGAAAATATCCTGCAGATAGACAAAGGCATAATTCGATTCGAAAAGGAAAGGTGCAGACTTTAATAATAAGCCGACTGTCAGCGGCACAATAGCCAACACCAACCATAATTTGCGTTTTTCCTGTGTCCGCTCAATCAGCCGCCATTTTGCTGCAGCTGCTCCGACCATCAAAAATGGCAGAATCGTGGCGATCAGGACAATGTAGTTGACCAGGTTATTGCTGTAAGTCCAATCCGCCAGGCGCTGGCTGAAGATTTCTGCAAAACTGCCAGACTGATAGGATTGGATGGAACTTTCAATTTCCATATATCCGACATACGTGTTCGGATCCACTGCCACTGCCAAAAACATGATGCCGAGCAGCAACAGGTGCGGTACCGTATAGATGACCGCTGCAAAGGCCATCAGCCAGGCGGATGGCAGGCGGATCATACTGATCAGCAGAAGACCCATGATGGCATAGGTGATCAGTATATCGCCGTACCAAATCAAAAACGCATGAATGATGCCGATCAGCAGAAGAATCAATAACCGTTTGACCGCAAGTGGCATGAATGGCCGGTTCCGCGCTTCTGCACGCATGAATTGCATCGCAAGGCCATAACCAAATAGCATCGCAAACAGAGGATAAAAACTGGCTTGAATAAATATATCAATAACCATGTATATTCCTTCGTTCAAACTCCCATTAAACCATTTGTACGGATCAATATACGACAAAGGTGAATGGAAGGCCAACATGTTGATGATTAAAATTCCCAAAAGCGCGAAGCCTCTCATCAAGTCAATCGCTTTTACTCGTTCATTTATTGAAACGGGCTGTAAGTCCAAAATAATCCCCCTAAATATTCACTTCTTGGCTCGCTGCAAACAAATACAGCAACCTTTCTTTGACCGGGATGCGGAGAATCGCTTCTACCGCTTCCTGATAGACAGTCAGCTGGACGCCATATCGCTCAGCCATTTCCATTTTAACATCATTTAAATGTGCTAGCCTGTCTGTTTTGTAATCAAGCAAAACCCAGCCATCCTGTTCCTCGAAAAGGCAATCGACAATCCCTTGTATAATTTGGTGGTCTCCATCAGCGTCCGCTTTGGCATACGTAAAAGGGACTTCCCGTTTAACATGTTTCGCCGAACGGAGACGTTCAGCAGTGTCGCTGGCATAAAACCGTTCGATTTCTTCAACCTTCACGGCTTTTCCTTCATCGGGCGACAATATTTCCATGCCGACCAAATTGTCGATGAACTCCTTGATTTCCGCAGAATCCATTGTGCGGTCCAATGGAATGTGCTGCATGACTGCATGGACGGCAGTACCGATATCCGCGGCCGATAAGCGTTTGTCCATCATAAAATCCGGACGGTGCAAGAGCATCGTTCGTTCAGGTTTTGCGGTTTGGATAAAGGATTCAGGTTCATCCAGACGCTGAAGCATCTGCAGCCGTTTCATTTCAGTGACTGATTGTTTGGAACGCTTTTCAACCGCCCGTTGATGTGGATAACGAAAATCGAAACGTTCGTTGACAAGCTGCTGATAATCTTCATTTACGTCATCGCCTTTCAGCAATTCTTCTAAATTGATTTCTCCTGGAAGCAATGACTGGGACTCGATGATTTCGATGTGGAAGCGGGAAGAATGCGGCAGCACATTGCCATTGATACTCAATAGCTCTGCAGCATCGGGATGTCTGGCCACGGCCGGACCAATCCAGTCCAAATAGCCTTTGGCACGTGAACGCATGAAATCCGGCAGACGGACATCATTGCCGCCGACTTTCCATTTTTCAAAGAGCTTGTCGATTTCTTTGACAGAAGCCGTCAGAAACAGCCGTTCTTTGGCTCGTGTCATCGCTACGTATAACACCCGCATCTCTTCTGCTTTCATCTGCAGCTGCTTCATTTCCTTGACTGCCAGGAACGGCAAGGAAGTGTATTCGATTCTTGTGTCGGGATTGACCGCTTTGACGGCCAATCCATAATCCTGATCGAACAGATACGATTTTCTAAAATCCATTTCATTGAACGACCGTCCAGTACCGGCAAAAAAGACCACCGGAAACTCAAGTCCTTTTGATTTATGGACCGTCATGAGCCGAACAACATTTTCTTTTTCACTGAGTGATTTGGCGGTTCCCAGATCATCGCCCCGCTCGCGCATCCGATCAATGAAGCGCAAGAAGCGGAATAACCCGCGGAAAGAAGTTTTTTCATATTCCAGTGCCCGGTCATGCAGCGCACGCAAGTTTGCCTGCCGCTGCTTGCCGTTGGTCATGGCCCCTGCCATTTCATAATAATTCGTATCCAGGTAAACCTGCCAGATCAACTCCGCAAGCGAACCCCTGCGTGCCTGGTTGCGCCATCCTTCCAGTTGAAGAACAAAGCGCTGCAGTTTATCAGCCGCAGCCCGGTCGATTCCGGTCCCTGCGCGCATAAAGGTTTTTACTGCTTCATAAAACGAGGCGTTTGGCGCAGCCAAACGGATTTCGGCCAATTCATTTTCTTTTAAGCCGATAAACGGTGCCCGCAAAACGGATGCCAACGGAATATCTTGATACGGATTGTCGATGACGCGCAATGTATTGAGCATGATCATCACTTCCAACGCATCAAAATAACCGCCGTTCAGTTCGGCATACAAAGGAATGCCAGCCATTTTGAACTCATCCACAAAATCTCCCGACCACGTCATAGAACGCATGAGGACGACGATGTCCCGATACTCCAATTTCCGCTGCTGCTGTGTCCACGGGTCATGGACGAGCATTTCCTGATCCATCATCTCTTTGATTTTCTTTGCAATGAAACGTGCTTCCCATTGGGATTTCGCCAAGTCTTCATCCGGCGCTTCCTCTTCGGTTTCAGGTTCATGAATCAACGCCAATTCAATCGGAACCTGCTGCTCCGGATAAGGTGCTTTTGCTTTTAAAGCTGCTGCTTCATCGTAGTCAATTTCCCCTACACGTTGTCCCATGATCTGCGAGAAGATGTAATTGGTGCCATCCAGTATCTCTTTGCGGCTTCTGAAATTCGCATTCAAGTCGATGCGCAGTCCCGTGCCTTCCGCATCATGGCTGAACCTGGAATACTTCCCTAAAAAAAGCATGGGTTCTGCAAGGCGGAACCGGTAAATCGATTGTTTGACGTCGCCTACCATGAAGAGGTTTCCATCCTGTTCATTTCCGGACTTCACTAAGTTCAAAATGGTTTCCTGAAGCATATTGGTGTCCTGGTATTCATCGACAAGCACCTCTTTAAAGCGATTTTGGTACTCTTTCGCAATTGCAGACGGTTTCCCCTCATCTGACAGGATTTCCAGCGCATAATGTTCCAAATCCGAGAAGTCAACCAATGCCCGGTCGATTTTCAATGCTTTATAGCGATCGGCGAAAAGCTGTGTCAGTTCCACCAATGTAGCCATCATCGGTGCCATTTCACGCATCTCGTCAAGCAGGCGCTTAGGCGTCCGTGTAAAATACGAATCAAACAGCCCCGTAACGATTTTCTTCACATCGTTGCGCATGCCTTTCGCTTCTTCAGCAACTGCAGGGTCGCAGGAATCCTTTTTGATGCTTGCTGCTTTCTCAAATTTAAACGACTTTGAAAAATTATATAGGCTGTCCCAGGATATCTCCAAAGCGGCAATTGCCGCTTTGATTACTTCTGCATCCGTTTTGAATGTTTCTTCCAACAAAGCAGGTCCATCCGGCTGCAATGCCAATTGCTGACCTTGTTGCGTCAACTGCAGCGCTTCCTCTAGTGCATGACGTATGGTCAGCTTTAAGTCGCCGATAAAAGGCAGTTCATCGATAGTGGCAGTTTCCGGAACCGCATATAAAGCCGGAACCTGCTGAAGCCACTCTTCCGGATCAGGATGCACCCGGGAATAGTCGTAAAGCTTGCTCAACAGGACTTCCATCGCCTGGTCACTGCGATCCGAAGTAAAGCTGTCTGCCAGCCGGTAAACCGCGTCAGCCCCTTCTCCTTCGTAGGATTCCTCCAGAACCGACTCAAGGACATCGTCCCGCAACAGGGCAGCTTCAGTATCTCCTGCAATCCGGAAGCCGGGATCGATTTCCAGCAGATAGGCATACTGTTTCACCACCTGCAGGCAAAAAGAGTGCAGAGTCGAAATCTGCGCTTTATTGATCAGGCGCAATTGCTTTCTCAAATGGGCCGATTCCGGGTTTTCAGCCACCGCTTTTTCCAAGGCTTTGGACATACGATGGCGCATTTCCGCAGCTGATGCGTTAGTGAAAGTTACGACAAGCAATTCATCCACTGATATCGGTTCTTCTTCAGCCAACACTTTTTCAATCATCCGATTGATCAGGACGGCTGTTTTACCCGATCCAGCTGCAGCTGAAACAAGCATATCCTGGCCCTTGGCCCATATCGCCTGCCATTGTTCATCGGTCCATGTGGCATCAGTCGGTTTCTTCGGTATCATCTTCAGCGGTCTCCTTTCTGATCAATTCTACTGCCTTGTCCGGAGACAATGCCGGCAGTTTCCGGTAAGTTTGCGCCGGGTCCGCCGGATCGAATTGGCAGACTGAACGGTAAGAACAGAATTGGCAAGGTGTATCTTCCTTCACTTTATATGGTGTAATGCTTGTATTTCCATCCAATATGCCATTGCCCGCGCTCTGGTGCTTGCCGCGGACATAACGGCGAATTGCCTGCATGTCTTCTTTCATTACGGTTTTCGATTGGGAAGCAGACACAGTGCCGCTCTTATTGAGCCTTACCGGTATGACATTCGAATAACCGTCAATCGCTTCATCCATTGCCTGGATCACTTCCGGATCTTCGACGACCAACCCATTCATCTTAAAGGACTTAGCCATCTCTTCTTCCAGCTCCTCCTCTGTCATCAGCTTCGTCAACTTCAACATGGGGTTGTGCATATGGAAATAAAGCACTCCGGCAGGTTCTGCCTCTTCCCCTAGCCAACGGTCTGAATGTGTCAATGCCACATCCAGATAGGTAAACGTCTGAAGGGACAAGCCATGATAGACATTTCCGAGGTCAAGTCCTTGCTTCGATGATTTGTAATCAACCACGCGCAAATAAGGTTTGCCATGAATTTCAGTCGAATCAATCCGATCGATACGGCCGCGCACATTCATTTTCCGGCCATTTTTCAACGGAATATCCAGCGGCGGAATCGTTTCTTTCGGACCGAACCCAACTTCCAGGGCAACCGGCACGAATCCTGAAACTTTGGCATGCTTGCTGAGCATGAACGCTGTCTGGCGGATAATTCCTTCCAATTTATATTGGATATACCGATAGCGGTGGGAACTGATCAGGATGTGGTTGACGAAATAAGGCGAAAGCTGTTCAATCGCTTCTTTTGCCAAGTCCTGGCATTGTTTCCGAGTCAGTGATGACCAAGATACGCCGAGCCTCATGACTTCATCAGATATCCACTTGATCGCTGCATGGAAAAGGTCCCCCATCGCCGGCGCTGCCAATTTGTACTGGCTGCGCTCTTCCAGACGCAGGCCGTAAGCAACATAATGCGCAAACGGACAGCTATAATAGGTTTCCACACGTGAAACACTGGAAGAAATCGGCGTGCCGTACAACGGTTCAGCAATATCTTGCCGCAGCGGATCTGCAATATTCGGTTTGATCGGTGCTAAAATGCGTTTGATGACCGAAGACCAAAACGGATCGTCTTCGTAATAGTTCAAAACAGCGCGCCATTCGGCAGTTAAGTCACCGCTGCGGATCTGCGAAGTCAAATAAGCCAGGCTTGCACGCGGATGCGAAATATAAGCCATTGGGGACACGTCCAACAGTTCTTCCGGATCGATGACCGCAGGCACCGTGTCGATCGACAGCATATCCTTCAGTTTCTGGATATAAAGCGATGGCAACAGCGCTTTTCCTTCTTCATCTGCAATCGGATAGGAAACTGTCAATACATCCGAAGCTGACGTGAATGCCCGGTAGACCATATACGTTTCATCCATCAGACGCATTTTCGAAGTAGGTGCCAGCTCGAAACCGATCTGGGCAAACCATTCACGGTCCGTATCGGTCAAAATCCCTTCCTGTTCGATGCGTTTCGGCAATACGCCGTCATTGGCTCCGATGACGAATACCGACTTGATATCCATCAGGCGCGCCAAATCGATTTTGGACACTGTCACTTGATCCAAAGATGGCGGGATACGGGAAAACTCCAGCGTTTCAAATCCTTCATCCAGAATTTTGACAGCTGTCGCCAAATCGATTTCTTTGTCTCCGAACATCAGCACAAACTGATCAAGAACCCCCACCCATTGATTCCAGGCCTGTTCATGTTCTGTCGCAGCCAATAAGCGATGCTCATTTTCTTCGCGTTCTTTCAAGTCCTGGATTTTCGCATAAACGTCCATCTTTTCTATGAAAAGAAATAATGCTTCCGCCATGTCTCTGCCAGTTTTGCCTTCTTTCAGCTGCTCTTTTAATTGTGCCAACGGATCCCGAATCAAGTCACGGACTGCATGCAGTTCCATTTGAGCTGCCAATTCTTCGTCTGTTTGGATGGACGTATGAAATTCCAGTCCTCTGTATTTTTTAAAGAACCAACGCTTTTCTTCAAACCAGCGATCCCCGTAAATGCCGTTGGCGATAACGAAGTTCTCCAGCAGATCGCTTCGCTCCCGCCATTTCGTTGCAGGACCACGCGGAAAGAATAAATCCGTTTTGACCGCACGGAAAACCGACTCATAGGAGTAATTGGAGACAGCCGATTCAAGGACCGAGCGGCTGAACTCAATCAAGGGATGATGCAGCATCGACTTTTTCTGGCTGATGAAATAGGGAATATCATATTGCGGAAAAATCGTATTGATCAATTCATCATAGATTTCCGGCTGGCGGTACAGAATGGCGATTTCGTTATAGCGCATCCCTTTTCTGGCTTGGTCTCTGATATTCCGTGCCACGGCATGAATTTCTGCTCTTCTGTTTGAGGACTCCACCAAAGACACATGGCCTTGCCCTTGCATTGTCTGAATCGGGTAATCATCAAAATGGCGTTCGATATGCTCCAGTTCCGGATGCGTAAATCTGCGCGGAGCATCCAAATGCACCGGCTGGTCAATTTCGATGCCGTCTTTTGCAGCTTGTTCACTGAGCCGGCGTGCCGTGTTGGCAGACTGATAAAAAAGGGCCTGCTCGTCGTTGGGATCTGTCCGGTCATCCATCGGCAAGGCAATCGTCACCGATTTGGCATGCCTCATCAATTCAAACAGAATTTCATATTCTCTTGCAGTGAATGTGACAAATCCATCGATATAGACGGTCGCTGATTTAATCAGCTCGGAATAAGGGATTTTTTCGCTCAGCAAAGCCAGGTGCCCTTCAGAATCCACAAAGACTTTGCCCAGGCGGCTTTCGATTTCAGTTAAAATCAGCTCCAGGTCTTCGGCCTTGTCGAGCAAGGTTCTGGGCGCCCCTGCTTCTGTTAGGGATGAACGAATGGAACTCAATTCTCCACAGTCCACACAATAGCGGGCGAATTCTTTCACCAACTGCTCGATTTGATCCGTAAAGCCCCGTTTTCCAGCCGCTCTACGGAATAATTGAAAGTCGTCCCGATGTTCTTCCAGCAAGCTTCGGATCAGCATCCGGTAACCAAAGGTATCAACTTCTTTTCTGCTGATGCCGCCGACTTCCTGCAGCACGCGCCAGGCCAGCCGTTTAAAAGTGACTGCCTGGGCACGGATCATGCCATTCATGCCATAGGCGGCAGAAAGGCGATACTCGGTAGAAAACGACATCTGGTCAGGCACGATGAGAAAAATCGGTTCTCCATCGGCTTGGCGCTGCAGTTCTTCCACAATTTCTTCCTGTAGATAACGAGTTTTCCCCGCTCCTGCTCGGCCGTATACAATGCGTAAAGACACATGATCACTCCTCAATTAAGAACGTTTGTTCTAATTATACGACTAACTGAATTTGATTGCCAATTATAGAAAAGCTTTTATGGTTGGCGCTTTTTACGTTCTTCGCTTGCCAAACGGAAATCCGCTTCGACTTTTTTGTGCAGCCTTTTCTCAAGAATTTTTCCGATGATGTAAAGGAGGACGATCACCAAGATGACAATGGCCGTTCGAATGGGTTGTGTAAACAAAGCCCGCAGGTCATAACCGACATATGAAATCGTAAAGACCATGACGAACTTGCCTGCCATGACCGTCAATAAATAATAATGCTTGCGGATATTGGACAAACCCGCTACGAGATTGACCAATGCTGAAGGTGTAAAAGGCAGGCACAACAGCAGGAACAGCGGGCCGAACCCATTTCGCTCCACCCAGTGGATCAATTTCTGCACTTTTTCATGCCTTGTCATAAAATTCATAAACCGGGCACGGCCATACTTGCGGATTACTAAAAATACTGCATATGCTCCTACTACAGAGCCGCTCCAGGACAGCAAAAAGCCGACCCACAGTCCATAAGCCGTAGCATTCGCAAAGACGAAAACGAACAATGGCAAAAAGGGCAGAAAGGCTTCAAAGAACGGCAATAAAAAACCAATGATTGGACCGAAAGCCCGGTAGGATTGTGTCAGTTCAACAATATTCTCCATGGAAAAAAAATCCGACATAAGCTCAGTCCTTTAAACTACCTATTTTTTAGAAATGGTCTGCAAAATTTTAAAGATTATATGATATGCTATTATAATTACTTTACACTCTTTCAAGAGGTTTGGAAAAGGAAATACTTAATCACAAGGAGCGAGAAAAATGAATGGTCGTGAGTTCTCGTCCGGGCTGAAGGCTGGAACGAGCATAGCCGTCGGTTATTTTCCGATAGCATTAACCTTTGGTTTATTGGCAAAAACCACTGGACTATCACTGATTGAAGCTGTAGCGATGAGCATTTTCGTTTATGCAGGTGCTGCACAATACATATCCCTGTCACTCATCACTGCGGGAGTAGCACCAGCAGTCATTGTTTTAAATACGTTCATCGTCAATATACGCCACTTTCTTATGACGGCTGCACTCAATGAAAAGATGCAGCCGGATGACCGCTGGAAAAAAGCACTTTATGCTTTTGGAATTACAGACGAATCCTTTTCAGTACTGGCTACACAAAAAGGCAATAAATTAAGCACGGCTTTTGCTGTAGGTGTCATTGTCATCGCTTACGGGAGCTGGGTCATTTTCACAGCAATCGGGCATTTGATCGGAGCCAACCTGCCTCAATTTCTCCAAGCTTCCATGTCGATTGCGCTGTACGCCATGTTTGTCGGCCTTTTAGTGCCTTCAATGCGCGGCAATCGAAAAGTGGTCAGCCTTGCCCTTATTGCCGGGGCAGTCAATTCCTTATTTTATTTTACAGAATGGCTGTCCACCGGCTGGGCTATCATGGTCTCGACTTTGGCGTCCGCCATTTTCATTGAATGGATCTCCCGGAAAGGAGTGGCACACTAATGGGTTCATGGTACTGGTGGATGATACTTGGCATGGCAGTGGTGACCTATATCCCACGCGCCATTCCACTTGCTTTTTTGGAAGGCAAGGAACTGCCTCAAACCCTTCAGAATGTCTTGCGCAATATCCCTTATGCTGTTTTAGGTGCTTTGATTTTCCCGGCGATCTTTTTTATCCAGGAAAATATTTGGTATGGCGTAATCGGCGCTATCGCCGCATTCGGCATCGCTTTCACCGGAGCTAACGTCATGATTGTGGTCCTCGGTTCGATTGCCGTACTGGCAGTTTTAAGTTTAATCATTTAAATCTATATAACAAAAAAGCCGTCACTCATTTTCATGAGCTTCGGCTTTTTTTCTGCGGTTGAACATATTTGTGGAATACCAGAATCCTGCGGTTAAAGAAGCCGCATTGGCAATGAACAACAGCCATGTATGGGTATAACCCGCATAAACAGCTGCTGCCATAAGCGCCACAGTCAAAATCAATGCAACAATGTGGTTGAACGTGACTCTCGTAAACAAAATGACGAGCAGCCCAGGCACCAGCAGAGACAAAATAAATTTCGTTACCATTGATTCCATTAGATTAGCTCCTTAATTGACCACTAATAACCCCAGGCGATGATGGTCGTGCCGGAAAATGACATGCTGGCGCAAACGGACTTCCAGGTTATGGTCCAGCACTTCCAGACGGCAATGCGCCGCGTTGACTTGAATTGCTTCATAGAGCTCTGATTCATTCGCAATAGCGATACCGTTTACTTTGCGGATCACTTCGCCGCGCAGCAAGCCCATTTTGTCAGCGGGAGAATCCGGCAAAACATCGACGATCATGACGCCTTGGGATTGGGGAGTTACAGCGTAATTTCCGCTGCGTTCTTTCATTGCAAAACGGACAGCAATGGCGATGCGGCCGATTACTCCAGCTGCCAATGCGACAACTGCCAGCGGCTGCCACAACAAGGCAGCTAATCCGACAATTACAATGCCGATCCCCAAAGTGGATACCGCTTTAGCGACCTGTGGATATAGATACACCGGCAAGGTGCGCTGCGACCGCCCTTGGAATCCAAAGATGAACGGGAACAAAATCAGCGAAAAACTGGATTCCCCGATCGGCAATTGAGGCCAGTAAGGGGCGTATGATTCGATCAATGACCCGGGCACCACCAATAAGATCGGCAGCAGCCACAAACGTTTCGAAATGTAAGCAGCAGCCTTGAGGCCACGCCCAGATTTATGCAAACGTGGAGAAGCGGCGTCCGCTGCCGCTTTGCCGATCATTTTGCCTTCTGCAAATACTAATGCACCTGCAATCAACGCAACCGGAACGAGCCATTCGTAGGAAAAAGCCACTCCTTCAAATTTAAAAAACCCGAAATTCAAAGTCCACTCATTCGCGCTGAACAACCAACTTAAACCTACAGCTGCCGCAGCCAAATAAATGAATGAGCCTGCTTGGTAAAAAGTCGTAGCCATCAACACAATGGAGACGATGCTCAAGGCGATCAGCCAATCCATCGGTACAACCAGCCCGATTCCTGCAAACAGCACAGAAAAGACTAAAGCGTACAGCCAACCATCTTTAATGAGCCGTTTAAATTCTGTCAGGCCATATACGATACGGATCCTGAAAATTTTTCTTTCTTTTTTAACTCTGTAATATCCCAATAACACTGCAGCAAGCAATGCTATGTAAAAAACCGGATTCACAAAAAATCTGCCAATAGCTACTATTAAATCCATTATCACTGTTCTTACACCATCCTATCACCGGCAATTGACTTTAGTTATTATTGTACCAAAGAAAACCGGCTTTCTGCACTTCTTTTTCAGTTAAACAAAAGCCGCACCCAATTGTTCCAATATATCGTCGGTGCCTTCAATTCCAGCAGACAGCCGAATCACTTGGCGAGTCACACCAATTTTCTCTTTTTCTTCTGCAGACAACGCGCGGTGCGATGTTCCGTAAGGATATGACACTGTCGTTTCTACGCCTGCCAAAGTCGGCACGATTTTTATCCAGCCGAGTGAAGAAAAGAATTTCGACACATCGACAGTTTCAGGCAATTCGAAGGATACAATGGCGCCTACTCCTGGATGCCAGACACGTGCCTTGTCTTCCAGAAAAGCTGCAATTGCTATGGCATTTTCGGTTTGCGTCTTCATTCGCAACGCCAGCGTTTTGATTCCCCGGATTGTCAACCAGGCTTCAAAAGGGCTTAAGTTCAAACCTAAATTCACCACACGTTTTTCAGCGATGCCAATCAGATCGGCATCCCCTACCAAAACGCCCGCTGTGACATCACTGTGGCCTCCGAGATACTTTGTCGCACTGTGAGCGACCAAATCAGCACCAAGGGCATAAGGCGTCATTGTATAAGGCGTAGCGAAGGTGTTGTCAATCATTAGCCGGACACCGTAATGCCGTTTCAGTTGGTTTAGCGCTTCGATATCTTCCAGGCGCAAAAATGGATTGGTAATCGATTCACTGAAAATCAGCTTGACTTCAGGAAAATCGATTAAAATCTGTTCGATTTCGCTGACGTTCGAAAAATCGGCAAAATGAACCTGAATTCCCATCAACACCAATTCTTCTTTCAATAGATGAAAAGTTCCCCCGTATACATCCTGAGCTGCCAGGATATGGTCTCCGGTTTTCACCACCGACAAGATCCCCGCCAGTATAGCCGAAGTGCCGGAAGATGCCGAAACGCCTTTTGGAGCCCCTTCCAGATCCGCTACAGTCTGGCCGAGTGCATCGGTATTCGGATTGGCTGTACGCGAGTACAGATAGGTGCCATTGCCTTCATAATAACCTTCAAGCTCTTCCAAAGAGGAAAACGAAAAAGCGGAAGTCTGGTATAGCGGCATAACTTTTGATTGGATGGTACGTTCTTTCATTGTTGCAGTGTGTACGGATTTCGTTTCAAGCGAGGTCATGAGTCCATCTCCTATTCCAATTCTTCAATCAATTGCTCCATCATCGTTTCATCCATCGGGCCCACCACTTTATTTTGAATACGTCCTTCTGTATCGATGGCATACGAAGTCGGAATTGATACCGCCTGATATAAAGCTCCCACATCCCCGTTTTCATCCATCGGAATCGGGAACTCCAATCCAAATTCTTCAACGAAATCTTCGATCTTCCCGAGTCCCTTGTCTTCAGTCGTTAAATTGACTGCCAGAATCACGACATTTTCGTCTTTTGCCTGTTCATCATAATAGGTTTGCATATGCGGCATTTCGGCTCTGCAAGGGGGACACCAGGTAGCCCAGAAATTCAGCAGCACTTTCTTTCCCTGATAATCCGAAAGTTTGACTTCCTCGCCATCCAATGTAGTCAGCAGAAAATCCGGTGCTTTTTCTCCTTTGGCGAGGCCTTCATCTGTCGGCAAAAAATCCACATCGCTGCCGAGTGCCATGCCATCCAATGCATCAGAATCCGCCATGTTATTCTTCACAGCCCCTATTACAACAATGGCTATCATAACAGCCAACACTAATAAGCCAATTATCTTTTTAGGCATCTGTTATTCACTCCATTCAACTTTCATCCCGCTTTAACAAGCAGGTGATCCCACTGGCCGTAAAAGTCCGATTGGATCAACTAACAATCAATGGGGGATGAAGAAACCCACATAAATTGAAGTTTCTCTTTATCATACGATAAATCAGGTGACTTGTTCCACTATGTTTATTGCGAAATGTGACAGAATCGCAGAATAGAAAAACAGCCGGCATCACGAGGCCGGCTGTTTGTACTTATAAAGAAATATAGCTTGCTGGATTCACTGCGTTTGTCCGTCCGCCATTCCAAGGTCCAACATGGATTTCGAAATGCAGGTGATCACCGAATGAACGTCCAGTGTTCCCCATTCCGCCAACTTTTTGTCCCTGTGAAACTTGCTGTCCGACTGACACGCTAATCGAATTCAAGTGTGCATAAACAGTCGCATGCGTTTGTCCGTTGATCGAGTGAGTAATGATAACTACATTGCCGTAGCCGCCCATCGATCCTGCATAAGAAACGAATCCGTTCGCTGCAGCTACAATCGTAGTGCCTTTGCTGTTGGCAATATCTACGCCCTGGTGGAATTCCGGACCAGAACCGATATCACGCCAGCCGAATTTAGAAGTGAAGCGTCCAGCTGCTGGACGAATAAATCCTGAGCTTGCGCTTACTGACACTGCTGGTTCAGGAGCACTGTAAGCTGGAGCCGGCGTTGAAGCCGGTGCACTTGCTGCTGCCGGTGCTTTGGCTGCTTGAGATTTGCTGGCTGCTTTTTCTGCTGCCGCTCTTTCAGCTGCTGCACGTTCTGCTACAGCGCGTTCTGCTGCCGCTTTTTCTGCTGCTGCTTTTTCTGCTGCTGCACGCTCTGCCGCTAGCTTACGTTGGCGTTCTTCTTCAGCTTTTCTCGCCAATTCTGCCAGACGCGCTTGTTCATTAACGATTTTTGTTTCAAGATCAGCACTTATATCAATTGCTTCATCACGTTGTTGCACGAGTGAAGTTTTCTCTTTTGCCAAGCGCTCCTGCTCAGCTTTCAAATCTTTCACGAGGCCTGCTTGCTGCGCTTTTTGGCCTTCCAGTGATTCCTTCAAATTAACAAGTTCTGCACGGCGTTCTTCCTGCTCTGCAAGTTTTGTTTCAACTAAAGCCTTCTGTTCGCCCAATAGCTTTTTATCTTCCGCCTGTTCTGTCATGATTTCGCGATCTGCATCAATCAATGTATTGACTGCTGAAAAACGGTCAATAAAATCAACAAAACTATTGGCACCCAGTAATACATCTATGTAATCCACAGAGCCGCCGCTCAATTGGATAGCACGTGCACGTTCCTGAAGAAGCTCTGTACGTTCAGCAATTTTTCGTTCCAGTTCTTCAATTGATTTCTGCAGCTCTTCAATCTCAACGATTGTTTGATCAATTTCGCCTTGAACTCCATTAATTTTTGACTGGGTTTCTTGCATTTGGTTCTCCAACTCCTGGATTTTAGCCATGATGCTCTCCAGTGTAGATTGGTTTTGATTCATTTCGTTGGATTTTTCACTGATTCCAGAATTTAATTCATTTTGTTTTTGTTCTACTTTTTGTTGTTCTTGCTGTAATTCACTCAATGTATCTGCATTTGCTGTTGGAATCAACAAGGTAAGTGCTAATACCGATGAAACACCAGTCAACATCCATTTCGACTTCGAATTCAAGTTCGTGATCCCCTTTCGGCTTTACGCTCTTTTTCTATCTATTTCCGTTTTTTCTATGTAAACGGCCTACATGCAGGCCGTTTCTAAATCTATGTTACACACGCAAGAATTTTCTGATGGACATGAAGCTTCCCCAAATCCCGATAAATACACCCATCAGCAAGATCAAGGCGCTTACCTGGTAAATGAATGGTGTAAACTCCAATAGCTGGAACAGTTCGCCACTCAAGCGGGGCTGTGCAAATTCGGTGATTTTGCTGTAAAGCAATGCTACAAGACCAATTGGAATGATGGAACCTAACAGGCCAAGCCACATACCCTCCAAAATAAATGGAATTCGGACAAACCAGTTTGTTGCACCCACCAATTTCATGATTTCAATTTCACGTCGTCTCGCAACAATTGTGATTCGAATCGTATTGGAAATCAAGAACATGGCTGTAAACAGCAATGCAAGGATTAAAATCAACCCGACATTTCTTCCGGCATTCAAGAAATTAAAGAGTTTTTCTATTTTGCCTTCTCCGTACTTCACATCTTCTATATGTTCAAAAGCCGCTATATCTGTGGCCACTTTTTCAGTTTGCTGCGGGTCAAGTGCTTTTACATAAAAAACATCGAACAATGGATTGCTTTGTTCGAATAAGCTTAACTCGTCCCCAAAATCAAGAACCAAGTCAGTCAACTCTTCTTCTTTTGTCGAGAAGTTGGTCGATTCAACACCAGGCATTTCAGTTATTTTCGATTCCAGGTTCTGGACCGTCTCTTCCGAAGCGTCCAAGGAAACGAATACTTTAATTTCAACATCGTTTTCAAGATCATCGGCCACTTTGTTCAAGTTCATCATGATAAGAACAAATACCCCGACCAACAATAACGTTACTGTTACAGCACTTACAGATGCAAATGTCATCCAGCTGTTTCTTCCGATGCTTTTGAAACTTTCTTTGAAATGGCGTACCAATGTTCTACCCTTCATAGCCGTAATCACCTCCAGCTACATCACGGACAATTAATCCGCCTTCTATTGCAATAACGCGATGTCTGAGCGTATTGACGATTTGTTGATTATGCGTTGCCATAATTACCGTTGTTCCTGCTTTGTTGATCCGCTCGAACAAATTCATGATGTCCCATGCTGTCTCCGGATCCAGGTTTCCAGTCGGTTCATCCGCTATCATTACTTTCGGCATGTTGACGATCGAACGCGCAATTGAAACACGTTGCTGTTCGCCACCGGATAATTCAGTCGGAAACATTTTGGCTTTGTGCTTCAAGCCAACCAGATCCAATACTTCCATGACACGCTTTTTGATTGCTTGTGGTTTTTCTTCAATTACTTCCAAGGCAAATGCTACATTTTCATAAACATTCAACTTCGTCAGTAATTTGAAATCCTGGAACACGACTCCGATCTGACGGCGCAGCATCGGAACTTTTCTGTTCTTCAATGTTGCTATATCGATATCATCCACAAACATCTGGCCTGAAGATGGACGTTCTTCGCGATACATCATTTTGATGAATGTTGATTTCCCTGCTCCACTCGGACCTACAATATATACGAATTCTCCTTGTTCGATTTCAACGTTCAGACCGTTCAAGGCGACAATGCCATTCGGATATTTCTTGTAGACATTTTTCATTTGAATCATTTTATTACCCACCTATTATTAATTGGCTAAATGCCAAAATTATTTCCATAGAATTTTGCAGCAAACTCATTATAACACCTTAAACATATATTTTTATTACATTTCTGTATCATTTAAAATTCAATCTGAATAATCAGAACTATATGAAAAAATACTTCTTGGCGTAATTATAGACCTTTTAAAAACCATTTTTATCCTTTTTCTAAACATAAATATGCTATTCGGACCTATTTTTTGGCAAAAAAAAATAAACCTGCTAATTAGCAGATTTATTTCATGCTTGCTAAGTACTCTGCAACAGCATCGGCTTCTTCACCTTCAATGATGTTTGCTGGCATTGCACCTTTACCATTTTCGATTACTGAGCGAATTTCATCTTGCGATAAACGCGAACCAACATTGTTCAAAGCCGGGAAATTCCCTGCACCTTCCAGGTTTTCACCATGGCAGGAAATGCAATTTTGCTGAACCACTTGTTCCGCATCCACCGCTGCTGCTTCTTCACCGCCACTGTCAGCAGGTGCCTCTTCCGGTTCAGTCGTATCTCCGCCGCCGCACGCACCAAGGATAAGTGCTGATCCGAATAATATAGCCATCAACTGTTTTTTCATTTGGTGACCTCCTCAGATGTATTATCTCTTCCTATTAGAGTATACCAAAGTTACGCCCGTTTAAAACCTTCACCTAAAACTTCTGAGGCATCCGAGACAATAACAAATGCGGAAGGATCGATAAATTTCACCAATTGTTTCAGTTTCGTAAATTCCGTTTGAGGAATAACCACCATCAATAAAGGTTTTTCTGTTCCCGAATAACCTCCGGTTGCAGCCAATTCTGTAACCCCCCGGTCCACTTCTTCATAAATGGCATCACGGATCTCCATTTGTTTTGTAGTAATAATATAAACCAATTTGGATTGGCCAAACCCTACCTGGACAAGGTCGATGGTTTTGGTCGTCACGTAAAGGCCGATCAATGCATAAAGGCCTTTCTCGATATCAAATACCAATGCCGCAGCCAATACGATAAATCCATCAATCATGGCAACACTTGTCCCGAGCGTCAGCCCAGTAAATTTGGTAATGATCTGGGCGGCCAGATCCGTCCCGCCTGTAGATGCTTTCCCTCGGAATACGATTCCTAATCCAAGACCAACCATGATCCCTCCGAACAAAGCCCCAAGCAAGGGATCACGTGTCCATGGTTCCCATGATTCTGTCAGGAAGACGACAAACGGAAGGAATACGGTCCCTACAGCCGTTTTAACGCCAAAATTTTTCCCTAATAAAATCAAGCCTGCAATAAACAAAGGGATATTGAATGCCCATTGCACAAATGCTGGTTTCCATTCAAATAACCCTTTCAATAAAGTACTGATGCCACTTACTCCGCCCGAAGCTACTTCGTTAGGCAGCAAAAATACGTTAAAGGAAATGGCCACAATCGCTGAACCGATTATGACACTGGCATAATCTATGAAAACCGTTAGCAGTGGATGTGGATCTTTACGGATACGTCTATTTTTTTTAGCCATCTGTTTCTTCCTCTTCTCTGTTATGTTCGGTTAAACCCTGTCAGAGTATACCAAACGCATGGAACTTTGTGAACTTCATTCAAGTAAAGCAGGGCATTCGCCAGACACCCAAAGACAAAACGCCGCGAAAGCTCATTGGCTTTCGCGGCGTTCGTCTAGAACTGCAGCAATTTTTCACAATCCACTACATAATTCTATTCCATTTTAGAACGCAATAAGGAATTGATGAATCCATCAATATCGCCGTCCATGACAGCACTCAAATTGCCTGTTTCATAATTCGTCCGGTGATCTTTGACCATCGAATAGGGATGGAACACATAAGAACGGATTTGGCTTCCCCATCCGATTTCTTTTTGTTCTCCACGAATTTCAAGAAGACGGGCTTCTTCTTCTTCGATTTTCAGCGCATACAATTTCGCTTTCAACATTTGCATGGCTTTTTCCCGGTTTTTGATCTGTGAACGTTCCTGTTGGCACGTCACAACAGCCCCCGTCGGAAGGTGAGTGATACGGACAGCGGAATCCGTTGTATTGATATGCTGTCCACCGGCGCCGCTTGCCCGATACGTATCGATTTTCAAGTCTTCTGTACGAATATCGATTTCAATTTCACCTGTAAATTCCGGCATGACTTCGCAGGAAACAAAAGAAGTATGACGGCGGCCTGATGAATCAAAAGGCGATATCCGAACCAGGCGATGAACACCTTTTTCAGCTTTCAAGTAGCCATAGGCATTGTGTCCACGAATCCCTAAAGTCACCGATTTAACACCTGCTTCATCTCCAGCCAAGTAATCCAGTGTCTCTACTTTGAATCCGCGTTTTTCAGCCCAGCGTGTGTACATACGCAAAAGCATTGAACACCAATCCTGAGACTCAGTTCCGCCTGCCCCTGGATGCAATTCTAATATGGCATTGTTTTTGTCATACGGTTCGCTGAGCAGCATCGTCAATTCGTAATCTGCCAGCTTAGAAATGAATTCCTTCATTTCAGTGTTAACATCTTCATGCAACTCTTCATCGTCTTCTTCTCTTAATAGCTCTAAAGACATTTCCATGTTTTCCTGGGTTTCTACGAAACCGTAATAAGCATTAACGATTTCCTTCAACCCATTCAATTCCGATATGACTGTCTGCGCCGATTCTTGGTTATTCCAAAAATCCGGATCGAGCATCATTTCATCCAATTCCTGTATGCGGGCTTCTTTGTTTTCTAAGTCAAAGAGACCCCCTAAAGTCCGCCAATTTACTGGCTGATTTGTCGAGCTCGTTACGGATGTCTGCTAATTCCATCATTATATGTTCCTCCTCAAAATAACACCGAAGAGCATATGCTCTTCGGTATTTTCACACACTCTTATGAAGCTGTGCCATGGCAATTCTTAAATTTCTTGCCGCTGCCGCATGGGCAAAGTTCATTGCGCCCAACTTCCATGTCTTTGCGGACAGGAGCCTTTTTCTTTTTCGGTGCCGGTCCGTCTTCTTTCGGGTTGACGGCCTGCCCTTTTGCAACTTCTTCACGTTCAAGATTATTGCGGATTTCAGCTTTCATGGAATACTTCGCGACATCTTCTTCGATGGCTTCAACCATTGCCTCGAACATGGCGAATCCTTCACTTTGGTATTCGCGAAGCGGATCATTTTGTCCATAAGCACGCAAATGAATTCCCTGGCGCAACTGATCCATTGCATCAATGTGGTCAATCCATTTCGTATCAATCGAACGAAGCAAGACAACTTTCTCGAATTCACGCATCCGTTCAGGCGTCATCTCAACTTCCTTTTCATCGTAACGCACAGCGACAGCTGCCTTGATGAAGTCGATCAATTCTTCCTGGGTTTTTCCTTGCAGATCAGCTTCAGTGACTGTATCTTCGGGAAGCAGGTTGGCAGCTATTGTTTCAGAAAGTGTCTTCAGGTGCCAGTCTTCCTGTTTTTCCTCAACAGTATGCGTATAAACCATGCGTTCAATAGAGCTATTGATCATATTTTCAACCAATGTACGCATATTGTCAGTGTCCAAAACTTCCATACGCTCTTTGTAGATGATTTCGCGTTGCTGGCGAAGCACATCATCGTATTGGAGCAAGCGTTTCCGTGCATCAAAGTTATTGCCTTCAACCCGTTTTTGTGCTGATTCCACAGAACGTGTCACCATTTTTGATTGCAATGGCTGTGAATCGTCCATGCCTAATTTGCCCATCATGTTGCGCATCGCATCTGATCCAAAGCGGCGCATCAAGTCATCTTCAAGAGACAGGTAGAATTGAGTGACACCCGGATCGCCTTGGCGTCCTGAACGTCCGCGCAGCTGATTATCGATACGGCGTGATTCATGGCGCTCTGTCCCGATAACAGCCAGTCCGCCTGCCTCGATGACACCTTCGCCAAGCTTGATATCTGTACCGCGTCCAGCCATGTTGGTGGCAATCGTAACAGAACCTTTTTGGCCTGCGTTCAAAATGATTTCTGCTTCATGGGCGTGGTTTTTGGCATTCAATACCGAATGCTTGATGCCTTTTTTCGTCAAGTACTCTGAAATGATTTCAGAAGTCTCGATCGCTACAGTACCCACCAATACAGGTTGTCCTTTTGCGTTTCGTTCAGCGATATCGTCGCCTACCGCTTTGTATTTACCGGCAGTTGTAGAATAAATCAAATCTACACGGTCTTCACGGATGATCGGTTTATTCGTCGGAATGACCACAACGTACATATTGTAGATATTGCGGAACTCTTCTTCCTCCGTCTTCGCTGTCCCTGTCATACCGGACAACTTATCATACATACGGAAATAGTTCTGGAATGTAATGGTAGCCATCGTCATAGATTCGTTTTGGATTTCCAGGCCTTCTTTCGCCTCAATTGCCTGGTGAAGCCCATCCGAATAACGGCGCCCTTTCATTAGACGGCCCGTAAATTGGTCGACAATGACGACTTCGCCTTCCTGTACCACGTAATCAACGTCTTTGTGCATGGTGACATATGCCTTTAATGATTGGTTGATCGTGTGGTTCAGCCGCACGTGTTTGATATCAAAAAGATTATCGATTCCAAAGGCTTTCTCAACCTTTTCGATGCCTTCTTCCGTCAACACCACACCTTTGGTCGTTTCATCGTAAGTATAATCCTGGTCTTTTGTCAGAAGGCGTGCAAACGCATTAGACTGCTGATACAATTGCGCCGCTTTGGCTGCCTGTCCGGAAATGATCAGCGGAGTCCGCGCTTCATCGATCAAAATTGAATCGACTTCATCAATTACAGCGTAATTCAATGGCCGCTGAACCATATCTTCTTTGTAAAGGACCATATTATCCCGCAGGTAATCAAAGCCCAATTCGTTGTTGGTGCTATATGTTACGTCAGCCTGATACGCCGCCCGTTTTTCGTCTTTGGTCAAATTGTTCAAGTTCAATCCAACAGATAGTCCAAGCCATTCGTAAAGTTGGCCCATCTCCATAGCATCTCGGCTAGCCAAATATTCGTTGACCGTCACGACATGCACACCTTTTTTGCTGATAGCGTTCAAGTAGACGGCTAAAGTAGAGGTCAAAGTTTTACCTTCACCTGTCTTCATCTCAGAAATATTCCCTTCATGAAGAGAAACAGCCCCCATGATCTGTACGCGGAATGGGTACAGGCCAAGTACACGTTTCGACGCTTCACGAATAGTCGCGAATGCTTCAGGCAGCAAGTCATCCAATGATTCGCCTTTTGCATGGCGTGCGATAAATTCTTCGGTTTTCGCCTTTAATGCATCATCGGACAAAGCTGCAAACTCAGAAGCCAACGCTTCTACCCGATCTGCCGTTTTTTCTAATCGCTTCAAATCCCGTTTATTCGGATCAAATACCTTATTCAATACTCCTAGCATAATTATACCGCTCCCTGCGTAAGTGTCCGCCGGCACCTGTCATGCCGGATGATCGCTTTAGCTTTTATAGTGTTCTTTTAAGTAATACCTATAAGAACATATTTACCCAAATCATCATCGGTTGTTTCAAAAAAAATCTCACTATTCATTTTAACACTGCGCTGAAATGCGTGCAAATTATGGATTCTCTTTCTTTGTCGTTAAAGCGCCTGAATCCGCCATCTATTGTCTCTAAAGCCTAATATGAAAAATGTTTCCTATCGAAAAAAGCAACTAAAAAAGCCTCTCGCAAGGAGAGGCTTTAACATCCTATTGGAGATGCCTTTATTGTGCAGAAGTCTCGATCAGTCCGTAGCTTCCGTCTTTTCGTTTATAGACAATATTCGTTTCATTGGATTCTGCATCCGTGAAGACGAAGAAGTTATGCCCAAGCATGTTCATCTGTAAAACCGCTTCTTCTTCATCCATCGGTTTCAAGTCGAACTGTTTAGTGCGAACGATTGTCAAATCTTCTTCTTCTTCCTCAATTTCATTCTGTGCACGTGTATCATTTTCTGCTGTTGCAAAAGCAAGCCCAATGCCATCCCGCTCACGGAATTTGCGGTTGACTTTAGTTTTGTACTTACGGATTTGGCGCTCTAGTTTGCTGACGATCAAATCAATTGCAGCATACATATCATCATGCCGTTCTTCAGCACGTAATGTTAAATTTTTCATTGGTATTGTGACTTCCACTTTTGTTTGGCTATGATTGTAGGATTTTAAGTTGACCATCGCGGTAGCATTTGCTCCGTCGGTAAAATAGCGTTCAATTTTTTCCACTTTCTTTTCGATGTGGTCGCGTATTGCGGGAGTTACCTCAATATTTTCGCCTCTGATGTTAAATTGCAACATGTTAACTCCTCCTTCTATTGTGCTACTTGTACAATTCTACATCTTCCCTAGTCTTTCCTTCTTAAAACCAAAAAAGTTTTAAGAACATGGATTACAGGTAAACATTATGACAAGGAGATGAAGTTCATGTTCACTAATAAAACCATTGTCGTTACAGGAGCATCGCAAGGAATTGGCCGCAGCATTGCCACACATTTCGCAGCTGAAAATGCGCGTGTTATCGGGTTAGATATCCAACCGGTCGAATTGGAGAACGTGGAATACCGAAAATGCGATGTGGGAGATTTCACGGAAGTAATGGCTGTATTCAAAAAAATCCATGAGGATTACGGTGCTATCCATGCATTGATCAACAATGCCGGGATTTCAACGTTCAAATCCATCTGGGAAGTGGATGAACAGGAATGGGATCAGGTTCTGGACACTAACTTAAAAAGTGTCTTCATCTGCAGCCGTGAAGCAGCTCGCTATATGAAAGACGATATCCGTTCCATCATTAACATGGCCTCGACACGGGCTTTCATGTCGGAACCCAATACAGAAACCTATTCGGCATCAAAAGGCGGCATTTTCGCATTGACCCATTCACTCGCCGCCACTTTCAGCGAACAAGGAATCCGCGTCAACTCAATCGCTCCAGGCTGGATCCATACTGGGGACACTGCCGAATTGCGCGATGTGGACCACAAGCAGCATTGGAGCGGACGCGTCGGAAATCCCGACGACATCGCACGGGCTTGCCTGTTTCTGAGCAATCCACAAAACTCATTCATCACGGGCGAATGCCTGAATATCGACGGCGGCATGACAAGAAAAATGATATACGAGCACTAAAAAACCGGCCAAGGCCGGTTCAGCTTGTAGACAAAAGAATAGTTATATCCTTTAAAGAATAATTATTCATTTTATCTTATTTACACTAGATCCTGCGCTCCAGGCGGACGCTTTCCTGCGGGCTCGCGCCGAACTAACTCGGACTGACGCCCGAGTGGATTTCGGCACTTCACTATCCCGCTGGAGTCGCCGCCTTGCGCTACGGATCCTTTGATGGATTTACCAAGTTTGTTTGGACGATGTCTTCGGGATTCTGACTAGCAAGCCCTTTTCTTTGATTAGAGCTACACGCCCCCGACCGGGCTGGCCACGGAGACTCCTGTGGGACAGCGAAAGCTGAAGACCCCGTAGGAACGCAGTGACGAGGAGGCTGAAGCTGAGCCCACGGAACGCGAAGTGGCCGGACCGGTTGGGGGTATGCACCGCTATTCATTTTGTAAAGACTTTGTCTACAGTCTGAACCGGCCAAGGCCGGTTTTATTTCATTTCTATTTCTTTCAGTTCTCTGATTTCATTTAAAATAAGCATTTCCTTGATTGAATTGCGTTCGAAATCTGCACCGTAGATCCAGCCTTCCTCGTATTGCTGTTTCCAGACAATGGTTGCGCCCGACCGGATTGTTTCGTGGTTTAAGACAAATTCCAGTCTGACATTTTCTTCTCCCGGCTGCAATTTCCTTTCTGAAAACAATTTGGCTCCTTTTGGAGAGATATCAAGCAGTAAGCCATATATTTTAGTCGTCTTGGATGGACTTTCTACTGCCCCCGATACGTGCATATGGATTTCTGGCGGCGTGCCGAAGGTGTAACGAAAACTTTCTGACCTTTTATAAAACATTCATGTCCCTCCTCGTTATCCTGTATTATAACTTTACCTATTAGGCACGGATGAGCGCCAGAATGGTAATTTCTTTGACGCCTTCCGCTTTTAAGGCTTTAGCAGCCATTCTCATCGTGCTTCCTGTGGTGTACAGATCATCGAACAATAGCACTTTTTCAGGGACCGGTTTTCCATTCCACCAAAAGACATCTTCCGAAGCAATTCGATCAGCTTTTGATTTCCCTCCCAGTCTTACTTCGTTTTTCCCGAGATAGTAGACATAAGGCAGAGAGGCCGCATCCAACAGCCGATCGACTTGTGGAAACGTACGCTCCTTCAATTTGTTTTCATTCATTGGAATTGGAACGATCACTGCTTTTTGGCTGCGCAGCTCTTCCCGCAGGACTGGTGCGAACACTTCTGCCAACACGATATCTTTTAAAAACTTATATTGATGCAAGTATTCTTTCATTGCAGGGTTGTAGCGGAATAAACTTTTGCCGGAGTCAATCACTCCGGCGTAGGCTGTCGTTTCCCATTTGCTGCAGTCGGAGCAGATGTCTGTTCCTAACCCCCCGCAAATACGGCAGCCTTTTTCCAGCCGTTCGAAACTGCTGCGGCACCGGCTGCAGATTACTTCTTCCAAGTCGTTTAAAAAAAGGCTTCGCCAATTTGCTTGGAGAGGCATATCCCGCTCGCATAAATAACAGTTCATCGGCGGCTCCCTCCATTATAGGAAATGATTAACTGCTTGGCTTTATCCATTTGGCGAACGATGCCATTATGGAAAAACACAACTTCTCCATCGGGATAATCCGCTGATCTTCCAGCCCGTCCGGCAATCTGAATCAAAGCAGCCGCATTGAAAACAGGCTGATCAGCGCCCACTACTGCCACTTGCACATTAGGAATCGTGATTCCGCGCTCAAGGATGGTCGATGTCAGAACTCCTGGGATTTGCCTTTGGCGCAACTTCATCACTTTTTCTTTTCTATCCGGATCTTTTGAATGCACCGCCGCAATTTCCGGATGGCGCTCTTGCAATAAAGGGATGGCCTGCTCAATCATTTCGATTGTCGGAAAAAACACAAGAAACGGCTCTTCTTTTTCTATTTTTTCATCTACCCAGGCAATCAGCTTTTTAGGAATCTTCCCTTTTGCAAAAGCTTTGTCGTATCCCCATAATGACCGAAATTCAGGAACCGGCAAAGGATGCCCATGAAAGCGATTAAAAATTTGAGATATCTCCGGCACTTGCTTCTGCAATTGATCCGAAGGAGTAGCAGATACATAAACAATAGGTGCGTCTTTCTTCCGCGCTTTTATCACTGCATTTTTCAAAGCAAGGTCATAAGAATAGGGAAATGCATCTGCTTCATCGACAATCATGACATCGAAGGCATTTTGAAATCGGTATAATTGATGGGTCGTTGCAATGACCAGCGACGCAAAACCCGATTCTTCGGGAGAATTCCCGTACAGGCTGTGGATGATCGTATCCGGAAAGACGGCACGCAAGCGCGGTGAAAGTTCCAATACGACATCCGTTCTGGGTGCAGCGACACAAACGCGTTGCCCTTTTTGCAACGCAGCGAAAATCGGCGGAAACAACAACTCCGTTTTTCCTGCTCCGCAGACGGCGTAAACAAGATGGTCATTTTGTTGAAAGAGGCTTTTTTGAACTTCCTGGGAAGCTCTTTCCTGCAAAGGTGTGAGGTTGCCATTCCAGTGAAAAGAATGGCTCTGAGGAGTAATCGTTGAAGGAGATGACCAGGTGATCAATTCTGTACAGGAACTGACGCGTCCCATTCTAATGCAATGTCTGCAATAATAACAGATGCCGACACATGCACTGCAGAAAAAAGAAATAATTTTTTGTGGTGACTTTTCGAGGCAACGGGCACACTGAAGCTCATCCGTAATGCCTCGGCTGATGCTGATTTTCCCGTTTAAAATAGCCTGGTCAATCTGCTCTTTTGGAAAGGGCGTGAAATTTCTAAGCCACACCCGCCCAGTCAAAAACTCTTCTATATCTTTCATGGACTACCACCTTTCGATAGAGAAAAAGCCTCAGCAGGTTTATTTCTTCACCCAACCAAGACCCATTGCTCCTTCTCCTAAATGTGTTCCGATGACTGGCCCAAAATAGGAAATTTCAAAATCCACTTCAGGACAGGCAACCTCCAATTCTTTTTTCCATCGTTCAGCTTCTTCCGGCCGGTTCGCATGGATAATTGTTGCCTGGAATCCCAAACCCTCGTTGACGTCTGCTTTCAATAAATCAACAATCCGATTCATCGCTTTTTTGCGTGTCCGTATTTTTTCAAACGGAACAATGACTTTTTCCTGGAAATGCAAAATCGGTTTGATTTGCAGCATACCGCCAACCAGCGCCTGTGCAGTCGACAATCGTCCGCCACGCTGCAGGTGTTTCAGGTCTTCCACCATGAAGTAAGCACGCAAGGTTTTTTTCATTTCGTTTAATTCGGTTAAAATCGTTTGGGCATCTGCTCCATCTTCAGCCATTTTGGCGGCCTTAATTGCATAAAACCCCTGTAGGCCACAAGTAAGTTCTGTATCAAAAGAATAAACTTTGACGCCATCAACCATTTCAGCAGCCTGTTTGGAACCTGCGTAGGTGCCACTGATGCCGCTCGACAAATGGATGGATACAACTTCAGCGTGGTCGGCTGAAAGATCTTCATACAGCGCAACGAATTCTCCCAGAGGCGGCTGTGAAGTTTTCGGGAATTCTTCTTTAGCTTTCTGATAAAATACTTCTTCTGTTAAATCTATTTCTTTAAATGACTGGTTCCCAAACGTCACTTCTAGTGAAACTGTATGGATCTTTAATGCTTCACGTGTTTTTATAGGCAAATAAGATGTGCTATCTGTTACAATTGCTGTTTTCATTACTCGATCAAGCCCCCCTTGCTAGTTTACCAAAAAAAGACATAGAAAAGACATAATGTGAAAAGTCACAATAAAAAAAATCCCGCACATAGCGGGATATCTTTTATTGATTACCGATAAAGTGAACGCTAGTTACTTTCCATTCATCATTCTCTTTTTTGAATACGACCACTTGGCGTCCTGACTGCTCGATGGCGTCAGATGACTTTGCATCTTTCATCTTAACATTCAGTGTTGCAAAAACTTCCGCACGGCTTTCTTCATATTTGACAATTGTTTCGTCATTGGTTTCATATTTGCTGTCAAAAGCTTCAAAAGCCTGAGCCAATGCTGCTTTGTCTTCTTCGCGATCGAAACCGTCCGGTTCTTGTGCAATGGTTTCCATATACCGATCAATATCTTCAGAATTGAAAGCAGCAATATATTCATCATAGGCAGCAAGAAGTTCACTTGCCTTTTCTTCAGGCACATCTGCTTCAATGACATTTCCTTCATCATCTACTGTAAAGCCGACTTTTTCATCCTTATTTTCTTTAATGCCATGGTCAACAGCATTATTTTCATTAGAGGCATTGCCGTCTTCGACCGTATTTCCATTGACTGAAGGTTCTTCTGAATTCGAACAGGCAGCTAGCGTCAAAATCAGCCCAACCGCAATAATCATTTTTTTCATCATGCATTCCTCCTGCGCTTCATTTTGCCATAGGCAGATGGCGAATACAATGAAGAAACTGTGTCATCTGCCAAAACGGAATTTTTTTCAGTTTTGCGGTACACTAGAAAGTAAAAAAGGAGGCATCGTATGGAAAAAAGAGATGCACGGCAGATACTGGAACAGAAAATGAAGGAAACGCGCCCTCAATGGAGCCGTAAACAGCCGGCCCGGCCAAAGAAGTATAAATCGAGCATGCAGAAGGTTGAAGACTACGTTGTCCTCGATTTCGAAACGACCGGCTTACGTGCAGGAAGTGATAAAATCATTCAAATCGGTGCTGTCAAATACATTAACCATGAACGCAAGGAAACAATGTATCTTATGGTCAATCCCGAATGCTTCATTTCGAGCACCATCACCCGAATTACCGGCATCACCAATAAAGATGTAGAAAACGCCCCCACCATCGAAGAAATTGCACATGAACTGATCGCTTTTATCGGCGGTTTGCCACTCATTGCACATAATGCACCTTTTGATATGGGCTTCCTTTACGCTTTGGAAGAAATCACGCCCATTCCTGAATACACGGTTATTGATACAGTCAAATTGGCGAGAAAAGCGATCACTCAGACACCTAACCACAAACTAACTACCTTGACCGCTTTTCTAAAGCTTGAGCATGACGCCCACGATGCATTAGGCGACTGCCTGGCAACAGCGGCCATCTATCAATACTGCTACGACCGGCTTTAAAGAAAGAAGCTGGCATCTGCAAATAATGATGCTCAATGCACAGTTAAGTTGGCTAATAAAAAAAACGGTGTACCTGCCAAAAGGCAGGTACACCGTCTTCACTATTTGGCAGTTATCTTACTTCTACCCAACCGTTTTTAATAGCCGTTACAACTGCTTGCGTCCGATCATTGACCTGCATTTTCTGTAAAATGCTCGACACGTGGTTTTTGACTGTTTTCTCAGAGATGAACAGAGTTTCCCCGATGACGCGATTGCTTTGGCCATCCGTCAATAATTGAAGAACTTCACTTTCGCGTTTCGTCAATAAATGATAAGGACGACGGATTTCCGTTTGATGGAAAGAACCTTTATTTTCACGTTCGCTTAGACGGCGGAATTCCATCACTAAGTTGCGTGTAACTTTTGGATGTAAATAAGAACCGCCTTTCGCTACAACTTTAATTGCTTGAATAATCGCATCTGCATCCATTTCTTTAAGCATATAACCTAAAGCACCAGTTTTCAAAGCATGGGTCACATAAGATTCATCATCGTGAATGGACAGCATAATGACTTTTGCATCCGGGAACTTTTCAATCAATTCCCCAGTAGCTTCTACACCATTTTTTTGTGGCATATTGATATCCATCAATACCACATCCGGTTGATTTTCTTCATATAATTTGATGACTTCGTTGCCGTCTCCGCCTTCAGCAACGACTTCAAATGAACTTTCAAAATCTAAAATTCTCTTTACACCTTCACGGAAAAGTTGGTGATCGTCAATAATAATTATTTTTGTCATTATGTCGTCCTCCTCGAATACCCTATCTTATATACCCTTTTCAAAAGGTATATGAAACATTAAGACTGTACCGTTCCCTGGCGAAGAATTAATGAAAAACTCTCCTTCGACCAATTCAATTCTTTCTCTCATACCTGCTAATCCGAATGATTGGTGTTTGACAATTCCTTGGTCAAAACCAGTTCCGTTATCTGTTACTGTAATTTTCACCTGGTCTTTCAACCAGTCCATTTCAACTGTAATTTCAGAAGATTTCCCATGGCGTATCGCATTTGAAATACCTTCTTGCACCAGACGGAAAATAGCGGTTTCGTATTTGTTCGGCAACCGCACTTCTTTTCCAATCGATTGGAAATCCATCCTGATGCCTTTGTTGTACTCTTCGATGGTGTCCATGTATTTCTTCAGCGTAGGCACAAGTCCTAAATCATCCAATGCCATAGGCCGTAAATCGTATATGATTCTCCTGACCTCCGTAAGCGCCTGCCTCACCATATCCTTTAATGACGTAATCTCTTGAAAAGCGGGTTCAGGGCCTTTTTCACGATATGTCTTCTCAATTAAATCGGAACGAAGCAATACGTTAGCCATCATTTGGGCAGGTCCATCATGGATTTCCCTTGAGAGACGTTTTCTTTCTTCCTCTTGCGCTTCAATGATGCGGAGGCTATAATCTTGACTTGACTTATTCTTGCCGACGGCTTCATCAGCATTCTCGAAATCTGAAGTCAAATAGCTGCCGGCGACATTGATTTGATTGACCAAGCTTTCCGCCCGCTCTATTGTCTGCAGTAAAACTTGAAGTCTGCGCTGCAATTTATCACGCTTTTGCCGATACTTTTTTTCTTCGTTCCGGTTGAGTGATAATTGTACTTGAAGATTATTTGCCTGCTCGTAAACTTGGCGAACCTGACTCTCTGTAAAAGAGTTGAAAAATTGCGAAACCTCAGCCAACCGCCGTCGAGCTGCACGTGTCTTTTCTTCCAAAACATCTCCATCTTCAATCACTCGAGCAATATTGATGCGGACATCTTCCAATTCGTCTTTCATCTTTTCATAACTTTGGCGACTTTCTTCACTAATGACGAAAATATCTTGTTTAGCCTGTTCTATTCCAGCAAGCATTTCATTAAAAATAGAATCAGGTGTTTTTGCACCGATTTTCTTTGCCATTCTAAAACCGCCTTAGCTATACTGACTGTATCAGGTAAAAACCTTAATTCTTTATACCTTGTCGGCTGTATTAAGTATATCACTTTATAAGCAAGACCATATTAAATATACGTTACAAATTATCTGATTTCATTTTACAACAGGAGGCGCTAAATTGCGAGAAAATTACACAACTGTAGGCGATTCTGCCAATGCAGAAATACTTATCCAAAAATCCAGGTTCATCGGACATGCAGCACGCGCTGAAACAGAACAGCAGGCGCTTAACTTTATTGATTCGATTAAACTCTTGCACCGGACAGCCACCCACAATTGCTCAGCTTACCTTATTGGAGAACACGATTCTATCCAAAAGGCAAATGACGATGGAGAACCAAGTGGCACTGCCGGGTTCCCCATGCTTGAAGTCTTGAAAAAACAAGGCTTGAAAGATACTGTACTGGTGGTCACCCGATATTATGGCGGCATAAAATTGGGCAGTGGCGGTTTAATTCGGGCATATGGCAAATCGGCTTCCGCAGCTATTGCTGCTGCAGGCGTTGTAGAAAGAAAACTTCATCATTTGATGAAAGCTTCTATAGACTACACATGGCTCGGTAAACTTGAAAACGAAATTCGTCAGTCCCCGTATCCGCTTGACCGCTTAGAATATATGGAAGGTGTAGACATCTATATTTACGTTCCTGTTGAAAAAGAGCAGGAATTCATCGATTGGATAAATGAAATGACGAATGGACAAGCAGACGTCAGCATCACGAGCAGTGAATTCCTCGAATTTTCAAAGTCATGATTCTTTTCATTTACGGCTGTTAAAAATCACTGTATAATGTCAACAGCACAGAAAAAAACAGATTGTCGGCACATACAAAAATTTTTTTCAAGAGCAAAAAGCCTGTCGCTAATTAAGAAAATGGATTTATCCGAACAGATAACTCGGTTGGCCCATTACCTATAGAGGAGCAAATAAATATGAACCGAAAACATTATCGGAAAACCAAGTCGGACAGGAAACGAACAATTATAAAAGTGATTCTCACTTTAGTTGTTTCATTGTTGATCTGCGTTTCAGCTTACGGGATTTACCTGGTCAAACAAGCGGAATTGGCCGTCAACAGCGCTTATGAGTCTACAGGAAACGTAGATGAACCGGTTGAACCGCTTACGGACAACATCTCCATCCTGTTCATTGGCGTGGATGACAGCCAAGAACGCAACCAAAGTGACGACAATATCCGTTCAGATGCACTCGTCCTGGCAACATTGAACAACCAAGACAAGTCCATTAAACTGGTCAGTATCCCTCGTGATACGTATACCTATATTCCGGATAGCGGAAAAGAAGATAAAATCACTCATGCTTATGCTTTGAATGGGCCGAGTTCAACCATCGAAAGTGTAGAAGGACTTTTGGAAGTACCGGTAAATTATTACCTGCGGATGAACTTTGACGCCTTCATCGATGTGATCGATGCCCTCGGCGGCATTAAAGTAGAAGTGCCTTATGACATCACGGAACAAGATGAAAATGATTCGCAGGATGCCATTGAACTAAAAGAAGGCATCCAGTTCCTGAATGGCAGCGAAGCGCTGGCACTTGCGAGAACACGCCATTACGATAATGACATTGAACGGGGCAAACGCCAGCAAATGATTCTTGAATCCATTATGAACCGCGCCTTATCAGTCGGTTCAATCACCAAATACGGTGATGTTTTCGAAGCAGTTGGAGACAACATGAAAACGAACATGAGATTCGAGGATATGCGTGCATTGTTCGAATACGCTAAAAACGGTAAACCAGACGTGGAAACCATTACGCTTGACGGTTATGATGATATGTCCACCGGGATTTACTATTGGAAATTGAAAGAAGAATCCCTGATGGAAATACAAGATGTTCTGCAAAGCCACCTCGGTTTAAAACCGGATACGTCCAACTTAACCACCAATGAGATAGAACAAAACGTAGCAAGAGACCTAGTAGAAGACGACACATCACAGTGAAAACTGTGGTGTTTTTTTGTTCAATTGTCACTGGAGCTTTCTAAAGCATTCCCCGTATCTTTTACACAAAAGAAAAAAAGATTGAAATCAAAGCAATGCGCTTCAAGTTCAATCTTTTTTTATTTGCCTATAAATTTAACAAGATTCAATAATGGCCGGTAATTCTTCCCTGCCAACCCAACAACCTCAACGAACAATTCAATTGCCACCAGCATGACGCTGATCAACAGGATTCCTCCCCATAAGGTCGCCTGAGAAAACAATAGCGCTGCAAGCCCAAACAAAGCAGCAATTCCATAAATGATCAGCACGGTTTGGCTATGTGAAAAGCCGATGTTCAGTAAACAATGATGCAAATGGGACTTGTCTGCTTCTGAGATCGATTTCTTTTCACGCACTCTCCGAACGATGGCAAAAAACGTATCTGAAATCGGTACGCCGAGCATGATGATCGGAATGATCAATGCCACAACTGTGACATTCTTGAATCCCATCAAGGCCAAGACTGAAATCATGAAACCTAGGAACAATGCTCCGGTATCACCCATGAAAATTTTTGCAGGGTGGAAATTATAGACCAGAAATCCTGATGTGCTCGCTGCCAAAAGTGCAGCCATCGACATAACATAAACATCGCCCATAATGAAAGCCATTGCTGCCAGTGTCAATAGAGCGACTGTCGAAACGCCAGCTGCCAATCCATCAAGTCCATCAATTAAATTGATGGCGTTGGTGATTCCGACTATCCACAGAATCGTCAATGGAATACTCAAATAACCAAAATCCAAAACACCACCGAATGGCAGGTTGATGAAAGAAATTTCAAGTCCCCCGCCGACTACGACAATTCCTGCAGCTACCAATTGACCCAGTAGTTTCGCTTTTGCGCTGATTTCATACATATCATCCAGTACACCGGTGATGATAATCAATAAAGCGCCTATGATTATAGCTGTTTCAATCGGAATAAACGATGCTTCAATTGCATTGGAAATCGGATCTTGAGGTTTTAATATAAAATATGCTATCAAAAATGAACCAAAAATGGCCAACCCGCCTAAACGCGGCATAATTCTCGCATGAACTTTTCGGTAATTTGGTCGGTCAACTGCTCCTACGCGAAAAGCAATGCGTTTAACAATCGGAGTCAGCAAAATCGAAGCGATAAATGCCAAGACCATGGTAAGGTATAGCATATCTTTCCTCCTTAAAACATCTTCTATACATACATATCCATTGTCATTATAGCATGACTGGAACAGAAATAAAGAAAAACCTGTCTCTTCATTCCCTCTATATAGTATAGGACGCTCCCTCTTTCACAAAGTTTCAGCTGTACATATTTTGGTTAAACGATGTGTACAACCGTGTTGGAAGAATGGATTCTTTTTCAAATCACTTCATTATTTTATTCAATAATTCACGTTCCCTATTTTCACTAATTCCTGTTTTTAATCGTGACAAGCCCTCTTTCTGAGCCCACTCCAAAGTATCTTGGGCAGACTGCTTCACAGAACGCATGCCCAGCCCTGCACCTTTCGCTTTTTCATTGTCCACCAGCAGGAAGCCTTCCGGAAATTCTGCAGAAAATGGAATCCAAAACGGCAATTCGAATGCTTTCAACCCTTGTTCCAACAAAAAATGATCATCCGCCCAAACACAATCCGCTTCGCCACCATTTAAAGTTTGGACAAGTTCTTCCATAGACACAGCATCAGCCGCCACATTATAGACACCCGTTGTTTTATTTTCCATTTGAAGTACTGTGAACTCAGCTAAGTCTCTCGCGTCAACCCACTGAATTTTTCTTTCTTTACTGCCGGGAACGAGGACAGGGCCTTTGCCGTTTAATTTCATCATCCAATATGTAAAACGGTCTGTCGGGTCATACGGACCTACCACAATACCCGGTCGAAGAATCAACGCCTTGTCCGATAAATTCTTTTCTATATAATTTTCACACATCACTTTTAACGGCCCATATGTACTTCCAGTAACCTCATCTTCTGTCACCTCCGTTTTAAAGAGGGTTCCACTTTCTCGGACAGGGCCATTTTTAAAATCATCGTATACGGAAATGGTCGAGATAAAGATATAATGGTTTGTTTTAAGATTCTTAAGAACTGGTTTTAAATCAGCTGGCGTGTAAGCTGACGAATCAATAACGGCATCCCATTTTTCTATTGCCAGTTTTTCTGCATCTTTCCTTCGGTCCCCCAGTATTTTCTGCAGTTGCGGAAAAAGGTGCGGATTGCTTTTGCCCCGATTGAACAAAACTACCTCATGTTCTTTTTCCAACAGTGCCTCTACTATATGACGCCCTACAAAAGATGTGCCTCCAATAACTAATATTTTCATATGAATGCTCCTTTATAAGTAATTTTGCTTACTATATCAATCATAATATGATATATTGAATAAAATAGCACGAATTTTCAAATATTTTTTAGGGGTGCAAACTAGATGGATGATGCAATACAATTTTATTCACTGAAGACAGTGTGGACGCCTTGGGATGAAGCCGCTGTTTTGAAAATGGACTACCAGTCCCGCGCAGAGCTGGCTAGCATCATTAATTGTGAAGGATTGCTTGTAGACCTATCGATGGACCAGCATGCTGAAGTAAGGTTCGGCGTCGCACAAAACGGCCATACGCCTCTTCAAACATTAACGAGGCTTAGCGAGGAAGATTTATGCATTACGGTTAAAGAAACCGCCTCAAAAACTTTATGGAATCTTTCTGCCAAATCCGAATCTGCCCGATAATGTTTAGATTCTTCTTCAGAAGGATATTATATAAGTAGTTATAAATTTGAAGGAGGAGTTATTGATGAGCGACAACAACGGATTCTCTGATAAATTAAAAGGTGCAGTAAACAAAGGCAAAGGCGAAGTGAAGGATCAAATCGGAAATGCTACAAACGATCCCAACAAACAGGCTGAAGGTAAAATCGATAAAGCCAAAGGAAACGTCCAAGATAAGATCGGCGATTTCAAAAAAGATAATAAGTAATCCGAAACCCGGTTTTCTAACCGGGTTTTTCTTATGGCAAGATTAATGTTTTCAAAAGTGCAAGAATTCGGTTATAATGAAAATTCGTGCATCCATGTTATTTATTAAGGAGTTTTTTATGGAAAAGAAGGCGCTTACAAATACAGAGATTTTTACATTGGGACTTATGCTTTTCGCCTTGTTCCTCGGAGCAGGAAATATTATATTCCCTCCTTATCTAGGACAGCTTGCCGGGGATGAGTTGGCGATCGCTGTAACTGGTTTCTTGTTGACAGGGGTAGGTCTGCCTCTACTTGGAATTTTAGCGATCGCCAAAGCCGGAGGAGACCTTCAATCTATAGCGGGACGTGTCAATCCAGTTTTCGGTATCGTCTTCACCTTGATTGTTTACCTGGCAATCGGGCCTTTCTTTGGAATCCCTCGTACAGCTACAGTAGCTTTTGAAATCGGGACCGCCCCTTTTCTTCCAGCTGATTTTGCAGAATCATTCTGGTCTTTATTTATCTTCACTCTTGTCTTCTTTATCATTACGGTGCTGTTTGCAATGAATCCAACAAAGTTGGTGGACAGAATCGGCAAAATTTTGACTCCTTTGCTGATCTTGGTCATTGGACTGTTGGCTGTAAAAAGCTTTTTGACTCCAATGGGCTCCATCAATTCTCCGATTGGAAATTATGATACGGAAGCGTTTTTCGAAAGCTTTCTGCAAGGCTATCTGACAATGGATGCCATTGCTGCGCTTGTTTTTGGAATTGTCATCATTCAATCTATACAACATAAGGGAGTCACGGATACCCGGACAATATTGAAATCGACTGCGTATGCCGGTTTTATAGCAGCCATCGGCATGTCTGCCGTTTACATATCGTTAAGTTATATTGGCGCGACGAGTGTTGATTCCATTGGCCTACAGGACAATGGCGGCATCGTTATCGCCATGGCTTCACGTGTTTTGTACGGAGATATCGGTGGAATCATTTTGTCTGCCGCGATCACCTTCGCGTGTTTGACGACTTCAATCGGCCTGGTTTCTGCAACAGCACAATTTTTTTATAAGATATTTCCGAAGATTTCCTATATCGTTTATGTATTATTTTTTGCAGGGTTCTCCGCCGTTATCGCCAATGTGGGCTTAACGCAATTAATCGCTATCTCGCTTCCGGTGTTATTAGCAATTTATCCGATAGCGATTGTCTTAGTCATTTTGTCGTTCTTTGATCTCATGTTCTATCGGAAGCCTTATGTGTATATATTGGCACTTGGAGCGACCGCAATTGTCAGTATTTTCGATGCACTTCGTTCCACTGGAATTATGTTTGAACCAATAGATGCTTTGTTAAGCCACCTGTTGTTTTTTGAACAAGGCATCGGCTGGATAGCCCCAGCTTTTGTCGGGACTTTAATCGGCGTCATCATTGCGCGCTTATCCCATCGTACGAATTAAAGGAGCCTTCCCGGTGTATCGGGAGGCTCCTTTTTTCTTTAAAACAATCTTGGCGATGGCGGAGTATCATTGTTTTTGCTTTTTTCTTCGTGTTCATTGTAGTGTTCGCGCTTGTTTCTTGGTTTATCCAAATCATCTCTGCGCTCGTCATTCAGCAGATGCTCTTCTTCTGAATCACGCCCAAAAGGTGCAGGCCCTAAATTCGGATCCACTCCAGGAGAAGGTTCATCTTGACGGCGGTTGACACCGTCTTCACGCAATAGATTGTCTTCTCCTTCTTTAGTCTGTAAACCGGGCTCATGGTCCAATTCCTTCTCACGAGCAGAACCTTCATCTTTGTTCAATCCAGCAGTTGGATGGATTTCATCCCCTTTTAAGCGAGAGTCCTGCAATCGATCACTCTTCCCTGCGCGGGCATGCTGGTCTTCTCTGGAAACTTCGCGCGCATAGATTTCATCAGGGTTATGGGGTTTGTCATCGTAGCGAGGAATAACTTTGTCGCCAGATCTTTGTCCGCTGCTGCCTTCCATATCCATCGGATCGTTGGAATCATCTAATGATGAGAAATGTTCATCTTCACCGGATATCGCTTGCCCATCTGTATAAAGAAGGACGGCGCCTTTTTCGATTTCACGTTCGTAGTCGTCTGCCCGGTCCTTGTTCAAGTTAAACCGGTCAAGCTCTTTTCTGACGATATCTTTTCCACTAAGAAAAGATTTAAAGCGATTAGAGATGGAGTTCGCTTGGTCTGCCTGAACGCCTTCTTTTCCGGCCGATTCAACAACTCCTCTATCATTCGCCAACAAATGAATATCTCCTTCATGATAGCCTTTCGCTTTTAATGCCTGTATGGCTGTTTCCATTTCTGCTTTGCTGTAGACGATTTCAAACTCACGATTTCCCGATCTCATTATAAAACCTCCTGTGTACTGTGTTACTTTTGTTTACCCATTCAGATGGATACCTAAAACCTGGAACCGGGAGTTCAGGCAATATTGATGCCTGTAAAAAGGGGGTGTCCCAAAAGGTCATGAAAAATGACTTTTGGTGACAGCCCTTTTGTTGTTCCCGAAAGACTCGGCAGATGTCCATTGCGGCGGACGCGTTCCGTGGGCACGGCTTCTGCGGCTTCCATTCCATCAGCCAGCTGCTCTCAGAAAACGTATTCCCCCATCAAAAAACAGCCGGAGAAAAAGGCTTTCTTTCTCTCCCGCTGTTTTATTTTAGAGACTCATGGGACAGCCCCTTTATTTGTACTTCCGATCGCTTTGGCTATGCTTTTCAGCTTCACTGGAGCCGCCTCTAGCTTTCTCGACATCCGGATTTTCTTGGGTAGTGAATGAATTATGTTTTTCATCTTTCACTAAGGTCGGATCCTGCATGAATGTTTCTCCACGGGCAAAACGATCTTCCTGTTCATCAAAGTTATTGTCAACCGAATTGATATACTGCTGTCTTTGCAGATCATTCGGATTTTCCTGTCCCGCTGCTACATTTTTATTTGAAATCACGTCTATAATGGTTTTATTTTCTTCATCTTTGTATATTAAGATTCCACCTTTTGCGAGATCAGCCGTATAGCGTTCTGTTTCCGAATCCGAAAGGCCTAATGATTTCACTCCTTCACGGACACCACTCTCACCTGAAATAAATCCTTTAAACTTATCAGCAAATGAATCGACTTCTGTTTTATCGAAAGCGTAGTTATCAAAATGCTTTACGTCTTTGGCGATGATATGAAGATCGCGTTCCTCATACCCCGCATTCTTTAAATCTTCCACTTTTCTTTGCAGATCACTTTCCGAAAATACCACTGCCAATACTTTTTTATCCGTATCCATATAAAAACCTCCATAACATTATAAAATTTCCTATTCTTTCTTTACCCTCGATGGAAACATCCATAACATTCTTTAGGAGCAGAATAAAAAAATCCCTCATGAATATACTATGATCAGGTATAAAACACAGGAAATCAGCGTACTTTGCTTGTGTAACTATTTTTTCAAAAATGAAAAGTTCAAATAAGAGTTATTAGCGCTTTAATAAATATTGGATAAATATACCCATAAAAATAACTTTTATGAGTATTCAGTTACTCAACAATTACCGGAGTAGGCTTTTATTCCCTTTTTTCTCTTTTTATCGAAATCTAAAATAAAAAAGCAGTTTATTTCGAAAATTGATGATATCATGTATAAAAGATGTAAAAACAAAGCAACTATGGGATGTGGAGGCGGCAATTATCGTACTTAGCGATCTATTTTCTTCTTACTTCTCGGACGATCCGAAAAAGGCGGAAAACAACTCTCCTACATGGATGACAGAAGTACTGCCCTTGCAAAAGGAAAGGAGAGCAGTAATGGACACGGGAATGCGCTTGAAATACCATCGTTTAAAAAAGAAAATTAGTTTAGAAGAATTAGCCTCTGGCATACTGACTCCCAGAGAACTGAAAAAAATTGAAACCGGCCTCAAAGATCCAGCATTGAAGGAACTTGAAGCTTTATGCAAAAAATTAGCCATCCCTTTGGCACCTAAAGACAATCCCATTGGAAAAGTACTTGTGAAAAATTTTAAAAACTCATTATTGCATCCGCAGAACAAGGCAAAGATCATGGAACAGTATGCTGATATTCAAGATCATCCTTTATTGCATGCTGATGAAGATGTGGAACTGGAATACAGCATTCAACAAATTAGATACTTCATCATTACAGGGGATTTGGATAGCGCCGAAGAAAAAATCAAGGAAATCGATCGATTCAGGGAATTTATGAATCAAGAACAGTTTTATTTATTCCATAAGTACAACGGAAACTATAATTACATCTTGAATGATTTTGAAAAAGCCTTGAAGACTTATCTCGTCGCTGAAAAAATTGCTCCCAACACGATTTCTGCTTCTGAGATCGGTGATTTGTATTATTCAATCGGGATTTCCAGTACAAAATGCAGAGAAACCGAAATGGCTTATAAGTACACGGAGATGGCCCTGAAGATTTACCAACAGGAATTCATTCCAAAACGCATCGTTGAATGCCATTTGAATATAGCCATCTCTCATCAGCACTTTGGCAACTTCAGAATGTCAATGGAACATTATAAGAACGCACTAACTATTGGCAATAAGCTAGAAATTGATATTCTGCGTTTTACCACTGAGTACAATATAGGATATGCTTACTTTCTATTTCAAAATTATGAACCAGCCATCAAACATACTGAACGCTCTCTAGACTATATTCATCCTGAATACCCCGCCGATATTTTAATTAGTTATTGTGTTTTAATTAAATGTAATTATGAGCTTGGTAATCATGAAATTGCTAAGAGTTGGTTAAAAAAAGGCTTTGATATAGTAGAAAACAAAAAAATAAGTATCCACTCCCCTACAAACCGAGCCTTTAAAGAAGCTTACATTGAATTTCTTTGCCTCGATCACTTAGTGAATAGAAATCATGAAGGCTTTGAAAACTATGTTTTGAATCAACTTGTTCCAAGTTTAGAAAGCAATGAGAATTTCTTTGAAATAGGATACTTTTACGGACATTTGGGTGAAGTTTTTTATGAACAAAAAAGATATAAAGAAGCAGCTGAAATTATGAATAAAGCAAGAAAAGCATACAAAAGTACAACTATCTTATTTTAGGGAGTGGACATAATGAAAAAAGGAGTTACAATATTATTTTTCTCAATTCTCGCGTTAAATATTTTCTCTTTAGATAATGCCTCAAGTACTGACTTTGCTGCTCAGGCTCGTGTGCCTGAACCTTGGTCCGTCGGCACTGAAGTTGCTGCTCAAGCCCGCGTTCCTGAACCTTGGTCCGTCGGCAAAGAGGTTGCTGCTCAAGCCCGCGTCCCTGAACCTTGGTCTGTCGGCAAAGAGGTTGCTGCTCAGGCCCGCGTCCCTGAACCTTGGTCTATCGGCAAAGAAGTTGCTGCTCAGGCCCGCGTCCCTGAACCTTGGTCTATCGGCAAAGAAGTTGCTGCTCAAGCCCGCGTTCCTGAACCTTGGTCCGTCGGCAAAGAAGTTGCTGCTCAAGCCCGTGTTCCTGAACCTTGGTCCGTTAAAAATCAACAGGCTTAGTATTCTTTCTACTCCTACCCAGACTGTCGCTTATTCACTTGGCGACAGTCTTTTTACTTTTAAAGTTCGTTCCTACTTCTATCTACAAGGAGGAATATGCATGGGGAAGAAGATGAATGAAAATACTCTTAGTTTGCCACCTCATTATAATATAGAGCGCACAATCGATTTAGCTCAGGATAAACATCTTAATGTTTTGATCCAGTCCTGCTTTGTCTTGATCACTGGCATTTTGATTGGCTTAGCTTTATGGACAGGCTTGCCTTTATCTAGCACTTTGAATCCTTTCTTGTCTTTTTTTATTACCGTTGTTTTGGTTTTAGTTTATATGGCTCTTCATGAAACCATGCACGCAGTCTTCATAAAGATCTTTTCCCGCAGCCGCCCTGCCTATCGAATTCGGTTTCCGTTCCTTTCAGTTGGCAGTGAAGCTTATTTTAATCGAAGAAGTTTTATCATCATCGCTTTGGCACCTGTAACGATATGGGGAGCAGCATTGATTTCCCTATTGGCCCTCGTTACGAACCCCTTGTTTCTAAGTGTTTATATTTTAATGATCGTAAACTTTGCAGGTTCTGCCGGAGATTATATACAGGCTTATATCGCATTAACCTCGCCGGCAGACACACTATTTCAGGACAACGGAAAAGCAACCGCTCTATTTACTCCTGAAGGCAATAAAAAAGATTCAGGGATAAGAGATCCCTGAATCTTTTTTCTGTATTTATTGATTTTGCTTTTTGTCTACCAGGCATTCGTCAACAAAACGCTTAAATATGTTCATGGAAGCATCATCGCCTTGAAGAGCGAATTCTTCTGGATGCCATTGGATGCCCATAGCGAATTGATGGTGCTTGCTTTCCAATGCTTCCACCAGACCATCAGCAGCATAAGCGGCTACCGTCAATTGATCCGAAACGTCTTTGACGCCTTGATGGTGGAAAGAGTTCACATTGAATTTTTTCTCTTTCATAATCTCATACAGTAGGCTTTCGTCTTCCAAAGTTACCGAATGGGTACGATGTGTCCGCATAGCCATTTGTTTGTGCTGATGCAAATTGCCTTCAAATTGAGCCTCTAAATCCTGATAATTTGTGCCGCCTAATGAAATATTTAACATCTGCAACCCACGGCACATTCCGATAAACGGTTTATCGAGTTCAAGAAACTTCAAAATCAGTTCTTTTTCATACTCATCACTGCCAGGGTATACGGCGCCCAAGCGTAAATGTGGCTCTTCCCCGTACAAAGTAGGATTGATATCCCCACCTCCAGTGACAATCAAGCCGTCCAAGCGCTCGCATAACAAAGGGATGTCTTCTTTATCCACAATCGGTACTATCAGCGGCAAACCCCCAGCCTGCAAAATCGCTCTTCCGTATACTGGATCCAATGAGTAGGTTTGATCTTCTTCAACTCGTGCTGTAATCCCGATAACCGGTTTGTTTTCATTTGACATTTAACTTCCTCTTTTCCACTTATTCAAATTGTCCATTGTTCTATATACCCTTATTCATTAAAATGATAAACATTTAGCTTTCTACCAAGAACTCACTATTTCTATACCCAAGGATATTCTGTCTTATGCATACTTTGTATAAACCCTAATCCAGCTCAATAAAAAAACCCTTTTCAGGGCCTGATCAGATACTACTCTTTATCATCCGCGAAAGGAGTAAAGCGGTAACGGCTTAAATCGATGCAATCATCCTGGTCCACTTCTACCCCTTCTTCCTGCAGCGATTTCCGTTGAAAAAACCGCGACTCTTCATCGCGCAACATGATTCGTCCCTGTGCATTAACAATTCTATGCCAAGGCAAGTTATGCTTGGCACTCATGCTATGGAGAATACGCGTTACTTGCCGAGCAGCACGCGGGCTTCCAGCAACAGCAGCAACTTGTCCATAGGTCATAATTTTTCCCGGAGGAATCTCTTTGATGACAGCTACAGCTTTTTCTGTGAAAGTATGCATTTCTTCCATCCATTCCAATTTGTTTTATGAAGATGCCTTGTCTGATTGAGCCTTTACTTCCTTCAGCAAATCTCCATTTCGATAATCTGTCAGAAGTTCCTTAGCAAACTCGTACAACGGAAGTTTTCCTGTTTCCGTCGCCAGCCCCCCGCTCTCAGCATGTAGACATTTATAATACTCTACCATCCGATCAATCAATTCTTCAAGCCCCTGAAGCGACTCTTCCGCCTCATGCTGCAGTGGCCGTGACGCATCTATTTCTTTCACTTCATTCAGATACAGGAATTTCATCTGGTCCAAGTCACTGACTGCCTGATCAAACACTTGCTGATTCTTATCCAGACGATAAAAATGTCTCCAAAAGATGAAAATCTCCTTTGCAACACCTAATTTTTTCGCGCCAAGAGAAGCATTTAACCCCTCCACCACACATATTTCATACATAATCTTTCTTAACGACTTCTTATATTCTCTTTCTACGACGCCCTTATATTGCATGTATCTCATTATTATGCCTCCCCGGTATAATGTTGATCTTTATGCGTTTTATTCCGTCTGTCGTTTAGACGTTTCTGTATCTTCGAACGATATCATGATCTTCCAATGCCACCAATTGGTTATAAACTTCCTGATCGTATACTTTCTGGCCAATGTAGAAAACCTCTGGTTCGCAATTTGCCATTTCTTTTTTCATCGGCTTTCCACTGTATACGTCCCCTTGGAAGTCTCCGCCCAAATGGAAATAAGCGTAATAATTCTCTTCTCCCCATTCAGCAACTTTCAGCAGCAGCTGCTGCATCGTTATTTCGTTATCTGCATTCGACAAACTGCCTTCCAAGTGGAAGTAGATTGTATCCCCCATAGATAGGACATAACAGGCAGAAACCAGTTTATTGTCGTGATAGGCACCGAATAAATGAAGGTTCGGCCCCATAGAACTGATAAGCGTTTCAAAGTAATCATTGGTGAAAAAATAATAGCTGTCTGACTCTTCTCTTCTTCTGGCAGCCGAATAATACAATACCAAAAACTCGAACATATGGCGTACAGTTCCCAACTTTTTGATTACCAAGTCAGAATTCTTCCCAAAACTGCCACTGGAAAGCTGAGTAGCTGCTCCAGAAGCGAAGTAATCTCTCAGGCTGATTGTAAAGGTTTCGTACAGCGCAGATAACTTCAAGTGTTCTTTGAAAAAAAGAGCATTTCCTTTCAAAGGATGAAAACGGATGTACTCGGCAACGATCTTTTCCTTATGGCAGTACTCCGTAAAAGTTCCCCTGAAATTCGCAATCAACTTTGCATAGTCATTTTCGGCTTTAACCACTGGCCCTCCATATCCAAAAGGGGTTGTGATGTCAAAATACGTATTGCCGCGATTATTGTTTATATGCCTTTTAATGTAAGGGTAAGCTACTTCTCCTTCTTCATCTTTATAATAAAAAAGCAAAGCTTCTCCTGGATCCAATTTCAATGCACTAAAAAAATATTGGCTGGTATAATAAATATCCGTTATTTGCAGACTGTCGAGAATCTTTTGCCAGCGACTGTGCTGTTGTATCGATATTAGCTCAAACATAAATTCCACCCCTGCTTCACCTAGAAAATCACTTGAACACTGTCTGCAATTGATTCTCTTTTTTTCTTGCATCTTTTCTTATTTCAGCCCATGCTTTCGCTGATATGCTTATGTATCCGGCAAGCAACTTAAAGATAAAACCCAGTATTGTCGCTGCTACTAAGCCCAGAACCCAATTCTCGGTTACGATATTTGCTTTTCGGGCTTCCACAGCCTGTAAAATAATCCGAATAGTAGCGGTGTCCAAATTTTTGCTCACGTTATCTTGGAATATAGAAGATAAGCTATTTGCAATTTCTACAGATTGCTGACCGCTATCAGAAAAGGCAGTGATTGTAAGGACCGGAGAATCACTCGAATGATTTACTGTAATCTGCTTTTGAAGGTCAGAAAGGGATATTTCCAATTTCAGATCCGCTCTTAGTTCCTCCAACACTTCCGGGCTTTTAACAAAAGCAGCAAATGCTTCGATGGCTTGAGGATCCAGGCGATTACTATGTGATGCCACCTCTTGTAAAGCTCTCCCTTTTTCTTCTATAAGCAATTGACTTGATGCTTGGTACTTCGGATCCATAATAAAAGATAGAAAGAGCCAAACCGCCAACAGAAAGAGAGCGACAAAAATGGATAGGATCTGAGTATGATTTTTCAATTTCTCCATAAAATGAATCACCCTCTTAAAACAACTCCTTGCAGTCCCCTTTCTTTGATATAAGAAGACAATTAATTTGAATTTATTTCTAAAAATTCAGATTATTATAGTTCATTTATATCATATTTTATTGACTCAATCTACACCTATAAGGATATTTTTTAAAATTCTCAAGGATATTATAAGTATTTAGTCTTTCATAATATTTTATTTTAAAGTTAATTCCTATATATTAGGTATAATTAACCACCATCGGTTTTTCATATGCTTATTATCAATCAAGGTAAAAAAGCTGTGAAGTTGGAGCCTGTCTTCACTTTATATTTCCCTGTTAAAACGGTTCCTCTATAGCTAATTAATTCAGCAAAAAAAAAAGCACCTCTCCTTCAATAGAGAGATGCTTTCATTATTCTTTCCATAGACCGATGATGCCGTTTCTTCGGTATATAATTTCTTTTGACTCAAGTGTTTTTAGAACTTTAGTCAATGTTTGGTGGGAAATATTAATGTCTGTTGTAATGTCTTTGATTGTTTTAAAGAGAACTCCTTCAGGTGAAGCATTCTTCAGAAAGTAGTGAATAAATTTCTCTCCAATTTCTGCCGTTTTTTCAGTTTCTGATGAAAAATACGACCGGCATTCATTGAGAAGCTTGTCTTCTGAAAAAAGCTTGGTTCTACTGGAATACTGATTTTCCATTACTTTCATCTAACCACCTCCAAAAAGTATCAGCCACTTGGCATGTCCTTATTATTTCTATACCCTGTCTTGTTAAAATTATACACACATTTTTAATAAATACTGATAATTCCAAAAAAAATTTTAATTTTCCATTATGTGGATAAACAAATCAAAAAAACCGTTCCTTAGAACAGTTTTTCTCTATTATTGTTTCATTTTGTTTTCAATAAAGTCTTTCAATACATGAATTCCCATTACGCAGTCATTTAAGGATGACCATTCTTTTGGATTATGGCTGATGCCATCTTTGCTTCTGACAAACAACATGGCCACCGGCAAGTAACGTCCAAGATTCATGGCATCGTGTCCTGCTCCACTGGGGATATACTGTGGCGTAATTCCGTATTTTTCTAAAGAGGCTGCCAGCTGTTTCTGCAAGTCTTCAGCAATCGGTACCGGTTGGATTTTTGTATTCAGCTTAATATTCAGCAGAATATCGTTCTTTGCAGCAACCTTTTCTGCCTGTTCAATCAGCAAATCAATCAGTCGGTCTCTAGTTTCTTCGATGATATCCCGAATGTCGACAAGCAACTTCACTTTTTCCGGGATAACATTCGCCCCATTTGGAAAGACCTCTAATTTTCCGACTGTGGCCACTGCTGTATCACTGACTGTTTTCGGAAAATCCGGAATGGACTGCAGAAATTCAGCCGCCGTTACGAGAGAATCTCTCCTGCCAATCATCGGAGTGTTTCCAGCATGGCCCGCTTCTCCGATAAACTCCATTTCGAGCCAGGCAGGACCAGCTATGCCATTGACGATACCTACCGGCTGTGCGGCTTTTTCAAGCTTCTTGCCTTGCTCTATATGCACTTCTACAAACAATTCCAGGTCTGATAGATCTCTTTTAGCTTCTTCATAAGCATCAAGTGTACTGCCATACTGTTGCAGCACTTGTTCAAGAGTTTCTCCATTGTAATCCCGAAGCTGTTCCATTTCCTGTCTTGAGATGGCTCCCGTCATTGCCCGGCTTCCTGTTAATCCACTGTTGAAACGAGATCCTTCTTCATCGGAAAAAATAATCACTTCATATGGCTTGTCGGGGACATAGCCACTTTCTTTCCAGGACTCCGCCACTTCCAATGCAGACAGGACGCCAAGTGGCCCATCAAAATTCCCGCCGCTAGGTACGCTGTCCAGATGGGAACCTGAAGCAATTGCCGCTCCTTCCGTTTTCCCTTCCAGCCGTGCCATGAGATTGCCGGCACCGTCTTCTCGAGTCGCTAGTCCTGCTTCGGACAGCCACTTTTTGACGAGTTCTTTTGCTTCTTTTTCTTCATTCGAGTAACCGGGCCGCTTTACGCCACCCACTTGCACAAATCCAATCTGAGATAATTCAAACAACCGTCTCGCAATCCGTTCGCCACGGATGCCTGAGTGGTCAAGGCGATCATCGTAGTCATTCAGCAGCTCTTCATATAAAGGATTATCATTATTTGCTGGCATAACTTCCTCCTTGTTTTTGATTGGTGAAATCCGTTGGATCATTTAGTTAAGAACGCCCAGGCATATTGTGCATAGAGCTCAGCGCCTGTTTCCATTGCCTCTTCATCGATATTGAACTTGCCGTGATGGTGAGCCCATTCGGTATCTTTTTCTGGATTACCGCTTCCTACTAATGCGAAGCTGCCTGGTACTTCATCTAAATAGAATGAAAAATCTTCTCCGCCCATCGTCGGTTTTTCATCATAGATGGACTCTTCACCGAATGCTTCCCGTGCCACTTTCTGGACCAAATCGGCACTTTCTTTGCCATTGATGACGGCTTGTGTTCCTCTGATATACTCGACTTCAGCAGTTCCTCCGTAGATAGCCGCTGTGTTTTCAGCGTAGACTTGAAGCTGTTGTTCGATGTGGTCCCGTGTCGCAGGATCGAAGCACCTCACTGTTCCTTCGATTTCTGCATTTTCAGCAATGATGTTGAAACGCGTTCCAACAACCATCTTCCCGACAGTTACGACTGCTGCCTGTTGAGGATCAATGGTCCTCGATACTATGGACTGCAAATTCATGACAAAAGAAGAAGCGATGACAGCCGCATCAATACAGGCTTCCGGGATTGCTCCGTGTCCTCCTTGCCCTTTCAAATGAACTTTGAAAATATCAGCCGATGCAAATGAGGCTCCAGGATTGCAAGCGACAGTCTTTGTTGGGCTTTGGGACCAAATATGAATGCCGAACACATCATCGACACCCGCTACTGCACCTTGCTCAACCATTGCTTTTGCACCGGTCGCCACTTCTTCTGCCGGTTGGAAAATAAACCGCACATTCCCTGGAATGTCATCTTTCACGCTGGCCAATGCTTTTGCAGCAGCCAGCAGCATCGAAGTATGGGCATCATGGCCACATGCATGCATCTTCCCGAGTTCTTTTGATTTATAAGACAAATCCGCATTCAATTCTTCCACAGACAAAGCGTCCATATCGGCACGCAGGGCAACAGTTTTGCCTGCTTTTCCGCCTTTCAGCTCCCCAACAACACCGGTTGGCTCAGTTTTTCGCGCTTCAATCCCGAGCTCCGTTAGATAGTCAAAGACAAATTGGGAAGTTTGGTACTCTTCCCACGACAGTTCAGGTTCGCTGTGAAGCTTGCGCCGTATTTGAATCATTTCGTTGCTGTTTTCTTTTATGGCATTTTTGATGGTTTGATTGATCATGATGAATTTCCTCCAGTTCTTATAGGAAGCCGACAAATATACCGGCCAATATTACAGAAACGATTGTAACGGTGATGAATCCTGCCACAAGCATCGGCGGCAGCATATGGCTGGTCAGTACTTTCCGTTCTTCTTCGTCTTTCGTCAGTGAATTGATGACTTCCACCGTGATGATATAATCTGCCGGGAATCCATAAAGGGCTGTCAATGAAACCGCAAATGCCATTTCCTTGCTGACTTTAAGAAGTTTCCCGATGATGAATGAAAAGATGTACATCCCAATTACACCGATAACGATACAACCAATAAGCGGATACAGGATTTCAAGCATCATGCTCGGTGTAGCATTTTTCAATCCGTCGAAAATATAAAGCAATAAGCCCATGATAGCGAATCCGAAGCCATTTGCTTTTTGCAGTGGATGGCGCTCAAGGAAACCGATGCTGCGTCCGATAACTCCGAACAGCAGACACAGGACGAACGGGCTTATTTCCACGATTGGAGCTGCAAGAGTTGAAGTCAGATACGCCAGGTAACCAACCAATGCCAACCTGAAAAATTTAAAGAAATCCGTATTGTATTTATCCGGCATATTGGCAAACATACGCGGTTCCTTGACCGCTTTGCCCGATGCCCCTGTTTGTTCACCAGGCAGCTGCTTTGCAGTCAATTCATTATTTCTGTATCTATTCAATAAGTTCTGGCCTTCTTTTTTCAACATAATTGAAGTCAGCGGATAGCCTGCAAACCCTTGAACAACATAAATGACGATGGCGAATACTGCTAGCGTCGGAAGTCCAGCAGCTGCTGCACCTTCTGACATGATCAACGCGGAAACCAGTCCACCCACCAATGGCGGAATCGCCACCACCACTGTTTCAAAATCGAACAGCAGAATTCCGATACTGAACAATGCCGCAATAATCCCTAAAATTCCGGCTATAGCGATCAGGATGGTTTTCCATTGGTTTTTTAATTCTTCCAGAGACAGTAAAGTCCCCATATTGGTGATCAACAGATAAATCAGCATAACAGCTACTGCAGGCGGTATCCCTGCAATGGCAACAATTTCAGGAGGAAAGAACGTCCAATATCCCAGCAGAAACAATACCCCACTGACAAATATTGAAGGGATCCACGCTTTTGTGCGAGTTGAGATTACTTCGCCAATAAATAAAACAAAAATCAAAATCGGTAATGCGAGCATCTGGGCCATATCCATTTCCTCCTCTTTCTCTTAATAAGCTATTGAACTCAAAGCTTTCTAAAGATAACTTTTATAATGATGCAATAGTAGCACACAAACAGCAGGGAATAAATAGAATAAAACGACTATTTTGAAATAATATTAAATTGAGTGGCCATTCATTTTTAATGTAACCGATTCCAATAGCTATATATTGCATATCCCTTTCCCGTTTTATAAATGTGTATATTTTGCGAACGGCATTCTTGCTGCTTCACTCCAAACGTTTACCTCCTCGCGTTTAGAGGTATTTATTAGGATAGGCAAAATTCAAAAGGAGGATTCGAACAAATGAATGGCAGACATTATATCAATGGTGAATGGACTGAAACAGGAGATGGAAAAATAGAGGTCATGAATCCAGCAACTGGCGAGATTGTTGGCTCAGTACCCAACGGAGGCGAAGAAGAAGCCACAGCTGCAATTGAAGCTGCAGCAGCGGCTTTTCCGGAATGGTCGAAGACAACAGCCTACCATCGTGCTGAACTGCTGATGAAATGGCATGATTTGCTACTTGAGCATAAAGAAGAAATCGGTGAAATTTTAACGAAGGAAATGGGCAAACCTTTAGCTGAAGCTATCGGTGAAATTGAGTACTCGGCTTCTTTCGTTTCCTGGTTTGCTGAAGAAGGCAAGCGCATGTATGGACGCACTATTCCGGCAAGCAAAGAAGGCAAACGGATTCAAATCAACAAGCAGCCGGTCGGCGTTGTTGTATCCATTACCCCATGGAATTTCCCTGCAGCGATGATGGCCAGAAAAATGGCACCTGCTTTAGCTGCTGGATGCACCTTTGTAGCGAAGCCAGCGAAAATGACACCATTAACTGCTGTTAAAATGTACGAGCTGGCTATTGAGGCAGGCTTCCCTAAAGGTGTCATTAATCTAGTGACGGGCAGCGCCGGCAAGATCGGCAAAGTGTTCACCAGCCATCCGGATGTCCGCAAACTGACGTTCACAGGGTCTACAGAAATTGGCAAGGAATTGATGAAACAGGCTTCAGAAACTATGTTGAACCTTTCACTTGAGCTTGGAGGCCATGCACCTATCATCGTTTTGGAAGATGCGGACATGGACCTCGCTGTTGAAGGCGTCATGGCTTCGAAATTCCGTAATGCCGGACAGACTTGCGTCTGCGGCAATCGGATCTACGTTCAGAAAAGTATCGTCGAGGAGTTTTCACAGAAACTCCAACAAGCTGCAGGCAATCTGAAAGTCGGCAATGGTCTGGATGAAGGCGTACAAATCGGTCCGTTAGTCGACAAAGACGGCTATGAAAAAGTTGAGAAGCATGTTAATGATGCCGTCGAAAAAGGCGCCAAAGTATTGGTAGGCGGAGATGGCCGTACAGAAAACAACGCGTACTTCTTTAATCCAACGGTACTGGTCGATGCCACTTCAGATATGCTGGTCATGAATGAAGAAACGTTTGGTCCTGTAGCGCCAATCATGTCTTTTGAAACAGATGAAGAAGCAGTCAAACTGGCGAATGATACGCGCTTTGGCTTGGCGGCTTATTTCTTTACCGAAAGCATGTCACGCGGCACTTATCTATCCGAAAACCTTGATTACGGAATTGTCGGCTGGAACGACGGTGCCCCTTCTACTGCTCAAGCTCCATTCGGCGGAATGAAGGAAAGCGGCGTTGGCCGTGAAGGCGGACAAGAAGGATTGGAAGCCTTCTTGGAAACCAAGTATGTGTCCATTAAAATATAAATAGAGAACAGCAAATACTGCTCGAAAAAAAAGAAGCTGCCCGGAATTCCGGGCAGCTTCTTTGCGTTTAAATCACTGTTTCACATATTTTGATTCCGTGTGAGGATGGTCTGGTGACTAGGCATTCGTAATGTGGAAATTTCTCTTCCAATTGGGCTGCCACCGTTTTTTCACGGCCTTTTTCCACAGCGATGAACAAAGATGGACCAGCTCCGCTGATTGCAGAGCCGTAGACGCCAAGATCCCGGCATCCTTGCTGGATAGCATCGAAATCCCGGAACCGCTCTTTGCGGTAAGGTTCATGAAAAACGTCTTTCTGCATCATCCGGCCAGCAGTTTGCCAATCCCCTCTCGCCAAAGCAGCCGCCATGACGTTGCCTGCAGCACCGCCGCGCGTCGCTGTTTTATGGGACAGCGTTTCCGGCAATAAATTGCGGGATTCCGAAGTCAGAAATTCAGTCGGCGGAACCAGGATGACCACGCCAATCTCCACTTCAGGAACATGGACAATTTCCAAATCATCATCGTCGAAATAGGAAATCGTCAGCCCACCGAGAAGTGAAGCGGAAATATTGTCGGGATGCCCCTCCATTTCCGTTCCTATTCTCAATTTATCTTTCATCGGCAGTTTTAATCCCGCTAATCTGTCAGCAATTTCAATGCCAGCCGCAATTGCGGATGCGCTGCTGCCCAAACCTCTGCTCAACGGGATTTCCGTCTCGACCACCAATTTCGCGCTTGGCAATGGCTGTCCATATTTATCCGCAACAGCTTGGGCAGTAGCGACAATCAAGTTGTCGGCACCGCTCGCAATCCCTTGATAGCCTGAATCTTTATATTCGACCAGCCACTCTGCTGCTGGTGAGGCATGAACAAACATATGAAGATCCAATGCCAACCCGATCGAATCAAATCCTGGACCCAGATTGGCTGTTGAAGCCGGAACGGTTACAGAAAATTCTTTCCAGCTCATATTTTCACTCCTTTTTTCAAATCCTCCCAAAAGCGTTCCATGTCTTCTGGAACCAAAAGCGCTTTATGCTGATTGACCGAAATCGCTGTTTCCGGATCTTTCAATCCATTGCCTGTCAGAACAGCTACAACTTTTGAACCTTTCGGCAATTGGCCGCTCTCCACTTGCTTTTTGATGCCTGCGATGGAAGCACACGATGCCGGTTCTGCAAATACCCCTTCGGTTGAAGCCAACAACTGATAGGCTTCCAGAATCTCTTCATCGGTAGCTGCGAGAATCGTTCCGTTTGACTGGTCCAAGGCATCAAGTGCCAGCTGCCAGCTCGCGGGATTTCCGATTCGAATGGCTGTTGCCACTGTTTCGGGATTTTCCACAACTTTATTATTGACGATCGGTGCCGCTCCAGCTGCTTGCACCCCTAAGAGTGTCGGGCGTTTTTCGCCAGTACGTTCTGCGTACTCCGTGAACCCTTTCCAAGAAGCAGAGATATTGCCGGCATTGCCGACAGGCAACGCGAAAATATCGGGTACTTGGCCTAATTGGTCAATAACTTCAAACGCAATGGTTTTTTGTCCTTCCAAACGGTAAGGATTGACGGAATTGACGAGGGCAATGCCTGCCTCCTGGCCAACCTCACGAACCATTTGCAGCGCTTCATCAAAATTGCCTTTGATTTCAAGAATCTCCGCTCCGTACATTTTGGCTTGCGCCAGTTTCCCAAGCGCAATGCGCCCTTCAGGAATAACAACAATGGTGCGCATACCCGCTCTTGCTCCATATGCAGCTGCAGAGGCGGATGTATTGCCGGTTGAAGCGCAAATCAATACCGTCTTGCCTTCTTCTTTGGCTTTCGCGACAGCCATCACCATGCCGCGGTCTTTGAAGGAACCGGTCGGATTTGCCCCTTCCAGTTTTACATAGAGGTCAATTCCCCATTTTTTTGATAGTTTCTCCAAATGCACCAACGGCGTATTGCCTTCCTGTAACGTCAGTGAAGGTGTATGTTCTGTAACGGGAAGCCACTCTTTATGTTCTTCAATCAGTCCTTGCCATCTCATGCTGTTTCCTCTCCTTCTATGCGGTAATGGCTAATGACGCTCGCCGTTCCTTGTAATTCCTTCAATACATCCAAATGCTGCTGGCGTGAAATCTGATGCGTCAGCAGCACCAGTTCGGCTTTGCCGTCTTCGTTTGCCGGAGACTGTATAACCGACTGGATGCTCGCCCCATGCCTGCTGTAGACTGCAGTCATTTTCGACAACACGCCCACTTCATCATTTACAAGCAGACGGTGGCAATACTTCGAAAAGCATTTCGATTCTGGTTTTATAACGCGTTCATGCTGAGCTGCGTGTGCGCGTTTTCCGTTGACGCCCAACTGCAGGTTGCGGCAAGCTGCAATGATATCAGAGACCACAGATGTAGCCGTCGGCAATGAACCGGCACCTGGTCCATAAAGCATCGTTTCACCTACTGCATCGCCGTATATGTAAACTGCGTTGAATTCATTGTTGACCGAAGCAAGCGGATGTGAGTTCGCCAGGAAGATCGGCTCTACTGAAACTTCGATTCCATCTTCGTCTTTAGTTGAAGAACCGACCATTTTCATGGTATAACCAAACTTATTCGCGAGTTCCAGGTCACCGTCACGGATTTCTTTCATGCCTCTTACCAGGACATCATCCAAATGGACTTCGGTTGAGAAGGCCAGCGAAGACAAGATCACCATTTTCCTTGCCGCATCGATGCCATCGACGTCAGCAGAAGGATCGGCTTCGGCATAACCTAATGCAGTAGCTTCAGCTAATGCGTCGTCATAAGTCATGTTTTCTTTTTTCATTTTCGTCATGATGAAGTTGGTCGTGCCATTGACGATTCCCATCAGGCTCGAAATCCGGTCTGAAGCGAGTCCATCTTCCAATGTGCGGATGATCGGCACACCGCCTGCAACACTGGCCTCATAGAACAGGTCACACTTTTCAGCGTCTGCCAGTTTTAATAGATCGTGGCCATATTCAGCCATCACATCTTTATTGGCCGTTACGACCTGTTTCCCATTTTTAAGCGCTTGTTCAATAGCTGACTTCGCACCATCGATGCCGCCCATCACTTCAACAATAATATCGAGAGAAGAATCATTCAATATATCTTCTATATCCGTCGTGAATACACTCGGATCTAAACTGGAAAGCCGGTCTTTATTGGTGTCTCTGACCAGTACTTTCTTTACTGAAACTTGGGCACCTAATTTATGATGCAAATCCTGCTGATGCTGCTGAATGATTTTAGCAACTCCGCTGCCCACCGTTCCAAGGCCTAATAATCCGATTGAAATTTCATTTTTCATTGACGATTCCTCCCATGGTGTGTACACTGTGAAAAAACAGCTGTTTTTGTCATAGGGACATTATAGTATTATATCTTAGTTAAAACAACCCTTTTACAGACTATTAAAAAAGATGGGACTTGATTGGATGAAAGTAAGCAAATTTGGCGGTACTTCAGTAGCTAGTGCACAACAGATCAAAAAAGTGGCAGCAATCGTTAAAGCAGAGCCTTCTCGTAAGATCATTGTGGTATCTGCTCCAGGCAAGCGATTTGATGGAGATGTAAAAGTGACAGATTTGTTAATTAATTTATCGGCAGCTGCGCTACGCGAGGAACCGACGGATACTGCCTTGGAAAAGGTCGTTGAACGCTATGCGGAAATTGCTGACGAGTTGGAGCTGGGCAATGACATTAAGCAAGTCATCAAAACAGACCTTCTGAACCGCCTTCAGGCAGATAAAAGCTCTCCCCCACTTTTTGCTGACTCGATCAAAGCAAGCGGTGAAGACAACTCTGCAAAATTAATCGCTGCTTACCTGACTTCAATCGGCTTGAATGCCGAATATGTCAACCCGTTTGATGCCGGTCTATTTGTAAACGGCTTGCCTGAACGGGCACAGGCACTTCCAGAAGCCTATGACCGATTAGCAGAACTGCGCAATAAAGAAACCATCACTGTTTTCCCCGGCTTTTTTGGTTATACAAAAGAAGGCGTTCTTCGGACATTCGAGCGTGGCGGCTCGGATATCACCGGATCGATTCTTGCAGCTTCCGTCAAAGCTGAGCTGTATGAAAACTTTACTGACGTCGATTGTGTGTTTGTCGCCAATCCACGCGTCGTCGCTAATCCGGTCGAAATCGAACAGATGACTTACCGTGAAATGCGCGAGCTTTCGTATGCGGGATTTGCCGTCTTGCACGATGAAGCTTTAATGCCTGTTTTTAAAGCAGCGGTTCCTTTATGCATCCGCAATACCAATAATCCATCTGCCCCTGGTACGATGATTGTTGCAGAACGCGACACTTCCCTGCGCCCGGTTACAGGAATTTCGGCAGATAGCGGTTTCTCGACGCTTTATGTCAGCAAATACTTGATGAACCGTGAAATCGGGTTTGGCCGAAAACTGCTGCAGATTTTGGAAGATGAGTGCATTTCCTATGAACATATTCCATCCGGCATCGATAACTTATCCGTCATTTTGCGCAGCCATCAATTGACTGCTGATAAAGAACAGCGGATTGTCGATCGGGTCAAATCTGAACTGCAGGCTGATGACGTCCATATCCGCAATGATTTTTCCATGATTGTTTTGGTTGGTGAAGGCATGAACAATACAAAAGGACTTACTGCACGTGCAGCAAACGCTTTTGCCAGAACCGGCGTCAACATCGAAATGATCAACCAGGGTTCTTCTGAAGTAAGTTTAGTCTTCGGCATTCTAAAAGAAGATGAACAAAAGATATTGAACGAATTATACAAAGAATTCTTTGAGCCTGCATTGGTTCATTAACCTCACTCCCTTTTAACTCCTGAACTTATTGGTTCAGGAGTTTTTATATCCCTTCACAGTAAACTGAATATTATGATATTATGTAATTATTCTGAGAGGGGGACATTTGATGACTGGTATTATCAAGGCAAACCCGAAACTGTACGTAATGGACAATGGCACATTGAGCATGGATAAGAACTACCTGATTTCCATGCATAATCCCGCAAGTGCAGAAAATCCAAATCCACCGAGTGAAATGGTGACATTTCCAGTCTACACCGTATTGATCGATCATCCTGAAGGCAAAATCCTGTTCGACACCGCCTGCAATCCGAATTCAATGGGTGCCGAAGGACGTTGGGGGAAAGTGACGCAATCACTGTTTCCGATTGATATGCCGGAAGAGTGCTACCTCCATCACCGCTTGGAGGAATTGAATGTCCGGCCTGAAGACATCAAATATGTAGTGGCTTCCCATCTGCATTTGGATCACGCCGGCTGCCTTGAGCTGTTCACCAATGCGACCATCATCGTTCACGAAGATGAACTGAATGGCGCTTTGCAGACCTATGCCCGCAACATGAAGGAAGGTGCCTATATCTGGGGCGACATCGACGCCTGGATCAAGAACAACCTGCAATGGCAGACCGTCAAACGGACAGAGGACGGGCTGCAACTGGCTGAAGGCATCAAAATCCTGAACTTCGGAAGCGGGCATGCGTGGGGCATGCTCGGCCTTCAGATACAAATGCCGGAAACAGGCGGCATCATCTTGGCCTCGGATGCCATCTATACGGCAGAGAGTTACGGCCCGCCAATCAAGCCGCCGGGCATCTTATATGATTCAGTGGGCTATACGACTGCAGTTGAAAAAATACGCAGAATCGCAAAAGAAACCAATTCCGATGTCTGGTTTGGCCATGATGCGAACCAGTTCAAAACGTTCCGTAAATCGACGGAAGGCTACTATGAGTAACAGAGTTGCACCTTAGACGCCTTTAACATGCAAAAGCCCCTTGCCTGAAAAATCCGGCAAGGGGCTTTTGTGAGTTTCATGACCAGTTTTCATTAACGGGTCCGCTGTCGCCGAAAACGGGATCCATTTTCGGCAACGGCGTGTTTTGGATATCTTCCAGCACATAAGGGCGCTCTCCGGGTTCACCGGTCTTGAGGTTATAAGAGACACCTCCCGGATAAGCTCCGACAATTTCAAAATCACTGCTGGCATCCAATTTTTTATGGCCGGTTCCTGCCGGAAGCAAGACTGCATCCCCTGCTGCAATATCCAAAATTTCACCTTGCTCACCGCCCAGCTGCAGCGTGGCAGTTCCACTGAGTACCCCCAATACTTCGTGTGTATTGCTGTGGTAATGGTGATATTCAAATACACCGCCTGTCCAGCTGTTCGTCCACTCATGGCGGTTGAACACTTCTTCTATTTCTTGCTTGTTCTCCTTGAAGGCAGCCGGATAAACTATCACTTCAAGCGTTGGGTTGTTAGGGATAACCCCATCGTCTTCAAATCGATAAAACCTAAAATTTCCCATGCCTATCAGCTCCTTTCTTTATGGAACTTTACCCCGATAGAAGCATAGTAATCGCAGAGTCCTCGAATCAGTTTAATGTATCGATGAATTTCTCCAATCGGTCCATGCCTTCTTCGAGCACTGCCATGCTATAGGCATAGGAAATCCGCACAAAACCTTCGCCATATATTGTGAAGGCCGAGCCTGGTACTGCTGCTACTCCGCCTTCTTTCAGCAATCGCGTAGCGAACTCAAAAGATGACATTCCGAATTTCTCAATTGACGGAAAAATATAAAACGCTCCATTCGGCAGGATGACATCAATACCCATTCCAGTTAAACGGCCATAGACGAAATCTCTTCTCTGAAGATACTCCTTATTCATTTCTGCAGGTACGTGGCGTTGGTTTTTCATCGCTTCAAGCGCTGCAAATTGGCTTGGTACAGCTGCACAAATGGCATTATACTGATGAACTTTCAGTACATGCTTCATATACATTTCCGGCCCAAGCACAAAACCGATTCTCCAGCCAGTCATGGAATGTGATTTTGATAGACCGTGCACCAAAAATGTCCGGTTTCGTAAACTTTCAAAACGGGCAAATGTAGAATGTTTTTCACCATATGAATTTTCGCTGTATATTTCGTCGGTAACGATAAAGAGCTCATGTTTTTCCAGTACCGCAGCTACTTTTTCAAGCTGCTCCGACTCCATGGTGATTCCTGTCGGATTGGATGGAAAATTCATTAGCACGGCTTTGGTCCGTTCAGTAATCAAACCTTCCAGGCGCTGCGGATCGGGTTGGAAACCGGTATCTGAAGTGTCCAAATAAACCGCTTTCCCGCCACATAGTTCGATGATCGGCTGGTATCCCGGATAAGCAGGTGCAGGCAAAATAACTTCATCGCCTTCTTCAAGAATCGTTCGAAAAAGGGAATCCAATCCTTCACTGGCGCCGTTGGTAACGATGACTTCTGTTTTATGGTCATAGTTCAACCCATATTTGTCCTGGAAAAAAGACGCAATTTCCGCACGCAGCTCAAGCAAGCCTGCGTTATGCGTATAACTGGTCTGATCGTTGTGGATCGCCTCGATCGCGGCCAGTTTTACAGCTTCAGGTGTCGGGAAATCGGGTTGTCCAATCGTTAAGTTAATGGCTTCCGGAAAATCGATCAGTTGATTGGAAAACTGCCGGATGCCTGAAATTTCAATCGACTTGATCCGGCTATTAATAGAAATGCTCATACGTGACAACCTTTCTCTCATTAAAAATCTTCGTTATTCATAAAGTCCTGGCAGCCACAGAGATAGAGCAGGGATGAATGTGATGATCAACAGACATACAATCATCGATAACAGGAATGGCACAACGGCCAAAGCAATGCGTTCGAAGCGAACCCCTCCGACACTTGAAGCCACAAACAAGTTGACTCCAAGCGGTGGTGTGACAAAACCGATTGCCAAGTTGGCTACAAGAATGACACCGAAATGGATCGGATCCACTCCGACAGAAACAACAATCGGCAACAGAATCGGAGTCAGGACGACCAATGCCGAAATGGTATCAATGAACATTCCAACCACCAGCAACAATAAATTGATGGCTAAAAGAATGACCAATGGATTCGTCGACAATGCTGTTAAGTAGTCAGAGATTTCTCCAGGAATTTGTTCGATGGTCATAAAGTAAGCAAACGATACCGATAAACCAATGATGATCATCGTGGTGGCATTGATGACAATGGCTTCTCTGAAGCTTTCATAAAGTCCGTGCCAGGATAATTCTTTATAAACGAATTTGCCGATTATTATAGCATATACTACAGCAACTACGGCCGCTTCAGTTGGAGAAAAGATACCGCCGTATATTCCGCCCAGGATAATGACAGGAATCAACAAAGCCCATTTGGCGTCCCAGAAGGTTTTCAGCACGTCCTTAAATTCAAAGGACGATGCTTCGCCAGGTTCCGGCTTATAGCCACGCTTCTTGGAAATAAGATATGCAGTCAACAGCAGGCCAGCACCGATGATCAACCCTGGAATAATGCCTGCCAGGAACATGCTGCCGACTGAAACTCCCCCGATAACCCCATACAAGACAAATGGAATACTCGGCGGAATGATGACACCGATAGATCCTGCAGAAGCTGCAACAGCTGAAGCAAAGCCCCCGTCGTATTTACGCGCAATCATTGCCGGGATCATAAAGCCGCCGATTGCTGCAACTGTTGCTGGACCTGATCCGGAAATAGCCGCAAAAAACATACAGGCCACGATGGTCACCATGCTCAATCCGCCTGTCATCCAGCCGACCAAAGCTGACGCAAACGCCAATAGCCTCTTGGAAACGCCGCCTTTTCCCATAAGAATTCCTGCCAGCATAAAGAACGGAATCGCCAGCAAAGGAAACGAGTCGAGTGAAGTGAATGCTTTTTGAGTGATGATGCTGAGCGGTAAAGTTGTGCCGAAATAAATCGCTGTCAACGCTGAAACGCCCAACGCAATCGCAATCGGTACGCCGATCAGCAAACAAATGAATAAGGTGCCGAATAACAGAGCTATTGTCATGCCGGAAGGTCCCCTCCTTTATGCATCTCGTAATCGCCCTGCCAAATTTTGATCAATTGCTGGATCAATCGGATACACATTCCGATGCCGCCCAGTGGGATAGCCAAAAATGGAATCCACATCGGCAATTGCATCGCTGGCGTGACCTGTCCATTGGCGATGCTGCTCAACACAAGATCGGTTCCAAAATAAGCCAGGAATAAAGCCATCGCGAACCAAATGATCAATGAGATCGTTTCCAGAATCTTTCTTGGCAGGCCTTTAAAGCGTGTAATGAAGGCTTCCACCCGTATATGTTCACGCAATTTCACTGCATAACTCGCTCCTATCCATACTTGAAAAATATGTATATAGCGAGCCATCTCTTCTGTCCAACTGGGTGCATTGGAAAAAACGTAGCGTCCAACGACTTGCCCAAAGATTAAAGCCACCATAACGACTAATGTAAAAACCAGAAAGGCCTCTTCTGCCTTCTCAAATTTTTTAATCATTTTTACACTTCCTTTCTTAAAAACCTTCAACCGGCAGAACAGCGTCCATTAGTGCAGAAAAAATGAAAAATCAAGGAATTTCTTCCTTGATTCTTCAACTGTCCTTTTCACTTATCCTTCATTTGCTGCCAACGCGCGATCTATGACATCTTTGCCGATCTGATCTTCGTATTTCGTGTAAACGGATTCTGCCGCTTCACGGAATTGGTTGCGCTGTTCATCTGTCAAATCGTTGATCTGCATGCCTTCCGCTTCCAGCTGCTCCAGGAATTCTCCATCCTGCTGCTGTGCCAGTTCACGCTGTTCCGTCCGGAATTCTTCCGACGCTTCCGTGATCAGATCCTGCAGATCCGCTGGAAGGGTATTGTAGAAATCATTGTTCACCAACAAGGCCGTTGCTGCATACACGTGGCCAGTCAATGTCAGGTAATCCTGTACCTCGTAGAATTTATTTGTATAGTAAAGGGAAATTGGGCAATCCATGGCATCGTATGTGCCTTGCTGAAGTGCTGTATAAAGCTCTCCAAAAGCAAATGGAGAAGCGTTTGCTCCAAAAGCATTAAAGGTATCCGTATGCAATGGGCTTTCCAACGTCCGCATTTTCAGGCCTTCCATATCTTCCGGCGCTTCAATCGGCGCATCGTTATTGGAAACATGGCGGAATCCGTTCTCACCGAAGACCAAGCCTTTCATGCCGTTGTTTTCCAGATCAGCCAATAGTTCCTGGCCAAGCTCGCCGTCCAATGCGCGGTAAGCCGCTTCGTTATTATTAAACAGGAACGGCAGGTCAAATACCTGGAATTTCTCGTTGAATGAAGCCATTGCTGCGACAGCCGGAATCGTCATTTCAACATTGCCGAGCTGAACTGCTTCAATCGCTTCACGGTCTGAACCGTAAAGTTGGCCATTCGGATACAATTCCACTGTCAGACGGCCATCTGATTCCGCTTCCAATTTTTCTTTGAATGCCACTGCTGCCACATGCGAAGATTGTTCTTCCGGCACTAAGTGAGCCAAACGAATTGTATACGTGTCTTCCCCGGCCCCGCCGTCTTCTGTCGACGTCGTACCGCTATCCGGTCTTCCGCAGGCTGATAAGATAAATAGTGCAATAAGAAATAGTCCAAGTAGTTTTTTCATAGTTCCTCCTGTGAAATGTATTTCAGCAGCCGGCTTTCGATATTGTCCAAATGGATGGCCAACTGCTGTTTGGCTTTGTCGATATCACCATCTTCAATTGCCTTGAGGATGGACAAGTGTTCCCCATATGCCTTTTTGGAACTATCGGCTGCAGTGTCTGACAGCAGCAAAAATGCCCGGCTGCCGCCACTGTTAATGCCTTTTATCATTTCCTTCAAGCGATTGTTGGCATGATTCTGGTAGAGGAAGGAGTGGAACTCCTGGTCCAAATCCATAAATTCCACCACCCTCTCAGCTTGCACGGCCTGAAATTGGCGTTCCACATTTTTTCTCAGTTCATTCATGACAGGCTGTTGATCTGCCTTCGAAAGATTTTCAAGACCATAGATTTCCAATAGCCTGCGCAGCTCCATGATTTCCTGGACATCCTGGAATGTAAAGGCTGCTACTATGGCAGGCCGTGTTTTTCTTAACTCGATAAGCGCATCAACAGCCAGTCTTTTTAGAGCTTCTCTTAAAGGCGTCCGGCTGATGCCGAGTTCCAATGCCAGTTTTTCTTCCGGCAATTCCTGGCCCGGTTTCAACTTTCCAGTAATGATCATTTTCTTGATATACTCGTATGCTTGATCCGCCAATGTGGCTTGTTTCACGATTTTCTCCATAATTCCTCCCCTCTACATAAAAATCTTGTACAGTGTATACTGTATACAGAAAGTATAGAATAGACAGATTCGTTTGTATAGTAAGAATTACAATTTTCTAATAACTTTCTCTCTTTACCGGTTTGCTTGAAATCAAAAAAACCAGGGAACGCTCCCTGGTTGCCACTCTTTTCTATTCATTCGCCGCCAATGCCCGATCGATCAGATCTTTGCCGATTTGGCTTTCGTATTTCTCATAGACAGACTGCGCTGCTTGACGAAATTCATCGCGTTGTTCAGCTATCAAATCGTTGACTTGCATGCCTTCCGCTTTCAGTTGTTCCAGGAATTCAACATCCTGCTGCTGGGCGAGTGCACGCTGTTCATCCTTGAATTCCTCAGACGCTTCCATGACCAGTTGCTGCAGATCTTCAGGCAAGCTAGTGTAGAAATCGTTGTTGGCCAGAAGAATGGCAGCTGCATAGACATGTCCCGTCAAAGTTAAATAATCCTGGACTTCATAGAATTTATTCGTGTAGTACAGGGAAATCGGGCACTCCATCGCATCATACGTTCCTTGCTGCAAGGCCGTATAAAGTTCTCCAAACGCAAATGGAGAGGCATTGGCTCCGAACGCCTTAAAAGTATCTGTATGCAATGGATTCTCCAGGGTCCGCAGTTTCAGCCCTTCCATGTCTTCAGGGGATTGGATCGGCTTGTCGTTATTGGAAACATGCCGGAAGCCATTTTCACCGAATACCAGTCCCTTTAAATCGTTTTGCTCCAGACTGTCCAGCAGTTCCTGGCCCAGCTCTCCGTCCAATGCTGTATAGGCGGCATCGTAATCATTAAAAAGAAACGGCAAATCGAAAACCAGAAACTTCTCATTGAATGAAGCTAATGGGGCTACCGCCGGAATGGTCATTTCCAGATTGCCCAGCTGTACCGCTTCAATCGCTTCACGGTCCGATCCATATAATTGGCCATTCGGATACAATTCTACAATAAGCCGCCCATCAGACTCTTCTTCCAGTTTTTCTTTGAATTTCAAAGATTGGATATGGGCAGAATGTTCTTCGGGCACCAGATAAGCTATTCGGATTGTATAGGTTTCTTGTTCTCCTTCTTGTTCTGTTGAAGTGGATTGATCAGCAGGCCGTCCGCAAGCAGCAAGCAACACCAGTAAAATCAGTGCAAATCCGATGAGTTTTTTCATAGCTCCTCCTCAGTGATTTTTAGACTCTTTACCCTGATTTGAATTTGTACTAAACCTTTGTCATTCATCAATTATTAATAAAATAAAAGGAGAGTCACCCGCATGACAAATCATTGGATCACGCAAATAGAAAGCATCTTAAAAACAGATCAATATTCAAAAAGCATCAGCGAATTATACAGGCATAGCCATGATGAATCCGAGCATCCACCTGTCGAACCTGAACTTGTCTGCTTCCCGGAATCCACAGAGGATGTGATCGCCATCATGAAAATTGCCCGTGATGCTTCCATTCCTATTACTCCATTCGGCATCGGTTCAGGCTTGGAAGGACAAGCCATTCCTTTGAATGGCGGGATTTCGCTTAATTTCGAACGCATGAACCAAATCGTGAAATTTTCACCCGAAGACTTATTGGTCACCGTTCAGCCCGGCATCACGCGCCTGCAATTGAACAACATCATCAATCGGCATGGCCTGCAGTTTCCGGTGGACCCTGGTGCAGATGCATCCATCGGCGGCATGGCGGCCAACAACGCCAGCGGAACCACAGCAGTGCGCTATGGCGTCATGCGTGATCAAATTGTCGATTTGGAAGTGGTATTGGCAGACGGCACATTGCTCCATACCGGCACAAAAGCCAAAAAATCATCTTCCGGCTACCATTTGACCGGGCTGTTCACCGGTTCAGAAGGCACGCTTGGCATCATTACGGAAATCACATTAAAGCTACACGGAATTCCTGAGCACACCATTGCTGCCAGTTGTACTTTCGAAACTCCCCACCAATGTGCAGAAGCCGCACATATGATTTTGCTGAGCGGCATTCCTGTCCAGCGCATGGAATTCGTCGACGCCTATAGCATTGGAAAAGTGAATGCTTACGGAAACTATGGACTGCCTGAAAAGCATTCCCTCTTTTTTGAGTTTGCCGGCATGAAAAATGCTGTTGAAGAAGAAGCGGCTTTGGCACAAGAACTGATGCATGACATGAACGCTGAAAATTGGCGTGTTGCGGCAGATTCAGAAGAACGGGCGATGATTTGGAAAGCCCGCCATGAAATGGCTTACGCCTTCAGGCATCAGTCCGGAATGACTGTCACGGGCGGTGATGTCTGCGTACCGATTTCCAAACTTCCGGAACTCATCGATTACGCTCTGGAACTCATTGCAGAAAGCGGATTGGAAGGCGGAGCCTTGGGACATATCGGCGACGGGAATTTCCATACGACGATTTCATACGATGCCAAAGATCCTTTTCAAAAACTGGAAGCTGAAAAAATCAACGAAAAGCTCGCCTTCCGTGCCATTGAATTGGAAGGCACGTGCACAGGTGAACATGGTGTCGGGCTTGGCAAAATGAAATATCAGGATGCCGAACACGGAGCAGCTATTGCTGTCATGAAGAATATGAAGCGCATGCTGGATCCTGATAATCTACTGAACCCAGGAAAAATGTTTGCATAAAAGCCAGCTGAGGAGTAAAAATCCTCAGCTGGCTTTTCGTTTTCCCTGCTTTAAGGGTCAGTTGCCATGAAGAACCCTGCCGAGTGAAGTTTCTCTGTATTCGATTAAAACCCCAGCCGTTCCCTTACACTTGCAGTGTAATTTTGGCTTACCGGCAAAACTGAGCCGTTTCTAAGGGTCAATTGATAATTTGATGCAATATCCCGGGAGATTTCTTCTATATAATTGATATTCACGATATAAGAGCGGTGAATCGGCAAGAAGGTATCCGGCAATTGATGCTTCAAGTTTTTCAGGGTATGGATAGAACAATAGGTTTCCTGCTCCGTGTAAAACCAGGTTTTCTTTTGGCTGCTTTCAATATGGGAAACTTGATCGATTGGAACCGGCTTCCACGTTTCGTCGATTTTCCCAGTTAAAAATCGGATCGGCTGTTTTTTGCGGACTAAGTAATCAGGCGGCAGGATGATCACCAACACACCTTCAATGCCGCCAAACCTGATTGGGTAACCGATGCCATAATAAGCTGTTCCCAAAATCGATTCCTCTACATACATCTCAATCCGCTTCCCATCGGTTTTTGCACGTGCAGCAATACTGCCTGGCAGTACGGGTTCGCCTTCCCGGATCTTCAAGTCATGAATACCTGCTTTATAGTAGATGTAGCTATCCTCTACCGCAATCGCAATCGATGCTTCTTTCGGAATCCAGTCTCCCATAATAAACCCCATTTGTTCCAACATACTGTTTTCCATCCCCTGACTCCCCTTCCAAATGTGTTTATCCCCTTATAACTGCTTTTATCGCTGAATACTCCTTTTCGTCCTGTTTGCAAGACAGTTAGAATTTTCTGTTATATATTAATATACATCAAAACAAACTGTATTAATACAGATGTTCTAAATTTTTTCTCAGAAAGGGATGATTTGTTTGTTGACTAAATCGACTGTGACTATAAAAGGTGAAAAAGTTCCGGGAATGGAGACAATTTTAACACCTGAAGCTTTAGAATTTATTGAAAAGCTTCATACAAATTTTGATAAACAGCGAGTTAAACTTCTCGAAAAACGACAAGTTCGCCAAAAAGAAATTGATGCCGGCAAGAAACTCGACTTTCTTCCTGAAACCAAACATATCCGAAATAATAATTGGACCATTGCCCCACTCCCAGAAGACATGAAGGACCGACGTGTCGAAATCACAGGTCCGACCAACCGGAAAATGCTGATCAACGCATTGAACTCCGGCGCCAAGATGTTCATGGCGGATTTGGAAGACGCTACTGCACCAAATTGGTTCAACGTCATTGATGGACAAATAAATTTACGTGATGCGGTTCGACGCCAAATTGATTTTAAAGCTCCTGAAACCGGAAAGAAGTATGCTTTGAATGAACAAACAGCAGTGTTGATGGTTCGTCCTCGCGGCTGGCATTTAATGGAGAAAAATATCCATATTAACGGACAGCCGATTTCCGGCAGCCTGGTCGATTTCGGATTATACTTTTTCCACAACGCTAAAGAATTAATTGAGCGTGGAAGCGGCCCTTATTTCTATCTTCCAAAAATGGAAAGCCATTTAGAAGCTCGCCTGTGGAACGACGTTTTCGTTTTCGCACAAGATGAACTGGGGATTCCGCAAGGCACCATTCGAGCAACTGTATTGATTGAAACCATTTTGGCTGCATTTGAAATGGATGAAATCCTCTACGAATTACGCGATCACTCTGCTGGCTTAAACTGCGGGCGCTGGGATTACATCTTCAGCGTCATCAAACGGATGCGCAACCTTCCGGAATACATTTTCCCGGATCGTTCACAAGTGACGATGACCGTCCCGTTCATGCGAGCCTATACACAGCTTTGCATCAAGACTTGCCATAAACGCAATGCACCGGCACTCGGCGGGATGGCCGCTCAGATTCCTGTTAAAGGAAATGATGAAGCCAACGCAGCTGCATTCCAAAAAGTAGCAGAAGACAAACGCCGTGAAGCGGTGGACGGCCACGACGGCACATGGGTTGCCCATCCCGGGATGGTCGCAATCGCGATGGAACAATTCAACGAACACATGCCCACTCCTAACCAGATCGATAAGAAACGGGAAGATGTCCAAGTGACGGCTGCGCAACTAGTTGAAGTTCCCGAGGGCACGATTACAGAAGATGGCCTTCGCTCCAATATTTCAGTCGGTATCCAATACATCGCTTCCTGGTTGTCAGGAAACGGCGCAGCACCTATCAATAACTTGATGGAAGATGCCGCAACAGCTGAAATTTCACGCTCTCAAGTATGGCAATGGATTCGCCACCCGAAAGGGATTTTGGAAGACGGCCGTACTATCGATGTTTCGTTATTCCATGAAGTTACCGAAGAAGAAGCCGCCAAAATCAAACAAGCCGTCGGCGAAGCGAAATATTCAACTGGAAACTACGCGGAAGCCCGCGAATTGTTTACAAGCCTCACGCTGCAAAGTGATTTTGCTGAATTCCTGACACTGCCTGGGTACGACATACTAAACTAAACCATTGGAGGAGATCATGATGAAAAACACACAGACTTATGAAACTCGCTCGAAAAAGGAATGCCGGGAATGTGGATGCGAAATCAAGGAACAACGTGAATCGATCATCTACGAATGTGAACGCTGCATCGGAAAAATAGAAGAATAGAAGAAACTTAAAAAAGAGGATGACCCAAAAATGGGTCATCCTTTTTTAAAGTGAGGACAATCAGGAATAATCAGGCCAAGACTCCCGTGAATTCCTCTAAAATTGTTTTTTCCGTTTACGAAAGCCTTCTGCCAATGAATCTGCCATAACAAAACCGCCCAACACAGAAAATGGGCGGCTGGTTTTAGTTTTGATCTGACGATTCGAAACGATAACGGGTATCTTCTTCGAGTTTATTAAAGACTTCAATATAGCGGGTGCCGCCCTGTTCTGTTTCTGTGGGCGCTTCATCCCCATCAAGAATATCAGCGAGGGGCCGTGCATCGGGTTCGATGATGACAGAATCAAAATCTTCCATCAATCCTTGAAGTTCGCTATAGTTTTCGATATCTTTATCTTTTTTCACTTCTTGAAACAGCCGGTCCGACTCTTCCTGAGTCAATTCGACGTAACCGACTGTGATGCGCTGCTTTTCCATCGTAAAACCTCCTGTGGCGTAATTATTCGTTTAACCTTCCATACCCTTAAGAAGAAAATGCCTAAACCTGCAGCAGCCATCCGCTGGAAGAGGCTCTGTTTTTCCGCTATGATAATAGCAATAGAAAAAAATTGAGAAACCGGAGTTGATCACCTTGCGTGTAGCCATATTTGATTTTGACGGAACTTTGTATTCGAAGGAAACTTTCCAGCTGATGATGGACCATTTGAAAAATCATCCTGAGCACAGCAAACGCTACCGCCAATTTTACCGGGCCATCATGCCTCCCTATATCGGCCATAAACTGAAAATCTATCCCGAACGGAAAATGCGCGAACGCTCTGTCCAGGCCTATCTGTCTGCGCTCGAAACTTTCACGAAAGTTGAGCTGGAACAGTATTTCGGCGAAATTGCAGACCGAATGCACGGCGATATGAATCCGAACGTCGTTGAGCGTTTGAAAAACCATGTAGCCAACAACGATTACGTCATGCTGGTATCGGGAGCCTTTACACCGCTTCTGCATGCGGTCACAAAACAATTGCCGATCAAGACCATCATTGGAACAGAAATCCTTTATAAAGACAACGTCCTGGATCACCGGACACCCATTTCACATATCCAGGGCCCTCTAAAGACAGCCAAAATCAAAGAAGCACTCGAAGGCCAGGACATTGATTGGGCCAATAGCTACGCATACGGCGACAGTCATTCAGACTTGCCCGTGCTTGAACTGGTCGGCCATCCGGTAGCCGTCCAACCCGAAGAAAGACTGCGGACAGTTGCTGCCAAGCGCAATTGGGAAATCATCTAATCAGAAGAAGGGGCTGTTCCATAAGTCTCTAAAATAAAACAGCCGGAGAGAAAGAAAGCCTTTTTCTCCGGCTGTTTTTTGATGAGGGAATACGTTTTCTGAGAACAGCTGGCTGATGGGAATGAAGGCGGCGACTCCAGCGGGAACAGCGCGAGCTGGAGCCACTGGACTGAGCGCAGCGAGGGAAGCGGCAGAAGCCGTGCCCTCGGAACGCGTCCGCCGCACTGGACATCAGCCGGGTCTTTTGGGACAGCCCCTTTTTATGCTTCTTCCAACGCTTCGATACAAATCCGAACGCCTCTCAATAAATCCTCATGTGACCAGCTCGGAATGCGGCCATGCTGAATTGCCAATTCATGCGAAGCCGGTATATGGATAAATCCTGTTTTCATCTCTGGTTTAGTAGTTTTCGCATAATGCAATCCTTCATACATGACATTATTGCATAGATATGCACCCGCCGTATTGGAGATCGTTGCAGGCAAACCATTAGCAAGCAGGCTGTCGACCATTTTCCGGATAGGCAAAGCGGATAGATATGCCGGCTCCCCTTCTTCGCGAATCGGTTCATCGACAGGTTTATTGCCTTCGTTATCAGCAGCCCCGTCTTTGACGTTGATCGCAATCCGTTCCGGCGTAATCTTATAGCGCCCCGCTGCAAGACCAAGAGAAATTACCGCATCCGGATTTTCCTCCGCAATGAAATCAAGCAGCATTTCTCCAGACGCACTGAAGTCCACCGGCATGATCTTCCCGATAATTTCATAGCCCCCAATTAACTCACCGTCCAGCTCTTCTACTATTTTCATCGTTGGATTGACCGTAAAATCCAGAAATGGTTCGAACCCGGTCAAAAGCAATTTCCTCATTTTATCGCCTCCTCCCTGTTATTATACGCAACCCATTTCCCTTTTCCCACGAGTGCCCACTGAAGAATTCTAGTGAGCCAGTCTTTCGCCCTTTTAAATTTCTGAAAAAATAAACTTTTTCCACTCTCATAAAAAAACTTCTCAAAAACAGAAAGGTGTGTTAAAATTCATTTTAATGAATAAACATACATTACTTAGGGGGAAACATACATGATTAAGAAAAAACCATTGATTGCTTTATTTGCAACGTCCGCATTATTGCTAGGAGCATGTGGCAGTGATAGTTCGAGCGAAGGCGCATCAGAAGAAAAAAAAGTATTGGAAATGGGCACATCCGCTGAATTTGCACCTTTTGAATCACGCAATCCGGAAGGTGAGATTGTCGGATTTGATATTGACCTGGCTAACCACATCGCTGATGAACTTGGCTATGAACTTAAAATTACGGACATGAAATTCGATGGCCTTATCGGTGCTTTGCAGAACGACCGCGTCGACATGGTGATTGCCGGCATGTCCGCAACAGAATCACGCAGAGAAAATGTTGATTTCTCTACAGAATATAATCATTCGGGCGAAATGTTCGTCACGCTCAAAGGTTCAGAATTGACCACACTTGAATCTTTGGAAGGCAAAAATGTAGGCGTCCAGCTTGGAACGATCCAAGAAGAAGGTGCGAAAAGCATCATCGCAGACGAAGACATCAATTTCGAATTAAAAGCACTTGATGATTCTGGCGCATTGATCCAAGAAATTCTATCTGGCCGAATTGACGCTGCATACATGGACAAACAAGTTGCACTCGGCTATATCGAAGCACAGGATTTAGGGGCTTTCGACGACCCGACAACAGCTTCACCGGGTATGGCTGTTGCTTTTCCGAAAGGCAGTGACCTGGTTGAAGAAGTGAATAGTGTTCTTGCTGAAATGGAAGAAAGCGGCGAGTTGGATGAACTGAAGAAAGAATGGCTGACTGACGAAGAGTAAACTTTCCTTTAGAAATGAGTTGTAATAGATGAACCTGGATTTCTCACAAATAGTTCCTTATATCCCGTTTATGCTGGAAGGGATATGGGCTACCTTAAAATTCGTATTTTTCGCCATCATTCTGGGGTCAATCCTCGGAACCATATTGGCATTGTTCAAAATTGGCAGCATCATCCCCTTAAGATGGTTTGCTGATGCTTATACATCTATATTTCGCGGGACACCGCTGATTCTGCAATTGATGATCATCTATTATTCCACTCCCCAGTTGACGGGCTATGATATTTCCGCATTCCTGTCCGCCATACTGGCGTTCGGACTAAATTCATCTGCTTACATTTCCGAAATCATTCGTGCTGGAATCCAGGCGGTCGACAAAGGTCAGATGGAAGCAGCACAAGCGTTAGGCGTTCCCTACCGGGCCATGATGAAAGACATCATTTTGCCGCAGGCACTCAAAAATATTCTGCCGGCTCTGATGAACGAATTCATTACTTTAACAAAAGAATCCGCTATCGTCTCGACCATCGGTTATCTCGATCTCATGAGACGCGCACAAGTTGTTGGATCTGATTTGTTTCGCAACTTTGAACCGCTGTTATTCGTCGGCCTCATTTACTGGTGTATGGTCATGGGCTTGACGATGATCGGCAGAGTTTTCGAACGGAGGCTGAAACAAAGTGATTAACGTCCAGAATCTGTATAAGAAATTTGGCACCAATGAAGTGCTAAGCGATATTTCCACTACTATAAGCAAAGGTGAAGTCGTATCGATCATCGGCCCTTCCGGTTCAGGAAAGTCGACGTTCCTGCGCTGTCTGAACCTGCTTGAAGTTCCCACTTCCGGGTCCATCGACATCAATGGCAAGAACCTGACATCTTCTAAAAAGAACATCCATAAAATCCGCCAGCAAATCGGCATGGTGTTTCAGCACTTTCATTTATTCCCTCATTTGACGGTTCTTGAAAACCTGACGTACGCACCGATGAAAGCCAAAGGCATTAAAAAAGCAGAAGCTGAAATGAAAGCCCGTCTTCTATTGGAACGTGTTGGACTATCGGAAAAAGAGACAGCCTATCCGAACAGCTTATCAGGGGGGCAGAAACAGCGTGTTGCGATTGCGCGGGCTTTGGCAATGGAACCTGAACTGATGCTGTTTGATGAACCGACTTCAGCACTTGATCCGGAAATGGTCAAAGAAGTTTTGGATGTTATGAAAGATTTAGCGAAATCCGGCATGACGATGGTCGTCGTGACACATGAAATGGGTTTTGCACGTGAAGTGGCAGACCGTGTCCTGTTTTTGGATCATGGCGTACTGGTTGAAGAAGGCCAGCCTAATGAGTTCTTCAGCCATCCAAAAACGGAACGTGCCAAAGATTTCCTCGATAAGGTATTGTAAGAGGCGTCCCCTGGGGCGTCTTTTTTTGATTCCCATACATCTGAGTATCCTTGTTTGTTCATGCGATGCTCAAATATCACCGGTTTTCTTGCTGTTGCCACATGTTATAATCAAAACTGGCAAACTTGCAGAAAACCGAGGTGAAGATTGTGTTTAGAAAGATCATTATTTTAATGGGTGTAGTATTTTTCATGTCGCTGATCGTCTTTACAGCCGTCATGTTCTTAAAAAATGAAGTCGAAATTCATTCTGAAAACAATGTATCGGTCACTATTGAAAAACCGACTTTTATTACGCTGAGCGAACCCGAAGTAACTGAAAGCGGCACTGACCTTACACAGGTCTACCAGATGACCTTGCTCGGCCTGAACGTCGGCACGTATACATTGGTCGACCGGTCGCTTAATAATGGCTCTTCCATCATTTTCGAAGAAATCAAAAATACCGGGTGGGTCCCTTATACAGTATCGATGAATGTCAATAATTTGGAGGATGCCGATTTTAAATCTTGGAATCCCAAATCCACTACACGGCTTGACGAAACAATATATGGTCCAGATCCAACGTCCAATCCTTATGGCGTCTTCACAAACGGAAGCAGCGAAATTCTAATCGGCAATGTCTATGTTTCCCGCAGACTGCAATTAGGCAACGGCGACTGGGTACAGGAACTGCGCCACGAAATTGCAGAGTTTACAGTTGAAGAAGGCAAACTGTCAAAAAATCTCTGGTTGCCGCCTCAGCATTCAAGCCAAACATGGCTGATGGCTGCTCAGGAACCGTTATTCGAAACGGATGAAGCAGAAGACGAATGGATCGAGTTTTCTCTGGAGAACCGCCTGTCCCAGTTGAATTGGCTGACGCCGGAAGGCCCTTACGTCAAACTCGAATTGACGGATGATCCGCGAACAGAACTCGCATATGGCAATCTGCCTAAACGCACAGCCGATTTGACTTCTCTTGAGTGGAATGAAACTGCACCTTCCCTGTTCTTTGAATCATTGATCTTAAATGCAGAAATCAATCAACAATAATAGCCAAAAACCGTTAAAGCCCTTGCTTTAACGGTTTTTATTTTCCGGACCCTTTTTGCTAAGGCTTGCAAACAGTTCCCTTCCAATTAAACGGAATAGTCTGTATAATAGAAGTGAGATAGGAATCCACCTTCATGACGATAAGGCTGCTGAATAGTAAAGAAGGAGGTTGATCATAATGGAACGCAAAGTACTTGATCCACGAGAAGTTGAACTTCGGTTAGATGAGGATTTCAATGCGGTTCTGAATATGATTGGCGAAGGTGCACCTGATTATGCAGCCTATGATGAAGAGGAGTTTCCAAAAGAACGGCAGCGTGAAGAAGACAAGGCGAAAGAACTTCACTGACGCCGGCTCAGCATCTCTCCAATCTGGAGAGATGCTTTTTCATGCAAAAAATCCCGTTCATAGGAACGGGATTTTCTTTAGTTCATCATTTCTGCCAAGTAATCGTAAGAACGCAGGCGATCTTCCTGATGGAAAATCGGTGAGTTGACGATCACTTCGTTAGCTCTTGTTTTTTGGATGAAATTTTTCAGTTTTTGTTTGACGACATCCGGTGTACCGACAATCATCGATTCAGAATCCAATTTCTCACGGAAAATAGCAATTTCCCGATCTGTCCAAACTTCTTCCAAATCATCAATCGGTGCCTGGAACGTCGTCGGTTCCCCTCTCATCAGTGAGAACATTTGCTGCTGGGAAGAAGTTGCGAGCCATTCAGCGCGCTCCTGTGTCTCTGCAGCAATAACATTGACGCCCAGCATTGCATAAGGCGATGCCAAAGCAGGAGAAGGCTTGAAATTTTGATGATACAACTGCAAAGCCTGCATCATATAGTCCGGCGCAAAATGGCTGGCGAAAGAAAACGGCAAGCCTTTAAGTGCTGCAAGTTGTGCACTGAATCCGCTCGATCCCAATAGCCAAAGCGGTATTTTCAAATTGGTGCCCGGATAAGCCCGAACACGGCCAACCGGATTTTCCGAGAAGTAATTTTCCAACTCCGCAACCTGTTGAGGAAAATCATCCCCGCTGCTCTGCAAAGTACGTCGCAGCGCATAGGCAGTCGCCTGGTCACTCCCCGGTGCACGGCCCAGACCCAAGTCAATGCGCCCTGGATAAAGAGTTTCCAATGTACCAAACTGTTCTGCAATAACAAGTGGCGCATGGTTTGGCAGCATGATGCCGCCTGAGCCCACTCGAATGGATTCCGTTGCCCCAGCGATGTGGCCAATAAGAACCGACGTCGCAGAACTTCCGATGCCTGGCATATTATGGTGCTCCGCCAGCCAATAACGATTGAATCCCAACTTCTCCACATGCTGCGCCAATTCCACACTGTTCTTGAACGCTTGTGCAGTTTCAGCACCTTCGTTGATCGGTGCCAAATCAAGCACAGCCAACGGTATATTTTCGAATTTCTTAATTCCCATTCTATCTCCACTCCTATCCATTCTATTGTATCGATGTTTCACAAAAACTTCCTTTTTCCTGCTCAGGAGAGAAAAGCGCAAGCGATCAAAAGATGAAGCTAAGCTAAGTGCGCGACTTCCTGTCGCAACGGTTAGCTGACCCGCTTCCTGCGGGCCTCCGACGGGCATAAGACAAGCTGGCGAAGCGGCGTGTTTTTGCCGCATAGTCAGATGGGCTTATGACCCTAGGACCTGGGCGCTGAAGCTGGACACTAGAAAAGCGGAAGCAGCCGCTAAGCCCTGACAAGCGCTGGAAGCCTTACTGGTAATGGCGTTCTTGCCATTGCTGGTAAGGCTGAAGCGACTCGAGGGGCTGGCTGCTGAAGCTGAACAAGAAGAAAAGCGGAAACGGCCGCACAGCCAGAGTGGCTTATGACCCGAGGAGTTGGCCGTTGGAGTCTGGACACGAAGAAAAGCTAAAGCGCCCGTGTAGCTCTGCCGGGCATAAGACAGACCGGCAGTGTGGCGCTCTTTGCCACGCAGTTGGGCTGGCTTATGACCCAAAGAGCTGGGCGCTGAAGCTGGACACTAGAAAAGCGGAAGCGTTAATTTTAAAAAACAAAAAAGCGAAGCTATCCGCTTCGCTTTTCACAACATATTCTATATAAGTAAATTCCGTGAAGCCAAGACCATCTGCAAAGAAGAAACAAAATGCAGGTCCAGCCCCGTTTGGAGATGATGGAGCTGTTGGGCATGCTGTGGGTTGATTCCGGTGATGATGCCCTCAATGCCCATCACTTTAAAGGTCTGCATTAACGACTTCAAATAATCGGCGCCATCCTGTTCCAACTTCTCCATAGCAGTCAAATCCATGATGACGGTTTCGGCGCCATTTTCATAAACTTGATTCAGGATATGAAAACGGATCACTTCAATCTTGTGGGGATCCAAATCGCCGAATAGCGGAATCAGCACGTGCTTTTTGCCGAGGTCGATACAAGGGGCAGACAACTCCCGAACCTGTTGAAGCAGCTCCTCCGTCCGTTCCTTTTCAAGAAGCAGGTCATAGTCGGTTTCCTGCAGGCGCCGGCGAAGGCTCAACAACTGGTTGGTGATCTCCATGAGCCGGTTATCTTTCGGCACAAGGACGATGTTCAAACTAAAATCACTGATCCATTTGCTGTAGACATCTCCAAGGAACAGTTCGCCGGTTTTTGAAATGAAATTCAACTCAAGTGGTCTCGCCGATTCACTACTCAGCAAAAAACTTAATGCTTTTTGCCGGCTTCCTTCATCGACAAAATCTAGAAAATCGGAACAGCTGCCGACTAATTTCTCTGCCTCTTCAGATGACTCCACGATTGCCAGTTTATTATTCAATTTAAAAGCAGGCAGCGGCCATTCATCCAAATGAGATATCGAATTCATTGTCAGGTTCCTTTCCGGTTTGGATCCAATTTTTCAGCTGATCCAACTCTTTTACAATCAAGACGCCTTCAGATTCTGAAGCTGGCCAATTCGCCATGGCCACCGCCCGTCCTCCAAGGATGACTGATGGTTTGAAATCAAGCGCTCTGAAAGCTTCTGTGTATTTCTTCAATACAGGCAGACGGTATACCAAAGCCGCTGACAATGCGATGGCATCCGGTTTCCAGCGGTTAGCTGTTTCGATGGCGGCACCGAGCGGCAAATTCGGTCCGAGGTATCGAACTTCCCAACCGTTTTCTTTGAATAACGAAGCCACCATTTTCAAGCCGATATAATGGTCTTCCCCTTCAGGTCCGAGGACCATCACTTTCTTTTGCTCAGGAGTTTGTTCCCCTTTACGCATTTCTGTCACTGACACCACATAATCGCAAATGGCCGTTGCTAAATGCTCATCAGCCACTGTAATGATATTCTTTTCCCATAATTCCCCTATCCAATACATGGCAGGCGTCAATATATGCTGGTAAAGCTCATTTTTTGTATGGTTTTGCAAATAGGCTTGAACTGTATGCAAAGCCTGCTTTTCATTGCCGGCCAAAAATAACTCGGCCAACTCTTTAGATTGATTATTCATGTCAGCCTCCTTTACTCTATGAAGGTTTCAACACCGCAATGGCACTTTGCAAACAACCTGACATAAAGACTTCTTCCTCTTGTTCTGTATTCCCCGGAAGGATCTGCAGTAAGCGGTCAAAATTATCGATGATCAAGGCTCTTTCAACATTCCGGCTTGTCAAAACAGTTTCCAGCCAAATGGCGTAATCAATAAATACCTGTTCATCCTTGAGGGAAAACGCAGTCTCCAAATGATCCAGGTGGTGATGGTTATCTTTTTCTGTATGCTCAAAACCGCGCTCTCCAAAACGCTCCCAAAGTGTCGGGTATGCAGCATATATGCTTTTTGCCGTTTCAGAAGCAATTTTATTTTTTACGTCGTTCTTCATTCTGCCACCACTTCGTACTGCCGAACAACGGGGATAATTCCCGCTAATTCCTGGTCCGGGTAATTTTTCTCAAGATCATGAATCTCCTTGAATTCCTGGCTTCTCACCCACGCCATATAAGATGCTTTCGTATGCCATTCCATATGGACCGTCAATTCATTTTTCTTTTTGGTGTTTTGGATCAATCTAAATAAATGAAAGCCTTCCGCCCGATCGACGCGGCGTGAACGCTTTTGGTAAATCCCGATAACTTCCTCGGTTTTTTCAGGCGGAACAACTACCGTCGAAGTGACAATATACATTTGCTTTCTCCTTTATACACAAAATTTCCTCCATAAATTATAACACTTCGATATACGAATTAAAAGAATACCGCGGTTCTGTAGTGATGAGCCCTGATTCTTTAACTGATAGCAAATTATTCTACTTACTGATGCGACATCCGATCTGACATGGATGTACAAGGCTCTATCTACAATTTCCGCTTACTGTTTTCTTTCTATTTTAACTATTTAAAATTCGCCCTTGCTTTCCATGGCTAAATGATTTAAGATTAGAAACATCGTAATAGATACAACATAAACTTAATAAGATATTTCTTATCTAGAGAGACGGAGGGATTTGGCCCTGTGAAGTCTCAGCAACCAGTCTGACGAAGACACGGTGCTAATTCCAATAGGCTGCGCCTAAAAGATGAGAAGAATGCGTTTCTAGACAGGGGCTTTCTTCTTTCATTGAAGAAAAGCCCCTGTTTTATTGTTGGGAGGATGAGTGGAATGACAAAAAACAGCTTGGAAACTTTATTGGTTCAATTAGGCAATCGCAGCGATTCAACTACAGGAGCTGTGAATCCGCCCATATATTTATCGACGGCTTATGAACATGAAGGACTTGGCAAATCGACGGGCTATGATTACACACGAACCAAAAACCCGACACGCGCTGTCCTTGAAGAAGGCTTTGCGGAACTCGAAGGCGCCGATGCCGGATTTGCCTGCAGCTCGGGAATGGCGGCTATCCAATTGGTCTTGTCCCTCTTCCGTCCTGGCGACGAATTGTTGGTTCCGGAAGATATATATGGTGGAACATACCGCCTGCTTGACCACTTTGCTTCCGCCTATAACATTCATCCCACCTATGCCGAATTTAAGAACGTTGAAGATACAGAAGAAAAAATAACATCGAATACACGGGCATTGTTCATTGAAACGCCGACCAATCCACTCATGCAGGAAATTGATCTTGTTGCCTATGCAGCTTTAGCGAAAAAGCATGACCTGCTGCTGATTGTCGACAACACGTTCTTGACCCCCTATCTCCAGCAGCCGATTGCACTCGGAGCGGATATAGTCATCCACAGCGCCACAAAGTACATCGGCGGCCACAACGATGTACTCGCTGGTTTGGTTGTCGCAAAAGGCGAAAGCATTTGTGAAAGGCTTTCAACATTCCATAACTCGGTCGGCGCCGTACTGTCGCCTTTCGATTCCTGGTTGTTGATACGCGGATTGAAGACTTTGCCATTACGCATGCGCCAACATGAAGCCAATGCCAAAACCATTGCGGAATTCCTGTTGCAGCAATCAGTTGTTTCTGATGTGCTCTACCCGGGAAAAGGCGGCATGTTATCCTTCCGCCTGCAGGACGAAGAAGGGGTTGGCCCTTTTCTTGAAAACATTAAACTCATTACATTTGCCGAGAGTTTAGGCGGCGTCGAAAGCTTCATCACTTATCCGGCTACCCAAACCCATGCAGATATTCCATTTGAAGAACGTACCCGGCGCGGCGTTTGCAACCGGCTATTGCGCTTCTCAGTTGGCGTCGAACTCGCTGAAGATTTAATTGCCGATTTGACACAGGCATTTTCGAAATTGAAGAAGGAGGTTGTTGAATATGACTGATCGCATCGAAACCAAGTTTATTCATTCTACCGGAGTTGACCCATTAACCGGAGCTGTCAACGTACCGATTTATTTATCTTCCACATTCCATCAGAAAAGCCTGGATTCATTTGGCCCATTTGATTACAGCCGTTCCGGGAATCCGACACGTCTGGCATTAGAGGAAACCATCGCAAAATTGGAAGGCGGCAAGCGCGGCTTTGCCTTTTCTTCCGGGATGGCTGCTATCTCTTCCGCATTTATGCTCTTGTCTTCTGGCGACCATGTCCTGGTATCAGAAGATGTCTACGGCGGAACTTACCGCTTCATCACAGAAGTGCTGGATAAATTCAATATCGAATACACATTCGTCAACATGACCGATTTGAATGAAATGGCTAATGCCATTCAGCCGAATACAAAAGTCGTCTACTTGGAAACACCATCCAATCCGACTATGAATATTACGGATATCGAAATCGCAGCAAAACTGGCGAAAGCCAATGGCTGTCTGACATTCGTCGACAATACCTTCATGACGCCGCTCTATCAAAATCCGTTGGAACTTGGCGCAGACATCGTTCTTCACAGCGCAACAAAATTCCTTTCCGGGCACAGCGATGTGGTTGCGGGCCTTGCGGTTACAAAAGATGAAGAACTCGGCAATCGCCTAGGTTTTATTCAAAATACCTTCGGTTCGGTCTTGGGGGCACAGGATTCTTACCTGTTGATCCAAGGAATCAAAACTTTAGGAGCACGCCTTGGCCAGTCATCGGAATCAGCACGGACAATTGCCGAATACCTGCACAACCATCCATTGATCGAAGAAGTATACTATCCAGGGTTTTCATTCCATCCGGGCAATCCGATTCACGAACGCCAGGCAAAAAGCGCGGGAGCTGTGCTCTCTTTCCGCCTAGCTGATAAAAAGTCAGCACGCGTCTTTGTGGAGCATCTGCGTATTCCAGTGTTTGCCGTCAGCCTTGGCGCTGTCGAGTCGATTTTATCGTACCCTGCAACGATGTCACACGGCTCTATGCCTGCAGAGGAACGTGAAAAACGCGGAATCACTGACGGCTTGCTGCGCTATTCCGTCGGCTTGGAACATCCGGATGATTTGGTACAGGATCTTAGCCAAGCATTGGCTCAAGTAGCACGCCGCAACGGGTTAAGCATTGCTAACTGAAAAAATACTATTAGAGAAAGAAGGAATACAGACATGACAACGACTCAAACGATTACTGCCCCATTCAAGGCCGATCACGTAGGAAGCCTGCTGCGTCCGGCTTCCTTACATAAAGCAAGAGAAGATTTCAAAGCCGGGACGATTTCGGCACAAGAGCTTCGAGAAATCGAAACGAAAGAAATCCAACATATTGTCGAGAAACAAATCGAGGTCGGATTAAAAGCCGTTACAGACGGCGAGTTTAGACGTACTTGGTGGCATCTGGATTTCATGGAACATATCAATGGCTTTGAAGGCTATGTGCCGGAATCAGGTTACCAGTTTGCCGGTGAAGAAACAGAGCGCTATGATGTCCGGAATATCGGGGAGATTTCATTTGATCCTGATCACCCGTTCATCCAGGATTTCCTTGAATTGAAAGACATTGTTGACGGCAGAGCTGTTCCAAAATTAACGATTCCGAGCCCCAACCAATTCTTTAATGCGGGAATTCGCAATGCTGCAATTTATCCGGACATTGAAGAATACGCACAAGCCATTATTCAAGTTTACCGCGATGCGTTTCAGGCCTTCTACAAAGCAGGTGTCCGTTACCTGCAAATTGACGACGTTTATATTGCCGGCCTTTCTTCACCGGAAATCCCTTTCAGTGAAGGTGACCACTCCCGCGATTACTTGATCGATCTGGCATTGCGCGTAACCAATGGAGCGTTGGAAGGAAAACCTGAAGATCTGACAGTGACGACTCATCTATGCCGCGGAAATTACAAATCGAAGTGGGCTTTTGAAGGCAGCTATGCTTTGATTGCTCCGACAATTTTCGCAAATGAAAATGTGGACGGATTCTTCCTCGAATACGACGATGACCGTTCCGGCTCCTTTAAGCCGCTTGAACACATTCCTGCCGGTGGCGCAAAAGTCGTTCTGGGCGTCTTTACCTCAAAAAACGGCGAACTGGAAGACAAAGAATCCATCAAAGCCCGTGTTGCAGAGGCTGCCGAGTTTGTGCCGCTTGAGCAATTGTGCATCAGCCCGCAATGCGGTTTCGCTTCTACACACCACGGCAACGAATTGACAGAACAACAGCAATGGGACAAATTGAAATACATCGTGGAAGTATCTGAAGAGATTTTCGGATAAGATCTTATGAAGCAGCCCTTTGCCGCGCTGCAAAGGGCTTTTTTCTGTCTTCTAATAAACGCGTTACGGGTTGTGAACGTTCAAATGAATTTGTAGTCGTTCATCCAAATTCTGCACAAAAAAACTCATTCGCTGGAATAAAAGCGAATGAGTTTCTTCTATTATATAGTGCATTATTCTCCGGCTGCCGATAAGCTTGCTGTCTTTTGCTGCAGATCATCCGTTTCAATTGTTTTCCGGGCAACGCCTGTTTCGATTGCCGCTTTAGCAACCGCGGCTGCAACCGCTGAAGCCACACGCAAATCAAATGGTTTCGGTATGACATACTCTTCATGCAGCTCGTGCGTCTCCAACAAGCCGGCTATTGCTTCTACAGCAGCGATTTTCATTGCATCGTTGATATCCGTAGCCAAAACATCCAACGCCCCTCTAAAGAGCCCTGGGAAGGCTAATACGTTATTGACCTGGTTCGGGAAGTCGGAACGCCCTGTTCCAACAACTCTCGCTCCCGCCTGCTTCGCTAAGTGCGGAAGGATTTCAGGATTCGGATTGGCCATTGCAAAGATGATGGCCTCGCTGTTCATGGTTTTGACCATCTCTTCAGTCAATGCGCCTTCTGCTGAAACGCCGATAAAGACGTCTGCTCCGTGAATGACATCTGCCAATAAGCCTTCTTTGCGCTCGTAATTGCTCATTTCAGCCACTTCTTCTTTAAATGGATTCATGCCGTTTTTGCGCCCTTTAAAAATGGCACCTTTTGTGTCGCACATGATCACATGCCCGAAACCGAATTTGCTCAGCAATTTCACGATCGCAATTCCAGCCGCTCCTGCACCGTTCACCACAATTCGGGTTTCCGGAACGTCTTTGCCGACCAATTTCAATGCATTGATCAAGCCAGCCAAGGTGACGATCGCGGTACCGTGCTGATCATCATGAAACACAGGAATGCCCATTTCCTTTTTCAAGCGCTCTTCCACTACAAAACAAGTAGGGGCTGAAATATCTTCAAGATTGACGCCGCCGAAACCTGGTTCAAGCAACTTCACTGTCTGGATGATGGTTTCTGCATCTGTTGTATCCAGACAGATCGGAAATGCGTCCACACCGGCAAACTCTTTGAACAATATAGCTTTCCCTTCCATGACAGGCAATGCTGCAAGCGGCCCTATATTGCCAAGTCCCAGAACTGCTGTGCCGTCTGTAACCACTGCGACCATATTGCTTTTCATGGTATAGTCATGAACTTTTGCTGGATCTGCCGCGATCTCCCGACAAGGTTCAGCAACTCCTGGAGAATAAGCGAGGCTCAGGTCCCTTTCGTTTTCCACTGCCACTTTCGACCGAATCTCCAATTTCCCTTGATGCGTCCGATGCAATTGCAACGAGTCGTTTTTCAGTTTAGACATATGCCTCATCTCCCTTTGTTCATAATTGTTTATTATAAAGAGTATTTGAATAATTGAAAGAGTTTTCGGACAATTCGTATATTTTTCAGACTTTAGGCGGATAAAGCAATAAAGCCCTATTTCCTTTTTCAATAGTATTCTTATCTCTCTGTAAGCGCTAACACTCCAGTAGCAGCAACTGCTCGGATTTCCAATACCCTATAGCAGAAAAGTACTTAGCCTTTTTGATGATTTTCTCCAACCCTGTCCCAATCAGGAGACAAATACATCATTTGCAGGGCCTTTTCAATCCTCAACTTTAACCTACCCGTTTTTGCGCAAAAAAAGCCTGCCCTTTCTCAGGGCAGGCAGTCAAAAATATGAAGCTTTACGATAAATGAAATGAATCGTCATAGAGCGGTTTCATATGCAGATCATATTCTTTTTTTACATCTTCAATGTCGTAAATGTTTCCAGGGTTCCCAGGACGGTTCATCTCTTCTACTTGCTCATGGACAAGGTCGGCAAAATATTTCCCACAAGCCACATCATTCGGATACTTCGCTTTCACCTTGGCAACCAGTTCTTCGTTCAGCATTTGATTGAACGCATGGTACATAGCGGCATTGACAATTGTCAACGACTTTTTGGAAGCATAAGACACCATATAATAATTCCCATAACGGTCCTTCAGCAAGTCTCTTTTCGCCACAATTTCCATAGCTACGCCCTCCTTCAGTTCTATACTGTTCCATACCCTTCCCCCGCTCCATAAAAACAGTCCGGAGAAGTATCCCCGGAATAGACCCTACATTTCCTTCGGCTGCAGATAAGACAAGGAAACTTTCAAGTTGGCATTGCGCTCCCGAATCAGATCGAGCAGTTCATGGTCTTTGGTATCGGGCTTGCTGCGGATGGAAAACGTATACAGAATCATTGTGCCCAAGTTGGTTGTTTCCACCTGGCGCAATTGATGATCGACCGTCTTGTCTTTCAGAATATCATCGAGCAGCTTTTCATGATTCAAGTTTTCAGGAACTGTAACTTTCAAAATTTGTGTATCGCGCCCTTTTGCGTAATTGGTTTTAAATAGGAAATAAAAGACCGCTGAAGCAAATAACGTCAAGAGAATAGCCAGTTGGAATTGAAACAGCCCGCATGTCATTCCCACACAAAGGCCGAAGAAGATATATGCGATGTCCTTGGCGTTCGTAACAGCACTGCGGAAACGGATAAGGGAGAAGACTGCAAATAATCCGAATGCAACGCCTGCATTGCCGCTCACTACGTTCATGACTACTGAAACGACCACACTCATCATAATAATTGTGTGTACAAAATCCTGTGAATAACTTTCTCCATTAAACGTGTGCTGATAGACTGTCGTGATGATCAAGCTCAGAATCAATGCAATCGCCATTGCTGCAAAGCTCATCCAAATGGTGGACTCACCGGTTTCGGGGTTGAATTGAAAAAGTTCTGTAATAGTTGCCATATTGATCTCCTCCTATTTACATTTTGAATTCGGTTTCCAAGGAAAATTTCTCATCCCCCAGCAATTCTGTACTTGTGCAAAACTTTGAAGCGCTGCGCTGCTCACAATCAAGCCGCTGCAGAATTCGAGCCAACCATAAGGGCACACTGTGGTCCACCTTTACTTCAAGCACCACCAGGTTCGGATCGATAAAATAATCCCCATATCCCCCATTCTCCAGCCGCAGATCCTCATTGCGGCATCTGAGATTAAAATCGAAGGTGAGACGCAAATCAGGATCATCAATTCCATGCAAGGCATGGCGATCGTAGCTGACAATCATTTCTGGCTGCAACTGATAATATTTCCGGAAGTAGTCGATTTCTTTCAGCACCTGTGGATTGGATACGTTGAATTGATCTAATTCTTGTTCGCCGTTTTTTTCCAAATAACGATAAGCTTCTGCAAGAGGCAACGTCAATCTGCGTTTGTTGACAACATTCTTATGTTTTTGTTTTACTTCAAAAAAGGCTGTTCCGGCAGAATCTGTTTCTCCGTACACACGCAAACGAAGTTTTTGGCGATACTGTAATTTATTCTTCGTTTCAAAGTAAATCTGTTTTTCCTTGTTCTCAAAGTACAGGCTGTTGACTGAGTATTTTCCATCATCTCCATTTCTGTCATTTCGCATGCAATCACTCAATTCTTCAATTAGCCGCTTGTACTGTAGCCTGCTGATGAGGTATTTCTGTTCTTTTCTGCAAAATATCTCGATAGCCAAAACTTTCACCTCCTTTTTTCCTTAATATTCTAATAATAACTCCACAAACTAAGTGTACGGTTTGTTTCTGTGAACATCATGAGACGTTTATTAAAATCTACTGAGTATTTAATGGATTTTTTTACTTTTCATCCCCGCCGTTTCAGCTAATCCCAAATCATAAAATGCATTATTGACATCATGTATATTTCCATGCAAAAAACCACCTGCACGCTACAGGTGGTTGCTATATCCATTCGGACAAACTAGAATTCTTTCTTAAAACTTCATAAACGCCATAGCTGGACTTTTTCCGGTTTCCTTTTAGGATCAAGTATACTTTTGACATCGAAGACAATGCCTTGCTGACCAATCAATAATCCTTCAAACTGTTTCCAACCAGCTTCTTTATAGGGTTTATGCGGAACTGCCAAAATAACTGCGTGGGCGGGCTTCAACTGCCGGTGGGTGAGGAGTTCCAGTTGATAATGGCTTGCTGTATCTTCAGTGGAAGCGTAGGGGTCAGCCACTTGTATTTCAATGCCGTATTCCCTGAGTTCCTCTACGATATCAGCAACTTTGGAATTGCGGAGATCGGGCACATCTTCTTTAGATGAAAGCCCCAGTATTGTCACGCGGCCATCAGCTATGCTGATATTGTCCTGAATCATTTTTTTGATCAATGTTTGGGCAATGTACCGCCCCATGCCTTCGTTGATATTGCGGCCGGATAAAATGACTTCGGAACTGTGGCCGACAGATTCTGCTTTGTTCGCCAAGTATAAAGAAGCCAACTCGATTCCCTGTCCTCCGACCAAATCCGGAGCAGCTTTCACAAAACCAATTCTGCTGCCCGCAGTTTCAAGCACTTCTTGCGTATCAATATTTAAGCGACCGCAAATCAAAGCAAGTTCGTTCATCAATGCCACATTGACATCAAGCTGGATATTTTCAATTAACTTGGCAGTTTCAGCCACACGGATTGAGGGTGCCTGATAAATACCGCCTGTAACCACACTGCCATAAACTTGCGCCAAAAATTCCGTTACTTCCTCGTTTTGTCCCGCCACTACTTTTTTCATTTTTGTAAAACTATACTTTTTATTCCCAGCCAGAACCCGTGCCGGAGAATAACCGACAAAAAATTCTTTACCGCTTTCGTAGCCCGAGTATTTCTCCAGTATCGGAATGCAGACTTCCTCTGTCACTCCCGGCGGCACAGTCGATTCATAAACCACAACCGCTCCTTTTTTCATATGCTGCCCGACACATTTGCTGGCTTCCTGCAAAGCCGTTAAATCGGGCAGCTTGTGCCTGTCGAAAGAAGTGGGCACAGCGATGATAATAAACCCGGCATCTTTCAAATCCGCTGGATCGGCTGTAAAAACAAGAGTGGAGTCCAGAAACTCCTCACGGCTTATTTCATTCGTTTTATCCAATCCGATGGTCAGTGCTTGAATTCTTTTTTCATCGATGTCATAACCAGTGACAGGATATTTCCGGTTAAAGGCGGCTGCTACAGGCAAGCCGACATACCCCAATCCGACTACAGCTATTTTCAGATTATGTAACATGCTGACGACTATCCCCCTTCACTCGCTTCTTATTCCTGACTGAAATCAGTTCTGTTTATTAGGCAGTTAGAGCAAGTTTTCTTTTTCTTTTAGAGAAGTGATTAAAATTGGATGACCTTTAGCATTTAAGGCCAGCTTCCAAGAAATTACGTCATCGGCTTTGTTGTCGATATGCAAATTGATGGCAAAAGACTTTAGCCTGTCAAAATGAGGGATTTGGCTGCCCGCAAACACAAAACGTGTTTGTGGATGCTTATAAATCTTCTCCAATGTATTCAGATTATAAGCATATGGCTTTAAATTCCCCTGATGGTCCACTCCGCATGAAATGCCGCCAATTTCATCGGCAAATCCACTGACGCTTTCAACCGTGCCGATTTCCAGACTGGCCGACAACAATGAAATTGTATTGTTTTCACAATACGTGACCAAGTGGATGGTATTCAGTGCATACGGATAAATCTTATTCAAAAAAGGATGCTGCTTGATCATATCGTCATTTTGAAACGTCAGATCCCTACCTAATTCACGCAACTCTTCTTCAAAATGAAATTCATTGTGATGTTTTTCTGGCTCCATTAATTCCACCCTTTCGTGTTTAACGCTTCAGAAAAGATATGACCAACTGACGCGCTTCATTCTCCGTGGCTGTTTTCAACTGTTTCAGGAGTCTGGCCATTTCAATTTGGCTAAGCCCTCTAGATGGGCTTGAATCGGCCTTCTTCAAGCCGTATAAATCAGATGCTGGCGCTTGGCTGTCCGTTTGCAGAATACGCTGCACCAGCTGAGCATCTGCTATTTTTGTGTCACTCGGACTATAAAGCTTCTTCGACTTAGCAGACATTCCAGCTTCCGGCAAACGCACAATGATGTACCGAGTCAAACTGGTCAATGAAATACTCTCAACAACCATTTCAGACAAGCGTTTTTCAGCTTCCATGAGATTTCGCGGCTTTTCAGCCAACTCAGTAGAAATCAATACAAAACGCTTAATTTGGTAACGGTTGGCAGCTTCCGCAATGTTACTGGCAGCAAAGACAGCCCCATGTAGAGTGATAGATGAATCTTCTTCTGTTATATCTAGTTGCCGGTGCCCATCTGTATGGTAGATGATGTCCGGCTTGTAGCGCCCAATAATGGAATAGATCTTTTTTTTATCTTGAACATCCAGAACAATCGGTATGATTTCAGTATTCCCTACCATCAGCTTTCTTAGCTCATATTCAACTGAATAGATGGATTGCGGTCCATGTCCGAGCAGCAGAATGCAGGAAGGCTGATATTGAATCAGCTGACGGGCAATTTGGGAACCGACAAACCCCCCTGCTCCAGTAACCAAAACGTTTTTTCCAGTCAGATGTGGAGCTGTCGGCAAAGCTACCAGTTCCAGCTTTTCTTCTATACTTTCAAATCCATTCGAAACAAAGATACGAAATTGGCGAAAAACAACAAGGAAAGGGATCAGTGAACGATGAAGAATTTCAAGTGCACGGTGTTTGTACATCTCCATTTACGCTCGCCCTTTCTTTTCGGATCAACAGCTTAGTCGTTGTAATTATGGTAATAATAGTTTTCCTTGTTGAGCGGATAATTGTTCAGGACAACTCCGAGAATGAATGCTTTCGCTGTAGCCAAAGAGTCACGTGCTTTTTCAACGCTGACTTTCTCTGATTTCCCTGTATTCACTACCAAAACTGTGCCATCGCATTTATTCGCTAAAATCTTGGAGTCGGTTACTGATAGGATCGGCGGTGAATCAAAAAGGATGTAATCGTACTGACCGCGCATTTCTTCCAGCAATTCCTCCAAAGCATCGGACTCCAGCAATTCCGCCGGGTTTGGGGGTATTTGTCCGCTCATCAGCAAATCCAAGTTTGGAACCCCACTCGCTTTTACCGAATGTTTCAACTGCCCTTTTCTCAGCAAGAGGTTAGACAGGCCGGTGTTGTTCCCTAATTGGAACGTCCGGTACAAAGTCGGCCGCCGCATATCGGCATCGATCAACAAAACTCTTTTGCCGGTTTCGGCAAATACAATTGCCATATTTGCCGCTGTCGTCGATTTCCCTTCTTCTTTTGAAGCAGACGTGAACAAGATGACTTTCGAATCCAAACCAGGTGTCGAGAAATTGATATTGGTCCGAATCGTTCGGTATTGTTCAGCAGTAATCGATTGTGGATTAGTACGAGCCACCAATTTTCGCGGCATTAACCTTTTTGTCTTGTTCATTGCCCGCATGTATATCCTTCTCCAATCTCTCTGATAGATTTAATGGTTTTTCCATTTTCAAATTGCTGTCTACAGGACTGACAATCCCCAAAACTTGAAGCCCCTGGATTTCTTCAATATCTTCTTCTGTTCGGACCGTTGTATTCAATTGATCCAGGATCAGCGTGATGGCCATACCGAAAACCAGTCCGGCCACCGCTCCGATTGCCATGTTAAAAACAGGGTCCGGGCGAATCGGTTTTGGGTTTGCAGCAGCTTCTGCTGCAGCAAGAACACTGACGTTGTCCACATTCATCATCGTTTGGATTTCCTTTTGGAAGACCTGTGCTGTTGTATTCGCAATCAACACAGCCTGTTCCATCGAAGAATCTTCCACTGATAAGGTAACGACTTGTGAGCTTTCGATGTTATTGACCGTAATGCGTTCCGTTAAGGAGGAAATCGTATCTTTCAACTGTAACTCCTCGATGACATTGGCTAGAATCGCCGGGCTTTTGATAATGACATTATAGGTTCCGATCAATTGAAGATTGGTGTCGATATCCAGACTATCGAAATCCTGGCTGCTTGCTGTGTTTTGGTTGATTAAAATCTGCGTTGTCGCCTGATAGACCGGTTTCATCACGGTATAACTGGCAACCGCACTAATAACAATAAAAGCCAGTGTTACTAGGATGATCAACATTTTTCTTTTTGCCATTGCTTTCAGGAATTTATTCAAATTGAATGTGCTTTCCATAATCAAATCCTCCTAAGGTTTATCCTTTGTTATTTTCATCGTAAAACTCGAAGGTTAAAAACAAGTTAAGTAATCTAAAAATTCTAATAAAAGAGAAAACTTTAAAAAATAAAGGCATTAAGAACCAATTCAGATAATCAATAATCAGTAAAATAATAAATAAGGGAATAAACCAGGTTATTAATCACAGGGCACTATTTTAAATAAGGCTTAAAAGACTATAAAATAACTTAAAAGCCATTGTACTGTTGCAGCCAACAAATTAACGCTCTTTGCCCCTGCCACTTAAACGGCAAAATAAAAAGCATTCAGCCAGTAACAGCCGAATGCTTTTCATTCCCATATGAATTTGTAGCCGAACCCTCTAACCGTCTGGATATAAACCGGGTTAGCAGGATCTTTCTCAATCTTTCTCCTCAAGTTGCTGATATGGACTTTGACTGTCTGCACATCACCTTCTGAATAATAGCCCCATACCTGGTCATATAACTGCTCTGCCGTCCATACACGGTTTGGCGTTTGGGCCAATAGCAGCAGCAATTGAAATTCTTTATGGTAGAGCTTTACCTGAGCCCCTTCTATATACAATTCGCGCGCATCCACATGAATATGCAGATCTTTATATTTCAGGATTGTCAGCCCGTCTTCCTCATCGTTCTTCCAGCCGTTTCTTCGCAGAATGGCACGTATACGGGCTTCCAGTTCGTTGAAATCAAACGGCTTGGTGATGTAATCGTCGCCGCCCGCTTCCAATCCCTGAATTTTATAGACCAGCTCTTTACGATAGCTGACGAACAAAATCGGCAAAGTCGTTTTCAAGCGGATTTTCTCACATACTTCCAAACCATTCATGCCCGGCATTTCCACGTCCAGTAAAATCAGGTCCGGCCTCTCGCTTTCCAGCATATCCAAAGCCTGTAGACCATTTTCAGCCTGAATGACGCCATACCCTTTCTTCAGCAAGAACAATCGCATCAATTCGCGTATTCCTTCATCATCCTCGACAATCAACACTGTAGCAGCAGTCATCTGTTTTCCTCCTGTTCGTTAATGCAGAACCAGCGGCAATACAATAATCAGAACACTCCCTTTGCCTTCTTTGCTGTCCGCCCATATCTGCCCTTTATGGGCCAAAATGATTTCTTTAGCAATTGCGAGCCCAAGCCCGCTCCCCTTATAGCTCGTGGAACTATCGATTTTGTAAAACCGGTCAAATATATGCGGCAATGCCTCTTTCTTGATGCCCCGACCGTTATCAGAAATCCGAATAACAAGTTCTCCATCAAAATCCTCTTCAGCCAATAAAGCATGATTATTGTTTTGGGCAAGCAGCTCCAGAGACAGCTCAATCCGCCCTTCTTCTGAAGACGTATGCTTAACGGCATTCCAGAGAATATTGGAAATGACCTGATCAATCCGGTCCAAGTCGATCGCAAGATAAGCTTGATTAATTCCATCCGGATTTTCTGTGCCGCGGAATTTGAATTCCCGTCCGCTTTGAATGACATCAGATTCCAACGAATCGACGAGCCGTTCTGTCCATGGCTGCAGTTCATGTTGCTCGAATCGCAAGGTCATATTGCCAGACTTGTATTTCGTCAGCTCTACAAGATCTTCTGTCAGGCGTTCCAGAAGCAATAGTTTTTTATGGATCATATCCAAATAGCGCGGATTGTTTTCTTCAATCAAACTTTCCTTAACCGCTTGGATATAACTGTGGATCAGTGTAATGGGTGTACCCAGTTCATGTGAAATTGCAGACAGCATTTCGTTTCTGGATTTCTCAATTTCCTGAATTTCATCATTGACTGTCAGTAAATTTTTATTGGTGACTTCCAATGCCATTGACCTTTCCTGGACATTGCGTTCCAGAAAATGATTCAAGTTGGCCATTTCCTGTGTCAGTCTGCGCATATTCGCCAATGTCTCAACACGCAGCATAAACTCTTCTTTGTCACAAGGCTTCACCAGAAAATCGTTGGCACCCGCTTTGAAAGCATCCTTTTTCTTACCTAGTCCATCTTCATCCGATAACATCAAAATCGGCAACTCCGTCAATGTAAAGTCGCTGCGGATCTGTCGGCATAACTCGTCACTTGTTACATCGTCCAGATTGCCATCCATTACAATCAGATCGACTGCACTTTCTGCCAATATGCGCAAAGCAGTTTGGCCATCTTCTGCGCCAATTCCTCGGTAACCACCTGAACCCAATTGCTGCAAAAGTGCCAACCGGTTGGTCTCTTTCGAATCAATAACAAGGATATTCAACGTCTGTTTTGTTTCTTGCTGTTTCAATATGGAAGCCGCCAATTTGGAAACAGAAAGCTCTCTAATACCTGCTTCAACTTGCCCCGTTTCAGAATCTCTCTTCTTTTTGGAAAGATCCTCAACGCTATTGACCAAATGTGCCATATTTTCTCCACTTGTCACCCATTCATTCAATTGACTCGCCGTTGCAAAAGACTTTGTCCCTTCCGTCGTTTCTTGAAGGGATCGTGCAATTCCATCCCTGTCCTCAAGAGGTATTTTCAGGCCTGCCGATGTATATGCCAACGGCTCATCTTTTTGCTTATTAGCATGTTTCAGCGTTTCCGCTTCTAACTGTTGCCGATCATTTTTCTGGCGCTCCAGTTCCCCTAAATTTTTAAAACCAATATGTTCTTTCTCGAGCAATGCCTTAGCTGCATATAAGAGACCCATTCCACTAAAGAAATAAATTGCATAATGGAGGATATTCAAATAAGGAATAATCGCAGCGGCAGTTAAAAAGGCCGTTGAAACAGCCACTGCCAAAAAAGATTGAGCAACCGCATACTGGCCGGCATATCGTTCCCCTTCGTTCCAAGCATAAAAAGCGATTGAAAAAGAAACACCGGCAGACAGAAGAGCCACTACATACAGCAGCAATGCAGCGATGGGATAGAAAAAGAATGAAAGCACTATTGAAGACAAGGCTAAAACTATCATTGCTTTAATAATAGTGAAATAGCGAGAGGCTTTGAGCCTTTCTGCAAACAGTTCACGCGTAACAACCAATAACAGAATACTGGCTGCTCCAATCAATACGGAGACAGTTTGTCTGTTCCACCATTCCAAGTTTGACCATATGTAGGCAAAACTGAAATTGGACCAGGTTGAAGATACTAAAATAAATGACACAGACAACAACAGGAGATACAGAAAGTTTTTTTGTCTATATTTGAGAAACCACTGGATGCAGCACCAAAAAAAGATGAGGCTTACTCCGCTGAATAGCCCGATCCAGGCAGTGATTTGTCGGGAATGCTCTTCAAATGCACCGTGTTCCCAAATCGTCAATGGCATATACTTAGCACCTTTTGACTCCACACGCAAAAAGTATGTACTTGCTTCCGCCTCCGACAAATTCAAGTCGAAAATTAAATGATGATGAGGATGTGTTTCTGTTGATCTTGAAATGCCTTTTTCAATTTTTTCACTAGTGTATTCACCCGTCGGAACCGGCGAGTAAAGAATGGCTTCATCAATAGATGGATTTGCCAATTCCAGCAACCAGTCCCGATCCTCTGACTGGCTTTTCACCGTAAAGCTCAACCAATACACATCTTTAGCCAACCCGCCATTCGGCACTTCTTCTTCATTTGAAATAAACTTCCAACTGTAAGGGGGCACCACTAGATCATCAATCCGCAAATCGCCTTCCAAGTCTTTTAAAATCCGAAGTTCATCCGTCAATAAAAGTTCATCCACATCAGAACTCAAATAGATCGTTTCTGTTTCACTGTCAACTGCGATTGTATATTGACTGCTGTAAAAAAAGAAAGAGATTCCCAATATGCAGATCAGGCTGATGACCATAAAAATTTTCATTAAGGACTCTTTCATCTTTTTCACCTCAGTTATTCAGTAAAGAGAAACTTCACTCAGTGGAAGTTTTTCCCCACTGAGTGTTAGTCCATCCAATCGGGCTTTTACGGCCAGTAGACCTTTCGCGAAGCGGAAGTCTTACTGACCGTTAATGCGGGGTAAAGAGAAACTTCACTCAGTGGAAGTTTTTTCCCCATTGAGTGTTAGTCCATCCAATCGGGCTTTTACGGCCAGTGGACAGAGAAGAGAGATAAATCAATAAATTCCTTGACCATTGCCGACTCCAGCAAATCTATAGTTAATTATGCACGTTTGTATCATCTCTTAAGGTAAATTTAATTAGTATAGAAACCAATTTATGGATTTTTAATAGGATGTATGATTTAACAGAATCATAACATTTTCCTTAGAAAAAGAAAACTCATTTTAATTCCGAAAATTCAAACATTGTCTATCATCTACTAATTTTACCAATAATTTTACTTAATTTACTTTATTATTTCATCATAAAAAAACATGAGCAAAGGCTGCTCATGTTGGGCTTACTTGAAATGAATTTTTTTCCTGGTTTTTAGCTTTATACATGGCCATGTCCGCCCGTTTCATCATGGCTGAAATTGTTATTTTTTCATCCAATGAAAAGGCGATTCCCATACTGATGGAAACCTGTAAGGATAAATCCTTCACATTAAAAGGTTTTTCCATTGTTTGATAAATGCTGGCAGCCACATTAGCCACTTGTTCCTGTCCTTCTGCATTTGCTACTAAAACCACAAACTCATCCCCACCCAGACGGGCAGCCATATTCGCTCTATGGATGCAGGTGCTCAACCGATAACCAAATTCCTGGATAACTGCATCACCAATTTCATGGCCCCATTGATCGTTGATTTCTTTAAAATCATCAATGTCCAGAATCATCACTGCTAAACTTTTTTGCGTTTTATCATGGATTTCCATTTGCTCTGCTGCATATTCCTGAAAAAAACGGCGATTGGGCAGTTCAGTCAAAGAATCGAAATAAGCAAAATGCATCAGTTGATTCTCATATTCTTTTTGCAGGGAGATATCCCGCGCAACCATTACCATGTGCTTGAACCTCTTTTTCTCATCATATACAGGAGTACCGTTTAGTTCCGACCACACCCATCCTCTGTCTTTATGCAAAAGGCGAAGCTGCAGCAGATAAGTAGTACCGCTCTTTGCGGCTTCATCAAAGGCCAGTGTTATGGCCGGCACATCTTCCGGATGGACATTATAAAATGGCTTTTGGCCGATAATGTGGCTTGCCTGATAGCCATATATGCTTTCAATAGAAGGAGACAAATATAGATAAGCTTTTTGATGATCCATCAATACAATGACATCATGAACGTTTTCCGCAATGATCTGAAAGTTCTTTTCCCCAGCTTCATAAAGGCTTGCCACTTTATCCAATTCTGTCATATCTTTGACAACCATATAAAAGCCAGTAATTTTACCTTTCGGACTAATTGGAATAAATTTAATCAAACAACCCATAATTTCCGAAGATTTCGAAGTGAAGTTCAGGCGCGCGTCTTTAAATTTACCCTCGACAGCAGCCAGAAAATGCTGTTCTGCAAGTAGTCGGTCTTCTGAAAAAACAAAATCAACAAAGTTTCTTCCAACTATCTCCTTCATCAAGTAGCCACTTAACTGTTGGGCTGTCGGATTCCCACCGGTAATATCGCCTTTTAAATCCACTGTAAAAATTGCACCTGCATTGCTTTCGTATAAAGCCCTGTATCGGGCACTATTTTCTTCCAAGCGTTCACGTATTCCATTGTTTTTCAATTCAGTTGCTTTTTCATCTGTTACATCTTTTACTAAACTTACAACATGAGTACATTTTCCTGTCTCATCGAAAAGCGGAGTCAGGTGGGTTTTTGAATAAAATAGTTGCTTCCCAGCAGAATAGAAAGAATCTTCATAGACCACACATTGTCTGTTTTGGACTGCTCCCCTATACTTTTCCTGTAAAAAACTCGCCAGCTTTGAAGAATGGACTTCATGAAATGTCCTGCCAATCGAAAGAGAAGTCAAAGAGGTTTTTTCCATCACTGCCGTATTAAAAAATTCGTAAATGAAAGAATCCTGCTCAATCACTTTTATGACAAACACCATTTCTTTAATGCCTTCCATCAATACCTGTGCAAAAGACAATGAAGCCGCTTCGTTCATTATGTCCATCCTCCTGATCCTCTTTAAGCTCTCCAACTATAGTAAAAACTCTTTTAACAGTGTAGCAGAAAATACTTCCATTTAAAACTTTAGAACTAATTTCATTCTTAAAAAATAGGTCATTCTGCGTTATAGATTTTGCAGATGATGAATGTTCATTTCAATTTCTACCCATCCCATTTTCTTGATAGAATAATTTTAAATGCCGGTACCTCTTTCTGTTAACGCAACCGTTCATTGTATATAATGAGAGAAACTTTACACAGCAGTCACTGGCCATTGAGTAAAGTTGTTCCAATCGGACTTTTAAGGCTGGTGAACTTTTTGGACAGCGGAAGCTTTACTAACGGATAAAAATAACAAAGGGGATAAGTTATGTGCCTGATCAACCTACAGTTTCGGAACCATCCAAAATACAAACTGATTGTTGCTGCAAATCGAGACGAGTTTTACGGCCGTCCCGCTGCATCTGCCCGGTTCTGGGATGACGAGCCCCATATTTTAGCTGGCCGCGACTTGACTGGAATGGGCACATGGCTGGGAGTTACCAAACATGGACGTTTTGCAGCTTTGACAAATTTTCGGGATCCAACCAATCTCGAAGCAGGCGCCATATCGAGAGGCGCAGTAGTCAAAAACTTTTTAGCCAGTACCGATTCTCCTAAAGATTATGTAACGTCCATCGATCCAACACAATACGCTGGGTTCAATATTATTTTGGGCGATTCTGACCGATTGCTTTATTACAACAATATTCAGCATGAGTCTTACGAAATTCCTCCTGGAACTCATGGACTCAGCAACCATTTTCTTAATACGCCTTGGCCAAAAGTGACAAAAGGAAAGGAAAAGCTGTCTTCTTATATGGCACAATCCAAAGAAGCGGATTTGGAAGAGCTTTTCGCCATTCTATCTGATACGGAACATGCACCCGATACGCATCTTCCAGACACTGGAGTTGGTTTGGATTTGGAACGTATGCTGTCTCCTATGTTCATTCAAACACCTGATTACGGAACACGCGCTGCAACTGTAGTCTTGTTTTCGCATGATGGCACGCTTACCTTTGCAGAACGAAATTACGAAAAAGGCAAATTTCAGGAAGACAGTTTTTTTGAATTCAAAATTGAGCAGAAAACCCAGTAACAGATTTCGGTTGAAATATACAGAAACCCGGCAACCTTATTTTGAAAGGATGCCGGGTTTCTTTTACTTTTCTGGTTCGTAAATTTGTTCAGCAGTTTCTATTCGGCTTTACGTTATACGCATTTCTGAATCAGCTACTGATCGGTTTTGATAAGAATTAGCAACTCACCGTTGGTTGAAATTCTTTATTGCGCTCCGTACAATGGCAATCCGTTTTCTTTCACTTGAATTCGCCATACTTCATTTTTGGAGGATTCAGTGACATACAGATAACCGTCCTGGAATGTCAGATTCGTTGTGAAGGTTCCTGCGCCTTCCGGAAGACGAATTGTGCCATAACTAAATCCGCTTGCATCTTGAACGACAATTTCACCAGCCTGGAAATGTGCGATATACAAATTCCCTTTGTCATCAACCGCTAAACCATCGGGACCGATTCCTCCTTCGTACTGTCCGAAAATAAACGGAGTTTCAGGTGATGGTGGTGCATTTTTGGCCGGAATAGCAAGTACTCTATTTTTGGCGAATTCTGATATGTAGACACGCAATCCATCCGCTGAAATTGCGACGCCATTCGGATAGGCGATTTTTTCAGCGAATAATTCAGGTTCTTTACTGTCCGCTGGAACATAAAAGACGCGTCCGACTGGATGGGTGGCACTTGAGCCCATGGGTTCCGTAAAATACAAGCCACCATCTTGATCAAATACCAAGTCATTCAAGCCGTTTAACGGTTCTCCTTGATATGTGCTGATGACCACTTTACTGTCTCCTGTTTCCGGATCGTATGCGTGGATCACTCCACTGATATCGGTAATGAACAGGCGGCCGTCTTTATGGAACTTCGCTCCTACCGGACCTGGATATTCTTTAACGAATTCGACTTCTCCATTTTCCACTGCCAAAAGTTCTCCTGACATGGGGCTGACCATCCAAATCTTGCCGTCACGGTCAAAGTTGATGCCTTCCATAAACCCGCCATCTCCTGTAACCACCTTTTCCCATTTAGCTTTAGATGGAATGATCTCAGAAATGTCATGTCGTTCCCCTTTTGGTACAGACTTCTTGTCGTCGGCTGCTTTTGTGCCTGCAAAACCGGCTGCTACCAGGAAAACCACAAGCAATGCCATAATTGCCCATCCTCTTTTTTTCATGTGCTGAATACCTCCTCATTTTACTGAACTCATTGTCTTCGGATTTTTAATTGACCGCCACCGGAATATGAAACTGCTTCAACAAAATATACAAGCGGCAATGAGTAAAAACAACAAGGATAACTGGTAGAGTACAGGAATAATTCAGTAAGAATTTATCTATTTTAACAAGAATATTTTTGTTAAACTGGTAGGTTATCAATAATTCCAAAGATAAAAGACAGATAGCTGGCTTTTAGAAAGCTATCTGCCTCATGCATCATATATTATCTTTAGAAGCTGCGATCAATCTTCGTTAAATACTCATGCTGTCAATCAATCGCTTGTATTCGGGATACCAATGCTCCCACTCCAAAGTCCGTTCAATACTTTCTTTGTTAAGCAGTGCCTCGAGAACATCCAAACAAACATGCCAGCCAGCCAAATCCCTTGGTGTATGGTCTGTTAAAGCTGGAATGCTCTCCAACATACGCAGGTGGGTTTCCCCATCTGCCGGCGTAAGCTCAAACCGGACATGGTCTTCACCCCACTCAAAACCCAATTGGCTTTCCGCCTCAAAATCCGTAATCGACATTTTTTCAAAATGACCGTTTCCCATATCAAACGAGAGGTGTCCCCCTTTTCCCGGCTCTTCTATCTGCAATCCGGCGAACCATTGATGAATCTTTTCATTATCCGTCAGCATCTGCCAAACTTTTTCGATGTCATGCGACAGCTTCCTGTCAAATGTGGCAAGATAACCTTTTTCTGTGCGGGTGATTTCTGCAGTCATTTCAATTCCTCCTATTGGATCATTTCTATTAATATACCCGAAAGGAAGGAATGCAATCGGTGCTGGAAGGGTATAGAAAAGCAAGGAGTTGAATTTAAATGAGATTAGGTTATGCCTGTATGAACACTGAATTGAAAACCATCTTCAGAACTTTGCGTGTCGCAACTGCGGAAGCGGAAGGGACAGGAAAAATAAAAGAATTGACCATGAAAAATCTGGAGACTACCTTAGAAATCCTCCGGTGGAATCTGGAGCACGATATTTTCTTTTACCGGGCTTCCAGTTCAATCGTTCCACTCTCTACCCATCCGATAAACGATTGGATTTGGTGGGAAGATTCGGATGTTCTGGCGATCACAGATGAAATCCGTACAATTGTAGAAGAAAATACCATGAGGGTATCGGTTCATCCCGGACAATACACGGTTCTCAATTCGCCGAAGCCCGAAGTGGTCCGGAAATCAATCGAGGATCTCGAATACCATGATAAACTGATTCAATTGCTCGGGGGCTCCGACATCATTCTCCATACCGGAGGAGCTTATGGAGACAAAGAAGCGGCAAAACAACGATTCGCGGAAGCCTATCTGGCGCTGTCTCCAAGCATCCGCCAGCGTTTACGTCTAGAAAATGACGATAAAACTTTTACAGTGAGAGACGTCCTGGATGTCAATAAGATATGCGGAGTACCGATTTGCTTTGATATTCATCACCATAACTGCAATAATGACGGGAATCCCGTTGACTATGCTGAAATCCTTGAGACCTGGAAAGGTTACGGTACGCCTAAAATCCATATCAGCACAGGAAAAGAAGGATTCACGGATCTGCGCCATCATGATCTCGTTTCCGAGACGGACTTTAATGAATTAATGGCATTGCTCCGCGGAACCGATGCGGACATCATGTTCGAAGCCAAACTGAAAGAACAATCCGTCCTGCCTTTTGTCCGGCAGTTAATGAATAAATAAAAAAGGCTGTCCCAAAAGTCATTTTTTCATGACAAAAGGGCAGCTTTTTTTAAAAGATTCCATGTGTTTCATTCGATTCACTGCTTTCCAAAGCATGTCCCGAAAAGAGACCTGTGCCCATAACGCGGCCACGGAAAACCTCTTCGGCCTCCTGAAGCAGGAAATGTATTATGGAGAAGCATTGGCATCATACGAAGAATTAAAACAGCAGATCGAACAATACATAACCTACTGCAACAACGAACGTATTAAACAAAAATTAGCTGCATAAGTAAAACTCTAACTTTAAAGGATCACTACCTAAAACTTACTTTCCAGACAGCTCCTTTTTATTTGCTCACCGATGCTATATTCGGAAACTCCAGCGTGAATTCAGTGCCTTTTCCTTTTTCGGAATCCACCAGAACTTCTCCATTCATTTGGCTGACAATGCTGTAGGTAACCATCATTCCAAGTCCTGTTCCTTTGATTTTATTCGAAAAATAAGGTTCTCCTAAGCGTTTCACTTCTTCTTTTGTCATACCGACGCCCTCGTCAGCCACTTCGATCCACACTTTGGCAGGAGACGATTTGACGGATACGGCCAAGGTTCCTCCTTCAGGCATCGCCTCAATGCCGTTTCGGATGATATTAACCAAAGCCTGCTGGAATTTCTGCCGATCGACCAGTATCCTTGCATGTTCATCCATCTCTATCATCTGCATGATGACATCTTTTCCATTAGCATAAGGCGCCATGATTTTCAGTACATGATGGACTTCTGGAGAAACCGTAATCGGCTCTAGTTGTCCGTAGGTTGGTTTCGCATAGACCAAATAATCATCGATCAAATCTTCTGCCGTAATGATTTCTTCTAATATGGTCTGATGAAACTCCAGTTGTTTTTCACGGCTGTATTCATATTCATGCATCAACTGGATAAAGCCTTTGATGCTCTGCAAAGGGTTTCGCAATTCATGGGATACGGCCGCGGCAAAATGGCTGACTGTCTCCATTTTTTCATGTTTCAGCATAGCATTGTACATGTATTCCTGCCGTTGCATATGCTCAATCAACAAAGCCGTCAAGACAATGATGGTTCCTTGATTGAGCATCAGCATCACCCAAATTCCAATAATGTCATCTAGCGGATCCCCAAAAAAGAACGCGCCCGCAAACATATTGAACAAGAGCGAAGCAATTGAAATGCAGAACACTAATGCAATTTTGCCGAGGCGACTTATCCGCATATACAGAGGACGCAGAAACGGCACTCCAGCCGCAATAACGAATTGATTCAGGATGGCAATGTACATCCCATCTCCACCAATGATTATCCGGCCAATTGAAGAAACCAAAAACAAGATGCCCGAAACTACAGGTCCACCATACAAAGCTCCTACGATCATAGGTACTTGCCTTAAATCAAAAATGTATTGGTCTGTCAGAAACTGATAAGGGAACACCATGCATAATATGATGGAAATCGAGAAAAGAATGGTCATGGTCACACGGTGGCTGACGAAAAAGTTTCGCTGGCCTGCTGTAGCGAACATCTGATAGACGACAATCGGAAAGATGATGAAAAAGATGTTATTGATCATGCCCGTCATCATTTCTTCCATGTATGTCATCTCCTTTTCTTTTTTGCTGCGTCCTTCATTATACAATTCGCCGTTCCTCCCTACCACCCCTTTCTGCATGAATCCGGAAGCCGGCTGATGTCTTCTATTTTTTGAACGGATGTGGCGTTGTAACCTTCAGTTTTTTCAATAGCCGCTCGCGCCTCTTTTTCATTCCGGCCAGCGAAATCTTTTCAAGTTCGGCCAATTCCGGAAGGCTGAACCCTTTTACGAAAAGAGCATCGAGGAGCCACTTTTCATGTGCAGTCAATTGATTTACTTCCAGCCATTCCGGTAATTCCTCTATCACTGTTTCTTCTGCTTTTTCTCTAACACCATTGTCTGTACAGCTTCCGCGATCGTTTCTTTTGGCCTCCCGTTTCAGTTCATCCAGCATCGCTCCTTGAATGCTGCGATAAGCAAAAGGAGTGAAGTTTCCTTTTGAATCTTCGAAACGCTGCCATGCCTGCCATAAGGCGATATTGCCGATTTGGCGAAAAGTGTCGTAATCGCGGTAAATATGGAGCTTTCGGATCAAAGCAGAAATCATTGGAGCATATTGTACCGCTACTTCTTCAAAATCTTTCATCGTCTTATCCTTCTGAACGTTCGTCGATTCCCGGGTGAATCCAGAATAGTCCAGATTAAACGAAGCAGCCAATCGCTGTTTCCTATCTTTTGGCGTTCAAAAATACGGTTTGTCTCGAGGAAACAAACCGTTTGTGCGCAACAATTATCAAAAGAGTTTTTATTTTCAAAAAATAGATTGCCTGATAAAGTAGCGAATGGTAGAATTTTCATGTGTTGAGAAAGGGGAGCTTGTGCCAGTGAAGAAATATGATGAGAACTTAATTGATCGATCAGTGTTGTTTGTGGAAAGTTATTTCGAAACAGAAAGAAAGTCTAAAATCGTCACTAAAGACGGCATTTTTTATTCCCGCGATTCTGTTTTGACCTTGATTGATCAGGCCTGTATGATGTTTGCTTCTACATACGAAGGCCGCGTAAAAGCCACACGGCATAATCTTAAACAGCATAAAAAAACAACACTTCTCATCTCAGAAGATGGTTTGGCCGCCTATCCCACAAAGTCTCCGGATCACCCTGACTGCGTTTGGATTTTCAACCACCATTACCGCCTTGAAACTATAGCCCCAACCAGAACCCGCATCATTTTCGATGAATTCAATGTTTCAACAGAAGTCAATGTCTCCATCGGCATCCTGCAAAAACAGCGCAGCCGTATGTACGAGATGATTTACTATTATTCAAACGTCCGTGAAAGAAACAAGCGCTGAAAGAAACAAGACACTTCTCTCTGCATTGGGATATGCCAATGCAGAGAGAGGTGTCTTTCTTCCAGAAAACATTATCCCTTTCAATCAGATCCGCCGCAGCTGCTTCCGCAGGAATGGCCGCTGTCGGAGCCGCCAGAATCAGTTGATTCAGCAGCACACCAAGGATCTCTTGAGTTTTTAGGGCTGTCCAAAAGATTGCTGAGAAAACCTGGGTTTTCCGCATCGGCATCCAGCTTGATCTTTCTTTGTGTTTTTGCTATCCCCAGGGATTCAGCATACGTTGTGCCATCACTATTCGCCGCCCAAAATACGTAAGGAAGCGTCAGCTCATTTGCAGTTCCCGGTGTGGGATAGGAGTTTGCGGAGATGCGAGTCTGCTTTTGGAGAAACTGCTTGAATTTCCCTTTGTTGCCTGCAGCCTGGATATCCTCCTTTATGCTCCGAACCAATCCTTGAACCAGTCGCCGAGTTTCAGGCCTGGCAAAAAAGTACCTCCCTTTGAGTTGATCGATGTCTGTGTCTCTCCATTCAGCAATAAACTCTTCGCTTGGCATGTTTGCATAAAATGGAGTGCCCCATGATTTGACCGAAGAAGGTTTCTCAAGGAATAGTTTTTTGTACATCATATCAAACAAGAACTTATCATCGGCTCCATCTACACCATCCACGTTTGGGGCATGATGAATAAATTGTCCAGCAAATTTTTCTGTGAAATGCTTATATTGATTGGTGAACATCAATTGCTGATGCCACACTTCGTCTACGGCTTTTGAGAACATCGGCACTTTTTTCAGAATAGAGGCCATAAGAAGAAAACGTTTCTGCTCAAACATCAATTCCAGGATAGTTTCCTGGCTATACTTAGTCTCCTGAACCATTCGATTGTAGATATTCACTTGATAGTCCAGCGGCAAAGCATCTTCCAACTGTTGCGCATGATTTCGAGCAGCAGAATCCGTCTCTTTTACAAAATCCAATTCTAAAGTCTGTTGTTTTTTGACCAATTCGACTTTCGTCAGCAAAAACAATTCCCGATTTCCATTTTTCGCGTTAAACTTCTTTCGATTCTGCGAATAACTTCCGAAAGCAACGGCTCCTACGATTGCAACAATAATTCCAAAGGATACAAACATCTTATCTCTCCTTTTTTAAATGAACCTTCCTTTTCTATCTTACTCCAAAAAAAGGCTGTTTTACATACATTGGAAAAATGCTTTTACTGTATATTTGCAATGAGCTAATTTTACTCTATCGAAAAAAGCACTTCTCATTATTCCGGCTAAAAATGCCAATCTAAAGAGAAGTACTTTTCATTTCGCCTATGCAGCGTCGTCGCGCATGAGCAGAAATGCGATTTCAATTGCCCATTTGTTCAAGTCGGGTTCCGTTTCGGGATCGGTTACGTAAAATTCGAAACGGCCGTTCCATATTTCATCTTCGCCTTCCCAACGTTTATCGATGTCCAACCCTTCAAGTAGTGCCCATTGTTCTAGGGCATCAAGAGATTTTTCCAACTCATCGGGATGCCCTTTATGCAAAGCTCTTACATAGGAACCGCCCGGAATATAACTTGCCACTACACGTTCATCTACCGACACCATGCGCTTGACCGGCACTCCAACTTCCATCTTGTACTTGCCCTCAGAATCTCCCATACACCAATATCGAAAAAATGGAGCTCCTGCCGGTTTGATGCCTCTCTTCTTCAACCAGTCGAATAGTTCACCAACCAGGCCGTTGACTTCGTCCCATTCCGATAGCCCCGCCACAATTGGAATTCCGACATATGGCTGCTCTGCACGTTCTTCCACAAATGGTTCACTGATATACTTCTGCCCCATCCAACCCTCTCCTCTTTGAACGAATCGAGCCAATAACTGTATTATTCTCTATTCGTCCTGACAGTCCTTTAATTCAGTACAGAAATTTCAATATAAAAACGTTCTAAAATTTTTAAACCTTCATTCGCAATAAAGTCGTCATTTACATCATCACCAGACAAGAAATTGTCACATCATTCGAAGCTCTTCAAATTGACATTAATAGGTGGAAACTATAATCTGAAACAGGTGACTGACCGGTCACTATATGTGACCGATTGGTTTAGGAGGGCTTGAATGGACAAAAGAACTGAGATTATGAAACAGGCTGTGCACCTGTTTTCTTCAAAAGGCTTTCATCAAACTTCTGTTCAGGAAGTGGCACAAGCCGCTGGAATTTCCAAAGGAGCTTTTTATAAACATTTCGATTCGAAGGAAAACATGTTCATCGAAATCCTAAAACAGCACCACGAAGAAATCTCGACGGAAATCGCCAATTACGAGCAAGTACCTGGTTCAGATTCCAAGGATGTCTTCAAGAAGAAACTGGCCATTGAAATTGAACGCACTCTCTCCAATCAGGAATTTTTCATGATGGTGTTCAAGGACATGCCGCTCAGCGACAGTGACAAGCTGAGTGCCTTATTCGGGGAATTGCGGCAGTCGACCATCACATTGCATAAAACCATTTTGTTGGATACATACGGCATGGAGATCGAGCCGTTCCTTCCCGATTTGGTGACGGTGCTTGAAGGTCTGATGCAGCAATACATCATCACCTTGTTGATGGACAAGAAACAAGTGCAAATCTCCAGGCTCGCCAATTTCATCACAGCTGCTATCGACGCCGTTGTAAATAATTTAGCGGCGATGGAACCTGTATTGGCTGAAGCACATTCCCCTGCAGAAACAATCGAGCAACTCCTGATGCAAATCTCAGAGAAGATTAAGGCATCTGAAACGAATCCCGATAAGTTGCTGGCTTCACTGGATTTGCTGAAAGAACAAATCGGCCAAACAGAACCACAGGATTTTTTGATTGAAGCCCTGCTGCTTTATTTGAAACAGCATCCTTCCATTAAGAATGAAGTCATCTATCTGGAATATTTCATTTAACGAATAGGAGCTAAGAACTTGAAAAAAATCATTGATTTTTCCTTAAACAACAAATTTGCGATATGGATTTTGACCATTATGGTTGTCGTTGCCGGCCTTTATGCAGGCTTGACGATGAAGCAAGAATCCATTCCGAGTATTACACTGCCTGCAGTTACTGTAGTCACTACATACCCGGGCGCTGCGCCTGACGAAATTATGGAAGAAGTTACGATTCCAATGGAACAGCGGATTCAAAATATGAATGGCGTCGAACTGATGACATCCACATCATTAGCCAACGCTTCCACTATCCAAGTCCAGTACGACTTTGATGTCGATATGGACGAGGCCACCCGCGAATTGGAAGATGCGTTGTCGCAAGTTTCAATTCCCGAAGCAGCCAATGAACCAGAGGTTTCCCGCCTTAGCCTGGATGCCTTCCCGATTCTGACATTGAGCATCAGCAATTCCGGAAGCTCACTGGAAGAACTGACAGCAAACGTTGAAGACAATGTCCTGCCTGCTCTTGAAGGCGTAGACGGTTTATCCGATGCACAAGTATCGGGTCAGCGTGTGCAGAAAGTCACGATGGCTTTTGACCAGGAAGCTCTGGCACAATACGGCTTGACTGAAGAAACAATCCAGCAATTGATCCAAGGTTCAAAACTGACTTTCCCATTAGGATTGACGGACTTTGACGGAGAACTTAAAAACTTGGTCATCGATGGCGATATTACAACTGTCGACGACTTGAAAAACCTGCAGATTCCAGCTATCCCTCAAGCGGCAGCTGCTGCTCCGACAGCCCCAGCTCCTGATGCTGCTGCCGGCGCACAAACACCAACTGGCCCTGATGCCCCTGCAGGCGCACAAGCCCCGGCCGCTCCTGGTGCCGCTGCAGGCGCACAGGATCCTGCCGCTCAAGCTCCAGCTGCTCCAACTACAATTCCGACAGTCGCTTTAAGCGAATTGGCTGACATTGAAGTGGTGAGTGAAGCGGAATCGATTTCCCGTACGAACGGTGAAGAATCGATCGGTATTTCAATCATCAAATCACCAGATGCCAACACCGTTGAAGTGGTTAATGCTGTCAAAGACATCGTTGCAGATGCTGAAGACGAATATGGATTAACGATCTCTTCAACATTCGACCAAGGCGAACCAATCGAGAAATCGGTCGAAACGATGCTCAGCAAAGCGTTATTCGGTATTTTATTTGCCGTCGTCATCATTTTGCTGTTCCTTCGCAGCTTCAAGACAACATTGATTTCAATCATCTCGATCCCGTTATCCTTATTGATGGCAATTTTCTTATTGAATCAATTGGATATTACCTTGAACATCATGACACTCGGCGCATTGACTGTAGCTATCGGCCGCGTCATCGATGACTCGATCGTCGTTATCGAAAACATCTACCGCCGTATGGCCTTGCCTGGTGAGAAATTGCGCGGCAAAGAATTGATTCGTGAAGCAACAAGCGAAATGTTCCTTCCGATTTTCTCATCAACCGTCGTCACCATCGCGGTATTCCTTCCGCTTGCCCTTGTCAGCGGACAGATTGGCGAATTGTTCTTGCCATTTGCCCTCGCAGTGGTCTTTGCCTTATCAGCTTCTTTACTGGTTGCTGTAACCATCGTTCCGATGATGGCGCATTTGATGTACCGCAAGCAATTGCAGAATCTGGATACTCCTCAATCCAATAAAAAAGAACACAAGCCAGGAAAAATGGCAGCCAGCTACAAACGCATTTTGGAATGGTCATTGAACCACAAAATCATCACATTCGGAGGAGCTACCGTAGTCCTTGTCGCCAGCCTATTCCTGATTCCCGTAATCGGCGTCAGTTTCCTTCCTGAAGAAGAACAAAAAATGGTCATGGCTACTTACAGCCCCGAACCCGGCCAGACACGTGAAGACGTGGAAGCCATTGCACTTGATGCAGAAGCTTCCATTGATGGACGTGAAGGCGTCACTTCATACCAATACTCGCTTGGCGGCGGAAATCCGTTGTCAGCTATGGGCGGAGGCGGAGATAATTCCGCATTGTTCTATATTGAATATGATGATAACTTTGCCGAATTCGAAAATGAAAGCAAAAAACTGATTGAAGAATTGAACGGCTCTACTGAAACCGGTGAATGGGCAAGCCTGGACTTTGCTGCAATGGGAGCAAGCGGTCTGGAAATGTTCGTTTACGGTGACAGCGTGGAAGACATTCAAACAGCCATCAATGAAATCCAGCCGTTCATGGAAGACAACGATGGTTTAGAAAACACAGAGTCCAGCTTGACTGAAGCTTATGATCAGTTTACTTTGGTAGCTAATCAGGAAAGCTTGAGCGAAAACGGCTTAACTGCTGCCCAAATCGGTATGGCGTTAAGCAGCGTTGGCGAAGCTCCTGTATTGACCACCGTTACGAACGAAGATAAAGAACTGAACGTATATATCGAAACAGAAGAAACCGAATACGCGGGAATTGATGACGTAACAGCCATCGAAATTCCAACTGCCCTTGGTTCGACTGTGACAGTCGGTGAAGTCATGGAAGTGGAAGAAGGCAAATCGCCGGATACCATCAACCGCAGAGATGGCCAAATGTATGCATCTCTGACTGCAGACGTTATTGGCAACAATGCTGCGGAAATCACTGCGGAAATCGATGAGCAGGTAGCAGAGCTTGACCTTCCTTCCGGTGTCACTACTGACCACGGCGGCGTAACTGAACAGATCAACGAATCGTTCACTCAGCTTGGCTTAGCAATGCTGGCAGCCATCGCGATCGTTTACTTTGTATTGGTTGTTACATTCGGAGGCGCACTCGCTCCATTCTCTATCCTGTTCTCGTTGCCATTCACGGTTATCGGCGTACTTGTGGCGTTATGGATTACTGGAGAAGCATTGAGTGTCAACGCATTGATTGGTGTTTTAATGCTGATCGGCATCGTTGTGACAAATGCCATCGTTTTGATTGACCGCGTCATCCACATGGAAAAAGCCGGGTTGACAACACGCGAAGCCCTTCTTGAAGGCGGCGTGACACGTCTACGCCCTATCCTGATGACTGCTTTAGCAACTATCGGAGCTTTAATTCCGCTTGCTATTGGCGTGGAAGGCGGAGGCGGCGGATTAATTTCCCAAGGCCTCGGCATCACGGTTATCGGCGGATTGATCAGCTCGACTTTACTGACATTGGTTATTGTGCCGATCGTCTATGAAGTCGTGTCGAAGTTCCGTAAGAAACAAATAGATTAAGCTTTTAAATAAAGGCAGCTCACTCATGAGCTGCCTTTTTCCATGCTTATTTTTGGTGAGCGCACCTCAACTGTCCAACACCGCACCTCGCAGCTTTACAAGCGCACCTCAAACGGCCAACACCGCACCTCGCAGCATCACAAGCGCACCTCACCAAATAAAAAGCCTGCTCAGCTATCCTAAACAGGCTCTAAACTCATTGCTTTTTCAAATATGCCAATACCGATTCATCGATAAGCGCTTCTTCTGACCAATGATCGTCGAAGTTCTCCCGCAGCACAAATGCCTTCAATGCCTCTTTCACTTCCGCGTTATAGCTGTTGTAGTCGCCCATCTCCAATAAACTAAGCTTCACCAATTGTTCTACAACCGTTTTCAGCACATCCTCTTCGATGGCCAGTTTGTCTTCTGACGGGGCGGCATACATTTTATGCAGCTCATACAGCCGCTGCAATTCTTCGATTGGCTCCGGATGGTCATCCACCCGCAGATCCACTTTGACATCGTTATAGCCGCCGTACCCAGCGCCTTCCTGCACAACATAAACAGCAGCCGACTGTTTCCCTCTGCTGTCGCCTCCTGCGTGTTGAGCAGCTGCGACGGCCTTCAGCATGCGTTCAGCCAATGGGCCTTCCGACGCTTCAAATGTCCGGCTCATTTCACTGACCGTTTCTTCACTGACCAGAATATTGCCTTGGCAGGAATGGTTCTTCCCTATTATGTGTCCCGCCCAGTCATAGCACTCATGGCCAGTGAAGGCACTGGCCTCACCATCGGCATTAATGACAGCAACTTGGCGCAAACTTCTGCCCGGATCGTCCGCAACGAGCTTGTCAATGACTTCTTCTGGCGATAAGCCTTTTTCCAACAACGTTAATCCTTCAGGTCCAAAAGCGGTATTCGCCCAGGACTGTGTTGCCACTGCGCCTACATTGGCTTTTGCCCATGGAACCACCGAGCCGACTGCCAAAAACTTCGATTGGACAGCGACGCCCACTTCTCCGGTTTCCGGATCTGCTGCGACAATTGAAAATGTCGCCACCAACTGTTCTTTGTTTACCATATTCTTCATGTTGTCTCACCCCTTTTCTCTACTGTAGAATAATTAAGAAAAAATTTCCTCTCTTAGCAATTCTGAGCACAAAAAAAACTGCAGCAATCCTTAAAGGACTTCTGCAGATTCTGTATTGATTCTTGGTTGCGGAATATACTATACCCCTTATACGATCACTTTAGAATAGTTTGAACAACCCGCTCCGTTGCCTTCCCATCTTCCAGGGAAGAAAAACGATTTTTAAACTCGCTGAATGTCGAACTCAATTGGACATTGCTATCAGACATCGCATGGATTGCCTGAAACAGTTCTTTTTCGGTCTGGACAATCGGTCCCGGCGCATCTTTTTCGATATCGATGTAGAAACCACGAAGCTGGTCGCGATAGTTTTCCAAGTCATACATAAAGAAAATAATCGGTCGATTTAAGATAGCATAGTCGAAAAAGACTGATGAGTAATCCGTAATCAGCAAATCAGAAGCGAGATAAAGATCGCGGATGTCCGGATATAGCGACACATCATAAACTACGCCTTCATAGGCTGAGAAATCAAAGTTTTCAGCAACTAAATAGTGCATGCGGGACAGCAGCACCCATTCGTCCCCGAATTCCTTTATCCAGTTTTCCAAAGCAAATTGGAACTCGAACTTGTATTTCCCTTTTTGATAAAATTCATTATCTCTCCAGGTTGGGGCATATAGCATGACTTTCTTGTCTTCAGCAATACCTAAATCCTTCTTCAGGTTGCTGATTAAAGTATCTGAATGGCTGCTCAGTACATCATTACGGGGATATCCGGATTCAATCACTTTCCCTTTATAATGGAAGGCGCGTTTAAAGATTTCTGTTGAATAAGAATTCGGAGAAACCAGATAATCCCATTTTTCAGATTCCAAAGCAAAATTCTTTTTGTATTCCGATGTATCCGTATTCGGCATGTGAATCTCTTCGATATCCAGCCCTAATTTTTTTAAGGGAGTTCCGTGCCATGTTTGAAGGTAAACTGTCCCTTTCGGTTTTGGCATCCATCGAGGCAATCTGACATTGTTTACCCAATACTCAGCTCTTGGAAATGTCCAGAACCAAGGAATAGTGAATCTGCGAATATAAGGCACTTTAAAATCTTCGAATAAACTGACCGCACTCTTATCCACACTCCAAAGGAGTTTGTATTCGGAGTGATGTTCTTTCATGTATTCATAGATGGCGCGCGGGCTGTCACTGAATTGCTTGGCATGAAAGCTTTCGAATACCATTAACTTTTTTTTCTTTGGAAGAGTTCCTAATACCACGAACACAGCTCGGAACATTCTTCTCGTATAGCTGCTATTTTTAAGATTCTTGATTTTTTGAACGAAACTCAATTTTTTCACCTTATTTCTTTCTTTGAGAACTGTTTTGCAGGAGGTACAATTATAAACAGTATTCGGTGCATCTTTAGCGCAACAAAAGCGTCTAATACCTTGTATTCAACCAATATTTTCAATAGCTATTACACATGATAACATATAAGATGGTATCATAGCATATTGTTAAATATACCGAAAATAAGCATTTATGGAGTGAGCATATATGAAGAAAGTAATTACCTATGGCACCTTTGATTTGATTCATCACGGCCATATAAACATATTGAAACGTGCTAAAGCGAATGGCGACTACTTAATTGTCGGCCTTTCTTCTGACGAATTTAATGAAATCAAAGGCAAAGCTGCCTATCATTCTTATGAGGAACGCAAACTTATCCTGGAAGCGATTAAATATGTGGACGAAGTCATTCCCGAACACAATTGGGGACAAAAAATCCAAGACATTCAAAAAAACAACGTAAACTTATTTGTTATGGGATCTGACTGGGAAGGCAAATTCGATGAACTCAAGGAATATTGCGAAGTTCTGTATTTGCCAAGAACTGAAGGAATTTCCACTTCAAAAATTAAAGCAGACCTTCTGAACAACCAATGATTAAAGAGTTTGGAATTTCCATCTATCTATTTTTCTTTAAAGTTTTCTTTTCCCTGTTCAATCTTTTCCCCATGAAAAATAAAACGGTCTTTCTTTCTTCTTTTGGTGATAATGCTTTTTTCATTGCAAAAGAATTAGCGAAGTCGGAAAAGCATCAAATTATCTTTATTAACCAATCCAGATGCAAAATCGACTTTACCACTGTCCCTACAACCAATAAAAAGATATACAGCTTTGAAACGTCCAATATTTTGGACACGTTCTTATCAATCTATCATTTAGCAACTGCAAAATACGTTTTTGTCGATAATTATGCGGGTGTCCTCTCTGTTATTCGCTTCCGCCAAGAAGTAAAATGCATTCAATTGTGGCATGCGGCTGGAGCCATCAAGAAATTTGGTTGGAGCGATCCTGAAACATCCGCCAGAAGCGAACGGGCCAAGCAGCGCTTTCAGCAAGTATACGACCGGTTTCAATACATTCCTGTCGGCTCCCAGCAAATGGCGGATATCTTTTCTGAATCCTTCCATGTGGATCAAAGCCATTTTATCTATACGGGGGTTCCTCAGACTGATTTCTATTTCGATAAAGCTGCAAAAGAAAGTGCTTACGCCAAATTAATCGAGAGATATCCAATCATTGCAGGAAAAAAAGTGGTATTGTATGCCCCTACTTTCCGGAAAAATTCGTTGCACAGCATGAAAGTTCAATTAGAGGTATCAGAGTTTCTGGAAAAAATGGATGGGGATTATGTGCTCATGATCCGGCTGCATCCATCTGTCCAAGAAGTAACCAACATAGTGGATCATCCACGGGTCCTGTTGGCCACTGACTATCCCCACCTCAGCGATCTGCTGATCGTCAGCGACATCTTGATCACCGATTATTCGTCTATCCCAGTGGAGTTCTCGCTGCTCGGGAAAAAGATGATTTTCTATGCGTATGACTTGGAAGATTACGGCAAGACACAAGGAATATGGGCGGAAAGCAATCTTTATTTCCCTGGTCCGATCGCTAAGACCACTACAGAAGTGCTTGCGCATATTCAAGATTCTTCTGTGGACCATGAAAAAATTGATTTGTTCCGCAACCATTGGAATACATATTCGACTGGCCACAGCACTTGTCAGCTCATTACCGCCATTTACGATACAAAAGATTTATAAAGAAAAATCCAGCTGCCCAATCTGCGGACAACTGGATTTTTTCTTTTCGGATACACCAATTAATTTTCTAAATATTCAGTTTTAATTAGCCCCTATTGCTTATCCATGTGGTATAATATGATTAGAGAATCTGCAAAAATCCCTCCTCAATCTTTCACCATAGTTACCGGCCTAATCTCTCCTATACATATGCTGGCTCGGCTCAGCGCACTAAATAAAGGGGTGAGAAAGGTGCTTTCTAAATGGATTAAAGTTGCAGCAGCCATGTTACTGATCCTGTTTACTGTGTTCTCCTTCTCCAGCCAGCCACAAGCAGCAAGCTCCACTTATGTCTCAAAAGGCAGCACTACCAGCAAAGTTGTCGCTCTTACTTTCGATGACGGTTCAGATGGCACAAACATCAACAAAATTCTGGATGTACTATCTGCCAATAACGTCAAAGCCACGTTCTTTTTGACAGGATCCGGAGCAAAAAATCATCCGACTTGGATTAAGAATATCTCAGCCAAAGGCCATCAGCTCGGCAACCACTCTTATTCACATCCTGATTTCACGAAACTCACCGCCGCTAAGATAAAAAGTGAGTTGGCCACCACCGAAACGACCATTAAAGGGATAACAGGAAAATCGACTAAACCGATTTTCAGAGCCCCTTTTGGTGCATCCAATTCAACTATCCTTAAAACGGTAGGTGAAGCTGGATATACCCACACGATTCAGTGGAATATCGATACCGTCGACTGGAAAGGCGTTTCATCCACACAGATTACCAATAAGGTCATGAACAATATTGTACCGGGATCAATCATTTTGATGCATACCGGTGCAGGTGCCTCTGGGACTCCGGGTGCTTTACCGGGCATGATCAGCAAACTGAAAGCCCAGGGCTATAAATTTGTGACCGTCTCTGAATTATTGAAATTGCCTTCTGCTCCAGTAAGTGGAACCAAATACACAGTCAAAGCCGGTGATACTCTCTATAGCATTGCGAAAAAATACAACGTAACTGTTGCAGCGCTAGCTAAAGCCAATAACATCACCAATTATAATTTGATCCGCGTGGGCCAGGTATTAACGATTTCTGGAAAAGCCACTCCGCCCCCTGCCACTTCAGTAAAATACACGGTTAAGTCCGGTGATACCCTTTACAGCATCGCGCGCACCTATAAAACGACCGTTGCCAAGATTGCAGCAGCCAATAAAATAACCAATGTCAATGCGATCCGTGTAGGACAGGTGCTGGTAATTCCGAGATAGCAGAAAAGCTTGATAGAAAAGGAGCTGGAAAAGTAAATTCCAGCTCCTTTTCATATGGTCTTCGGTTTGTAGAGAAACCGGCGATATAATTTATAAATCATGAACGCCATGACAATCAGGAAAAAAACCGCCAGAATTGGCGCTATGAATATCAGAATCGGTGCCAGCGTAGCCGTAGCATCTTCTGCCAAGGAAACAGCCGGACTCATCAAAGCCGTTTCACTGACTCCTTTAACGGCTGTAATGGTTGCATGGGAGGCAGTGGCTGCGCCCCCACCGCCGATGATTGCGATGCTCCATTCCAAAAAGGGGCTCATGTCTCCAATAAACGACGCCGTCAGCAGAATGCCCGCCAATGCAGCGATCGGTGTGGAAATCATTTTCATAAACGAGCCCACAGCCGGAATATAATTGACGGCCACTTCAAAAAGGGTCGCTACCCCAAAAGCGATAATTGCGGGAGTGCTGCCGATCCAGCTGAACCCTTCTGAAAGTGTCAGCCAATCTACATGCACGAATATACCTGTGATCAACAAAGGAGTAAAGATTCTAAACCCCACAGTTGCACTTAATGCCAACCCGATGCATATTGCAAGAATGGTTTCCATGACCGTGACCTCCATCGTCTTCATTTTCTTTTCACTATACAGGAGCTTGAGGCTCTCCGATACCGAATGGATAAAGCAAAGGGATACCGATTCTCATCCCCCCTTGCACTCTTCAAGGGTTTTGGCGTTCTTTTTCCTCACTTAAGATTTTCTTGAACAACTTCAGTAAAGGTTCTTTCAACTCTTCCCGTTTTAACGCAAAATCAATCGTGGTCTCAATAAAACCAAACTTCTCGCCGACGTCATATCTTCGCCCTTCAAACTCATAAGCATAGACATTTTGGATTTTATTTAACTTTTGGATGGAGTCCGTGAGCTGTATCTCGCCTCCTGCTCCTAATTGATGCTCGCCCAAAAACCCGAAAATTTCAGGAGTCAGAATATAGCGGCCCATAATTGCGTAATTGGATGGTGCTGTTCCAAGTACCGGTTTTTCCACAAAGCTTCTGACTTTCATCAATGGGCCATCCATTGAAATCGGATCGATTATTCCATAACGATAAGTCTCTTCCAGCGGAACCTGTTGTACACCAATGATCGAGTTTCCGGTCTTTTCGAACTGTTTCATCAGTTGAGCCAGGCACGGCTCTTCATTTTCTACAATATCATCCCCTAATAACACGGCGAATGCTTCATCCCCAATAAAATTACGGGCTGACCAAATGGCATGCCCCAATCCAAGTGGCTGTTTTTGACGGATGTAGTGGATTTCCAATTTCGATGTTTGAAGAATCGCATCCAGCATATCCAATTTCCCTTTTTCCAGTAAATTGGCTTCCAGTTCAAAGGCGTGATCAAAATGGTCTTCAATCGCCCGCTTTCCTTTCCCAGTGACGATAATGATGCTGTCGATTCCTGAAGCCACGGCTTCTTCTACGATATATTGAATGGTCGGTTTGTCGACAATGGGCAGCATTTCTTTCGGCATGGCTTTTGTAGCGGGTAAGAAACGTGTTCCAAGACCGGCGGCTGGAATGATGGCTTTTCTGATGGACATCGGAAAGACCTCCTGTTTCCCATGGGTTCTATTTCTTTCTATCATAACATAATCGGAATTTTCAGAACCCAATAGTTTACATTCAGTATTCTCTTTGGACCGCTATAAAAATTAAATGTTCTCTAACAACATCTTTTCTTTTTTAAATTCCATACTTATAATTCAATATACCTATATTAATCATTCCGAACTGTGACTATAATATTCTAGATATTCCATTTATTATACACAGGGGGAAGAAAATGAAGCGTTTAGCAGTGTTTTTAGTAGTTTTAGGGTTTCTTTTTAGCAGCATGCCTTTATCAGTCTTTGCAATCAAGGCGGATGATACCAAGTTTGATCAGTTTTTAATCGAAATCAACTGGGAAAAGAAAGCCTATCTTGAGTACCTTGAGGGTAAAGGCTGGTCATTGGACGAATACGATACAGTAGATGAATTAGGAACGCCGATGACTGAACAGGGCATTCAGGCGTTATTGTCAAAGCTTGAATTGACTCGCACCGAGCTGAACGAAGTGCTTTATGAATTTGGAGACATTGAGTATGGTGAAGATGTACTTGACGGAACTCTTTTGATTTTCATCGAAGATCTTGAATACTATGTTGAATTTTATTTGGAGGATAATTTGGGAACGCCCATCACTCCTACTAATCTTCAGGAATTGATGACAGAACACGGATTCACATCAGAAAAAGCACTTGAAGATTACTTGGAAGGTTATTCCGATTCCATTGAAAACTACGAGTTTATTGAAGATCTGGAGGAGTCGCTTTTTTACTATCAAGAACTGGATGAATACGACTTGGAACTTGACGGGCTTTTCACTGAGCTTGGATTGACTGAAGAAGAACTGGAAAGATTAATCGCTCACTTGGAAACATTGGATTATCAGAATCCAGCTTTCGAGGAAAAGTTGACTCAATTAAGTGATCGCATGATGGCAATTGGTGAATTTGAAACTGCGGATGAATTAACCGCAGAACAAATCGCTGAGCTTATGGACATTTATAATGACTTGATCGAGCTTTTCGAATTGAAAACAGCTTACTTTTTTGTGAAAGATGGACAGAAAACTTCAGTATCTTTATCAACGCTTATGACGCTTGAATCAACTGAAGGCGCGGACCTGTTAATCGAAATCTATAATTTGAAAGATGTATTTTTAGCCGATATTTTATTGACAGCTGAAATGTTCGGCTCTGAAATAATCGTGGAGACAGGAACAGAACTGGGCATAGTGGAAACAATCATTTCAACACCGCCCGCGGTTCAAAAACCGGCTGTTGTGGCGCCCACAACTACTCAAACGGTAAAAGGCGGCAAACTGCCTGCTACATCCACTGATTTTGCAGTCAATGCATTGGTTGGCCTGGCTTTAATTTTCGCAGGGATTGTTTTATTCCGCCGCTTTAGAACTGAAGGGGTTTAATTATGAAAGGCAGAACTGAAAAAAGAAGAAGCAAGAAACCGCTTCTTCTTTCTCTATCCATCATTCTGATTGTTCTCGGTTTGTGGTTCAGCACCACAAATGCCGCTACTTTCGCCAAAGGCTATATGCTTTATAAAACGGGGAATCTTGAAGCGAAAAACTTCAGCAACAAACCGCAGCCACTCGAAATGGCAGAAGCTCCGATTGAAAAAGAAGATGAAAATGAAGAACCTGTTGAAGAACCAGTAAGGGACTCCATTTATCCGGAAACTCCTGAAATCGGCGACCTTATGGGTGAACTGATCATTCCGAAATTGGAAGCTTCCTTGCCGATTATCCACGGCACAAATGAAGACGAATTGGAAAAAGGCGTTGGCCATTTTGCCGAAAGCGTCCTGCCTGGGGAAAATGATAATTCGGTCCTATCTGGCCACCGGGACACGGTATTCCGCGAACTTGGTGAAGTCGGCAAAGGAGATCTACTGATTGTCAAAACTTTCTCCGGAACTTTTACTTACAAAGTACGCCAAGTCCGGATTGTAGACGAAGACGACCGGACCGTCATTGTGCCGAAGCCTAAAGCCGTTTTGACGGTTTCGACCTGTTACCCATTCGATTATGTGGGATATGCACCGGAACGCTATATCTTAGTTGCTGATTTGATTTCCAGTGAGTAAAAAGCACTTCCTAAACTGAACTGCACTTTCATTACTGGATAGCGCAATTCATGAGGAAGTGCTTTTTCGCTCATTTCTTTAACCGGCGCAATACGTTCTTCAGCAATGGCTTTAGTTTGCCTGACTGCTCCACTTTTAAGCTTAAGTTACTGTAATTGGTGGAGTAAAAAGATAGATTATATTTTTGGGTTGAGATATGACCGGAGTTATCCGCAGTTGGAGAGAGCCTTGCTCTAGTCGGACGAGAGCCTGGATAAATGCTCGATTCAAAATAAAAATCATAGATAGCTTCTTTAGTTTTGTCTATGATAGCTTTTAAAACTAGAAAGACTTGAACATTTTGGTACTCATATGGATAATTCTTTTCTTTATTTAGCTGATCCAATTGCAATTCCGCAACTGTAAGTTTCTCTTTTGTTACTCGATTTTCAGCATAAACTCGGCCTTTGCTGGGTTGAGAAGCCTTAGGAATCCATAGCTGCCCCGTCAATTTACATCGTCCGTCTTGTAGTTTCTCGATGTTATCAAACACTAATACTGGCTTATAGAAGAGCGTCACATCATACAGCTGATTTTCCCCTTGAAGAACCAAGCGTTTTTCTTCTTGTCTTACTAGCGGCTGTAGCTCCGTATGAGTCAAAACTTGAGACAATAGCAGCAAATCCTCAAAGTTCTTGTCTATTGCTACCTTATACAACAATCTTTCCTTTGCTGGCAACCTTTCTACGGCGGATGAAGGTATTCTATCTAGGAATGAGAAAATGGCACTCTCCCATTGCGCTCTGTCCTGTTCGCTAGTCAGTGCATACTTTAAGACATGCAGACGCAAGACATCCAATAAACTTTTAACGTCATGTTCCTCAATGATACGGGCATTTTTGTTCTGATCCTCTAACCACTGCCTGTTTTCATTCAATGCTTCCAAACGGTCTACAGTATTAGCTAATTTCATCTGTTGTTGAGTAATGGATGGTTTATCTTCATCATCTCTCACACGCCAATGATAAACGACTTGATCCACGACCAGTATTTTTTTAGCCAATACAGCCGCTTTCATAGTGAAAGATAAATCCTCGTAATTTTTCCCTTCTTTGAAGAAAAGCTGATTGCTGATCAAAAAGTTTTTCAGCCATAACTTGTTGCATGCGATACTGTCTTGCAGCAATTCTGGATTTTCTTTAAGCGAAGTTATTTTCTTTTCTTTATACAAATTAAAATCCACATGACGAATCGGAATGTATTTCCGCTCTTCATTGAAACGAACCACTTTCCCCACAGCATAATCCGCTTCGTTCTTTACTGCTGCTTTCACTAATAAGTTAATTGCGTTTTGCGGGATGGTATCATCAGCATCTAAGAAAAAGAGATACTTCCCTTTGCTTAGGCTTATTCCTTTGTTGCGTGTAAAGCCCAACCCGCGGTTTTCGTGGCTATAATACTGAATAGCTGCAAAAGATGCTGCATATCGCTTGGCAATAGCTTCGCAATTGTCCTCTGACCCATCATTGACAACGATCACTTCCAAATTCGCATAGGTCTGCGAAACAACGGAATCCAAGCATTCTTCCAGATACTGCTCGGCGTTATAAACGGGGATGATAATTGAAACAAGTTCTGCCAATCACTTTCCCTCCTTCATGGATAGAGTTAAAAGAGCTGCTGAAAACAGCAGCTCTCTTTACTCTATTTTTTGTTAAGAATTTTTTGAATCACTTTTGAAGATGCTCTTCCATCCGCCAAACTGCCGAATTCTTCAACAAATCGGCCGAGGGATTCGTTATACTCGTTGAGCTTGTCGGGAGTATTTAAGAAATACATAACTTCATCGATTGTTTTGCAAACAGGGCCTGGCGCTTTTTCAGTAAAGTTGAAATACATGCCTCTTCTTGTAGTGTACTCTTCCAAATCGTAGCAATACAAAATAATCGGACGCTTCAGCAAAGCGTAATCGAACATGACTGAAGAGTAATCCGTAATCAGGAGGTCTGCCAATAAATACAGCTCTTGGATATCCTGATAATTAGAAGCATTCACGATATTCGCCGGTAGTTCAAATTGAGAGATTTTATCTGACAACAGATAGTGAAGCCGCAATAAAATAACGGAACCTTCATCGATTTCCTTACTCAACAATTGAACTTCATCCAATACTTTCTGGAACGAATTCGGATCCCAATCCCTGAAAGTCGGAGCAAAAAGGATGACCCGTTTGTCTGAAGGAATGCCAAGCTCCATCTGCGCTTTTTGCTTAATGGCAATTGGTTGCTGAATCAAAATATCATTTCGTGGATAACCGGTTTCCAGAACCTCTCCCGCATAACGGAATCCTCTTTTCAGAATTTTGCTGGTATAAGGATTCGGGGAAATCAGGTAATCCCAGGCATCCGTCTGTTTTTTCAAATTCTCAAGTTCTCGGGTGCTCGGCAATGTCTTCTGGTCATACCCCATTCTCTTCAATGGTGTTCCATGCCATGTTTGAATATAGACCTGCTTTTCTTTTTTCTCAGCTAAATTGGCCATTCCTTGGTTATCAATCCAATACTTAGCACGATTCAAGTAATAGAAATGCTTTAGGCTGTTTCGTTTTACTTTGATAGCTGATCCAGGCATCTCTACAGTATCAGGGTTTTGGAAAGACCAAATATACTTGAATTTATTATTGCCTTCTAGCAATTCTTCGTAGATATATTTCGGACTGTCACTGTATTGTTTGCCCATATGACTTTCGAATAAGACCCAGTTTTGCTGTACCGGCAATTTTGGAATCCAGCGCTTAATGAAGTTCTCGAAAGAAGAATTGGATGTCTTCTGCTTCTTCTGCCCTGCTTGCGCAAGTTTCCGTTGCTGCAGTTTCCATTTGACCTGCTTTGAAAATGTAGTCGGCTGTACACGGATAGAAAACGAGTTTTTTTGGTTAACCGCAATACTTTTCGTCAATTTCCCTTGCTGTACTTGGATATTCTGCAAATCCGTTATATTAGACATTTTCACTAATAGCTTATGGAGATTGCCCATGTGGTTGACGTTTAACGACAGATAGTAATTGCCTTCCGTCATATTGCCCGCATGAAACTCAATGGTTTGGTTTTCTGCTTTCTCGGACACGAGAACTGCACCGGTCTGTCGGTTCCGCAACGACCAAAAGTAAGTGACGTTGGCATTATCAATGGAATTCACTTCTACGTCTGCCTTGAACGAAAACCGGTCGGCATCCAAGTGAATATCTGAAATGGTGAAACCGATCTCTGGACGCGCCATTTTCATGAATTTTTCATGGTTCTTTCCAGCTTTGGAAGGCCTGAAGTAATATTGGCTGCCCGTGTTATAGACTCTATTCGCAGCAGTCGGCAAGCCATTGATATAAGCGATATAGTCATCAAAGGCTTCGCGGTCACCAAGATACAACAGGTAATAGAGAATCCGGTCTCTTTCCGCCAAATTGATGAACGAATACTCATCCATCACTTCATGGAGGTATTCATGAATCAAAACGTGAAACTTCGTTTTGTATTCTTCATCGAACAGCAGATAATCATTGGTGTACAATTTCAAATCATGCCGCAAGAACTTATTATTCTTTTCTTTTTGATAAAGAGCTCCGCTATTTTCTTTCAGGAATTGATCGAAATACCGGTGGGCGATAATCCGGTTCTCAAAGTTCTCGAACTCATACCGCCGATTCGTAATGGATTTTGCATCCGCATTTTCTACCACTCGCCAATAATAGACCGGTTCCGGGATGATGCTGAATGATTCAGCCAAAAAGTAAGCTTTTCCGGTAAACACAATATCCTCGTAATGGATGCCTTCCGGGAAACGTAATTGATGTTTATCCAGAAAAGAGCGTTGGTAAATTTTATTGACAGAGAGGCTGTCAAACAGCATGCCCGTAATTTCACGGATATTCAGATTAGTGCGTTCTCGTGAATAGAGTTGCTTATGGTACCAGATTTCGTAGTTATTTGTCCGGATTACCTGACCCGCCACGAAATCCGACTGAGTCCGCTCAATGGCTTCCACCATCTTCTCGCAGGCAGTGACCGTGTACCAGTCATCGCCATCTACGAACATGACATATTGGCCCGTTGTATTCGCGATTCCTGTATTACGCGGTGTACTGCATCCTCCACTGTTTTCAGGAAGATGAATCGCCTTGAAATTCGGCTTATCACTGACATACTGATCAATCAATTCACCCGTGCGGTCAGAAGAAAAATCATTGACGACCACAACTTCCATATCCTTAAAAGTTTGTTCGTATAAAGATTCCAAGGTTTCTTCAATATACAATTCATTATTGAACGCGATAACAACTACTGAGAGTTTCGGCCGCTTGGTTAAATTTTTGTCACTGCTCAATTGAACGACCTCCCAGTTCTTCAAAAAGTTCGTACCATTCTTGCGTAATTACGTGTTTATTAAATTTCATACTGCTTTCATAAGCATTTTCGCTGTAGGCCATAAACAAGTCCTGATCTTTGGCAAGTTTTTTAATATGCCGAGCCAATAAATGAACGTCTCCGACTGGAGCAATCAAGCCGTTTTGGTATTCTTCTACAATTTCGCGTATGCCTGGTGCGCAATCAGTAGAAATGCAAGGCAGTCCGCAGGATTGAGCTTCAATCAATGACATCGGCAACCCTTCGGCTTTGGAAGACAGCACAAAAAAACTGGAATCTTTCAAGGCAGCTTCCATGTTTTCTGTTTGCCCTTCCAGAAACACGCGGTCTTCCAATTCAAAAATGCGGATGAGGTTTTCCAAATCGTCTTGGGCAGGTCCGTCACCATAAATATGCAATGTCCAATCAGGCACGTCTGCAGCTGCTTTGGCAAAGGCTTCAATTAAGACGTCAAACCCTTTGTCTGGAATCAACCTTCCTGAGGAAATGATCTTTTTCTTGCGATACAGATCAACAGAGTTCGGCAATTGACGGAAAGGCGAAGGATTATACATCACTCCCGTATTCATGAAACCTTGTTGTTCGAAATGCTCTGCATCGTTATGTGTGAGCAGCAAAAACTTGGACACTTGGCGATACTGGCTCAAAATCCGTTTATAGCGTCTGGAACTTTGAGCTGCTTTCACGCTTTCATGGCTTTGCCCGATAATTTTAATGTTCGGCTTATAAAGAATCGGCAACAGCCATTGCATGCCATACACTTGAATCACAATGACAAAAACTTCCTCATCTCCATAGGCTTCGAAAAACTCTTTTACTTCCTTACGCTGTTGCACTAATCGGCGACGACGCTTGAGTTCTTTTGACACTTTCATGAATTTCATTTGTTTCAGGTTCGATGAAAGTTCAATATCCTTCGGCGGTCGATAATTATCTCGATGCAGGACTTTGACAGGTGTCTCCGAATCAAAATAGCTGGGTACATTTTTTTGTTCATTGATACTCAGGATAGCGACATTGTGGCCATCTGCTCTAAATTGGTCCGTCAAAATAGAAGCCACCCTTTGGGCGCCTCCGTGATTATTGTATTCATTGATAACAAAAACGATGTTCTTGCTTTCCATATAATTACTCCTTGCGCATATTGGACGTTTATTTCAGTGAGTGCCCTTGATGATTTTGTTTTTCCAGTTGGAGATATTTATTCACAGTTTTGATTTCCACTGTTCCAGCGTTCACTGAAACCGGCTTATCGGGATATTCGTTGGCTTTGGAAGCCCACACCAGATTAAGCAGCTCATGGCCTGGAGCATTGTTCATCCGATAACTTAGATGGCTTTCGTAACGGCCCACCGGCAGATTCTCGAGATCCACTATAACAGTGAATTTTGAAAAGTTATAAACTTTTCCTTGAGGGTTATAAGCAGGATTCTCCGTGATTTCTTCAGTTTCACTGATAACCGCCGGAATCGCCAAGCGTTCGAAATTATCCAGATTGGTCAAATGAAACGTCATGGACACGGCATCAGCCGTCTTCGTTTCGTATCCGCGTACAAAAGCAACACCTTCGATATACGCAGATGCCTCTTTGACCCAGATTTTATTCACTTGCTGCTCTGCTTTTTCAATGTTTTTAATCTCTAATTCCAACGCATTCTGCTTGTGGATAAAGTTGTAATGAAATTGATTTTTGCTCACTGAATCCTGTTCGGTGATAGTTGTCTGGCCTGCCCATATTGTAAATTCTACAGGTTGGCCTTCAGCTGTCAAATAGCGTGCAGCAAAACTGAAGTTGCCTGGTTTGAAAAACAGCGGAAACTCTTTTTCATTGATTTCAACAGTAAATCCTGCTTCTCCAAATGCCATCGGTTTTGCGGCTATTTCGCCGGTACGTTTGTCTTTAATCAATAATTCGAATTGCTCATGTATATTTTCACCGGATTGATCCCGGATAAAGCCAGCCAACTGCAGTGTAAACCCATTTTCTGAGGTGTGGTAGGTGAGTTGTTCAATCGCATGTTTAAACTCGATTTGAGCGTGGATCGACTCTATTGATTTTCTGCCACTCATAAAATCATCATACAAGGAGCCTACAAATTTGGAATCCCCGTATGTCACCAATTCTCCCTGGTGAATCCATGCTGCTTTTGAACAAAACGATTCAACAGCATTATTATCGTGGCTTACAAAGATAATCGTCTTCCCTTGAAGCTTGAATTCATTCATTTTATTCATACATTTTTTTCTGAACACGGAATCGCCAACAGCTAATGCTTCATCAACAATCAATATGTCCGGGTTAACATTCACAGAAATTGCAAATCCAAGCTTGGATTTCATGCCTGAAGAATAATTTTTAACCGGCTGGCCGATAAATTCACCCAGCTCTGAAAATTCGATGATGTCATCCACTTTTTCAAGCATCTCTTCCTTGGTGTATCCAAGCAAAGTGCCTTTCATAAAAATATTGTCATAACCGCTTAGTTCCGAATCTATTCCAGAACTGACATCCAAAAAGACGATGGAACCATTGACGTTTACTTCTCCAGTTGTCGGCTCCGTAATGCCTGTAATGATTTTCAGCAAAGTGGACTTGCCTGATCCATTTTTACCCAGAATTCCGATTGATTCCCCTTTTGGAAAATCGAGGGTGACTCCTCGAAGAGCATAGAATTCTTTATGGAGTTTCTTTTTCATAAACACTTCTTTTATGGGGCCCCATGGGTCTTTATATAAACTGTATTTTTTTGTTATGTCTTTTACGCTTACTGCAATGCTCATTTCAATCCGCCTTCCACGAGTGAAAGTTATAAAGTATCAAGGAATATCGGTTTCATCCGTTTGTGTAAGTAATTACCCAATAGGAAGAAGACTAATACCAAGACCCAGAAGTATAAAGTGTAAACCGGTTGTTCCCAAAATCCGACATCATAGAAAAATGAATCCCGGTACCCTTGGACAATATAGTGGAAGGGATTCAGTTTAATGACTTTTTCCAATATGCCTAAATTATCCGCTGACCAAAAAATCGGAGTCATCCAGAACAGGAACACCAAGATTGTATCTAAAAAGCGGCCGAAATCCTTGCTCACTGCCACTAGAGGTGCTGTTACCGAACCGATTCCCAGCAACAGCATAATTGCAGCAAAGTCGTAATAAATCAATTGGAAATTGTAAATTGATACAGATTGCAATGATACCGCCATGATAATGAATATGACAGCCAACAAAATGATATGGATGTAGTAGGAAAACAGTATTTGGACGGCTGGTAAGATGGCTATGGGAAAAGGCGTATTCTTAATGATTGATCTTTTGCTCCTAAATGATTTTTGCGTAAGACGGAATCCGTCATTGAGCAAGAACCAGGCCACCATTCCAATCGCCAGCCAAGCAAAATAAGGGGCACCATCAACCGGCCCCCCAGCACGGGCACCTATACTGAAAACAAACCAAAAAACTGCAATGCGCATTAAAGGATTGATCAGGCCCCATATAAATCCAAAAAGTGTACCGGCGTATTCTCTTTTCATTTCCTGTAAGGAAAGCGAGTAAATCATTTGCCGCCTACTCCACATCTCCTTATATATATCAAACATAGGTTTTCTCCTTTAAATTGCCTCGAAATAAAAAATCATTGAAATCCATTTGGATTTTCTACTTGCCATTTCCATGAGTCCTGGCACATTTCCTGCAAATCTTTTTCTGCTGTCCAACCTAACTTCGCTTTTGCTTTCTCTGGGTTAGCATAGCAAATTCCGATGTCGCCTGGGCGTCTGTCTACTACTTTATAAGGGATTTCTTTTTTTGTGGCAGAGCTGAAGTTGTTGATCAAGTCCAGCACACTGTAGCCTTTGCCAGTTCCAAGATTAAATGTTTCAATCCCGTCATTTTCCTCCAAATATTCAAGAGCTTTAATATGCCCTTTCACCAAATCAACCACGTGGATATAATCGCGAACCCCTGTACCATCTGGAGTATCATAATCGTTTCCGAAGACTTGCAGTTCTTCTCTTTTGCCTATCGCTACTTGTGTAATATACGGCATCAGATTATTTGGAATACCTGTTGGATTCTCTCCGATTCTGCCGCTGATATGGGCCCCAATTGGATTGAAGTAACGCAGAATAGCGATTCGCCATGATGAATCAGCTACATAAAGATCTTGCAAAATTTCTTCTATCATTAACTTGGTACGGCCATATGGATTAGTTGCGGACAATGGAGACGACTCATCAATCGGAACTTGCTCCGGATCTCCGTAAACAGTGGCAGAAGAACTGAAGACGAGGTTCTTTACCCCGTATTTTTCCATGATGCTACAAAGATTTAATGTTCCCGTAATATTGTTATGGTAGTACATCAACGGCTTCTCTACAGATTCTCCAACTGCTTTTAAGCCTGCAAAGTGCATGACTGCTGTAATCTCATTTTCGGCGAACACTTTTTCCATACCTTCATCATCCAACAGGTCTGTTTGATAAAAAAGGAACGTTTTTCCGGTCAAATCTTTGACGCGGGAAATTGATTCAATCTGGCTGTTTGATAAATTATCAACAATCACGATCTCGTAACCACTTTCAAGTAATTCGACAGCAGCGTGACTCCCGATAAATCCTGCTCCACCAGTAATAAGTATAGTCATATAAGTTATCCCTCACCCATTTATATTTTTTGCTGTTAGCTACATTTGTTATTTATACTTTAAAGTCCATTGTCTATTATACGATAAGATCAATGATTTTACATGCCTCGGAAGTTTTCATTAAAAAAGAGTCAGTTTGTCAAAAAAAGCCGTTTTCCCAAAATTCTTTTGAGGGAAACGGCTAAATCTTTCGAGTAGGCTATAACGCTTTACTCTTTGTTGACAATATCCGATACATAATAGAATCCGAACTCATCCATTACAATAGTGTAGGTTTTGCTGCGTTCCTGAACAGACCAGACACCAGCTGTATCTTTAAAGTCGAATGCTTCTTCCGTATGCACAAGGGCATGATCTTCAAAGATTTCTATGCCTGAAATGTCCAGCTTCGTAAAGTTGAACTCTCTACCCTGTCCAGAAATATCGGTGATGTATTCGGCAATGCCATTGTAGATATCACTTTGATAGACAAGAAGGTTCTGCACATAGAAGAAATCTTCTTCTTTCAATGCCGTTTCGTAATAATAACGGAAATCGCCGATGAACTCGCTTAAGTTGGTTTCATCGAATTTCATTTCCAAGTCAACATCGTATTCATAATCTTCGTCTTCGTAGCCGCTGAAGTCGTCATACGCCTTAAACATTGCCGCAACATCTTCTACAGCCATTGGCGACGCAACCCATTGCGATAATTGGTCGTACATTGAATACATCGGAATAGAGAAACCGATCGAGTCGCCTTCTTCAATCACCAACGAGTTGATGCCGATCACTTTTCCTGTTGTCGCATCGACTAATGGGCCGCCGCTGCTGCCAGGCGCAATTTTAGCATCAATTTGATAGATATCTTCGTAAGTGAATTCCTGATAGAAGTCACGGTCCACTCCAGTCAAATAACCGATGGATGCCGTATTTTCTAAACCTGCCGGGCTTCCAAGTGCTATGACTTCAGTTCCCACATCAGTTGCTCCCATTTCCACTTCCAAGGGCGCAATGCCTTCGAATGCTTCCACGTGGATCAATGCGATATCGGATTCACCAGAAATGCCGACAACCGTACCCGGGTGATCCTGTCCATTGATATTGCGGACCACTACATCAGTGAATCCTGCAACAGCATGGGCATTCGTGACAACCATACCTGTGTTTGAAAACAAGAATCCGGATCCTTGTCCGCCTTCAGTCAAAACCGTATAGACTTTTTGCTGAGATTCTTTGATGATCGCTGTCTTTTCTTTTTTCTTCGGTTCTACTTTTTCAGGTTGCTCAGAAGGCGGAACAACATTTTCCACCTTGGTGACTTTGCCTTCAACCGGTTCTTCTGCTGGCACGGTTTCTTCAGGTTCTTCTACCTTTTCCACTGTACCGGGTTCGATTTTCGGTTCTTCTTTGGCTTCTTCTTTCGGTTCTTCCTTAGGTTCTTCTTTTACCTCAGGTGCCGCTTGTTGTGTCTCTTTTTCAGGTTGCTCTTGTTTCGGCGGCTCTGATTGTTCTGGCTCATCCCCCAAGAACTGTGCTGAACCGATTCCGACGCCAAGTAATGTCAATATCAATACGGTTGCATAAATGAAGCTGCGTTTTTTTTGCTTTCTGTTTCTTCTTTGCATGAATTGTACCTCCTGATGGACTAGCAAAAATCCCCTTAATTTCTTCCATTATAAACCTTATAACGTCAAACAACTACTCAGGGTTGCAAGATGTAATAAAGTCTTCGTATTTGTAATAAATCTATCTATTCAGAAGGTAATATTATCATAGATAGCAGATTTACACCCACTAAAACCATCGAAATGTAAAATATTCTTAAATAGAGAGTACACTTAAGTTTTTCCAAACAGTATAATTGAATTAGCAAAATACTATTTTCAGGAAATTAGAATCGAAAAGAAAGCGCAATTGCCGTCATGACAATTGCGCTTTTTCTAGTTTATTGATTCATCTGCTACTGCACATCAATTCCGTGAATCTGCTCTTGAATCAGCAATAGTTCTTTGAAGTTAGCGTTTACAGCCGGAGACATTTCCTCAATTTCATGAGACACCGTGTTTAATTGATGGATCAGCCCGTCCAATGTGGACTGGTAGTCTTGATATTGTTCGAAGCTGATGGTTTCTTCGCCATCCAGTTCTTCAATCAATGACTGAAGGTCTGCTTCCAATTCTGCTAGCTGTTGTTCGTAGGGGCCTAACCTTTCCAAAACTCCTGCACCCGGTTCGTAGGCCAGTTTTTGTTTTTCAGATGCTGGCGCGTTTGTTGCCACGTATGCTTGCGTGTCCACTTGCGTCGTCAAAACAAATCCAAGGGCGAATACAGGAACAGACATTTTCAAAAACGAAGTTTTCAAATGATCTTCCTCCTTCAAAATGATTAGGCGCTACACTTAGCTTATACCATATGCCACGCAGCGCAATCCTTTATCCAGAGTCTTTAGAAACTCTTAATCTGTGCTTAACAATTGTGGCGTTCGTTGACGAGGAAAGGTGTTGGGCGTTTGAGGTGCGCTTGTCGATTTTTCTGCTCGAATAAACAAAAAAACAGCCATTTCCCAAAGGAATGGCTGCATTTTTTAATGGGATCGTGTCAATCGGCGGCTGCGTCCGTTGTGGGGCAGACGTTTTTTGGAACGTTCTTCTTGTTCTTCGATTTCACGTTCACGGTTTTCAATCGCTGCGGAAACCAGTCCCAGGACGGTCCCAAAAGCAGCGCCTGCTAATACTTCAACTGGCTGATGGCCAAGCAATTCCTTCAATTCCTTTTCACGTTCCACAAACTCAAAGCTTGGGAACTCTCCAGAAAATTTCACGAAGCTGTCTTCCAAGTCATTGACCAAACGCGCAATCTCGCCGGTATGGCGGCGGATGCCTTGTGCATCGTACATGACGATAACGCCGAATACGATGGCCAATGCCGTTTCTGTATGACGCGCTCCTTTATTGGCAGCTACGTACGAAGCCAGTGCCGATACACCGGCTGAGTGGGAACTTGGCATGCCGCCTGTTGTAAAGGCCTGCTTCCAATCCCATTGTCCTGTCACCGATTTATGCGTGACGATCTTTAAAGCCTGCGCCACTCCGATTGCTCCTAATGAGGTTATCATTCCCCGGTTCATTTTTCTCATCTGCTCATCCTCCAGTTTCAGCTTGGCAACCACACAGTTGCCGTTCAATATACTTCTTTACCCATTATCGCAGCAGAATATGTAAAGAGAGGCCTATATAATTTCAAGTTTATTTCTTAAGCCTGTCCAATACCATAAATTCACTCTTTCTGGATAAATATATTGAATTTTCAATAAACTTTATCGATAAATTAATCAGACTCCTGTATATTGGAAGAAATGCCTGATGGCACTTTGTACCCGCTATATTTTTAATCGAGGTGTTCTAAGAATGGCAAAAAAAATTGACTATCAAGTGATTATTTTAACACTCCTGGTCCTGTTCATGGGCACCCTTATTTTTTTTCGGATTCCTGTCAATGGCTTTCTCTATATTTCATTAGGCGGCGACCCTTTCAATCAATATATCCACTTCTTCAACTTGTTCCACGACCTTGCCAGAAGCGGAGAAATGCCTTTTTGGTCCTGGAATTACGGTCCGGGCGGCAGCTTTTGGAATGACTTCGGCTATTACATGCTGGGCGATATTTTCATCTGGCCCCTCCTGTTGCTTCCTAAAGCCTGGTTCCCCTTATCCTTTATTCCTATGGCTATCTTCAAAATTTTCCTCATCAGTTTAGGAACCTATCTTTTACTGAAGAAATTGGGCGTCAATAAAAACATCGCTTTGATAGGAGGGATTGCGAATAGTTTTGCATTGTTCAACTTCGATCACTTCTATACCCATTATTTTTTCTTGAATGCGACGGTTTACTTTCCGTTCATTCTTTTGGGATTCGAGCGATTTTTATCCGCCAACAAACCGGCAGTGCTCTTTGTTGCTTTGTTCTTGGCGAGCATCAGCAATTTCTATTTTCTCTTCATGATTACGCTTGGCCTTTTTTTCTACAGCGGGGTCCGTTATTTTGTTGCCAGCCATTCCGAAAAGACCGTAAAGGCATTTCTTTTTTTCCACTTTCGATTAGCTACGCTCTATTTACTGGCACTCGGAACCGCTATGGTCATTCTGTTGCCATCTGTATACAGCTTATTTCAGTCCAACGCCTTCTACCGGGCAGGACAGCCAATCGAAGATGCTTTATTGACTTTCAATGAAGTGATCCAAAAACTACTGTGGCAAGGCGGCATCAATTTTGTCGTTCTTCTGGCACTCCCTCTTTTTTTCATCAACGGCTTCAAAAAACGTTTTCTGATTTTGGGATTTGCAGGGGTTCTGCTCATTTTCATGTTGATGGTCCAGCAACTCAATTCGCTGCTGGGCGGTTTCAGTACACCGGACGAATTCAGGGCATTGTTTGTCTTCAACCTTTTTTTCATCATGCTTTCAGCCGTCGCTTTAAATGAAATGAACTTTAAACAAGCTAAAAACAGCATCGTGCTCATTTTTTTTTCACTATTAATCTACCTTTGGCTTGATAAAAATCCGTTTACCCATTACGGTAATGTCATCAAATTCATGCCCTTAGCTTTCGCAATCCTATTTATAGCAGGGCAATTCGTTTCGAATAGACGGCTAAAAGCACCCGTTTTTTCATTTTCAGCGCTGGCGATCCTGCTCTATAGTTTGTTGCTGCCCTTCAGTTTGGTGAACGATCTGATCATGAAATCCGAAGGTGAGGAACTTGAAGAAACACATAAAGGGGTTTGGGGCGTGTTGTCGCTCATGAGCAAAGACGATTACAAAACTCATTTTGATAACGAAGCCATCAAAGAGGGGCTTGCACAACTTGAACAGGACAAAGACTTTTATCGAATCAACATCAATTATCCCGGCGTATCCGGCTATAACGCCTCCATGAGCTATGGGTACAGGTCATACCTTACCTATCAATCCCTAGCCAAATGGAACTTGCAGAAGTTCGAGATGGACTATTTGGCAGCTGCAGGAACGCGAAGATTGAATGTGGTCAACGGCTTTCCAACCAACACGTTCCTGAACACCCTGCTAACTAATAAATACACGATTTCTTTTGCTGAACCCTATAATCTTTACGGCTACGAAACCATTTACGAAAATGAAAATATTGTCATCGAGGAAAACCGGTTCTCCTTGCCTATCGGTTTTTTATACAAAACAGCTATGCCGATTTCTGCAGTGGATGACACAAGGGATCCCCTGCTCGATGAACGGCTGCTGAGAAATGGCGTACTGCCGGATGATGTTTTCAATGCCTCGGAACTGGACTCAGACGACTCTACCGCTTCTCAGACTATCGGATCTTTGGCAGACGCTGTTTTTGACGATGAGACGCAGGTGGAGACCCGGGCCGATGGCGTCTGGGTGGAGTCTGACACCCCCATTGAACTAACCATCCCTATCCAAGACCACACGCTTTCCGAACTGACTGTTTATGCGGATGTCCTTCCTTATACAGAAAATGAAGGATTAACAATCAGGGCTGCCAGCAACCTTGGCGCCAGTTATGTTCTCCAAAAGAATATGCGGAACAACCGCTACGAAGTTGACCAATACACGTATACAGATGCAAAAAATCAAGTGCTGTTCCGTTTCGGAATGGACTCGGAAACGGAAGCCATTTCATTGACCATCCAACCTGGCGAATTTTTAATCAAGGATATCCAGGTGACTGCTGCCGATTATGAAACTTATGAAGAAATCATACGGGATTATCAGAACAGCAGCTTGCAGGACATCGATTACGGCAATAATTACGTCAATGGCCGTTATTCGGCAGAGCTGGATGCGGTTTTATTTTTATCCATTCCCTATTCACCAGGCTGGAAAGCTTCCATCGATGGGCAACCGGTCGATACGTTCCCTGTCCATTCAGCCTATACCGGCATACTTGCCCCTTCCGGTGAGCACGCAATTGCGTTAAGATATAAACCGGAAGGATTCACGGCTGGTTTATTCATTTCCATCATCAGTTTTCTCGGAGCCGTTTTCCTGCAGATCCGCAAACTAAGATTCAGCTAATAAAAACTTCCGTGGGTTGTTGAACCTTCATCACATCAGTAGAAAGAACGGAGATTTCAATGAAAAAAATTTTAACCAAAGATTGGCGCAGCATCCTTATGTACCTCATCATGGGTGGCTGGACCACTGTCGTCAATATCGTCGTCTATTGGATTTGTGAAGAGCTGTTCCACCTCGATTACCGCATTTCAACAACGATTGCCTGGGTATTCGCCGTCGTTTTCGCTTACGTCGTCAACAAGCGTTTTGTCTTCAAAAGCGTCACTAACACTTGGCGCGACCGCTTTGCTGAAATGGGTTCGTTTTTCGGGTTCCGTGTCTTGTCGTTTTTTATGGATCTGGGCACCATGATGGTTTTAGTCGGGTTGTTGAGCATCAATGGCACCATATCAAAAATCCTGGCCAATGTGATTGTATTGGTCGCGAATTACATCTTCAGCAAGAAATTCATCTTTAAAGACCGTTCAGCTCCAGCAGCGGAAAAAGTTCAATAAGCCTCAAAATGCCGGACAGGATATTTCCTGATCCGGCATTTTTATGGCTCTTTGTAAACTTCCACGAGCCCCATCCTCTTCACTTCCATATCGATGATCTTCGGCAGCCTGTAAAGATAAAGCGACAGCACGAAAGTCCATAGCTGAAGTGTAAACACGGTCACACGCTCGACCAGCCCGGCATAGGGCAGATCATAGTTCAACACAATCGGAGTCGCAATTCCCGCTAAAACAATTACGACGGCACAGACCAGTGTAAATACCCCGATCCCCTTGAAATTCTTAGTGAGCCAGAGGCCGTAGCCGATGGCAAACAATGCACCCACCGTCGCAATCACAACGATGGCTGTAATGGCCAAATGCATAAAATTCCCGAAGGTCAGTACTTCCCCTCCTTGCTCCAACGGAAATAAACCATAACCCACCAGCGAAGCCGTATGCATAGTCAGCAGCAGAAGGGCGCCAAATCGGGCGATTGCGTCCACTTTGTATTTACGGAAAAGCACATAAAGCGCAATTGAGAAAAGAACTGCCAGAATGCCATAGCCCAGTGTAAAGATCCTTAACATTTCTGCATCGGGTGCACCGTTTCCTGTCAGTTCGCTGATTGTCTGTTTTACATGGCTATAGCCAACCCATAATACGCCGCCCATGACCACGTGGGAAATATAAACGAGCGCAGCAATTGCGCCGCTTAAAGCAATGAATTGCCAGTAGTTTTTTTGTGTTCCGAATTTCATATTTTCACCGCCAAATTTATTTCTGAATATTCTATCATTATACACTTTTTGGAACAGACTTTCCCATTTCCAAAGCATCATTTTAAAGTTTGACAGAAAAAAGCTGCATGGGGCTTTCCTCAAGAAAGACTCATGCAGCTGCATTTTATTTCTTTAACGCTTTATTGGCATTGACGCGTCCATGCCCGTAAACATCATCTCTGCCTGCCTTCCCTAAATCATCCGAAGAAGAAAACAACCGCTTTTCGATTTCCTTATTGCTGAGGGATGGTTGATTGGCTTTGATCAATGCTGCCACACCCGAAACAATCGGCGTTGCCATGGAAGTTCCGCTTAATGGACCGAATTGATTGGAAGGCAATGTGGAATAGACATCCACTCCTGGCGCCGTTAGATCGATGGTCGGCCCTTTATTGGAAAACAAAGCGCTGACGTCTGTACGGGTCACTGCACCGACTGAGATAACATTATTTAAAGAAGAAGGATAATGGGCGTTACGCGTTCCTTCATTTCCTGCGGCGGCCACAATGACGATGCCCCGTTTATGTGCTTTTTGGATTACTTGATCCAAAGCTTCACTGTAATAATACGAGCCCAAGCTCATATTGATGATGTCGACATTCGCTTTGATGGCATGTTCGATGCCATGAATCAAGGTGGAAGTATAGCCATAGCCATTTTGGTCAATAACATCAATCGGCATGATCTTCGTCGAAGGCGCTACTCCCGCTCCCCACATTCCATTGCCTGCTGAAGCGGCAATCAAGCCCGCTACGTGTGTGCCATGCTTCCCAGCAGTGACGGTTCCTTTTTTCTTATTGAGTGCATCGTAAGGAGCGACAAATTGTTTTTTCAGTTCCGGATGCGCCACATCCATGCCGTCATCGATCACCGCTACGACCACTTTTTTTGAGCCTTTGGTTTGCTTCCATGCAGCAGCTGTCTGAATTTGTGTATGATGGTATTGCCGGGTAGCCAGTTCCGGGTCCTTCCGTTTATAGGCAAGTTCAATCTGGTAATCCGGCTCGACAAATTCGACGTCGTCCCGTTCTTCCAGTTCTTCCATGTAGTTCTCCATGGATTCACCTTCCGGCACTTCAAATGCTGCGGTCTCCACTTCTCCATTTTCATCACTAGCTGCCACATTCGCCGCTGCGATTCCTGTTTGCGCACCTTCTTTAAACTTTACAATCACCCGCTGCGGATCTGCTTCTGCAAAAGCTTTAGTGCTATTACCTATGGACGCGGTGAACATCAACAGCAAAATTGTAAAAAGGCAGATAATTTTTTTCATGACTATTCCCCATCCCATTGTTTTATAGTCTGAATATTATGTATAATAAGATATTTTTATTAATTATAAACCCTAAAGATTTATTTTCCAAGCTTATATGAAAAAAATCCCATCTGCTCTCAATTTAATGAGGGCAGATGGGATTTTATAAACATTAGCTTAAGCTTTGAGAAGATACTTCAACCGGATGGACGGCTTCGTAAAGCAAGCCTTCCAATTCAGCGCGGTAATCCGCCGTTTGTTCGTCGGTCCAGGCAAGTGTCTTGCCCATATAAGCGATAACGGCTTCTTTATGCGCATGCACCCAGTGGATGTTAAAGTACAAGGCACCTGTACGGCGAATAAAGAAATCGATTGGCTTGTAGGCGGCTTCGTATTCCATGGAATAGCGCAGCATTGCGTAGACCAGCGGATCAAGTCCAGCATGTGCCGCCTCGTCTAATCCAGTCGTATAGAAACGCAGTACTTTATCGACATTTGCACCATAGCGGTTTACGAGCATCCGCATCGCGTCAGGAGTCAATCCCATGTCTGCAGCTTGATGGACACGATCCGCCATAAAGGTTTCAAATCCTTTTGAGCCGCCTACTTCACCGCCGGAAATCGGCAGGTGTTTAGTCGAGCTCTTCGGATACTTCGATCCTTCTTCTTTTTTCAATTGTTCGGCAACCAGGTCGACGATGCTTTCCCCCATTTTGCGGTAGCCGGTCAATTTGCCGCCTGCAATCGAAATCAACCCTGAATCCGATACGAAAATTTCATCCTTCCGTGAAATCTCGGAAGGATCTTTGCCTTCTTCGTGGATCAACGGACGCAATCCAGCCCAGCTGGATTCAATATCCGTTTCTGTAATATTCACTTCCGGGAACATGAAGTCGATTGCTTTCAAAACATAATTGCGGTCTTCCAACGTCATCGTTGGATGCGCAATATCCTGTTTGTAGACCGTATCTGTTGTCCCTACATAGACTTTGCCTTGGCGAGGAATCGCAAACGCCATACGGCCATCCGGCATGTCAAAATAAATCGCCTGTTTCAATGGGAAGCGACGGCCGTCAAAGACCAAATGAATCCCTTTCGTCAGTTGAAGTGTTTTACCGAATTTCGAATGGTCTTTGTCGCGCAGCGTATCAACCCATGGCCCTGCTGCATTGACAATTTTCTTCGCGTACAATTCGTGGATAGTGCCATCAATTTGGTCTTCCACTTGGATGCCGACTGTTTTGCCATTATCGTAGATGAAGCTTTTCACTTTCGCATAGTTCATCGCCAACGCGCCTTTTTCAACAGCCTTCTTCATGACTTCCATTGTCAGGCGTGCATCGTCGGTTTTGTATTCTACGTAATAGCCGCCGCCTTTAATGCCTTTTTTCTTCAATAAAGGCTCGCGGCGCAAGGTTTCTTCCTTGCTCAACATTTTGCGGCGTTCGCCTTTTTTCACGCCTGCCAAAAAGTCATAGACGCGCAGGCCGACGTTGGTGCTCAAAGGCCCAAATGTCCCGCCTTTATAGAACGGCAACAGCATCCATTCTGGAGTCGTCACGTGTGGTCCATTTTCATAAACGATTTCACGTTCTTTGCCGACTTCAGCAACCATCTTCACTTCGAATTGCTTCAAGTAACGCAAGCCCCCGTGAACCAATTTAGTGGACCGGCTGCTTGTTCCTGCTGCAAAATCCTGCATCTCCACAACCGCTACGTCCATGCCGCGTACAGCCGCATCAAGCGCGATGCCCGCACCCGTGATTCCGCCGCCAATAACCAGGACGTCCAATTGTGCTTGTTTCATTTGTTCATAACGTTCGTTTCTATTCAAGCTTGAAAATTTCATAAGTTGATCTGCTCCTTTTTTGTGTGTAGGTTAAAGAAAATATGTTGATGCTTGATAGTGAAATCTCATTCTTTCTGATACTGCATCACTACCCTATTTTGTAAAGTGCTAAGCTGATTCGCGTGACTCAAAGCGGTGCGAAAAATAAGTTCTCACTCGGCTTGAACCACCATTTCCCCATATAAAAAGAGAGATCAAGGCACAGCTGCAGAATTTCTTCTGCAAAACTGGCTTGGTCTCTCATAGTCTCCGGCCGTATATCTCTCATTTATTAACTTGTAGGTTAGTTCACTGGTTTAAAAGTACGTGTTGCAGTTACCGCGTTTTTCCAGCCTTCGTAAAGCGTTCCGCTTTGTTCAGTCGGCATGTCGCGTGTAAAGGTCTTATCGATCTGCCATTGCTGGGCGATTTCTTCTTTGTCTTTCCAGAATCCGACTGCGAGTCCTGCCAGGTAAGCTGCACCCAGTGCTGTCGTTTCCTGGATCACCGGACGTTCTACTGGAACATCCAGAATATCACTTTGGAATTGCATCAGCAAATCATTGCCGACCGCTCCGCCATCAACGCGCAAGGTCTTCAATTCGATCCCTGCATCTTCTATCATAACATCTACGACGTCTTTTGTCTGGTATGCGAGTGCTTCAAGCGTCGCACGGATGAAATGTGCTTTCGTCGTGCCGCGTGTCAAGCCAAAAACGGCGCCGCGTGCATCGGTATCCCAGTAGGGTGTTCCAAGGCCCACAAAGGCTGGAACCATATAGACACCTTCTGTTGAATCGACTTGCATGGCGTAGTCTTCGCTTTCCGGCGCATTTTCGATGACCTGCAATCCGTCACGCAGCCATTGAATCGCTGAACCGGCAACAAAAATACTGCCTTCCAATGCGTATTCCACTTTGCCGTCAACACCCCATGCCAATGTCGTCAATAAACCGTGCTCCGATACGACGCCTTCTTCACCGGTGTTCATCAGCATAAAGCATCCTGTACCGTATGTGTTTTTTGCCATGCCTTTTTCAAAGCATGCCTGGCCGAAAAGTGCAGCCTGCTGGTCACCGGCGATGCCGGCGATCGGCACTTGGTGGCCGAAGAAATGATAATCAACAGTGTTGGCATAGACCTCAGAAGACTGGCGGACTTCCGGCAGCATGCTCTTCGGCACTGTCAGGATATCCAAAAGCTCCTGGTCCCATTCCAAGTCGTAGATATTGTACATCAATGTACGGGATGCATTGCTGTAATCCGTGACGTGCGCTTTTCCGCCTGACAGTTTATAGACAAGCCACGAATCGATCGTTCCGAACATCAAATCGCCGTTGTCCGCTTTTTCGCGTGCGCCTTCCACATTGTCCAGAATCCATTTCACTTTCGTCCCGGAGAAATAGGCATCAATCAGCAAGCCTGTCTTTTTGCGGAACAATTCGTTTAAGCCCTGCTCTTTCAAGTCGTTGCAGATGCCGTCTGTTTGGCGTGACTGCCAGACGATTGCTTTGTAGATCGGTTTGCCTGTGTTGCGGTCCCAGACGACTGTCGTTTCGCGCTGATTCGTAATTCCGATGCCGGCAATTTGGCTCGGGTCGATGTCCGATTTGCGCAATACTTCTGCAATACAAGCTAAAACAGACGTCCAGATTTCATTGGCATCGTGCTCTACCCAGCCCGGTTTCGGAAAAAACTGTTGAAATTCCTGTTGGGCCGTTTCAAAAATTTCACCTTTGTGGTTCAGTAATACGGCACGCGAACTGGTTGTGCCCTGGTCTATGGATAAAATATAATCTTTACTCAAAACGATCTCCTCCAATGGTTATGAAACAATTTTCTCTTCTAATTTATCAGCGGTGGTCCGCTCTTTTTTCAATTCTACACTTGCTGCACCGAATAAAACCAGGAACAAGATTGCGCTCATGATCCAAAACGGCAACCCGTATGCACCAGTGAACAATGCTTTATAGAACAACGCTCCGTAAACGCCGCCGAAGATGGGTCCGATAACCGGTACCCAAGCGTATGACCAGTCCGATTTTCCTTTGCCAGGAATCGGCAGCAATGCGTGCGCGATACGCGGTCCGAGGTCACGTGCCGGGTTGATGGCATAACCCGTCGTTCCGCCGAGCGACAGCCCGATTGCTAGAATCAATGCACCAACAATCAACGGATTCAAGCCTTCCGTGAATTCATTGGCACCGATAAACAGCAAGCCCATGACCAATACGGCTGTGCCGATGATTTCGCTGACCATATTTGAAAATGGCCGGCGGACCGCTGGAATTGTCGCGAATACCCCAAGCTTCGTTTCTGCATCTTTGGTGCGTTCCCAATGCGGCAAGTAGTTTAAAAAGACAATCGTTGCCCCGATGATCGCCCCCAAAATCTGTGCGGCTATGTAAACGGGCACTTGCGACCAAGGAAAATCGCCTACAGCTGCAAATCCAAGCGTTACGGCCGGATTTAAGTGTGCTCCTGAAAAACTGCCGACTGCATAAACGCCCATCGTTACTGCCAATCCCCAAGCAATCGTAACGACGATCCAGCCGCCATTTTCAGCTTTGGAATCTTTTAATGCCACGCCTGCTACCACACCCGCACCGAAAATAATTAAAATCATCGTGCCGATCAATTCTGCTAAAAATTCCGTCATTGTCACAAACCCCTTTGTATTTTTTGAACCATTATCAGGAAAACATAAAAAGACCCACGCTGAACCAAGCGACTTCTCCATAAGAAGCGCTCGTTCCAGTGTGGGTCTCCATTTCTCCTACACAGTTCTTAACTTGTAAATACTAAGTTACCAGTTCATGAAAACGCTGTCAACGTTTTATAACTCCCAAAGTTCGGGCTGAGAAGTTGAAATTGCTTTGGCTCCACCATCATAAGCCAATAAAATATCTTCTTTTGTGCGGATCAACCCGCCGGCAATTACCGGAATGCCGGTTTTATCGAAAACTTCCTTGATAACGGATGGAATGATTCCAGGCAAGATTTCAATATAGTCCGGCTTCACTTGATTGATCAAGTTGATATTGTGTTCCAGCGCCTGGCTGTCCAGCAAGAATAGCCGCTGAATTGTCATCAAGTTATTTTTCTTGGCCAATGCGATGACATTGCTGCGTGTCGAAACGATGCCATCCGGTTTGACTTCCCTCACAAGGTATTCAAAGCCATAAGAATCTGTCTTCAGTCCCTGAATCAAATCGACATGAAGGATGACTTTCTTTTTGGCTTTTTTCGCGACTTGCACCAATTGCTTAAGCTGCGCCAAGCGGATTTCCAAAAAGATGATGTATTCGTGATCGCTCTTCAACAAGCGTTCAAATTCTTTCATATTACGCAAAACCGGCAAAACGCCTTTTAACTCATGCACCGAGTTTCCCCCTCAATCAAATTACAGAATCCTTACGGAGCTTCCTCCGCCCAAACGGCTTCCCATTCAAAAATTTCATATCGCCTGGCGCCTTCCACAATATACGGATCTGTAATGACCAGCGCTTCACAGGCTTCAAACGATGGAGCTTTGTAGATGACCAATCCGCCCGAACCGTCTGCAAACTTGCCATTGGCTGCCACGTGTCCGCTATTGCGCATTTTCTCGAGAAACGCCAGATGCTGCGGCCGAAAATCCCGGCTCTTGTCTGCCTCTTTCATCGGCAATAACACGGCGAAATATTTCATGATCATGCCCCCTTTCTCCTATTATAAGGAGCACGCCCGAAAAAGTCTTTCATTGCCATCATTTCTATGGAAATCCGCGTGGAATTCCAGTTAATTGGATATACAGTCCGGCTTCATTCAAATACAATCCAGATTGATGAAATACCGTCCAATTCCATTACCACACTGTCCAAACTCAAAAAATACTGTCCACGACGAATAAAACTCATTCCAACAGCCTAAACATCGGATGAACACCGATTTCAAACTCACAAAACGGGTAAACTGGAACTACTATACATTAATCGTTAAGGAGCTGGTTGGCTGTGCAGATGACGAAAAAAGGACCTGTCTATCAATTGACATTCATGCCCCGATTTTTCCCGGTTAATTGCTATATCGTCGACGAAGAAACGGAATTGACGCTTGTGGATGCTGCGCTGGGATTCAACGCAAAACAGATTTTATTGTCCATCAAGGTTATGGAAAAGCCGTTGACCCGCATCATCATCACCCATGCCCACAGCGACCATATCGGCGCACTTGATGCCATTAAACGTGAATGGCCCGATGCCGTCGTCTTCATGTCGCCACGTGATGCGCGTCTGCTTGCAGGCGACATGAGCTTGCTGCCTGGCGAACCTGATTCGCCGATCAAAGGCGGCGTTCCCAGAAACGTCAAAACACAGCCCGACCGCTTGCTTGAAGAAGGAGATTCCGCCGGCTCCCTGCAAGTGGTCAATACACCTGGCCACACGCCGGGTTCCATTTCGTTGCTGCACACACGCTCTCATTTCCTGATCGCTGGAGACGCTTTCCAAACACGCGGCGGCATAGCTGTTTCCGGTACATTTAAACCGTTGTTTCCGTTTCCGGCCTTTGCCACATGGAACAAACAAACCGCATTGGAAAGTGCCAAGAAAATCCGGCAATTAAATCCACAGCTATTGGCTGTAGGACATGGCAAGATGATCGACAAACCGCTTGATGCCATCGATTTAGCCATCATGGAAAGCGAGAAAAGCCTGCAATCCTAGTTGCTGATGCACAACAGCTATTTACACAAACTAAAACCGTTTGCCCGGCAATTCTCCGGGCAAACGGTTTTAGTCAAATGACTTTTTGCGGCTCACACGCATCAGCATCACGGGCCTTGGTTCATCCAGTACTTCATCAACTTGCCGCGTCTTTTCAAATCCTGTTTTTTCGTAAGCACGGATGGCAACTGTATTCCGGATGTCCGGATCAGTGACGCAGAACTGGATTTTTGGATCTGTAAAAATGATTTCTTTCAGGAATTTTTGAAGTACTTTGGAACCGAGCCCTTTGTTCCGATAGCTTTTTGCGCCGATCAATATATCCAGACCGGCAGCTTTTTGCAATTCCTCGTATTTTTCATTGCCTGGATAATCACTCCAGTGATATGTCTGAATATAGCCGATGGGCGTCTCTTCGTAATAGATGATATAGGGCTTGGTCGAATCCTTGCCCTTGATGCTGGCTGTGAATTCCTGCAGAAATTGGCCATACGTATGGCCTTGTACATAACCCCAGAAGCGATTTGTTGGTGGTTCTTTAGTAATCCAATCATAGAGCTGCGGCAAATGTTCACGCCGCAATCGACGAAAACTGACTTTCCGTATATCCAAGCCCATCCCAACACCCCTTTCTGTTTTTCTAGAAAGAAAAACTGCTGTGCTTTATTCTATGCTACAAACAAAAACTCACGGTTTCATTGATTTGTCCACAGGCGTCTTCAAGATGTCTTCCAGATTTTCAGTCGGCAATGAAAAAATGGTTTCCACCGGCGCATAATTTCCGGCTAACCGGCCAATCGGCGCAAGTTTCTCCAAATTGATGCGGCCATTTTGATACAGCTCGTCTTTCACATGGAACTTGACCAGTCGGCCAATCACGAGATGGTCGTCCCCCAACTGGATGATGTCATGCAGTTTGCATTCCATATTGATGGGCGCTTCCAATACGCGCGGTACCGATACAGCAAGCGATTCCGTCGCCGTCAATCCCGCGTACGCAAATTCATCGACTTCACTCGGTACATGTTCCCCGCTTTTGGCCATTTCGTTGGCCAGCGATGCTGTGACAATATTGATGACAAACTCCTGGTTGTCCCGGATGTTCTGCAAAGTATCTTTGACCGTGCCCGCGCGTTCCTCCACCCCTTCCCCTACAGAAAATGCCAGCATCGGCGGATTTCGCGATACCACTGTAAAGAAGCTGAAAGGCGCTAAATTGGCAATGCCTTCTGGGGACAATGTCGACACCCAGGCAATCGGCCGAGGCACCACACTGCCGATCAATAATTTATAGTTTTGCTTGGCCGTCATATTCAGCGGATCGATGATCATTGCCGTTTCCCCCTTTAACAATCTCTATTGTTATTCTTTTCCCTTTTCGGACCATGCCGAACCTGCTTTCAATGCGAAAATCACCTTTCACATCCCACCAATCAGCTGTCTTTCGTTTATTCGATACTAGCTGATTGTATCCCTGTCTAGTTTTGGAAATATGGAAAATAAAAAGGCAGAAACCCCCGTCGTTTCAGGTTTTCAACTTGTTATTTACAAGATTAGTCTATTTACCATTTCAAAAGGTATTTGCCTTTCAATTTTTCTAGATCTCTTGATTTCACTGGCGCACTCTTCCGGAATTAAGAAATACTCTGTTTTACACATACAAAGTTTGCTATGATTGGAAATGGAATTTATTAACCAAATGCACGTAGAAATTTGTAAGAGATTAGGAGCCGATTGAAATGCCTGAAGAATTCATGTCGAAGTGGAAATCTGCAATCAAACCGCAATGGAAAACCGCCTTTCTATCTGCGGCCATCATCGGCTTTTTGTGCCATATGTTTGTGTTCACAAATACCCTTCCAAACCATGATAGCTTGGTCAATATGCACAGCCCTCAACTAAAAGGAGAGTCTGGACGCTTTTTCCTGTCGCCTGTCAGTGGCATCAGCTCTTATTTCGATTTGCCTTGGATCAACGGGACACTTTCTGTTTTTTATTTGGCATTGACCGCCGTGGTTTTAGCTGAGTTGTTCCAATTGAAAAAGACCTTTTCCATTGTGGCAGTCAGCGGTCTGATCGTTACATTTCCGACCATCGCTTCCACCTTCTCGTATATGTTTACGGCAGACGGCTATATGCTCGCTTCGTTGCTGACCGTGCTGGCTTTGCTCATCACCATCAAATACACCTACGGATTCATTGCAGGTTCCATCGTTTTTTACATAGCCGTAGGCGTTTACCAAGCCAACCTGCCGTTTTTGTTAACGATTGTGATTGTCTTTTTGATCAGTGAAATCCTGGGAAAAAACATCTCATTCCAGCAATTCAAAAGCTACATCCTTCGCATCTTTGGAATGGGAGCCCTCGGCATGGCTTTATATGCCACCAACTTCAAACTCTATTCGAGTCTATTTGCTGGAACGATCACCAGTTATCAAGGGTTGGATTCGGTCGGCGAAAGCAGCGGCTCCTTTTTTGACGGTTTTGAACAGATCCATGAGGCTTTCACGTTTTTCTTTTTCCGCGGATTCATGACAGACTTCCCGGTCCAGCTGTTTGAATGGTTGAACGCCGCCGTCTTCTTGCTGATTGCTATCGGATTTGTCCTGCTGCTCATTCAAAATCGCATATTCACCAATGTTCCCATGGCCATAATTTCATTGGGGTTGCTGCTGTTGATGCCGTTAAGCTCTTATATCCTGTATTTTGTTTCTCCTGACGTGGTGTACCATATGCTGATGGTGCTGCCGCTTGTCGGTTTCTATCTGCTGCCTGTGCTTTTTTATGAACATCTCACCATTCCGACCGTAGCCGCCAAAGGGTTCTCTTGGCTAGCTGTAGTGAGTGCATTCGTTGTCGTATTCAATTTTGCCGTCATCTCGAACATTTCCTACCTCAACATGGAATTAAGATATGAAAAGTCCACTGCATTTGTAAACCGGCTGATCAGCAGAGTTGAACAAACCGAAGGAGTGACGCCGGAATCGAAACTGGCGTTGATCGGCAGAGTGCAATTGGGATCCCCTCTGAGCAAAGAGATTATTCCCAAAAGTATCCCAAGAGTAATGGGTTCTTTAGGAGACAGCATCCTTCCGCTCCCTTACCATTACAACGCCATGATGAAAGGCCATTTCGGCGTCACGTACAAATTTATTTCTGAACAGGAACGCCAGGAAATTGCTGCTTCGCAATGGTTTGCAGAGATGGAGGCATGGCCATCTCCGAATGCAGTCCGCGTAATTGACGACGTGGTTGTCGTAAAGCTTCAATAATGACACGAGCCGAACACGGGTAGAATCATCCGTCGTTCGGTTTTTTCAATCTCGTATCATTTACCTATCTAGCCTGATTATTTAGGGCTATAATAGAAGCAAATAGAATGGGGGGATTAACGTGGACACCGAACAAAAACTGAAACAATGGCAGGAAGCGGGATTACTTGATTCCGAAACTGCCGAACGAATTTCAGTATTTGAAAAACGCCAGCCTGTCCCTAAAAAGCTGCCGCTTCTTTTGATGATCGGCTTGATTTTCTTTTCCCTGGCGATTTTCAGTTTTATCGCTGCCAACTGGCAGGCCATACCGGATTTGGCAAAAGTGCTGGTGATGCTTGCATTGATGTGGCTTTTCTATACCATCGCTTATTTCTCTGAAAAGAAAGCGTTTGGCTCTCCGCTTCTCTTTAGGGTGATCGGCCTTGCGATGTTCGGAGCTACATTACTCGTAGCTGCTCAGACATTCCACTTTCCGCTGGCAAATTCCTTGCTTCCATGGATCATGTTCTTGGCTGCGCTTGCCCATTATTTTTATTGGCGGAATCTCATCTATTCCGTCATTGGATTTTTCTTCGGCGCAACCGTTTTGCTGTCATTTCTTCCCGATATCGGCTGGGTCGAATGGGTCCTCTTCATCGCCGTGGCCGTCACCTGGTTTTACTTCAGTAAAACTTTCGCCCCAGTAGCCTTCAGTTGGCTTCTGCTGTTCGCATCGGGATTCATGTTGTGGGGGCTAGTGGAATACGACAGCCTGTTATGGCCAATTTGGACTTTGTTTGCACTCGTGCTCCTGCTATTGATCGTCCCAGAGAACAAACAACGACAGATTCGTCCATTTTATCTGTTGACAGCTGGCATGTTGCTAGTCGTTTATTTGGCTGTTCGCGGACAGACGTTCATCAGTTTGGTGGATAAAAGCCATATGGCAGAAGCTATCGCTTTAGCAGCTGCTGCTTTCGGTGTGTTGGTATTGAGTTTTTTCAAATTCCGCTCACTCTTATGGATTGCCGTCCCTGGTCTCATCGGCCTGTTGCTGTTCGACGAAACCGCGATCGGCCTCGCAGTAGTTGCTGAATTGTCCGCTCTTGGATACCTGATTATCGCCCAGCGGCAAAATGAACCACTCGGACTCGGCTTTGTATACTTTATCGTTGTACAGTTTGTCATCTACATTATTTACGCTTGGGAACGGCTCGATATGTCGCTGTTCTTCTTGATTGGAGCCCTGCTGTTGTTCTTATTATCAGCTATCGCCTGGTGGATCAATCGCCGGAAAGAAGGTGTAGAGCGATGAAATCCTGGATATTCCCGATTGCCCAAACACTCATCGTCGTCTTGCTGCTCGTGAGTTATTACGCCGCATCCTGGTTTGGCGAACAATATGTTCTGCGGGCCGAACCGTTTGACCCGTTTGATCCATTTTACGGCGAATACGTCATGCTGCAATATCCAGATCTTAAATCGAGCGAAATCACAAACGACAGTTCCATCTATTTCACACTGAAAAGAGCGGAGGATGGATACGCCGTCATAGACCGCATCGAAAACGAGCCCTTCTTCGGAGCCATCACCGGATCTGTCTATGATGGCAGCGTCACCGCCCCACAATTGGAACAGTTCTATGTAGAACAAGGTACCGGTCCGGGTCTCGAATCGGCCCGTGACTTGCAAGTGACCATCGACGTCTCCAGTTGGGGAACCATCCGCCCCATCGACTTGCGGGAACGCACAGAATAAATGCATGAAAAAAGTTCAATCAGCCTTCTGATTGAACTTTTTTTGCTTTCAAATCTTCTTTATCCGTCTGCTCCATAATACTGTGCATAAGCAGTATCTTTCTGGACCTTCACGTTATTGATGACCGCTCCAAGCAACCGGGTTTTCGTGGAAGCCGTAATGGCTTCTTTTGCTTTGATGGCGTGGTCTCTCTCAGTCTTTCCTGAATTGATCACCAGAATGGTGCCTTCGCATTTATTCGCGAGGATGACGCTGTCTGTGACGGATAAGACAGGAGGCGTATCAAAAATCAACAAATCATAGACGTCCAATGCCTGTTCGAACAGCAGGTCCATATTTTGGGAGCTCAGCAACTCTGCCGGGTTCGGCGGAATCGGACCACACGGCAAAAGATCCAAGTTTTCAATTTCAGCTGGCTGGATTGCCACTTTTAATGCAATTTGACGTGCCAGCACATTCGACAGCCCTCTGGAATTATTGATTTTGAATGTGTAGTGCATAGTCGGCTTCCTCATGTCGGCATCAATAAACAACACGCGTTTGCCTTCCTGTGCAAAGACAATCGCTAAATTTGAAGCTGTGGTCGACTTGCCTTCTGAATGGGAAGCCGACGTAATGACCAACGAACGGATGTCTCCATCAGGTGAAGTGAAATGGATATTCGTCCGCAGCGTTCTAAATTGTTCAGATACGCGCGACCGAGGATTGGTGAATGCAATCAGCTTTCTATTTTCTACTTCAGGCTTGCTCTTCTTTTTCACCATTCAGTTAAGCCTCCCTGCGTTTAAAAGCTATCGGCTCGTTTGCCGGGATGTCTTCTTCTTCATTCATCGGTGAGATGGCCCCCAAAACCGGGATGCCCAATACATCATGAATGTCTTGTTCACCTCGGAGAGTTGTATCCAAATATTGGAGAATAAAGGCGACAGCTGCTCCAACGAGAAGCCCTACAACTGCTGCCAATAAAATATTCAATGGCGGATTCGGAGACACTGGTGTCTGATTATCCATCACGACGGCCTGCGACAAAATAAAAACATTGTCTACACCCATTAATTCAGTAACTTCCACTTCAAATATTTCAGCCGTCCGATTCGCTATTTCTACTGCTGCAGCCAAATCAGCATCGTGCACCTGTATATTAAGGAGCTGGGAGCTTTCCGCAATTTCCACTGTCACTTTTTCTGCTAACTCTTCATAAGACATATTCAGCCCCAATTGGCTGATGACCTGTTCGAGTATGACCGGACTTTCAATGATTTCACTGTATGTACCCATCAATTGAAGATCAGTCTCGATGCTCAGATTGTCCAGGGCTGCTCCAGCTTGCTGCTGGCTGATCAGGAGTTGTGTAGATGTTTGGTAAATAGGGGTGATCATGTAATAAGACACTAATGCGGTTAAGACCATAAATGCAATCATGATGGTCAGGATCAATCGAATTCGATTCTTCAAAATTCCGTAAATTTCACGCAGACTGATGGTTTCCATCATTTCGCCACCCCTCCTTTCAATGAAGAGAAATCTTAATCACGGGGACAAGGGATCTATTGTCGCTGTTTATATACCAAACCGGGCCATTTAAATGGCGAATCGGTTTTTCGCTGATTACCCAGCTATGGGACATCAATTTGAATGTTTGATGTCCCAGGACCGGCTTATTGTGAATGGGTAACGACAATCAAAATATGTAATGCCCATGTGCCGGATAGCCCATGGTTTATGCAATCATCGCTCGCTCCGTCAATATGCATCTTTCGAACCGAACAATACGAGAATGGTCTTTAAAATCAACTTGATGTCCATCACCGTATTGCGGTTTCGGATATAATCCAGATCCATCTCAACCCACTCCTGGAAGCTGATATTGCTTCTTCCATTCACTTGCCAAAAACAAGTCAATCCAGGTGTCACGCTGATGCGCTGTTTTTCGTAGTTTGTGTATTGTGCTACTTCATCAGGGAGAGCGGGTCTTGGGCCGACGATGGTCATATCTCCATTCAATACGTTAACCAATTGCGGCAATTCATCGATGCTGGTCTTTCTGATGAACTTTCCAATTTTAGTGATTCTCGGATCGCTTTTGATTTTAAATACCGGTCCTGACGCCTCATTTTGCTTGAGCAACGAGGCTTTCAAATCTTCTGCATTGCAGACCATCGAACGGAATTTGTACATATTGAAGGTCTTGCCATGTTTTCCGACTCGTTTCTGCTTGAAGAATACAGGGCCTTTAGGGTCCTCTATTTTAATCATCAAGCTCACGATCAGGAATAGGGGAATCAGGATAATCAGCCCCATCAGCGAACCAGCGATATCCAAAAAGCGTTTTGTATATAAATAGCCATTGCTGGTATTTGTTTTGACGCTCTCAAACACCATGTCACTGTATCTAGTATTCATATCCATTTCTTCTTTTTCAGGAGCGGACACTGACATTTGAATCACCACTTTCATCTTAAATTCACCTTATCAATCAGATGGGCGCTGCTTCAATCACCTTTGTAGCAACAGGTCTGCCGATTGAATGATATTCGATTCCATTGCTCTCCACAGCTTCCAATGAGAAACAATTTCTTCCATCAATAACGAGTGGCTTTTTCATGGTCTTGAATAGAGCCAGCTCAATATTTTTGATTTCATCCCAATCGGTCAATATCAGTGCAGCTTCACTATCGGCAATCGCTTCTTCAATTGAATCAGCATATTCAACAAGTGGGTTCAGGATGGACTTCGCATTTCCCATGGCAATCGGATCATAAGCAATTACATGCGCACCTTGTTTGATCAATTCTTCAGTAACCCGAATGGATGCTGATTCCCGCATGTCGTCAGTATTCGGTTTGAATGCCAGTCCCAGCACCGCTATTCTTTTGCCTGTAAGGATCGGCAGGCAGTCATTTAATTTCCCGATCAGAATCCCCTGCTGTTTTTTGTTGACATTGACTACACCTTTCAACAGCTCGAATTCATACTCGACATTCCCCGCAATTTGGATCAGGGCTTTTGTGTCTTTTGGAAAACAAGATCCTCCGTAGCCGATTCCTGCTTTCAGGAATTGGCTGCCGATTCGCTGATCCAGCCCCATGCCCGTTGATACATTCTCTATGTTGGCCCCCAATAATTCGCAAATATTGGAGATTTCGTTGATGAAACTGATTTTGGTCGCCAAAAATGCATTCGAGGCATACTTGATCATTTCTGCACTTTTGATATCCGTCTTGAAGATAGGGACGCCAAAAGGCTGATTGATCTGTTCAATGACATTGCTTGCATACTCGCTTTCCGCTCCGATCACAATACGGTCTCCATGGAACGAGTCATGGATCGCCGACCCTTCTTTCAGGAATTCAGGATTCGAAACCACTTCCATCTGCAGGTTCGCTGCCATATGCGATTGGATGGTCTGCTTGATCATGTCATTAGTGCCTACCGGAACGGTGCTTTTTGTCACCACAATTACATTTTGTTGAATATTTTCAGCGATATCACGTGCAGCCTGGATCACATAGGACATATCAGCAGATCCGTCATGGTTTTCGGGTGTACCCACCGCGATGTAGATCACATCCGAATGCTTAAGGCCTTGACGGTGGTCTGTTGTAAAACTTAAACGGTTTTCATTGATGTTTTTTGTCATCATTTCACTGAGACCGGGTTCATAGATAGGCGAAATCCCCTGTTGCATCTTAGCGACCTTGTCCTGGTTGACATCAATACAGGTTACATGATGGCCGATCTCAGACAGGCTCACACCTGTTACCAATCCGACATACCCAGTTCCTATTACCGAAATCTTCATACGGACGCCCCCAACTTAAAATAATGGTGAAGCTGATTTCTCAGCCATCAATTCTTTAATGATGCTTTCCACGTCTTTTCCGAATTCCGGGCTATCCAAAGCGAATTCGATGGTTGTCCGCAGGAACCCTAGCATCTCGCCTACGTCGTAGCGTTTTCCTTCAAAATCATATGCGTAAACTTTTTTCAGTTCATTGAGTTTTTGGATGGCGTCCGTCAATTGAATTTCTCCTCCTGCACCAGCTTGCTGGGTGCCCAGGAAATCGAAAATTTCAGGAACCAGAATATAGCGTCCCATTATCGCCAGGTTGGAAGGAGCTGTTCCTGGCTTTGGTTTTTCTACGTAATTGCTGACCTCATAGCAGCGTCCATCGACCGCACTCGGATCAATGATGCCGTAACGGTGTGTTTCCTGATCAGGGACTTGCTGGACACCGATAATGGAAGACTGCATTTTGTCGTATTGGTCGATCAATTGTTTGAGACATGGTTTATCCGCTTTAACAATGTCATCTCCTAGCAATACCGCAAACGGTTCATTGCCGATAAATTTACGTGCACTCCAGACTGCATGCCCTAAGCCCTTCGGTTCTTTCTGGCGGATGTAGTGAATCTCCACATTCGAGGTATGCTGAACTTTTTCAAGAAGATCAAATTTTCCTTTTCTGAACAAATTGTCTTCCAGCTCGAAATTTTTATCGAAATGATCTTCAATGGCGCGCTTGCCTTTCCCCGTTACGATAATGATGTCTTCTATCCCGGAAGCAATTGCCTCTTCGACAATGTACTGGATTGTCGGTTTGTCTACGATCGGCAACATTTCTTTGGGCATCGCCTTCGTCACTGGAAGAAATCGAGTCCCAAGCCCCGCTGCTGGAATAATTGCCTTTGTCACTTTCTTTGCCATAAACTCCACCCGCCTTTGATAGTTTCTGAATCATCGATTCCTATCTTTACGAATGGGACAGAATAAGTTTTTTGTACACAAAACCCTCAAATATTGTCCCATTGTAACATCGATAGTCCCCGAAATATAGTTCAATTATTAAGAATTTTTAATTTTAACAGAATAAATAGTTTTAAATACCTACTTTTTGCCGTCAGAATAACTTAAATCATCTTGTTTCATATATTTTAATATTCCGATAATTTAAGACGGTTTTAAGTATGGGATACAATCATTTCGAGCTCGCCATCGATGAAATAATTTCCGATCGTCGCCGGCACGATGAAATTGTCGCCCTTTTTCACCGTCGAGACGCTTTCTTCTGTCACAATCTGCCCTGAACCACTGATGACACTGACCAACAGGAACGCGGTGGTTACCGGTACTTCAACTTTTCCGCCCAGCATCCAATGGTAGACAGTGAAGTATTCCCCTTCAACCAAACGGGTTGATTGCAGGTTATTCAGCTGTTCCTTCAGGTTCTCCTGCATGACCTGCTGATGCGGACAGGTCATGACCGCCATTGCTTCCTCTAAATGAAGCTCCCGCTTTTTGCCTTCCTGATCGACACGGTCGTAATCGTACAGACGGTAAGTAATATCAGAACTTTGCTGAGTTTCAAGAATAACGATGCCTTTTCCGATGGAATGCAAGGTGCCACTCGGAACATAGACAAAATCGCCTTTTTTCACTTTAATGCGCTGAAACAGCTTTTGCCATTCACCTTTGCTGACCAATTCCTGAAACTCTTCACGGGACTTGGCTTGATGGCCGATAATAATCTCGGCACCTTCTTCACAATCCAGAATATACCAGCATTCTGTCTTGCCATAGGGCATTTGTGCTTTCTCTTTGGCGTATGCATCATCCGGATGCACCTGCACAGACAACTGGTCATTGGCATCCAAAATTTTCACCAATAACGGAAAATCACTGCCAGTTGTTTCTGAGCCGAATAAACCAGGATAGTTCCGCCAAACCTCCAGCAGGCTCATCCCTTTTAATTCACCGTTCATGACAATCGACGGTCCATTTTCATGGGCAGAGATGACCCATGCTTCTCCAGTGGTTTCTGAAGGAATATCATAATCGAATAGTTTCTGAAGCTTTTCTCCACCCCAAATGCGTTCCTGAAAAACCGGTTTTAAGAAAACGGGCTCTTTGTACATAATCTTCCCTCCCACTATGGAAATGACAAGCAAATCATATGCGCTGCCCATCCATTATCCGTGGCGGGCGGTTTGGCGTACTTTGCAGATTGCTTCTATTTCTTCCCACTCATTGGATGTGCGGTAGATGTCTTCTTCGATCAGCTCACTGCCTGTCTGTACTTCGATGATTTCCATATTGGTCGTCGCTTTTAAAGTATGTTTAGCGCCTAACGGAATATGGATGACATCTCCTGTTCTGACGTGGCTCAATTGATCATTGAATACAAAAATCCCTTCCCCTTTAACGATCGTCCATACTTCGCTGCGTTTATAATGCATCTGATAACTGAGGTTTTTTCCGGCGTTTATGCCCAGGCGTTTGATCAGCACTTCGTTGCCTTCTGCGTAGCGCGTGTACTCCAATACACGGTACCAACCCCAACGGCGTTCCTCATACATCGGACGGTTGTTGAAGCCTTCAACGTATTCCTTCACCTTGGTGCTGGCGTCTTTGTCTGTAACCAAAATGCCATCCGGACTCGCAGCAACCACCACGTTATCCAATCCCAGTAACGTAATCGGAATATCCAATTCATTGACAATGTGTGAGTTTTCCACTCCTTTGCCAATGATTCCTTTCCCCGTTACCTGGACCGCCATTTCTTCCGTCAGCGTATTCCACGTCCCTAAATCCTTCCAATACCCGTCGTAAGGCAAGGAGATGATATGTTCTGCACGCTCGACCACTTCATAGTCAAAACTGTTTTTAGGCAAACGGCGATAGTTTCTGAGCAACTGGGAATACTCAATCGGCATTCCTCTTTCTTTCAGCAAGCCGATAATATACCCCAATTTAAAAGCGAATACCCCACAATTCCATAAGGCATTCTTTTCAATCAATTCTTCCGCCTGCTGTTCCGTCGGTTTTTCTTTAAAGTAATCAACCGTCAAATAGGAATCGTGCGACTGGCTGTCCGGAATAATATAGCCATACTTTGCAGAAGGATAAGTCGGCTTTACACCCATCAATGCCAAATCGGCACCGGATGAAAGCAGGACTTCTTCCAGATCTTGAACACGATTGAAAAAGCGGTTTTCAACGTATGGATCGACCGGCAGCATCCCAACCACTTCATCCAATCCGCATTTTTGGACAGAATATAGATAAACTGCTGCCAAGGCGATTGCAGGGAAAGTGTCTCTTCTCTCGGGCTCAGTTACTACATGTACACCCTGGCCTAATTGAGCTTTTATCATATCCACCTGCGAACTGCTTGTGGCAATAATAGAGTTTTCAGCCATGCCCGTTTCTTCTATTTGCTTCCAGACACGCTGCACCATCGAAACCTTATTGCCCTCCTCATCACTTAAAACCTTGAGGAACTGTTTTGAGCGCGCATCATTGGATAGCGGCCATAGGCGTTTTCCCGATCCCCCTGATAACATTACTAATCGCATATTACGTCCTCCTTCTCCATCTGCAACTCTAAGTTGTGGATGGTTCATATTAATCACGCTTTTCAGAAAATATAATTAAACAAAAAAACTTATAGGTAATATATACCTGTAACAAAAACTAAGTAATCATATTTTCACATCAATTGAAAAAGGTATACCCGTATTATATATATAAATACCTAATAATTCAATATAATTTTCTAATTAATTAGAAATGTCAGATATATTTACCTATTTTATAACCCGGAACCTTTGAAATCAATAGGTTAATAGTTATTTAATTTTTCTGTTTTTTTAGAAATTATAAACATTAAAATTTTTAATTGAAACTAATAGACTGTCAAATTTTTCATCCCTTAACTATCTGCACACAAAAAAAACCGTCTCTCCTGTTTTAGAGAGACAGTTCGAAAAAGGATATTCACTTTTTATTGATCACTTCATTATACGGATCCGCTTGATAAGCCGCCTCCAGTTGGGGAGTACCAGCGACTTCCTGGAAGACAGACCGATACTTATTGATGGATGTATCCCGCGTCAAATTCTCTTCAAGATAAACGCGCCCTTTGAGTCCCATCGCCTTCAATTCATTCGGATCCAGGCTTCGCAAATATTGGATTGCATGAACGACTCCTCGATAATCCTGGGGTTCAATGACCACACCTGCGCCACTTTCAAAAATCAGGCGCTGCACTTCACTGCCTTGTTCCAGAACGCCCAACACCGGTTTCCCAGCAGCCATGACCCCGTAGATTTTGCTTGGCACCGAAACCCCTTTGATGCCTTTTTGATTGACCACCAGATGGACGTCTGCCGCATTCAACGAATACTTAAGAAATTCTTTGGGCTGATACGGCAGGAACTTGACGTTTTCAAGTTGGTTTTCAGCCGCGTAATCCTGTATCCGTTGTTTTACAGCACCTTCACCGATAAACAAAAAGACAATATCGGGCTGGTCCGTAAATTCTTTGGCAACTTGGATTAAATTCTCCAAGTCATAGTATAGGCCAAGATTTCCGGAATACATAACGATGAATTTATCCTGCAGCCCATTAGTCTCCAAAAACTCACGGATAGCTGGTTCGTCTTTGTCCAGCGGCACCACGGCTTCTTCATCGGTCCAATTGCTGATGACGGTATGAGACGGCACCTTTTGGCCGACAAAGCGCCCTTTCAAGGTTTCAGCCATATCTTCACCCACCAGCAGCACTTGGTCCGCGTAGCTGCAATTCAATTTATCGACAGCTTTGGCGATTTTAAAGACGGTCTGGTTATTCGTATAAGCAACTGCTGCCGCCTGTTCCGGATTAAAATCATGGACGCTGTAAATATGGCGCGAACGCTTCAGGAACTTGCCGATGGTACCGATCAAACCGCCCAATACCGGCGGCTGCGAAATCGTGAAAATGACATCCGTCCCTTTTTCCTTCAGCAAAGCGATATTCGCCAATAAAAAATAGGACGAAATGTATTTCATCCGACTGACTTTGGAATTCTTATCGACCTCAGGCAGTTTGATCCGGACCACTTTGATGCTCTCCAGATAATCCACCTCGAATAAGCGGTTGCTATCATGGTTTTCTCCGGCATATCCCGGCTGCGCGGCAATGACCGTAATATCAAAATTATTTTGGAGGCGTCCCGTCAACTCTGTCATTAATTGGCTGGTCGCTGCGAGATCCGGATAGAAATAATTGATGACAAAGGTGATCTTTTTTTTACGTAGCATTCTGAGCCTTCCTTTCCCGAAGAACATGCCGCAATACGTGCAGTCTTCCTTTAAAGTTCATCAAAAATAGCGATTAACGAATCGGTGTATTTATCTTCCGTGTAGAACGCTTCAAATGTATCCCTGCTCACTTTTCCAAGGCGAAGGCGTTCTGCATCATCGGTCACCAAATTCTTAATAGCGGATTTGACGCCTTCGACAGTCGGCTCGATAATGACGCCGCAATCTTTAATGAGTTCGGCGATAATTCCTCGGTCTGATGAAATGATCGGCAACCCGGCCGCCATCCCTTCAATGATGGACATGGGCTGTCCTTCCACTTTGTACTTGGTGGGCAAGGCCATCATATCCGATTCCAGGAAAAAGCGTTTTTTCTCTTCGCCTTGTTTAAGCCCATGGTATTGGATGTGTTCTTCCATGTCATTTGTTTGAATATACTGTTTCACTTCCTGGAATTCGGTTTCATTTTGAATTCCCCCAACCAGGTCCAGCCGCAGATTATGCCCTTCTTTAACTAAGGCAGTTGTCGCTTTGATCAATTCCACATAACCTTTTTCAAACATCAGGTTGCTTAAATACAATAACGAAATAGGTCCTGTTTTTTTACGTTGCCCCACTTCATCTTTAAGGATGAAATCTTCCGGAATGCCGTTGGATACGACTTCTACACGGTCGACGTAGCCACGGTAATTGGGGGCCAACTTACCGCCCAATACAATGCCAACATCAATTTTCTTCAATGAATTGATGATGAACTTTTGGGCGATCCCGGAAGTCGCATCAATCGTGCCGCCTAAATTATTGCCATGCAGATGCGTCACCACTTTCCCGCGCCCCAATAATTTGCATGCTTGGATCATGACGCAATCCCGCAGTAAGCCCATTTTCGTCTGGGAAATGGAAATGTACAAAATCGGATTTTTCATCACGGCCGATAAAAAACCGGAGTAAAGAATCGCTAAGGAATCGGTCAACAATTTATCAAAAGAAAGAGCCCCCGGATGTTCAAAATCCTTCCGGCTCAAGTTGATTTTCTTCACTTTATACCGTTGGTGAAGTTTTTCGGATTTGTACAAAGACTGCAAAGCGATACTCTCTCCCAAAATGGGAGGAGGAAGCGGGCCTACAAAGATTAAATTCCCTTTTTTTACTCCAGCCATACTGACTCACCTCTCATTGAATGACGTCTGCCTGCCAAAGAATTTCATGGACAAGCAGGGAATTACCTATGCATGTGGATCAGTGGATTTCAATGCAGGCTTGTCCACTAAATCTTTTTCAAAAGATGCAATGACCAGATACAGGATGATGAAAATCGGCATGATGATGATCAACGGCTTGATATAATAGATATAGCCGTACCAGAACACTCGGGCAATCGTCAGCACAATCCAGTAATACCCCAGAGCCATCCCCATATTGCCGAAAAATTTCTTCAGCAAGATCGCCGGTACAAACAGAACAGCATAAGTCGCAAAAGGTGCCACGATCAATCCGATAACCTCAAAATTCAAATAGTATTCCCCGTAGACAAACAATCCATAATTGGTATGGATCAGCGACGCCACCAAGTGGGCCGCCTGAGGACTTTGCGCCTCGATTCCAAAGAACGAAGGAATCAACTGCGGAATATAGTCGATGAGCGTATTATAGTTGCCATACGTATGTGTCACTTCCATTGCAGCGGCTGTCGAATAGACAAGGTCTTGTACAGTGGGATAGTTGATGAGCATGAAGAACGATTCCGTAATGGCTTCCACGTCAAAAATCAACCCAGTATGCCGAACCAGCCCCAAATAGGAGAAGACCAGCAAACCGCCGACAATCAATGCCGCTTTTTTAAAAGAGAACTTCGACCGGATGACATCCGCTTTTTTGGTAGCTGTCAGAAGCAGATACAGGATCAGCAACAAGCCCAAGATATCAACTCTGGCATAATGCGCGAGCAGCCAAAAAGGTACAAACAGAATGGCGAACTTACGGATGGCACTGCCTTTGACGCCCATCAACACGAAGAAATACGAGATGACGACCACAGAGTTCCAGGCATTTCCGGGAAGCAGGCTGGGCGACATCTCATGATAGGCCTTCCCCGGCAGATCCGGCAAATAAATAATGGAAGAAACGATGGCTACTGCACTGAAAAACCAGGTAGCCAATAAGCTTTGGACCGTCCCTGAATAAAACGCCAAAATCTTCGCATCGTAACTGCGGTATGTTTTATTGGTCAGCCACAGCAGAATTGACCAGATATAGTAGAAAAACAAGGCACCGAATGCCAATGTGTAGAAATGTTTTTCAATGAGATGGGTGCGGTCATTGAATAATGGCTGCACTTCTCCTATTGGCCCGAAACCCAATATGCTGATGATCGGCAAAAATAGCAGGACCAGCGAAAAAGTGGCAAATCCCACCTTAAAGACATAAATATCTAAAAGGAATTTAAAGGAAAAAATAATTAAAATGAACAAGTTCCACGGATCTTCTGGATTGAAAACCTGGCCAATACGAAGCAGATAATAAATCACAGAAATCCCGGTTAATAAATTGACGATGATATACAGGACTTTTTCAAATCGATCATCGGCCTCAAGTTGTTTTTCCATCGTCTCAGTCCTTTATTCGTGATGTCCTTTTCCCGATTGCCAACCGCACACTTTCCGGCTACTTCAATCCTCAGGACGGAGTAGTCGCAGATAACAGCTGGGATTTCCTGTTGTTTTTTTTGGATTGCGTATAAAGATAAGATAAGATCTTCATATTCAAAAAAGTCGACAGATAGTAGAACAGGAACTTCAATGAGGTACGATTATTCTTAAATCCTTCTGCCAATACGTTGCGTGACAGCCGAACGGTTTCTTTGTTTCCGCTGATGATGGCGGTCCTGAAAATCACTTTCCAAATGGTTAACGTAAAACGATGAAAAGTCGATTTGGACTGTTTTTTCGCCAATTCTTTATACTTTTCAAAAATACTCATATGCCCAGTCAGCACCGACTTTTTATTGGTGGTGATCCGCTCGCCGCTGTGGTGATAGAATAGCACCAGGCTTTCTTTAACAAAATCGAATTTTGTCACCTGTGCCAGTCTTATGTATAAATCCCAATCCTGGCAACTCGGCAAACTGGCATCAAAGCCCTGCACCTGATCCAACACTTCCCTCTTCACCAAAACCGACGATGTGGTATCAATGCAATTGGATTCAAACAGTTTGGGCAAAATTTCCCCTTTGTATGCCGGAACGATTTTACGGGTAGGCTGGTTGTGTTCGTCGACAACCTGCACTCCCGTATAAACCACTCCAACATCGGGCTGGCCTTCAAATTGTTTGAGCTGCCTTTCCAATTTATCCGGCAGCCATTGGTCATCCGAATCCAAAAAGCCGATAAAACTCCCCGTGGCTTGTTTGATTCCAGTGTTTCTGGCTTCCGATCCACCTTTGTTAGTGTCGTGTCTGAGATAGATGATGCGCTCATCATCCATCCCCCTCACGACTTCAGCCGTATCATCTGTCGAGCAATCATCGATGATGATGATTTCGAAGTTCTGATGACTTTGGTTTTCCAGGCTTTCTATTGCTTTTTTCAGCAACTCCGAACGATTATACGTCGGAATAATCACACTGACTTTATCATTTAAGGTCACCATTAGATTTCCCCCCACCCGATAAGGAACCCGCTTAGATCAGTACTCAGTGATGGCACTTTTTTCTTCTTTCAACAAATTGCAATCGTGTGTCACCATGATTTCCACGAGTTCTTCAAACGATGTGGAAGTCGGGTTCCATCCAAGCAGTTTTTTCGCTTTTGAAGGATCCCCCAGCAGCAACTCGACCTCTGCTAAACGGAAGTAGTCAGGATTTACTTCAACCACCACTTCACCCGTTTTCACATTAATGCCTTTTTCGTCAATTCCTTCACCTTGCCATTCCACTTCAATCCCTGCATGTTTAAAAGCCAGCGTCGCAAATTCACGGACAGTATGCATTTCCCCGGTGGCAATCACGAAATCTTCCGGTGTTTCATGCTGAAGAATCAGCCACATGCATTCTACGTAATCTTTGGCATAGCCCCAGTCGCGTTTGGCGTCCAGGTTGCCCAACAATAGTTTTTCCTGTTTGCCATGGGCGATGCGGGCAGCCGCCATCGTGATTTTGCGCGTTACGAACGTTTCGCCACGGCGTTCCGATTCATGGTTGAAGAGGATGCCATTCACGGCGAACATATCATATGACTCCCGGTAATTTTTTGTAATCCAATAACCGTATAGCTTCGCTACGCCATAAGGTGAACGTGGGTAAAACGGCGTGGTTTCCCTTTGTGGGACCTCCTGCACTTTGCCGTATAGTTCAGAAGTCGAAGCCTGGTAGATGCGCGTCTTTTTCTCCAAACCTAGGATGCGGACCGCTTCCAGGATGCGCAACGTGCCAATACCATCAACGTCTGCTGTATATTCCGGCGTTTCGAACGACACTTTGACATGAGACATCGCTGCCAAGTTGTAGATTTCGTCTGGTTTGATTTCACTGATCAACCGGATGATATTCGAGGTATCAGTCATATCCCCATAATGGATATAAAAATTCTCACTCGACTTCAATTCTTCAATATACAAGTGTTCGATGCGGCTGGTGTTGAAGCTTGAACTGCGGCGAATAATGCCATGAACCTCATAACCCTTCTCCAATAAGAAATCCGATAGAAACGATCCATCCTGCCCGTTAACTCCAGTAATCAATGCTTTCTTCATGATTTTCCCCCTCAATTCGTCATCATTGTATTTTTTTCTATATTTTCCAAGAACCATGTATAGGCCATTTCCAAGCCTTCATCCAATGAGATTTTCGCTGTCCAGCCAAGGTTCGTCAGGCGATTGACGTCTACCAGTTTTCGTGGAGCGCCATCCGGTTTGGAAGTATTAAAAACGATTTCCCCTCGGTAACCAACCGCTTCCCCGATTTTCTCCGCCAGTTCTTTGATGGAAATGTCCTTGCCCATTCCGACATTGACCAAATCACTGCCATCGTACGTATTCATCAAATAAATCGCAGCATCCGCCAAGTCATCCGAATAGAGGAATTCACGTTTCGGTGTTCCGGTCCCCCACACTTCAACAGTCGGCGCATTGTTCAATTTAGCTTCATGGAATTTCCGGATCAGTGCCGGCAAAACATGGGAGCTGTTCAAATCAAAGTTATCATTTGGTCCGTATAGATTGGTCGGCATGATGGAAATGAAATTTGTCCCATGCTGCCGGTTATAGGCCTGACACATTTTAATCCCTGCAATTTTCGCAATGGCATAAGCTTCATTGGTCGGCTCGAGTTCACCAGTCAATAGTGAATCTTCCCGCATCGGCTGCGCCGCCAACTTCGGATAGATGCACGTGCTGCCAAGGAACAACAGCTTTTTGACATGGTTCTGATGGGCTGCATCAATGACGTTAGTTTGAATCATTAAATTATCCCGGATAAAGTCTGCCGGAAAATTATTGTTCGCTACAATGCCTCCCACTTTCGCTGCTGCCAAAAATACATATTCCGGCTGTTCCTCTTCGAAGAATGCATCCACCTGATCACGCTTCGTCAAATCCAGTTGCCCACTGGTCCGGAACACAAGATTGGTGTAACCATTTTCCTGCAAATTTCTTGTAATCGCCGATCCCACTAAGCCTCTATGCCCCGCCACGTAAATCTTTGAATCCAAATTCATAATTACCCCACCTTTTTCTCAGCGAATGCCATAGATAATTTATGGATGCTGGTGTCTTTTTGATGTTCATATACAGCTATGAATAAATAAAAAATCAAAAGATATCAATATACCCAAGACTATATACTTATTAATCGATTTTATTTTTCCATTCTACCATACAATAGTCTAAATATTACAGATTATTTTGATTATTTGATAATTAATATTATTTTTATTTTTCCGCACCAGATACTTCCATACAATTACCGAGTATCTGCTTATTTTTAATGAAGCAAGTTTATTGCAACGAGTGCTTATGCCCCTTTAACCGCTGTCCGCTTTTGAAAAAAGCTCTTTATTTCCACCATCAATTCGCGTTGATTGAAAATCAGCAACAAACCATACACCAGCATACCGATCAAGGCGTCGATAACAATGATGGCGATTGGTCCGACTCCTGTTAACTGGGCGTTGATGGCGTATAAAGGAGCCAGCATAATAACCGAGTGGGCCATCGGTTTGACGATCGACATCGTCAACTCACCTAAGCTTTCACCGATAATGTGGCGGATTCGCACAAAATAACTGACGTAGAACAGTACCAGCCTCAGCAAACCAACCGACAACGCCACCACGAAGATGTTGCCGGATAAACTGGACAGGAAAACGACGGCGGGTATGATCCCCAATTGAGCCAGCTGCCAGTAAAAGCTCCACCTTACTTTTCCAACGGCGATAAATAAGCTGCCGCTCGGATTTCCCAATGCCTTGAACAAAGCATAGAGGCAAAGGATTTGAATGATCAAAATGCTTTGTTGCCAGTCTTCTCCAAGCAAAAGCGGCACAGCATAAGGAGCCAAGACAATCACTCCTGCCAGCAGAGGGGCATTAAAAGTAGTCAGCATATTGGTGATCAACAGATAAGCTCTGCGCAACTTGGCGCTGTCCAGCTGAATTTTTGAAAATACCGGAAACGCTACCCGATTGATCATCGAATTCAATTTCTGGACAGGCTGCATGATCAGGTTCATGGCCATACTGTAATAACCCAGTGCCACCGACCCCAATGTGATGCCGATGATCACCTGATCGATTTTTGTAGTGAAATAATTGATGCTCGTTGATCCGAGCCGGTACATGCCGAATGAAACGAAACCTTTGATGGCATTCCACGAAAATACGAACTGCGGCCTGGTTTCCGGATTTCGGTAACCGCCGACTACCCACGGGACACTTCTGACCAGCGACATGGCAATATGTCCGCACACCAGTGACCACGCACCAAGCGTTGTAAAGGCTGCCAAATAAATGGTCAGCAGCACACCGATTGCCGTCGCCAGGATTTCGTTTTTGGTGATTTGGGTGAACTCCAGTTTTTTTGTAGCAAGCGTCTGGAACTGCAGGCCGAACGGCAAGATCAAAAAGCTGATGCCGACTACTTGAATCATTGGTGTCAGGCTAGGCTCATCAAACAACAGGGCAATAACAGGCGCCGCTATCAATAAAACGAGAAACAGCACCAGCCCGACGAAAATGGAAAACCAGTAGAGGCTGGACAGTTCGAGTTTAGAAATTTTTTCTTTTTGGATAATGGCATCCGTGATGCCCATCTCCAGGAACAATTGCGAAAACTGGATGACGATCTGCACCATGGCGATCAGCCCAAAGACAGCTGGCCCCAGCACCCTCCCCAAAATCAGCAACTGGCCGATCTGCAGGATACTCGTTGCGAGCATCGATATTGAAGTGAGCTTGACGCTGCTCACCGCTTGGTTTTTTAAAGACGCCATAGGCCATTCCTCTAATCGCGTTTAATATAATATCTTTTTCCACATATTGCGGCGTTGCTTTGGAAATATCCCGTATGGCTTATCTTCCGTAAAATCTTCCGGAAACCCATTCAAGTCGAACGATTCACGGACATCCAAAGGCTTTTCTTCATATTGATAAAGAAATTCGAAATCGATGAGTTTCAACCCTTCAGATGTCAAAAGGATATTGCCCGGATGGAAATCGATCAGTGCGTACCCTTTGTTGTAGAAGAATTCATTGATCTTGAAAATCTCCTGTTTATGCTTCCGCTTCAGAATCTGCTTTTTGATGTGCCAGCTTTCTGTCACTTTATTGGTCTTTAAGTATGGAACGATGATGTAGTTCTCGCCGCTGTCGATCAGCTTCGGAATAAAATCACATTCCTTGCTCAATTCGCCATAGACAAACTTTTCACGTTCCAAAAACCGTTCTTTGCCCGCTTTATAGGTTTTCTTTACCGCTTTTCCTCCTTGGTACTCAATGACTTCCACTTTGGCGCGCCGCTTTTTTTCAGACACGTCCGCTATCACTTTTTCCGGCGTCCGGTAAGCATTGTCCCATTCAGTGACAATCGCTTCAATATCACCAATGAGGTCCGGTGCGACTGCAGAAATATAATCCAAAGCTTCAATTTCATCGTCAGCGCTGTGAAGCGGATTGGCCCGCTCATCTTTGGATAAGGAAAAATTGATTTCCGAACGCAACTGCTCTTTCAGCAAATAATGTTCATTCGAGACATGCGGGTATTTTTTCTTCATCTTTGCACTTAACGGTTTCGGGTGGTAATCATACATGACCAGCAAAGTCGACGGCTTGCCGCCGCTCACTGGCCATGGACCTTGCCCCCAATTACCGCCGCGCATGCTTTGGGAGGCATTTCTTTTCTGTTCTTCATCCAATTTGATCGCCCGAATTAAGCACAGGCCGTTGCGCTCAAACCAATCGATGATCTTATGGGTCAACTGCCGCTCTTCCGCCCATTCCCGAACAACAAACACCATCAGTTCCCCGTCTTTTTCAAAATTATGCTCACTCGATTTAATGGTCGATTCGAGCCAGCTTCCACTGACGCCGATCAGTTTCCGGATCGTGTCAGTCGACGGCGCCCACCCTTCTTCTTCAAGAAAATGATGGAAATATTCCAGGCTGATTTCTTCCAGCCTGTCATCCGTTTGGACAGCAAGGTCCTGGAGGACTCCCGGATAATCATGATCCTGCGGAATCTTTTTGACGACACCTCCAGCCTTGGCTGGAATCCCTGATTTCTCGCCTTTGTGGTAAACCGCATGGTACATGAGGCTAAGAAAATAATGCCGTTTAGACGGAATAAAATACTTGCTGTTCCACAATTCTTTTTGATCCAGAATCGTTTCCGCGATGTAAGGCGGATAATAGGCGATATTATTGAAGTTGCTTCCCGGCAACCCGCCTGCACTATAAATATCAAACGGCAATATGCCGACTTTTTCATTTAACAAGTCTCTGACTTTTTCGATATGGGTGTCTGAAACCAACAAGTCCACGTCTTCATCCAGATCCAAAAAAGGCAATTCATCAAACCAGCGCAAAATGACGTAATCCAGTTTCCGCTCATTCAACAAATCGAAAAAATTTTCCAATCCCAATTCAGGAGATAGGTATTGCCGAGCTGCCTTTTCTTTCCGGTGATTGCGCTTGAAGACGATAACGGTCCGGGTTTCACCTGCACTGCCGGCAAACGCTTCAAAATGAAAAGACCATTTTTTCTTTCTCGCCAGCTTATATGCCCAGAGCGGCAGGAAGCTGGCACGGTCAATGATTTTGGACGGAATAAACAAGATCACATCCGCAGAAGAATGAAATGCATTTTTCAGATCCATAAAATCAGCCCGGTTGATGATTAATACTTCTGCATTGTTTTTATAGGTCAACGTCTTTTCATTCGCGTAATACAGATCAGGATCCCGGCTGCCCATTGGCTCGCCTGTACAGATCCCCAAATAATTTTCATAACCCGAAGCTGCCAACTGTTTTTTCAGGCCGCTGGTTTCAGCATTGAATTCCAGGACTTTCACTGCCTGTTTATCCGGATACAATTTCCTTATATATTCACTGATTGTCGACTGATTGCTCAAGCTGCTCTTCCCCCTTGTCCACCGGCATACAACATCTGGCCCATCTCTCTATTTGCGTGCATATTGCCTATCGAAGTATTGCTGGTATTCGCCACTGATGATTTTTTCCCACCATTCCTTGTTTTCAAGAAACCAATCAACGGTTTGGGCAATGCCTGTTTCAAAGTCATAAACCGGTCGCCATCCCAATTCTTCGATTTTCGTTGGATCGATGGCGTATCGTTTATCATGGCCTAAACGGTCTTCGACAAATTCAATCAACTCATCGGTCTTCCCTAAAGCCCGAATGATGGTGCGCACCACTTCAAGATTGGTCATCTCATTGTGGCCGCCGATATTATACACTTCGCCGACCGTTCCACTATGCATCACCAAATCGATCGCCGAGCAATGATCCAGCACATGGAGCCAGTCACGGACATTTTTGCCGTCGCCGTAAACCGGAACTTTTTGGTCATTCAGCACCCGTGAAATCGTCAATGGAATCAATTTTTCCGGAAAATGGTACGGGCCGTAATTATTGGAGCAGCGCGTAATATTGACCGGCAGCCCATACGTTTCGTGATAAGCCCGGACCAATAGATCCGAAGACGCTTTGCTGGCACTGTACGGGCTATTAGGCTGGATCGGTGTTTCTTCCGTAAAGAATGTTGTGGGATCGAAGCTCAGTTCGCCATATACTTCATCAGTCGAGACATGGACGAACTTCCGGACTTCCGCCGATTTAGCAGCGTCCAGCAACACTTGCGTGCCCAGCACATTGGTTCGGATAAATACTTCCGGATCTGTAATCGACCGATCGACATGGCTTTCAGCAGCAAAGTGGACGACATAAGTAAAATCCACCCGTTCGAATAATTCGCCCACTGCCTGTCGGTCAGCGATATCGATGTGTACAAAACTGTAGTTTTCTTTGTTTTCGATCTGCTGATGCTTTGTCAGATCTCCTGCATACGTCAGCAAATCCAGATTATAAATATGGTATTGCGGATATTTCTCGACCATGTATTGGACAAAGTTCCCTCCAATAAATCCCGCTCCGCCGGTTACTAGTATATTTTCCATGGAGGCGCCCCTTTATGAGTTATTCGGTAATAATGATTTTTCAGAAGCAATATCCAGCAGGTACTGGCCATAATCCGTTTTTTTCAAAGATTGCGCCAACTCGATCAATTGCGCTTGATTGATATAGCCTTTCCGGTATGCGATTTCTTCCAGGCATGCCACATACAGCCCTTGCCGCTTTTGGATAGCTTCTACGAAATTGGAAGCTTCCAGTAAAGCTTCATGTGTTCCGGTATCGAGCCAAGCCAGTCCGCGCCCCATAATATTGACCTGCAATTCGCCGCGCTTCATGTACTCATCAACAACGGAAGTGATTTCTTTTTCTCCACGCGCGGAAGGTGCGACTCCTTTTGCAATCTCAACGACTTTATTGTCGAAGAAATAAAGGCCAGGAATCGCATAAGAGGATTTCGGCTTCTCCGGCTTTTCCTCAATAGAAATGACATTCAGCTCGTCATCCACTTCCACTACACCGTAAGCTCTCGGATCTGCTACATGACAGCCGAAAATGATGCTGCCATTCGTCAGTTCAGCTGATTCCTGCAGACGGCTTCCGAAATCCGATCCGTAAAAGACATTGTCGCCGAGTACCAGTGCCACAGGCGAATCGCCAATAAAACTTTCACCGATTGTAAAGGCTTCAGCTAATCCATTCGGCTCTTCCTGAATCGCATACTCCAATTTGATGCCCAGTTTTTGTCCATTGCCTAACAAACTCAAAAAGCCGGAGATATCTCTTGGCGTTGAAATAATCAGGATTTCCTTGATTCCCGCCAGCATCAACACAGATAATGGATAATAGATCATCGGTTTGTCGTAGACAGGCAGCATTTGTTTTGAAATTGATTTGGTCAACGGGTAAAGGCGCGTTCCCGTTCCACCAGCTAAAATAATTCCCTTCATCATCGATCCCTCATTTCTTATAGTTGAGATACACTTTCCTGAGCAACATGCAATTCCCGAATAATTTCACAAATGGCTTTGACTGATTCAATCGGCAAATCACCGTAATAAGGCATCGCAAGAACCTGTTGGACCGCCCGTTTCGCATTCGGCAGATTTTCAGGTCGCGCGGATGGCAGTTCGCTGTACCACTCGAAATCGCTGCATAAAGGATAGAAATACTTTCTGGCAAAGACCTTGTATTTTTGGAGTTCCTGATGGACTATGTCCCTCGACTGTCCGAACACCGCTTCGTCTATTTCAATGACAAAATACTGGTAGCTGCTGGATTCGTCTTCAAGCCCCGTTAAAATCCGGATGCCGTCAATATCCGATAAATTCTCTTCATAGGCTTTTTTGATGGTATGGCGTTTTCTTCGTTCGCCTTCAACCACTTGCAGCACTTCAATCCCGACACCCGCCTGGACTTCATTCATTTTGGCGTTCAATCCCGATAACACCACTTCTTCAGCATTGGCAAGCCCGAAGTTCCTCAGCAAATCCAACTGCCTTCCTAGTTCTGGATCATTGTAAGTTAAGGCACCGCCTTCGATCGTATTGAACAATTTGGTGGCGTGGAAACTGAACATCGTCATATCGCCGAAACTGCTGATCGGCTCCCCATTGATTTTGGAACCGAACGCATGGGCGCCATCATAGATGACCTTCAGGTTATGCTTATCGGCAATGGCTTGAATTTTTTCCACATCGCACGGATTTCCGAAAACATGGACACCCAGAATGGCGCTTGTTTTTTCGGTGATCAACGCTTCGATTTTATCGGCATCAATATTGAAGGTCTCCGGATCGATGTCACAAAACACAGGCGTTAAATTATTCCAGTCCAAAGCTTGTACCGTAGCCGGAAATGTAAACGGCGTCGTAATGACTTCCCCCGTCAGTTTCAACGCTTTCAAGCCGAGCAATAAAGCCATCGTGCCATTTGAAAACATGGAAATATGTTCTGCCTCCAGATAATTTTCGAGCTGTCGGCTCAATTCATCATGTTGCGCACCGAAATTCGTCAATTGTTTGCTGTCCCAGACCTTTTTTATCCGTTCTGTGACATCGGTGATATCCGGCAACAAAGGCCGTGTCACATAAATCGGTTGTTCAAAAGCTTTAGCCATTACATTCCCTCCCAAGGTTTAAATCCACTTTCTGCCAATCAACCCGTCTTAGCGGGCTTAATCTTTTTTATGACAGGTACCAATAAGTCAAGAACGGTATCGAATTCCTGAATTTTAAACAGTTTGCTAATCGAGATATAGAGCACTACACCAATTCCAATCTGGCAAAGCAAGGTCGGTAGATTGGAAAAGGGCAAAAATCCGCCGATGCCGTAAACTACTGCGCCCATCGCCAAAGAAATGCCATAGATCGGAAACAAGTCCTGAATCTGTTCTTTGACGCTGTATGAAATCTCGCGGCCAGAAAAATAGATATTGATGAATAAGGAAATGTGCGAGTCAATGACCACTGTGGCCACTAAGGCGGTAATGCCCCAATCCATCCAGAAGACAATAAATATCAGCACTGTCGGTACAATGGTTTTAATGATTTCTAAATACAGAAATAGATCCGAACGCCCTTTCACTTGAAGAATGTTCAAATTCAATGCGTGTATCGGATACAGCATTCCGGCGATGCACAATAGCTGGAAGTAAGGGATCATCTCTCTCCACTTTTCGCCGAAAACCAGTAAAATCAGCGGCTCCGCGACTGCCGCCACACCGACCATAACCGGAAAAATGAGAAATCCGGAAAGTTTGATGATTTTCTTAAAACTTTGCTTCAGCCTATCGTGCTGCTCTTGGATCCCACTCAATACCGGGTAGGTTACCCGCTGGATGGTCGCCGTCATCGCTTGTGTAGCGACATCGCTGAATTTCGAAGCATTCGTATAATGCCCTAAAGCAGTGGGCGTATATTGCTTGCCGATGATGAGGTAGTAAATGTTGTTATAGGTTGTATCAATCAAACCTGACACAAGCAATTTCCAGCCGAAACCAAAAAGCCGCTTGAAGGATTCTACACTGAAAACCAGTGAAGGCATCCATCTCCTGGAGAAAACCAGCAACAGCGCTTGAATAAGATTCAAAGCCAGCATCCGGATAACCAAACTCCACACACCAAAACCAGTCAGTGCCATGGCAACTGCTACAATGCCCGACAGCACACTTGCTGCCATATTAACTTTTGCCTGCACCTTGAAATTCACTTCTTTGGTGAACATCGCTCTAGGAATGATCGAGAACGCATTCACGATGACACCTAATGCCAGTACCCGGATAATCGACGTCAATTGATCTTGATCGAAGAAGTTGCTGATCAGGGGCGCCGAGACAAATAACGCTGCATAAATAAAAATCGATACAGCCAAGTTGAAATAGAACACCGTTGAATAATCGGTTTGATTGGCTTTTTGATCCCGTATCAATGCTTGTGTAAAGCCGCTGTCGACAAGTGAATTCGAAAGTGCAACGAACACCAGAATCATTCCGATCAACCCAAAATCGGCAGGAGCCAATAACCGCGCCAGGATAATTTGAATAATAAACTGCACGCCTTGATTTCCTAACATGTCTCCGAAGCTCCACAACAGACCGCTGATTGTTTTTTTCTTTAATGACTTTTCCTGTTTCATCTGCCGGCTCCTATCAATGAAAACTTTTGATATAGAATGTTATCCGAAGTGCCTAAATGTTCAGATATTTGTAATTCAACTATTATTTAATCATAAAAAGTAGGTAAATAAAATCTATTTTACGCCAATAAGAACTTACCTCCTTTTTAGATACAATACTTTATGCTTATTTTCACTTCTTGAATTTCATTCTAACATACTATAAGTCATAAATAACAGATAATTTAGATTATTTTTATATTTTTAATATGAAAATTATTCCACTATCTTTTGGAAAACTAAAAGTTTCGTAGCTATTCCTACAAATCTCTAAGTAAGACTCTTCATTTAACTGTTATATCCTTCCTGTTTTTTAGAAAAGTTGAATAAGGAGATTATTCCAATTGTTAAAACCGGCTTTCGCCTTTCCCATTAAAAAAAGAGCCGGATTAAAGTTCATCCAACCCTTTCTATTTGATCAAATTTCGCGTCTAAAATTCTTCTCTAGAGATCCCGCCAGATAGCCGCTTTAAACTAATTCCAATGCATGAGAATTAATAGCAAAAGGCGATTCCTGAGAATTGGCCATGCCAACTTTCAGGAACCGCCTTTTATTTGTTCAGGATTATATCCAGACATTTTTCAGATCGTAATCCGTTTGAAGACCCGCTTAAAAAATTCCGGTTGCATGTAGAACTGCCGGTACCCTTTTTTCAAGGTCTCTTTTATTTTTAATTGTTTCAATAAGATATAAAAGCGGTTTCGTCTTTTCGTGCGATTGATGACGTAATCATATTTGAAATTAGTGAAAGTATTGATTTCGTCGAGCAAAACGGCGACTTCCTGGAGGTGTTTTTGTTTTGCGGCAACATCAGAGACTTGCATATCCGTCCAGGAACCTTTGACCTCTACCCGGTAAGCAGCCATATTTCGATCCATGTAATAGAAAGTACCTCTCAATGCCCCCCAGATAACCAACGGATAATCGCCAATGGTGGCATTCAAATAAAACTCCGGCATCTTAGGTATTTTTTCGCGAGAATACAAAATCGAGTTGGTGGCGAACAGGTCTCCCCCACCCTCAATCACTTCTTCTACCGAAAAGAGTTTATCCTTATGGCTCGGCCGTATAGTCGCGACTTTTTTCTTGCTTACCGCAGAGACCTTTTCTGCAGCATGGACACACATGCTGCATTCAGGGTGCGCCTCCATATAATCGACTTGCCTCTGCAACTTTTCCGGATCGGTCCAATAATCATCACCTTCACAAATCGCCAAGTATTTTCCTCGCGCCCGTTCATCGTTGAACGTCTCAAACGGAACATCTTTGGAATACTGATTTTCCGTCTGGTAAATGGGTTTGATGATATCCGGATATCTTTGTTCATAACTTCTAATGATATCAGCTGTCCGATCAGTCGATGCATCGTCATGGACTAGAATTTCAAAAGCGAAATTTGTTTTCTGCATCAATATACTCTCTAATGCTTCCGCTATGAAATCTTCCTGATTATAGCTGTTGCACTCAACGCTCACCATTATTTCGTTTACCATAAGTCACAGACTCCTCTTCATTTAAGTAAGTTTCCGTCACCAGCTATAGTGCCTCGGTTCACTAGTACGTGCCTGCTTCAGCTGAATGGAATGCCTCTGAAACTTTTATACATACTACATCTTAACATGAACTTAACTGAATAAACGCATTATTCAGAAATATTAACCATAACTTAACAATTTTGCAACCTATTTCAGGTTATTCGCCTTTCACAAAAAAATTATCTTTTTTATAAACTTTCCGCAACTTCTCATCGCGAATGATTAAATTATTTTCTTCTACCGTGTTTCCTTGTATCTGGTGTCCCTTCCCAACATTGACATAGATGCCCCGCTCGGAATCTTCACGAGGATTGATGGCCAAATTATTAAAAATGCGTATGTTGTGGCTTGGGGTCATCAAATTATTGCCTCCATCACCGGGTCTGACCGCAATATTGAATTCATTGTCGTACGTCAGATTACCGACGATGATATTGGAATCCGCGCCATTTTTAACATCGATGCCATAATAAAATCCACTGACTGAATTCTTTTCGATCACACTTTCCTTTTCGCTTTCAATCGTAATCCCCTGCTGATCGGTATAGCCTTCGCGGTCTTCCGTCACTACACAGCCTTTGACTAGATTTTGTTTGCCACCACCGAATAAGGAAAGATGGCCATCTCCCGAATTTCTGACAACACAAGATTCAATTGTATTATAGTCCGACGCAAAATTAATGATGCCTGAACCATAATTAAATTCGCTCGTCACGTTCCGGACGATATTGTCATTGGCGTGATGCAAGTGGATGCCTTGAGAGTAATTTTTTGTATACACATTTTCTATCGAGCTTTTCTGGCTGTCTTGAAGCAAAATGGCAATGTTCGAAATCAACGACCCGCTCTTCGGTAATTCATCCCCCAGCAAAAATCCGCCTTTCAAATGGACATCCGCCGTATCCGTAATCCAAAATACACCGTATTCGCCTTCGGATTCTGTTTTGAATATCGCTTGTTCCATGATAATCGTAATAGGTTTGGATACCTTCAATGCAAAGTAACTGTCTCCGTATCCAGTGCTTGCTTTGAAATCAGGATTTTTGCTCAATTTATAAATGCCAGGAGGAATATGCATCGTCCCGCCAATCGGAGTTTCATCAATCGCGCGCTGTATCGCTCTTGTATCATCCGTCACGCCGTCACCTTCCGCCTCAAATTGTACTCCTGCATCGATCCTGTTTTCCTCCAGTAAAAAAAGTTTCCCGGTAAAAAAAATGAGTGCCACTCCGATCATCCCCAAAAGAAACAAGAGCCATTTGCTGTAGTTATTATTGGAAATCATTAACATTCTCCTCTTATATGCAATTGAAGATTAAAATTGCCGATCCACCCTGAACTTCATATTCTTTAGTATAGAATATTTTTTCTAAAAATGCACATTTTTCTGAATACTAATACCTCATAAAAAACTTAAATTACAATTTTTCCTTTCTTACTGCTTACTTTTCCTTATATGAATTTGACAAAAACAAAATTACCACTAGCATTTACCTATTTTTTTCGTTACAATCGGTATGAAGTTAAATTTAATTGAAAATTTAGTAATATCAATCATCTTCAGTATGCAGCTGCTGACATAGCAGAATTTTCTCTTAGATTGCAGTCTGCACTACTCGTGAAGGCGTGAATCCACATCAAAATATACGAAGAAATGAGGTTTTGATTTGAGAGATTTATTTTTCATAAAAGATTATGCCCAGTTGTATGAGCATATCGAAGGAGGAACTTGTGAAGTTTTCGAATTCGAACATCCTTTGGGGTCTGTTTATCATCAATTCATTAAACGGGAAATTCCTATCCAACTGGAAGGCGGGCCATACTTTGATCTGCTCACCCCCTACGGTTATGGGGGGCCAGTCATCACGGAACTGAAAGATGACACGCGCAAAGATGAACTGGTCAAACATTTTTGTCAGGCTTTTCAAGTTTATTGCGATGGCCATAAGATTGTTACGGAATTTGTCCGCTTCCACCCGCTTATTGACAATGCTTTGGATTTCAAATCCTGCTATAACGTTTTGTTCAGACGCCACACCACCGGCGTCACTTTGAAAGGTTTCGAAGATCCGGTGCAGGAAGAGTTTTCAGGTTCAACCCGAAAGAGAATCCGTAAAGCGTTAAAGGACGGCGTGACTTACCGGATCACCAGAAATCCTTCTAATTTAGACGAGTTTCAGGACATCTACTTGACGACGATGAAGCGCGTCGGCGCTGGAGACTTCTACTTTTTCGACAAGCAGTACTTCTCCAAAATCATCGATAATCTAGGCGAACAGCTGATAATAGTTGAGGCCATCTACGACTCCCAAGTGATTGGAGCAGAAATGCATTTCCACACGGGGGCGTTTGTCCATACACATCTATCAGGAACTGTGGACGGCTTCAATCATTTATCCCCTGTTTATGTCATGACCTACGCCATCGTCGAGTGGGCAAAAGAACACGGAGTGGAATATATCCATTCCGGCGGCGGCGTCCATCCCGGCCCGGACGACTCCCTCTATGTATTCAAAAAAAGATTTGGTAAAAATACCGAATTCGACTATTACGTAGGTAATAAAATCTGGAACGAACAAATATACGAGCAATTGAATCAGCTGACAAATACCGATACAGAAAGCGAACTTTTCCCAGCATATCGGTGGCCCAAAAAACAAACGGTAAGCAGATAATCCTGCTTACCGTTTGTTTTTTTGAGCAAGAACGGAACTAATCAATCCATAAACCGTTCTCAGTTCGCCAATGTTTGCGATCCGGCAAACGGCGATATAAATAAAGATTCCAGCAGTTACCTGCAAGACCATTTGGAAAAGAAGATTCCCTTCAACTTGCTGACCGATCAGCCACACTACAGCACCCATCCCAAACGAAATCAAATAAATCGGGAAGAGGTCACTTAATTTTTCCATAGCCGGATAAGCCACTTCCCGCTTAGAGACATGGCTGTTGACGAAGAATTCCAAGTATGTATTTAAAATAGCTGCTCCGATCAATCCGATGACCCCCAATTCCAGCCATACTGCAAGAAACAAAAGTATCGTCAACGAGAGTTTATTGATGATCTCTAAGGATAGATAAAGATCCGATCGCCCTTTCACCTGCAGAATACTCAAATCGAGCGCCAAAATGGGGTACAGCATCCCAGCGATGGACAGCAATTGAAAATAAGGCACCATCGGCAGCCACTTTTCGCCAAACACCAACAATACTAAAGGTTCCCCTATCGCAGCCATGCCGACCATTACCGGGAAAATGAGGAAAGCGGCAAGCCTGGTGATATTTTTATAGGACTGTTTCAAGCGTTCGTGTTCATCCTGGATGCTGCTGAGCACCGGATAAGTCACCCTTAAAATAGTCGCCGCCAAATTCTGCGAAACGATTTCGCTGAAACGGGAGGCGTTTGTATAATAGCCCAACTGTGCCGCTGAATATTGCCTTCCGATAATCAGGAAATAGACATTCGTATAGAAAGTATCAATCATTCCGGAGACAAGAAGTTTCCAGCCAAATCCGAACAAACGCTTGAACGAAGACACACTGAACACCAAAGAAGGCACCCACTTTTTTGTCACCGTGAACAACAGAGACTGGATGGCATTCATCGATAATTGCCGCAGCACCAGACTCCAAACCCCGTAGCCCGCCAATGCCAGCCCCACCGCAAAAAGACCGGACAGGATACTGGAACTTAAATTGATTTTGGCCTGCGTTTTAAAGTTTACTTCTTTGGCGAACATGGCTTTTGGAATGACGGCAAATGCGTTAATGACGATTCCAATAGACAATACACGGACCAGTGCCACCAGCTGCGGTTCGCCGAAGAAACGGCTGATTGCCGGAGCAGCCAGGAACAAGATCAAATAAATCAAGAACGATACAACTAGATTAAAATAAAAGACGGTTGAATAATCCGTTTGGTTGGCGTGGCGTTCACGGATTAAAGCTTGTGTAAATCCACTGTCGACCAACGAATTTGACAAGGCGATAAATATCAGAATCATGCCGATCAATCCAAAATGTTCAGGCAGCAACAACCGCGCCAAAATAATCTGGATGAGGAACTGTATGCCTTGGTTGCCTATCAGGTCACCAAAACTCCACACCAGACCGCCAATTGTTTTTTTCTTCAATGATGGTTGTGGTTCCATTTAACGGTCTCCTATCCCACAGTCCTTCTTACTGCTCTATTTACTGGACAAATTTCCACTTTGCTTTGCGGATGCTTTCAGTAACATTCGGGAAATAGCGTTTCATCCCCATCAAGACACGTTGTTTTGTGCCAAGCTCTAAATAGATTTGCCGAAATTCGCCGCTTTTTGCTTCTTTGAACTTCCTCTGCTCCACCAAAAGCGAAAATTGGTAGCCCCGTTTTGCTTTTTCCAATGCGCCGTTGTATTGAAAATTCGTATACTCGTTGATTTCATCAAACATTTTTTCCATATCGTGATAATGGTTGATGCGCTTCATACTGGTCGCCAGCTCACGTTCTGTCCAAGACCCTTTCACCCCGACGCGGTAAGCGGACATATTGTCATCCAAATAATCCACCGTTCCATGAAGCGCAGCTAAAATAACCATCGGATAGTCGCCTACCGTCGCATTTAAATAAAACGGAGCCAATTCCGGGATTTTTTCTTTTGAATAAACCATCGAATTTGTGGCTACCAGGTCCCCTCCGCCTTCTATGACGCGTTCCATGGATAAAATGGCATTGGCCTTCTCGGGCCGCACTGTGGAAAGGATTTTTTTCTTATCCGATAAAACCCGGTCGGCTGCATGGACAGTCATGCTGCAATTCGGATGCGCCTCCATATAATCAATCTGTTTTTGCAATTTATAAGGATCCGTCCAATAATCGTCCCCTTCGCAAACAGCGATATACTTTCCGTTCGCCCGGTTGTGGTTGAACAATTCCACACGGACTCCTTTTGAGTATTGGTTTTCGGTTTGGTAAATTGGTTTAATCAGATCAGGATAGCGATTTTCATACTCTCGGATGACACGCGGCCCTTGATCGGTTGAGGCATCGTCATAAATCAAAATTTCAAAATCAAAATTTGTTTTCTGCATCAAAAAGCTGTCGATTGCTTCAGCAAGATAATCCCCGTGGTTATAGCTTGTACAGACAACGCTGACTAATGGATTCTTATTCATAAGTTTCTCTCCTCTTAATGTAATTTGGGGATTGAGTGATAAGGGGTAATAGCTATCTTAAAAATGGAGGAAGCAAACAAATTCGAAACCATTACTATATACTCAGTTCCGTTTTGTTTTTCCCATTCTATCACAAACAATAGGTTTGAATATAGATAATTCGCTCTATTTAGAAAATAAATTATGTTATTTAAATTTCAGCGCTTTTAATCATCAAAAGTGTTTGATCGCCCTTAGTTTACAGGCATAAAAAATCCCTTGAGCGTTTGGATGCTCAAGGGATCTTTTCAACTGTTATTTTTCACTTTGAATGCCACGCCCAGGCGCTGGAAATGATGGCTTCCAAATCGAATGCCGGTTTCCAGCCTAAAGCCGCTGCAATTTTAGTGGAGGAAGCGACCAATGTAGCCGGATCTCCTGCGCGCCGATCAGCATATTCAATCGTTGCTTTCCGTTCTGCAATCGATTCGCAAGCTTTAATGATTTCATTCACCGAGTAACCTGCTCCGTTGCCGAGGTTATACGTTTCATTCGCAATTTCCCCTTTGGCCATCCCCTCATATGACAGGATATGCGCACGCGCCAAATCGGTGACATGGATATAATCCCGAACACAAGTACCGTCAGCCGTGTCGTAATCCGTACCAAATACTGAAATTTTTTCACGTTGGCCCAAAAGGTGCTGAAGCACTATCGGAATCAAATGTGATTCAGGGTCGTGGCTTTCACCAATCGTACCTGACTTATGCGCGCCTGCCGCATTAAAGTAGCGGAGCACGACATATTGGAAATCGTGGACGTGGGCAATGTCAGCCAAAACCTGTTCCACCATCAGTTTAGAGCGGCCATATGGATTGATCGGCTTATTGGCTGTTTCTTCCGTGATCATCTCCGTATCCGGAATTCCGTAAGTGGCAGCTGTTGATGAAAAAATGAAGCGCTTAACGCCATGCTCAATCATTTTCTCGAGCAACACGAGCGTCGCGCTGACATTATTGCGGTAATACTTCAACGGATTTTCCACGGATTCGCCTACCAGGCTATTGGCCGCAAAATGGAACACAGCATCGATCGTATGATCCGCAAAAATGCGATCAAGCACCGCACCATCACCCAGATCCCCTTTTACAAAAGTCGCTCGCTCATCAATCAACGAGTCAAACCCGGTGGTCAAATTATCCAACACCACCACTTCATATGTATCGACCAATTCCTTCACTGTATGGCTGCCGATATATCCGGCGCCTCCACAAACCAGTATTGCCATAAATCTTTTTCCTCCTTTATCTAATAAAGATGTTCATTGCCTCAATTATACCATTTGAAGGAAATTTGCATGAAAGTATTTCCATCAGAGTTGGCTGAACGCACCTCAAATGGCTTTAAGCGCACCTCAACAGCTGATTTCCGCACCTCACTAACCAAAGAGCGCACCTCCATACTCTTTTGCCGCTCCTCTTTTTTTCAAAAAAAAAAAAAACACGTTCCCCTTGATGCCATTGCTGGCCCCAACAGGATACGTGTTCAGCTTCCATCTTCCGTCACAAAATAATTTTGGCTTTCATAAAGTTCTAAATCTTCCTCAGGCAGAATTAAATTGCCGGGGTTCAAGGTATTGCCTGTCACGACATGCCCGTCACCCGCCCCGATATAGATGCCGTAGGAAGATTTATCGCGGGGGTCGACTACCATATTGTTCAAAATTTGCGTGTTGTAACTAGGCAGTTGGAGATTTGCACCGCCATCCCCGCCTCGTACAGCAATATTGTACTCATTATCGTAAGCGATGTTCGATTCGATAATGTTCCCTTCCGATCCATTCTTAACATCGATGCCGTAGTAAAAACCGCTCACCGTATTGTTTTCAATCAAACTGCCTTTTTCACTTTCTACCGTAATGCCCTGCTGATCGGTAAATTCCGGGCGGTCTTCAGTAACCACGCAATTGACTACATGATTATCTTCGCCACCTCCATACAAAGATAAATGGCCGTCACCGGAATTCCTTACCACACAAGAATCAATAAGATTTCTATTGGAATCGAAACTGATGATGCCCGATCCATGATTGAATTCTGTAGTTACTTTTCGGACAACATTGTTATCTGAATGATTGAGGTGAACTCCTTGGGAGAAATTTTTCAGATAGGTGTCTTCAATTGAGCTATCGTTTGTATAAAAAAACAATACCCCTATATGAGAAGTCAATTCCCCTTCTGTCGGCTCACGTTCTCCCATGATCACGCCGCCTTTCAAATGGACATCTTCAGTTTCATTGACCAAAAACACTCCATATTCTTCCTCTGCAGTTGTTTGGAGTATCACTTCCTCCATTAGAATCGTGATTGGTTTTGAAATTTTTAAGGCGAAATAGCTGTCGCCATAGCCAGTAACGGCTATATTATCAGGGTTTTTGCTAAGTTTATAGACGCCTGGCGGAATTTCCAGCGTACCTCCTGCTGGAGTTTCATCAATGGCGGTTTGAAGTTCCACCGTTTTATCGACCGCTTCTTCTAAATTGGCACTATAACTTTCCTGGCCATTCTCTTCTTCATTTCCTTGCGTTAACTTTTCAATCATCAAAAAGAAATAGCCAAGTCCCACAACTCCTAAGAGCATCAGCAAAACAGATCCTATTTTTTTGTTTTTCTTCATGATATGCACCTCCTTGAGGCAGAATAGCCTTACTTCTTATCATACAGAATATAGGTGCAAAATCATAATTATATAACTGAAAATTCAATGTTTATGATTTATTCAGTAAATTAGAACTAAAAAATACCACATCCATTAGAGTTGTTCTGATGGATGTGGCGCTTTTCTCTCTTTATGAAGTTTAGGGGGCTCAGTTTCTTCAATCACGGATGTTTCCACTATGATTTCCTGCATGGTTTCGTTTCCTCGTGCAAGCAATTCCTGACGATGGCCATGGGCCACATCTTCTCTCTTCGAGCTCGCTTTTCCTAAAGAAAAGACAACGGCCAGGACAAACAAAAAGCCGCCGGTAATTAAAGCCCACATACGATCCACCTCTTTTGTTCCAACCTTGCTGATGTCATTCATACTCTACTCCTTGTGATTTCCAAAATACTAGTTTGATGAAAACTGCTCCCAAACAAGTATAAAGCTTTTCTTATTTATAACATCTTACGATAAATTTTTGGCATTTACTAGGTTCATTTGTCACAGAAAGGTGAATATCGATGAATCTAATGACATAAGATATGCAGCGGCAATTACTACAATTCCGCTTTTTTCTGCTTATCATCGCTATTTTTCCATAAGCCCACAACTTTAGCGGCAATCATGTAGACCCCGACTCCGACCGCAGCTCCTGTGCTGTCAATTAGAACATCTCTAACTTCACCGCTCCGCCCTTCGATAAACAATTGGTGGATTTCATCGGTCGCTGCAAACAACACACACATCCCAAAACCCAAGAACAATTGTTTCCAACCTCGATATCCACTGCTTTTCCAAGCATTCAAACTTAACAAGCTCAAAAACAAATAGGCCATAAAATGAGCGTTTTTCCGGACGAAGGTATGGAAACTTTCCACATTTAATTCAAGGTTCGGAGCTACTTGATCGATAAAATTCAAAAGTGTCGCAACTATGCCTGAACTCAAATCACTTGATGCCGAACCTGGCTGATGCGACAAATAAAAAATGACAGCCATCCACGAAAAGGCGGCAATCCAGGAAATACTTCTATATGCAGTCATTTTACAAATCCTTTTCTAGTAGAATCAATTAATGGCATTCGTTTTATTATAGCATTCGGCATTGGAAAACTTCACCTGACATCAGCACTCGATCCTCCACTCATTATTCGTTCCACACTTTTACCGAACTATAAAAAAAGCCTGCATCAAGATGCAGACTTTTTACTAGAGAGCCTATTGTTTTTTTAAGGAACAACAGGTTCTTCAAGATTCTTCTTTGAACGATATGTCGGAAATGATCCTGTGCCCACTTCTGTCCCCACCGTTTTGCAAAGCAATTCATAGACTTTCTGATTCCATATCTTATAGCTGACATAGTACTTGAATTCTGTATTTTTGCCGAATTGTTTTTTCAGCAAGTACAACGGATCATCGATCTCGCCTGTGACACCGCCGCCTTCGTGAATCAGTTCTATTCCATTTTCTTTCCCCCACATCACCAGTGCCTGGCGCATGACAAATGCCGGAGACAGATGATGAAATTCCTCCATGGTACCGGACAGATGGATATGGATAAATTTATCGTAGACCATATTCAGCCCCATTGCGATCGCTTGGCCTTCATATAGAATTTCCACTAATAAAATATGTTCACCCAAATGCTCGAGCATCTCTTTGAAATAGTCATCATTGAAATAATAGACAGCCTCAGCATTTTTCCTGCCCATCGTGCGATAGTAAATGCGCTTGAATTCTTCCAAATCGGGCGGATTTACTGTCACTCTATACTCCACGCCTGCCGCCAACGCCTTTCGGATGCTTTTTTGCTTAGACTTGGAAAACTCCGATTTGATCGGATCTTCGTAATCCTTTAAGTTTGTTCCGGTAGTGTAACGGCGGAATGTCAATTCATAGCTGCTGTTAAAATCCTGTGCATTTGTAAATAAAGGATGAAAACGGACAAATTCACTGACGATGTTCTCTTTTCGGCAATATTCTTCAAAGGCGTCGTGGAATGCGTGAACCAATTGGCTCTCGCTGCCTTCTTGGCAATTGATGATTCTTGGTCCTCCATAGCCATAAGGGGTACTGATGTCATAATAGGACTCTTCATTGATGCATATCGGAATAAGCCGTTTGATGAACAAGTGGCTGACATTCCCTAATGGATGCTGGAATTCAAAAACTTCGCATGTCCCCTGCTCAATCTTTTCATACAAACGCCCGTAATCACGTTCAAAGTAAATATCTTTCACTTGGGCCTTGCCTCCTTGTAGCTGTTCTTTGCCAGTAGCAAAGTCAGTATTCTTGTTGAATTTCCAACCGTTTACATTATTTCATCTATAGTTAGATAGTTTATCATACTTCCAAAGAATTTCCACAAATAATACTGATTAATTAGATTATTTAGATTACTTACGCAAAATATTTTATAAATTTCATATGACCAATCCATCATTTTGCTGTCTTAAATTTTTCATTGACAACTTCCATTATTTATCAGATACTCTTTAACAGTACTTATTAACTACGGAGAGGATCTTTTCATGCATCCTGTTAGAACTTATTAAATGAGAAAAATTGGATTAATCATAAGTATATTTATTTTAGCGTTTAGCTGTTTTGTCTTTTTCAGCATTCAAAACACAGGCAATTCGAATGAAGAGGCCACACTCGCCGACCCAAAAATTGGCCTAGTCAGCAATAGTACCGGCTCTATTGAAATACCTGTGTTGATGTACCATATTTTGTTGCCTGGACGGAACGATTCAATCAGCGTTGATCCGGCACGTTTCAAAGAACAAATGCTTGCTCTGGCATCTGCCGGGTATAACACTATAACCGAAGCTGAATTATTGGACTACTTGGAACAGAAGGCCGCACTTCCGGAAAAGCCGATTCTCATCACTTTTGATGATGGGTATCTGAGCAATTACACAGAAGCCTTTCCCATACTGAAAGAACTGAACATGAAAGCAAGCATTTACGTGGTTGCCAGCCGGATTTTTGAGGATAGCGGCTCTATTGCAGGAGAATACCCAAAAATCTCTTGGAAGCAGGCCCGTGAAATGAGAGGAACCATCAGCATCCAAAGCCATACCTGGGACTCCCATTCAAAACAAGACAATGTACAATTGCAGAGTCGCGGCTTGATCACCGGACCTATGCAAATGGAGAATGGCATGGAAACACAAGCGGAATTCGAAGAGCGGGTCTATGCCGATTTTATGGCATCCAAAAATGCCATTGAACAGAATGTCGGCACCCAAGTAACTGCGATCAGCTATCCATACGGTGATTATTCAGCCGACACCATCCGCTTAGCTGAAAAAGCAGGGTACAAAATGGCCTTTACCGTAAACAGCGGCATGAACAGCCAAAGTTCACTTCCTTTCGAACTGAAACGCATCACCGCCGATGGTGAATATTCAGGTATCGAATTGATCAATAGAATAGAAGCCAATTAAAAAAGCAGCGGCCCGAAATTTCGGCCGCTGCTTTTACTTTTTGCTTGTTGCCACAGTTTCTTCAATTGTAAATTCAGACGTTTCTTTTAATACGGCTCCTCTGGAGTTGTAGACAACCACTTGAATCGCTGCATCTTCTTTCACTTGATCTTTCAACACACTGAAAACTGCCAAACCTTGCTCCGCTGGCTGCCATTCGGCAGTGACAGGCTCACCATCAACCAGGACTTCTGAAAATCTGGGAGCTCCTTCAACATAAAATTCATAGGAATCTGTAGTTTCCAGCACTTTCTGCGCATGCATTTCAGTGTAAAGCCCTAAATGGTAATCCGCAGAAGGCCTTCTGACAAGGTCCGGCATCAAGTATTCTGAATAACGCTTGCCATGAAGCAGATCGTATTGGATCATCTGCAGGTCTTTCATCTGCTGGGTCTGCGGACCCATTTCACTTTGCCATTGATTGTACGGAATTACCGAATCTCCTTGTTCCCGCATATCGTCCAGTATCGCTGTCACCGTATTGCCCTGGATGCCTGCCATCTCAAGTGCCAAGGCACTGAACTGGTTAGGTGTGACATCAAGTTCTGCGGGTTGATTGCCATCGGATTTCCAGATGAAATACGGCACTTTATGGGTGGCAATAAAATCGTCGTAATCCCCCAGCATGTCGTTCGCAATGCCTGTGCCCGCTTCTCCATATATCGCTTCATTATCTGAAAAGGACGGATAATGATCTCCGAAAAACACCAGGATTGCCGGCTCGCCACGCGCTTCGATCTCTTCCACCATTCGCCCGAGTTCGGCATCAGCACCATGTACTTTCCCCGTATAATTGGCTAAATACTGTTTTGTTTCCTCCGGCAACGTGCCGCTATTCATAAATTCCGATTGCTCGGTTTTGTAATAAGGACTATGGCCTTCAGCAGCCACTGCATGAATAAAATCCGGTCCTTCGGTTCTGTCCAGCGTCGCTATGACTGAATCGGTTATGTGCTTGTCTTTTGGAAACCCTTTTCCGGGATCGTTGGGTTGGTCTAAATCCATGAATTCACCCGAGATAAAACGGTTAAAGCCCATTTGGCGATACACCGATTCACGCTGGTAAAACCAGCCGAAGTAGGAATGGATTGCTGTTGTTTCATAATTCGCTTCCCTGAAAGCATAAGCCGCGGACGGCAACGGCTTGGTAATATACAACTGGTACGGCACGAAATTCGCCGGCATAAACTGCATACTGAAGCCAGTCAACGCCTCGAATTCTACATTGGCCGTCCCACCCCCGAATTCTGAGGAATACATTCCGCCATGCAGTGATTCCTTATAGAGACGGCGGAAATTAGGGACTGGATCTTTAGCAAAATGCTGCTCCCCAAATAAATATGGATCAACGAACGATTCACTCATCAGGAAAATGACATTCGGTTTTTCTCCGCCCGTTCTTTCATCCGGCTGGTACTTTTCCGCAATGGTTTTCATGTTATCTGCAGAAAAACCTTCAGGCGGTTCAATTCGGGAATTTTTAGCCAGCATGACGAAGTTGCCGAAGACGCCGTTGCGCATCAGTGCTAATTCCAACTTCCACCACGTATTTTCAAAGTTCGCGTTTTCCATTGGAGAGGCCGGCTTGTCGGTCCACATCATCACCAGGAACAACACGGAAACAAGAAAAACTCCTGTCTTCAGAATCCAATTTTCCTTCAGCTTCGGTACACAAAATAGAATTGCTGCAACTAACACAATAAAAGCCAAACCAATGCCCGCCAGCAACGGAACATTGATGCCGACCGGCTGCTCCAGACTGCCCAATTCTTTCAGCAGCGCAAAATCCCCGAGTGAAATCGGCGAGCTGCGGAGCTCCATTTTCACTTGATTGGCATAAGCGAAGACCACCAAAAAGCTGCTCAAGATCAGACTTGTAACCATGAACCATTTTCTTGGCAGGATATACAATAGATTGAATAATGCCAGCATCAGCAGCACATTGACCATAAAGCGCTCCGGCAATTCCGCCACCCATTCCCGTAGCGGCAAAGTCAGCACTTCACGGACCAGCCGTTCACTGACATACAATGTTGCAAGCGGCAAGCCGACCATGAAGAAAAGCATCAACAGCCACACCGCTATTTTTTTGAAACTCAAATTTCTCACCACTTCAAACACTCATTTCTTTTAGAGTCGATTATAAAAATTTCAAATCCTATTCCAATGGATATAGAACCTTTTCAGTGTACCATTATCTGCCGGCTGCAATAACCGGCTGCAGGCAAAAAAACGCTTCGCCTTAGTGGCTGAAGCGCTTTGCTTTATCTATACACAGGCCATCACTTTTCGTTGATATACGACTCTTTTAACTTTTCATCAAATAACTTCAGCAACCGATCTTTCAATTCAGGGCGCTTCAACGCAAATTCAATGGTCGTTTCGATAAAGCCGTATTTCTCACCAACGTCAAAACGACGTCCTTCAAATTCATAGGCATAGACCGATTGGACTTCATTCAGCATTTGAATAGCATCCGTCAGTTGGATTTCGCCGCCTGCGCCAAGCTGGTGGCGGCCCAAAAACTCAAAAATTTCCGGTGTCAGGATGTAACGCCCCATAATGGCATAATTCGAAGGCGCCGTTCCCGCGGCGGGCTTCTCGACGAAATTATCAACTTTGATCAATTTCCCGTCAATTGAAACAGGATTGATGATGCCGTAGCGGTGGGTTTCATCTTCCGGCACCTGCTGAACACCGATAATGCTTTTGCCGGTCTCTTCATTTTGCTTCATTAACTGACCCAGGCATGGCTCTTCATTCTCCACAATGTCATCGCCCAATAAGACAGCAAACGGTTCATTGCCGATAAAGCGGCGCGCAGACCAAATAGCATGTCCGAGGCCCAGCGGCTCTTTTTGTCGGATGTAATGGATTTCGACAGTAGATGTTTCCAAAACAGAATCCAGCATATCGGTCTTGCCTTTTTTCAACAGCGTATCTTCAAGTTCGAAAGCATGATCGAAATGGTCTTCAATCGCACGCTTGCCTTTGCCCGTTACGATGATGATATCTTCAATTCCCGAAGCGATCGCTTCTTCGACTATGTATTGAATAGTGGGTTTATCAACGATGGGCAACATTTCCTTCGGCATGGCTTTTGTCGCTGGCAAGAATCGTGTTCCGAGCCCCGCAGCCGGAATAATCGCTTTTTTGACTTTCATCTCTTCACCTTCCCAATCCACATTTTTGACTGATACAACTCATTGCATACATTTTGCTGAATCCGAACAATGTTCTACAAATAAACCAAATTATTTTCTTTATTTTCCATTTACTATTCAGTATAAAGTAGTCCGAGCAAATAAGCACCATTGAGTTGACAGAAATTTAAATTTATTATCAAAACAGTAGTAAGATGCTAAAATAAATGGACTATAGATCTATAAATCTATTAATAACTTCCTGTTTTTTCTGTATAGTTAACCCTAAACACCCATTCAAGTTAAAAGAAAGAGTGAACTTTTTGAACTTATTACCATTATCTTACGATTGGCCATTACTTGTTTTATCCATTGCTGTCGTTTTCATTTCTGCTTATACAGCTTTAACTATAAGCAGCACATTATTTTCCACTGTCGGCAGAGATCGGGTTAAATGGATTCTTCATGGCGCTCTGGTCATGGGCCTTGGAATTTGGTCCATGCATTTCATCGGCATGCTGGCTTCCCATGTATCAGTGGAGGTCACTTATCATACACCCTTAGTCATTCTTTCTATTTTCCCTGCCTTATTTGCCAGCGGAATTGCCTTTGCCATCACCAGCAAACCACAAGTCCGCAAAATAGAAGTGGCCATAGGTGCCATAATGATTACAATCGGCATTATTGCCATGCATTACAGCGGTATGGCAGCTATGCAGATGCAGGCCAACATCCAATACGATGTGCCTTTGGTTATCCTGTCAGTTTTCGTCGCTTTGGCCGCTTCGCTCCTGGCGATGTTCCTGCTGTTTTATGCGCGGGCACGCAGCAAGCTGATTGGACTGAAAGTCGTTAGTGCAGCATTGATTGCCATAGGCGTTTCAGGAATGCATTATGTCGGCATGGCAGCTGTGCAATTTAAAATGGATTCACACACACATACAATGGCCGGAAATACGATGGGCAGCAGTTATATTGCCTATAATGTCGGAATTGGGATGGCGCTGATTTTGCTGATTGCCATTACCAGCATCCGCAGTGAGACGAAAGTGAAGTCGCTGTCAGACGATTACGATCGCCAATTCCACTCGGTCATCGAGTCCACTGCAGACGGCATTGTCGTTACAGATGCTGCAGGAACCATTAGCCAATGGAATAATGGAGCTCAATCGCTTTTCGGCTACAGTAAAGAAGAGATCCAGCAACAGAATGTCCGAATGATTTTCGAACATCAAACTCATCCAAAACACGATTCATTGGACCTGATCGGCAAAACCATTGAATTGATTGGCTTTAAAAAAGATGGCACCCGATTTCCAGTGGAATTGTCCATGGGCACTTGGCAGATGGCGAACAGCGCTTATTACAGCCTGATCATCCGGGACATCACCGAACGGAAGTCAACAGAAGAGAAAATCAGCAATCTCGTTTATTTGGATTCCTTGACCGAACTGCCGAACCGGCGCTTATTCAACGATCGTCTCGAGTCGTCAATCGATCAGGCAGCAGTCAATGGGAAAGTGCTGTCTATCCTTTATCTGGACCTTGACCAATTTAAACTGATCAACGACACTTATGGCCATCAAACCGGGGATCGCCTGTTGGTTGAGGCAAGCACACGCATCAAATCCTGCCTTTCAAAAACAGATACGCTAGCACGCCTTGGCGGCGATGAATTCATCGTATTGCTGCTGAATGCGGATTACACGAAAACAGAAGCGGTTGCACAAAAAATTCTCGGTGCGCTGAACGAACCTTTCCTATTAAATGATGAGACCGTCTTTACTACTTCGTCAATCGGCGGCAGCCTCTTCCCTTCTGATGGCCAGTCACCGGAAATACTGGTCAAGAATGCCGACATCGCCATGTACCGCGCCAAAGAGGAAGGGCGAAACAACTTCCAATTCTTCACTTCCGAAATGAATGAGTTGGTCTCACGGAAATCCAAAATTTCCATGAGTATCCGTAAAGGATTGGAGCTTGGCGAGTTTACGGTCCATTACCAGCCGCAGATCGACATCACGTCCGAAAAAATCATCGGCGTCGAAGCGTTGGTCCGCTGGAATCACTCGCTTTTGGGACCGATTTCTCCAGCAGAATTCATTCCCATCGCGGAAGAAAACAGCATGATTCTCCAGATCGGCGAATACGTTCTCCATACGGCCTGCCAGCAGAATAAATCCTGGCAGGATGCTGGTTTAGACCCTTTCCGTGTAGCTGTAAACATTTCTGCAAAGCAGTTTTCCCAAGGCAATATCGCTGAAATCGTTACATCCGCTTTGTACCAGTCAGGGCTAGCTCCTGAGTTTTTGGAACTCGAATTGACTGAAAGCATCATCCAAGGAACAGCTTCCGCCATTTCAAAAATGCAGGAATTGAAAGCTATGGGCATCCATTTGTCGATTGATGATTTCGGCACGGGTTATTCCTCCTTGAGCTATTTGAAAATGTTCCCGATTGATACATTAAAAATCGACCAGCATTTCACACGCAATATCCACAGCAATCCCAAAGACGCGGCTCTGGTTGATACCATCATTCAGATGGCCCATAACCTGGAGCTGAATGTGATTGCAGAAGGGGTGGAAACGTTGGAACAACTGGCTTTTTTGAAAACCAAAAAATGCAACCAAGCTCAGGGCTATTTTTTCCATAAACCGATGCTTCCTGAAATGATTGAAGAATTATATGTAAAAGCATAAACAGAGCAGCCCCCGTGCAGAAGCCTTAGCTTCCATACGAGGGCTGTTTTATTTTGATTCCAATAATTTAGACAAAGGATGGATGCCCAGACTCTGGATGATCAGCGACAAGATGACCACGGAAAAACTGAGTGAAATCAACTCATCTGCAGCGCCTCCCGCCGCCATCACCCCGAGCTGGAGCAAGAGGAAAACCGACATCGAACCGCGTATGCCGGACCAGGAAATAAGCAGCGCTTTTTTCCAGATCGCTTCATGCTTAGTACCAGCCAACAGCTTGAACGTACCGCCGACGATCACAAAACGAATCGCGATACTGACGAATAAAATAAGGATGGCCAATAGCCAATTGTCCCAGACCAGATGCTCTGTCGCTTCAATGCCGATCAGTAAAAATAGCAGCGACAATAAGGAAGGTTCGACCACATCCCAAAATCCGGATAAGGCCTCCCGGTAATGGTCTTCCTTATTGGCATGGGAAAATTCCCAGGACAGCATGATGCCTGCTGAAACAGTCGCCAAAACACCCGAAAACCCGAAGCTTTCGGCCAGCTGAAAAGCCCCGTATGCCAAAGCGATACTGAGCATGACCTGGTAATCCCGGTGATGGGTGATATGGACGGCTTTGCTCAATAGCCACCCCACTGCAACGCCAAGAATAACACCGCCTGCCGAGACATAGAAAAACTCACCCAATGCCGACAGCACATCAAACGATTGCGATTCAAGATAGATCCCTGCCAATACACTGAACAAAACGATGCTGGTGCCGTCATTGATCATGGATTCTCCATCGACGATATCGGCGATGCTCTTGTCAGGCGAAGACTTTTTCAGGATTGAGACGACCGAAGCCGGATCTGTCGGCGCCAGAACTGCCGCAATCACCATCGCCCCTGCCAACGAGATGGAAAAGAACCAGCCCCCGATCCAATAGACCGCCAAACCGACCAACGCGATCGTCAATCCAAGTCCGACAGTACTGAGCAATCCGATGATGCCGGCATTTTTCCGCAGCGCGTCTGTAGAGAACTGATAAGCCGATACAAATAAAAGTCCCGGCAGAAAAACATCATAAATCATCGTTTTCGTCACTTCAATCTCCTTGAAATAAGGCAGGAATGACAAACCGATGCCAATCAGCACGAGTACAACCGGCACCGGAAAGTTCTCTTGTTTTTTATCAACTGTAAATGCCAAATAACCGATGCACAATAAAACCGTCGCCAAAGCCGCCGTCATGCCTATCTCCTCCAATACTTCCAAGTGACTGCCCGGCACTCTGTGCCCACTAAAAAAAGCATCCATCCATTGATGGCTGCTTTGCACTTTTTATTAGCCCTCTTTCAAGTCCGCAACCCGTCCTTGAAGCTGATCAGCTTCTTCTTTTAAGCGGCGTTTGACCTGTAGATAAGAGGTTACTTCTGAAAGTTCTTCTTGATTCACCGGCTGGTCATCTACAACCAGTTTGATGGAATTCAAATCCGTTAGGTTTAGAAGGTCCAATGTGTCAGAGATTTGTTCCCGTTCCAATAAGAAATCGACAGTCACTTTATAATAATCGGCCAATATTTCCAGATGGGAAACACTTACCTGCTTTTTGCCGCTTTCATATCCCCAAATCACTGTTTTTGCAAAACCTAATGCAAGCGCCAGCTCATCTACACTCAGCTGATTATCTTCTCTTAATTTTTTCAATTTCTCTCCTATTTGCTTCATTTCCGGCGCCTCCTTTATATCCGTGACAGTTATACATTACTTATATTGTTCCCCATTATAACCCTTTAAAACTACGAAAACAGCGCTTTTAAGGGATTTAAGCCTGAATACTCATAAAAATTCTGAAATTTTAGTTAATTATACTTCTTTCTATGGTAATATGTAATTACGTTTACTAAGAAAGGTAGGTAATATGATGCTCAACAAGTTAGTTTACGTACTTATCATTAGCCTAATCCTTGTGATTATCATCGGTGAAACCAACTTCGGCAATATCGAAATCACAGAAGAAACAGCACTCCTCCCTGAAACAAGCGGCGCTCAGGCAGTGGCCGCCGAAGAACCCGTGACGTTTGCGGAAAAACTGGCTGCAGGAGATTCTGTCACCATCGTCTTTCTAGGCGATTATGTGACGTCCCCCGATTCGCTGCCGGATGGCAATCCGAATCATGTGGCATTGCTGGAAAAATGGTTCGAATCCAATTATCCGGATCAAACAACAATCGTCAACGCCGGGATGAATGCCAATACTGTTTCCCATATGAAACAGCGCATTGGCAGTGACGTCTTGAATCATTCACCTGATTTGGTCGTCATTTCCGCAGGACTGAACGATGCACTCGGCGGCTGGAGGATTCCGGTTGAAGAGTATGCCAAAAACTACGGAGTGATGTTAGAGGAAATCACGGCATCGGGTGATACGGAAGTACTGATCCGCACGCCGAACCCGACTACTTCTGTCGGGGACAATAGAGAGATGATGCCTTATATGAAGGCAAGCGAAGCGTTGGCTGCTGCCAACAACGTTCATTTCTTTGATTTCTATCAAGTGATGGCTGCTGAAATCCATAGTGATGCCATCTCCCAAACGGCATTGATGCAGAATTCGCTGTACCCAAATACGAAAGGGCAAGCTTATTTGTTTGATAAGCTTAAAGTTTACATGGCTACGGAACTGATCGGTAAGTAAGAGGTCAATAAAAAACAGCCGCTCCGACGAAATCAATGATTTCACTGGAAACGGCTGTTTTCTTTATTTCACTAATAGGTTTCTGGCTTCTCTGAACTCTTTAATGTGGTGATCAATGATGTGGCCGTTTTCGATGACGACGGCATCACGGATCATGTCGGTCCAATTGCCTTCGACAAAGTTATCGACCATTGGGGAAAATCCTTCGCTCAGCACTTTCGTGACTGTGTGCGGGAACATTGCCGGCGTGTTGTCCACCGTGTAATGGATGATGCCATCCACTGTATAGACGGGATCATCGATGGTCGACGGACGGGACGTTTCGATTTCCATGTTCGGGTCACAGCTGACGTCGACGATCATCGCTCCTTTTTTCAGGCGTTTCAGATCTTCCTTATAAATGATGCGGTCTGTACGTGTCGTATCCCACATAACGCAGTTGACCAGCACATCGTAATTGCCCATGTTCTTGATGAACAGGGATTCCAGCTTGCGCCCGTAGACATCAACATCGGCACCTAAGCCGTGAAGAATGCGCAGCACACCTTTTGTCGTATGGCCATTTCCAAGAACCGCCACTTTCGTTTCGTAAGGCATTTTGCCGCAATATTGATACGCTTGAAGAATCGCCGCTTCTCCGGCAACTTCGCGGTTGCGGTAAAAGATGTAACGGCCGTCTTCGAACATTTCTTCCCAAGCGACCACTGTATGGTCTCCTGCAAGCACCGAATCTGTAAAGGCGATATCCTGAACGGCATGCGCCCAACCGATCAACAGTTTACCAGGTGTCAATTGATCGAAATAATCCGCGTTGCCCAGTTTCACATCGACAATGGCGTCACATTGGAGCACTTCTTCACGTGAAACGAATTGAGCGCCTGACACTTCATACTCGGCATCCGAGTAGCCCAATGCCTCGCCGTATCCTACTTCAAAAAATAACTGCTTGATGTTTTTGATATTCGGCATATCCTGCGGCAAAAGCGCTCTTCTTTTTTCATTGTTTTTGTGGCTGATGACAAATCCTATTGTGTACATAATAAACCTCCAATTAATGAACTGATGGTGAATCCTGATCGGCTGATAATAGACATTTCATACAGAATCGACCGGACAACCCTCAAAAATTGTCGAGTGAGTTAATATATTAATATCGTTTCCGTATAGCTGATCTATTTTGAATCATACCATATACCGGAAAAAATATAAGTACTTTGAAGCGTATCTATTAAATATATTTTTTTGATGCAACAACGCTATTTTTCGTCTGGAACAGGAAATGGAATTCCTGAATAAGCAGCTTTTCGTCCGTTATCTACAGAACCCGAAAAACGTTTTAATCATAATTCTATTACTTATAGACTGTAATTCTGGTCGCGGAGATTATAAGGAGGTGGCGTCACTATTCTTTAAATGCGAGACCAGCTATTCTTCCAGTTGTTGGACATACAGTCCAAACTCCGGCATATACAGTCCATTGGATACAAATACTGTCCGATTGAGGAAAATACGATCCGTTCTCACCTGAATACTGTTCAACACCCTAAAACCGCCGGATGCCCAACACGGGAAAGCGCAGGTCTGCGCTTTCCGCTTTTTTCTCTAGGCAGCAGCTTTTTCAGATCTGGCTCAGCCCGCAGAAAGCGCCGGCTGGATATTCGATGATGGCGTAGCTTCCTGGCACGATGGCGCCTTCGGGTTCGCGGTGGACGATGCCGCCGCGGTTTTGGCAGGCTTCGAGGCTTTGTTTCAGATCCGCAACCGCGAAATAGACGAGCCATAGCTGTGGCAATCCTTCATTGTCTCCCGCTTGATGACAAATTCCTGCAGCCGGATTTCCATCCGGCGTGTTCATCATATAATCAGCATAGTTTCCCATCTGAAAATCACTATGTCCCCACCCCACGACTTCCTTATAGAAATCGCGGACCGTTTCTGCATTATGAACCGTTAAATCTGAAGAAATGATGGATCCCGGCTGTACTTTGTTTTCTTCTGCCATTGGAAACACTCCTTTGCTTCGTTTTCAGTTGCATTCGCCACAAAGAATTCAAATTCCTTTAAATTCCCTTCATTGAAAGTAATAAAAATCCATCATAAAATTGAAATACAACTTTCATATATGGTAAAGTTACTAAGGTTTAATGATTCCGATCAACTAATGGAGGATTACATAATGAAACGAAAATTTTGGCTATCCGGTGCTGCACTGCTGGTTGCGGGCTTGCTCACCGGCTGCAGCGAAGAAGTGAAAATGAAGGATCACGGCGAAATAGAAGTTACGGTGGAAGAGCTTGAATTTCTCGATACGCGGGTGAGCCCTTCCAGTTCCGCTTATGACGTGAAAATTGTCGACCGGCTCCAAGAAGAGCTGGATGCCCTGAAACAGGAAGAAAACTATAAAGTGTCCGAGCCGCTTGCGGTCATGAATCCATTCGGCACCAATACCACCGGGCTTTATCTTCATTTTCAGGCAGCGGATTCCGGCACGTTGACGTATACGGTTTCTGCAGAAGGCACATCGGATTTCAAGCGTGACGCCAAAGACGCCAATCCGGAGTCGACTGAAGCGGAGTACCAATTGATCGGCCTCGTACCCGGTAAAGAAAATACCGTTGAAGTGACCTATATCAACGAAGAAGGCACAAAAGGCGATACTTATTCATTTAAAGTGGCGGCGCCTGCAACCATATCCGGCTACCCGATCACCATGGAACAGACGGCGTCTTCCGGAAATACGGAACTCGCTGACGGCTTGTTCGCGTTGATGGGTGTCAATAATTATGATGGCTACACGTTCCTGTTCGATAACGCAGGCACCATGCGCGCTGAAATCATTTCGGAAGATTACCGCATGGACCGGATGGTGGCTTACGAAGATTCGATGGTCTTCACCACGACCGACCAAAAGCTGGCACGGATGAACCCACTCGGCAAAATCACTGACACCTTTGAACTTAACGGCTACGTCATGCACCATGATTTTGTCATCAACGAAGACGGCCAAGTGCTGACGCTCGTTTCCGACCCGGCTAAAAACACCGTCGAAGACTTGGTGATGAGCATTGACTTGAACACCGGCGAACAAAAGCTGCTGGTCGATTTCAATGAACTGCTGAGCGGCTATAAGCAAAAAACGAAACCGGTGGAAACAGATGGCAAAAGCGTCTGGGACTGGCTTCATTTCAACTCCATTGACTTGGCAGGCGACTCGCTGATCCTCAGCGCGCGGGAAAATTCGACCATCGTTAAAGTTGATGACATCTATACGCAGCCGACCATCAATTACTTGATCGGCATTCACGACGTCTGGGAAGGCACCGAAGGCGAAGAGCTGCGGCTCAAAAAAAGCAGCGAATTTCCAAGCCAAGCAGGCCAGCATTCCGTTACCTATGTGGCGGACGACAGCTTGCCGGAAGGCCAATATTACTTGTATATGTACAACAATAATTACTGGTGGTACGAAAGCCGCCCGGATTACACAGGGGCAGTCATCCGTGACACCAGCCAGACTTTCGAAGCAAATGACCAGGACCGTTCCAAATTCACGAAGTTCCTGGTGGACGAAACCAACCGCAGCTATGACCGGGTCCAGGAATTCGACGTTCCTTATTCCTCCATCGTCAGCAATGCACAATCGACTGGCGACTCGATCGTCATCAACAGCGGCATGGCCAAGACCTTGGAAGAATACAGCGCAGAAGGCGAGCTTTTGGCCCAGTTCAAGTATGAGGCGAGCACGTTCTCTTACCGCGCATATAAATATGACTTTGCTGACTTTTGGTTTGACTAAAAGAGAGAAAAGGAGCACATGAAGTTTTGACTTCATGTGCTCCTTTTGCGTATTACGGCGTTTCCGCTATTTCAAAATAATCGGTGTTCCGCAGAATGTTTTCCAATGAATCGTATAGGGCAAACCGGAATTTTTCTCCAGCTTCTATATCGCTTTTATTGACTGTAAAAGCCGAAAGCCCGTTGCCGAGTTCATTCCATTCGGCCACTAGCTCTTCATCATTTTCACTCAATAATTTCGTGAACTTCGGAACGCCTTTGGTCAGGATTTCAAAGGAATTGCCGTTGTCCGTGATTTTCCGGACATCCATTTCCGGATACAGGCCAAGATGGTAATCGTCCGCAGGCTTGCCGATCAATCCAGGAATCGTTTTTTCAACATGGCGTTTGCCGTGAAGCAAATCAAATTGCATTTGGTGCAGGTCGCCCATTTCTTCTGTTTGTGCGCCCATCTGCTTTTGCCACTGGTTATACGGAATGACAGCATCGCCTTTTGCCCGCATGTCATCCAGAATGGCGGTCACTGTATTCCCTTTGACGCCGGCCATTTCCAAAGCGATGGCCCCGAATTGATTGGGCGACAAGTCCAGTTCTTTCGGCTCGTTGCCTTCCGACTTCCAAATGAAGTAAGGGACGTTGTGAGTATTGATGAAATCGTCGTAATCCCCCAGCATATTGTTCGCGATTTGCGTCCCTTGCGAACCGTAGACTTGGTTATTGTTCCCGAAAGTCGGGTAATGATCGCCGAAGAAAACCAAAATCGACGGCTCGTCACGTTTTTCGAGTTCTTCTACAAGGCGGCCGATTTCTTTGTCGACGCTGTTCATCTTATCGGTGAATTTATTCAAGTACTGCCGGGTGATGTCCGGAAGTTCACCGGTTTTCACCAATTCGGACTCTTCCTGCGGCTTATAAGGCTGATGTCCCTCAACCGCTACAGCATGGACAAAATCCAGTCCTTCGGTCGTGTCCAGGGTTTCCAGCACCGAATTGGTGATGTTATGGTCTTTCGGAAAGCCCCAGCCGGAACCAAGCGCGTGGTCCAGATCCATCATTTCCCCGGAAATAAATTGATCAAAGCCCAGCAGACGATAAACCGATTCCCGCTGGTAATACCAGCCGAAATACGAATGGATGGCGGTCGTTTCATATCCGGCGTCCTTGAATGCATAAGCAGCGGAAGGCAAAGGCTTCTTGACATACAGCTGATACGCGACAGAACTGTCCGGCATGAACTGTCGGCTCAAACCGGTCAACGCTTCAAATTCCACGTTCGCCGTTCCCCCGCCGAATTCCGGCGAATACATAGTGCCATGCATCGATTCATCGTACAGCTTGCGGAAATTCGGAATCGGGTCCTGGGTGAAATGTTCTTCCCCAAAATGATACGGGTCGATAAAGGCTTCACTCATGAGAATAATGACGTTCGGCTTTTCTTCTGTCGTGCTTTCGCCCGGCACATAGTCTTTGCCAATCGTTTCAATAGTGTTTCTTGAATAGCCTTCCGGCGGGTCAATTTTTGCCTGTTGCGCCAGCAAGACAAAGTTGCCGAACAAGCCGTTTCTCATCGTTCCGACTTCCTGCTGCCACCAGGTATTTTGGAATTGCACTTTTTCCATCGGTGAAAACGGATAGCCCGTCCATAAAATGGCCAGGAACGCCATGGACAGGACCGAGACGCCGATTTTCAGCACCCACCATTCTTTGATTTTCGGTACGAGCCAAAAAATGGCAACAGTGACAACCAGAAAAGCCACACTTCCCCCGAGAATGAGCGGCATCGACAAATCGACGGGATTTTCCAATCCACGCAGTTCATTGAGCAAAGCGAAATCGCCAAGGGAAATCGGGGAATTGCGCAGCTCGATTTTCATATTATTGGCCACCGCAAAAATAACCAGGATACAGCTCACCAGAAAACTGGTGAACATGAACCATTTGCGCGGCAGAATATACAAGACATTGAAGACCGCAATTAAGATGATGATATTCAAGGCAAAGCGTTTGGTAAACTCCGTCGTCCAGACAGAAAACGGCATGTCCAACGCTTTTCGGACAATCGTTTCACTGACATACAACGTCAGAAACGGCAAGCCGACCATAAAACATACAGTCAGCATCCAGACGATGAGCTTTTTGACGGTGATTTTCTTGGAAAGATTAGTAAACAACGGACTCACTCTTTTCTGTAATTCAAACTCTGCACAAACTATTCCGATAGTGGATTATTCCGTTTAGTATAGCATCTTTTTTTGATTTTATTAATAAAGACGTAATGTTTTTTACGTTCAGTTTACAATAGAACCTTTACATCCACGGATTCCATTCATAAAAAAAAAAGAAGCCGGAGCTTCTTTTTACATCAACTGTTTTTTCACCATTTCCACCATGTAAGCCATATCCTCTAAATTGTAGCGTTGATCGCATGGCAGCGGCAGGATGTTCGCGGCATATTGGTATTCGATGCTATCTTCCGGACAGTCGTCCAGAACGTTTGGCCAAAGCAGCGGGATGTAGATTTTCTGCTGGGCCAGCTTGTTTCGGATGGGTATGCCGTCCTCCACCAGCAACGGGTAGGCGAATGCGCCTTCCGGTTTGGTCAGATTCATTTGGTTATCTGCACCCAATTGTTGTTCCAGATAAGCGTAGTTTTCATTTCTGATGCGGCAGCTCTTGTCGTAGTCAATGGCGCCCATCAGATTGCGGGTCAGTTTGGACATTGCCAGGAGCGGCGTTTCATCGAGTACACCGTCGTTGCTGTGAAAATCATGGTAATATTCACTTGCCGGCGCCTCGTAACGGCCAAGTATATGCTTCATGCGGTCTTTAGAAATGTCCTGCTCGAGCGTTTCATGCAGAATTGCATCAGTTGCCAAATAAGAACCGTCCGGCACCCCGAAGAATTTGCGGCAGGAATAGATTGTATCGACACCGGGCAATGGCTTCTGGAAAAAAGCCTGGCTATGATCCAGAATCACCTGCCCATAATGCTGCTTCAATGCCTGTGTCTTTTCTTCCGTAATTTGCCCATAAAAATTCACGATGTACAAGTATTCGCCAGGTGCCAGTTCTTCATCAAAAATCGGCTGAAATTCCTGGTCCACATGATAATACTCAAATTCATAGCCATACTTCACCAGCTGCCTGCTAACAGAGTCGCATAAGTAATAGGGAATATGCAATTTGGTGATGCGCCGCGCTTTAAGCAGGTACAGCAGGGCATGCCGACCGGTATTAAGCCCGATCAGGCCTTTGTAAAATTCAGTGCCTGCCAGATTATCCAACCCAAAGTATCCACCAATCTCTTTCATAACGAACCTCCTACTGTTTCTTGGAACAAGCTTTTAACTTGCTGTTTTTCATTAAATGGTCAAGACCGAACTTAGAAATTGGCGCCCTTTGAACTTTTTATTATTCCTAAAAGCAGATTACGCGACAACGTTCCGCTATTTGATGGCCACAAGACACCCTTGACTCCGGTAAGCAGGAAACTGCTCCAGATCGGCTGGCGGATTTGCGGATTTGCACAACGATTCGTAAACTGCCGGGTTCCAAACTTTCCGGCCGATAAAGTAATCGAACTCCTCATTACGTCCAAATTTTTTCTTGAACAAGTAGAGTTTGTCATCCGGTTCACCAGTTCGCCCGCCACCATGGTGAATCAATGTTTTCCCTTGTTCTTTCCCCCACAACACAAGAGCGTATTGCAGCACATAAGCAGGAGCCAGCCCGTGGTATTCCTGAAGCGTTCCGGTAAGATGAACGTGAATAAAGTCGCCGCAGACAAAGCTTAAACTCATGCCGATAACGTCTCCCTGATAAGTCACTTCCACCACCACTAAATAAGGCCCCAGCAAATCAATGCAATTCTGGAAGTACTCATCATTGAAATAATAAATCGCCTGGGCATCATTTCGCTCCATAGTCGAATAATACAATTCCTTAAAGTCATTCAGATTTTCAGGATGCTCGATAATCCGGTACTCCACACCAGCCTTCAACGCACGCCGGATATCTCTTCTGCAGGAAGCTGAATACTCAGTAAGAATGGGATCATCTGTATCTGCAAGGTTGGTCTGGATGGTATGGCGTTTAAAGCTCAGTTCATAGCAAGCACTGAAATCCAAGTGGTTTTTCACGACCGGATGAAAACGGACAAACTCGGCAACGATTCCGTTTTTAAGGCAATGATCGCCGAATGCCTGCTGGAAATCCGCGGCCAGCGCTAACCTGTCGCCGTCTTTGCAGCTGATCATACGCGGGCCGCCATATCCATATGGCGTTACCAAATCATAAAAAACGCGCCCCACTAGCTCTATGGGAATTTCACGTTTAATAAATAGATGGCTGACTGTTCCTAATGGATGATCAAAAATAAACTCTTCGCACTTCCCCTTCTCTATTTTTTCATATAAGCGCGCATAGTCTTTCTCAAAATAGATATCTTACATTTAAACAATCTCTCCTTGTGTAGTTTTAATAGGAAGTAATTGGCTGATTTTAGTCTCTTCTGAATCCTATTTTAGTTTAACACAGAGTTTATTAAAAATGCAGTTAATTCAGATAACTTTAAAGACAGTTTATTTTTTCATTAGAAAACACTGCCGTTTTCGGCAGTGTTCGGGTTCTGCTCATTCATTTTTCCTGAAACACCGCAAGCGGCAGCAGTGCACTCACCACATATTGGCCTGCATCGACAATTTCGGAGATTTTGAGGTCGACGCACAAGCTGGACAATAAATAGGCATCTTTTGGTTCCAGTTCGTAGTTTTCGGACAGGTGATCGACCATGGCGCGGATGGCGTCGCGTGCCGCTTCCATCAGGTCCGGTCCGACACCGGTCGTGCCGTAGAAGCCTTTATGGTCGACCTTTGGCGTCAATGCGCCAGCTGTCTGGAACTGCGGTGCCGGAATGGATTTGCCTTTAATGAGACGGAACTTCAGTAATGCGTGCATCGGGCATTCGAGCGCCGTTACGCAAACCTCTCCGTCACCTTGCGCTGCATGGGCATCGCCGCAGCTGAACATGGCGCCCGCCACTTGCACCGGCAAATACAATTTGGTGCCAACCGTCAGTTGCCGAGTGTCCATATTGCCGCCGAATGTTCCAGGCGGCATAATGGCTTGCCCTTCGGCATTTGCCGGACCGACGCCCATCGTGCCGAGGAACGGGGTGATGGGCACTTTGATGTAATCGTTGAAATGGATAGATTCGCCGTCACTCAAATCGAATGTCCGTAAGTAGGCGTCTGGAAATTCTTCAGGCAATAGGCCAAGCCCAGGCAAAATCGCCATCCAGCCCCAACTCCCCGGCTTTAGGTCGAGGATTTCCACTTCCAGCGTATCGCCCGGTTCCGCACCACGGATCTCGACGGGTCCTGCGAGCGGATAGACTTTCGCCCAATCGAGTGTGGCAATGTCTTCGGTCTTTGAGTCTTTATTGAATTGATCATCTGCTACTTCCCGGGTGGAAAAATCCACTTGGTCTCCGCTATCGATCGTCAACACCGGCTGCGGGTCCTTATCCCACGTGTAATGCACGCGGTCTTCCGGAAATCGATGCGTATTGGCCATATTTCGTCATCCTTTCAGGTTGAATTGGCGTAGAACCAGCGATTTTTTTCCAGATAACTGGATATACTTTCTGTTTTGGGGCAAATACTTTCCATATGGCTGAAAATACTTTCTGTTTGAGCTTAAATACTTTCCAGAAGAAGCAAAATACTTTCCAAACCACGATAAATGCCCAAAACCACTCTAAATGCCCAAACCCAGGAAAGCGCAAGCCTGCGCTTTCCGCTCAAAAATCAGCTTTTATTGGATGAATCGCGTTAGATTGGCTTAATCGCTGTCAAATCCGGCTTATGGCCTTTCATCAGCTCCAGCTTTTCGATTGCGTAGGCGACGTTGAGGACTTTTTCCTCCTGGAACGCCGGGCCCATAATCTGCAGACCGACTGGCAACCCGTCGCGGACACCGCATGGAATGCTGAGTGCCGGCAAGCCGGTCAAATTGCCCGGACCCGTGAAGCGGATGACTTCATCCAAAAAGCTTAGCGCCTGGCCATTGATGTCAACGGTGCTGTCGCCGATTGGCGGTGACAGGAACGGAAGAGTCGGCGTGATAAGCACATCCACTTTTTCAAACGCTGCCGCAAAATCGAGATCCAGCTTGCGGCGGATCTGTTGTGCCTGAACATAATCGACACCTGACATCAGCTCGCCTACTTCCAATAAAAAGCGGACGTCATCACCGAATTTTTCCGGCTGCTTGACCAGATTGTCATGATGGATGGCGCTTGCTTCGGTTGTGATGGTGACAAGTTCCGCAAATTCGGCTTGTGCAAGCGATGGGATGCGGACTGTCTCAATACGCGCACCCAACTTTTCAAGTTGCTGCAGTGCATACTGGACCGCTTCATTGACACGATTATCGACGTTTTTGAAAAAATAACCTTCCTCAATGCCGATGACCATTCCTTTGACGTCTTCATTCAACCCTCCGGAATAATTTTGCGTCGGCCGGTCCACAGATGTCGGGTCTTTCGGATCGTAACCGCCGAGCACTTCCAACAGGAGCGCTGCGTCGAAAACGGTTTTCGTCATCGGGCCGATATGGTCAAGGCTCCACGACAACGGAAAACAGCCGTACTTGCTGATGCGGCCATGCGTCGGCTTCAAACCGATAATGCCACAGCTTGATGCCGGAATCCGGATCGAACCGCCGGTATCTGTCCCAAGCGAAGCGATGGTCATGTTCGCCGCCACCGCAGCACCAGACCCGCCGCTTGAGCCGCCTGGAATTTTGCTGAGGTCCCACGGATTCTTGCAGGCTCCGTAATGCGGATTGGTGGTCGTCGCTCCCCATGCATACTCGTGCATATTCAGTTTGCCGTGGAAAGTCGCGCCAGACAGCTTAAGTTTCGATACTACAGTCGCATCAAAATCAGCGACAAATTCTTCATGGATTTTCGAACCCATCGTCGCGGGTTCGTCCTTGAAATACAAAATATCCTTCAGCGCCATCGGAATGCCGTGTAAGAAGCCACGGTAATTGCCGCTTTGAATCTCCTGCTCCGCCTGCCTCGCCGATTCCAGCGCCTGCTCTTTCTGCACGCGAATAAAGGCATTGATTTCTCCGTCATACGCATTGATATTAGCCAATACGGCTTCCGTCACTTCAACAGGCGACACATGTTTGTCGCGCAGTTTCGGCGCTAATTCGCCAATGGATTGTGCTGCCAATTCTTCGTTCATGGCCGCTCACCTCCCGGCACATGCGTCAGCCCCATATCAAAATCTTTCAGCTGCGAATTGTCCACGGTTTCCCGCAATTGCTGCACCGCTTTCATCTGTTGCACCAGCATGTCCTGATGCGCTTCCGGTACTTGAATCCCACGTTCTTCTAAAATCCTGTGAATGCCCTCTGCCATAGCAATTCCTCCCATTCGGATAGTTTGAAAACGTCTGAGAATCTGGGTTGTCTACCGACAGTTTATCATAGTTTGCAGATAGTTCAGATAGTTTACCGGTGATTTTCAGCAGAATAAAACCCTGTCCGGCAAGAGCGTGTCTTGTCGGACAGGGTTTGTTGAAGTTATTCGGTGTATTGCTGCCGACTTCTTCCAGTGAATTGGATATACAGTCCGTTTGAGGTGATATACAGTCTAAATTGCCGCAAATACTGTCCGATAAATGGATTTACTGTCCAATCTCCACACAATACTGTCCAATTCAGTCAAGACCTCTTGAATGCCCAAACTCAGGCAAGCGCAAGCCTGCGCTTTCCGCTGAGCACTTTCGGTCCCAAGCAGGCTTGGGACCCCGCCCTCAGCCATTCAATGGTTTCTGACTTTTGACAGCAAGGGCCGTCCGTTGCTCCAGACGACGTTTACGGGCATATCGAAGAAACCGGACAACTGTTCACTGTCGATGAGCTCTTCTGTGTTGCCGGAAGCGAAGACGCTGCCGGCTTTCAGCAATAAGGTTTTATTGAACTCCGGCAAGATCTCTTCGATATGGTGGGTAACGTAGATGATGGTCGGGCCGTTCGGCTTTTGCGCGATGGCGGCAATCGCCTCGAGCAGTTCTTCCCGGGCGATGAAATCGAGGCCCGCGGTCGGTTCGTCCAAAATAAGCAGTTCGGGATCCGCCATCAACGCACGTCCGATCAACACGCGCTGCTTTTCGCCTTGCGACAAGGTGTGGTAATCGCGGTTGGCGTAATCGAGGCAGCCGAGTTCCCGAAGAATCTCGACGCCTTTTCGGTCGATTTCATCCGTCGTTTCCTGATACAGGCCGAGAGAAGCGAACGCTCCGCTCAGCACCACTTCATATGCATTGTTGTAGATCGGCAACTTCTGTTGGATAGAGGCAGACACAAAGCCGATCTGGCTGCGCAGTTTTTCCGCAAGATAGGTCTTGCCGAATTCCATTCCGAGTACCGTCACTTTGCCTTCCGATGGGAAAAAATAGGCATTGATCAAATCCAGCAGTGAGGTTTTCCCGGCGCCATTCAAGCCGTACAGCACCCAATGTTCGCCTTTTCGGACCTGCCAATTGACGCCATTCAATACGATTTTATCGTCTCTTTTTCGGGTGACGCCTTCCAGCTCCAGCATCATTTTCATAGAAGGATATCCTCCGCCCGTTGGACAAGAGCTGCTTTCCCTGCAGCCAATGGATCAGCCTCACGCAGATTGCCGAAATCAAGCCCTGTCAGTTCTTCGATTTGCGCGACCGACACTTGATAAGTCCCGAACTGCCCGTAGACGAATTCCAGATTTCCACCAATCAAATCTTCCTGTGTCTGCAAGTAAGCAGTAGCTGATAAAGTCGCATCGTCTTTCAGCATCACCGCCACTTTCCAGAACTGATCCGGAATCTGTGCATCCCGGTAGCGCACGTCATCGTCCCGGAACACAGGCCCTGTGAACACCGAGACTTTAATGCTGTGGTCGCGGGCATTATCGAGCAAATAATCTTCCAGATCCAGCCACGCTTTTTGGTTGAAATTCTTATGCTGGGGAGAGCAGTTGGTGAAATGGAATGTGTGTTCATTGGCCTTCACCGCATCAACGCCCCAGTTCGGATCACGGCGCCGAACCAAATGACCCCGGTCGATATCGTTTGATTGGTAAAATTCCGGTCCGATTTGGTAAGCTTCGTCAATCCTTGGATCAAAATACCAGCGGTCGTTGCTTCGCTTGACGTCCACCAGCTGGTTGCCATCAATGTTGACGGCTGTGTAAAACGCCAATCGGCGCGATTTGCTCATCGCAATCGAGAAATGCATATAATCAAGGACCGTCTCGCCGTCCGCAGTTTGCGCCGCATCGTCTATAAGGGCGTCGCCCAATGCGGGCAATGGCACATGGAATCCGTCTCCCAGAAATGCCGGGTCATAGCCGAAAGCATCCGCATACCAATCTTCGGATAACACGCCGACTTCCATCGGTTCTGCAGCAGAGCCAGGCATAACAACAGCGAGCAGCTGATCCAGCAGTTTACGTGAACGCTCCTCTTCCAAATTGCTCCGCGCCTCGCTGAGATGTTGGATAATCGAGCTGATGCGGATGCCTTCATTGGCAATCCATTTAGTGGGGTCATTCGGATCTGGAATACCCGCATGATGCAAGGCCACGACTACCCATTGATCGTTGAACACAGGCGAACCTGACGAACCCGGTTCCGTATCGCTGACATAATGGACAAAGTCAGATGAGATGAACTTAACTTCATTTTCACGGATGGTGATTGCTTTCGGCCCGCCGTTCGGATGTTGGATAATGGTAACGTATTCGCCTTCGAGGATTTTCCCCGGCTTCGGCAATAGCGGCAAATAGCCAAAATCGGTCAGCGGGATGTCATGCTGATTGTTTTCTTCCACCGCTACGAGCGTAAAGTCCAGCGCCTCATCGGTAATGAAAAGCGCTTCCGGATCCAAGCGGAAACTGATGATGTCGCGCGGCATGAAGCGGACGTCATCTTCGTAATTGAACTCGGCCACCGCGTACATTGCAGCTTCGGGCGTTTCGAGCACATGGTTATTCGTCAGCAATAAATTCGGTGCCACCAGAAATCCGGTGCCGTAGCTTTGCAGCTGACCGGATTTGCTGCGGATCGAAATCCGGCAAACGGCTTTGCTGACGTCCAGCCCCGCTTGCAGATGCGCAATCGGAAACAAATCGCTTTTGTTGATGATCCGCTCCATCGCCAAATTATCATGGTGGTTGATGATGCTCGACCGTGTCATCATCCGTTCTCTTGATGCTGCCGCCTGTGCTTCCAGCCGGCGCTCTTCCTCAAATGCTAAATAACGCTGCAACGCTTCCTGCTGGATCTGTTCCATTTTCTTGGCCATTCTCTTCCATCCCCTTCCGACGTATAGGCTATATTTTTCAATTAAAAATTTAATATTCTATTAATTACCTTCAAAAAAAAGTTTATCACAATTGGACGAAGAAAACCCATTCCAGGGAGTGGAATGGGTCGTGGAGTGTCTCGCTTAAAGTGACCATTTTTTATTGTCATTCTTCACAATTGTTTCTTCGCCGGTTTTCGGATCGCGGATGACTCGGTCTTCCGTCGGCACATCTTCCGAGCTTTCATCCGGCGCGTTTTGGAAATCGTCGCCTGCAGTTTCTCTTACGTCGGTTTTGCCGGAGGATTCCCAGCCTTCATCGCTGCCGCTCAGCATTTCGCTGGTTTTTTTGACGACTTTATCGAGTGTTGATTCCTCATTATCCTGGTTGTGGTGCAGGTTCTTATCGTGTGCGTCATTGTTGGTCATGATGCATCCCTCCTGAATGTGTCGTTGCTTCTTCTTTACCCGCTGATGCCGGAAATAATCATTGTAGGAAGGCACTGGATGGCTAAGAGAAGGAAAGCGCATGCTGCGCTTTCCGCTTAAGAAGCGTATTTCTTCTGTTGGGGATTGTATTTCCAGAATCGGGAGGAATCCACGATGATTTATTCCAGTTATATGGAAATACTTTCTGTTTCGGGGCAAATACTTTCCAATGGAGCGCAAATACTTTCTGTTAACGGCGGAATACTTTCCACTGGCCACGAAATACTTTCCAAGCCATAAAAAAGCCATCGCCAAGCTCATTGTGAGCTTGGCGATGGTTTTTCGACCATTTTTAGTTTGTTCGCTTCGTGTCTTCAATAGTTATAGATTCGATTTCATAAGTGCCGTCTGTTCCAATTACTATTTCGTATACTTTATAACGTTTATAATTGACGGTGTCGTATAAGTGATTCGTGAAGTCAAATTCTTCATAAGTATTAACATAGGCTTTGTTGCCTTCGACTTTATAATCGAGAACATCATCTGTGTAGAATTCATAGAGGAAATATTGGTTTCCAAGATCTCCTATAAATTCATCGATTTCTTTCAAAGCACTACTGCCTGGCTTCAAGTACGATGCCACTTGCGAATAATCTTTAGCATTCAACGCCGCTTCATAGGCACTGCGGAAATTCCAAATAAACTCAGTGATGTTTTCCTTATCAAAATAAACGCTATCTTCTGTTTCCCCTTCTTCTATAGCTACTACCGCTTCTTCACCAATAGATAAATTGACTTGATCGCCGCCAACCACTTCAAGAAGTTCTGACTTTTTGTCTTTCAGCTCGGCATGGACAGACAGCTTCTCTCCTTCAAATAGAGGACCGATTTCAGCCAGTTCTTTCACTTTTTTCTTAGTCGTCTTGCCGTTTATAAATACTAAGGCTTCCGGTTCGTTAGAAGAAAGGGTGACCATCAGCTGTTTTTTTTGCAGCTCGATTGCCATATCTTCATTGCCGGAAATTTCCTGTTCAAATTCTGCTGTGCTTTTGTAAACTCCATCAGCAGAGACAGCTGCCGGATAGACGCCTGGAAGAAACGCTCCCATCACTTGTTTGCCTTTAGCCAAATCGAAAGTCTTGCCGGCAATGCTGTATTCCCCATTAGGCAAATCGGTCGCCAATTCCACATTGACTGGAACGGCTTCAATCGAAATGACGGGATACAAGCTCAAGTATTTTTCCTGTTTTAGCTTGAAAACTTGATGGCCATTGTCATCAGTTATGACGCGAGTGATGCCGTCTTTTTTAATGCCAGCCGCTGCTTCAGTGATATTCGATTGCAGCACTCCATAATCAAGCGATTTCAAGTACGAGACATAGACTTTTTCATCTTTGTTGATGTCCTCTGAAATGGTGATTTCTTTTAGGACCGCTTCCGCATCACCGGATTCCAGTGCTGTCAGGAAATTGCTGATTTTGCTGTCTGGGGAAGTCTTCGCTTGAATAGTGTAATGCCCTCCCACCAAAGCAATCGCCAAAATACCAACCAACAGGAACGCCAACTTTTTCTTGAATGACCAAGGCTTTTTCGGTTTTTGGACGATCGGTGTTTGCGCTTCAGTGTTTGGCACAGCTTTTGGCGCACCGCATTCAGCACAGAATACTTGATCTGCCTCCATCGGATTTCCACATTCATGACAAAACTGCTTCATATCGGTTTCCTCCTAGATTTCTTTTGTGGATATCAGTTTGTGGGCATAAAGATCAGCGCCCTCTACATAAATAATCGTTACTGTCCGATAATCTTTTTCACTGCTTTTCTCTGTGCCGTGAATGATGAATTTCTCGATCGTTGTCACCTGCAGATAACCGTCGTCCACCACTTCCACTTTTTCGACAGACGTCCCTAAATGTTCTTCTGTAATCCCTTTAGCATACGTATCATTGACAAACTTAGATTGCTCTTGGAATCTCGGCCCATCAAGCGTGACCATGGATGACACCATACCGAAATCTCCCGAGTTGATGGCCGCCACACTGCTATCGTTATAGGCGTTAAAGAAATAGTCGATTTCACTGTCGCTGATGCCGAAATTCTCTTCGGTAACTTCTGCAGGTACTTCGGCTTTTTCTGCTTTACCGGCTGCTCCGGCCACTTCGTAGACTTTTCCGGAACCTTTAATCGTACGTGTCGGCTCAATGGACGAGAACCAGTTGCTCACGTATTCCCCCACTAGCCATTTGCCTGCATCTGCGTCATAGACAAAGCTGATTTCTGCTTCCAGATTAATCCGGTCCAGTACGACGGTATCGCCTTTTGCATAATTAGCGCCGTTCACGACCAATTCGGCAAGCATCGAAACCGATTCGCCATTTCCGTTTAATACAATCGAAGGCTCTTCCAATTTGATTTCTGTTAATGAACCTTTAAAGTACAAATTACTTTCTTTCATCATTTTGAACTCTTCTTCGAACACTTTCCGTTGATCGGCAGTGGCCGTTTTCAAAACAGAAGCATCCCGAGTACCGAGTGCCTGCGTGTATTGTTCGCCAAATAAAGTCAGCTGTTCGACCAGCTTGCCTTCCTGGTCTTTGGAAAGTTTAGAGATTTCCAAGGTTTGATAGTCAGAGTCGATTTTCAATGGTTCGGAAACCTGTTTGCCCCATGGAAACTCGATTTCCCCTTGTGCAGTCAGGCTGCCATCCAAAGGCAATGGACCGATTGGCTCGGTTGCACCAGTAGCATCAACCGCAAATTCTTTCTCGCCGACAATGACTTTGTAGTTTTTATAATTGGTTTCATTGAACACATCGAAGTCCAAAACAACCGATTCTGCCGGCAGCTCTTCATAAATGAACGTTTCTTCAGAACCAGTATTCATTTCAATCGTCAGCTCAAACGGATGTGTGAACTCGGTATACTCTCCGTCATAAACGAATTTTGCATCATAAGATCCGGGAACCAATCCTGTGAATCGGTAAATCCCATCTTCTTCCTCTACCGAGGCCACTTTCTTTCCATCTAAATGAAGCTCAAGCCCTTCGTGAGGAAATTCAAAGGAAACCGTTTGTTCAGGCAAAACGACTTTAAAGGCATTGAATACACCCAATACTTTTCCGCTTTGGCTGATTGTTGCCACCTGCTCCAAATCGTACGGAGTCAAGTTTGGATATGATTCCATGAAAGCAGCTGCTTGTTTAGGCTCGACCTGTTTGCCGTTTGATAACGCCATGTGCTCTGCCAGCATGTTTGCGTCTTTCTTTTCCAGTGCCTCAAAAAATTTAGAGACCGCTGTCTCCGCAGAAGCGGTTTTGGTTCCCCATGAATACAAACCACCCAGACCCGCAAGAAGCAACACAATAACCGCTGTAAGCACCTTGGTTTTCAGAGCCATTGGTTTTTTCGTTTCAGCGGATGCCCGTACTGCCAGCGGCTTTCCACATTCCACGCATATTTTATTTCCTTTTTCATTTGGATGCCCGCAACTGGTACAAAAAATGGTCATTTATTTTCCTGCTTTCTTATTTATAGAATGTCACTGAACATTTCCATGTATCTGCCTATTGTTGAATCAAAGAGCACAGAAAGCGTGATTGAAAGGGCGATTCCAAAAAGGATGATATAGCTAATAAAGCCATAATAGGCATCAACCGATTGCTTTTTGGCTGTAAGCAAAGCAGTGATTAAAAATAGCGGCATAACGAAAATGCTATAGCTGATTGCCAAGACAAGAAGTGAATTTCCAATGATGATCGATTCAATCATCAACAACAAGTAGGCAGCCAACAATAAAACCATACTTGGAATAAGCAAGGTGCCAAAACTAGTGACAATGTTTTTAAACGGAAGATTCGTTCTCAAGAATTTATTGACAGCATAAATACAGACTACTGATAACAGGAAAATAACAGCAATGGTCAAAATTGAGCTAATCAAGACGCTGAAAAAAGATGGCATCATACTGGAAGAATCCGTGAATATGCTCCCGAAATCTTCAAATGGAGCAATGATCAAGCTGAGGTTTTTGTAGACCGCCAACGCAAAAACCAATGCGAAAATCGCCACGGTAATTAGTGAATTAGTGAAGTTGACGGATGATTGAGCAAGTATAGATGAAGGACTTTTAACATATTGCAGAAAATACGCCCAATATTGCTTGGAAGTTTCTTTCACTTTCACAACATGCTGATTTGGTTCTACTGGCTGCTGATAGGCGGATGCTCCTGTTGCTGATGGTGCAGCTGTGTACAACGGCTGTACGGGTTTTTCGGGTGTTGCTTCCAGAGCGGAAGTTTGTCCATCTCCTGTTAGATGTGCTTCCAGCACACTGCCACATTTCCCACAAAACTTCCCTGAAGCTTGTTCATGACCACAATTTGTACATTTCATCATATAACCTCCTAATATTGTTAGAAAAATGGCATAGATATAAGAAATAATAACGAGTACAAGGTATTACTTTTCTCACATAAATAACATCTATTTACCTATTATATTAGAATTCAGCTTCAAGTAAAGGATATTTTAGGAAATAAAAAATCCTAACCTTAAAAAAGTTAGGATTTTTATCAACCTCTTACTCATGGAACTGCCAATTGTTCAGCTTCCATAGATTTTCCTGCTTTTTAAACTCAAGAATCTGTGTCATGCTAGTTGGTTCCGGTGACATGGGATCGATTAAAAAATCTCCAATTACTTGATAGGTATTTTCATCGATTTGCTTGATGCTGGTATTACTTAGCCTCTCATCAATACCCGGGAGCAATCCGGAATCGCATTCGCAATAATAATCCTCTGCATAAGCAGCAAGCGTTGCTTCCGAAAACTCTGCTGTGACAAGATGGGAAATATGCGGCTCAATGATGGCGTAATCGCCAGGGTTGCTGGAGTTGAAGGAGTACAAAGTAATCATATAGTCCATAACCTCCCAAAACTCTGCCATAATGGCTGTTGCGGTTGACAGATACTCTTCATCAGTTTGTGGAGCTATTTTGCCTGCTGAAATCGTTACAGATTCTGGGGAAGAATCTTCTTCAGCATCGGCAGCTTCATCTTCTATTACTGTGGCTTGGTCCTCTGCCTGAGTTCGCCCAAGACTGAATTCCCCATCAGGCAATCTCCATAAAGGTTGCCCTTCCTGTGCCATCACGACCGTTAACAGAATTTCTTCTTCCAGCAGTTCGACTGCCACAGTTCCGGAAGCGCCAGAACCATCATCTTCATACTCCACAATCGCTTTGCCTTCCTGGAACATTACTTGCTCCTGCCCGGCTGATGCAATATAACGCGCACCTTCCGACATAGAATCGATATAAACAGTAGCAGAATCGCCTTCGACGTTTTCAATTCGTGTGGTCAGATAGGGGGCATTCATTTCATGTTGCTGTTCCCATTCACCTTCGTAATTTGCCAATTGGAAAGTTGCTGTTTCTTCTTTCTCCTCTTCCGTCTCTTCAGCTTTAGTTTTCACTTCCGCGACTTCGGTTTCTACTTCCGCAAATTCCCCGACAATGATTTCTTCCGTGTCTGGCTCGTTCGAAGTATCCGAGCAGCCAATCAGGAAAAGCATTGCGCTGAAAACTATCATTCTTTTATACTTTATCCCTTGGCTCTCCATTGCTTAAGCCCGGTTGCCGTATGGGCGCTGGACGAGTTGTGCATTGATTCGTTCAGCCGATTTATAAGCATCGTAAATTGACCAGATCCAAACAATCGGATAAGTGATAAAACCAATAAGAATAACCATTAAAAAGGCATTGACTACTTGCACAACAATCAATATCAATCCTTTGGCGATAGAACCATTATAAATTTGTCCTAATCCTGTTAATAAAAAACTTAATACCGCTGCTAACCCTGAGTTCTTCATTCCAATTCCCCTTTTTCTGTCGGTTTTTATAATCTTTCTGTATTTGATTTGACTGAATTCAAGTTGCTATTTACTGAAGATAACCCCCGGTTTACCGAATTAAGGGATTGATTTACCTGACTTAATTGCCCAGCCATAGCGGAATGTGAATCCCATACGCTATCGGCTACTTCTTCCACAGAACCAATGATTCGATCGTTCTGCTCTTCCTGGTGAAAAAGTTTGGCGCATTCTTTTAAATCATCCGCAATAAAATTAGAAACATAGTAGTGAAACCTTTCTGTTTTATAAATCCCTTGGCTGACGCTAGGCAAGGCAGAATTCTTATAATAAGTACCTTCCAGTTGTTGCATTTCATTTTCGAGACTTGCCAATTCAGCATTATATGCTTTGTCCTCTTTCTTGCTCAACACAAATGAAGCGATTAACGCTATTATCACTCCCCAAAAAACATCTGCAAATGTACTCGGATCTTTAAACGGATTGATAGCATTCAGCAGCACAAATCCGATCGGCAATCCAATCAATAAGAGCCATTTTGTCTTATTCTTTTTTTTACCAAGAATGGATCGAGTGTTAAAGGAGTCTTTTTGAATGTACTCCTCTTCTTTTTTGCGATATGCCTGAACGTATCCCATATCATTTTCCAATGCTTCCAACAGTTCATCCCTTGTCATTTAACAAATTCCTCTCTTATTTAAGTTGTCTAAAAATTCATAAATCTATAATAGCATTATAACTAAGAATATATAAGAGTAAATGACTATTTTTTTTACAATTAAGTAACTAAAGTAGTATTTTAGTTACACAAATAGATATTTTTTATTTTAATTCTGTGTGGTTCTATAGATTCTTGCGTCCGAGAATACATATTTTTCGGTTACGGCATGTATTTGAAGGGACTGGATGCCACCTGTGCTTCCATCTTCCACTTAATAGCATTACTCTTTACCAGTGGCTGAATACCCAAAACAAGGAAAGCGCATGCTGCGCTTTCCGCTTAAGAAGCGTATTTCTTCTGTTGGGGATTGTATTTCCATAATCGGGAGGAATCCACGATGATTTATTCCAGTTATATGGAAATACTTTCTGTTTCGGGGCAAATACTTTCCAATGGAGCGCAAATACTTTCTGTTAATGGCGGAATACTTTCCATTCGCCACGAAATACTTTCCAAGCCATAAAAAAGCCATCACCAAGCTCATGTTGAGCTTGGCGATGGCTTCGTATCTTCTATTATAAATTGCGTTTTGGGTGCGGTTGGGTGATGTCGACCGCGTAGACTTTGATGCGGTTGACCATCAAGTCGCGGATGCCATAGATCGGGCGTTCGTTTTGCTGAATGTCCTCGATGTAGGCGTTCACTTGATCCTGGATATAGACGCCGAACGGCTTGCCTTGGTAACTTTCGTCCAGACTGTCTGTGCCAACTTCGAAAGATTTTTCGAAATACAGGTTCGAAACCTCGATGGCAGTCAATTTATCCTCTTCCATATGGGTGCCGACTACTTTGTAATAGTTGCCGTACTCGTCGCGCACCAAATCCGTTTCGACAATTTTTTGCATACTCATGGCTTTCAACTCCTCTCCCAAAACTATTTCGACAGAAGTTGAAAGATTCCTTTATAATAATGCTTAGAGTTCCGAAGTACCGGGTAAACATCTACTCTAACCGAATAAACCTAAAGGAGAAATGCATAATGGACTTTATTACATTAAACAATGGGATAAAAATGCCGCAGCTGGGCTTTGGCGTTTGGCAAGTTGAAGACGACCAGGCAACCGCAGCTGTTTCGAAAGCGTTGGAGACGGGTTATACGTCGATCGATACCGCTATGATTTACCAGAATGAAAAAGGCGTCGGCAAAGCGTTGAAGGAAACGACTGTGCCGCGTGAAGAGTTGTTCATCACGACGAAAGTCTGGAACAGCGACCAAGGTTACGGCAATACGTTGCGCGCCTTCGAAGAAAGCTTGGAGCGCCTCGGCCTAGATTACGTCGATTTGTATCTGATCCATTGGCCGACTCCGGAATTCGATAATTATGTGGATACCTATAAAGCGTTGGAGCAGCTGTATAAAGATGGCCGTGTCAAAGCGATCGGTGTGTGCAATTTCGAAATTGAGCACCTCGAGCGTTTGCTTGCGGAATGCGACATTCCGCCGGTCCTGAACCAAGTGGAATGCCATCCGTACCTGGCACAAAACGAATTGAAGGAATTCTGCGCTAAGCATGATATCTTCGTTGAAGCCTGGAGCCCGCTTGACCAAGGCGGCGAAGTGCTGACAGATGAGACCATCCAGAAAATCGCCGAAGCCAAAGGCAAATCGCCGGCTCAGGTTGTTCTTCGCTGGCACCTGCAAAACGGCACAATCGTCATTCCGAAATCCGTGACGCCGTCACGCATCGAAGAGAACTTCAATGTTTTCGACTTCGAGCTGTCGGAAGCGGAAATGAATGAAATCAACGCACTCAACAAAGACCGCCGCAAAGGCGCTCACCCCAATGAAATGAACGTACGTTAATCGTTTGAAAGCCGCCTCTTCAGCCAATGGAGAGGCGGCTTTTCGTGTTATTTTCACATTTCGGCATACTCTGTCCGGAAAACGGGTAAATTCTCCTTAATAGAATTTTTTTTGAGGAGGAGAAGCTGTTGAGGCATTTGCTTGCACTGGCGATTAAATTTGTAATGGTGGCTGCTGTCTTATTGATCGTTCTTACCTTGATTTTTGATGTTTCGTTTGTTGATACGCTGCTGATCAGTTTGGCGCTGACAGCATTGTCCTACGCAATGGGCGATATCATGATTTTTTTGAATGCCGGCAGACCAGAAAATCAGTCAGGGCGCAATACCATCGCAACTTTTGTTGATTTCGTCATGGCGTTCCTGACCATTTGGCTGATCGGTTGGCTGTTGACCGGCCAGAATTTCGAGATGGTGACGCCGGCGCTGGTTGGCGCATTGGTCCTGTCAGCCGGCGAGTGGTTCTTCCACCTTTATGTGGACCGCTCGGTGGTGCCTGAGTACAACAATTACAAATCGGCAAGAAGCTGAAGAAAGAGGCTGTCCGCGGACAGCCTCTTCTTCTATGTATAGTATTTTTATCTAAAATGTCTTTCAACAAATTCCTGTTCTTCTTCGGCACTCATCAACCCGGTAGCTCTGCCGACCGTACCATTATGCCAATCCCAGATGGTGTTGTGGACCGTGACGGAGTTGGAGAAATCTCCTTGCTGCCACTCAGTCAAGGCGTCTTCATAAAAAGGGCCGTGCTCATACAGATGCTTGTTGGCTTGTACAATCAGCAGCAAGCCATCGATGTTCTCTTGCGTCATTTCGACAGCGCCTTTCTTTTTGCCAGCGCTGATTTTTTGGTGCGTCATCTGATGAAGTAGGATTTGCAAATCGACTTCTGTCATATCAGCATCTTCTTCTTCAGTTCCGCTCTTTTCAGGCGTGCCTTCTTTTTCTTCACGCTCCTCGATTTTGTCCGCCACTTTCGTTATTTCTCCGCCGCTCGTGGAATTTTGCGTGAAAAAATAATAACCGGCTCCTGCCAACAGCGCCAAGACGCCGATTGTTATACTTATCGTTTTGACCATCATTTTCATTCTTTTGCCACTCCTTGAACCTATTGTATTTAATTCATGACTATATCCCTAATAATTATGAAGAAAGGTAGTGCCAAATTCAACTCTTTTCGACAAATACAGGCAATCATCCGCTCGCACCTTTGCCATATTTCGGCATACAAAAACCACCTTCCCTGAAATCTATGAGCTTCAGGAAAGGTGGTTTTGATTAGCTGTATTTATTTTTGGAACAGAGTTAAACCCCTACGGCAAAAACATCTTCCAATATTTCTTCGAACAATTCCTCTTCGATGGCGGTTTCGATAAATTGTTCGCCGCCTTCGGTATTGAATAACTGGCTCAGCAATTCTTTGGCACGCGTGGGTTGCCCGGCTTTCATGGCAGCACGTGCAAGTTCATAGCCTACCGGCAAGTATGTGGGTTCATCATCCTGCAGCGCCAACAGCCGTTCTGTGGCGGCTGCACTGTCGCCCATCGTCGTGTAGATCATGGCCAGCGACAAACGGATCCATTCATTGACTTGCAGCTCCTCGGGCAGACGGCTTTCAAAACGCTTGGCGTCTTCCGGCTGGTGCTCTGCCAACAAATGCAATAAACGGACATAGCTTTCGCTGTGGTACGGATTCAAAGCAATCGCCTGCTCGTAATACGCCTCCGCCTGTGCGATTTCGCCGAGTACAGCCGCCATATCGCCTTGCCATAACACAATATCGATATCTGCCGGCTGCTCCAAATGAAGTTGTTTCGCCTGTTTGATGGCTTTATTCAACAGCTTTTCGGACTGTTTTTCGTTCGCTTCCTGCAGGGTCGCCTGCAGTAGCGCTTTGGCAGCTCCAAAATGGCCGGTGCGTTTGACGAACGGCGCAAGTTCCTTCGCCGCATCATCCGCCATGCCGCGGTTCATATAGAAGTCGGCGAGATGCAGCACCGGCACTTCGCTGTCCTTGAAATTCTTCATGGCCTCCAGGTAAAGCGAAATGACGTTTGAAAGCATCAGGAAACGTCGTGACTTGTCACGCAGCCTGCGGATAAAATGCTTCGGCGCTTCTTCATCCTCTTCATCGACCCATTCCGCCAATTGATCTGCGCTGTACGTTTGCGCCATCGCCAATTCCTCGCCTTTCAGGCGTTTTCTCAACCGTTTGTGCAGGTCGCCGGTTTTGCGCATGTCCATCAGCAAACGGACGTATTCGGCATACAAACCTTCCTCGTCCGGATGCTCGGCAATCAATTCCTCCAGCAATCCGACTGCACGCTTTACATCCCCTTGGCGGACGCAAAATTCGATATGCTGGTAATGCGATGGATAGGCCCCGTTGACCGCTTTCGCCTGTTGGAACAACGATTCTGCTCCCGATAAATCGCCTTTTTTCTCTGCTATATGAGCTTGTGCTGCAAGCAGCCATTCCTCCGGTACTTGCAAGGACACTTTCTTCAATGAATTCTCTACAGCCGCAAGCTGTGTTTCATTGTCGATCAGACCGAACAGCTCACCCAGATCAAGCAGCAGTGGTTCATTTTCCAGCACATGCAAAGCCGCTGTAAACGCTTGTGTTTTATTTTCCAACGCCAAATGCGTCCGCATCAATCCTTCATGAGCTCCTGTGAAGCCGGCTTCCGCTTCCGCACATTTCGTGAAGTGAGCCAGTGCTTCATTCCATTTTCCGGCTTGTTCAGCAAGCAGGCCAAGGCGGTAAAGAGCAAGCGCCAGGCCTTCCAGTTCCGCCGCCTGGCTGTAGAGGATCTGTGCATAACGCTGATGGTCCTCCAGTTCGTAAAGGCTCGCTTCATAGCACAGCAAAAGCGCATCCGCTTTCTTTTCACGCAGGCCTTTGAAGAAATCAAACAAGCGGCTGCGGAACTGCGGTGCTTCGCCGAAATCCGCATACTGTTCGGCCATTTCATGAAGATCCAGCGCAACACGCGCCATACCGTTTTCCAGCAGATCCAGTGCCAGTGCTTTGCCCGCATCGTCCTCTGACTCCTGCCACAGCATCGCCGCAGTCCGGACAAAATAATCGGTATCGCCGGATTCCGCATAATGCGCGACCCATTTACCCAATTCGGCCATTTTCTGCTGCTTGAGCAGCGCATGGGCAATGTGCGTCGCCGTAAACAAATCATTCGGGTCCATTTCAAGCGATTTGCGGTATTCCGCTTCCGCTTCTTGATACTGTTCCTTTTCCATGTCGAGATGGCCCAAATACTGATGCAGCACATCAGCCGTTTCACAATTGGCGATGCCGGCATGCAGAACGCTTTCCGCTTCCGGCCAGTCTTTTGCAGCCAGGTGGATTTCAGCAATCCGCAAATACGAAAACGGCTCTTTCGGATCAATATCCCGAGCACGCCCGAATGCCTCGATGGCGTTCTCTTCTTCCCCGAGCGCCAACAGACAGCGGCCCATTTCGTAAATGAAATACCCATCTTCCGGCTGTTCATCGGAAAGCTCACGGAAACGCGCCAACGCTTTCTCATAAGCACCCGATTCGTATTGGATCAGGCTATGCGTAATGCGCGTCGAGATGTCGTTCGGCACCTGGTCAAGCGCAATTCCTGACCATTTGAATGCCTGGTAGGTCTTGCCGACTTCCAAATAACAGCGCGCCAAATGGCTGTACGCCATCGGTTGGTAATTGTCCAACTCAATCGAGCGTTTCAAGAGCGGGATCGCTTTCTGGTGTTCATTGCGGCTCATCAAAATCGCCGCCTTCAAAAACAGCGCGTATGGCGAATTCTTTTCCTTCACAAGCGCAAGGCTTGCCAGCGCTTGTTCTGTCTCATCTTTCTGGTAATGCATATGCGCCGCAAGCAAAGCCACTTCGCCGTCTTCTTTGCCGAGGTCCTGGTGGATCTTTTCGAGCCATGTCGAATGAAGGGCTTTCGCTTCTTCTGAGAACAAAGTCACCAAACCGACCACTGCCGCATAGCGCTCATCGGGATGCGCCTTTAGAAACTCGATTGACCGGTTTTTGTCGCGCCCTTTTGTGTCGTCTCCCCAAATAGTGAATAATTCATTGAAAAAGTCATGCTGCTTGCTGTCCAGCAACTCCAGCATTTCCAGCTGTTCCGGCATCAAAAATACCATGCTCAAGGAATCGGTCAACTTGAACGTATCGGCAACGTCCTGGTAGGACAATAAATACGGTCCAAGGTCATTCGGATCCTGGATGATCAGCGCCTGCAGCCGGTCGTCATAGCCGATGACCACTTGCACATGCGCATTGTTTTCAATCATCATGCTGAGCAGCACTGGAATCCCAGCATCAATCAATTTTTTGTAGACGTCGATCGTCCCTTTGAAATAACGCGCTGTAAACCCAAGCATCTCCATGTATTCCATGGTCTTTTGCAGATCTGAACCCGTCACATCGAATACATGCTCAGCGATTTCGTCCTGCCCTTTTTTCATGCCATACGCTTCCAGCATCAATGCGAGTGATGCCGGCACACAATAATTGAGCTTCTGGATGTTGGGCGTCAATTGAAGCTCCCGGCGCTCGGCTTCCTTTCGGATTTCCCCTTTGCCGTAGACACTTTTCTCCAGCACTTTCGGGTGATCCGCAACCCATGCCTTCAACTCTTCCCAGCGCTCAAGTTTATAGAGAGCTTCGGCAGTCATGTAAATAAAGGACGGACGGTGGACATGATAGGGATTTTCTTCATTGTATGCCGTGATCAAATCTAACGTTTTTTCGTAATAGCCGAGGAAAAACAGCGTACGGATGATGTCCGCACGGTAAGTCCATGTGCCGGGCTCGATCTGCTCTCCATGTTCCAGAACGCCCAACGACTCTTTTGGGCGGCCGGTCATCGCCAGCACATCCGCATATTGCAACCTTACATACGAGCTGCGTTCCGTCACATCATCACTTAAGACTTTTTCCAATACCTGTTCCGCTTCAGCCCATTCTCCGCTGTGGATAAAATAAAAGCCTTCCAGGTCCGGCCAGACAAAACCTTTCAGTTCCGCGTAACGATCCAGTTGCGCTTTCGCTTCCGGCAGGCGGTTCAGCTGGGCAAATACCCGCAGCAGCAATTGATGCGCCGACGCCAGCTCTTCCACCGAATCGTTGGCAGACGAAATGCCCTGCAGGCGTCCCATCATGCGTTCTTCCGCTTCCAGGCTGCGCCCCGTTTCAAGCAGTCGCGCACAACTCCACGTAAATGTCCGCAGCGTCCCGAAACGCTTATGCGCCTGAGTTGCCAGCAAATGGCTATACGTATATAAATCCGCCTGATCCGTCAAACGCATCAGCCGGTAAAAATCATCTTCTGTCTCGAGTTCCCCTAAAAACGCACGCAATTTCCGGATTGAACGCCCCGCCCATAACTGACGGATTGCCTCCACGGCTTGCTGTGCTGTCTGTATCCCTGTCGCTTTCATTTCTTATTCCCGCCTCTCCCATTTCCCCATGAAAATGTGGTTGATTTATTATATAGTGGAAAATTATAGGATGCAATACCATTTCAGAGGTCCTAGGAAATAATTTTAACGTGGTAACTTTTATTTAAATTAATAAGTTCTTTTACTGACGTTCTATCCATAAATAATAAAAATCGCCGCCTCTTCAACCATCGAAGAGGCGGCGATTTTATTTTATTAAGACTAGCGTAATTTCTGATCCGCAAATACACCGGCAATTTTCTGGACGGTTTTCCAAAAGGCCGGAACCGGTCCTCCCTGTGCTTTCACGTAAACACTCAAACGATAGGCAAGGTAAATGCCGCCGATGTCGATCAGCACATCACTCAACCTGCCGCTCCGTTCAAAGAACAACTGCAGCACTTCCGTGAAGAATGCGAAGAGGCTGCATAGAATGATGGCTTTGGTATCGTTGGCAATGGTTTTGGCCAAGATCAAGAACAGGATGCCAAAAGACAGGGCATGACCGACTTTCTGAAACACATAGGTCTTGCTTTCCAAATGGATATCGCTCGTGATGAACAGATCCGAAAAGTTCGGGAACAGGCGAATGTGGAAATCGATTTCCTGAGCGAATAAGAGGGACTGAAAATTGTAGTTGTTGGTGGCCAGCAGGATGCACAAAGCCCACAGCACAACCGGTATGTATTTAGCTTTCAAAGCGTTCTTCCCTTCAGCTTTCTTCTATAGTCGTAAGTCCTCTATTTGTATGGTGATTCAAATGGGTTGAGCCTTAATGGAAAATAGACTGGGTTTATCGAATAGCTATATCATTAATTCTTCTAATTTTATAGAGCAACTTGATTCTTTTCATTATAAGACCCACGATGAAAATTGACTAGTATTTTTCTCCTATTCAAAGGGAATTGTTTGCGTGCCTGGCACGCAAACAATTAACCCCCTGCCGTGACGGCAGGGGGTAGGTTCTGTCTATATGTCTATTTCACTTGCAGTTCATGAGCGATGGCGTCTTCACCATATGACTCGAGCACTTTCGACAACGCCAATTCATCGGCGATGACGGTGACTTCAGGGTGTAGTTGGAGAATCGTTGCCGGAAATTCTTCCGACACCGGGCTGTTCATCGCCTGATACAAGGCTTCGGCTTTTTCTTTTCCGGATACCAAAAGCAGGATTTTCTTGCTTTCCATGATGGAAGCGATCCCCATACTGATAGCATGGGTCGGCACTTCGTCAATGCTTGAGAAGAAGCGGGCATTGGCTTCGCGCGTCGATTCGTCCAAATCGACGACATGTGTTCTGCTTAGAAACGATGTTCCCGGTTCATTGAATCCGATATGGCCGTTCAAGCCCAGTCCCAAGACTTGGATGTCGATGTTGCCGGCTTCTTGGATCTTCCACTCGTAGTCTGAACAGTCCTTGTCCAAATCTGCCGATACACCGTTAGGCAAATTGATTTGTCTTTTCGGAATGTTGATATGGTTGAAAAGCTTTTCATTCATATAAAATTGATAGCCATTGGCATCCTCTTCGTCCAAGCCGACATATTCATCCAAATTGAACGTCGTCACACCTTGGAATGACACAGTTCCTTTGCGGTATTCAGTGATCAGTGAGTGGTAAAGCCCTTCAGGCGTAGAGCCTGTTGCCAATCCGAGTACCGGGGATTCGTTTTGTTGAACATGCTCCACGAGCATTGAGCAAGCGATTTCGCTCATTTCTTCATAATTCTTTGCTTTAATGATTTGCACTTCTTCACCTCATGTCGGCAGCCGTTGCTAAAGATTCTTCCTTAACACTTTCGCCGGAATGTATTCATTTTTATTTCCACCTAATCTATCTCTTTGACGCAATTCCTGATAAATCCACTGCCAATCAAAATAAATCAATTTCCAACAATTGATTTGCTTAGAGGCAGATTTGAAAACCGTTAATTGAAATACGACAAAATACCATTCAGGCATCTCTCCTACTTTACTGACTCTTACTAAGCCTGTCAAGATATTACAGGAATTCCACCCAACAGGGATTAGGAGCTATGAGGGAATTGTGTGGGTGCCTGGCACACACACAATTACATAAACACACGAGCTTAATACGCATCCTTTACTTTAAAACAACCAGCTTCGGCTAGAAGCTGGTTGTTTTCTTTCTATGTTAACGTGGTCAATCTTCTCCCATTCCGTTTTCTTGATTTTTTGGTTAGTGAGAGACTCATTGATGCGGCTCCGGTTGTATGGTTCAAAATATTGCTCTTTGCTCCACCATAACATCTCCTTAAAATCGGGATGCGACTCATCCGCGAGCACTGAAAGCAAGTACTTGAATCCGGTCGCCCCTCCTACATCTTCAGGCGGCGCATCTCCCGCTCCGTCTAATACTGTCGGATAACCGAAATAATAATCCTCTACCACTTCTTCAGACGGATCTCAAATTGCCAATTGTCTCCGAAGTCGTACGTATAGGAAAGTTGGCCATACTTCTCCAAATAATCATCAATTTTAATCGATTGTGGTTTCCGGACAGTTGGTCCGCCCGCACCTTTCTTCTGTTTTTTGAACTCTTCATAAACCTGCGGCTCATTGGTGACCAGCAAATTCTCTTCCGGCAAACGGAATTCATGTAAATGCAACGGCCAATCCAAATACTCGCTTTGAAAATTTGTTATGCCCTGGATCGCCCGCATGCAGCCGTTGAAACGTCGCCCCCGCCAGTATAATGACACGCCGCCATACAGCCGGTTCCAAACCGATCATTTCCACTTTCAAAATATACGCCTTCATCCACTCACCATCCGTTTTACTTTTTAGCTTATCATACTAAAAACGGCGATGGACAGTGCAAAAGCGACCTGTTTGCTTACTATTGAGTTGTTTGTAAATTGTTTGCGTGCCTGGCACGCAAACAATTTTATTAATAATAGAAAGCTATTATAAAAAAATAATGCCAAATTCATAGTTACATGGTATTGTTAATCGAATAAATAATCGGTCACAAAAGTCTTTAGGCCCATAATTTTAAGAAGCGAGGGATAAGTATGAAGAAAAATCTAGTTCTCGGTGTATTGATTTTAGGAATTTTGATCAACGGGTGGGCTATCGCTTATCTGGCTTTGCCTTTTTATCAAATTGTCCTTGCTATTGGCGCTCTGTCCATTTTAATTATGACTCTTTTGCACGACCGCTATCTATTTTTATACGCAATTACCATCGCTTTGGCTTTTGGCGTTTTTTTAACCGCATATTCCTTTACCAATCAGAAAACTCCTGAAATGCAGATGTTGTATATGTATGAACATCTATTACTGACAAGCCTGGTATTGATGTATTGGATTTTATTAAACTTCATCAAAAAGATCGGTTATGAAAATAAAGAATTGAAACAGCAAGTGAAACTGCTGCAAAAATACAACGGTGTCACCAAATTACTAACCTTGACCGAATTCAATGAACAGGCACAATGGCTGTTGAAATCGAGTGAGCGCAATAAAGAAGAAGCCTGGTTCGTTAAAATCGATATCCTTTATCCAAATAAACGGACAAAGGTAAATTTGCAGGAAGACCTGGAACGTCTGGCACTGCAGACAATTCGCCAAAAATTCGATTTGATTTCCAGTAACAGCGGAGCCATTTATATTGTTTTAAAAAATACGCATGCAGAAGGAACTCAGCGGATGCTCGAACGCTTTCAGGAAAAGGTCCGGTCAGAACTCAATTTCATTGAACCTCCTTTCACTTTCATGAAGATGCAGGTAGATAAGGCCAGTCAATTGGCCGCTCTGGTGGAGATCAAATCATGACAACTTTAATCGTCATTATCATGGCTTTTTTTTGGGTGCTGTTGACTTTCTATTCTATTATGACTGTCGCTGGCATTTGGTTTCGCCTCGCATATAGAGATGCGCCAGAACTCGATGCATACCCTAGTGTCGCGTTGCTTATTCCCGCACATAATGAAGGCATTGTACTGGAAGACACATTGCGGGCCATGGCCCGGCTGCAGTACAAAGGAAAATTGGACATCTATGTCCTGGACGACAGCTCAAAGGATGATACAGCGGAGATTGCTCAAGAATTTGCCAATGTATTTTCTAGAATTCACTACATTCCAGTTCCACCAGGCTCACCTTCCGGAAAATCTCGGGTGTTGAACTATGGCTTAAGCATTTCTGATTCTGAATATTTTGTTGTCTATGATGCGGACAATGAACCTGAATCCGACGCCCTTGAAAAATTAGTCAAAGCAGCAGAAACGACCCAAAATGCTGCTGGCGCCGTGGGTTACGTGAAAACAAAAAATGAAGACACCAACACTTTAACACGGATGATTGCATTGGAATTCCAAGTGTTCCAGCTGCTCATGCAATGTGGACGCTGGACAATCTTCAAACTGGGGTCGCTCGCTGGAACCAATATGCTGCTTCGCCGATCCGTGTTGGAAGAATTGGGTGGGTACGACGTGCTGGCTTTAGCAGAAGATGCAGAGCTGACCGTCCGCCTAACAGCAAAAGGTTATTTGCTGCCGGTTGTGCCTACTTCCCGAACATGGGAACAAGAGCCTGAACAAGTCAAAACTTTCATCAAACAGCGGACGCGCTGGCTCACAGGCAATATTTATCTTCTGGAAAAATCGTTATTGGATTTGACACATTGGAGAGGAAAGACATTCTTCCTGAGCCTTCAGCACGTTTTGACTTACCTGGTCTTTGTAGGAGTCCTTCTCTTCTCCGATGTTTTTTTCATAATGAGCTTAGCCGGCTATGAGCTACCGAACATGGAGGCTCCGTTATTGATTTTGTGGTTCATGAGTTACATTGTCTACACCAGCCAATTGTTGAGTGCATTAGTCGTCGACCGAAATGTTTCTTTAAAGAATGTCCTCTATGTCTTCGTGATGTACTTTACCTATGCTCAGTTGTTCATCATCTTGCTGATTCGCAGCTTTTCCACTTATGTTTGGAGCCGCATCCGCGGAACGACCATTGCTTGGGATAAAACAAAACGCTTTAAAGGAATCGGCTGATGAAGAAAAAAATTATCTGCCTTTTTTTTCTTCTATTAATGATGAGCGGATGTGGAGATATGGACTCTGTGCAGGAGCAAGTTGAAAAAGAATACATGCACTCCGATAGACTAATCCATGCCTACCCTGGGAAACCGGATTCCGAAGTCTTATCAGAAAGCCTCGGTTTGTACATGGAATACCTGTTGCTGGCTGGTGATAAACAGACTTTTCAGGAGCAAGTTTCGATTCTGGAAAATGAGTTTCTCATCAATGAAAATCGTCTGTCTTTCATCCAGTGGCGTTTAAACGAAAAGGCTACAACTAATGCGTTGATTGATGACATCCGCATTCTATCGGTTCTGCAACGGGCAGCAGACGCTTTTGAAAACACCGCTTATGATGAGTTAGCGGATAAAATCAGCCGCTCCCTTTATTCTGTTCAGATGCACAATAACTATACAGTGGACTATTATGACTGGTCATATTCGCTACCGGCGCAGCGCTTGACACTTAGTTACGTAACAGGTTCCCAAGTCATCTCCGAGAAATCAGTTGAATTGCTGAAGAATGTGGACGCCACACAGGTCTTTTTTCCGGAATACTACGATACCAAGCTGCAGGAATACATCAACAATGATGAAGTCCATTTAATTGACCAATTGCTGATTGCCATCAATCGGGAAAAAGAAAATCTGCATTCCAAATCGTTTTTTTACTGGCTCAAAGAAGAATGGAATAACGAGCAGCGACTTTACGGACGGTATAATCGCGAAACCAAGGATGCCACAGTAGATTATGAATCCCTCGCTGTCTATTATTATCTTCAAAGCTACTTTTTGCTTACAGGAGAAGAAGAAATGGCTAGAGAAGTTGTTCAACAGGCAAAAAACATCGCTTCCGAAGAAATGCTCGCTCAGGCCCATTTCTTCGATTACATTCATTATCAATTAATGCTGCAAGAGCAATAGATGCCAAAAAACCGCTTAAGAATTTTTCTTAAGCGGTTTTTTGTAATAATAATGAACGAGCGTACTCATGCTAGTCATTTACCTATCCAACTTTTTTAACTCCCTCATTCGTTTTTTGGGTTTCATTCGACTCGACCGATTCTACTTTTTCCAAGGTTTCCAGGACTGTGTCAACAACCATTGCATGGGCCACTTGAAGCACCTCTGGTATGCCATTTACAGCCAGGGTTTCGGGATAGATGGAAACCAAGCCGGTTCGTTCCACTTTATTCCATGAGTGGTTGTGCTGAAACAGGTAAGCAACCGAGCCATAGACGAAATAATACGTATCCAGCATCCGATAAGTGGGGTATTCAAGAATTGAAAAAACGAAAATTTTAGCATAGTCTACGAGTGAATACCGATGGTCATATTGCATGGCGATTCGGTAAGCAGTCAAACGCAGGCAGATTTGCAAAGTCGCTGTCATAATCAACAAGATCAACGTCAGTCCCACCAGATCCCCAGTGAAAAGCGATACGATGAGCGCAAATGTGGTGACAATGCCAACTACTCCAGGCAGTAAGGCATCCAAAATCATAAACATCACGAACTTCATCCCCAGGTTATGGACTTTATGTTTGTTGTAGATTCGCAAGGAATCGAGAAACCCTTTCTGCCAGCGGACACGCTGCTTAGACAGATTCTTAAAGTCAGCAGGAACTTCGGTATAGCATTGCGCTTTCGGAACAAAGAGCATTTTGCTGTTTTTGTATTTTTGATGGATGAGCTTTTGAAAGTTGAGTGTGATTTCCATGTCTTCGCCAATCGTTTTCTTATAGCCGCCGACTTCAAACAATGCGTAATTCCGAAATGCACCGAATGCGCCGGATACGACGGACATTAAGCCGAATTTTGCTTGCACCAGGCGTTTGACATAGAACGACATCATGTAATCAGACAATTGGTATTTCACCAGGCCTTTTCCTTTAAATTCCGGATGGCCTCCTTTGTACATTTGTCCAACATGCACCATGCCGCCGCTCGCGATAACCAGAGGATCCTGCATCGCTTCATTGATGTGCATAAGCGAGTTTTTCTCCAGTACGCTGTCGGCATCAAGCGTAATGATGATATCTCCCGTTGAATGGTCAGCCCCTGCATTCAAAGCATCGGCTTTGCCGCCATTTTCTTTATCAATTACATGTATGTGGGGATACAGATCGGAACAATAGGTCATTTTAACAGCCTCGTACTCAAGCTTATTCATTGCAGGAAGTGGACATTCCCTTAATTGCAGCACGTCCATCAACAAAGGAATGGACCCGTCTTTTGAGCCGTCGTTAATAATAATCAGCTCGTAATTGCGGTAGACCAAATTACGGAAGCCATCCAGGCAACTCCTTAAGACCATTTCTTCATTGTAAATTGTATGGGTGCCTGGCACACACACAATTACATAAACACACGAGCTTAATACGCATCTTTTACTTTAAAATAACCAACTTCAGCTAGAAGCTGGTTGTTTTTCTTTCTATAATAATTTAATAATGAGGGTGTCGGTTCCACCCAATAACCCCTATTCATTAATATCAGCTATATTACTAGGAGAATAAGAAATGTACCTCAGTAATTATTCATCAATTCTGAAATTAACAGGAGGAATGTATGGTGGGAAGATTACAGGAAAAAGTAGCAGTGATTACAGGCGGAGCCGGAGGAATCGGCAAAGTCACAGCGAAGCGGTTTTTGGATGAAGGAGCGTCAGTCGTCTTGGTCGACCTTTTTGAAGATGCGCTTGCTGAAGCGAAAAAAGAACTGGGCGAAAGTGTCTTAACGGTCCAAGCAGACGTTTCCAAGGAAGAAGACGTCCAGAAGTATGTCGATGAAACCGTGGAAAAGTTCGGCAAAATCGATATCTTTTTCAATAATGCCGGGATCGAAGGCAAAGTTACACCGATTACCGAACAAAAAGTGGAGGATTTCGATAAAGTCATTGCCGTCAACGTACGCGGCGTCTTCTTAGGGCTTCAGAAAGTATTGCCGGTCATGATCAAGCAAAAATCCGGCAGCATCATCAACACCTCTTCGGTTGCAGGACTTGGCGGATCGCCGAACGTTTCGCCTTATATCACATCGAAGCACGCAGTTGTCGGTTTGACGAAAGCGGCAGCAGTGGAAAACGCTCCTCACGGAATCCGCGTCAACTCCATTCATCCGTCACCAGTCAACACACGCATGATGCGTTCCCTGGAAACCGGTTTGGAAGTGGATGAAGCCACGATGGCCAAGAGCATTCCGCTCGGACGCTACGGAGAGTCGGACGACATCGCGAGCCTGGTAGTGTTCTTGGCATCCGATGAAAGTACGTTCATTACAGGGTCGCAGTACCGGATCGATGGCGGTATGGCGGCGCTTTAAATTATAAAATCGTCTACTATAGCAAACAGCCAGCTTCTTGCCGAAGCTGGCTGTTTTTTTGTAATCAGGCATATAAATTTTGTTTCTGGTTATCATTCATCACCACTCCGCATACACATTTTAACTCCATATCCTTTTGGAAAATTAGGCCATAATGAAGAATTAATCAAGCAACCTGAATTAAATAAAAAGATGGGCTATAGCATTTACATCAGGAAATTGCTAAAAGAATTGATTCTCTTTTTCCTGTTCGAAAAAATCTGTTGCTGATACTGGCTAGGACTAATTCCTTCATATTTCTTAAAAACCCTTGCAAAATAATTCGAATCAATAAACCCACACTTTTTACTTATTTCTACGACCTTGTCTTCACTTGAATAACTAAGATAATGCTTCGCTTTTTCAAGTCGGCAAGCCGTAATGTATTGTGTAAGTGTATGATTGGTTTCTTGCTTAAACAGTCTGCTGAGGTATTGGCCATTAAAATGAACCATGCTCGCTAATGCGTCCAACTTTAAATCTAAGTGAAGGTTCTCCTTTATATATTCGATGACTTTATCAATTTCAGGATGTCTATAAGGTTCATGGAATTCATAAGAGTTCAGCACCGGTCGTTGCTGGATTGGAATATGTTTTAGTAAGGCTTGGACGATATCTGTGGGGTGAGCCGGCTTTAAAAGATAGTCGTTAACTTCTCGTGGAATCAGTCCATCAACAAAGCTGAATTCGTCGTTCGCTGTCAAAAAAATAATATGGCATTCCGGTAAATCTTTTTTGATTATTTTCGCAGCTGTTACGCCATCCATAACCGGCATTTCAATATCCATGAGCACCAAGTCAATTTTCTTCTGTTTAGCCAAATAGACCGCATCTACGCCATTTTTCGCTTCCACAAATTGATCAATGGCTAACTTTTCTTTTTTTATAATCATCGACAATACTTCTCGTTCCAGCGGCTCATCGTCTACTATCATGAGATTCAAGGGCATCCACCTCCACCACTGCTGGCAATGTAATTTGCACCGTCGTTCCCCTGCCTATTTCGCTCTTAATATCACTTATGCCATATTCTTTGCCGAAGTAATGCTTTATCCGTTGTTGAACATTATTCATACCAATCCCTGTAGTATGGCTATTGCTTTTCTTTCGGGCAGCCGAAAAAATAGTAGCTATTCTATCTTCCGATACACCTACCCCTGTATCGGAAATTTCCAGTATGACATTGCCTTCTTTCAAATAACCATGGAATTTAATTTTCAGGTCTCCACTTTGTGGTTCTAAACCGTGAATGATAGCGTTTTCAATAAGTGGTTGAATTGAAAATATAGGTACTTTAATCGCCTCAGCATCTATTTCCAACAATTGTTCATATTGGATTTGATTGCGAAAACGTGACTGCTGGATCGTCAAATAACTTTGGATATAGTCTAATTCTTCTTTTAACGTTACGGGTTCGGTGGAACTGCGTAAACTGTATCTCATAATTTTTGCCAATGAATATGTTACATTTTGTGTTTGCTCAGCATTTTCCAAATAAGCAATCCGAGAAATTGTATTTAAGGTATTGAATAAAAAATGCGGATTGACTTGCGTCTGCAATACCTTTAGTTCTGTTTCCTGAAGAAGAGACTCTAATTGAATATGCACCTCCAGCTCCTTCATCAGTTTGTTGTTCAATTCTTCTTCAACCATGTGGGTAGAACCTATTTTCACAATGTAATCCGCAACCAATTGCAACATCTGCAAAGTCGAATCGATTCGCCTTTGACTTGAAAACTCTATCTCCTGCACATACTGCTCAAGTAATTCTTTCTCAATGGAAAAATGTTTGAACTGTTCACGCATAAATTGAATTTGCTTTTTATCCTGCGGTTCCATCAATACTTGGCCACATAAAACAGAGCCGAGATGGTGCCCGTTCAGAACGATGGGTGCAGCTAAATCAATCAAGCCGGCGTGACAATAGTGAACAGTTGGTTTTTCTTGCAAAACTGCTTGGCGCCCTAAGCTTTGATCCGACAAAGCGCAACATTCCCCCCCTTCTTCCGTTGAACGCATTTTAGAACAAAAGTTGGTGAAGTTTGAGGGGTTCGTAATAGGTTGCCCGTGTTCATCTGCAATAATAACCCCTAATCCACTGGCTACTGCAAAACGTTCCTGAATCTCCTGAAGAACCTCGACATTCACAAGTTGGTTTAGATTGTATGCAGTCAAAGTCTACCCCCCATACCAATTCTGAATATTTCTTCTTTTCAGAAATTGTTTTCCTCTATTATAGCTTATTTAATCTTTATAAAGAAAGTTTTGAGGTATTATCTGCTCAATCATTTATCATCGAAGTCCTATAAAAGGAATGTAACTTCTCCAAAAAGACCTTTAGGAGTTGGGAAACTCCTAAAGATCTTTTCGGAAACACAGTATAACCGTGCCCATTATTTTTAATTGGAAACGTCTGCTGCAGTCTGGCTGGATTTCTCCAACCCATCCACTGCAGCTTTTGCTACTTGAATATCTTCTTTAACGGAACCTCCACTGACCCCTACGGCACCAATAATCGCCTTATTTTCTTTCAACGGAATTCCGCCTCCAAAAATAACCACACGGCCGCTATTTGTTGTATTGATACCAAATAACTCTTGTCCATCACTTGTTGCCTTCGCTAGTTCTTCAGTTGGCATTTTCATAGCGACCGATGTCCAAGCTTTGTTTTGAGCGATGTCGACACTTACTAAAAGCGCGTCATCCATCCGATGGCAAGCCACAAAATTGCCTCCCTCATCCACAATACTGATCACCATGGGAACGTTGATTTCGGCAGCTTCTTTTTCTGCAGCCTCAATCATTTTTTTCGCTAACGCTAACGTAAGTTGGCTCATTTTTTTCATCCCTTCTTTTTATAACGTTAAAGACAAACCTTTGACCAAGCGGGCTGCATTCTTTCCAGCCTTTCGACTGCTCTTTAATTCTCCCCGCAGATATGGTTTGTCCTTTTCCAGTTTTTCATGCTGCACACAGATATTTCCGAATCGGTCGATTCCGATGCCAACCTGCAGCGGTGAATTTGAAGCAGCCTTCGCTGACAATTGAATGCACGTATCCAGCTGCTTTTCTTCTTGAAGTAAATAGGGAACGCCTTCTTCTTCCAAGCCTGCACAAACTTCTTTCAGTTCATCCAGCTGAATGTCATGATGGAGAATCAGTACATAAACTTCCCTCAGGCTCATTGGACGACCTCTTTTCCAACAGAAGACAAGATTAAACCAGTCGCCACTGCATTCCGGGGACCTTCAGTTCCTCGGATATTAGCAAAGCCAGCTACTATTCCAAATCTCCCCAACTCTTCGGTAATCATCTGTGGAATTTCAAAATCCAAAGCTGATCCCCCCAGCATGACAACGAAAGATAAGTGCTTCAAATTTCCAGTAGGCACAACTCTTTTAAGGGCTCTGAGCGAATTTGTCACAAACACACGCCGCTTGGCACTTCGGCGTATATCGCGTACTTTCTCCATCGATAACTTATTCGGCAAAGGGGTAAGATCGTTTTCTTCGCGAATCAACACTTTCCCAAATGTATGTGGAGGAAATGGCGTTTTCGAAAAAAGAATCGTCCCGTCTTCCAATTGCATATGGAATAAACTTAGGACTTTGCCTAATGGATTTTTTTTGATTTTTTCAGCCAGCTCTTTATTGTCTAAAGCCAATTCTGAATTGATCAGCATCGTCACCATGTCTCCGGCACCTGCCAAATGGATTGAAGTGATTTTACTGGATTCACTCATTAAAGCCGCATCAGTCGAACCGCCGCCCATATCTAAAATGACAAGAGGCTTTCTGGTGCCCGGAGTAGTTAAGGCACCACGAATTGCCATATCTGCTTCAATTCCGCCTATTTCTACCGCTACGCCTATTTCCTCTTCCAGTAAAGAAGCTACTCGCTGCACTGGAACTTTATCTGTTTTTACCATCGAAGCCAAAGCGACGCCGCTTTCCATCGACAGTTCACCAGCCATCGCCCCACTGATGCTCGTTGGAATGACTGCATCCACTGCCAGGAAATCAGAAATCATGATTTCCTCAGCAGCTTGTCCAGTAAGTTGCGCTAAATCATAGCGCAATCCATTAAACATTCCCCCGACATTCGTGCCGGTTTCTCCTCGGACATCTTGAAGAACCCCCAGCTTTTCATACGTACTCATTATGGATTCGGCCCCATCATTGATGGATACTTCCAATTGCTGCTTATTAGTTCCTTTTAAGATGACACGTCCTGCTTCTATCTTGCGCTCCACCACTTCTCCTTGAGGAGTGCGTATGACCACAGCGGAACGATTTCCTACCAAGGCTTTTGCAACCAACGCAATTTGTTTCGTTTGGTCGGGATCAAGATTGAACACGGTAGAAAGTCCATAGGGATTGCTTAATGTTCGAATGACATAACCAGGTAAAGCAACTTCAATCGCAGCCAATTTGCCCAGCGGCACTTTTTCAATCAAGGAAACTTCATCTACAATGGGTATCTCTTTCGTTAACCTGTTATGAATCAACACACCGTCATCTTTTTGGACAATAGCCCCTGTAATGATGATTCCATCTTGCTCTGCCTTATTTATCCGATGAGCAGCCCATTCATAGTCAAATTCCTTTGGAATAACGACAATGTATTCCTGCTCCTTATTCTCTATTGCAGTCAGCTGATCAATTATAACTGTGATGCCAATCCCCATACCTGCTCCACCTGGCGTATCCGGATTATGGCCAATCATCGAAGACTCCGTGATGATCGTTTCACTAATCAAATCCATTGCTAAATCGCCAATTACAGGAACTGCATCATTCAAACGGATCGTTTCAATATCCTTTAATGAAATACCTGCCTTTTTGGCCGCTTCTTGCAATGCAAAGCGTATGCCTTTTACATTATCTATCGTTCCTTTAATTCCGGTAGTTTTAACTAAATGTTGAGAAAGAAAGACAGCGTGATTATCTTCTATTTGTGCGATGGCAACTTCCGTTGAGGAGTTGCCAATATCTACGCCCGCTATTAATTTTTTCATAGCACTCAGTCCTCAATTTCCTTTAATCTACCTCTTCTTTCATAAACGTCTGCTGCTTCCCGGATTAAACTGGCGTTCTCTACAGCACCGTATTCTTCTTCCAATTCTTGAGCGATTTTCAGCAGTTCTTCTTTGCTGGAACGATTTGGCCGCATGGCATTGTAAATTTCCAATATACGTGCGTCGGAAATATTGATCATTTCAGCTGCACGGCGGAAATTTTTAGCCAATTGGTTACGCCCTAAGCTTTCACTGATCTCTGCGTGCATCTCTAAGGTTTTCGGGCTGATTCGCATATCCGTTCCTTTAATCTCACCCGATATAGCTGCATTCAGTGTTAACTCGTCATAGGCTTTATCCGTTGTTGTAAATAGTAAATCAGCACTTTTCGATCCTAATGGATAGTCTTCCTTTGACAACCTTCTCTTTTTTTCCTGGATTGGGTTTTTCATTTGCAATTCCTCCTATTCAGTAATTGAAAATTCCACTTTGAGTTCAATCGGCTTCTGGTTTGGAACCAGTGACTGGCATTCTTTTAAGTAAAGCAATGCCGCAATCGCCTGATATTTCGGGCGTGTCATGGCATCATTTACGACCAACACAGGATTTGGACTTTCTCCTAACGCATATTTGGCAGCATTTTGCCCAATCTGCCGATACATTTCCAAGGTAATGACCGGAGACTGTGGAAATAGTTCAAGATTGCTTAACGGATCCAAATCACGTTGATGGATCACTACGGTTCCCCTCGACTGTAAGCCAATGCTGATTCCTGAGCCGCTCAGTTGCGCGGCACCATGTGCCATAAAAGCCAAGTCAGCGGTGCGTAAACTTCGAATGACTCGTGGAACAGCTCCTTGTTCTTCAATTCCTGATAAAATCTCACGGAGAACAGAAGCATGGTCTACTTTGACAATGGTTTTATTTAATTCTTTACCATACGCTGGCCCCAGCACGACCATCACTTCACGTGGATTTGAACCTTTTTGTGCATTTCCTTCTTCTGTTATCTTCATATCGATATAAAAAGTCGGTGTCGTCATTTGAAATTCCCCCTCAGTCAAAATCTTGTGGACTAATCGCTTGGCGAATATTTTTGATTTCTTCCCAACGTTCAGGGCTTAGGCGGTAGCCAGTCCCCGGACCGCTGTAATCGTTTTCATCGTTTACCGCGCTCATAACGTGATTGTCTTTATTGATAATCGCAGAAGTATGGAGGTAATCGCCTGCAACACGCTGTTTTAACATATCGAAGATCCGTTCGGCTGTTTGCCGATACCCTCTTTTTTCCAATACAAGTGCTATATCAAAGCCTGAAATGCCATCTCGTAAAATCTGTTCGGCTGACTTCAAGTCTTCTACGACATTTCTCGTCGGCATATCTTCACTGCTATTGGCGTAAGTGGCGGCTTCCACTTCTTCGTCAGTAATAGCAGGGAATCCCAGCTCATCGAAAATTGCCTGCATAGATTTTGCAGCCTGATAGCGTGCTTCAATCACGCTTTCTTCATCTACTGGCTTTAATCCGCCGTCTACCATCAAATCCCGTTGAATGATTAAATAGTCATCTAAATCACTTGAATCCATATTCGATCCAGCAAACATGTCTTCATTGTTTGGCACCGCACTGAATCCAGCAAAGATAAAATCGGTCCCAGGAAGCATCTGGCAAAGCATTTTAGCCGTACGGCGAATTTCCGAATGCGAAAACGTTTGATCGTTCCCAGAAGCTACTTCCAAGTCAAATATTGTCGTAGCCAAGTTTTCAGCTAAAACTGCACGGAGTCCACTTGGAACTGAGGCAGGTATACCGATGCAGCTGATTGATCCATTCTGTAAGCCTTGAACTCCCGCACCTTTCGCCATCATGACACAACGAATTTCCAAATAAAGCATGGACTTCCCTTCGGCTCCAGCCATTTGCACTTCTGAACCTGTCCCGGATGTGAAACGCATTTTAGCCCCGCGTGACGCATAGGCAGAGGCCAAAAATGACTTAGACCAAGGCGTATCATCACCATCAATAAAAACTGGTTCAGTTCCATAAATAGAAATCGTCTCAGCGTATGAAGTCAGTCCGAGCATAGCCAAACGAAGTTCAGTTGCTTCTTCTAAGGAATCTTGAGTTAAAATCCCTCCTCTTACTGTCTGGGAACCGACCAGTAGAGCCAATGCATTAAATGGAGCGTATCGAACAATTCCAACAGTGGTTTCTTGCTCATCAAATCCATACAACCCTGCTTCTGCAGCATCCGCAGCCATCAGCACGGGATTGTCTCGAACATTTGTTACATGGCATTGATTGGATGGTGTTTTTCTGGCCCGCATCTTTTGTAAAGCCATCATCATTTCTACGACGTTCATGTGATTCAGGACTTCCAGCAATTTTGCAGGTGTCACCCCTTTCGACAGTTCGACGATTTCAGAACGGGGGACGTTAATATCGACAAGTTTTCTGGCAATCTCTACACTGTCCAGCGCCATAACTTGCTCTGTAATTGATGCATCAATTGTATAATCGGAAATAAATTGATCGAGCATATCGAAGTCTTCTCTCCTCTTGCCATCCAACTCTACGATTCTTCCATTTTCTACTTTAATAGAAGGTTTTGGATCATTTGGACTTTCCATGGCTACAAATCCCGTCTCTGGCCATTCTTGTACAAATCCGTCTTTATTGACTGGTCTTTCTTCCAAAATTTCAAATCTTTTTGAACGTTTCATAGAGAATCTCCTTCTTTCTGTAATAGGTTAAAATCAATAGGTTTTGCAGAAACGATTCTTTGATCGAGTGTCTATCATTTCCTTCTGTATCGCGCCCACTGGAGCAGTAAATAATTCAGGACTAAACTCTCTGGCTGGTTTCATAGCAAATCCTGTTAGAGAACCGAAAGCATCCCCTCACACGCCATTACCATTCTAATTTCCAAAAGGAATAATGCCGCTTGGAATCCACTTTTTGTACGTCACTGACAAAATATACTCTCACTTCAAGGTTAATGAAACGAACCTCCTTTTCTAGCAGTTAACTTATTATAATTTTCCGTCTTTTTAAAGTCTCTGGATTTTAACTACTCTCATTAGCATTATTTTGATGTCCTCACTAAACTGCATTGAATAATTCTGATTTTTTTGACATTATAAAAACGAACCGTTCTATTTATCTTTTCTTATAAGGAAAATGTCTAGTACGGTATTCCAATTCAAAGGGAGGAATTACAATGGTCTACGCAATGCCAAACACAGAAGGTTCAAATATGACGTTTAAAGAGAAGTACGAAAACTTTATAAATGGTGAGTGGAAAGCGCCGGTAAAAGGACAATATTTTGAGAACGTTTCACCGGTCACCGGCAAGAAGTTTACAGAAATCGCCCGTTCGACCGCTGAAGACGTGGAACTGGCGTTGGATGCAGCGCACGCGGCAAAAGATGCCTGGGGGAAAACGTCGGTCACTGAACGCGCCAATGCCTTATTGAAGATTGCGGACCGGATGGAGCAGAACCTGGAAATGCTGGCCGTTGCGGAAACATGGGATAACGGCAAAGCGGTACGCGAAACATTGAATGCCGACATCCCGTTGGCCATTGACCATTTCCGTTATTTTGCCGGAGCGATCCGTGCGCAGGAAGGTTCGTTAAGCCAAATCGATAACGATACAGTCGCGTATCATTTCCATGAGCCGCTTGGTGTTGTCGGACAGATTATCCCGTGGAACTTCCCGATCTTAATGGCTGTCTGGAAGTTGGCACCAGCTCTGGCTGCCGGCAACTGTGTGGTATTGAAACCCGCTGAACAGACGCCCGCAAGCATCCTGGTATTGGCTGAACTGATCGGCGACATCCTGCCTCCGGGCGTGCTGAACATCGTCAACGGTTTTGGTCTTGAAACAGGCAAGCCGCTTGCATCCAGTCCACGAATCAGCAAAGTGGCATTTACAGGTGAAACGACGACAGGGCGTATGATTATGCAGTACGCTTCACAGAACTTGATTCCGGTGACGCTGGAATTGGGCGGCAAATCACCGAACATCTTCTTTAAAGACATTATGGACCAGGACGATGCTTTCCTTGATAAAGCGATTGAAGGATTTGTCATGTTCGCTCTTAACCAGGGGGAAGTCTGTACATGCCCATCCCGCGTGCTGATTCAGGAAGATATTTATGATGAATTCATGGAACGTGCCATCAAGCGCGTGGAAGCAATTAAGACCGGCAACCCGCTGGATCCGGAAACGATGATGGGAGCACAGGCTTCCACTGAACAGATGGAGAAGATCCAATCCTATTTGGATATCGGCAAGCAGGAAGGCGCTAAGGTTCTGGCTGGCGGCGACCGCAATCACTTGGACGGCGAGCTGTCTGAAGGCTTCTATATTCAACCGACCGTTTTCGAAGGCCACAACAAAATGCGGATTTTCCAGGAAGAGATTTTTGGGCCTGTCGTATCAGTAACGACTTTCAAAACGAAAGAAGAAGCGCTTGAAATTGCCAATGACACTTTATATGGACTGGGTGCAGGGATTTGGACGCGCGACACCAACACGGCTTACCGTTTCGGGCGCGGCATCCAGGCAGGGCGCGTATGGACGAACTGTTACCACCAATATCCGGCCCATGCCGCATTCGGCGGTTACAAGATGTCCGGATTCGGCCGTGAAAACCACTTGATGATGCTGAACCACTACCAGCAGACGAAAAACATGCTGGTCAGCTACAGCGAAGACAAGCAAGGGTTCTTTTAAACAGAAATGCTAGTTAAAGTTGCAAATTTCCTTAATACGAAAAGCCCTACCTTGGAAACCCTATGGTTTCCAAGGTAGGGCTTTTCTTCATACAATTATTCTTTAAAGGATTGACGAACTTCTCAACACATCAGCATATACTACTTATTTGACAAATCACGTGCCCTGCCGCCTACACCGGAAACAACAACGGAATCCCCGCTTTGGCGAAGTCGCTGAACTTATAGCCCCCTGCGGTCATGAAGAGTGCGTTAGTTGACGATGCGATTAGGGTTGCAAATGCCGTACTCGATGACACCGCGATGGCGATTGGGAACGTCACCGGGTTAACGTACATTGATACGTCTGTAATTGAGTGGGTGCCTGGCACGCACTCAATTACAGGGGACAAGTCTTGTCAACCTGCTCAAGCTCCGCAACATTTCTTATACTTCTTGCCGCTGCCACATGGACACGGATCATTGCGGCCCACTTTTACACTGTCCTCTGTTATTTCATAGGGCATAGCTGGCAGCGGCATCAAATTATCTCGGTGAGTTAGCTCGACTGGTCGGTTGCCTCGATTGGCCCAATGACGGGAATGATTAGCAAAATTCGAATACAGTCCGACCAGCTCATTCAAATCTTGGTCACTACCAAAGCCGCTGAAATTAATCAATTCTTGCATTGCTTGGGTTGCACCAGTCTCAATCTGCATCATCAAAGATACTTTCTTTAAGGCCTCTTTCAGGCTGACTGACTTGAGCGGATGAAAATGCGGCTCGAGCTTCCGATATAACGCCTGGTAAGCAGCAGTCGGTTCGATGTATAGGTCGTCCGCATACTTCAGCAATTTCTCTTTATCCGGGACGTACCAGTCTTTTCCAGACCCGTTGCTTTCAATAAAGGCTTTTGTCCCGGATTCCATTACCTGTTGATGAATAAAATCCAAGCCATCTTGTCTCACTTGTGATTGCCCCATCGGCTTTTGCCACTCTGCTTCTCTCATGACTCTAAACGCTTGGCCACTTTTTATGTACATTTTGGGGTTCTGCCGGTTGAAGATTTCCAGAACTTTATCGAACGGCACCACACCATACAGATGGGTACAGGCCTTGATATACTTCCAGAACTGCTCTGCATCAAAATCGGCGGGCAATCGGTCCCATTCGGTATCTTTTTCAATCGGACGGTATTTGTCCGTCAATACTTCATAGTTCACGTGGTCAATCTTCTCCCATTCCGTTTTCTTGATTTTTTGGTTAGTGAGAGACTCATTGATGCGGCTCCGGTTGTATGGTTCAAAATATTGCTCTTTGCTCCACCATAACATCTCCTTAAAATCGGGATGCGACTCATCCGCGAGCACTGAAAGCAAGTACTTGAATCCGGTCGCCCCTCCTACATCTTCAGGCGGCGCATCTCCCGCTCCGTCTAATACTGTCGGATAACCGAAATAATAATCCTCTACCACTTCTTCAGACGGATCTCAAATTGCCAATTGTCTCCGAAGTCGTACGTATAGGAAAGTTGGCCATACTTCTCCAAATAATCATCAATTTTAATCGATTGTGGTTTCCGGACAGTTGGTCCGCCCGCACCTTTCTTCTGTTTTTTGAACTCTTCATAAACCTGCGGCTCATTGGTGACCAGCAAATTCTCTTCCGGCAAACGGAATTCATGTAAATGCAACGGCCAGTCCAAATACTCGCTTTGAAAATTTGTTATGCCCTGGATCGCCGCATGCAGCCGTTGAAACGTCGCCCCCGCCGGTATAATGAGACGCCGCCATACAGCCGGCTCCAAACCGATCATTTCCACTTTCAAAATATACGCCTTCATCCACTCACCATCCGTTTTTCTTTTTAGCTTATCATACTAAAAACGGCGATGGACAGTGCAAAAGCGACCTGCTTGCTTACTATTGAGTTGTTTGTAAATTGTTTGCGTGCCAGGCACGCAAACAACTCCCAAACAACTCATACATAAAAAACCGCCCTGCAAAATGCAGAGCGGCATTACAAATTTATAAATTTAGATTTCGACAGTCTCTCCGTTAAACACTTTCAACTCCATTGGCGCAGCCATAAACGCTGCTGCTTTGTCAGTGAAAGCCATGAAGTGTTCGCTTTTGCCGTGGACAGTCGTGGCTTCGAAGTCTTTCCATACTTCCACCATTGTGTAATGGCCGTCCTGCTCGATGGATTTCATCAACTCGTAGCTGATGTTGCCTTCTTCCGCTCGTGTTGCTGGCAGAAGTTCTTTGATTGCCTCAAGAAATTCCTGCTCTTGATCCAATTTTACTTGCATGTTGGCGTGAATGATGATCATTGAGTCTCACCTATCCTTTACTGTTTTTGTATCAGTAATCAACGATGTTGTGTTGCATGCGGTCCAGCATATCAGACAAGACGTCTACTTCCTCCGATGTGAAATCATGGAGCATTTGCTTCACAAATCCCATATTTTCTTTACGGTATTCGACAATCTGTTTGCGCCCTTCTTCCGTCAAGCTGACGAAAATCACCCGATTATCTGCAGGATTTCTTCGTCTTGCCACCATTCCGCCGGCTTCCAGCTGTTTCAAATGGCGCGTAATGGCTGCGCCGTCGATATTGACGGCTTTCTGCAAGGTCGATTGGTTGATTTCATCTGTTTGATAAAGCTGCGACAGCAGTTCATAGCGTGATGCGCTGATGCCTGTACACCGTTCAAATTTGGGGCTGACTTGGTTGGTGAGCCCTTTAAACTGCTGCAGGACTTGTTCCTGTTTTGAAAATGAACACGTCATAACGGGACCTCCTACCTGATCGTTGAGGCCAGTTGATAGCGCGGTTCACTATTCATTGACCTGTCACTAAAGAGTATACACCAACGGACCATATTCACCTGAAATAAACGCTGGTTTAGCTCCAGGTTGTAATCGCCTCTACCGGCAGGCGATAAGAAGGATAGCCTTCATTTACCCCTTTGCCGATGGAAATGAGCATAACCGGAACATAGCGCTCTTTGTCCATGCCGAATACTTCAGCAATCTGTTCTTTGTCGTATCCGCCGATTGGATTTGTATCGTATCCGTACGAACGGGCGACCAGCATCAATTGCATGGCCACAAGACCCGAATCCAGCATAACGGTGTCCTTCATTTGTTCCTTGCTGATCCCTTCAAACAGAGGTGTGAAATAGTTCAATTGCATTTCCTTCACTTCTGCAGGCATATAGCCCAGTTCCACTGCCTTGCCGAAAATCTCTTCGGCATAATCAAAATTATTGAGATCTCCAAAAATGGCGATGACCGCTGAAGAAGTCTTGACCTGATTGCTGTTGAATGAAGCCAAAGGCAGCAACTTTTCTTTTCCTTCTTCACTGTCGATAACGAGAAAGCGCCATGGCTGCAAGTTGATCGAAGACGGTGCTCTGGACGCCTGAGCGATGATTTCGCTCATTTCTTCACGGCTAATTTTCACCGTCGGGTCATATAGTTTGATCGAACGGCGGCCGTTGACGATCTGATCGAAATCATTTGTTACTTTTAATTTTTGCATACTGTCGAAACTCCTTTTTATCTACTGATTGTCAAACCCATATAATTGATGGGTCAATGATTGATGTCTCATACAATATAATACGCCTTTACAAAATATGCAATTCATATGAACTGAGAGATTGAATTCATAAAAAAAGCCTACTCTGCATACGCAGAGCGGCTGGTAATTGTGTGCGTGCCAGGCACCTAAACCTGAGGGCGAATAGTTAACTAGCTGCTAATTTTGAAACTCAAACGTGCGTATTTCTTTTTTTACGTGCATAAGTTTTTTTGAGTAAACGCATTTTATATTGAGCGTGCGTATTTTGCTTTGAACGTGCGTAACTCCGCAAATTGAATTGTGTGCGTGCCAGGCACGCACACAATTCCTCACTATTCCGTCCTATTCCACACTCACCAATTCACTTTCCACACGCCCTTGCGCGTTGATCGATTTAATCGTTGAAAAGCCCTCCGCCATGTAATACCGCAGACCATCCTGCGTCGTCACTTCAGTTGCGTTGGTGAATGTACTGTATGGCGTCTCGACGGTTTTGTTGACACCGGTGATGGTATGGATGATCACTTCATCGCCTAACCCCACATTGAATGTTTTGCCGACTCGGACCGGATAGACGAGTGCGACCTCGTACTCGGAATACGGATAGCCGAATGCGAAGAGCTGATGGCTTTCAAACTCCATGTATTCGTAGGTGTCGCCATCCACTTCGACTGTCCACATGAATCCGTAGGCCATCCCGCCGCGATCCGGCACATCGACAAAGCGGTGGACCGCTGTTGTTCCGTCGGACATGTGATACGTGTAAGTTTTGGTTTTGTCTTTCTGGTAGGAACGGGCGATCGTCGCATCGTTTTTAAATTCCGGCTCCAAGGCGCGCGCGAGAAATGCAGAGAACTGGCCGCGCGTGACAGCCTGTTTCGGCCGAAACGTATTGTCGGGATAACCGATGGTGATGTTCGCCGCCAGGATCTTGCTGATAGCCCCTGTGTAATAAGCGTTTTGCGGCACATCCGTAAACGACTGATTGAGCGTAAACGCAAGGTCAAAGACACGCTCCAAAATCAGCGCCATATCCCCGCGGATGATCGGCGCATTGGGAAGAAAAGTCCCGTCCCCGTATCCAAGGATATAGCCCGCTTCTGCCGCTCCGGCGACATAGCCGCTGGCGTAATGGCCAGCCGCCACGTCACGGAACGGCGTCGCCCGTTTCGTCCCATCGAGCCCTTGCAGTCGGCCGATCATGACCGTCGCTTCGGCACGAGTCACTTGTTGATCCGGACGGACCGTGCCATCCGTATACCCCGTAATCACTCCTTTCTCCATCAAATAAGTCATTTCCTCATAAAACTGGTGATTCTGCGGCAAATCCGGTGCAGCAGCGGCAACAGGCAAGGCTAAAAACAGCGACAGCACAACGACCAGCACACCCATCAGCTTTTTCACGCTCGTCACTCCTCCGTTTAATTGCTTGCTTCTTGACCTTAGTTTAACAGCAAAATCTTACGAATACCTCTATAAATTACTAAAAATTCAGATATTATTAAAACCAGTCAATTCCCTTTAAAATCTGATTCTCCACTCCCAAAACTGAAAACCATAAAATTCCGACAACAAAGGGTGACCCCTGCCCCACACTTCGTTACAATAATAGAAGAAGCACCTATTCAAGGAGGGTTCCCATGTCAACATTACAGGACATTGCCCAATCAGACGATTACGGGCAATTTGATTTAAAAGAAGTCTACCAAGCTGCACAGCTGTTGCTCCAGGAATTCCAGAAAACCCGCACACAGCCGGCAAAGCTCAACGACATCATCAGCCATTTGAAAAAACGCCTGGATGGCCAAACTTCCTATCCACTGGCGATTCTATTGGAAACCAGCCAACTCGGAATCCAGCACCAGCTTCAAAAAGACTGGAACAGTCCAATGAAGCAGCGCCAGCTGTTTCTCTTTGAAAGCTTGCACGCTCAGTTCCGCGCCAAAGTGCCGACCACCATCTGGAATCAAATCTGCCTGAACTACGCAGAAGCGTTGATTTATGTAGGCCGTTCACTTGATGGGCTGGATGTCTTGGAAGATATGATCGAAGCCGAGAAAGATCCATCCTACGAGCGCAAAGACGCTGAGCGCGGCTGGGGGCTATTGTTTTATTCGACGTTCCTGCGCGACAAAGACCAGAAAGCCGAAGCGCTTCACCTGTCACGCGACTTGCTCGACAAAGGCGCTGAGAAAATCAGCAACACCAACGGCCGCGCCTTATATGCAGACCGCCTGAAGCTCGCCGTCAAGATGCTTGAGGAAATCGGGCCAATCGATATGACCGGCAGCTACAAGCCAAACTTTTTCGAAGGCCACGAACGCGAGTACCGTGACTGGTGTGCCAAGCACCGTTTGCTTCTGAATGATGGCAATGAAATCGATCCCAAAGGCACCATGAAAATCGATACGCTGAATTACCGCCACAAAGAAGCCAATGACCAGGAACGCGGCGTCTTCCTCGAAACCTTCATGGACGCCATGGTTTCGGAATTCACAGCGTTGCGCTGGAACTTATACGAAGCACAGGAAAAGAAACCAAGCGCAGAACGCAACGAACAGTTGAAGACCGTCTACCGCCAGTCGTTCTCACTGTTCACAAAAACCGCTCAATTCGTGGCCCATTATTACAAGCTCGACATGAAAGACCCGCGCGCCGGCATGCAGCGCATCTGGTTCGAGGAAGAAAACATGAAAAACTCGCTCAAGCCGTTTATCCGCGACACCAAAAACGGTGCGCTGAAAGCCTTATTCTGGCTGTCGAAGGACATCTTCGGCTACGAGCTGTCCCAGGTCCAGAACGTCGCCACCATCCGGACGCTGCAGCTCCGCGACCAGATGGAACGCAGCTTTGTCCAAGTCATCACCAAGCAGGAAGAAATCGCCCAAGATGGCGAACTCCGCAAGCACCAGATGACGCAGATCGAACTCGAACGCATGGCCATGAGCAATTTGTTCAAAGCACGCAATGCCTTGAGCTACTTAGGGTTTGCGATTGGTTTGGAGAAGAAATAAATAGAAAAAACATCCCAAAAACTTTTTTGGGATGTTTTTTGTTGAGAGTTCTGCCTACAAGGACAGATTATAACTGCCCTCATCCTTCTCTTTAAACGCAAAAATGCCATCTTCGAAATCTGCTGATTTCATCGAAGATGGCATTTTTTTCTATAATTGGTGCTCCTCGCTCATAGAAGAGCCTGGCACTTTTTTATCGCTCGCAAGCAATCAAATCTTTATCCCGATCGCTCTTCTTATTCGCTTCGTACAGAGCTTTGGATACAAACGGCTTGTATTTCGTTGCGCCGCCTTTGTTCTTCACTTTGGAAGAACTGGCAATGCCGCCTTTGTATTTTTTATTGATTTCTTTACAGTTGGCATACGTCTTTGCCTTCACGCCTGCAGCATCTGCCGGCATCGGTGCTGCGCTGATTGTGAAACTCATTACTAGCATTAAAGACATAATAGCAAAACCAATCTTTTTCATAATAAATCCCCCTTTTTCAATTATCGCCTTCGAGTTTTTCCTTTGATAACTTTTACAGCATTAAAGCAACAACATCCAAATATTGTTAGCTAATTCAGTTTAACAGCAAACTCGCAGAGTGACTATAGTCTCAAAATAAATATTTTATCATTCATCAAAAACGAATTATAAGTTACCATTTTTTCGCTTTCATTAGCAACCGCGATATCGCTTCCCACTTCTCTTTTATCACGCCTTTTCGTTTCAAACCGGGTGTTCGCTTTTTCTACAAGAGTTTTAACCGTTCCTACCTGTACAACTTCTATCTCTACCTGCACATCCCCGATCGCTACACGAACAACTCCATTCGCTACCGCAATTCGTCTATCCAAAACAAAAAAGGGGTTGCCGAATCAAAAAACTTCTCGGAAACCCCTTTTATCTACTTGTTCCTTCATTATGACGGATTCTCTATAGATATCGGCCAACCAACCAAAAAATTAAAAATCCAATGGCAATAATGCCAAGCAATAAAGCCGGAAGCGCTAATCTTTTCATCCCTCCATTTCCCCTTCTGCTTCTTTCTTCTGAATGATCAAGAAGAAGAGCCTTTCATTGTCCTGCATCCTCATACGGGATCTTCTCAACTCTTTAACTTTTAAACCACTATGTAAATTCCTTAGTTTTAAAGTACTACAACCATCATAGTTTAATTTAACTGAATATTCAATTATAAATTGATTGATATCATAATCATATCGAATCAAAAGCGAGCCAACCCTCGCGGCGAGTCTGAGATTTCATGAAATACTCCAGGCCTGGAAAATGATATAATAAATCAAATAAATAGCACGCATGTAGAATACTGAATCACATCAATGCCTGCAACTGACCAACTTTACATATCTCTTCATACGTTGAGCTTGAAGCGAAGAACACATTTTCTAAAGAAAAGGAGGTCCACCACTCAAGCCATGGCCGCTTTCCAACATGTTAAAGGAGGGATCCCCATGAAGAAGAACATCCTGATCTACGGTGTCGGGCCCTTCGGCAGCTTGTTCGCTGAACGCCTGGCACAGGCAGGGCATTCGGTTGCCCTGCTTGATCACGAGGAGCGACAGCAAGAATTGAAAACGTACGGAATTGTCACCGAAAACACGGAAACTGGCGAACAGACGGTCACACACCTGCCAGTCGTGGACCACTTGAACGAAAAAGACCATTATGATTTGGTTATCGTGCCGATGCGCAAAAATCGCGTGTCCGAGATTCTCCCTGCCTTGGCTGCCAATAAAACCATCCCCACGTTTCTGTTGATGATGAACAATGCAGCGGGGCAGCAGGAATTCATTGACGCACTCGGCAAAGAACGGGTCATGGCCGGTTTTCCGCATCCCGGCGGCTTCAAGAAAGGGCATGTCATGCACATGATGCCCGTTGAAGAAAAGAAACCGATGGCCTTGCCAATCGGCGAAGTGGACGGCAGCGTGACAGCCAGAACACGTGAAGTGGCAGAAGTGCTGAGCTCGATGCGCGGCTTCCGTGCGGAGATTCGGACAGACATGGACGATTGGCTAAAGACGCATGTCGCTCTGTTGATTCCGACGCTGGCCCCAGCCGTTTACGCGTGCAATACAGACCAAGAACATTTCGCCGCTACACGGGATGCCCATGTGCTGTTGAAACGCGCATTGCATGAAGCACTCCAGGCCACTCAAAATGCCGGAGTCACCATCACGCCTCCTGGGATCCGGGCAATCGAGCGGATTCCCGAGCCGGTCTTTGTCTTAATGGTCAGCAAAATCGCCAAGAGTCCGACCTTTGAAAACGTCATGGGCCATTTGATGAATGTAGCGGATGAAGTCGAGCATTTAACCGACGAGTTTTATGCCATGGTCCGGCCGGGCCATACCGCGATGCCGACGGTGGATCAATTGACCGCCTACACGTATGGCAAGAAACAGCCGCTTTCTTTCGGTTCAAAAGAAATCCCTCTCCGTTGGGGAGGCATCTACGGTCCAGCCATCGGCATTTCAGCTGCTGCGTTTCTGGTGAAACTGGCGAGAAAACAACGAGGTCACCATAGCCACGAATTCCATCAGGGACATTTCTGAACGTTTGAAGCTCATGTACTGAAGAGATCAAAAAAAGACGCCGAATTTCCGGCGTCTTTTCTCGTGATCCCATCCAATTAAAAATCATACTCCGCTTCTTTTTCCTCACGGATCTTCGTGAACGTTTCCGTCAAGACCACCGTATCTTCCGCCAAACGCTCCAAGCGCATGAGCACATCGTGGTTGATGATTTGTTTCTGGTGAAAATCCACTTCTTCAATGAAAACAAAAGTTTGCACCATCTGCGCTTTCATGTACGCAAGAATCGGCTTCAACTGGGTGTCCGCCACCAAATAATGCTTGGCGGATCCTGCTGTTACCAGCATGCTGACGACTTTGTCGCGGAACGCATTGACCGGAAGCAAGTCAAAAATATTTTTCAACGCTGCCGGAATCGAAGCCTGGAAAATCGGCGTGCCGATGATGATGGCGTCCGCTTCCATCAGGGTCTTTGTCACATAGCCGGTGTCGCCACTGTAATCCAAATAGTTCCGGCCATCGCTGAATTCCATTTTGTAGTCTGCGAGGTCAATCAATTCCGTTTCCACTTCCGGGTATTTTTCCGCCATCACTTTAAGGGTGGCGTCCATGGCGATTCTTGTTTTCGAGCCAATTTGGGAACCGGATAAGCCAACAATCTTCATGCCTGCCCCTCCTTGTTTTTAGCGGTGTATTTCTTGATGGCCGGCAGGATTTCCGTACCGATCAGTTCCAGGTTCTTCTTGATGTTGTCCATCGGCATGCCGCCAAAATCGATTTGGGCGATATAGCGCTGATGGCCGAACATTTCATGCTGATGAAGGATTTTTTCGATAATCTGCTGGGGGCTGCCGATATTCATGATGTTGTGCGGATCGACGCCTTGTGCGAAAAGCTGTTTCGGGAACCCACCGCCGTTGGTGCGTTTCATGCCTTCATTGATGTGCGGGTACAGCTCTTTCAGCGCCTGCTGGGAAGATTCCGCCGCATAGAAAAATCCGGCTGTCGCGATCGGCAATTGTGCAGGGTCATGCCCGCCTGCCCGCGCTGCTTCACGGTAGCTGTCCACCGTCCGTTTAAATTGGGAAGTCGAACCGCCGAGATGCGCCATGAACATCGGCACACCTGCATAGCCCGCTTTCATCGCACTGGCCGGCGTTCCGCCCACTGCACGCCAAATCGGCAACGAACCGTTGACCGGACGCGGAAGCACTTGTGCATCACGCAGCGGTGCACGGAACTCCCCGCTCCAATTGACGGTTTCGTTTTCATTGATCAGGCGAAGCAATTCGAATTTTTCTTCAAACAATTCTTCGTAGTTGTGAAGATTGTAGCCAAGCAGCTCAAAAAGCCCGACACGGGAAGCGCGCCCTGCCACAAGTTCCGCACGGCCGTTGGAAATCAAATCAAGCGTCGCAAAGTTCTCGTAGACCCGGACCGGATCGGACGTGCTGATGATCGTTGAAGAGCTGGCGATTTTGATTTTCTTCGTCGCCTGCGCGATAGCCGAAAGCACCACCGCATGCGCTTGTGTCGCGAAAAATTCCTGATGGCTTTCGCCCACACTAAAGAAGTCAACGCCTGCCTGTTCGGCAAGCACCGCATAGTCGATAATGTCATGAATGCGCTGTTGCGCAGAAATCCGTTCCCCCGTCGCCGGATTCGGGAGATGATCTCCCAGTGTATAGATGCCAAACTCGATGCCGTCATCTGGATTGATGCGATATTTTTCCATTGATAGTTCCACCTTTCGAATAAGTTCATCGTAACATGCAGTGGGCAATGCCCAACTTTTGTAGCCTCACTGCTTCCAGTATAAACGCCAATCCCCATCTTTATAAGTACGCACTCTAAAGTGGTATAGTATACAAAAAGATACCGAGGAGGAAATAGAAGTGGACAGGATCCCCGAAAATTGCCCGGTCGATGATGCGTTAGGCGTCCTCGTCGGCAAATGGAAGCACATGATTCTCTTATACCTGCTTCAAGAAGGCACCAAACGTTTCAACGAACTGAAGCGGATGATGCCCGGCATCACCCAAAAAATGCTGACGAAACAATTGCGCGAGTTGGAAGACGAAGGCATCATCCAACGCAAAGTCTACGCGCAAGTCCCGCCAAAAGTCGAGTATTCCATAACAGAGTACGGCCGGAGCCTGGAGCCCGTCCTGCAAGCGATGCATGAATGGGGCGTTAAGCATACGATGCGTAGAGATGTAAAACAAGATCAAATCAAAAGTTCATAACAAAACGCTCATTCCAAGTTCAAGTTGGGATGAGCGTTTTTCCAATTGTGTGGGTGCCTGGCACCCACACTATTCACTTGGCAATATGCCGTTTTTTGAGGGCACGTATCCAGAACCCGCCGTAAATCGTTTTGGCGTCATACGCCACAATGAATGCCTGTGGATCCAGCTCTTTCACCGTCCGGTACAGATTCACTTCCTGCTTTTTCGGCATGAGAATCTGCATCGAACTGCGTTTTCCTTCAAAACCATTTGCCTGCCAGTCCGTCACCCCATAGCCTTTTTTCCGCAATTGCAAAGCAAGTCTGCCGCTGTTGTCCTGGGAAATGACATTGGCCGTCACATAGCCGAGACTCAGTTTGTCTTCAATCTTGGAACCCACAACAATCCCCGCTGCAAACCCAAGCGCATACGCCAATAAATTCTGCACGTTCGCTACATTATCCAATACCAGCCCGAGGCCAAGGATGTTGATGATCACTTCCAAAATCGATAGCGCTGCGGCTGAATACTGATAGCCTTTCAAGGTCAAGATCATTCGGATCGTCGATAGCGTAACAAAGCTGAGGCTGATACTGAAAATAATCACTATTAATAGAAGAGGATGAATCTCCAGCATAAACTCCCTCCATTTTTATATGTAATATTTTCCATAAACTTTTATGAGATGTTATCTTTTTCCCTTGAGCGGGAAGAATAAACGTGATCTGCGCGTTCTGATTCTTTTCTCATATGAAAAAGACGCAAGGCTTGCTTGCTCCAAATGAACAGTCTTCCACTAAACTTATTCCTCTTAAATGAAAAAAGCTCATTCCGAAATCGGGAATAAGCTTTCTACTTCTGCCACCTCTTCAGTTTTGCTTGGACAGCTGGAACAACTGAATCTCTCGTATTGATCCAAATAACGATTGCCGCGAATCCAGCAAGGATTAACAAAGTAATTAAAATATTGATTTTTTTCATCAAAGATTCGATCTTCATATCTTCTTAAATATAGTAAAACCGCATTTTACGACCTGTAAGGGTTTTGAATGCGGCATTTTAGTATGCAATCATTGCTTATAAACTGAGTTCTTTTTATTAAGGCAATACGTTTTCTAAAAGCTTTAAAATCTTTTATCTTTAGATTTCGTTGTTTTCTGCTTTTAAAAACGATACGATAGTAATATATAAATATAATTATTTAGGAGGTCGCAGAGTGGTGGCTCAGGCACAAGAAACGGTTTTCTTTCAAAGTAAAAATGTATTAATTACTAATACCAGAATGAATTTGGGAGGCACCACATACGCAACCGCAAATGTAACCTCTGTATCTACTTTAGAATCAAAACCTGGTAGAAAGTTCGAGATAATTTCAGCGTTGATAGGGCTCCTAGTGCTTGCCGAAACTTTTTTTGGAGGTATCTTTTTTATAGCATTAGCTGTATTAGTATTTATGATGAAAAAATCCAAATTTATTGTAAGGCTATCCACCAGTGCCAATGAAAAAGATGCACTTTGGTCACTTGATAAGAACTTCATTTATTCAGTAGTAGAAGCAATCAATGAGGCAATCATCTTCCGTGGATAACAAATTTTCTAAAGAGAGTTAAGTTAAAGAAAGTAAGGAATCCAAAAAGAGGTCAAAAGTAGATTAGTGAAAGTAGCAGCATCAAAGTCTTGATCTCTTTTAAGGGGGCTAAGGCTTTTTAATTTGAAGAAATATTGTTTATGTGCCTGGCACCCACACAATTCAATCATTCCCCTCTCCGAAATACAATCCAGCAAAAAAGCCTTGAACTTCCCTTCTCGGGAATTCAAGGCTTTTGACGCGGAGCTTATGTTAAGAATCGTAACCCGCTCTCGCTGCTTTTTTTCGTTTTTTCTCTTTTTGGTCTTTTAGGTAATACTGATCCGACGTGAAAAACTCGATGGTCAATGCTTTTACTTTTTTGCTTAACAGCAAGATGGCGATGACGTTCGGAATAAGGATAGCTGCCAGCATGATATCGAGGAATCCCCAGATCACTTCTGCTGCTCCGACCGCGCCCAAAACAACCGCAAGGATATAAACCACATGCATGCCATAAACAGGCAATGGTATAGTCGCCGCTAAGCTTCATCCGGATCACTTCTAATTTAATTTCCTCGGGATAAAATTGTTTTGTCGATCCCTTTTTTGACCCCATACAGAAAAACACCTCCAGTTTGTCGTTGTAACTACATACGACGTTGGGGGTATTTTTTCCTTGTCTCATTTTATTGGGTCACTCTAAACCCTTGGGGTTCCTAGATACGGCTTTTTTGGTATGCAATTATTGTGTATAAATTAAATTGCGTCTAACACAGGGGCGCGATTTTAAAACCTTTCTCGAAGCGCATTTACAGACTTGAAAGCTGTATTTTCGGTTGTCCGAAAAAAGGGGGACAAACCATTTTGGTCTCAATTTTTTCAAAAGAGTAGTGACGGAAGCACCGGTTCAGCGCCCACGCCACGCATAGTCTTCGGAACCAGGAAGGTGAACGATTTCGCCAGCTGCCATATGGGCGTTCAATTCATCAACTTCCAATATGATTTGTTCCACTTCACCTGCCAAGTCATGAGAGATAGTCTTTTGATTAGCTGTCTGCTTTAATAACTGGATAGTATAATCGTTCCGCTCCTTCTGGTTGGTGCTTGAAGCTAGGAAAGAAAAGATGGAAATACCATTCATTGTCACATCTGTGATACGAACGGGCGAATTGAAACCGTGATAGAATTTTAATGTGATGATGCCGCCATCAAGACTGAGCAACCCCATATTATAAGTAGGAATCTTCCGGCCATCTACAATCAGATGACCGGAAACAATATCTTCCCGAACAAACTTGGAGGATAAAGCTCTCGGAGAAAGTGCATCTCCAGAATTGAATGAACCTTTGATAACAGCAATAACTGTAGCAATAGATAAGACGATTGCAATAAGCAAAACAAATAGATTTCCTTCCATGAGTAAATCGCTCCCTTTAGAGTACTATCTCCATGCTGCCAAGAGGATTGGGCAGATATACATCATGGATAGCCAAAATCCTGCCGATGATATTATCCTGCCCGACTCCTTTGATGGCACCAACGATGAAGATATACATTTCCGTATCAACAGTAATAAACTGCTCCTCGATGTTCAAGTCCTGGATATTATAAAACACACGCTTTACCATAAGGGCAGCCGCAGAGTTGAAGATCAAATACTCCATGCCACGTTTAATACCGTGGTAAGAGAATTCAATAATAATGACATTGATGGTGATGCAAAAAAGCTTTCTTCATATCCAATTTTCCTTTAATTTGGAGTCACACACATATGAGGTCTCTTAAATTTTAGCCTTGAATAGGTTGGTTATTAAATAGGTCAAAGCATTTGGAAATGATGTATCGACCATAGCCATTCTTGTTGGCCTACTTCACCATTGGGTGATCTTTAATATCAAAGGTGATCTCTATCGCCTAAAGGAAAAGAAAAAAGCGGGAATCTTATTCCGGCTATCATGGGAAAATAAACCGGTGTTGACACTTCATTTTACCCCATCTCTTTTTTCAGATTTAGATTCCCGGACACGCCTTTTTGATGAGTAACATCTTTTCACTCTATTTTTCACCAGTTTCTAACGTAAAGCATTTTTAATACTACTACTTCATGATTCATTTTCCAACAATTTACATTAATTCTATCTATCTGAATTCAGCTCCGCCACCCCAAATCTCTCTTCCACCAGTATGTCCTGTTTGTTGATGAACTTCTTCTTCTACTAATTGCATCTTTCCGAGTTCTTCATGATGATGCCAATCATATCCTTCAGGAGTCATACTTGTATGCAAGTACATAATTTCTGATTCTGTCAAACCAATTGAATCTGCGAGCATAGGATTTTCTTGAATAGCATTGTACAGTTGTAAATTAGCTTCTTGAATATGGGTGACATCACTCATTAAATATTGGTCTTCATTTAATTGAGCTTCAAAGCTTGCTTCAAATACTGGAAAACTTCCTTCATGAAGTGTGCCCTCATAATAAATCGAGTTTTCTTCAAACGGCACACCAGTTATTGGATGTTCCTCGCCAGCTAAATTATGATTACGTGTTTCAAGCTCTTCGGCATCTGCCGTATCTGAGCCATCAAGCACATCAATAACTCCTACTGCAGCACCAAGCACAATAGCCGTTTTCAACAAGTTCTTACCACCTTCTTTCGCTTCGACGATATTACCGCTTATTAGGCCTCCTGCCGTTTTACTAACATTTTGAACGCTATATTTCACAGTTTTCCCAATACCCATAGCTGTCCGACTTATCGGAGCTTTCATCTCTTCGTAACCAGCTTGTACAGTATCTTTGTTTTTAGTTGCCGCTCCATATACTGTTTGAATTCCACCATCAGCAAACTGCGAGAAAGTATCTATTGAAGCAACCGAAGCATTTATAACACTTGTACCAATATCACTTAAAAATTCTCCAGCTTCTGGGGATCTTTTAGATAACAGTTTTCCAGTTTCTCCTACCAGCCCGTTTGCGGCTTTACCTAATATTTTTGCCGTACCACCCACCGTAAACCTTAGAACACCCATAACAACTATTCCCCCAAACTAATAATATATTTTAAATTGTCTTTTACGATTTTAGTAATTCAAGAAAAAGCGCTGTATCCTGCATTTAAAGGAACACCGCTTTATCATTTTCTATTAAAAGGTATTTTAAACGTTCTCTAATACCAACAGTTGTTGATGATCTTTTAATTTATATAGATACTTTTCAATCGCCATTTTAAGCTTAATCAATCCATCAAAATCTTCATTATTTGAAAATGATTTCAAGATATTGCTTTCGAGGTTTCTAGATATAGTTTCACCACGTTCAATAAAAAGATTTTCTACAGTAGAGTATATTGCAGCTTTATTCTCTTCTTTAATTCTTTGGATTGCCTCATCAATATTTCGAATAGCAATATTTTTTTCCGACTTTAATTTCATAAATGTAGATACTGCACCAAATGCGGCTCCTACAATCAGTAACGGAGGCAACATTGTTGAAGCTGCTACTCCTAAAGTAACTACGGATGCTGCGGGACCTAAAGCTGCTGCATAAAGAGCACCTGCTGCCCCTGTCGCACCACCGAGCAATGCTCCTTTTGTAGCCCCAGAAACTACATCAACATCTTTATCGTTAACAAAAGATTGTTGGGATAATTCCATTTGTAACTTAGCCTCCGCCTGTTCTTGAAACTCTTGTATTTTCAACAAAGTATCTTTAGAAATATTATTAATGGCTCCTTGCCATAATTGTTCAAAACTTATATCTGTTTTCTTTATCATTTCATTTAATTTTTCAGAGACGTTATCATTTGAAAGTAAAACTGGAATTTCTTTTTCAACCTTTGTTAAATTACCTTTTATGTTCAATGCTCCTGAATCTTCTACTAGATTTTTTAATTGCTGACGTTCTTTCTCAAGAAAATCCCTACTGTACCAATTATCGAATTCCCACATAATCTTTCTCTGAATCATACTTTTATTTTCATTTATCCTATCACGTACTTCATTTGATTCTTTTTCAATAAAATTAATAGCATCGATATATCCACTGTGCTTAAGTAAATCTCTACTCAAAAGTGCATCAGCTGACTGAAGGACGGATTCTTGCTTTGTTAAATCTACTTGTTTACTTATGTTTTTATCAAGGTAATCCAAAATGTCTTTAAATCCTGATTCCTTGACTACTTCCTGATTATTATTTTTTCTGCCTTCTAATGCCATCTTAGCAGAAAGCGGAAACACCTTTTTAACGTACATACCAATTTGTTCTTCCATGTATTCGGTTATCTCTTCTGGTTCTGCATCTACTTCGTCTACTCGATTTACAATTGCAATAATGGGTTTACCAAATTTGTTTACTTCTAGAAGAGCATCTTCTATATCGCTTTGTCCAAGGTGATTACCATTAAATACCCACAACACAACATCTGTTTTTCCAAGATAGATTTTGGTTCTGTCCGAATTTTCATCTGTTACCGTTTCTAGTCCAGGAGTATCAACTAAAGTAAAATTAAGTAGATTGGGCAATGGATACCCTATTTCTACATGGTCGCACTCTTTAAAGAAAAATTGGTCATTTTGCTTTTCTTCAAGTAATTGAAAAATTTCTTTCGGAGTCCCTTTAATCTCGTCCTCTTTCATTACAATTTTACCGTATGGTTTTTCACTATAGACTATTTCTAAAATACTTGCTGTAGCTTCTGATACATTCATTGGAGATAGCTGTTCCGCTGCAAAAGCATTTAATAAAGTAGACTTTCCGGCTTTTACTTCTCCCATCACTACAACTTTTAAGGGTTCTCTCAGGTTATCGATTAATATTTTCAACCTATTTGTATCCTCAGATATAAAATCAGTGTCAATTTCTAAAGGACTTTTCTTTTCAGATCGTATCATTTCCCTAATGGGAGAATTGTTCATCTTCGTATAAAGGTCAGTTATATTCTCATGTACACTCATAATTAAGCTCCCTTTTGTTTTTTATTAATATATTCGCTCATCAACAATTCTTGAAAGTCAGGATATTCAATCTTCTTTTTGAAACAATTAAAAAATTCTCTAAGTAGATTGGGGATATTTTGATTTTGCTTTCCATGAAGATTGTAAAAAGTAGTATGAAGCACTTCCATCACGTTATTCTCGCCTTTTGATCTCAGTTTCTCCATTTCTTCTAAAACAGTTTCTTGGACTGTATCAATATGTTCAGATGCAGCTTCATTCAGCTGTTTTTTTAATGTCCCACTTTTAAAAAACTTAGCAATTCCTTTGTTTATTCCTAAAGCACCTGTAATTCCACCTAATAATAACCCTATTGGTCCTAATACCATGGCTCCAATAACTGCAAATCCTGCTCCAGAGACTATACTAAGTTCACCCGTATCAACCGTCCCCGAACTTAATTTGATATTAACGTTTTCAGTAGAGTACTTTGATTTTTCTTTATCATTCTTCAATAATTTATAGGGATCAATAAATTTATATTCAGTGAAAACCATTTCTTTTTGTAGGATTTTCAGAGAAGTATTTAACTCTTTCTGCCAATATCTCATGAAATTCTGTAGTTCGTTTTCTAGTAACTCGAATTTCAGTATTTGAGTATTAATATAATTTTTTCTTGACTCTTCAGTTTCTAAATCAAAAAGAGTTTCAGCACTTCCTTCAACTCGTACTTTTAAGTTCGTTTTAAAGTCATCAACAATATTTTGTAAGTTTTCTTCATACGCTATTTTCTGCATTTCATACTTCTCTTTAATTTTAGAATTCCGTTTTGAAAGTTCACCTAAATCACTGCTTAATCTACTAAAATAAGATTTTATTGGGTGTTCATCTTCATTAAGTTGATACACCACTTGTTTGTACCCCGTCATCTTGCTGGATAATTGTATACTTTGAGCATTTCTTAAAAAATTTGTCTTTATTTCATTGTGGAGCTGTAGCATACCACTTTGCTCAATTAGTATTTTGTCTTCAGAAAGTATCCCTTTTAAAGCTTGCTTCGCAGAAATAGGTATAATTTTTTTGAAGTAGGAACCAAATATTTTTTTGGCATCTGACATTATTAATTGAACAGCTTCTTCACCACCATTATTGCGAATAGCATCTATACGATTCACTACCGCGATAATATTGTCTGTTCTTCCTCCAACTTTCTCAAGAGACTTTTCTAACTCTTCAATCATTTCCTTTGATTTTCTAGAAGCAATCTTTGTCGCATCTAACATCCAAATAACACCATCTGCTTTAGGGTAATAATTTTGCAGACTAACAATTGTTTGACCAGACAAATTTTCTTGCACTAACCCAGGTGTATCTACAAGATGAAATTTTTCAGTCAAAATATTTTTCTTTACCGGCCAGCGAACTTCAATAATATTAGATTGATAAAGAAATTCTTTCTTCAAGTATTCTTCCGTTTCTCGAACTTCTTCTTTCGTTTTTAAGGCTGAAAGAATCTTACGTTTCTCTTCTTGTACGTATTTTTGGCTTATTGAAGCTTTCTTTTCTTCTTCTTCAATAAATATTTTCGTTTCATTTACTGACTTTTCTTCTTTTTTTCCATCCTTATATATAATTAAGCATTTATCGTTTGGCATATTAGAATCGTAGACATCGATTTTCCATGTTTTAGGTCTAAAATCTACTGGAGCCTTTTCTGATTCTAGCAAAGCATTTATTAAGGTCGATTTTCCGTAATTACCCATACCAACAATAAATAAAGTAAAAGTCTGATCTAGACTCTCAGTAAGTTCATTCATTTTATAGGCTACTTCGTCCATTTCACCTGGAATAGGTCGAATTAATTCACCGTTCTTCGAACTCTCTACGAAATCATTAATTTCTTTACTTATAGATCCAATTTTCTTTTTTTGATGAGTAAAATGGTGCTGAAGATTTACTTTCATTCTTTCTTTGCCACGTGTACTAATCATTTCTTTTACAAGAAGCATCCGCTTCTCATTCCTTAAATTTATACTCATCCGCATTTATTCTCCAATCAGAATTCTAGAATATTTAATTAAATAAACACACTTATTAAAATTCCGATATTCACTAAACCTATACCGATTAACAAAGATAATTGTTTCCGAGCGCTTGCTTCCATTTTTTGTTCTGCCAAACTATTTTGTTGCTTCAAAGCCTCTATCTTTAAATCAGCTTCACTAAATTTACTTACTAATAATTCATGTTTTTCTTGCAAATTTTCTATTGTTTTATTTAAGAATTTTGTTGTGTTTTGAAACTCTTGATTATTTGATTCAATTACAGCTATTTGCTCGCCGAACTTATCATATAATCCAGTTAGTTCCATAGATAGATATTCATTTAGACTTCGACTTATTTCCTCATAACTTTTAATAGTATCTTTATGAATATTTTTTCGAGTTGTTTCCAAATTTCCGAGTAAACCTTCTGCTTCTTTATTACTTAAATTCAAAAACGACAAATGTTTGCTGAATTCATTATGGATTAGATCAAACCTTTTCAATACTTTTTCTTCTAGTATTTCTTTAATTTGATTTTCGATCGCATTATTGACAGTAGCAATCATTAAGTTCTCTATTTTTTTCATTTCAATTACAACATCTTTTAAGCCACTTGATTGTTTAGTTATATTGACAGTTTGAGTTTCATATTTCTTTAGTACTTCCTCTAATTTTAAAAGAACTACATCTTTTATAACTTGATTGCTAACAATTTTGATCGTACTTGCGATATCTTTAGAAAGGTTAGCTTTTGTTAATTCAAGATATTTATTTACGCTTTCTGCCCTTTCAATTGAATTTTTTATTTTTGGCAACTGAGATTCATATCTTTTCAAAGTTTCTTCCAATGGTTTAAATACCTGTGAAGATAAAATCTTTTGATTTATTGTAGTACTTACTTCTTCAACAATTCCTTTAAACTCTTCGTACATATTTCCTTCTATTTCTTCCATTTCAAAATAAATTGGTTCTTCTTCTCTATTTGCAACCATTCTTTTTCCCCTTTTCTTCTCTTTAATAAAAATGTGTTTTTCCATTCATTTCTTGCTATTTTTATTTAAAAACCAGCTTCTTTCAAATTATATAACTATTAAATTATAAAATTTGTAATTTATTAAGGTTTTTAGTCTTAATACTATATTATCAAATAGAATTATTTTTTCTATATATTTTTTTTATAATTAATAGTTTTTTATTTTCAAAAGAAATTTTCAATCAAATTTTACCTTTGGAATAATTCCTCTCTTTAACCGGAATTAAGAAATAATTGAAAGCTACCACTCTCCGTTGCTGCTCGGAATTTAATTTAGCTTCTATTAAGATGAAAGCGATTATACGAGGACAAGATGACACTTGACACAGGTGTATCGTTCGCAACTGCTTACGCGTCTGGATATGCTGCATTGCTTATTCAATACTTCAAGGAAAATAATATTCCATACGACCAAGAAAAAATAATAGAAGAATTAAGTGGAGATCTGGAAACCCATATGTAATCATAGTAAAGGGTATTATTTGAAAGGAGACCGAACAGTCTATGCGAAAACAGAGATTATTTATTGGAACTGTGCTCCTGCTTGCTTTGTTTGTTCTATCCGCTTGTGGAACAAAGGACAAACTTGAATTGCTGGATGAGACGGCCAGTACGGATTTGTCCGCTGAAAGTGTGGCATCGGTTCACGTCGGATCTTCTGAATCGGACGTTCTAAAAACTTTGGGCGAACCTATCGTTATGGAAGAAACAAAAGAACCAAAGGCTACTTACTTAAGCTTTGGTTCCAGCAAGAAAAACATCGATTTAGAGGTGAAGATTGTTGACGGGAAAGTCGTCAGATATGTTCTTCCAACAGCCAAGTATGAAACTGAAAAAAACGTTTCCCTCGAAAATTCGAAAGAAGAAATAATTCAGCATTACGGGCAGAATTTTTACAGCCGGACAGATACAGGGACTGAAGTGATCGGTTATTTTGATAAAGAACAAAAAATCAATCTGGAATTTTCATTCGAAGATTCGCTAAAAGGCATCCTGGTTACAACCTATTAATCGGAAGTCATAGCTGGTCTTGAGTGGCCAACTGTGACTTCCGGTTTTCCCTCTCTATTCATTACTCCCCGTAAATAACAGAACGCCACCTCTGAAATCAATGGATTTCAGAGGTGGCGTTTTTGTTAGTCAACTTCTTTGCAGAGACTGACTTGTGCTGCACACAGAGGTGAAACTTAACGATCCGCTGTTGCTGCTTTTTTCGCTTTGTTTCGTTGCTTCTCTCTTTGGTCTTTTATGTAATACTTGTCCGACGTGAAAAACTCGGTAGTCAATGCTTTTACTTTTTTGCTTAACAGCAAGATGGCAATGACGTTCGGAATGAGGATTGCTGCCAGCATGATGTCGAGGAATCCCCAGATCACTTCTGCTGCTCCGACTGCGCCCAAAACAACCGCAAGGATGTACACCACTTGCATGCCATAAGACGCTTTCGTGCCAAACAGGAACTCAGCCTGCTTGGCGCCGTAGAACACAACCACCAAAATTGTGGAAAGGACAAAGAAAATCAATGAAATCGTTACAAGAACTGCACCGAATTGGCCGAAATAAGATTCAAACGCCAGGCTCGTCAAAGCAGAGGAATTCTCCATAGCCCCGTCTTCCGTCCAAACACCCGAAGACAAAATAACAAAAGCTGTTGCCGTGCAGACAATCAGCGTATCGACAACCACTCCAATGACTGCCCAGAACCCCTGTCGAACAGGATGATCTGTCATGGCAGCTGCATGGGCAATCGGGGCTGTACCGAGTCCAGCTTCGTTTGAATAAAGGCCGCGGGCAAATCCCCAGCGGATTACTTCCACAATCGCTGCCCCGGCAAAACCACCCATAACAGGAGCAGGCGAAAAGGCATTGCTGAAAATCAGCATAAAGAATTCGGGCACGGCGCTGACATTCATCAACAAAATCACGATTGCGCCACCGACGTAAATCAATGCCATAAATGGAACGAAAATTTCTGTGACCTTACCGATTCGCTTGATGCCACCGAAAACAACAATGGACACCAGTACAGCGGTAGCAATCCCCGTCCACAACAACGGAATGTTGAACGTCGCTTGTACTGTAGTGGCGATGGAATTCCCTTGTACCATGATGCTTGGGATCAACTCAATCATCAAGGCAAATGAAAACCAAATGCCCAGCCACTTCATGTTCAAGCCTTTCGTCATGTAGTACATCGGACCACCGACGAACTCGCCCATGCTGTTTTTCTCGCGGTACTCAACCGCCAGCACACTTTCAGCGAATTTAAGCGCCATGCCGATCAGCGCAATGACCCACATCCAAAAAACCGCTCCCGGCCCACCGAACATAATCGCTGCAGGCACACCGACAATGTTCGCTGCTCCGATAGTAGAAGACAAAGCAGATGTCAACGCCTGAAACGGAGTGACGGTCCCTTCCCCTTTCGGTTTTTTAAATACGCTGCCGAACGTCTGTCCGACAATATAGCCAAAATAACGGAATTGAAAAAATCCAAGTTTAACTGTCATATAAAGACCTGATATCAATAGCATGGTGATGAGCGGTATCCCCCATAACCAAGCTGAAAAATCAGCAACACCCTGCAAAAAACGATCCACCTGTGTTCCTCCTATGTTATCTCAAGATATCAATTATTTCCCTAGATCTAATAGTTCCAAACGGAAATTAAGGAACTTTTTAATAAAATAAGAGAAATTTTCATGTAGAACTGTATTTAAGCTCGCACAATGGGCAAATCATTTAAATTTGCACGAAATTGAGCGGGTGCCTGGCACCCACACTATTTCTTTTTCTACTAAAATATATTTTAATAGTAAAACTTTAAATCTCTCTACTAATTAAACCTATTGATGAATACTTTTAATTACTACCTTAATAAAGAACTAGCTCTTTACTTTTTTTAAAATAAAGAAAGCACATTCGAAGTTTCGAAATGTGCTTTCTCTTACAAAGATTCTATTAACGGAAATCCTCATTCAAAGCTCGCGCCAAGAACACCGAATACTCGGCTCTAGTCGTAGAAGCTCCAGGACGGAACGTCTTATCCGGGAATCCGGTCGTAATGCCATTTTCATAAAGCCCCGAAATATAACCCTTCGCCCAATGCCCAGCTTTCACGTCGTTGAAATGGTTCTTGTTGCTTGAATTCAAATCATACGCGATGCTGATGACTTTTGCCATCTCCGCACGTTTCAGGACATCGTTCGGCGCAAACGTACCATCCGGGTTCCCGTTGAACAAACCTGCTTTTGAAACCGCCGCGATGTAATCTTTTGCCCAGTGCTTGCCTGAAACGTCTTTATAGCCGGAAGAAGTCTCCACAATCGGCAAGTCCAGTGCTAGAGCCAACATCTTCGCAGCTTCTGCGCGTGTTGTGTTTTTCTCGGGCTGGAAGCCGCCGTTCGGGTACCCGCCGATGATTTGATCGTCGGCTAAGTACATGATTTCATCCAACGCCCAGTGCGTCAGTTTCAAATCGGGGTAGTTGCCGTCCACGACCGTGACCGCAATGGCGTTGCTGCTGTTGCCCGCGGCATCCGTTGCTACGATAGACAATCTAGTCCCGACTTTTTGTTTCGCGATGGTTGCTTCATAGTGCCCTTTTGCATTAGCAGTGGCTGTGCCGATCGATTTCGTTCCAGCTTTGACCGTGATCTTCGCGTCAGCTTCTGCGGTACCGATAACGCGTGTGGAATGGTGCGTGACTTTGCTTGTCAATGAAATTGCCGGAGGCGTTCCATCCACCACTACAATCTCTTTTACAGAACTGACATTGCCCGCTTTGTCTGTCGCTGTAAAAGAGAGGACAGTTCCGACTGATTGTTTCGGAATTGATACTGAATAGGTTCCATCTGCACTTACAGTTGCTGTGCCGATTTCTTTGTTTCCTACTTTAATTATAATTTTGGCAGCGGCTTCCGCTGTTCCAGTGATAGCTGTTGATTGCTCTGTCACTTTGTTCACTGATGGCGTGCTTGGTGCTGTTACATCCATCACTGTCGTTACTTTTGCAGAACTAACATTTCCAGCTGTGTCAGTCGCCGTTACACTTAACTTTGTTCCAGCTTTTTGTTTAGCAATTGTCACTGCAAAATTTCCGTCTTTGTTCGTGGTTCCCTTGCCGATTTCTACACCTGCAACTTTCACTGCAATGACGGAGCCCGCTTCTGCAGCTCCTTTTACAATAGTTGATTTGTCCGTCACTTCTGCTAATGTCGACAAAATAGGAGCCGTTTTGTCTTCCACTGTAATCGTCACTTTCTCACTTACGATACCAGCTTCATTACTAACAAATACCGTTAATTTTGTCCCTGCTTTTTGAGTTGGAATTTTAATGTTAAATTCCCCAGCAGCATCCGTTTTCCCTGATCCACTCACAGCTTCTCCGTTTTGAATTGACACCGTAGTGCCAGGAGCAGCCTGTCCAGTTACGGAAGTTGATTTGTCGCTTACTGGATTTACGATAGGTTTCGAAAGTGAAGTTGTTGCAGTTACTTTTACCAGGTTACTTGTGTTATTACTCGTATCAACCGCGGCTATTGCTAATTCATAGCTTGTACCTTCGTTCAACTTTTCGAATTTGTATGAAGTTAAATCCGCTGGTAATGTGGTTATTAACTTGCCATTCGAATACAAAGCATACTCTTTCAAATCAGTATCGGTACCGCTTTTCCAAGCCACTTGAATTTCATTATGCGTTTCTTTTGAAACAGTAAATCCACTGACATCTGCAGGCGGCACAACATCTTTTACGGCAATATCTTTCTTGATATCATTTCCAAACACATCTATTAAGTTAAACTGAATTCCTTTAGAAGTTACACCTTCAGCTGTGGCAGCAAAAGACCCATCCTCTTCGAGTGAAATTGGACTGCCTTGTAAGGAAACATCTAGGAAAGGCAGTGTCTTCCCAGTAATTTCTATAGTTCCTTTTTCATTTGTTAAATCTTCATTATCGACTGAAAATGGAACTTCATACGGTTGATTTGAGACGACAGTCGAACGAATCGTATTCTGACCACCAACCAATCTTACCGCACCCGGAGATACAGTAGAGTTCGAACCATATGTCACGGCTTTAGCATTTAGGCTGCCTTGGATTGTTAATCCTCCATGGCTGATAAGTGTTCCGTAAACGTATACGTTCCCGGTTATTGTTACGTCCTCAGCTATAGTAATAGTAGAGTTAGGACCGACGTATAAGTCTTTTTTAATTAGTTTTTCAAACAAAACTTCATTCTTCGTGATTATAGCATACGGTAAAGTTGGGTCATTTATTGATATTTTTTCGAGGTCACTGGGAGAAGAACTTATAATAAAATTTAATTTACTTGTTTCCACAAAGTCTCTTGGATAATAATTTTTTCGACTTGATACGTTGTCACCGACATTGATATAGCTAAGTTGCCACAGGCCTTCTTCGTCGTTTGTCGTCACAAGATGTTTCCCTTCATACAAACCTGATGAACTGTTTAGGCGCAGATGGATAGAAATCGAGCGATCTCCAGAAGGAGATTCGAAATTTGCAATTGCATAATTTACTCCAGATACGTCATCTGTGATTTCCGCTTTCACTATTATTTCCTCACCGACAGATACTTTGTCCGGGCTTACTTCGAGGCTATGGACTACCGGAGCGGCAGAATCTCCGTTTCCGTTCAATATTGTAAACTCTAAAGGATTTGGGAAATCTTTGGGGTAATAATTTTTTCGACTCGATACATTATCACTGACATTGATATAGCTAAGTTGCCACAGGCCTCCTTCATCGTTTGTCGTCACAAGATGTTTCCCTTCATACAAACCTGATGAACTGTTTAGGCGCAGTTGGATAGAGATCGAGCGATCTCCAGAAGGAGATTCGAAATTTGCAATTGCATAATTTACTCCAGATACGTCATCTGTGATTTCCGC
>NZ_JACSPU010000001.1:233384-245372 GCF_014836985.1 Planococcus wigleyi | reverse complement strand
TTTCACTATTATTTCCTCACCGACAGACACTTTGTCCGGGCTTACTTCGAGGCTATGGACTACCGGAGCGGCAGAATCCCCTTCTGCAAATACAGCACTAATTCCAGATACTAATTGAAACATTAATACAAATAACGTAAATAAAGCTATTTTCCTCATCATAGGTCTTTTTACCATTACCAAAACCACCTGTCCTATTCTTATTGAAATATATACCATACATATTATATATTAATTTGCTAAAATTATATGAATAAATTAACATTTTATGAAATTAATTTTCTCGCAAAAAACCACTTTGGATTTCAAAATCCAAAGTGGTTTTTCTTATCTTCTTTATCTGAAATCCTCATTCAAAGCTCTCGCCAGGAAAACCGAATACTCGGCTCTTGTCGTAGAAGCGCCCGGACGGAAGGTCTTATCCGGGAATCCGGTCGTAATGCCGTTTTCATACAGCCCAGAAATATACCCTTTCGCCCAATGCCCAGCTTTCACGTCCTTGAAATGGTTCTTGTTGCTCGCATTCAAACCATACGCGATGCTGATGACTTTTGCCATCTCCGCACGTTTTAGCACAGCATTTGGTGCAAACGTGCCATCCGGGTTTCCGTTGAATAGTCCTGCTTTGGAAACCGCGGCGATATAATCTTTCGCCCAGTGCTTGCTTGAAACGTCTTTATATCCTGAAGAAGTTTCAACAATTGGCAAGTCTAACGCCAATGCCAACATCTTCGCAGCTTCTGCGCGTGTTGTGTTCTTCTCGGGCTGGAAGCCGCCGTTCGGGTACCCGCCGATGATTTGATCGTCGGCTAAGTACATGATTTCATCCAACGCCCAGTGCGTCAGTTTCAAATCGGGGTAGTTGCCGTCCACGACCGTGACCGCAATGGCGTTACTGCTGTTGCCCGCGGCATCCGTTGCTACGACAGACAATCTAGTCCCGACTTTTTGTTTCGCGATAGTTACTTCATACTTGCCTTTTGCATTGGCCGTTGCCGTACCGATCGATTTCGTTCCAGCTTTGACCGTGATTTTCGCGTCGGCTTCCGCCGTACCGATGACGCGCGTGGAATGGTGCGTCACTTTGTTCGTCAATGAAATTTCCGGAGGAGTTCCATCCACCACCACAATCTCTTTTACAGAACTGACATTTCCGGCTTTATCTGTCGCTGTGACTGAAAGAGTAGTGCCGACTTTCTGTTTGGCAATGGCTATTTTATATATGCCTTTGCTATCTGCTTTTGCCGTCCCTAATTCCTTGCTGCCGTTTTTCACCGTGATTAACGCATTTACTTCTCCTGTTCCAGTGACTGCTGTAGAGTTTTCTGTTACTTTATCTACCGCTGGAGTCGCTGGAGCTGTTGTATCTTTAACGGTTTTACTTACAGCTTCGCTGCTATTGCCATATTCATCTGTCGCTGTGATCGTTAAAATCGTATCGCCCTTTTGTTTTGGAATGGCTACAGAGAATTTGCCTTCAGCGCCTGAAATTGCTGAACCGATTTGCTTCCCGTCTGCTTTTACCGATACAGTAGCTTCCGCTTCCGCCATCCCGGTAACAGTGGTCGACTTATCCGTTACTTCATTGACCGTCGGCGTTGCTGGTGGAGTCCCGTCTGTTACGGATACTTCTTTTACCGTACTCTTGTTTCCAGCAGCATCTGTTGCTGTCACTTGAATTTTCGTGCCAGCCTTCTGCGCCGAAATAGCTACTTTAAACTTGCCATCTGCGGCCACTTTCGCTGATCCGAGCTCATTGTCACCGGCTTTAACGGAGATAGAGGCATTTACTTCTCCTGTCCCTGTAACAGCTGTTGACTTATCCGTCACCGGATCCACTGTCGGAGCTGCTGGTGCTGTCGCGTCCACGACAGTCACTTGTTTCGCTGCACTGATATTGCCAGATGCATCTGCAGCAGTGACGCTTAATTTGGTTCCTGCTTTTTGTTTCGCGATTGTCACTGCGAAGCTTCCATCACTATTCGCTGTTGCCTTGCCAATTTCGGCAGCTGCAGCTTTCACAACAATACTAGACCCTGCTTCCGCAGTTCCTTTAACAACCGTTGATTTGTCGGTTACTTCCGATACTGTCGGCATAGCCGGCGCTGCGTTGTCTTTCACTTTAATGTCTGTCGCTTCACTGACATTGCCTGCTTGGTCAGTGGCAGTAATCGCTAACAGCGTTCCGGCTTTTTGTTTGGCAATCGCAATGGAATAATTGCCATTACCATCCGCTTGGGATTCGCCCAATAAAACATCTTTTGCTTTCACTGATATAGTTGATCCAGCTTCTGCTGTTCCGGTTACCTTGAGGCTGTCTTCTGTTACTTCATGGACTTCCGGTTTTGCAGGGGCTGTTGCATCTTGTACAGTAACATTAGTGAATTCACTGGTGTTCCCTGCTGCATCCTGTACATTCACTGACAGTTCAACGCCAGCTTTTAGCGGCGAGATTGGAATTTCAAAATTCCCGTTTCGATCTATCGAACCCGAATACGCAGTATAGCCATTCATATAAACTGATACGAATGCACCTGGTTCTCCAGCCCCTTTAATGACAGATGATTGATCTGTTACTTCATGAACTGTTGGTTTTCCTGGAACCGTTCCATCTAACACGGTGATCTCTTTCGCTTCACTTTCATTTCCATATGAATCAACAATAGATACATACAATTTCGTTCCAGCGGTTTGCTGAGAAATCGGAATAATAAAGTATGTATAGCCGATATAATTTTCTTCTGAAGCAATAATATTTCCTGACTGATCTCGAATGAAAACTTTTCCATTTTCAAGATCAAAAGAAAGATACCCTATTACACTGGTTGAATAATCATATATTTTTGGCACCATTGGTGAAGGTATATCCATAATTTTCAGTGCCTGCTTAGCATTTACAAGACCATTTCCATAAATATAATCTTTACCATACTCCCCTAAATCTTTTGTAGTGGATAATAACCGGTCCACTACTTGATCGTTCGTCAAATTGGGCTCACTTGCCAACAGCAATGCTGCGACACCGGCAACAACTGGCGCTGCCATGGAGGTCCCGCTCATCCAACCGCCCGAATTATAAGGAAGGGTCGAATAAATTGAACTGCCTGGTGCTACAATATCGACGTCATTTCCATAGTTTGAGAAGTAGGACTGGGAATCTGAAGAATCCGTTGATCCCACCGAGATGACGTTGTCATATGAAGCTGGGTAACGTGTTTGAGAGCTAGAATCATTGCCTGCAGAAGCCACTATTACCAATCCACTTTGATAAGCATACTGAATCGCATTATTGTATTGCGAATTGTAACTATAACTGCCCATACTCATATTGATAATATCAGCACCTGCCCATACCGCTTGATAAATCCCTTCGATTATGTCCGAAGTATAAGCCATATCATCCTCAAAAACATCAATCGGCATAATGCTCGTTTCCGGCGCAACTCCTGCACCAAATGCGTAATTGTCAATCGAACTGCCAATGATGCCAGCAACATGCGTTCCGTGATCATCGACACTAAATCCCGTATCTGAAGTGGCTAATGGGGAGACAATCTGATTGGCAAGATCCGAATGATTGATATCAAATCCTGAATCCAATACCGCTACAACAACATCCGAAGACCCCATGGTTTTGTCCCAAGCTCTTTCAGTCTCGATATTTTTGTGATGATATTGAGAATAACTAAAGTAAGGATCATTTGGTGTATAGGTCAGCTGAACCAAGTGATCAGCCTCTACGCTTTCAACGTCTGTTCTTGCTTCTAATTCATCAATAAAAGCTTCAACCGTTTCTCCCTCAGGAACTTTTAAGGTAGCAACCTCTTCGGTTTCGATTGTATCAACACTCACCACATCTAAATCAGTCTTTTTACTTTGCCCATCTTCTTTAAACGTGACGATGACCTGATCGGTTTCCACCTCTTGTGTGACAAGCGGCTTGTCTTCTCCTTCTGCATATACATTAGCCCCCAATGTATTGGACAGTAAAACCACACTTAATAATGCGGATGAAACCTTCATACTCTTGTTCATTTTTCTATCTCCCTTTTAAAACTACTCTCATTTCAAAAAATGTTTTATATTCCCTCAGTTATTATACTTTATACCTATAATTAAGGACAGATAATAATCAAAAAGGTTCAACAAATATTAATATTTGAATAAATCCTTCTGTCATCTTAATATCTTAAACTTCAAAACCGTATAAAGTATCTTGTCCATTAGAGACGAATTATAATACCTTACTTTTCTTTATAAATTCATAAGAAAACCCATTCCGACGTTGGAATGGGTTTTCTACTATTACTTTTGAAATTTATTAACGAAATTCCTTATTCAAAGCTCTCGCCAAGAACACCGAGTACTCCGCTCTTGTCGTGGAAGCGCCAGGTCGGAACGACTTATCCGGGAAACCGGTCGTAATGCCGTTTTCATATAAGCCCGAAATATAGCCCTTCGCCCAATGGCCTGCTTTCACATCGTTGAAATGATTCTTGTTGCTCGCATTCAAACCATAAGCAATGCTGATGACTTTCGCCATCTCCGCACGTTTCAAGACATCGTTCGGCGCAAACGTGCCATCCGGGTTTCCGTTAAACAGGCCTGCTTTGGAAACCGCGGCGATGTAATCTTTTGCCCAGTGCTTACTTGAAACATCTTTATAGCCTGAAGAAGTTTCAATAATCGGCAAGTCCAATGCTAGAGCCAACATCTTCGCAGCTTCCGCACGTGTCGTGTTTTTCTCAGGTTGGAAACCGCCGTTTGGATACCCACCAATGATCTGGTCATCAGCTAGGTACATGATTTCATCCAACGCCCAGTGCGTCAGTTTCAGGTCGGGGTAATTGCCATCGACAACAGTGACTGTAATGGCTTTGCTGCTGTTGCCGGCCGCGTCTGTTGCCGTAATCGATAATTTCGTCCCTGCTTTTTGTTTCGTGATGATCACTTCGTATTGGCCTTTGGCATTGGCCGTTGCCGTACCAATCGATTTCGATCCGGCTTTGACTGTGATTATTGCGTCAGCTTCTGTTGATCCGATGATGCGTGTGGAATGGTGCGTCACTTTGTTCGTCAATGAAATTTCCGGAGACGTTCCATCCACAACTACAACCTCTTTTACAGAACTGACATTGCCGGCTTTGTCTGTCGCCATAATAGAGAGGACAGTTCCGACAGACTGTTTCGGAACTGCTACTGAATACGTTCCAGCCGCACTTACTGTTGCTGTGCCGATTTCGTTATTTCCTACTCTAATTGCAATTTTGGAAGCCGCTTCCGCTGTTCCAGTGACAGTTGTCGATTGCTCTGTCACGTTGTTTACTGTTGGTGCAGTTGGTGCTGTGACATCCAAAACTATAACTTCCTTAACAGGACTAATGTTTCCTGCGACATCAGTTGAAGTTACTTGAATTTTTGTTCCGGCTTTTTGTACATCTATTGATATGTTGTATTTACCGTCTGTGTCTGCTTTAGCCGTTCCCAATTCTTTTCCTTTTACTTTCACAGAAACACGAGAACCTGCTTCCGCTATTCCACTCACTGCTGTCGATTTGTCTGTCACTTCGTTGACGGTTGGAACTACTGGTGGCGTTGCATCCGTTACCGTCACTTCAGTCGCATCACTAGTATTCCCAGCAGCATCTGTTGCCGTAATTGTAAGAACCGTTCCAGCTTTTTGTTTTTCAACCGACAACTCGAACTTGCCCATGTCGCTTGCTACTACTTTCCCAAGCTCTTTCCTGCCAGCTTTAATAAGTATAGTTGCATTTGCTTCTGCAGACCCTTTAACGATTGTCGATTGATCGGTTACGTTTTCTATAACCGGTAATTCAGGTGCTGTTGCATCTATGACGATTATTTCTTTTCCTTCACTGATGTTGCCTGCATCATCTTTTGCAGATACCACCAATTTTGTACCAGCTTTTTGCTTCGGAATCGAAACAGAGAAGTTGCCCGCCTTATCCGTTTTTGTTGAGCCTAATTCGCTGTCTCCTGCTTTTACCGATATGAGTGAATTAGCTTCAGCTGTTCCTGTAACAGCTGTCGATTTATCATTCATTCCATTTACAGATGGGATTACGGGTGCTGTTGCATCTAAAACTATGGCTTCTCTTGCGGCACTGATGTTCCCTGCTGCATCTTTTGCCGTTACGCTCAGCTTTGTGTCAGCTTTTTGCTTCACAATTGTTACCGCAAAGTTCCCTTTACTGTTTGCAGTCGACTTGCCAATTTCGGATCCAGCAACCGTTACCTGAATAATTGAACCTGCTTCTGCAGACCCTTTGACTACTGTTGACTTGTCCGTCACTTCGTCTACTATTGGCATTTCCGGTGCTGTTGCATCTGATACAATCACTTCTTTTGAAGCACTTGCATTTCCAGCAGCATCCGTTGCTGTCACTTGAATTTTTGTTCCAGCTTTTTGCACTGCGATAGTTGCTTTATACTTGCCGTCTGAAGCGACCATAGTTTTACCTAGCTCAGTGCTGCCAGACTTAATAGAAATGGTTGCACCCAATTCACCTATGCCTGTAACTGCTATCGACTTGTCTGTTACTTTATCAACCGTTGGAACTGTTGGAGCTGTTGTATCCATAACAATTATTTCTTTTCCTTGACTAACATTGCCCGCTGCATCTTTTGCAGTCAGTGTCAGTTTTGTTCCGGCTTTCTGTTTTGAAATCGAAGCAGAGAAGTTGCCTTCAGCATCAGCTGTAGCCGTTGCCAATTCATTTTTTCCGGCTTTCACTAAAATCTGAGCAGCCGCTTCTGCCGTCCCTGTAATAACTGTCGATTGATCCGTGACTACGTTAACAGTCGGAGCTGATGGTGCGGTTTCGTCCGCTACAGTCACTTCTTTCACAGCACTCACATTTCCAGCTACATCCGTTGCTGTCACTTGAATTTTCGTTCCTGCTCTTTGTACAGCAATGATTGCTTTATACTTGCCATCTGCATCAACCTTTGCTGTCCCCAGCTCTTTGCTGCCATTCATAATGGAAATGGATGCATTTGCTTCTGCAGAACCTGTCACCACAGTTGATTTATCTGTAACTTTATCGACTTTTGGTGCAGTAGGAGCTGTCACATCCAAAACAGTTACTTCTTTCGCTGAACTGACATTTCCAGCTTTATCCACAGCGGTTACGCTCAGTTTTGTTCCAGCTTTTTGCTTAGCGATCGCTACAGCAAATTTACCACTGCTGTCTGTTGTCGCCTTGCTAATTTCTACTCCTGCAGCTCTCACTACAATGACTGAACCTGCTTCTGCAGTTCCTTCTAAAGCTGTCGATTTATCAGTAATTTTTGTTACTGTCGGCAAAGCAGGAGCTGTTGCATCCAGTACTGTTGTTTGCGTTGCCTGACTGATGTTTCCTGCTTTATCGGTTGCTGTTGCTTTTAACACAGTTCCGGCCTGTTGCTTTTTAACTGTAACGGTATAATGTCCTTCTTCATTTGCTGTTGCGTTGCCAATCTCGGTAGTGCCAGCTTTAATCGATAGGACGGCACCCGCTTCTGACTTCCCTGTAATGGACACAGTTTTATCAGTTACTTTATCTATAACTGGTTTCCCTGGAGCTGTCACATCACTTACAGTGATTTCTTTTGCTCCACTTACATTACCTGCTGCATCAGTGGAAGTAATAGAAAGCTTAACACCTGCTTGCTGTTTTTCCATAGCAAGTGAAAAGCTGCCAGATTCGTCGGCTTTTCCTTCACTGACTAGCTTATCTCCAGCTATTACTGTAATTGCTGAATTAGCTTCGGCCGTCCCCGTAATAGCAGTCGACTTGTCTGTTACTGCATTGACTGTTGGGATTACCGGCGCTGTTTTATCTGATACGATTACTTCTTTCGCAGCACTAGTATTTCCGGCAGCATCTGTCGCCGTCACTTGAATTTCTGTTCCGGCTTTCTGCGCTGGAATAACCACTTTATACTTGCCATCCGCAGCTACTTTCGCTGTTCCCAATTCTTTGCTGCCGACTTTAACGGAAATGGAAGCACTTGCTTCTCCAGTACCCGTAACAGCTTTTGACTTATCAGTAACTGGATCAACTGTCGGTGCGGTTGGTGCTGTCGCATCCAAAACCGCCATTTCTTTCACTGAACTCACATTTCCAGCTGCATCTGTCGCAGTCACATTCAATTTGGTTCCAGCTTTTTGTTTTGCAATGGTTACTGTGAAGTTCCCATCACTGTTCGCTGTAGCTTTGCCAATTTCAGCACCTGCAATATTCACCAGAATAGTAGCCCCAACTTCTGCAGTTCCTTTAACAGCCGTAGATTTGTCTGTTACTTTTTCTACTGTTGATAATAAAGGAGCTGTCTCGTCTAGCACGGTTACTTCTTTTATGCCGCTGACATTATTTGCTTTATCAGTGGCTGTAACTTTAAGTAGTGTCCCAGCCTTTTGTTTTGGAATAACAACTTCGTATTTTCCTTCTTTGCCAACAATTGTCGAACCTATTTCATCTGTTCCGACTTTAATTGAAATCTCCGAACCGATTTCAGCTGTTCCTTTAACAACAGTCGATTTGTCTGTTACTTTTTCGACTACAGGTACCGAAGGGGCAGTTGCATCTTGAACTACAATTTCTTTTACTTCGCTGACATTGCCAGCGGCATCTGTTGCAGTGAACTTAAGAACAGTTCCGGCTTTTTGTTTTTCAATTGGCAATTCGAATTTGCCAGTTTCACTGACGGTCACTTTACCAATTTGCTTATCTTCACTTTTGATTAGAATACTTGAATTTGCTTCTGCTGTTCCTTTAATGGTTGTTGTTTTGTCTGTTACTTTTTGTACTGCTGGCAATGCCGGTGCAGTTACATCTAAGACTGTTACTTCTTTTGCTTCACTGACATTTCCAGCTGCATCTACCGCAGTCACATTCAATTTGGTTCCAGCTTTTTGTTTTACAATGTTCGCGGTAAATTTCCCATCCGTATCTACAGCTTTCTTACCAAGCTGTATTCCATTGGCATTTACAATTACTGTTGATCCTGCTTCTGCAGATCCATATACAGATGTCGATTTGTCTGTTACTTTATCGACTGTGGGAGCTCCCGGCGCTGTCGCGTCCAAGACGGTTATTTCTTTTTCTTCACTGACGTTACCGGCTGAATCTTTTACATGTAATATCAGCTTCGTACCAGCTTTCTGCTTCAGTATCGCAATCGAGTAATTGCCTTTAGCATCAACTGTTGCCGTTCCGATTTCTTTACTTCCAGATTTAACCACAATCTGAGATAGGCTTTCAGCCGTCCCAACAATAGTTGTCGACTTATCCGTCACTTCTTTGACAGTCGGAGTGCCAGGCGCTGTTTTATCAAGCACTATTACTTCTTTGATAGCACTGACATTTCCGGCACCATCCACAGATGTCACTTGAATTTTAATACCCGCTTTTTGTTTGGCAATCGTTACTTTATAGTTGCCATCTTCGGCTACTTTTCCAGTTCCTAATTCCTTGCCTTCCGCTTTAACTGAAATGACAGAACCTATTTCAGCTGTCCCAGTAACAGTTACCGTTTTGTCCGTAACTTCGCTAACAGTCGGAACTGATGGCGAAGTTTTATCTACAACAGTCACTTCTTTTGCAGCACTTGTATTTCCAGCAGCATCAGTTGCCGTTACTTGAATCTTTGTTCCGGCTTTCTGTACTGAAATAATTGCTTTATATTTCCCATCTGCTGCAACCTTCGCTGTCCCCAGCTCTTTGGTGCCAGCTTTAATGGAAATTAGTGCATTCACTTCACCAGTACCTGTTACTGCCGTTGACTTGTCTGTAACTTGATCAACAGTCGGTGTGGTTGGTGCAGTCGCATCTAATACTGTTACCGATTTTGCTGAACTCGTATTTTTAGCTGCGTCTGTTGCCGTTATACTTAGTTTTGTTCCAGCTTTTTGTTTCGCAATCGTTACAGCAAAAATCCCATCACCGTTAGCTGTAGCCTTGCCAATTTCAGTGCCTGCAGCTTTCACTATAACAACTGAATTTGCTTCTGCAGTTCCTTTTACAGAAGTTGATTTATCGTTTACTTCCTCTACCACAGGTAAAGAAGGAGCGGTTGCATCAGCTACAGTTACTTGAGTTGTTTGGCTGATGTTTCCTGCTTTATCGGTTGCCGTTACTGTTAATACAGTGCCAGCCTTTTGCTTTTTAATCGCAACAGCATAATGCCCTTCTTCTGTTACTGTAGCTTGGCCAATCTCGATAGTGTCAGCTTTGATTAATATCACAGAACCTGCTTCCGCTGTTCCTGTAATGGAGATTGTTTTATCTGTTACGTTATCCACTACCGGTTTTTTGGGAGCCGTAGCATCACTCACCGTAATTTCGTTTGTTTCACTCATGTTCCCTGCCGCATCAGATGCAGTTACAGAAAGCTTGAGTCCTGCTTCTTGTTTGGCTACAGCAATCGAAAACTTCCCGCTCTCGTCAGTTGTTCCTTCGCCTATTATTTTGCTATCGACTCTAACAGTAATGGCCGAGTTTACTTCAGCAGTCCCACTAATAATCGTAGATTTATCCGTCACTTTGTTCACTTTCGGTGAAGGAGGGGGAGTAGCATCGCTTACAATCATTTCTCTCGGAAGACTAGTAAAACCAACTTTATCGGTCGCTGATACACCTAGTTTTGTCCCTGCTTTTTGTTTCAGTATTTTTACTGTGTAATTTCCTTTTTCATCTGCAGTTGCAGTACCAATTGTAATATAACCTACTTTAACGGTTACAAGTGCTCTTGGTTCCGCAGTCCCTGTGACCTCAATTGTATTATCTGTTATCTCATTTACGCTTGGTGTTGCTGGTCCTAAAGAAGGACTGGTCAAAAACGAAAAGAAAGGCGATTCCAGTAACAGTGTTCCGTCTTTTCCTTTTACCGCACCGGCATTGATATAAACCGTATATTTCGTGTTCGGCTTCATCCCTCCGGGAATCGTGAGAATCAATTTCTCACCTTCCACCCTGAGTTCGGTAGCTAAATACATTCCATCATTTTCAGTGAAAAAGCTGACTCCCCACTCTCCCAGCTGCAAAGGATTCAAGGCCCGATCGAAGGAGACTACAACCTCTGAATTCACCGAGACTCCGTACCCGTCAGGTTCGGGTGTTATATCAGTGATTGTTAAAGCATCCAGCTTCGGTGTACTTGGGTGGGGTGCTGTCAGAAATGGCGTATAAGACAATATTGCAGCTTCATTTCCTTGGTCTTTTCCATCGTTTATCTTGTCATCTATTTTTTCTTCGATTATCGTATTCCAGTAATTATTTTTAGCTGTGAGGCCTTTGCTTGAATTGGAAACCTGAATCATAGGTTCTTTCGAACCTTCTCCACCTACAAAGCTATTATACTCAAATAAGGTTTGGCCAGAGCCCCATTCGGAACCATAATGTATGATTTTTTGAGTAGACTGTGCATTGAAGCCTCTATAAAACATATTGTTTCTGATGATGTGATCATATGTCGAGCCAAGTGTCATATAGAGTTCGTTCAATTTAAAAGTATTTCTTTCAATGACACTGGTCGCATCTGACAAGTAAAGCGTTGTTCGACTGTCAAGAACGGAATCTTTCAGTATTAGATTTCCACTCCCTTCCTTCGAAAGAAGTCCCCCAGTGAAATCGGTATACTGAATGTCGAGTGATCCCTTTGAATATGTTCCTGTTTCAATTCGTGCCTTTTGAATAGATACTCGGTTACGAGCACTGCCTTTACTTATAAAAGACCCATTTGCAACTACGATTTTGTTGTCTTGGCCACGCACTTCCACGCCCGGCTCCAGCGTCAATTTGGCACCATCGGTGACTTCTACTTGTCCCGCCAGAATATAAGGCGAATTCGCTTTGGTCCAAGCTGTATCTTCCGATACTTTCCCTTTTACCTGTGTGCCTTGGTCCCCACTGGTCAAAAACGAAAAGAAAGGCGATTCCAGTAACAGTGTTCCGTCTTTTCCTTTTACCGCACCGGCATTGATAT
>NZ_JACSPU010000001.1:226633-233284 GCF_014836985.1 Planococcus wigleyi | reverse complement strand
AATTTGGCACCATCGGTGACTTCTACTTGTCCCGCCAGAATATAAGGCGAATTCGCTTTGGTCCAAGCTGTATCTTCTGTGATTTTTCCTTTGAATTGTGTTCCTCCTGTTGAAACCGGCTTTTTGGCAACGGTAAAAATTACTTCGGCGCTCTTACTTCCCTCTGTATCTTCCACAAAGACACTTAGTTCAGTACCCGCTCCTTGTGGTTCGATTTCAACAGCAAATTCTCCCGTCTTATTTGTTGGGCTACTCCAAACACCCTCACCAGACTCTACAAAAACGGTTGTACCTATCCCCGCTGTCCCAGTGACTTTGGTGTCTCCTTCAACAACTGCATTCACTACTGGTTTCGCTGGCGGCTGAGTTTCTTCCACTTTTTTTACTGTAGTAAATGAAATAGTGAATGCTTCAGAACTAGAATACCCTTCCATATTAGCTACTGATTCTTTAGGAATTGAAACGGTATATAGCATTCCATCATCCCATTGAGTTTCTGGAGAAATGACTAATTTATTCTCAGTTATCATTTTCTTTACTGGTACTTGCGCTTTTTTTGCATCTTCCACTTTAATATTTTGATAACCTACTCCATCTTGAATGTTTTCATCAAATACGAAGCTAATTGGACTGTCTAATTTAACTTCAATTGCTTTATCAATAGGATTTGTTTCTACTAATACCGGTGGCGTGTCATTAATATCTTCTACTGGGGTATTAATTGTTTTAAATGTTAATGTCACCATGTCTGTCAAAGCGTTACCTGTTGTGTCAGTTAAGGAACTTTTCGGCAATGTTACAGTGTATTGTTCACTATTCGCTAAGGATGTGCTTGGCGTTAAAGACAATGTATTATTTAGAATTGCAACTTCTGTAGAAACTGCTTTTTTCTTCGAATCTGTTACTTTAATATCTTTAAAAGCTGTTCCTTTTACAACGTCTTCATCGAAAGTAAAAGTAATAGGACTCTCAATTGCAACGTTTTCAGAACTAGCTAAAGGTTTTGTTTCGACCAATATCGGTGGTTCAGTGTCTCCCTGTTCTGCAGGAACCACTGTAAGAGATAAGGATTCAAGCGCAAACTCTTGTTTAAAGACATCAATAACACTAATATCAATTGTATTTTCTCCATCATTCAACACAAGTGGCAACTCAAATGACCCGTCGGCTTGAGATGTCGTTTCAACACCTCCACTTTTCACAGTGAATCCTGGAACAGTATTCCCTTTTAAGGTATAAGTGCTGTTTTCAACCACATTATTCTCAGGCAAATTAAAAGAAGTTGGTGGTGCAGGATACAGTTTTGCATCTACATTTAAGTTTCCAACATTCGTTGTTCTGCCATAAGGATCTAATACACCGTATTGCAGATAATTAGAATCTCCCGTCATATTACCAAAAGACATTTTCACATTATTGGCGTATAAGTCATGGCCATTAAGATACATCGTCCCACTGTTTTTTATATGTCCATATATTATTAAATCGGCATTAAAGTTAATTGTCACTCCTGCATTAACTGTAATTATTACATTAGGCGCAACGATTAAATTCTTATCAATCGTCTTCGACTGGTCCCACGTCTGAGACTCGGTAATAATTGTATACTGACCGCTACTTGCCGCAATTTCCAAATCTGCAGCAAAAGCAAAATTCGGTAGAAGTAACACCACAATTAAACATAAACTAATTATCTTTCTCATCATCTTCTCCTCAATGTCCTCATTAGACTTCTTTTATTAATTAACAATTCTTTCAAGCATGAAATAATAAATCCTCTACAAACCCCTTCTTATTTTTACAATAAATGTATCATTAGTATATCATATATCCTGATTCTTACTACTCATTATTTATCCACTTTTTAATACTTTTTCAACTTAGTATTGACTTGTTTCTCGCAAATTAAAAAACAAGCAAATTAGGAATTCTTACATTCCCAATTTACTTGCTTTCATCATTTTCTTACTTAGTAGATACTTTTTGTTCCGCCGATTTTTTCTCAAACAACGCCAACAACTGATCTCTCAGCTCTGGACGTTTCAAAGCAAACTCAATCGTTGTTTCAATGAAACCAAAGTTCTTTTCAACATCAAAACGTTGCCCATCAAATTCATAGACATAAACAGACTGGACTTCATTTAACTTCTGGATAGCATCCGCCAGCTAGATTTCTCCACCTGCGCCTAATTGATGCTCTTGTATGTACTGCCTGACCTATGCGCAGAAGGTAGAAAAAGATAAACACGTGCAGGACATGAAGCCCTAGTAATGTAGACTATGTGTGTTCAGAAGACAATAATTCCTTGCTGTTTCCAAACGACCTCTGTGTATAATCAAGTCATGACTATATATAAATTTTTATAAATATGCCAAAGCCGTATCCTGTAACCCTTGAGGTTGCCCTATACGACTTTTAAGTCAACCAAGTATCGTATACTAAATTGACTCTGACACAGGGACACAATTTTTATATTGTCGCACTTTTCGAATGAATTTATTAGTCGATGCAAGAAATCGCTATAATATTATCTATTAAACTTTGCAATAGCCAAGCAGACAAGAAGACTTATAACAAAAACCAGACCTCTTTCTTGTATAAATTCTAAGATTACTTCAGAATAAGTAAAAGTTATTCCGTCTTCTATAGCGCCTTTCGTGATAAGTTTGAATAACATATATTCAAACATAATAGGTGTTAGGATAGCTAGAAAATAGGGGAACAAAAAGAAACCAATGCAGATTAATGCCACCCCGACAATAAAAGTAATCGATGACTTGTCAGATAAGCTAATAAGTAACACAGGAAGAAATGACACGAATGCCATCAACACAAAAGCAGATCCAGCAATAGAAAAACCACTGTCTTCTTCTAATCCTTTTTTAACCCCTTTTGATACTGCACGTTCAACATCAAACTTATCCATGGCTAATTCCTTCTTTCTTTTTACATTATTTATATAAAATTTCCGCTCTGATCAATTAGCTTTGTTCAATTAGATCTAAGACTGTACTAATTATTCTAAATCGTAGGGTAGTAATTCCTGTAGCGCAAAGAAGTTTACATTTTTCTAATTTCAGCAACCGCAAGCAGCTATGAAAATTTGGTCTTGTATTCTATGAATTAACCACTTTTTGATGATAGTCATCGCGGGTAGACCAGTCAATTACTAATTCAAACTCATTGTTACTATTTTGTTCCCATCGAGAATCAGCTCATTAAGGATTTAATAATTCAACTATTTGCCTTCGTTTCAGTATAGTAAGCACATTAGCCTACTACCAATACTTTTGAGCCAATTATAACCATAGTGGAAATTGTTAGCAATAACAAAATTAGTAAAATAATTTCGGCAAAAATAATCTGCGATATTGTTCTGAAATAGATAGTGAAATTGTTATTTTATATACGAATATTCTAATACAATTAGATTAATTTAAAGTATAAACGTAAAGCCAAAATCTCTTGTAAACGATAACTCTCCCGTTCATATCGAGAATATGAGCTTTAGGAGTAAGTTGATCCAACAAAGCGGCTCCTTTTCCTCCCAAATAATGCTAGTACTAGACAAACATAATGATACGGGAAACATGATAAAGGTGGTTAACTTTTATATTAGCTTTTACACAGCATCCATTCTTCGTGTCCATCCGTCAGCGGATTGATATTTGATTTCACCTGCATCAGCTTGACATCGCAGAGACCGAACAATACATAAATATACATCTTGCTTAAGCGGGTGTGGAGCGAGATATCTTCAGTGAATCTGCGATTGAAGAAGTGTTCAGCTATTCGAGTGGTGCATCGCGCCTTATCAACAGGTTGGCGACGCATTGCCTGTTATTTGCAGGACCGAATGGAAATCGCAACATCGATGATCGGATGGTGAAGCTTTCGGTGCCAGGCACCCACGCAATTTCACCAAGAAGCCTGATAATAGAACTGTACTCTTTTAGATTTTGGAGAACCGAGCAGCCGTTCCAAGTGGAAAATCGTATACCTAAGCTCCCCATAATAATAATTATCGTACTCGGTCGAGCCAAAGAAAGGTCCCACTATCGTCGGCATGAGTTTCGAAGAGTAAACGTCCAATAGTTCACACCTGGTTTCTTAGAAAAGAAAATGCCTTTCCGATTTTTGTCGGAAAGGCATTTTCTATTTTTTCTTTTGGATGTAACAGTCTTTTGGAAGTTCCTTCGACCAGGGCATGAGATGATCGATGTTCAAGTCAGCCGTCATGTCCAACTGCGGAAGTTCTTCGAAAAGAAATTGAAGGTAGAAAAATGGATTCAATCCATTCTCTTTGGCTGTCTCTACGAGACTGTAGATGATGGCACTGGAATTCGCACCGCTTGTCGAAACGGCAAACAGCCAATTCTTTCGTCCGATGACGAACGGTTTGATCGATCGTTCGGCGCGGTTGTTGTCGATCTCGATACGTCCATCTTCCATGAACGTTGTCAGCTTGTTCCATTGATTCAACGAGTAAGTGATGGCTTTACCGGTGGCCGATTGAGGCGCAATGATTTCTTTTTGTTCATGGAGCCAAGCCAAATAAGCATCCAGCACAGGCTGACTGTCTTTTTGGCGTATTTTCAACCGCTCTTTGGCATCCAACTTCTTGATTTTTCGTTCAATCGCGAATAATTGGTTACAGAAGTTGAGGCCCTTTTTGGCAATCGTCGATCGGGTGGCACTTGACGAGGGACTCTTCAATGCCTTCAGCGCCTCATCGAATTTCCGGCGGGCATGTGCCCAACAGCCCGCGAGCTCTACATTTTCGAGCGATTCATAGCCGGCATATCCGTCGACATTGAGATAACCTTCGGATTTGCACTCGAGCGGCTCGCCCGGTAATCGAAAAGGACCATCGGTTTTTCCGAAGCGCCGCTCGTGCGGTAGAGCCACATGTACGACTTGGACTGGGCCGTTTTGCCGGGCTCATCAAGCACTTGCAGGCTGGTCTCATCGGCATGAAGCAGCTCTTCCTGCAGGAGTTGCCGGTGAAGGGTATCATAAAACGGGCTCAACCAGCGGGTGGTGCTTGAAATCATCCAGTTCGACAGGGTCTGGCGGTTCAATGGAATCCCCATCCGTTCCAGCTGCTTTTCCTGACGGTAAAGTGGCAGCCCGTCCGCAAACTTTTGCGTCATGATGAAGGCAATCGCGGAAGGAGAAGCCAATCCCTTCGGGATGACCGGATTCGGCATTTTTGCTTTCATGATAGGTGTCGTGATTTCATATTTTTCGCAATGCCGGCAGCTGTAAATGTGCTGAACGTGTTTCACCACTTTGACCTGTGCCGGAACGATTTTCAGCTCTTGCCGGGTTTGATGGCTCATTTCATGGAGTGCGTGATCGCATGCCGAACAGACCTTCTCTGCGTCAGAGAGGTCGTAATGGATGGTTTCGACCGGCAGGTCTTTCAACTTTTCGGCACGGCCGCCAATTTTTTTGCGCGTGTAGTTGACGGTCTCCATTGTCGGTTCCGCCAATAAGACGGAAGAAGAGATTTCGGCTTCGTTGAACAGCTGCAGCGCCAACTGATTGTCATCCGTCTTTTCGCTGGATGCACCAAACCGTTTCTGCTGGGACAGGCGGAACTGTTCTTCGTACCACTGCACCTTCAGCTCCAGTGTCTTCATCTGGTTCTCTAGCTGCGCGTTCTTCTTTTCCAGTTCTTCAATTGTAGGTGAGGTGTTTCCGTCTGGTTTTCTCATAAGTCTAAGAATAGCACAAAAGTTTTGCCTCAAATAGACCTAAATGATTTTTTTCGCCGCAACGGATGGGTGTGCTTGGTGCTGGTTCAGCGGCAGGCCATCGAGCAACCAATTCAACTGCCGGGACGTGATGGGCAACGGCTGGCTGGACCCCAGGTCCGGCCAATCGAACAACCCTTTTTCCAACCGCCGGTAGTAGAGCCAGAAGCCATTGTGGTCCCAAAACAGGATCTTGAGCTTGTCTTTTTTCCGGTTACAGAACACAAAAAGTGCATGGGAGAAGGGATCGAGCTGGAACAGTTCCTGGACGATGACTGCCAGCCCGTCAATCGACTTTCGGAGGTCTGTCGGTCCGGCCGCCAAATACACCCGTTCGACAATCCGTCCGTTCATCATAATTGGTCAAGTGTCCGAAGGACCTTCAGTAACAGTTCGTCCTGGAAGCCACTCATCACCTCGATTTCCACATTTTTAATTTTCAACGTGATGGTGTCTTTCAAATTTTCTTCTTCTTCCACCAGACAGGAGACCCAAGCGGTCTCTGGTTTCTCTGTGGCTACCGGTGACTGCTTGCGCAGCCAGTATTTCATCGTGTGGATTTTGATGTCCTTCTTCTCACACCACTGCACCAGCGTTTCTCCACTTTCCCGATATTCATTGATTTGACCGGTCCAATATAATTCCTTCTCTTTTCTTTTCAAAAAAAACTCCTCCCAGAAATTCAATTCTGGAAAGAGTATCTCATGAAGAATCTTCTATTAGAACGTGCTCATTATTGGACGCTTACGAAGGTTCTTCCACCAGACAGGAGACCCAAGCGGTCTCTTGCGACTTTTTGGATACGGGCGACTGTTTGCGCAGCCAGTATTTCATCGTGTGGATTTTGATGTCCTTCTTCTCACACCACTGCACCAGCGTTTCTCCACTTTC
>NZ_JACSPU010000001.1:0-226533 GCF_014836985.1 Planococcus wigleyi | reverse complement strand
CCTCCCAGAAATTCAATTCTGGAAAGAGTATCTCATGAAGAATCTTCTATTAGAACGTGCTCATTATTGGACGCTTATCCCATAAACATGTTAAAGCCGCATCTCGAAACCGTTGGGATTCCTCGATGCGGCATTTCTGGCATGCAATTATTGTGCATAAACTCAATTGTCTCTGACACTGGGTCGCGATTTTAACTTAAGTGGGGAATTTTATTCCGGCTATAATGGGAAAATTAAACCGGCGTTGACACCTGTATTCGAAGTTGGTTGACTTCCTTTTAAAAGAGCATTTTTACTATCCAAATTCACTGAGCACATTTAATTATGGTATCGAGATTTTATTAATTTACTCTAACTCCTTCGGACTTTACTACACTCTTAAAAGTCCACCAAATAATTTTAATATCTAACCATAGACTCATGTTTTTTTTATAAAATTCTTCATATCTTACTTTTTCAATATCTGTAATATTATCTCTTCCCATAACTTGAGCATATCCTGTTAAACCAGGTTTCAATTCATTTATGCCATGCTTGTCTCTTAATTCTATTAAATCGTCTTGATTGTACAGTGCTGGTCGAGGACCAACAATCGACATATGCCCAAACATAATATTGAACAATTGAGGCAATTCGTCTAAACTCGATTTTCTTAAGAATAAACCTAGTTTTGTGATATAACGCGAAGGATCTCCTAATTTTTCCGTAGAGACATTAGGAGTCTCAATTTTCATCGTCCGAAATTTATAAATTGTAAAGAGTTTTTTGTTTATCCCAGGTCTTTTCTGCTTAAACACTATAGGTCCTTTAGAGTCGAATTTAATTAAAAGAGCAATTATAACTAGTATAGGAGAAAACATTATAACTGCAATTAGTGACAGTATAATGTCCATTAATCTTTTAGTGAAGCTATACATCTAACTGTCCCTTTCGAAACTTATTGAAAATATTCAATTGACGATCTAATACTTTTTGTTCTTCAAATTCTTTTAGAAATATTTTTCTAGATTGAGTACCGTATTCCTCCATTTTTTTCTCATCCCTTAAAAGTAAATCTAAAGAGTTTGCAAGGGATTCAGCATTTTTAGCTTCGCATAAAAACCCGTTAACTCCTTCAAATACTTCTTCCCTACACCCTCGAATATCAGTAGCTACTATAGGTTTTCCCATAGCCATTGCTTCAATAATTGATCTAGGTAATCCTTCTCTATAAGAAGGTAAAGTGAAAATATCCGATGCCGCTATAATTTCCGGAATGTCATCTCTTAGACCTAATAAATGTATATTTTTTTTCACAGACTCTGACATACCATTAACTATTAATTGAGGAGAAAGGCCGTCTCTGTCACCAGTGACTCCACCCCCTACTAATAAAAGTGAAATATTTGAATGTCGAGAAGAAAGTATTTCAAAAGCATTCAGCAACTCTCTAATACCTTTTTCTTCCACTAGTCTTCCGACAAATAAAATTACTTTTTTCTCATGTAAATTTAAACTCTTGCGTATTGAATCTCTGTCATAATTAGCTGGATTAAACTTCTTTCCTGATACCCCATTGTTTATGTGTATAAGTCTGTTAGGTGTATTAAACTTCTTTCTAACAGCTAATTCATAATCCTCTTTACTTTGGAAAAATAAATAATCAGTGAAGAACTTGCTCCACAACTTTTCTAAACTGTATGCAATCTTGTAAACTATCGGTCTCATATTCTCATGAAAATAAAAACCATGCGCAGTATAAACATTTAGTGGTACATTCGTTATTTTGGCGGCTAGTCTAGCGATGAGACTAGCAATAGGTGTGTGAGAATGAATGATATCGTACTTTTCTGTCTTAATTAACGATATAAGTTTTAATAAAGAATTTAAATGACTAAATAAATTGAAATTACGAGTAAAAGGAATATTTTTGATATTGTATCCTTCATCTCTAAGCTCCTGGCCAATTTTCTTTACATCACAAGCTATATGCACTTCATAGTTCTTGCTTTCTAAATCATTTACCAATGGCAGCAAAAATTTCTTCACTGTAAAATCTACAGCTGTAACTTGTAATATTTTCATTTTATAATTCCTTTTTCTTTCAAAAGTTCTATTTCCTGTAATATACCCAATTCAAAAGTTCTTGGTTTATATCCTAGTTGAATTTTTGCTTTTTCATGAGAATAGGCTTTATCTTCTTGTAATCTTTCTACCTGCTCAACCGATATAATTGGTTTTGGCATTATTTTCCTTAAAACTTTAGCTCCTAGAATAGCAGACTTAATAGGTATATACACTAACTTAGTTCTTCTTTTCAATCCATATTTGATATGTTCAAGAACTTCTTTATAAGTTACTACACTGCCCCCTGATAAATCAAAATCCTCATTCAACAATTCTTTTGAACCGTGAGCTGCTATTGTAGCATTTGCTAAATCTTCTACATGCACTGGTTGCATTAATGAAGAACCATCACCAAAAACAGGGAAGACAGGACTTTTGTTAATAAACTTTATTAATTTATGCATATTGTGATCAAGATGATTACCGTATATCATTGTAGGACGTAAAATAACGTAATTGGTATGTGGATATGAATTACTTAAAATTTCTTGCTCAATTTTTTTATATAAAGAACTATAACTTCTATATTTCGAATATATTCCCGTCGTATGAATAAGAACTACTTTTTTCACATTATACTCATCAGATTTTTGTAATAAGAGTGGGGAAAATTTAATGTTAGCAATATGGATAATTGAGTCAATATTATATTCAGAGAATAATTGATCAATCGATTCTGGATTACTTAAATCTCCAACAAAGTTGTGAATATTTGAATATTCATTTGATACAGGATTTCTAGAAATGCCGACTATTTCTTGTGGACTTGTTGTTTTTAATAATTTTTGCAAAACTAATGATCCTGTGTTTCCTGTAAACCCTGTTATTAATATCATTAAAAATTTAAGTCTCCTTTTATTTTATAATATCTATTATAGTCTCCATAATTCAATCTCTTCTGGTTTTTCATCCTGCGGTAAGATACTTTTCACATCGACAAGTATTCCTTTTTCATTTTTCAATAGAGATTGGATTGTGCCCCAGCTTTTTTGAACATACTCTCTATGAGGAACTGCAAGCACTACAGCATCGGCTTTCTCCAGTTCATCATAAGGAATTAATGTAACACCATACTCTCGCTCTGCGTCTTTTGAGCCAGCTTCAGCATCCGTCACTTGCACATCAATATCAAATTCCTGTAGTTCACGAATAACATCAATAACTTTTGAATTGCGCAAATCCGGTACGTTTTCTTTAAAAGTAAGTCCCAACACGGTAACTTTCGCCCCTTGAACACCAACGCCTTGTTTAATTAGCTTTTTCACTAAAGTTCTCGCGATGTATTTACCAAGATCATCATTGATACGGCGTCCAGCTAAAATAACATCCGGTTGGTATCCAACAGCTTGAGCTTTATGAGTAAGATAATAAGGATCTACTCCAATGCAGTGGCCTCCCACTAATCCCGGAGAAAAGTTAAGGAAGTTCCACTTAGTACCCGCAGCTGCTAGTACTTCAGCCGTATCAATGTCAAGAAGATCGAAAATCAAGGCCAATTCATTCATTAAAGCAATATTTACATCACGTTGCGTATTTTCAATAACTTTAGCAGCTTCTGCAACCTTAATTGAGCTTGCTTTGTGTACCCCAGCTTTCACTACACTGCAATAGGTCTCCGCTACAATTTCAAGCACTTCAGGAGTCTGTCCTGAAACTACCTTAGTAATTGTTGTAAACGTATGCTCTTTATCACCTGGATTAATACGTTCTGGTGAATAGCCTACAAAAAAGTCGATTCCACATTTTAATCCAGAGAATTTTTCAAGGACAGGTACACATTCTTCTTCAGTTGCTCCAGGATAAACTGTAGATTCAAAAACTACAATTGTTCCTATAGACAAGTTTTTACCAACCGTTTCTGATGCTTTAAGAAGAGGTGTTAAATCTGGCTGGTTGTGCTCATTAATCGGTGTTGGTACCGCTACGATAATAAAATCGGTCTCTTTCAATTTGGAAGCATCTGCTGTAAAGTCAATATTTACTTCTTTTAGTTCTTCGTCAGTTACTTCGTTTGTATAATCCGTTCCACCGATTAAAGTAGAAATTCTATTTGCATTGATATCAAATCCTACAATATGATGTTCATGTCCAAATGCTACTGCTACCGGTAATCCTACATATCCTAATCCTACAACACCAATTTTTCTATTCATTATAATTTCACTCCATAATAGTTGACATACCAGTCAACGAATTTTTCTACACCATCTTTAATGTTTGTTTCTGGTTGAAAATCAATATCTCTAAATAAATCTTCTACGTTTGCATAAGTAGCTGGAACATCACCATCTTGAAGAGGCATAAAGTTTTTAATTGCTTTTTTGCCTGTTTTCTCTTCAATTGCCTCGATAAAGTCCATTAAGCGAACTGGACTGTTATTTCCAATATTATAGATTTTATAAGGTGCATAACTTGTACCTGGATCCGGATTTTCTCCTGTCCATTTAGGGTTTGGCTGAGCAGGTTTTTCAACTAAGCGTGTAATAGCTTCTACAATATCATCAACGTATGTAAAATCTCTCATCATTTCGCCATTATTAAAAACATTAATAGGCTTGCCTTCGAGAATATTTTTGGTGAACATGAACAATGCCATATCTGGACGTCCCCATGGTCCATATACTGTAAAGAATCTTAATCCAGTAGTTGGAATACTATACAGACTACTATATGTGTGGGCCATTAATTCGTTTGCTTTTTTAGTTGCTGCATACAAACTTAATGGGTGATCAATATTGTCATGTACTGAAAATGGTAAGGAAGTATTTGCTCCATATACAGAACTCGATGAAGCATAAATTAAATGTTTTACCTTATTGTGACGAGTTGCTTCAAGTATATTTATAAAACCTACTATATTTGAATTTATATAAGCACGAGGGTTTTCAATACTGTATCTTACTCCTGCTTGAGCAGCTAAATTAATTACAATATCTGGTTTGTGTTTTGAAAAAACTTTATCAATATCTTCATTATTCTCCAAATCTATTTCAAAAAAATTAAAACTATCACTCTTAATATTCTTTAGTCTATCTTTTTTTAAATTCACGTCATAATAATCATTTAAATTATCTATTCCTATAATTTTATGGTTATCGTTTAATAACCTTTTGGCTAAATTTGATCCAATAAATCCTGCCACGCCTGTTATTAATATTTTCAAACTTTCTCCTCCTTATAATGCAAATAGCGGTATTACTTATTACTTCTAAATCCATAAGCATATTTTGCAACAAACAAATAATATATTATATAAACTATTGAAAAAGATATAGATACTGCTGATAGATACTGATATATATCATAGGAGTATATTCTTGAAAGACCAAAACTTCCTATTGAAGCAATTATAAATAAACACTGTATTATCAATTCCAAATTTTGTTTTTTGGCAATCTGCAAACCATAAATCACTGTATTGACTACAAATCTAATGCCAAACATAGGCGCTAGAATCTGTACATAAACTCCAGCTTCAATCCAACTATTGCCAAAAGCAAATTTAAATATCGAAGGAGAAAAAAGGTAAATAATTATTACCATTGGAATAGCTAACGTAATTAGTAATAGAGAAGTTTTATTAAAGCTTTTCTTAAATTTTCCAGTTTCATCATATTCTCTTGATGCCTCTTCAAAGAAAACTTTTGAAATGTTGTTACTCATCACAGATAAAGGAAGGCCAAGGGCTTTATTGGAAATAGAATAAAATCCTAACGTACCTAAACCAAATAAAAACTCTATGAAAAAAAATATTGATGTATAAGAAAAACGATTTGCAAACTGGGCCGGAGCAGAATAAAGTGGAAGACGATAATGCATCTTCATCACTTCTTTTAGACGTGTAGAATTGATAAGATATAGATCTTTAACTGAAGGAAGTATGCTTTTTGCTTGTTTCTTTAATCCAGCTAACATTCCTGTAACATGGGCGAATAACATGCCATATACACTGAAATGAAGCAATCCCAATATTACAGTTCCAATATTTTGAGTGAAGGTTTTTGCTACATAAACTGAAGAAATAGTTTTGTAGTCTTTCATTCTATTATTGTACGCTTCTAAAACTCTTAATAACCCATTTATTATTAGCATTAAAAAGAGAAAAATCAGGAGATAAAGGCCATATCCTTCTTTAGCAAAATAAGAGAAATATATACCGTAGGCTATTGTAGCCAATGTACTAAAGACAATTGTTATTAGAATTGAAAGCTTAATAAGCGGAAATACATTCTTTTCATTGGGTTCGCTAACTATAGAAACATCATACCTGGCACAAATAATGCCTCCTAATAGACTCTCTGCAGTTAATATCAAAGCATACATTCCTAATTCTTCTGGGGTGTATATTCTAGTTAATAAAGGAGCTACTAATATAGTGATCAGCTGTGCAATTAATGAACCCGACGCCAAGGTAATTATTGCTCTACCATAGTTACCTTTCCTTTTCCATCTAGTTTTTTTCATGAGATAAGCCTTTCAAACCATAAAGGGAAATATGGGCAAAATAATCTTGAGAAACTTTCGAGTCTGATAAATTAGAAATAGTGTGTTCTGCCCTACTTCTAATTTCATCTTGCTTTTCTTGACTTAGATATACAGTTTCCAAAATTTTATCAGAGATTTCTTTTATATTTCTAGAATCTGTTAAATAACCATTCTCACCATCTTTTATAATCCCATCAATCCCTTGTCCTTTAGATCCTATTACAATACACCCTGCAGCCATAGCTTCAAGATATACAAGACCTAGAGTTTCTTTCTTGCTTGTCATTATAAAAATATCGGATTTTTTCATTTCCTCGAAACTCTTTTCTCGAGATACCTTACCTATAAACTTAACATTATTTATAATCCCTAAATCTTTTGCCATTTTTTTTAATAACGCTTCTTGGGGACCGACACCTATTATTTTTAATTCAAATTTCACAACCTCCTTTATAACCTCTAAAGCTTTTAATACACTTTCTAAATTCTTATTTTCGTTTAATTTTCCTACAAAAATAAACTTAACTTTATCTTCTTGATGATAGGAACGTTTCACATTGCTGCCCTGTAAAAAATTATTAGGTAATCCTGAATGAACTAAAAAAGAATTTTGAGCAATCCCTAAAAGTTCCTCATATTCTTTTTTGATTACATATGATCTAAATCCAATTGATTGAAAGGTTTCCATGTAATTTTTCCAATACTTAATTGTTTTTCTATCTCTAATATTTTTAATATCAAAAGAATGTATAATTGCAATCTTCGGAACGTCCATCTGGAGAAATTTGATTAATTTTCTATAACAAGTAGGCATATGAAAAACTAAAATATGCGGAAATCTATATTTTCTTTGATAGTGTTCTTTAAGAATTCTAGAATATTTACGATAAAAGAAAGAGATTGTATTAAGTTTTTTGGGTATCATAAGTAAAAATTCCATAAAAACTAAATCATTTCCGTATAAGTCCTTCCCCTTATAGTAGTTATTTTTTTTGAATTTCTTCAATTTAAAAATCATAGCCATTGTTTTTTTAAATCCATGGAAATATGTATGAGCAACTAAGATATTCATATTATCCGGTGATTCTTTTAATAAATAGTAGACTGCCTTGGTATCCTCCTCTAAATCTGTTCGATGCATAATAGGATAATAAGGAGTAAATATAATAATTTCGTAATTATTTTTTTCCACTTTATCAGACCCTCATTATTTTTTCATATCTACTTTTATGTCTCAATTTAGTCTTTTTAAACATTCTTAAGTCATGGTAATACAAAGTTAAAACAAACCCTAGAAGAATTATAATATCTAGTCTATTTCTAAATATTGCTGACATATCAAAATTATTAATTACATTTATCATTGAAAAAGAAATTCTATATAAGATTATTTGTATTGGTATGTTGTATTTATAACTTTGAAAAATAATATCAAGTTGTTTCAAAATTATTCCGAAAAATATTGCCAAAATAATTAAAGATATATATCCAAATTGATAATAATTATATGTTAAAAAGTCTACTGGAATTCCACCAGAAGCTTTTGCCCCAAGAAGCGCTTCATAATTACTAGTATTAACTAAATAAATTGAGTCAATCTTATTCTTATCAAATCCAATTAAACTCAGAATCGAGCCTGGTATCATAGTAAACGGCCAAATTATATAATCATACAGATACCTAAATCCAGTTATATCAACAAATTCACCTTTTAATACAAAATTACTGAAAGGATAACTAAACTCTTTTAAAAATTGAGTTAAAAAATTTGTTTCAACTTTAGCTATAGTAACCCCATATGCTAAGTAATTAAAGAAACGGTCTAATATACTTAATAAAAAGGTTCCTATTACTGCTAAAAATGCTAATAAGAACAAATTTGCTTTTGACTTTTTATTTCCAAAAACAAAAAAGAAAGGTACAAAGAATAATAATAACGGTGCTCTTCCCTGGTTATAAAGCAAAAAAAGAATCGCGAATACTATAGATATTATTAACTTCATTAAAGTTATTTGACTTTTTTTTAACTTATAAAGATAAAAGTACATATAAGGGACCACAAGTATAACAAGAGATAATGTAATAAGCTGTAAATAGCTAGATCTAATATAATCTGTAGGTTCTTTGTCTAAGCCTCTTGTTTGCGATCCTAACGATAAGTAGGTTTGTAAAGAACCAGTTTCAATTATTAACAATAAAATACTTGTAGCACCTAGAATAAATACTATATCTGTAAATAACTTGGTAGTTTTAAAGTGATTTTTTCTTTTATTCTTAATAAAATCTAGAAAGTCATTTCTTTCTCTCTTTTTTCTATTTTTGCGAAAATCTATATGGTAGACAGCAACAATGATACATAAAATAAAAAAACTTACAATCATGTTCCAAAAAATTTCTGTAGAAGATTGCTGATTTAAAAGTATAGTGAAATGCGTAGAATCATCCCTAAATTTTGGAAAGAAAGTTTGTATAAAAGGGACCATAATATAAAAAACAGTAAAAATAATTAAAAATACACTGTATACACTAAATCCTTTTAATTTCACAATTTCTTTAATATAGTAGGAAATTAAGGTAAAAATAAGAATATAAAAACCAAAAGTAAATAAAGAAAGAATGTTTCCAATAACCATTTTATTCTCCTTATTAAATCGAATTATTAAATTGAAAATAAATGATTCTTATAAATTAAAACCATATGCTTTTTTTCTTAATCTACGATTAATTAAATGTCCAGCATATTTTAAAACCAAAAATATTGAAACATCATTATTGAGTATTTGTTTCCAAGCCTTCGATCTTTTTCCAGCTGTAGTTATATAGTTTCGAAACAGTTGTAAATTTATCATTGTATAGAAATCTTTTTTATCCGCTGGCGTAAGTTTATTAATGAACGGAAGAAATTTATCAATATACTTTTTCGTTATATCTTCAAATTGCTCCTTTACTGCTGAATTATCATGAACATGAACAACTAATCCTATAACATTTACATGAGCAATTTTATATTTCATCAAAATTCGAGAAAGAAATTCAATATCTTGATTCCTAGAAAAACTTTCATCAAACCCATTAACGTCCTGTACTACTGACCTTCTAATCATCAAATTTGACCCAGCATGTATAAAGAAATTTCTCATAAGCTCGTCCTTTAGCATATTTCCTTCTCTATACTCAGCTCCATAAACAACAATATTATTATTTCTTTTCCTTATATAATTGGTGTAGCTTACTCCCCAAGATGAATCTAGTTTTTCCATATGAGTTAATTGAGCATAAACTTTTTCAGGCAAAAATTCATCGTCATCATCTAAAAACATAATATATTCACCTTTTGAACACTTAAAACCAGTATTTCTTGCTGCGGATCCGTTTTTATTACTAGTATGTTGAACATATGAAATATTCTGATGCTCTTGAAACTTAAACATAATATCTTGAGTTTCTAACCTACTTTTCCAGTTTGGATCATTATCATCAACTACTATTATCTCAATATTTTTATAAGTTTGTTTTAACACTGATTCTATTGTTCTTTTCAAAGTAATTGGTCGATTGTAAGTTGGAATAATTACACTAACTAATGGATAATCTTTCTCCAAATTAGGACCTCCTTTATTGTTAATCAAACTGCTAAGTCATTAAATATAATTTTCAATAATGTTTTGAACCTTTTATAGTTATTTATTTAAAATAGACTAGTTAAATAGTAACCCCGAAAAAAATAACAATAACTTTTTGTTATATTACATAATTTTATTAAATTAAGTTGAACCAATTCCCACTTCCAAAGTAACAACGTTTTTTCGGTTAGCTAATCCTACTAGAACATCTTTAACCTCTTCATTCCTCATATCAGGTAGCTTCTCCAAAAGATAAGTCAACTCACCTTCACTGACGGGATTAGCTTTCCCAATATAAATCTTTGGAAATACCTGTTCAGTTTGAATCTCATTTTCGTTAAGCAGTTCCTCAAATAACTTCTCTCCAGGACGAATCCCAGAAAAATTGATGCCGATTTCGCCTTCTGAATAGCCAGACAAGCGGATTAAGTTCTGCGCCAGATCCACAATCTTCACAGGCTCACCCATATCCAAGACAAATACTTCTCCACCTTCAGCCAATGTTCCCGCTTGAATAACAAGTCGAGAAGCTTCTGGAATCGTCATGAAGTAACGAGTCATACGTGGGTCTGTGACTGTGATAGGTCCGCCTGCCGCGATTTGTTTCTTGAACAATGGAATAACCGATCCACGAGAGCCAAGCACATTACCGAAGCGCACCGCTGCGAATTTTGTTTCGCTACGCTTCGCTAAGTTTTGGACGATCATTTCCGCAAAGCGTTTTGTTGCGCCCATGACGTTCGGCGGGTTTACTGCTTTATCCGTTGAGACCATCACGAAATTGCCTACTCCACTCAGATGAGCAGCTTCTGCAACATTCTTCGTTCCATAGACGTTGTTCTTAACAGCCTCCATTGGATTTCCTTCCATCAACGGCACATGCTTATGCGCTGCTGCATGATAGACGACATCTGGTTTATAAGTTTTCATGATGTCCATGATGCGTTCACGGTCCTGGACATCGGCGATGATTGGAATAATCTCCGTATCTGGTGCAACTGTTTGTCGAAGCTCCATATCGATTAAGTAAATCGAGTTTTCACCGTGACCCAGAAGCAATAGCTTCTTCGGACCAAAGCGCGCGATTTGGCGGGAAATTTCCGAACCGATTGAACCGCCTGCGCCTGTGACAAGAATCGTTTTGCTGGTTAATTGATCAGCGATCTTATCCATATCCAACTTAACTTCGTCACGGCCCAACAAGTCTTCAATTTTCACATCCTGGATATCCGTTACAGATACTTTTCCAGTCATGATGTCTTCAATCAAGGGAATCGTCTGTGTCCGGATACCTGAGTCCATACAAGTTTTGATCAATTCCGCAGTTTCCTGCTTGCCAAGTGAAGGAATAGCGATGATGATTGTATCGATCAGATTGTCTTTTGCAATATCGGCAACATCTTGTGTGTTACCATGAACAACCCGCACCCCGTATATATCAAGGCCTTGCTTGTTTTTGTCATCATCGATATACAGCACAGGCAACAAACCATTCTCAGGGTTTGCCAGCAATTGGCGCGCTACAAGGCTCCCTGCTTTGCCAGCCCCAACAATCAACGTGCGCTTTAATTCCGAGCCTTTATGCTTGATTGCTTTGTCACGGAATAAGCGCCATGACAAACGTGATCCACCTATTAAGATGAGATGCAGCATCCAAGTGATCGCTAATGCGCGGAACAGCACATCTCCTCTATAAAGGTATTGCACAACACCGATGGCAATGATTGACCAAGTGACCGCTTTAAAGATGGAAGTCAATTCACCGATTGAGGCATACTCCCAAACTTTTCGGTACAGGCCGTAATACATCGCTAAGGTATGATGTGCAATGAAAATCGTTAAAGCACTTGCTAGGAGGAATTTATTTTGCAGGACATCGTTATAGGGATAAAGTACGTAATATCCAATAAAAATAGAAAAGAAGACTATTAACGAGTCAACAATCAGTAATAAAGAAACGCGATTTTTCAAAGACAATAGGGGTCAATCCTTTCGATATCCATTACTTTCTACACACATACGTTAAAACCTTATTTATTCTAACATACTACTAATTGGAAATGATAGGATTTTATAAACAAAATAATACTTTTTTATTATTTGTTAAGCAAATATATTCCACCATTTTCCTTTACGGATGTCTCCCGGCTCTAACACATGTAAATATTCATTTAATAGTATTCGTTCATTGTTTTCCAGGAAGATATCGACCATGTCATGCTGGTTCTTTTTCTCCAAGTAATCCAGCCCTTCATTGAACAGGAATGGACGCTTATCCAAACTATGTACATCCGATCCGTAGACATGAATTAAATTAGCGTCAATCAGGCTCATGGCTGTACGTTGAATCGCTTTGCCGAAGCTTCCGGCAACTGATCCCGCTGTGACTTGTGCCATCGCACCGTGAAGCAAGAGCTTCTTCAAACGTTCGGGTTTTTCAATAATGCCTTGATTGCGCTCTGCGTGGGCAATAATCGGAACGTAATTTTTCGTGATTAATTGCTGGATAACTGGAACTGTATACGCCGGAATCCCTGATGACGGCAACTCCAACAAGACGTATCTGGAGTTAGCTAGGGTTAAAGCTTCACCAGCAGCTAAACGTTCTGGCAGTTTATCAGACAAGCGACATTCCTGTCCGCTGTAAATGGTGAGTGGCAGCTGTTCCTGAGCGATGTATGAGTTGACCAGCTCTAATTGTTTTTTTAAAGCTGCAAGGTTTGTTTGGAAATTGGGGTGAAAGGCATGCGGGGTGGCAATAATACCTGTCAGTTGTTCGTCGACTGCTTTTTCCAGCAACCGTTTTGTTTGTTCCATCGTTTCTGCTCCGTCGTCAAGACCCGGGAGAATGTGGGCGTGCGTGTCGATCATTGTTTCGTCCTCCTTTGACGCTTCAAAAAAAAGTAAAAAGGAAATCCTTTTTACTCTGTAGTTCCGTAATATTGGTAGTAGTTGCTGTCTTTTGGCAGCTCGAAGTTGTTCAATACCGCACCAATGAGGCGGCTGTTTGAAGATTCAATCGCTTCTTTGGCTTTCAGCGCCATTTCTTTTTCTGTCTTGCCTGAGCTGACTACCAAAATCGTGCCCTGGCATTTATTCGATAGAATCTGTCCATCCGTTACGGATAGTACTGGCGGTGCATCAAAAATGATCAAATCGTACTTTTCTTTTAATTGATCGATTAAAGCATCCATTGACTTGGAAGCCAATAGCTCTGCTGGGTTCGGCGGAATCGGCCCACATGTCATGAGATCCAGACGTTCGACAGCTGTCGGCCGAATTACTTCCTGAATCGAGTTCTGGCGTGTCAATACACTCGACAAGCCAACTGTGTTCCCCATACGGAATGTGTAATGAGTAGTTGGTTTACGCATATCGCCATCTATTAACAATACTTTTTTGCCTTCTTGTGCAAAGACGACTGCCAGATTGGCAGAAGTTGTTGACTTTCCTTCTGAAGGCGCAGCTGACGTAATAACCATTGTGCGGATTTCTGCATCTGGTGATGAGAAGTTGATATTGGTACGCAATGTACGGAATTGCTCCGATACAAATGAGCGCGGTGTAGTGAATGAGATTAATTTACGAGCGGTATCCTGCAGCACTTTCTTCTTTCTGGCCATTGGTATTCCCTGCCTTTCTTCTAGATGTAGTTGCTTCCAATTTCGCTTCTTCTTTAATCGGTGAAATAATCCCTAGCATCGGCACACCTAAAATATCTTCGATGTCTTGCTGGTCTTTAATGGTTGTATCCAAGTATTCAAGCAAGAATGCAATCCCTACTCCAAGCATCAATCCAATGACTGCAGCAATTGCCATATTCAACATCGGGTTTGGCGCAACTGGTGAAGGGTTTTCCTTTAATACAGCCGGCGACAAAATTGATACGTTATCTACACTCATTAAGTCTGAAATCTCACTTTCAAACACTTTAGCGGTCGTATTGGCGATATCTACTGCTTGTGCAGGATCTTCGTCCTGTACAGTTACGTTAACGACTTGAGAATTTTCGGCTGTGCTAACTGTAATTTTTTCATTTAATTGTTCAACTGACATATCAAGATCTAGTTGACTTGATACTTCATCTAAAATAGCCGGGCTTTTGATGATGACTGAATATGTATTGATCAATTGAAGGTCAGTTTGAATGTTTTGGTTGGTAAGCTGTGCAGCCTCAGATGCTTCCTGGTTAACCAGTATTTGTGTTGAAGTTTGGTACATTGGCGTAAGGACAAGAAATGATACGACTCCTGCGATCGTGATTGCCAGCAAGGTCATTAATGCGATTAGACCAATGCGTTTCTTCACAGTTTTGAATAAATCTTGTAAGCTGATAGTTTCTTCCATCTGGTGAATTTCTCCTTTTATGGTCTATTTCTTTTACGGCAGTTTTAACAACAGTAATCAGTATATCACAGGAATGTATCATAAGAACTTCCATTTTTAAAAAGTTTTATAGGCTATTAGAATGATTTATGCTATCTTTATTTGTAGATATTGGTTTTGTTGAAAGGAGATTTGTATGAAACTGTATAAAATAGGCGCTTTCTTAGCCGTTTTACTTTGTGTATTTGCACTGGTTTTCAGCTATTTAACATGGCAGGACAAATTGGAAAATGTGCTGGAACAGCCAGAGGAACAAAAGACACAGACAAGCGGCAAAAAAGAAGCTTCCACTAAAGAGACAAAAGAGCAGAATAACGGTGAACTTTCTGTGAACATTAAAGAATTATCAGCAAATGCCGATCAAGCGGTCCAGGACTTGCTGATAGAGCGAAGCGACAACGGTGAGAAAGTACAACTGCTGATTGCTGGTTCAGCTGCACTGGATTCGGGGAATCCCGGATATGCGGAACGCTTAAAGGAATCACTGGAAACGAGTTATGAAGATTTTATTGAAGTGGACGTTCTTTCATTAACAGGAACTTCTGAAGCATTGATCGGCGGCAACGTTGATTTGTCCGCTGGCTATGACATCGTTTTGCTCGAACCGATGACTTTGATGAATAATGACCGCATCGCGATTGAGCAAGAACGTGAACATATCAGCGAGTTTAACACAGCTGTTACTGCTGAAGTGGAAGATGCCGTCGTGGTGCTTCATCCCCCACAGCCGATTTTTGGTGCAGGTTATTATTTAGCACAGGTTTCTGCATTGGAAGAATTTGCAGCGATTTACGGGTATGCTTATATTGATCATTGGTCCGTATGGCCGGATACAGATGACGAAGCGTTGAAAGATTTTTTGACTGAAGATGGACTTCCAAACGACAAAGGCGCAGAATTATGGACAGAAGAATTAGAAGCGTATTTCATCGCTGAATAAAAGGGGCAATTTTTGGTGGGCAGAAGAGAGAAAAAGAACAAGAAGAAAAAATGGCCGTGGGTTGTGGGAATTTTAGGATTGATTGTTATCGGTCTTGGCATCTACTTGTTCACGGTGTACATCAGTTTCACCAGTACGCTGGATGAAATGCACGAGCCGATCGACCGCGAAGCTTCAGAAAAACGCGCTACGGATCAGGAACTTTCCTTAAACGACCAGGATCCATTTTCTGTCTTGTTGTTGGGTGTGGATGAACGTGAAGACGACCGGGGCCGTTCGGATACAGTTGTTGTTATGACGATCAATCCGGCAGAAAAATCAACGAAGATGGTATCCATTCCGCGTGATACGTATACGGAAATTGTCGGACGCGGTACAACGGATAAGATCAACCATGCTTATGCTTTCGGTGGCATTGAAATGTCATTGGACACAGTGGAAAATTTATTGGATATTCCGATTGACTATGTGATGCAAGTGAACATGGAAGGCTTTAAAGACATTGTCGATGCAGTCGGTGGTGTGGAAGTTACCAACACAATGGCCTTTGATGATTACCCTGAAGGCACGATTCAGTTGAACGGCGATGAAGCATTGGGCTATGTGAGAATGCGCAAGCAGGATCCCGAAGGCGACTTCGGCCGCCAGAACCGCCAGAAACAAGTGATCCAAGCGATCATGAAAGAAGGCGCTTCGGTTAATAGCTTATTGAACTATAAGGATATCTTTACTGCTTTAGGAGACAACGTCCGCACGAATATGACGTTCGATGAGATGATGGATGTCCAGTCGAATTACCGTGATGCTATCGGCACAGTCGATCAAATGATTGTGGAAGACGGCAGAGGAGAAACGATTAATGGCATCTGGTATTACATGATGGATGATGCTGAGTTGGCAGAAATTCAAAGTACATTGAAAGAGCATTTGGAGATGTAAAATTGGAGAGCGCAGTCCCATTTTGGGGCTGCGCTCTTTTTAATGGCAGTAGTTTTCGAGGGTTCTCTAAGTCGCCTCGGTCGCTTAGGGCATGGCTCACGCTATGAGCCGAGAAGAGCACTCGTCTCACAGCTCCGCCCAGCCCGGTTACGCGCCTCAGCTCAGTGGTTGTGGAAAATACACAGCGAACATATTGTGTGGTAGAAAAAAATGAATGTGTGGTTCTGGAATCGCTTGGCAGCGGTGGTGCACGCGCCGGCGCTTAGAATCAGAGGAGTATCACGCTTCTACAGGAAGAGTTGCCGTTTCTTCCTTAATTTCTTAATTTTGTACAGACTCTATATGAAACTCTACATGAACTAGTTATGCTCTTACATGAACTATAAGCATGTCTACAAGAAAATGTCTTTGTGTACTCATTTCTTCTACTTCTTTTTCACCTTCCCTCTTTAAATTTCTCCATACGAAAACCCGCTCCTATTGCTCAGGAAGCGGGCTTTCAATTGGTGATTTTACTGAGCTGTCTGACGCCCCCGGAAAATCATCATTTTTTTTTTGTATTTGCCGAACTTGAGTTTTTTCAAATCGTATTCATGAACGAAATACATAAAGGCTTGTCGCGTCATCCCCAGCTTTTTCGCGCTGACGGAAGGTCCCAAATCCTCCTCAATGTACAACTCTTTCATAACCTCTTTTAGGTCTTTGTTATGCCGACTCTCTACTTTTTCTCTATAGGATTCATAAGCTTTCATAAGCCTTTCATCTCACTTTCCTCTAGATTGGTATAGGTTTTGCGTAACATTCCCTTTACGTTAAATCTATTATAAGGTTAATACTCCTAAAATACTAGTCACATTGACACATATTTTTATATATTTCCGTGAATTTTTATCTTTTTTGGTTATACTACTGAATTTTCAACCAACTTTGATGAATTATAACCAATAAAGTTTATGTTTCACCCTCAATGCAACCGGATCATGTATGGTTTCATTTCTGCTTCCCTGATGAACTTCTCCATCACTTGATTACTTTCAAATTCCCCCGCTTTCACGCGGTCACATCTGGAGATTTTTTTATATTCCTTTTGGCTCGACAGCAGTTTTTCAATTTGCGCTTCTACAAATATAAGTTCTTTGTCTTCATTCAATGTATCTCCGCTTTCATATGGCGGCAATTGATGGAGAAAGCCTTTGCTCAATCCGTTCGGGTCGTTAATTTTGGTGGTGATGGCCGGAATGCCGCAGCCTGCCGCTTCAATTAGGGAAACCCCCATGCCGACAAAACAGAATGTATTCTGCAAGGCACGTTTTTTGTCCTCATACGTAAAGGCGCCGTGCATAAAGATGTGGTCACGCGCCGGAGAGCTGGCGATTTTATTGTGCAGATCGTCTTCTCCTTGTCCTGTACCGTAAATATGGTAAGTGAATTCCGGATCGATTTGGATCAGCCTTTCCATGACGTCGACCATATAGTAGTTATAGGTACGAAAATGGGACAGTTGTCCAATAGAGACGATGCGACGTGAATTAAAGTTGCCCAAGGTTTTCGTATCCGAACAGAAGTCCAACGGCATTGGGAAAATGGTATCGTTTACACGCTCTCCAATCGCTTCTTCTGTGAGCTGCTTAATGGAGGGATTCATGAACATCAGCTTTTTGTAGAACTTCGGATCAATCAGCTTGAGAAATTTGACGACGCTGCTCACGCTTTCGTGTTTGTAGCTTTCCGGATGATAGACGCCGGACATGCGCTTTTTCGCAGGTACGAGATAAGAAAGTAAGAACGACATCGGGCTGAACGAATAGACAAGGTCAAATGGTTCAGCGAAGCGTTTGGTCAGCATCTTCGTAGCAAGCCACATATTAATGGAAGGATCGCTTGGGTCTTCATCGACTAATATGGTGACGTTTTTGAGCGTTTCCAACTGGCGAATCAAAGGGCCGCCGCTGCTGTACAAGAACAAAGTAACGTTGTAGTCGTTGTCGCTAAGCCATTTGACCATCCGGACCACCAGCATTTCCACGCCGCCCGGCTTCATGTTTTTATGTATCAACGCAATCGATTTGATTGAATGCGTCTGCTTGGTTAATTGAAAGAAATGATTATTGCTAAAGTTAATCATGCGGTCACCTCATCTGATGGAATTGGATCTAGCTGTTCTTTAGGAAACTTGCTTGTTTGTATTTTTTAAAATACCAGTCGAGCGTTGTGCGCAGACCGTTTTCGAATAAGGTGAATGGTGCGTAACCCAGAACTTGTGGCTGTGAGATGAAAGCCGCTTTAGAGTGGAGCAATTTATCTCTGAGAGATGTTTTATTTCCCGGGAAATTGTCTTCAAACATGGCTTGGATCTGGTCGGCAAGCGCATTGTCTGTGACACGGATATTAAAACCGGTTTCATAAAATTGCCCAGCGTCTCCCAGGTGGAAGACGGTATCAATCGCTTCGCATAAGTCTGCGATGAACAGCCAGTCGCGTGTCTTGTCGCTGGCTTTAGTGGAGAGCAGCGATTCATTGTTAAGCGCGTTAAGGATCATTCTTGGAATCATTTCATCTTCCTGCTGCATCGGCCCGAATGCTTCCGGGCTGGCGGTGGTGACGATGTTGAGACCGGTCTTCTCGTGGAATCTTTCTATCAGTTCATCCGCATTGGCTTTGCTGATGCTGTAGAGGTTGTTGTTTTCGTTGTGCGCCAGTGAAATATGGTGGAAACGGGATGCCGCGTATTTCGCTTTCGGCTGATGGCTGTTTTCCATCCAAGCGTTTTGCGCTGCCTGCAACAGGTTCTCCAGTCCGAGTACATTGGTTTGTTCATAGAGACGGATTTCGCCGACACGGTTGGCATCGCGCGTTTCTGCTGCGAAATGGAGGACGTCGGTTATGTCGTATTGCTCGAATATGTGGTTGATGGCATAGGCATTCCGGATATCTACGCGATGAAAGGCGTAGCGGGCTGATTGCTCCGGGCAATCGATGTTCTCCGGATGGGCAGCGACGGTGTTGTAGTCGATGTTGATCAATTGGTAGTCGGGGTATTTGTTCAAATAATAACGGATCATGTTCGACCCGATAAATCCATGGCCCCCAGTGACAAGTATGGTCTTGGCGCTCATAGCCTTTCACCTCCCTTGCTGGAATGTTTGTTAAATGGAGTTATTGAGTACTATAGACTAGTCCTCCACTCCTTTTGTACCAGGAATACTCTTAATCCTAGGAGGGTAATGTTAAAACTAGGTTAAAAGATTCTGTTTTCTAAATATTTAATTATTATACCCCGTAAATGGATAAATTGCAGTACTATTTATAAAAATTACCAGTCTTTCGATATAGATTTCTGAAAAATAGTCATGACTATTTATATAAATGGAAAATATTAAATGTTAATTAACTTGTTCGAAGGATAAATTTATGGTGTTGTAGAGGATTTTAGTTCTTATGGTTTAGGAGTGATGGGTGGCAACGATCTGGGGGTGAAGAGGAAATGATTGGCTCTTATGCTTTTCGCTGGCGAAAAGCTGGCATGTTAGAGGAGCGCAGCGGATCGCTCTTAGTTTTTGGGTTGTGGCGGTTAAGCGAGTGAGGAGTTGGATGCTTTTATATGTAGAATTCGTAGTTCTAAGTTCCTTTTTGGGGGTCTTACGTGAAAATTTGATGTGGTTACCTGACTATTTCTAGTTTATACATGAACTATCTATCCCCTTACCTGCACAATCTCCTTCCTTACCTAAATTCGAGCTGTTCTCTAAAAGTTCAAGGTCTTGAATGGAAGCTGTTCGCCTGGCGAACAGCCTGGTATAAGAATCAACATGTTCTTACAGAATGTCTCTCACACACAGGGATTGGCCTTTCCACTTTAAGTTCGCTACTTATTCTCCTATTTTCACGAAATTCTTGTAGATATGCAGAAACTTCATGTAGAGAAGCAACTTGTTGAGGTAGAAGCATCCCCTTACTCTGGTAAAAGCGGCATAAAACCATGTAGAACCCTAAAAACTATATGTCACCACATCACACCAAGCGACGACGCGTGCACCACCGCTGGCGAGCGTGGCCAGAACTTCACACACTTTACCTACTCCACAAACAATGTGTGGTCTACTATCTTCTACACTCCAAGCTGAGCCGCGGCAACGGAGAGGACGGAGCGTTTAAAAAATTCGGCAGAAATAAAAAATTGTGTGGGTGCCAGGCACCCACACAATTCTCAAACTATTTGATAGCCAATCCGTATTTGGCAAAACCGTTGGCCGCTGCTTCGAGGTAGCTGATGCCGCTGTCTGCGGGGATCAGGTTCTGGGCTGCTGCTGAGGTTTCAAAGACCAGGTTCGGGTCGCCTGTGATTTGTGTGAATGACCAGTTGTTGTCCGCTGATGGATCGATTGTGCCGACTTCTTCCATGTAATCCTGGATTACTTGGCGGTTTTCGTAGGCGTAATCGATGGTTTCCGTTGCGTTCCGGACACCTGGGAAGTTGCCGCTTGCGCGGTAGTTGTTCGTTACGACCAGGAATTCCTGGTCAGCTGCTACGGCTGTGCCTTGGTAAGAAAGGTTCTTGATGCGGCTTGCTGTTTCGTTGACGGTGTTGCCGTCCGCATCGTATTTGGCTGGCTGTGTGATGTCGATTTCGTAGGTTACGCCATCGATGACATCAAAGTTGTATGTGCGGAATTCTGGGTTGATGAGCTGCTGCTCGCCAGTTGCTGCAGTGTTTACTTGCAGGAATTGGCCGGCTGACATCTCCAGCCATTCTTTCAGGTCCGCTCCAGTCAGTTTCAAGGCGAAGACGGTGTTGTCGAAGACATAGAGGTCTGCGACGTTTTTGATGGCGATTTGGCCGGTTGCGATGTTGGTGTAATAATCGCCGCCGTTGCGTCCGCCAGCTTTAAATGGTGCTGCTGCTGACAATAGTGGCAAGTCCTCATTGGCTGTGTTTTTTCTCTTTTGGTCGACATACCAGCTTTGGGCGTTGTTGACGATCTGGATTGATGGATCGTCTTTTACTAATGAAAAATAGCTGTTGATCGGCGCGGTGGTTTCGCCGACCGGGCTGCGGACGTATTCGATGGTTCCTTCATGTGTTTCCTTGACGGCTTCAACGACTTGTTCCGCTACTTCATCTGTGGTGGAATCAATGGCACGCAGCTCTGCTTTTTCGTTAGAGATGTCCCATTCGTTGCCTTTTTTCACGAGTGTCAGGTCAATAACGCCCAAATGGCTTCCGAATTTACCAGGCATCACCACAGGTGTGCCGTTGATCAGGCCGTTTTCCTGGTCGACGTTGGCTAATTCTGAATATGAACCTGGGAACAGGTCATGGTTGTGGCCAGTGATGATGGCATCAACGCCCTCCACTTCCGTCAGCTGATAGGTAATGTCTTCTTCCCCAACTTCGTGTGTTTCGTCACCCATCCCGGAATGCGACAGGACGACGACCACGTCAGCGCCTGCTTTTTCGACTTCCGGCAGGAATTTCTCGACGGATTCGACGGCGTCTTCAGCGACGACTTTGCCGTCGAGGTTGGCGCGGTCCCATTTCATGATTTGCGGAGCCACGACGCCGATGACGCCGACTTGGATGGTGTGTTTGCGGCCTTTGCTGTCAACGACTTTTTTGTCGATGATGGTGTAAGGGTTGTAGCGATTTTCGCCGGTTTCGGCATCATAGACGTTGGCGTTGAGTACCGGGAACCGCGCTTCTTCGAGTGCATTGTCCAGGTAATCGAGACCAAAGTTGAATTCATGATTGCCGAGCGTGGAGGCATCGAAATCGAGTGATTCGAGTGCGGCGTACGCCGGGTGCAGTTCGTCTTCACCGAGCGGATCTTGTGTGACTTTGTAGCCGCCGAATGGGGTTCCTTGGATCAAGTCGCCGTTGTCGAATAGCAGTGTGTTGCTGTTTTCTTCACGGGCCTGCTCGATCAAGACGCCGGTTTTGGCGAGGCCAAGTGCGTTGGAGATTTTGTCCTGGTAGTAGTCATAGTTGACGAAATTGGTATGAAGGTCGGATGTGCCGAGAATCTGCAGCGAAACTTCCTGCGCGTTCTTGGGATTTCCGCCTTTGCCCCAGCCGTTGCCGTTTCCTTGCCCTTTAGCGGGTGCATCTGATGCTGCGAGCGCAGGTACTGCAGCCAATAAGCTGCTCATGGCTAAAACGGATGCTGCGGTTACGGCTGTAAGCTTTTTCTGGATTGTCATCTGTCCATCTCCTCGTAGTTAGAATTGCGGGTCAATTCCAGTATACCTTTCGGTTGCCGAAATGGAATGTGTGAGGAGACCTAATTATTGTTAAAGTTTGGTGTGGGGGATGTAAATTTATGTGTGGGGTGATTGGGTTATGAAATGGGTGTCTTTAAGTAGTATGGGGATGGAGAAATCGCTTCAGGCGGACGCTTTCCTGCGGGCTTGCGCCGAACTAACTCGGGCTCGGGACCCGAGTGGATTTCGGCACTTCGCTATCCCGCTGGAGTCGCCGCCTTCTGCTCTTTCTTTAGGGTACTTCATATAGTAGAAAGTGAGAGGTAAAATGTTATCATTGTGGCAATTTTATGATGAAATGGTGAAATGACAGAAGTGTATAGAAGGACATCTTATATAGTGATGATTTTGAACTTATTGCTTTTCGTCTGCGAAAAGCGGGCATTTCGGAGGAGCACAGCGGATCACTCCTGGTTTTGTTTTGGTGAGTGATCGTGAGCCATGGGCGGAACGCTTCTATATGAACAAATCGTGTTTCTACCACAACTTTTGGGGCGGCTACCTGAACATGTCATCTTTCTACGCTGACTATTCGATTCTATACATGAACTAGTTGCTCCTTTACCTCTACATTCTCCTTTCTTACCTGCATTCGAGCTGTTCTATAAAAGTTCAAGAGCGGGAATGGAAGCTGTTCGCGCGGCGAACAGCCTGGGATAAGGGGCTGCGCTTTCTGGCAACTCGTTGTTCACACACAGTGAGCCAGCCCTCACTCGTGGAGAAAGCCAGTTTTTGATGGGTTTTTGTTAGATTCGTGTAGAAACGTGAAGACTTCATGTAGAGAAGTGAGTATGTCAGGTAAGAGCATCTCCTTTCTATAGAAGAAACTCGTTTTGGTGAGGTAGAACGGCCAATTCTTCAGGTAGGAATGCAAGACTCCCTGCGTGCTATACTGGAGCCAAAGCTAGTTGGCTGGCGAGGAGGGATGGCATGTTCCTGAGTATTCTTCTTTTATTCGCAGCAATCGCCGGCATCGTCCATGGGACCCGGCAAAAGGATGAGAAATGGATTGTGGGATCGACGGTTTTATTGGTGGCGATCTTGCTGTTCTATGTCTTTATCTACTTCTATTTTATGCAAACTCCTTTCTAATTATTGTGTGCGTGCCAGGCACGCACACAATTCCAGCACTAAACCCGCCTTCTCTCGAGAGAAGGCGGGTTTGCTTTTTCTATGGGACGAGCCGGTTGACTACCGGTAGTTTTTGCATGGCCAGGATGATGCCGAACGAGATGATGAAAATCAACAGCCAGACGAGCGGTACGCTGATGATGGGATTGAAGGTGGTTTCATTGAGCCCGAAGAATTTATTCAGGTAAATCTGGATGAGCGGGTGAATGACGTAAATGCCGAATGTAGCAGTGCTGTTTCGGGTGATCAGGGCGTTCGGTTTGATTTTTTTGCTCATGTGCTGGAAACCGATGAAGATGAACAGCGTGATGAACAAGGCGTTCGGGCGGTAATGCTCGTAGAAGAAGTCGTCGAATTCGTCTGCGGGCAATCCGGCGTTCAGGTAATAGGTCCCCCACAGCGTTATAAAGTAGCTGGCGATGGCAAGTATGCCGAGCGGCAGCAAGTACTTTTTGGGCACCGGGTAGAGCACCAAGTACGCGCCGAGCAGGAAGTAGCCGATGTAGGGTTCGAATAAACCGGGCGTTAAAGCGAGTTCAAATTCGAAGAACTTTGGCAGAAACGGCAGGAAGCATGAAAAGATGACCCAGAACAACAGGAAGGCTTGGAAGGTTTTCTTGTCCATGTGGACGACGAGCAGTTTCAGGAACGGCGCCATGATGTACAAGCCGGTGATGGTGTACAGGAACCACAAGTGGTAATAGATGTCATCGGTCAGGAACTGGACGAGGATTTCGTAGGCGGTATAGGATTCTCCCAGCTCGTAGATGTTGTAAAGCGTATAGATGAAACTCCAGAAGATGAGCGGAATGACGACTTTCGACAAACGCTTTTTGAGGAATTCGCTGACGCTTTCTTCTTTGTCACGCGTCAGCAGCAACGCACCGCTGAGCATGAAGAATACCGGCACGCACCAACGCAGGCCGGCATCGAACATATTGGCGAAATGCCAGATCCAGTCGTCGGTGGTGGTATTGTTGATGATTTTTGATACTACATGGATGCCGACGACCACAAAAATCGACAAGGCCCGCAGCCAATCCATATAGTCGTATCTTCTGGCCATGTGGGCAACTCCTTTTTATGTATATGGGTATGTTATTGTGTGGGTGCCAGGCACCCACACAATTCAATTCTCTTTGATTTCCTCCATCAGTTTAGCGTGTTTTGAGGCTGCAATCCAATACGAATTGATTACAAGTGTATGACAAGTTTTATTCCATCAGCTGCCGGCACAGGATATCGATTTCTTGACGGCGTTCGTCCAGCAGCTGTTGGCCGAGTTCGACGAGGGCGTTGAGGTTTTGTTCGGAACCGTCATCGAGTTGTTCGGTGCCCGGCTGCAGAAGCTCGATCTGGAAGCGGTAATAACGCTTTGCCTCGTCCCGTTCGGGCAGGACGAAATCCAGCTGGTAATCGACGACGTCTGAGCTGCCGTCCATGAGGATGTACCAGAGCGGACGCGCCCAGCCGAGCAGCCCCCAGGTTCTGAAGCGTTCGAAATCGATGCTTAGCTGCGGATTTCCGGTTCCGAGCGATACCACCAGCAGATCCTCGTCCGGAAAAAGTTCTTTGGCTTCGGCATAGGCGCACATTGCCGGGTTGTTGGCGAACACGGCACCGTCGATAAACGTGGCATCCGGGTATTCTTTGATTTTCTTCGGCACAAAATAAGTCGGGGCGGCACTTCCGGCGCGGGCAACGTCCCGCATGAGCACGTCTCTTTCAATTTTCTTCGTCCGGATATCCCCACTTTTAAAGAAAGCGGTATAGCGACCATGGATTTCGTAGCTCGGAACCACCACGTTCACCAGCGCCTCGGAAAGCATGGTATGCCCAAAGTATTTTTTCAACGCTTTTTCAAGTGCCCGTGCGTGGTAGCGCCGCGTGAAAATGCCACGGGTGATTTTGAAGAACAGTGATTTATCGAAGATTTCGTGAGATTCCTCTAAATAAAATTGCAGAAGCTGTGTTGCGGAATAACGTGGTTGTGTTTCTATTTTTCTGTCCGGTGCGACCAATCCAAGCGCCAGGATTCCGCCAGTGGATGTCCCGACAACCAGATCAAACAGTTCGGCAATCGGCTTGCCGGTCTGTTCTTCGATTTCTGCCAGCACCATCGCCGGGATGATGCCCCGGACTCCCCCACCATCAATGGCAAGAACTTTCCTCATTTCCATACCCACTTTCTAAATTTTCTAATTATTTTAATTGTAAGAAGTTTACTGGTTTCTGTCAAAATTGACTGGATAAAAGTTATAGTAACCAAAGTTTTCTTATAATTAAGATAGTAAATTATTTTTTTAATAAAAAATTGCGAAAGTATTACCTTGTACTTTTATTGCCAGCTTTGTCTAAAATAGCTTTGTAGTTTTTTCGCTTTGCATAGGTAAAATAAAGCTGGCAGGATTTTAAAATTTGGATTTATTAGGAGATTTAACGTAACAAAGAGCCTGCTTTTTCAAATAAAAACCCAATTTTCATAGAAATAAACCTTTTATCTCATTTTTTTCGATCGCTCAAAACCCTGCTGTTAAAGGGTTTTGGAGGCTGAATTCTTTTTGTTATACAACTGTAATATAACTGCAATTGAATTGACGTTGTTTTTAACACGTTCTGTCTATATAGTAAATGGCAGAGCAAAATATTATTAATTCATATACTTGGATAATAAAAACTGGAGGAACCAACAACAATGAAAAAACTAGTCTTTACTTTACTTGCAGCCGGATCATTGCTATTTGCTAACTCAACCACGGACGTACAAGCAGCACAAACTACACAAAACAACGTAACTTCATCATATGAAACTTCTGAAACTACTACTGTGGAGCAAGTTGCCGCAAGCAAAGCAACTGCCAAATCAGGTACATTCAAAATGAAATACAACTCAAACGTTCGTGCTGATGCAGGAACAAAATACAAAGTCGTGACAATGGCTAAAAAAGGGTCAATCGCAACAGCGACTCACCAAAAGAAAGTCGGCAAAGCGACTTGGTACAAAGTGAAAGTCAACGGTAAATCAGGATGGGTCCTAAGCACATTGCTTACCAAAACAACTGTTAAGAAAGCTTCTGTGAAAACAGCTTCTTCCTCTTCAGTCGTTTCAGCAGCACTTGCACTTAAAGGTATTCCATACAAATTCGGCGGCACGACGACTTCAGGATTTGATTGCAGCGGATTTGTTCAATACGCATTCAAAAAAGCAGGCAAAAACGTATCACGCACAACGACTTCACAGTACGCTGAAACTTACAAAGTCAGCAACCCACAGCCAGGCGACTTGGTATTCTTTGCTAACACGTACCGCGCTGGGATCTCTCACGTAGGGATTTACATCGGCAACAACCAGTTCGTACACGCAGGCGGAGCGAAAGCAGAAGTCAAAAGCATGAACGATCCATACTGGGGCAAGAAATTCCACAGCTACAAGCGCTTCTAATCAAATAGGTATCTCAAAGGGTGACCCGAGTGTCTGCTGATAGCAGGTGTTCGCAGGTCCCCTTTTTATTTTGGTGTTGGGGTGAAGAAATCGCTACAGGTAGACGCTTTCCAGGGGGCTTGCGTCGAACTAACTTGGGCTATAGTTGCGCGCGTGCCTGGCACGCACACAACTTCTATCTTCATAGGAATGGTTTCTACATGAACTATTGGAGCCGTTATAAGGATAAGTCATCCTCCTACTTGAACTGGTTGCTCCTTTACCTGCATTTCCCCCTTTCTTACCTGAATTAGAGCTCTTACATAAAAGTTCAACCGACTGAATGGAAGCTGTTCGCACGCGAACAGCTGGTATAAGGAATTGTGTGCGTGCCAGGCACGCACACAATTCACTCTCCCCTCTCATACTTGCGTAATTCGTGTAGAAACCAAGAAACTTCATCTAGAGAAGCGATTAGTTCAGGTAGCAGCATCACCTTACTCATGTAGAAATAAAAATAGATGATGTAGAATTGCAAATTCGTCATGCAGCATAAAAAACAGGCCCACAAAGTGGACCTGTTTTTTATTCATTTACAATATCCTCAATTTGATAATCTCCGTATTCATCAATCACCACCGTGTAAATGCCTTCGTGCGACACTGTGGAGGATTCGCCGCTCGTTTTGTCGTGGTAAGTGAAGTCGGCTTCGGCCTCGACGGTTGCGCTGTCTTCATTGATTTCGACGGCGGTGATGGTTGGCTCGACGGTGTCGTAGATGCGGTCGAGGTTTGCGTTTTCTTCGATCAGCTCGGCGGATTCTTCTTCTGCTTCACTGCCTGGCAGCACAAACGACAGGTAGTAAGTGGATTCCGCGTCGTTCAGCGTGTAGGGAATGATTTCGTAATAGGCTGCGATGAAGTTCTCCAGCAGGTCTTCCGCAAAATAGGCATCTTTGACATCCTGCAGGACGACTTCCTCTCCTTCTGGAAGCGTCGGATTTTCAACCCACTCGGTCAGCTGGTCCCAGACGGTGTAAATTGGGATGGTGTAGCCGGAGCCCGGTTTTTCCTCGAGAATGATCGAGTTGATGCCGAGGATTTTTCCGGTGTCAGCGGCAATGAGTGGCCCGCCGCTGGAGCCCTGGGATATTTCTGCACTCATTTCATAGAGGCCTGTGTATTCGAATTGGTCCATGAAGTCGAGATCGGTTGCGGTGATTTCACCGGTCGTGGCTGTATTGCTTTGGTCGCCCGGGCTGCCGATGGCGACAACGGGTGTGCCGATATCGACAGGTTCCATTTCAATTTCCAGAGGCTCTTTGCCGGCCAGTTCGGTGACGCGCACAAGAGCGAGATCCTGTGTCTCGGAGATGCCGATGATGTTGCCATTGAATTCCTGGCCGTCGCTGTTTTTCACAGTCACGTAGGACGCATCCAGCACTACGTGTGCATTGGTCAGGATGTCGCCTTGGTTGTTGATCAGGAAGCCGGAACCTTGCTCAAGATCCGTGTAGAGCGTGTAAACATGCGTTTTAGCGTTGGCGATCATGGAAGCAAGCTCAATTTCGGCTTCAGGGATCTGCTGGCTCGTTTCTAAGGGTTCAGCCGGCTGTTGTGTTGCAGTTTCGGGAACCGGATCTTCTGAGCCCAACAGCAAATAAGCACCGAGGCCGATCACCAGCAGCAAGACGATCGACAAAACGGCGATGATTCGATTGGTGTTTTTCATCTTCTGTGATGGTTGTCGGGTCATTGCAATCAACTCACTTTTTTTTCGTTGTGGTTTTAGTATAGACGGACAGATCGACTGATAGTTTCACTCAAATAGCGTTTTGTTGATTTAAAATGGAATTTGTTACAGACCTTTTCAACGGCTTTACCCTCTTTTCCTTCTATTATAACCATCTGGCGAATTGTTTGGGTGCCAGGCACCCAAACAATTCACAAACAATTCCACGAGAAAAAGCCGGGAGAGTTTCTCCCGGTTTTTCAGTCTTTCACCAGATCCTGGATCAATTGTTCAGTGGAGTCGTAGTTTGCGCGTTCCGCCAAAAAGAAGCGCACCGGGTCGCCTTCCCGCTCCGGATCGACCAGCAGCAGGTCGACGGTAGTCAGTTTAGGCGTGATGCTGTCGAAGAAACCGAAGATGGCGTCCAGGTCCTCTTCGAGTTGAAGGTTCTTTTGGCTAAGCTTGCCCGGTTCGAAGGTGACATTTGCCAATAGATTGGTGCAGTCTCCGGTATCATTCACTTCCTGGCAGCTGATCCATTGTTCTTGCCACTGGTCATAGAAGCGGAAACGCCCGGTTTCTGCTTGAGCAGCTGCGTCCTGCCACTTGGTTTGCATCCGTTTACTCGCGGGACCCAAATCACTGAGGAGTCTCTTGACGAGATATGCTTCCACTTGTTCGGCGTTTTCAATGCCATCCATTTCACGCAAGTCCATTCCTGTAGCGGAATCGTCTTGCCGGCTCGATATCCGGATCACTTGAATGTCCAAATTGTTTTCTCTCACGAGTCCGAGAAGTTCTGTCAATGCTTCAATTTCAGCCGTTTCGTGTGTTTCGTAACTATGTTCGCTGTCCAGTGTGAGAAAGCGGACCTTGTCCCCTGTTGTGATTTCCTTCAAGAGATGTTCGACCATTTTCCCTTTTGAAGGGGTGGTGAATCCGAGTTCTTCCAGCTGCGGCATCAGGTCTTCAATTTGCTGCTGCGTTTCATGGGTGGCGAGGACAACTTGATAGTCGTCGCGGTAAATGGTGGCATAATTGTCCACGTGTTCGGTGACGGTGAACACCAAATCTTCCTGGCCTTCAAACGCCAATCGGTAGCTATGTCCGTCTACAAAATTCGCTTCGGTTTCATCGATGATTTTGGCTTCCATGCCATATTTCTCTTCGATAAATGCCTTCATTTCCTGGTCTTCGGCCTTTGATTCAGCTTGAGAATCTTTAGCATAATTGAGATAGATCCAAGCGATCATCCCGATTACCAGCAATACGCAAACGCCTATGATTATCAGGCAACCGCTCAAAATTCCAGGGAGTTTCTTTTGCATAGGGTTTCCCCCCTTTTTTCTTCTATTATATATTGTTTGAGTGCCAGGCACCCAAACAATTCTCGCTCAATTCAAGATCCGCCTGTTCGCAATACAGCAAATAACCTGCAAGGCAACTGGAATGAGGGAGCGGCAAAATGGTGGGCAGATACGTTAAATCGAAGAATTCATATGGGGAAAAGAGAGAATCTGCATAGTACCGATAGGAGCTGTACCGATATTCCCTCATATCTTTCACCATCGGCTCAGTAGTATTAATGGGGTTCCTGTGGATGTAGCGGCTGATGGCAAGAATGCTTTTATGCGTGATGGCTTTGCCGGAGTAGTAGCGGCTTTCGTAAAAGTAACCGCTATAATTGTATTTCTTCTTGTAATAATCACTGTACCGTTTGTTGATAAGGGCCATCACTTTTCCCAACGGCACTTCGGGCGACCGCAGCAACATATGATAATGGTTGGTCATCAGGCAATACGCCAGAATCGTAAAAGGATGTTTAGTATGGACATAGGTCAATATTCTGAAGAAAGCGGCTTTGTCTGCTTCTTCTTGAAAAATTGCCTGCCTGTTATTGCCTCTCATGACGACGTGTTCATATGCATCCGGATTCCAAATGCGCCGGTTTCTTCCCACTTTATCACACTCCTCCTTTGAACCTTTTTTCTATAATAGAAAGAACATCAATCCCCGTCAATTATTGCAAAAAGGGAATAACTTATATTTGAGGATGGATAAAGAGGTCAAAAATGAGTTTTCACCATTAAAAACCGTGAAAATTGCCGGATCCTGGCTTCAAAATATTTTTTTGAATTGTGTTTGAATTGTTTGCGTGCCAGGCACGCAAACAAAAAGCCGGGAGGATTTCCCCCGGCTTTTGTCCATGCATTATTTTGTGATCATGAAGCTCTCTTCCGTGATATGTCCCGCTGCGTCCACCACTTTCAAGGTGAAGTCGTTTTCGCCTGGTTTGCTGACAGGGACGGTGATGGTGATGTCTTCGTTGAATGCTGCTTCGCCGTAAGGCTCTGTCATGTCGTGGCTGTAGACTTCGCTGTCGGTCAGGTAAACCTTGATGGCGTCCATATTGTCTGTCACGTTGAACGCCACTTCAGCGCTGTCTTCGCCCGCTGTGGTCTCCGGCACATCGAGCAGTTCGATGGCAGCCGGCTGCGTGTCGACCAGTACTTGGCTGCGTATTTCAAGGTTGTTGCCGGATTCGTCGATGGCTTGGACGAAAATGTCGTGGCGGCCATCGTCGAGCGTCAAGGTATGATCGAAGAAGAAGCCGTCAAAGCGATCGGCTTTTTCGCCGTTGACTGTTACGGAAACAATGCGTGAACTGTCTTCAATGATGCCAAAGACGCCGACTTGCCGGGTGTTCGATACTTCAAACAATCCCGGATAGATGAGGCTGATGGCCGGTTTGTCGGTATCGTCCACGGCACCGGTCAATGGAACTTCCGTTCTATTGCCAGCCGTGTCATGGAAAACGGCTTTCAGGACGTCGCCTTCCTTGATGTCGACCGGCACGATGTAGCTGGTGGTGCTTGGCGACAGTGATTCGTCTTCAAAGGTTTCCTGGTTTTCGGTCAGCTCGACGCCGTTATGGAATACTTCCCAACGGTCAGGTCCACTGCCTGCTGCATTATCTGCAAAGCTCGATACCGTCACTGTTTTGGTTTCTTTATTGAGTGCTGCGACTGCTGCCGGAGACACGGTGTCGACCAGGATCGGCATCGTCAAGGTTTGCCATTCCGCATCCGGATAATCAATGACGGCGCGCATCTCAATCTGGGACTTGCCGTCCGCCACCGGTTCGCCGAGCACTTCCCCGTTCCATTCATTGAGCGGATCGTAATAATATGGGAAGACCTCCGAGAAATTCTTGATCAGGTTTTTGCCGGTCTGCAAGGTCCGCAATTTCTTGCCGCTTTCATCCAGCACGTTCACTTCCAATTGTTTGGCGTTCCGCAGTAGGGAAAATACCGGAATGACCGACTCTCGACTGCCGTCGCCATTCGGTGAAAAGGCGAAGCGTTCGGGCACGAAGCCTTGCTGGTGGCTGCCGCCGTTGATGATCAGGCCGAATTCATCGGTCAGGAATGTCGTTCCGTAAAACGTTCCGGCATCCCATGCCACATCGTCGAAAATCGGCGCATCGTCCCATCCTCCGTTAAAGCCGAAGTACGGCACAACAAGTGGCGTATTGCTGCTCACTTCTTCATTGCCATCCGTTAAGGTAATAAAGCCGTCAATGAAAAATCCGTTGGTGAACGCTGCGAATTCAGGGCGTCCCTGCAACGCCGCGGCATCGATCGTCACTTCGATTTCCGCTGTGCCGTTCGCTGGCACTGTCACAGTTTCAGGTGCAGTGATATTGACCAGGTCCGTAATGACGTTCGAGCCGGAGCGGTTCGGGTCGGTGATGTCGATTTTCCGCTCTGGATGCTTCGTGACGTAATCGGTTTGGGCATTGACGTTTACTGCGTAAGTCGCTGCTGTATCCGAGAAATTCATGGCCTCCAGTGTAAAGGTCATCCGGTTATTTTGGATTTCCTTCAACGCGACTTTGGCTTCGCCCGTCCGCTGGTCTGTCAGCATGACGTCTGTGGACAGCGCGTCATGCAATTGCATCAGCCCTGCTCCTTGGCGGCGCGGCGACACAAATTGGCCGGCCACCTGTTCCACCGGATTGGCTGTGTTCATCAGCAGGTTTTTTGCAAATTCCACGCGGTCCCTGCCCTCTAAATCAAGTTCTTCGATGCGCTGGAACATCAGCGCCGATCCCCCTGCCACATGCGGTGCTGCCATCGATGTACCGCTCATCATGCCGTATTCATTGTCATTGAACGTCGAGAAGATGTTGCCGCCTGGAGCGGTGATTTCTGGTTTGAAATCCAAGTTCGGCGTCGGCCCCCAAGAGGTGAAGTCACTCATCTTGCCGGCATTCGGATTCGCCATTTCCAAGTTTTTGTCGTCAAAGACGACGGTTACCTTTTTCTTAGCATCCAATGCCGCTTTCATGGCCAGTCCATCCGCCTGAAGCGTCGACATGAACGGAATGGTGATAAACGGATCGGCTTCCATATTGACCGGTCCGGTGGTGTTGTTGTAGATGATGACGCCTGCCGCACCCGCTTCTTGTGCCGCAAGCCCTTTCTCCGCGAACGAAATGGTGCCGCGGGCAATCAAGGCGAATTTGCCTTTGACGTCTTTTCCTTCAAAATCCGCGGGCTGGCCAAGGCCGGCATAGACCACTTCATGTGATTTGGCCGGCAGGTTTTCCGGTTCGGCTCCATTTGCCAGCAAGTAAAGTGCCCGCCCTGCTTCGGCACCGTCTACTTGATAAACAAAGCTGTCAGTGGTGATGACGCTGTTTTCAAATGAAGCGACGCCCAATGAATCAATGGAGATGCCCGGATTTCCGACCAGGCCGTAATCCTGGTTTTCCGCGAATGGCGCCAGGAATCCCGATCCCCGCAGGTCTTCATTTCCTGCAGAAATGGCGACCAGGATGCCGTTATTGGTGGCGCGTTCCACCGCCTGCTGCTCAGGGCTCGACGTGTCGACGAATCCAGCCGTTGCCCCAAGTGACATATTGATGACGTCCGCTCCCAGTTTGATAGAGTCGTCGATCGCTTTGATGTAGATGTCGCCGAACGTCGAAGCTGAATTGGCGTCATTACCGAAGACTTTCAAAGCCAGCAATTGCGTTTCCGGCGCAACGCCTTTCAGCCCGCCGTTCGTTTCATTGCCATTGGCGCCGATCGTACCTGCTACGTGCATGCCATGCATCGATGCGTTCGGTGCGATGTCGCGAATTTCCGTGTTGGCGTCCATGTAGTTGTAGCCGAACGGCACTTTCGGCGTAAAGAATTTGCCTTCTTCGATTTCACTGCTCGAGACAAATGATTCCACTTCCGCTTGCGTCAACGCAGCCGTGGTGTTATTGGTCAGCACCATGTCCTGATGCGTTGGGTCGATGCCCGTATCGATGACGCCCACGACCATGCCTTCTCCTTTAAAGCCATAATCGCGCCAAGCCTGCTGCGCCTGAACGAGCTCTTTGGAATATTTCATGGTCGGTTTGATTTCCGGCCGCTTGTACTCGGTCGCTTCGTATACAGCTTTGACGTTCGGCAGTTCCGCGATTTTCGCTACCTGCCCTGCCTCGACTTCCGCAGAAAAACCGTTGAAGACAGCTGTGAAGGTTTGGAGAAAATCAATTTTCGGTGCCACATCCGTGATCGCCGCCTGCGCCGTCTCCTGCTTGGCTATCGCTGCCGCTTCGATCTGCTGTTTCTGGTTTTCGGGCAGCTCTTTATAGAGCACGCCTTTTGCAGTTGCCGTTTCAATGGTCGGCTCTTCCTGCAGTTCGATGATGACCCTGATATTTTCTTTCGGCGATTCCGGCTTTAGCAGCGTCTGTGCAAGCTTGACCTCCGGATCCGGTTCCGGCGCAGCCGCAACTTGCGCGTTATTGAATCCGCCCAGGCTGCTGACCATTAATAACAAAATTGCCAGTCTGATTAATACTTTCTTCATATTTATTCCTCCTTTAACTGGATTTCTTATCTAAATTATCAAATAATTAAGTCAACTTTATTTTTCCAGTTAATCAAACAAAAGTCCATGGTTCCAAAGCTATCTTATTTGTTAATTCCCTTCGATTTTTTTAGGTAGTTTGGGTTTTAGGAGGCTCTGGTTTTTTCCTTTTTTTAGTAAAGTGAATTGTGTGGGGATTGTGTGCGTGCCTGGCACGCACACAATTCTATAAGGCGCTTCGCTCGCTTGGAATTGAGAAGGCCACATGTGAGTTTTGAGGTTATAGAGGATGAGTTTGGGGTTCTACATGAACTATTTGGTCGTCTACCGGATTAAAGTGATGCTGCTACCTTAACTAACCACATCTCTACATGCAGTTTCTGCGTTTCTACACGAATACCGGAAAAATAAGAGACAAAATAGCATTCATAGTGGTTGAAAGATCGATCGCTGGGTGTGAGCTACGCTTCAATAGGATGCATTGTTCTTTATGCCCGGCTGTTCGCCATGCGAACAGCTTCCATTCATGGGTAAGGTACAGATGGAGTGCAGGTAAAGAAGTGAGTTATGCAGGTAAGAGAACAACTTGTTCATGTAGGAATTGTTTGTGTTTTGTGTGCGTGCCAGGCACGCACACAAAACACAAACAATTCGGCATACAAAAAAACAAGCAATCAAAACGCTGATTGCTTGCCTGTTTTTGTTGCAATTCTGTTAATCCAGAAGCTCCATCTTTTCGAGTGAGCGGTAAAGGACTACTGCTGTTTCTGCTCGTGTGATTTTTGCTTGTGGATCGAAGACGTTGCCTTGGCGACCTGTGATAAGTTCTAGTGCATATGCTTGTGATACAGCTTCAGCTGCGTATTTAGAGATTTTCGCGCTGTCTGCGAATTTGTGTTTCGTGTTCAAGCCTTCAAGCAGGGATGCTTCCTGGTATTTCACAGCGCGCATGATCATGACGGCTGTGTCCTGGCGGGAAATCGGTGCTTTCGGGTCGAACTTGTTGCCTGGCAATCCTTGAACGATGCCCGCGCGAGCTGCGGCTTCGATTTCTTTGGATGCCCATGTTTTGCCTGGGCCCGCGTCTTTGAATTTGCCTTCGTAGTCTTTCAGCGGCAATTCAAGTGTACGTGCCAATAGCGCTGCGAATTCTGCACGTGTCAGTTCCGCTTTTGGTGCAAACAAGGTATCGGTCTTGCCTTTGATGATGCCTTGTGAAGCGAGTGCTTCGATTTGGGTTTTCGCCCAATGCGATTTGATGTCTGTGAATGTCACTTTCGATGCTTTCGTGATCGTGAATGTCTTTTCAGTAACGTGTCCACCTGCATCTGTAACTGTCACTTCGTATTGGTTGGCACCGATTTTCTTGACCGGCACTTTGACTTTGATGTCTTTGTTGAAACTTGCTTTGCCGTATGGCTCGGACATGTCTTTTTTGAAGACTTCGCTGCCGTTTACGTAAGCGTAGATTTCATCCATATTGTCTTTGATTCTCAAGGTTACTTCCGCTTCAGTTACATTGGCACCTACCATTTTCGGTGCGTTGACGATTGAAATGGCAGCCGGAGTTGTATCCACCAGGATCTGGCGGCGAAGCTCCATTTCATTGCCGAACTCATCCACTGCTTTGACCGTTACGTACTGAGAGCCGTCTTTCAATGAAACCGTGTGTTTGAAGTTGGTGCCGTCAAATTCTTTCGCTTTGACGCCATTGACTGTCAAGGAAACGATTTTCGAATCGTCCTCTACACGGCCAGCGACAACCACTTTATTCGTATCGTATGTTTCCAGTGTTTCCGGTGAAGTAAAGAAGATGACCGGTGCTGTTGTTTCATTTTTTGAACCTGCTGTCAGGTTCACTTCTTTTTTATTGCCAGCGATGTCATAGAAAACCGCTGTTACTTTGTCGCCTGTTTTAACAGGTGCTTCCACTTTGTATGAAGTGGTTGTTGGCGCTAATGATTCGTTGGCTGGCGTAGCCGCGTTTTCCGTGACTTCTTTGCCGTTGACGAATACTTCCCAACGGTCTGCGCCAGCGCCTGATGCGTTATCCGCAAATTTCGTCACGGACACTGTTTTCGTTTGTGCGTCATACTTGGCTGCCGCTTCTGGAGCCACCGTATCCACGATGATCGGGAAAGTGATGGACTGCCATTGGGCATTCGGGTAATCAATGACGGCGCGAAGCTGGATCTGGTACTTTCCGTCTTTCGCCGGTTTGCCGTCGATCATTCCGTCCCAGCCGTTAAGCGGGTTGAATGTGTAAGGCTCCGTTGCTGAGTAATGCTTAGTCAAACTTGAAGCGGTACGGATCGTGCGCAATTTCTTGCCCGCTGCATCCAGAACGTTAACTTCAAATTCTTTGGCGTTGCGGATCAATGAGTAGACGGGTACTGCCATGTCCTGCAAACCGTCGTCATTCGGTGAAAATGCGAAACGTTCAGGAACGTATTTGCCGGCATGTGTGCCGCCTGTGATATCATTTCCTTCGTCATCCGCCAATAGTGTAATGCCGTAGTAAGAATCGGCATCCCATGCAAATTCGTCGAAGATGCTGGCATCGTCCCATCCGCCGTTAAAGCCATAGTAAGGAACGACCAATTCCGTGTTGCCAGTTACAGCTTCATTGGTGTCGGTCAACGTGACAAACCCGTCCACGAAGAAACCGTTTTTGAACGCTGCGTATTCAGGTGTTCCTTTAAGTGCAGAAACATCGACTGTTACTTTGATTTCTTGTGTTCCGTTTGCCGGAACCGTGATTGTTTCAGGAGCCGTGATGGCCACTTTGTCTGTTACGACCGCTGAACCACGGACGTTCGGATTGGTGATATCCGTGTCTGTTGCTTTTCCTGCTACTACTTCTTTTTCTGATTTATCCGTTTGGACGTTTACATCCACGTTGTAGTTCGCTGCTTCTTTAGAGAAGTTTTCAGCTTGCAATGTGAAGGTGAATTTATCGCCGACGATTTCTTTCAGCGCCACTTTTGCGTCGCCTGTCGCTTTATTCGTCAGCATCACGTCTGTTGAAAGCGCGTCATGCAACTGCATCAAGCCAGCACCTTGGCGGCGTGGAGAGACAAATTCGCCTTTTGCGAATTCAACCGGATCTGCTGTGTTCATCATCAGGTTTTTCGCGAATTGAACGCGTTCGCGGCCTTTGAGACCAAGCTCTTCAATGCGCTGGAACATCAATGCTGTACCGCCTGAAACGTGAGGAGCCGCCATAGACGTTCCGCTCATCAAGCCGTATTCATCGTTGTTCAAAGTCGAGAAGATGTTGCCGCCCGGAGCTGTGATTTCAGGTTTGAAATCAAGGTTCGGTGTCGGGCCCCAAGAAGTGAAGTCACTCATTTCACCCGCACTCGGGTTTTGAATATCAAGATAGTCGCCATCAAAAGATACAGTCACTTTTTTGCCTGCATCCAATTGTGCTTTCATTGCCAGTCCGTCTGCCTGTAAAGCGGACATGTACGGAATTTTGATAGCTGGATCTGATGCCATGCTGATGGTGCCGGTTGCGTTGTTATAGACGATGACGCCGATCGCGCCAGCTGCTTGTGCAGCCAATCCTTTTTCAACAAAACCGATTTCACCGCGTGAAACCAACGCAAATTTGCCGGCAACGTTCTTGCCTGCATATTCAGCTGGTTTTCCAAGTCCGACATCCACCACTTCGTAATTTGGATTCGGCAAGTTTTCCGGGTCAGCGTCATTGGCTAGCGTATAGATGGCTTGGCCGGTTTGCGTCCCGTCTACTTGGTAATTAAAGCTTTTCGCAGTGATTTTGTCATTTTCGAAAGATGCCACACCAAATGAATCGATTGATGTGCTTGGTGATCCTGTCAAACCGTAATCCTGGTTATCGGCGCGCGGGGCAGCATAGCCCGAACCGAACATATCGGAGTTACCTGCTGAAATGGAAACCAGGATACCGTTGTTTGTCGCTCTTTCAACTGCTTTTTGTTCCGGGTTTGAGGAATCCACAAATCCTGCAGTGGATCCAAGGGACATATTGATGACGTCTGCACCCAGTTTGATCGAATCATCGATCGCTTTGATGTAGATATCGCCATAAGTCGACGGGTAAAGCGGGTCGTTGCCGAATACTTTCAGCGCCAATAATTGCGCTTCCGGAGCAACGCCTTTGATGCCGCCATTTTCTTCATTGCCGTTTGCCCCTACTGTTCCGGCAACGTGCATGCCGTGCATAGAAGCTTCCGGTCCTAGGTCAAGGATTTCGTTGTTGCCATCCATATAGTTGTAGCCAAAAGGCACTTTAGCTGTGAAAAATTTACCTTTGTCGATGGATTTGTCAGCCAATAACGCTGCTACATCGGATTTTGTGATGTCGCCTGTTTTGTTGTCCGTCAACACCATGTCTTTGTGGCTTGGGTCGATTCCTGTGTCAATGACACCCACAACCAGGCCTTCGCCTTTATAGCCATAATCTGTCCATGCTTGTTGAGCCTGGACCAATTCTTTCGAGTATTTCATTTCCGGTTGAACTTCAGGGCGCTGGTATTCAGTCGCTTCGTAGACTGATTTGACGCCGCTCAAGTTCGCGATGTCTCCAACTTCGCCCGCTTCAACTTCTGCGGAGAATCCGTTGAATACCGTAGTGAAGTTTTCAAGATATGTAATGCGCGGAGATACGGAAGCAATCGATACTTGCACGGATTCCTGGCCCGTCACAACTGCTGCTTCCAATGTTTCTTTTTGTTTGTCAGGAAGATTTTTGTATAAAACGCCCTTTTCAGTAGCGCTTTCAATCGCCGGTGCTTTATCAAGCTCGATGATCACACGTACTTTTTTATCCGGGTCTTCCGGATTCACGAATTTTTCAGGGATGTTCAATTCCCCTTTTTTCGACTCTGTACTAGGTACGTTCGATGAATTCGCAGCAGCTGAGACCCCGGTCAGGCCAAAGACAGCTGAGCTGAATGTCATCATAAAGACCATCGACAGCAATAAAAACGGTTTGAGCTTCGTCAATGTGTTTCCCCCTTTGTTCTGATTCGCAATTGTAGAGAATCTTTACAATTGCACAACAACTTAAATTTACCATAATTTTTCAATGTTGCAAATATTAATTGGGGTTTATTTCATGCTAATGAACGTGCATTGAGAGGGATTTCCTAGGTATAGCTTGATATTACTAAGATTTACGAAGTAAAAAAATTTTTTTTGATGCGATTAAGTGGTGTGGGCTAGATAGTTTGGTAAAGATATTTTTATAAGGAAAAAGAAATCGCTCCAGGCAGACGCTTTCCGGGGGGCTCGCGCCGAACTAACTCGGGCTATGGCCCGAGTGGATTTCGGCACTTCGCTGGTCCCCCAGGAGTCGCTGCCTTCCGCTCTTTCTTCTAGGTTTCTTCTTATTAATATGGGGTGAGAGGTAGGCATCATTGTTGTTTTCAAGTGAGGAGATGAGAAGGAAGTGATTTGGTTTTATGCTTTTCGCATGCGAAAAGCCGGCATCTTGGAGGAGCGCAGCGGATTGCTCTTGGTTTTGGGTTTGTGGGTGGTTGTGAACGAAGGGTTAAATGTTTCTACATGGACATATCGTGGTTCTACATGAATTTATTGAGTGGCTACATACACATTTCCACTCTCTACCTAAACTATTTGCCACTTTACATGCACACTCAATTCGCTCTCCATTCTTACACACGTTTTATTTGTTTCACGAAAGTTCAAGCTCATGAATGGAAGCTGTTCGCGCGACGAACAGCCCTTATAAAAAACATCACTTTTTTTGAAAAGCATAGCTCACACACAGCGATGGATTTCTCACCCATTTTTCCGGCATTCATGTAGGAATCCAGAAACATCATGTAGAGAAGCAACTAGTTAAGGTAAAGACATCATCTTAGTACGGTAGAACCCCAAATAGCTCATATAGGACCCCCAATTCGTCCAGTACAACCACAAAACCCACATGTAACCTCTTCAATCCCAAGCGAAGGCGCGTGCACCATCGCTGCCGAGCATTTCGAGAACCCCACATTCCCTATCTATTTCAAACAAAAATAGAAACATGTATCTCCCCCACACCAAGCTGAGCCGCGCCCATGGAGGGGACGGAGCGATAAGACTGGCAAGCGGAGCGCTGCCCGGCTTATTGCGGGAGTCTCCTCCAGAGCGGCCGAAGCGACCTGTAGAACCTCACCAAACTCTTACTACTCCTCCGAACTACCTGACTTATTGAATTGTGTGTGTGCCAGGCACACACAATTCAAGGCACTCACAATTCAAGGCACAAACACAATTCAAAAACTCCCAAAAAAAACCGACCAGAATAACCTGGTCGGGTTTGATGGATCATTACTTGGCCACGAATGGGCGGAAGAGGGAGAACATCTTCGCTGTTTCTTCGCGTGTCGTGAACTTGGCTGGCATGTATTTGCCGTTATAGCCTTCTACGATTTTGAGTTCGTACAGAACCGTGATGGCTTCTTTTGTTTCGTTATTGTAGCGGCCGTAATCGGTGAATGGTGCGTACTTGCCGACTTTGTACTCCTCGTTCTTCAACTCGTATACGCGGTTCAGCATCAAAGCGAACTGGGCACGGGTGATGTAATCTCTCGGTTTGAATTGAGTTGTTGTCACACCGTTGATGATGCCTGCCTGATAAGCTGCATTGATTTCTTTGCGGTGGATTTCCGGGATATCCGAGATGTCTTTGAATGGTGACTTCTCGTTTCCTTTGATCTCCAGCTCCATGATGCGCGTCAGGATGGTTACTGCCTGAAGGCGCGTCAAGTTGTCTTTCGGTGCATAGATGGTGTCGGATTTCCCTTTGATCAAGTCTCTGTTAAACAGGTCTTTAATGTAAGGATATGACCAGGCTTTGTCACTGACATCTTTGAATGGGAAATCTTTTTCCGGAATTTCTGGAACTTCCGGTTCTTCAGGAACTTGTTCTTTTTCAAATGCAATTTGCGCAAGCAATGGATCGTGATCCGATGCGCGGCCGTGCTGTTCCATGAACATGGAGTTGATGTGGACCATGTCCAGTTCCGTGCGGTCTGCCATATTGTTTGTTACCAAGAGGTGGTCAAGCACTTGTGAATTCCCTTGGTAGTAATACGAATAACGGTCTTCCAGTGGCACATCTTCGACTTTATTCGTTAGAATATCGCCTTTCAAAGCTTGCATTGCCGGTGTGAATTCGAAGTCGTTCATGTCGCCTGCAACGACAACGTTAAGGTCCGGATCTTGTTCAAGTCCTTTTGCAATAAAACCATTGATGGCTTTTGCCAATTCAATGCGCTCTGCTTCCGAGCTCAGGAATGGCGGTTGGTTCTTGCCGAATAACGGCTGGTCTCCACCTTTTGAGTTCAAGTGGGCGCCGATAACGACCACTTGTTCACCTTGGAATTCGAATTGTGCAGCGATCGGTTTGCGTGTGTTCGGCATAGCGATCGGCTGAACGCGCCCCGGATTCAAGGCCAATTCGCCGTCGATCCATGAATTGTCTTCCGTTGCTGTGCCTTTTGTTCCTTCTGAAAGAGTTACGCGTTCAGGGTTGTACAAATAGCCGACGCGGATATTTCCGCCTGGCTCTCCGCCGTCTTTATTGTATTCAGGCGCAATGTCCGTCCAGGCATACGTCGGGCCGCCGGCAACTTTGATGCCATTGATCAGACGTTCGTAGCTTGCCGTTGCGTCACTGTTCCCTGAAGTAATCGGGCCGTCGTTGTCCTGTACTTCCACCATGACGATGATGTCCGGTGAATTCAAGTCTTTGACGAACGACTCTGCGATGCGCTGTGCTTTAGCGTCTGACGTATGGCTTGGATCTGCAGAGAAGTTCTCTACATTATAAGCTGCTACTGTCAGTTCGTCTTCTTCTTTAACGATCCATGTTTGTTCCGGCTCTGTTCCGCCGTCTACAAGTTCCGTAAGGTCGCTTTCTTCAGCCCAGATTTTGTAGTTGCCGAAGCCGAAGCCAAGGACACCTACTGGAGTTCCGGCAAATGAATCACCGGATTTCGCGATATAGCTTTCATTATCAATGTCGAAAGCAATGCGTTCCGGGTTGTAATCGTCTTCTGCAATCAACACGCCGCCTTGTTTATGGAAGTCGTTATTGGTCGCATTTTTGGAAACGACAATCACTTCGCCGTAGCTTTGCGGTCCGACGATTTGTGCGTCAGCTACGCCAACACGCATAAGTTCAAGTGATTCCCAGAAATCAATGCCATCTTCTTCCGGATTGAACTCAGTCAATCCGTCATTGTCGATAATCTTGGTTGGCGGGAATACGTCTTTTCCGATGACAACCGGTTCAGGAAGTGGTGCAGTTCCAGTTTTCACTGCGTCAGTTGCACGGATGCGCGTGATCGGCAGGTCGTTGTCTTTCATGTCGGAATAGCCTTCCTGGAAATGCTCTTCCACGGTTCCGCTGATTGTGACCACGTCACCGACGTTCAGGCCGTTTGAAGCTTTGTTGACCATGATGGCTTCTGAAGTCGTCAAATCTTCGTCCGGGTTGGTGTCTTGGATGACGAAGTTTGCAGAGTTGTAGAGATGTGTCACAACGCCAACGATTTCATTGACAGCGACTCCTTGGTAATCCGAGTAATGGTTTTCGCTTTGGATATCACGGATTTTCAAGTCCCCTGTTTTCAGGACCGTGTATTCGAACGTGAAAATCTCTGACGTTTCGTCACCGATTGCGATGGCTTTGATTGCTGTATCTTTAGTCAGTTCGATCGGTGCTGTGTATTCAGTGCTTGCAGCAGTCGGTGTCGAGCCGTCAAGCGTGTAATGGATTGTTGCATCTTCCCATCCGGATGCCAAAGTGATTTTCGTGCCTTCTGAAACGACACCCGGGAATGTATCGGCATAAACAGCCGGTTTATTGACAAGTTCAAAACTGTCAAAGCCAAGCGTTTTCACTTGGTAAGAGTCGTTGAATTTCGAAGCGATTCCGTTTACATGAATCAAATCGCCTTCTTTGTATTGTTTCGTAAATTGTTCGAAAGTGAATCCGTTGCGGTTGTCGTTGCGGATCGTGACCGCTTCGCCGTTTTCAGCAATAGCCGAAAACTCGAACGTACCGAAATCGTTCACAGATTTAAGGCCCGTAATCGCAACGTTCTGCAGTTCGATGCGCTCGCCTTGTGTCTCTTCATTGACACCGGCTGGCGTAACGGTTTGAACTGCAGGCAGTTCGTTGTTGGAAAAAAGAACTTCCACTGTGTTCGGCTGCAATTGAAGCTCGCCGCTGTATTCAGAAACCGTGCCCGTCAAACGGACCGTGTCGCCCGGTGCAACGGTTGCACTTGATGTGTAGACATACAGTCCAGCTGTACCGTCCTGAACGTAAAAGGCATTGCCGCCCCAGAATCCTGTTCCTGTTGTCACAGTTGCTTCAACTTGGATCAATTCGCCTGGCATCGTGCGTGCTTCTGCCAATGAACCGACGACAGCCGCTTCAGGTGGTGCTTCACCTTCAGAGAGAATGGTGAAAGCGGTTGGAGATTTAAGGCCGGGTACTTGGAAATACATCTCTAGTTTTCCGGTGATGGTGATTTCCGCTTTAAAATTAGACGGATTATCAACCAAGTTCAATCCTGCACGGACTGCTCCTGTCGGCAATTGAACCGGAAGGATTTTTGCCGGGTCGGTTTCATCCGGAGAATCTGCAAGACCTACATTAGTAGCGGATGTAAACGGTGCTTCCTGGTCATAGTTTGTACCACTGGTAGCCGTTCCCACGATAAAGCCTTTTACTGTGGCTGTTCCTGTATTTGTTGCGATGGCTTCAGCAACCGTAATCGGCTCTGCCGCATCTGCTGTAACCGCCATATAGGGCAGCATTGCCGATAAAGCCAAAATAAGGCTTAGAAAAATCTTACTGACTGCATGCTTGGACAAGTTCTTCACTCCCAATTCCTAATTTTTGATACGGTTTTATTATACGCCACAATTGGAAGCGCTTTATATATTTTTTGTAAATTTTCTATTAATTTCTGTATTTTATTGGATTCAAAGATGTGATTTTAATAAAGGCCGAAAAATTCATAGAAAAACACCTATTTCTCGAGTATCCGAGAAATAGGTGTCGGTTATTATTGCAAGCCTTCCAAGAGTTTCCCTGAAAGGTAATAAGCTTCCGCTCCGTTTAAGACGCGGTTGTCATCCAGTCTTTCGCTTATGACGTCGTCAGCCAATCCATCAGCCACCAAACGTTCCCACGAACTCGCTTCGGCTTCTTCCACGCCATGCAAGGCAAGAACCATTTGTGCCGCTTTGTCTCTTGTCAGTTCCTGTTCTTCCTTGATGATTGAACGGAATACTTCAATATTGGCTTCCAGTTCATCAGCTTTTGGACTGGTGATGCGCTGTACACCATTGCTGAGGATATTGGCGAATGAAATTTCCTTCATCGGCTTTTCAACCGGCAACAAGTTTTCATAACCGCCGACAATCAAGCCATAGTTCAGCAAAGTCGGGATTCCCGGATAAAACCATTCTCCTTGATAAGGGAAATCCGCTTCAAAAGCATAAAGATTCGCTCCTTGAGCCTTCAGTTTTGCCTGTACTTGATGAATCAGTTCTTCGTTTGTGGTCATGTCGCGGTAGCTTGTTTCTTCATTGATGGAAATTGATGCAGCCACACCCGCTGCCTGCCCTGCTGTCATTCCGACCGGCAAGACACGTGCGCTCGCTGCAGCAAGTGAAGTGTAGCCAGAGGCTTTGCTGGCAACCAGCAGATTATCGACTTCCAACGGCACCAATGAACGGAACGGAATTGCGTACTGAACCGGTTTGCCGTAGACATAGCCGTAGTCATTGGTTGAAGTCGCCTGGACATCCACCGGATAAGCACCGAATCCGATGCGATCCCAATGGTCTTTGTTTTCCCACACATCGCTTAACGGCAATTGGTATTCCGCCCGGACATGAATGGTTTCCCGGACATATAACTGGTCTGGGAAGCGTTCAATTTCCGCTTCTTCAAAGCCCGGGAAGTTTTCTTTCAAGTATGCCAGCACATATTCCGTTTCGGTTTTGCCGATTTCAATGGCTTTTTGTTTTTGTTTGTCATCCAATCCGTCGATCCCGAAAATCTGGAGCGCGTTGATGATGACGCTGCCGTCGTTTTCACGCACGATATTCAACCCTCGTAAGCGCGTCAATTCAGGATAATGGGGTTTATAGGCATCGTGCAATTCACTGAAGCCCCAGGCAGTATTGCCGTTGACGCTCCCGCCTCCGAACACACCGTCTTTCGCAGCCTGGACGATTTTGTCCCAATCTACATTATTGAAATGGAACATTAACGTGACGGCCATTTTTTTATCTTCCAAGCCAATGTCACGCCCGCCGATATCGTAAGGCGCGCCTGCTGCAACAGCCAGGTCGGCGTCTTTCGAACTGTCGATAAAGCGCTCCGCTTTGATCGTCCGCTTATCGCCTTCTGCATCGGTGATGTTAATCGCCGTCAATGCTTTTCCGTCTTTGACCACATCCACCAGATCGGCCCCTTCAAGCAGGGTTAAATTCTCTTCATCGTTGATCATCTTCAAGAATACTTCACGGGCTTCATTGATATCAAAACCGATTTGGCCGCCGACTTGCTTATGCCATTCCAGGAAAATCCCCGTGTTGGCCGGATTGCCTTTCTGGTCATTGCTGACATCCAGGAAATTCAGCATTCCGGTTGTCATCAGCCCGCCGATGTCTTCTTCGCCGACAATCAATACCGTGCGCATGCCGTTTCGTGCAGAAGAAACCGCGGCTGCGATTCCTTCAGGCTCTCCGCTGAAGACAGCGACATCGTAGTCATTCTGTGTTTCATCTTGATCACCTGTAAATGCCATAACGGCTACAACTGCCACTAATCCGACAATCAATAGGATGGCAATTGGAATAAATAACTTCTTCATGTTTTCCCCTCTCACGCTTTTCTTTTTTTACATAGATTCCCATTATTTTATCAAACCCTTGACTGCTATACAATGAATTTTTCAACGATTGTTGACTTCTTGTAAATTTTCCCTAAGAATATGTAATAGCTCATGAAAAATACGGCTTCATTGTATGCGGGTTGAATTAAAGAATCTAGCTTTCCCACATCGCTTCGGTCGCTTTGGGCATGGCTCACGCAAGAAGCCAGGCACACAAACGCCTGTCTTCTTACTACGCCTAGCCCTTGGACGCGCCGGCGCTAAGAATTTATTGGATTCAAAGCAAGTCTATATTCTTTAGTGATGCGAATCTAAACAGCATAGAAAATTTCACTGCTCTTTTAGTACTATCCGATTTTCAGCAAAGACTCGAAATAGCGGGACTAAAAAGGAGTGAAGAGAACTTGCTACCCATGGCAAGCGCAGCTGTTTTGCGGAACATCGACTATGAATGATTACTAGTTCAACTCATACATTTCCTCTTCTATATGAAGAAATCCCGAGCAAATACACAATTATTAGGTGGTTCTTATGAAAAATACATTTTTATTGGACTTTTTGAGAAGTCATTTCTTTATTGTTACCGGCATCATCTTTATTAAGGTGCTGTTTTTACGTTATTTACTGTTTGAGGAAATCGATTTTTCAAGAACCCTCATTCTGGAATTGAGCTATATTTTGATTTTCACTTCCTTGCTTGGATTGGTTAAAACGAAATGGAAACCGGTTCTTTATTTCATCTTGAACCTGGTTTTTTCGGTCCTGTTTTTGGCCGTTATTCTCTATTACTCATTCTTCGGCCGGATCGTTACGTATTTCGCCCTTTTCCAGTTGGGGCAGGTCGGCACGATCAATGAGAGCGTCACTGCTTTGCTGCAGCCGGTCTACGGACTGTTTTTCGTAGACCTGGTGATCTTGCTTGTCCTTTTAGTCATTAAAAAATACCCGATTTCCACAGTTCAACTCAACAAGAAATTCCTTGTGGCTGTGTTGCTGTTGTTCGGTTTGGGCGTATCTGTTCTGAATTTCAATTTGCATAAAAACGAAGCGATTTCCAACAACGTCATTGCCGCGCAGGAAAAAGGCATCCTGAACTACGAAGCATTGGAAATGTATTATGGCCCTGACAGCAGCTTGATGGCCGTCGAAGCCAGCGTGTCTGTTGAGAATTTGACTGAGTTAAAAGAAGAAATCAATCGCGTCAAAGGGTTGGAAACGATTCCGGAAGAACAACGTGCGTATTTCGGCGCAGCGGAAGGCCGTAATTTAATCGTCATTCAAGTTGAATCGATGCAGAATTTCCCGCTTCGTTTGGAAGTCGATGGTACGGAAGTTACGCCGAATTTGAACGAGTTGTTGGAGGAAAGCTTTTACTTCCCGAATACAGCTCAGCAAACCGGCCCAGGAAATACTTCCGATGCCGAATTCATCTTGAACACATCCCTTTACCCGACGGCGTTCAATCCAACTTCACAAACTTATGGCAATAAAAAATTCCCGAGTTTGCCGCGTTTATTGTCCGGCCAAAATTACCGGACCATGACGTTCCATGCGGACGATATCAGTTTTTGGAACCGTGATGAATTGTATCCGGCGCTTGGAATCGACCAGTATTATTATGGCGAGTTTTTCGGTGAAGAAGATGTCATCGGCATCGGCCCTTCCGACCGTGTCATGTTCGAAAAAGCATTGCCGATCTTGCGTGAACAGCATATGAAAGACAAACCGTTTTACGCGCAGCTGATTGGATTGACCAGCCACCATCCGTTCACGTTGCCGGAAGCGGATCGGAAGTTGACTCTTCCTGAGCGCTTTAACGGTTCATTGACCGGAAATTACCTGGTGTCCATGAATTATATGGACACGGCCATCCAAGAATTTATTGAAGAACTGAAAGAAGAGGGCATCTACGAAAACTCGGTCATCGCCATTTATGGCGACCACTTCGGCCTCCAGCAAAGCGCCATCAGTGAAAACGATGTCGATTTGATCAGTGAGTTGCTGGGGCGCGAATATGGGACGCTCGATCGCTTGAACGTTCCGTTCATCGTCCATGCACCGGGCATTTCAGATGACGGACAGACATTCGAGAAAACCAGCGGCCAGCTGGATATGATGCCGACACTTGCTAACCTGCTCGGCGTCTCGTTGGACGAACACATCGTTTTCGGCCAGGACCTGTTGAACAATGATGACAACTTGCTGGGTGCGCGCTATTACTTGCCAATCGGCTCGTTCTGGAACAATGACATCCTGTTCATGCCTGAAAAAGACTTTGACGACGGCACGGCGTATGATCTGGAAACCGACCAAATCGTCGATGATTACGAAGCATACCGTGAAGATTACAACCGTGTCCTGCAGCTTGAAAAACTGTCGGATGATTACATTGAAAACCTGCCTGAGCAGTAAAAGGAAGAAGCGGAGCGCCTATGCGCCCCGCTTCTTTTTGGTTTTCACAATAAAAAACACCCCCTTCTCTCAGCAATAATCTGCTAGAGAAGGAGATGTCCATCTACTTATTTAACTGAATGCGGTGCAACCAATGAAATCATTTTCGCTGTTTCTTCACGTGATGTGAATTTAGATGGATTGAATTTGCCGTTGTAGCCTTCAACAATCCCTAAATTGTCCAATAGCGTGATGGCTTCTTTGGTTTCAGCTGTATGCTGTCCGTAATCGGAATACGGAGCATATTTGTCGATCTTCTGGTCGCCGTTCACTTTCTCATAGACGCGGTTCAGCATCAAAGCAAAATGCGCACGGGAGATTTTTTCTCTCGGGTTGAACTTCGTTGCTGTTTTTCCGGTTACATAACCTTCAGCAAATACTGCATTGATTTCAGCTTGACGATCTTTCGGCAGATCCGTGATGTCTGTAAATGGTGATTTTGGCGCTTTTGCAGGATCCAGCTTCATCATACGAGAGATGATGGTCGCCGCTTCCCAGCGTGTCAATTCACGTTTTGGTGAGAATGTATCCAATTCTGTACCATTGATCAATTTTCTGTAGAAAACATCTTTCACATATGGATACGACCATTGGTTCATGGACATATCTTTGAAGGGAACAGTCGGGTTGATGCGGTTTTCAAGTTTTGGTTCAACCGTTTTCAAACCAGCGATATACTCAATAAACATTTCATAGTCGACGTTTCCTGGCTCGCTGACGCGGCCATCTTTATAAGCTGCATCGAATGATTCAAAGCCGTCGCCGCCTTTAGCTGTGAACGTGTTGGTTGCCACTTTGTATGATTTGTTGACATCAAGTGGTGTGCGGACATTGCCGTTTACAATATTGACGTTCGTTACACGTGATCCTGCAGCTTTTGACGGATCGAATGAGAATTCCATTCCTGCTACGTGCAAGAATCCGCCATTTTCAGCCGGGAATGAACGGACACTGTGCTCAAGCGCTGTTTTCAATTCTGAACCTTTTAAGTTCATGATCGCCAAAGCATTGCCGAATGGCATTGTCGTTAATACTTCTCCAACTGTGATATCGCCCACGTTGATGGATGCACGGATACCACCGCCATTTTGAAGTGCGATAACCGTATCCGGATCAATTTTCTTCGCTGTAGCGAGCATGCCGTCTGTAATCAAGTTGCCCAGATTTGTTTCAGAAGCGCGGACACCGCCTTCATTGCGTCCACCGTTAAGGAAGACTTCAGCAGTAGCACCTGTCGACTCATTTTTCACTGCTTCCACTTCTTCTGCATATGGTGCAAGAAGTTTAACTGCTTCTGCATCTGGAGTGATGCCTTCAGCGTTGACGTCATGTAATTGGCCGGCATGATCTGTAATCACGCCTTCTTCATTGAAGGTTACATCCAATTGGCCTAGGAATTTATTGTATTCATTTGCTTGTACGATGACTGTCGGGTCTGTGTTTCCTTCAAAGACGATAGGATCTTCAAGCTTCTTATGCGTGTGTCCGCCGACGATGACATCAATGCCTTCAACCGCAGCTGCCAGCAATTGATCGTTGTCAAATTCAGCAGAATCGTCAAATCCGATGTGCGTCAAAGCGACGATTTTATTGACGCCTTCCGCTTCAAATGCATCAACCGCTCCTTGAGCCGCTTCAATGTAATCGGAGAACGTAATTTCTCCCGGGCTGGAAATGGACGCGGTTTCAGCAGTCGTCAAACCGAAAATCCCTACTTCTTCGCCGTCAATTTCCTTGATGATGCCGTTGTAGATTTGACCGTTTTCGGCTTCAGCTGTATATACTTTATTTTGGTATCCAGACATGATGTCATCGCCTGAAAAGTCGACGTTCGCTGCAACGAATGGGAAATCGGCACCGCCTACAAACTCACCGAGAGATTTATGGCCTTCTTCGCCTGAGCCTAAATCAAATTCATGGTTACCAAATGTCATGGCATCGTATTTCATCAAATTCATGAACGGCAAATCTGCCTGCCCTTCAAAGGTATTAAAGTACAATGTTCCAGAAAAAACGTCCCCTGCATCCAGCAATAGATTATTCGGTTTTTCTGCACGAATCTGGTTCACCAGCGTGACACGGTTCGCCACTTTATCCAAGTTCGCGTGCGTATCGTTCGTGTGCATGATCGTCAGTTCAAAATCCCCTTCTGCCGCTTGTGTTGTTCCAGGTGACTGAACCCCAACTACACTTGCCGTCAACGCTACTGCAATTGCTGATTTAAACATTTTCCCCTTCATTTGACACCATCCTTTAATTTTTTTGAACCGTTCGCTCCCAAATTGTATGGATATTCTGACCTAAGCCAAATGGAATGAAAAATTTAGGAATACATCCATTTACCGAGCGAGTTTATTCATTTTCAGTGTAGCATGATGGAATTTTTTCAACAATAGCAAGATTATAACTAAATCAATTTCATCACATTGCCGTTACAATCTTTACAGAAAAATAATGTCCGTTGCTCTTTGGTACATGGCATAGTTAACCATGTTAACATGGTCATGGTGCGTTATTAAATATAGCTATTGTTATGCAGAAAGAACGGTGAATTATGAAACCAGTTGCGAGAAAGCATCTGAATGAAGTCCAATATGCACGGGTTCTAGCCTTGTTCGGGGTCTTTGCAGTGCATGCGTCTTCCAGCGGGATCGCCGGAAGCAATCCGGAGTCTTCTTCCTTTATGATCTATAATTTCTTTAATATGGCTGGGAAAATCGGTACGCCTGTCTTTATTTTCCTAAGCAGCTTTATTCTTTTCTATACCTATTATCATCGCGAATTGACGGTGCAGCTGTTCCAGAAATTCTACAAGAAGCGCTTATTGTATATTCTGGTTCCCTATGTGGTCTTTTCCGCTTTCTATTTTTGGTTCAAGGTTTACTTGAATCAGAATTTCGCGGACATTCCTTTGCTTCTGGAGGAGTTCCTGGTGGATTTGGCAACCGGCAAGGCCCATTACCATCTGTATTTCGTCTTTGTCAGTGTCCAGTTCTACTTGATGTTTCCGGTTCTTCTCTACTTGTTCAAGAAGTTCGCGTTTATCCGAAGATACGCCATTCCCATCGGCATCATCGTCCAATGGGCTTGGGTCCTGCTGAATTCAGCTTACTTCCAGGTTCCTGCTAAAGGATCGATCGCGTTATCGTATTTCATGTTCTACTTTTTCGGTGCGTTCCTCGGCATTTATTATGAAAAAGTTGCCGCTTGGATTGCCAATTGGCGCAAGGTGTGGCCAGGTATCGCTTTGATTGTGGGTGGTTACTGCTACATGATTTATTTCTATGTCGGCGCCTATTACGACCTGCGCACCGATCAGTGGGTCGGCAACAACAAGTGGCTCGAATTCGGCTGGAGTACGCACGCGTTCTTCGCGGCAGCTGTGATTTTCATTTTTGTGCATTTCCTGGAAACTTGGAATGTGCCCCGCATCAAAAAATTCATGATGGAAATCGGCGCAGTGTCGTTCGGCATGTACTTGATCCATCCATTTATCCTGATGGTGCTGCGTATGTACATTTCCGGCGGCGAACCGCTGGTCTTCCATTCTTGGCAGCTGATTTCACTGCTGATCACATTCTTCAGCAGTTGGCTAATTGTTCGCCTGTTCTACGATTTCGTCCCATATTGTTGGATCTTTTTCGGACAAGGCAACCGTGTGTTGAATAAACCGCGGAAAGCTTGAGTATAGTAAGGAGGCATTCTCTTTTTAGGGGGTGTCTTTTTTTTTGGTGTTTATTTGGATAGACTTGGTAGAGTTAATTGTGTGTGTGCCTGGCACAAGGAGTGGTAATAGTTTTGATGAGGTTTTATAAGCAGCTTCGACCGCTCTGGAGTAGGTTCCCACAATAAGCCAGGCAGCTGAGGATCGCTGCCAGTCTTATTGCTCCACCCACTCCGGTAACGCGGCTCAGCTTGGTGTTGGTTTGATACAAGCATCTAGTTCTTCGTGGAGTAGATAGATAGAGAGTGGTTCTGGAAACGCTCGGCAGCGATGGTGCACGCGCCCTCGCTTGAGATGGAGACCGTTTTATCGTTGCTTGGGCGAGACACAAATGCCCTTCAATTTGTGGCTTGTCCGTTGTCGTCCCTGTGTCAGACTCAAATGTTTTCTCAATTTGTGGCTGACACAGGGACGTGTTCCCAAATTATCATCCTGTCATACTTTAAAAATAAAGAGTGGCGGTAGTTTTTGATGAGTTTTATCAGTCGCTTCGGCCGCTTTGGAGTGGGTTCCCACAATAAGCCAGTCAGCTGAAGAACGCTGCCAGTCTTATTGCTCCACCCACTCCGGTGACGCGGCTCAGCTTGGTGTTGGTTTGATACAAGCATCTAGTTCTTCGTGGAGTAGATAGATAGAGAGTGGTTCTGGAAACGCTCGGCAGCGGTGGTGCACGCGCCCTCGCTAGGAGTTGAGGAGGCTACATGTGGATTTTGTGGTTGTACAGGAAGAGTTGGTGATTCTACATGAGCTATTCGGGTTTGTGCCTGAGTTTTGTGATGCTTCTACCTCAACTAGTTACTTCTCTACATGATGTTTCTGCTTTTCTACATGAATATCGTGAAATAGTGCGCTCAGTGGGTGAGAAATTTATCTCTGGGTGTGAGCTTCGCTTGGTTAGAAAGTGATACTTCTTATGCCAGCTGTTCGCCGTGCGAACAGCTTCCATTCATGGGCTTGAACTTTTGTGAAACAAGTGAAATGTGGGTAAGGATGGAGAGCGAATTGAGTGGGTGCCTGGCACCCACTCAATTTCTTCACTCTCATCATTTAAAAAGAAAAGTGCAGCTGCCTCTTTCTCCATATTAATAAGAATAAACCTAGAAGAAAGAGCGGAAGGCAGCGACTCCTGGGGGACCAGCGAAGTGCCGAAATCCACTCGGGCCATAGCCCGAGTTAGTTCGGCGCAAGCCCCCTGGCAGCTGGCACCGCGACGTCCTGTCGCGCCAGCTGCATGCCCCGCATCCTGCGGGCCCGAAAGCGTCTGCCTGGAGCGATTTCTTCACCTGAATAATACTGCTCTTGCATCAATTTCTTCACCCTTATCCCCCTGCTCCTGCACCAATTCTTTATCACTTCTCTAGCACACTCCTTTTCAAACAAAACAGGCTCCCCTCAAGGTTATGAAACCTTAGGACAGCCTGTCTATTAACGGTTCTTTACTTTTGTTTTTTCAGTGTATGCCAGTGGTGCGGCGCTCGCGATTGGTGCCTCGATGGCGTCGAGGACTGTGCGGGCTGTTTGGTTGGCACTTTTTTGGAGCGGTGCGGCTGCTTGCGTGATTTTCTGCAGCTCGTCCGGGTAGTTCGTGAAAATGCGCTCGATTGCCTGGACAAGGTCCGTGTGGTTCCAATCTTTGGCTTCTACATGGCCGAGGACCGGCTGGCTGACGATGTTGGCGAATGAGTCGATTTTCGGATCGTACGATAAAGCGACGAAAGGCGTGTAGCTGACAGCTGCGAAAATCAGAGCGTGCAGGCGCATGCCGAACAGCACATCGGACTCTTTGATGATCGCCATTTTCTCTTGGATCGTGCTGTCGTAAGGTGCGATATGCGCTTTGGTTTTCATGAGGCCCTGGACTTGTTGGGAAGTCTTGAAATCGTGCTTGCCGTGCATCGGGACAAAAACAACGTTGTATCCTTTATTCACCAGTTCGTCGAGCCCTTTTGCGATTTCACCGAAAGCATAAGCTTCATTGTTCCAGTCGCGGACCGAGACGCTGATGACTTTATTTCCGAAGTTCTGCTGGCGCAGCCAAATGCTTTCGAAGTTGTCCGCTTCCAGCCCCATGACCGGATCGGGCACCAGGCGGATATCGGCAGTAACGCCGATTTTTTCCAGCAGCTGTTGTGACTGCTCATCGCGGACCGTCAGCAGCTTCACAGAATTCAGGACATGCTTGACGATCATTTGGTTGAGCCTGCTGCTGATTGGGCCCATGCCTTGCGCATAGACGAACACCGGTTTTTTCAGTTGCTGCGCAATTTTCATGACGCCCGCGTAATACGGAATGCTTTTGCGGCCGGTTTCGTCCTGCAACAAGCTCCCGCCTCCGCTGATCAAACCGTCGGAAGATTTGATCGCTGCACGTATGTCTTTCAGGCTCCATCTGTTGACGGCCTTGACGCGATAAGTTTCAGCCGTTTTTTCCGGCTTATTGGATAGTACAATAATTTCAATTCTTGGATAGTACTCTTTCAATGAATGGATAATGGCATAGAGAATAGCTTCGTCTCCCACATTGTCAAAACCATAATATCCAGATAACACTATTCTCACGCCTGCCACCTCATTCTTATCATAGTAATCATTTTCTTCCACACAGTTTCATATAGCCAGATCAGGACAAGTCCTATTATAAACCCGAAAACTATACTATAACCGCTTCTTAGCAAAGAAATCAATAACGGGATATGAAGATGAGTAAATGTATTCACTAATGACAGGAAACCGATGACCCCTGGAATAAGCAGGAAATAATAAGCTTTCGGATAGCTCTTCACCATATGGAGTGCCAGAATGAACAATGGGAAACCGATGAGGAATTCCTTTGTCCGCGGTCTGACGTACAGAATTTGTTCCAACATCAGGCGAACCTGGAGCTCTATTGCAGAAACTTGTCCGGCATTGCCTGTACGGCTCATGTAATACAAAATGATCCCCGCTACAATGGCAATAACCGCCATGTGCCAGTAAATCACATTCATTTTCAGGAGCTTTCTGATATTCCCCCACACCGCATAGATGGCAATAAAGGCAATCGGAATGATATAAATCAACGATACCCCTCTGAACAAATCAATGCCCAGCAAGTATTGATTGCCGTTCAGCAACACGATGATCAGCCAGATGCCGATAGCCGCAATGCCCAGCGCCTGTGCGTAAGAGCGGATCAAGTACCATTTTTTCTCTGGTTCTTTTTTCAACAAGACTGCCCAAATCGGCGCCGTGACAGCAACCGCTAAAGCGAAAGCTTTTAAAACTATGCTTTGGCCGGTCACTAAATAAATAGCAGCAGCCAGTGCAGAGCCGATCAACGCCAATAAAGTCAGGCGGTTATTTTTAAAGACATACTGCGCTGCCAATGTCAGGAAGGCAATGGCACCAAGGAGAGCCATGGCAGTTTGCCAAAGCGGCACGCTATACGTGTCGAATGAACGCGATTCCCCGCGCACAAAGCTGTCCGGCATGTTTCCATTAACATCTGACTGCAGCTCTTGCAGCGCTGTCAGTGCCAGATTGTATTCGGGTTGGGTCAAGTTCAGGAAAAAAGCGCGCATATTGCGTTCTTTTGCTGCACGGACAATTTTATCTGCGCTTTCTGCAATATTGCCATCTTCAACAGCCAGGCTGTGGAGGCGCACGAGGTTCAAGTCATTGATATAAGCCAACTGGTTCAGGCCTTTTTGGCCCGCGAATTCAATGCTCATCAGTCCGTATCCAGCATCTTTCAACTGCTCGCCAAATTCTTTCAGACGTTCAGGATCAGAAGCGGCAGGTACATCCGTACCGCTGAACAGGATTTTTTCAATTCCAGGTTCTTTGATCGACAGAAGTTCATCGATCATTCGCTCGGTTTGGGCTTCATCTGAATAGTCACCCAAACGCGGCACAACCATAAGCCCTGCTTCTTTAATAGAAGCAATCACTTCCGGATCATAGCCGACCGGCACGGAAAGGATCTTCTCAGCAGCACCTGGAATATAGGTATACGCTTCACCATTTACAGTGAACGTAAATTTCTCTTCAAAAAATCCGGCTGTGGTCTCTTCGAAATCAAACGAGCCGTTCGAATGAATAAATAATCCTGGTTTATCAAAAGGCGCTTCCAACGGATCCTGCTGAGTCAACAGCAAGTGTTCCCGCATGCGGGATGTGCTCACTGCGGTAATCAGCCCTTTTCGTTCCAAGGAGCTGACCGTATCCGGTTCAAGGCTGACGCTTTGGATGTCCGCGTTCTTGAAATCGGACAAGATGCCGTCCAACGTCAATGATGGATCTTCGATCAACCAGTTGGTTGTCAGCTTGAAAGGTACAATGGTCTCGAACTTTTTATTTGATTCTTCTATTTGAATGCGTTGAAATGCTGAAGGAATGGTCAATAGCAATGCCGCAAGGAGGATTCCGATTAAAACTTTCTTCACGTAAGTACACACCCTTAACTTTTCTTGGTTAGCCCGGATTGCAGGCGTTATTTCTTGGCGATGAATTTATTTATGACAGGAATGCGCTGCAATACGCTTTGGTCTACTGCTTTAGTCACCAGCAGCAAGACAAAGTAGATGACGCCGCCGGCTGCTACTGCCGTTCCTACATACAATAAAGCTGCCGGTCTTGACAGCTGTTCAAAATCCAATAGGTAACTTGGCAGCCAAATGGCTGCCCCCATGACAAGTGAGGCAAAGACGATGAGGCCTGTTTTTTTCGGGAAGAAGCTGAAACCCGTATATTTCCGGATGGCTGCGGCATTCAAGACAAACAGGATCAGATAGATCGCTGCTGTAGAAATGGCAGCCCCTTCCAAGCCGTAACGATTGACCAGCACCAGATTCAGCACCAATTTGATGAGAACGCCGCTGATGATGATCCAAGCGCCGAGCCGCGCTTTATTGATTCCTTGCAACACACCTGTCCCAAGTACGGTCAGCGAAGTGAACAACGAACTGAACGACACGATTGCAAGTACGGTGCTGCCTTGCAGATCCGTGAACAAGCCCAAGTTGATCGGCAATGTCAGGACAACCAAGCCGACAGCGGCTGGAACGGATAATAGATAAGTCAGAAAAAATGTGTTGTCAATCAGCTTAGCCGAACCGATTTTGTCGTTCTGCGCCAATTTGGCGGAAATGGATGGAATCAACGGCAGGATGACGGAACTGGCAAAAACCGTAACGATCTGGACCAGTGCCAAGCCCCTGCCGTATATCCCATACAGCGAATTGATGTCTTCCGTAGCTTCCCCGTGCATTTTCAATGCGGTCGGAATGGTGATTGAATCCACCAGGTTCAATAAAGCCATCGTGATGGCACCGATGCAGATGGGAATGGAAATCTTCAGGATCGTTTTGGCAGTCGATTTAAAGTTTGCCAGTTTGTAAGGCAGCCCTTTGGCCACTCTGACAGGTGAACGATTGTACAGGATACGGAGATAAATGAACGAACCGATCGCTCCGACGATGGAGCCGATCATGATGCCGCCCGCAATCTGCTCGTCGCTGTAAAGACGGTCCACCATATAGATGGCGACCAGCAGGATCAGGCCGACGCGGATGAATTGTTCGATGACCTGTGAAACCGCAGTCGGCGTCATGTCCTGATGCCCTTGGAAATAACCGCGGTAAACCGCCATATAAGGTGCCACAAGCAAGGTACATGAAACGGTAATCAACGCAAGACGCGTCGTTTCGCCTCCAAGGACGCCCGCGATTTGATGGGAAAATCCGTAAAGGATCAGGAAGCTGGCCACTCCGAACAGCAAGGCCAGAATGCCGGAAGTGAAAAAGATGTTCTTGATTTGCTGCTGGTCATCTTTTGCGCGGGCTTCCGCAATCAATTTGGAGATGGCGATAGGAATTCCGGCGACCGACAAGGTCAAGGCGACCATATAGACCGGATACACCAATGTGAAAATTCCGAGCACTTCATCTCCTGCTATATTCTGGAGCGGAATCCGAAATAAACTTCCCAGTATTTTAGACAGCAAGGCTGCGATAGATAAGATTAAGGTACTTTTGAGCAAGGTATTCTTCATTATTTACGTAAAGCCTTTCGCCCGATCACTGTCGCTGCAAATTTCGGCAGCACCAGCATACGTTTCCAACGGGAAGGCTGCTTGACCAACCGGTAGAACCATTCCAGGTTCATTTTCTGCCAAAGTTCCGGTGCGCGTTTGACGTTTCCGGAAAAGACATCAAAGCTTCCGCCGATGCCAATGAAAACGCCTTTGTCGAACTTATCGATATGGGCGCCGATCCATTGTTCCTGCCTCGGGAAACCGAGCGCTACAAAGACAATGTCAGGTGCCGCGTTCTTGATCTGCTGCGGCAAGAGATGATCGTTCCAATCAAAAAAGCCGTTATGGCTGCCGGCGATTTGGATGCCCGGATAATTCTCTTTGGCTTTTTTGACGGTTGCCTGCAGCACTTCTTCAGCTGCTCCCAAGAAAAAGATGCTGGAGTGGTTTTTGTCTGCCACCTCGAGCAGATCAAGCATCAAATCATAGCCGCTGACACGTTCCGGCAGCGGTTCGCCGACGATTGCGGCAGCTTTGACGATGCCTATGCCGTCTGCTGTTATGTATTGGGCTTTCGCTAAAGTTTGTTTGTATTGCTCGTCTTCCAGGGAATGCATGACGATTTCCGGATTGGCTGTCACAACAAACGTTTTTTCCTGTCTTTCAATGCGGCTTTGCAAGGTATGGATAAAAGCGGTCTGGGTTGTGTTGACGAAAGGCACTCCCAGTATATGAACAAATTTTGAAGTCATGGTTAATCTCCTCTACAGGGCAAAATATCTTAGGCTAGTATAACATAAAGAAGAACCCTGTGTTCAAGCTATGTCCGCTTGAATACAGGGTTCTTCCGTTAAGATTGTGTAAAGTTTATTTCTGCGCGAGCTGCAGCAATTTGATGTAATCGCCGTGTACATAAGCCTTCGCATAAGAATTGTTTTCCGATGCCACTTCATGCCACATTGCTCCGTTGGCAGCCTTTACTTCCCGATTGAGAATGACAGGAACTCCTGTTGTTTTCAACGTATAGATAGAAGCAAAGTTTGTGCTTGCATCTTTACGGAAGTTCAACGGGCTCGTTGTCGTAGAGCCAAGCTTGTGATGGTTTAAATCTTTGCCTCCAAGATACGAATCGATCCGGTACATATGTCCGGCAATTTTTTCTCCCCAGAAGGCATCAGATGCATAACGCACGTTCATGCCGATTCCTTTATGGCCAAGCACAGGTCCATTGTAAAAGCCGCCAGTCGGTGACAGGTAGCCTGCGTTGATCCGTTTCGCTGCATCTTCGATCGACTCTCTGAATGTCACATAGCTATACGCCTTGTTATAAGCGTCGCCATCTACCGCTCCATAGCCGAATAGATTCCGCTTATCCTGTGCAATTTTGCTGGTTCCCCAGCCGCTTTCATGGATGGCATGGGACAACAGGTAAAGCGCGTTGATTTTGTGTTTCTGTTCCATTTCCTTAAAGAACTTGCCTGAACCGACAAGCGGACTTGTGGTCCATGTTTTACCTTGTTGAGATTTATTATAGTAAGGGAATTTGTCTTTCAGGAATTTATCCAGCTCCTCAGCTGTATAATCGGTTGCCGAGTGAAGCGGCAGCTTGTTGAAATACTGGTGGCTTTCCGCAATTTTTGCTCCGGCCGCATTTGTAAATATTGCACCGTCCCAGCTATAGTACTTCATGCCGCTGACAAATTCTTTCGGCGCTTTGCCGATGATGCCTGTCGATACGTAGCTTCCGGTCGAATGGTTGAAAAGTTTATGGACCAAGTTGCCTTTGTCCACCTCATAATAAGACTGGCCTTTCAACATCGGCTGTGGAATCAAACGGACCACTTTCGAACTGACGTAACCGGTTTTTCCGGCCAATTCCACTTTGACGGTTGTCGCAGTAGCGTCCAGGAATTTCAATTCGCTGTTGGCCGGTACATACGGACGGAATTTGCTGCTGGTATCCGCACTTAGGCTTTCCGACGGGTAAATTTCGGTAAAGGCATTCGTAGCAGCAATTCCCTGCTTCATCCATACAATCTGGTTGCTGCGTTCGACTGCCTGAACTTTTGAATTCTTTTGCGCATATTCTTTCGCTTGGGCAAATGTCTCAAAGTGCTTCACAACTGTCGTTTTGTCTGCTGTGACCGTTGATGCCTGGAACTCCAGGTTTTTCGGTGGGAATACTTCATCTCTGCCTCTCAGCATAACCAAAGCCACCATCCATCTTTTTGAACTGTCTTTCGGTTTGAAGGTCTTGTTTTCATTCCCTGTGATGATTCCCAAATGGGTAAGAATGCGGACATCATCTTTATGATCATCTCTGATTGATGAAACATCCGTAAAATCCATCGCCTTGGTCTCTGAAACATTGATATTGATGCCTTTCGCTTTCAAGGCACGTGCCACCATGGAAGCCATCTGTTCCCGAGTGATCAAATCATTCGGTTTGAACGTATTATTTGAATGGCCTTTAATGATTCCAGCCTCCACCGCTTCAGCGATCGAGTTGTAATACCATTCTCCAGGCAATACATCTTTGAAGTTGACAGTGGCTGCAACAGCCGCTGCCGAAAACCCTCCATTTTCAGCAGAAGCGCTGTTTACGGGTGTGCCAAGTTCGAACGATTGCACAACCATTTTAGCGAACTCTGCTCGTGTTACTTCTTTATTAGGGCGAATCGAGCCGTCGTCATAGCCTTGGATAATCCCTAATTTCATTAATTCCTTCATTTCGGCTTCGTATGCATGTCCCGACAAATCACCTGCTGCTTTTGCAGTCTCTGATGATAGAGCCGAAAGTACGATAAGCATAGCCAAGAAGCCCATCAGCAATTTTCTCATCTTAATAAATCCCCCTCTTGTAAATTACGGCAATATTTTACTATTTATAAGGCAACTCATGTACTCCTTATAAATCAGTTCTTACCTTAAAGCATTTTGACCGGGTAAACTATAATGCTAATTATCTATATTTAACCATTTATTTATGGATAAATATTCAATGAACAGGTTCAATTGTATCATCAACTCTATTCTTCACGAAAGACATATTTTTATTATTTTTTTAATTGCGCAATAATATTCTAAAATTTCTCATATCTTTATCAACTTTATAGGTATTTAGTATTAGGTTGAAAATCACCGAACAGAAATAATACTTTTAAACCATACTATTTTCTCATTTATCAAAAATACCCATTAATTTGAATAAATTTCTGCTAATATATCTAACATAGAGAAAGAATTATAGGAGGAAATGAAAATTAAATGAAAACCGTTTTATCGAAAGTTACCCTGTTTCTTATTGCTGCCGTTCTTGTGATTTCCAGTCTAGGTATAAATACTGCGTCTGCTGCAGGCAATCCCTTTAAAGATGTATCGTCTTCGGACGAGGAAATACTGTATTTATACAATAGAGGCATGATTAAAGGTGTCGCTGCTAATATGTTCGGTCCAAAGCAAGCTGTCACTCGTGAACAAGCTGCCACATTGATCGGCCGCGCGTTAGGATTGAATGGCAAGGAAAGAAAAACCAAATTCGCTGATGTGCAAGTAGATCGTTACAGCTCAGGCTATATTCAATCAGCTTATGAAAAAGGCATCATCACTGGGGATTCAAAAGGTAATTTCCGTCCTCAAGATACAATGACACGTGGAGAGATGGCGTTCCTGTTGAGCCGTGCTTTCAACTATAAAAAGATCGGCCATGTTTACTTTACTGATATCAAAACAGATTCAGCTGCAAACAGTGTCTACACGGCAGTCAATAAGATCGCTACTGCGGGCGTTTCGAACGGTACTGGAAAAGGTACATACTCGCCAAACAACAAATTGATCCGTGAAGAGTTCGCTATTTTCCTGGCTCGTGCATTGAATTCCAGCTATAGAGTTACGTATAAAAACGTAGCGTTCACCGACTTGAACGTGACCGTCAACAATTTGAATGTCCGTTCTGGAGCAGGCACTGGCTATAAATCCATCGGCAAACTGAATGCCGGCGCACCGTTCCGCGTTTACGGATATAACGGTTCATGGGCGTACGGCATCAGCGGCAACATGACAGGTTACGTCAGCACTGCTTACCTTGGAAAAGCGACACCTGTTGCGGCGAACAACCGCTTCATCACTCTCGACCCTGGCCATGGCGGCAGTGATCCTGGCGCAGTAGGCAACGGCTTACGTGAATCCGATATCAACTTGGATGTTTCTAAACGTGTAGAAGCGAAGTTGAAAGCAAAAGGCATCAAGGTCTATATGACCCGCTCTACTGATGTGTTCCATTCGTTAAGCGCACGTGTTAATAAAGGTGTTGCCAGCGGATCGAATGCATTCCTCAGCATCCATACGAACGCAGCCGACGCCGCTGCGGCAAGCGGATCTGAGACTTTCTATTCCGCTTCAGTCGGCAATGACAGCAAGCAATTAGCGACATTTGTTCAAAACCGCTTGTATAAAGCGATGGACCACCAGAACCGCGGCGTTAAAAACTACGGCTTCCAGGTCATCCGCACGAACCCGCTGCCAGCTGCTTTAGTGGAATTAGGATTTATCACCAACAAATCCGACGCTTCTAAATTAGCTACCGCTACTTACAAAGATCGTGCCGCTACGGCAATTGCTTTAGGAATCGAAGATTATTACAATTGGAAAGCAAAAAATTAATTTTCCCAAACGGACTTTTTAGTCCGTTTTTTTGTTGTATACTACATGGAAAGCACATTGCCCAGAGGAGGAAATCTATTGAACAAATTAAGCGCTATCGCAATATCCGCTATACTTCTCAGCGGATTATCTGCCACCCACGCCGCTGCAGCCGAAACATCAAACGAATCAGAGCGTGTTATCATCTCTTTTAATGAAGAAATCGATTATAAATTGCTTGAAGAAATGGGAGCCGAAATCCACGAGGAGTTTGATTCCATTTCTGCAGTGTCAGTCACGTTGCCCGAAGAAGGCATGATCCAGTCAGCCAGCAACGAATCTTCCATTGAATACATAGAGGAGAATTCAGAAGTCAGAGCCGCTGCACAGACCACTACCTGGGGTTACCGCGCCATCAAAGCCAATACCGCTTCAAAGCTCGGATACACCGGTAAAGGCGTGAAAATCGCCATCATCGACTCAGGAATCAACGCCAAACATCCTGACTTGAAAGTGGCTGGAGGCATCTCCAAAGTTGAAAACTCCCGCCATGACACAGACAGCAACGGACACGGCACCCATGTGGCCGGAGTCATCGGAGCGCTGAATAATTCTATCGGCACAGTCGGCGTTGCGCCCGACGCTAAGCTTTATTCCGTCAAAGTCCTGTCAGCCAACGGAGTCGGCACACTTGAAGGCGTCGTAGCCGGCATCCAATGGGCCATCGACCAGAAAGTCGACATCATCAATATGAGTTTGACCACCATCAATGACGACAAAGTCTTGCGCGACATTACAAAAAAAGCATACGATGCTGGAATTGTCGTAGTCGCGGCTTCGGGCAACGAGCGGCGCACCGGCGTTTTCAATGACGTCCTGTTCCCTGCACGCTTTCCATCCGTCATCGCTGTCGGTTCGGTATCCAAATTCAACCAGCTGTCTTACTTCTCGAATTACGGCGCTTCACAGGAATTAGTGGCGCCAGGTGAAGACATTTTGAGCAGCTTCGTCGATGCCAAAACCACCACTCAGGAAGATTATGCAGTTTCTGAAGGAACGTCGGTCGCTGCGCCTTTCGCAGCCGGCACCTTTGCGCAATACATGGAAGCCTATCCGCATCTGACAAATAAACAATTGCGCGAAACCGTGAAACGTTCAGCGACGGACCTGGGAGTAAAAGGCCGCGACAATACGTTCGGCAACGGACTGGTCCAATCGCTCCAGACCAAAGCTGCTCTCTATCCGGACATGAAGCTCAACGCCTGGTACACAGCACCCATCAAGAGCATTTTCGACCGTGGCCTCACCAACGGGTTCCCGGACGGCACATACCGCCCGAACGACACAATTACCCGCGCTGAAGCCGTAACCATGCTTGGCCGTGCGTTAAAGCTCGATAAGTCGAATAAAAACCACCGCTTCACTGATGTCCCAAAAGATTCTTATGCAGCCGGCTATATCAACAGCGCTTATGAACGCGGCTACATCACAGGGGTCAGCGCCAAATCATTCCGCCCGAACGATCCGATCAAACGTGGCGATATGGCACTCATCATCCAGGCCGCTTTCAAACTATCCGGCACTCAGCAAACCGGCTTTAAAGACGTACCCAAATCCATGTACTACTACGACGCCATCCAAGCAGCCTATTCAAACAATGTCGTCAAAGGCTACAAAGACAACACATTCCGCCCGAAAAATCCCATCACCCGCGCCGAAAACGCGGAGATTATGAGCAACGCTTTGAAGTGATTGATTGTAAAGCCGAACCGGTTTGCCGGTTCGGCTTTTTGATTTGGGGGTTCGGGGTTTCGGGGGTTCTACATGATGTTTTGCGGGGGCTACATGAGTTAGCGTGGCTCTTACATGAACTATTCGATTCTCTACAGGGATGACGGGGGCTTACCTGCATATTCACGGGTTCTACATGATCTATTGCGAGGGCTACATGAACTAGTGGTGCTCTTACATGAACTACTCGCTGTTTTACAGGGATGACGGGGGCCTACCTGCGTATCCGGGGGTTCTACATAATCTATTGCGGGGGCTACATGAGTTAGCGTGGCTCTTACATGAACTACTAGCTGTTTTACAGGGATGACGGGGGCCTACCTGCGTAATCGGGCGTTCTACAGGATGTATTGCGGGGGGTACATGAACTAGTGGTGCTCTTACATGAACTACTCGCTTCTCTACAGGGATGACGGGGGCCTACCTGCATGTTTGTGGATTCTACATGACGCCTTGTTGGCGCTACATGAACTAGAGACGCCCTTACATGAACTACTCGCTTCTCTACCGGGATGCCAACAGTTTACCTGCATGTTCATGGATCCTACATGATCTATCGTGAGCGCTACATGAACTAGCGCTACCCTTACATGAACATCTCACTTCCCTACCAGTCCCTCATCCACCCACCTCTAAATCACCCACTTCCACACAAACCTTCCCCCTAACCAAAAACCTTATATACCAAAAAAAAGCAGACCCCCTCGATAAAACCGAGGGGGATCTGCGATTCAAACCATATTTTATTTATTGATAGCTCTGTGAACAAATTTTGTGGATTCTACATGATGTTTTGCGGGGGCTACATGAGTTAGCGACGCTCTTACATGAACTATTCGATTCTCTACAGGGATGACGGCGGCTTACCTGCATGTTTGTGGATTCTACATGATGTATTGCGGGCGCTACATGAACTAGTGACGCTTTTACATGAACTATTCGCTTCTCTACCGGGATGCCAACAGTTTACCTGCATGTTCATGGATCCTACATGATCTATCGTGAGCGCTACATGAACTAGCGCTACCCTTACATGAACATCTCACTTCCCTACCAGCCCCTCATCCACCCACCTCCAAATCACCCACTTCCACACAAACCTTCCCCCTAAACAAAAACCTTATATACCAAAAAAAGCAGACCCCCTCGATAAAACCGAGGGGGTCTGCGACTAAAACCATCTATTATTTATTAATAGCTCTGTGAACAAATGTTGCGTATTCAGCTCTTGTTGCGTTGGCATTCGGCTTGAATGTGCCGTCTTTGTAGCCAGTCGCCAAATTGCTTGCGGTTACGCTGTTGATTGATCCTTCAGCCCAATGTCCTTTGACATCTTTGAAAGAGGTTGAAGAGTTCGATGCTTTTAGTGCAAACGCATTGGTCAACAATTTGCTGATTTCGGCACGGGTAATTTTGGCGTTTGGTGCATAATGGCCAGGCGAGCGTCCTTGGACAATCCCTGCTTTCATGACTGCGTTAATGTTGCCGGCAGCCCAATGCGATGAAGGAACATCTTTGAAAGCTGAGCTTTTGACTGGCTTCAGTTTCAACGCACGCGCGATGATGGTTGCCGCTTCCGCTCTTGATACATCGTTGTTCGGTTTGAACAAGCTGACATCGTATCCTGTGATGATGCTTTGCGTGCTCAAGCTTTTGATTTCTTTTACTGCCCAGTGGCCATTAGCTACATCATAATACTGGCCGACTGGAAGAGGTTTTTTGGCTGCAGGTTTCGATACCGGTGTCGCTACATTTTTGACTTCACTTAAACGGCGGGCACCTGTGTATTTTGGAGCCCAGTATGAATTAGTGTTCAAGTTGGCAATCGTTACACCGCTGCTCGTTGCAGAAATGAAGTTGCCATTGCCGACGTAGATGCCGGCGTGAGAGATTCCGGCTTTGTATGTACCCGAAAAGAATACCATATCGCCTTCTTTAAGATTGCTTTTGCTGACGCCTGTTCCAATTTTGTATTGTTCAGCGGCAGTTCTTGGGATTGAAATATCGAAATGATTGAAAACGTAACGTAAATATCCGGAACAATCAAAACCTGATGGCGTTGTTCCTCCGAATTTATAAGGTACGCCTTTAAATTTCTTAGCGTAAGTTGTAATTTCGTTGGGTGTTGCTGCACTGGCTTCGGTGGCGTTGAATGGGTTGGCTGATAATAAAAGAACAGCAATTATCATAAGCATTAGACGTTTCTTCACATTGCACCTCTTGAGTTGAATTTCGGGATGGTGATCAAGCATCTACCGTTAGTTACTTATTTAGTATATTTTTGATTGTATCAGTAAAAACTCCCATATCATGTTACAGTTATATTACAGTTGCGTAACATTGCCTATTTGTATGTTTAATTTTAGGATATTACGGGTATATTAATGTCTATTTTTTGACTAGCTAAAAAGAACTGCTAAAGACGAAAAAAGACCTTCTTGCCGTTGGGCAAGAAGGTCTTTTTCTAGTAAGTTATTTATTCGTGGCGGTTTTCTTTATCGCCCCAGCATTCAGTGTTTTTCAAGCCAGGGATATTCTTGGAGAAGAACTCTGGATTCTTGCCGGCTTTGCGCTGGCTTGTGTAATCCTCCAAAACTTTGAAAGCAATTTTTCCGAGGAGAGCGATAACGACCAAGTTGAGTATGGCCATGAAGCCCATGAACAGATCAGCCATGTTCCAAACCAGTTGAACTTGTGCCAACGCACCGAACATTACCATACCCAATACCCCGATACGATAAGCCAGCAACCAAGCACTGTGGGCATTGATGAACTCGATATTCGTTTCCCCATAATAATAGTTCCCGATAATTGAGCTGTAAGCGAAGAAAAGGATTGCTACCGCTAAGAAATAAGGAGCCCAATCGCCCAAGTGGACGTTCAATGAAGCTTGTGTCAAAAGGATGCCTTCTTGTTCGCCGTTCGAGTAAAGGTCTGCCAAGATAATAATGAACGCTGTCGCAGAACAAATGATGATGGTATCAAAGAAAACACCTAAACTTTGTACAAGACCTTGTTTGGCTGGATGCGAGACGTTAGCAGATGCCGCAGCGTTCGGCACAGAACCCATACCGGCTTCGTTGGAGAACAAGCCCCGGCGAACGCCTTGCATGATGGCTGCACCAATTCCGCCGCCTACTGCTTCTTCTAAGCCAAATGCACTCTTCACAATTAAACTGAAGACCGCTGGAATTTCAGTAAAGTTCATGATCACAATATAAAGTGCTACCAAAATATAGGCAACAGCCATGATTGGAACAACGACTTGAGTAACACGCGCAATCCGTTTAACGCCACCGAAAATGATGACGGCCGTCAATAGGACAAGAGCGGCTCCTACTGACCAATCTGGGATATTGAAAACATCTCCAAATGATTGGGCAATCGTATTTGATTGGACCGAGTTAAAAATAAAACCGAATGCCAAAGTCAATAGTATGGCAAAGACGATTCCCAGTTTGCGGGTTCCCAACGCCTTTTCCATATAGTAGGCTGGCCCACCACGGAATTGTTCACCATCGCGCACTTTATAAACTTGCGCTAGTGTACTTTCAATAAATGCAGTGGCCATTCCGATGATGGCGACCATCCACATCCAGAAAACAGCACCTGGTCCTCCAATAGCGATCGCTAATGCAACACCGGTGATGTTTCCTGTTCCTACTCGTGAGGCTGTAGAGATTGTAAAAGCCTGGAACGCAGATACCCCGCTGTCTCCATCTTTTTTCTCAGTAATGACGCGGAACATTTCGCCGAATAGACGAACCTGGACGAATTTGGTACGAATTGTAAAATAAAGGCCAAGACCCAATAGAAGTGCAATTAATATGTATGTCCAGAGCAAAGTATTGACGTTATCGACGAACCACGTGATTCCTTCTAAAAAAGCATCCATCTCTGTTCTCCTCCTTTATTAGTAAACTTATTAACAATACCCTGTTTCCACTGGAAAGAAACTTCCTTTTCCTGGCGGATAGAAAAATGAGACCCTCTGTTGAGAGGGTCTCGGATATCGGCTCGCTTCATCATACCATGCGACTTTCTTACATAGGAGTTGTTTGTATTTTAAGTTATTTCCCGGGAAATAGTGGCTTAAGTTGTTTTCAATGTATGAGCCAATACACGTGCACCGATGGCAAGGGCCCCGTGGTTAAAATTCATATCCGGATGGTGGAGACCCGGCGCGAGATCTGCTCCGATTCCAATCATCGCCGCATGCAGTTGCGGTTTTTTGATTGTATAAAAATGAAAATCGTCTGCTCCTGTTGTATGGACCGGCGGCGCTGTTGCCTCATCACCCAAGGTTTCCCGGATAGCGGCATCAGCGATTTGCATCGCCACTTCCGACACTTCAGCGGCTGGCGTATAGTCAGTCCACTCAAAAGAGATATCAACATCATGCAGATTGGCGATTGCTGTTAAACCTTCACCTATTTTGCGCTGAAGTTCCGCCATTAATTCGTTTGATTGGGAGCGGACATCCATCGAAAACTTAGCGCTTCCCGGAATAATATTTAAGCTGTCTCCACCCGTTTCAATATGCGTCAGCTTCGCTGAATACGACTCGAATGGCGAAAAATAAATTGATTTCACGAACTGGTGAATCGCCGCAATGACGTCAATTGCATTTTTTCCTTGATGTGGACGAGCTCCGTGTGCATCCACTCCAGTAACTTTTCCTCTCAGAAAAATCCCCGATCCGTGATGAAGCGCAGGTGTCACTTGGCCAAACGGCAATTCCTCAATCGGGCGCAAGTGCACACCATATAAATGAGATACCCCATCGACTGCTCCCCTCTCGATCATTGATAACGAACCGTTGCCCAGCTCTTCTGCCGGCTGAAAAATAAAACGTATACGTTTCGTCAGTGTTTCATTTTTCAAATGCAACAGCGCACCAAGCACCATGGCCATATTGGCATCATGTCCGCAAGAATGATTGGCCTGCAGCTTGCCTTCCACTTCCTGCCAAAGCGCATCGATATCCGCACGCACTGCCACCACTTCAGGTCCTTCGCCGATTTCAGCAATCAAACCGGTGACATCCGGAAACGTATGGTGCTGAATGCCAAGCTCTGTCATAATCGCTGCCAGTTTCTTCGTCGTCTCGACTTCTTTCCAACTCACTTCCGGATGTGTATGAAAATGCTGAAAATATTCCAGTATTTGCTGTTCGATGTCCATGTAATTATCTCCTTTGGGTTGAGAAGTTCATGTTGATAATTTGATTGTACACGAGGAGATACGTTGGGTGAAGATTTTGTTTGTGGCGATGATGTTTTAGGGGTTTATGTGAAGTTTTAGCTTTTCTACATGAACTATTCGATTCCTTACATGAAGTAACCCATTTTCTACATGAAGTTTCTTGAGTTTTACATGAAGTGCGAGCCTCTACAAGACGTATGCGCTTGGCTACATGAACTATTCGATTCCTTACATGAACTAATCCATTTTCTACATGAAGTTTCTTGAGTTCTACATGAAGTGTGAGCCTCTACATGACGTTTCAGCTTGGTTATATGAACTATTCGATTCCTTACATGAACTAATCTACTTTCTACATGAAGTTTTACAACTTCAATGATCATACTTCATTTTTCCTGAGGTTGACGGATATATTGGCGATAGCGCCGGCCGCCCACGGGTTGGCAACCACTTCGGATAAGGAACCGCTTCGCTGCATCCAAACTTTTCAAGCCGATGAAATCGCGGCATTCGGCTGTATTGATAGTGGATTTAATTAGCATGAACCAATCCTGCAATGCAGCTGCATGAGCATCTTGGCTGACGAGCCGGCATGTTTCACATTCCCAGGCACGCTGCGTTCTTTCCATCTTGCCAAGTATGCAGCGGGGGCAAAAGACGCCGGTCTCGATTTCCGAAGGATCGATTTGAAATTTCGGGGCGAGCGGGAAAGGCTGGTACTCTTTATGCGTAACCACTAAGCAGCTTCCGAGCTGATGAAGTTCTTCTATAGAAAGAACCGGTGCTGGCAATTTCATTTCCGATAAGTGAACGTTGACTTCCCCAGCAGCCAAAACTCGGACATTCGGCGGTGCGCCTTCAACAATTTGAGAGGGGTGCGCGATGATGATCACGTTGGCCACCGGCAACGGACATCCAAGAGTTTTTAAAAATTTGCTCATGCGCAATGCGGTTTCGTTCATTTGCGTGATGGGGCTCTTGTAGCTTTTAATTTCTCCGGTTGCTGAAATCGAATGCAGCGCACTCGGATTCTGCTTGAACTCGAGTTTGCCAGCGATGTTTTTGATCTCCAACAGAAATACACAACTCTGTGTGAGCACAACTGTGTCCACTTGGATTTTAAATCCCTCTCCTAATGAAAAATCTTGGATTATCCGGTGTGGATAAGGCGGATCAAAAAATTCCAGCGCCTCATCCAGCCGCTCTTCCCCACCATAGCCCGCTTTGGCATTATTGAGGCTATTTTTAACAGTTGCCCGTTTGGGGTGCGTCGGGGAAATCCTTTTCAATAAAGCTTCATACCCTTCAATTTTCATTGGCTTTTCACGGTGTTTAATGATCATAACATCTCTCCTTTTTTTCATTAGTCTAGCAGATAATACATATAATTACCATTTATATCCAAATTAAAGATTTGAACCTTCTATAGTGCCCAAATATGAGATTTGAAGGGATATTAAAGTAAGGATTTTCGTTTTCTATATGAACTTCTTGTCCCTTTAAATGAGCTATTCATCCTCCTACCTAAACATTTCACGTTTCTACACGAATCAGACATCCCTATCTCACATTTCACCCTCTCTACCTGAACATCTCATCCCCTACATGAACGATCGACTCGCCTACCTAAACATCTCACTCCCCTACACGAATCACACATCCCTACCTCACATCTCACCCTCTCTACCTAAACAACTCCCCCCTTTTACATGAACTATCCACTCGCTTACCTAAACATCTCACTCCCCTACACGAACCACACACCCTTACCTCATCTTCCCCCCTTTCTACCTGAACATCTCTCCCCTTTACATGAACGATCCACTCGCTTACCTGAACATCTCGCCACCCTACACGAATCCCCCCGCTCACACCCCCTCCCTCGCCCAACACCCCATATGCCAACCCCAAAACACGCTTTTCGCGCGCGAAAAGCCACAAAACAGCCCTTGAACTAAAACGATGAAAGCAGTTTGCTTGCTCTCATTATTCTCCCATTTTTAGTTTTCACTGCTGCCCTGTAATCTTTTCTAGCCAAAGAAAAAAACCACCTCAACGGTGGCTTTTTACAGGGATCGAGAGAATCATTTCTTCTAAGAGAATAGGCATTTCCTCGAATGTGTTTTTGATATGGAGGCGTTCGGTGCGTTTATGGGCGTCTTTGCCGTAAGGGCCGACGTTCAAAACGGGCGCCGTTAATTGTTTCATTGCCTGGAACGGAATGCTGTAGGGATCGCCGTAGACAGGTGTGTTGTTTTCATAGGTGATCCAGCCGTCGCTTTGGTCGTTGTAGTTGACGTAGCTGAGGTCTGAAATGCCGTTGAAGTAATGGACTTGTTCGATGTCCAGGTTGAATTTTTCTTTGGCGTTGGCTGTCACTTGCGTGACGCATAGCTTCACCAGCTCGTTTTCGGATGAATTGACGGGTGGGTAGTAAGGCGGCGCGTACATCAGCACGATGGCTGGCGTCAGTTCCTGGCAGTTGATGAGCAGGATGTCGGTGACATGCATCGATTTTTCCCGCACATCCCATTCAGGATGCATCAGCGTATCACGCAGCAAATCGGTGACGTAGTCATTGCCGAATTTTTGGAGTGCATATTCCATCAGCTTTTCGTAGCGCATGACACGGATACTGCCGACCGGTTCGATGTTTTCGCGTTCGCACATCGCGTGGTAGTCGCGCTCGCAGTGTGCTGCCGCCTCATTGGCAACGGTCTCAAAAATCTCGAAAACTTCTTCCGCCGTACGTTCCATCATAAAGACATTGTACATGGCAGCCGTGCGATAAGGCGTCTGCGCAGAATAAGACAGTTTTAAATCACGTTGCGTCAGAGTTACCGGCAAAGGCGTGGTTTCGCCATAGACGACTTCCTTGAAATTCGGATTCCATTCCATGCGATGTGTCAGATAAGTCGAGATGTAGCTTGATGTAATGCCTGACAATGGTTCACCGACATGCGTTTCTTTGCCGTAGAACAGCGCCGATGGCATGATTTTTCCGATTGATCCCGTGTAGAGGTAATGGGCCTTGTCGCCGGGTTTCATTGCAAAAACAGGTTCGCCGTTCAGGAACAGAATAAATTCAAGTCCGTGTTCACGTTCAAGATCCAGCAGCTTGGAAACACCGTAGCGCATGCCGGCCGAGTTGACTTCCTCATCCGGTACGGTCATCAGCAGCAAATTGATCGGCCATTCTTCGATGGAGGCTTTTTCGATCAATGCCATGTGCAGCGCTAAGCCCGCTTTCATATCCATGGTGCCCCGGCCGAAAAGATACTCGCCGGAATCAAGGTCGTTTAACGTATCCGCATCCAGTTCGTCGCGGATTAACTTAAAGGCCTCTGCCAGTTTATAAGGACTGCACGCCAAAGGTTCCAGATCTCCGTATTCTCCTGTATGGACGGTGTCGAAATGGCTGAGCAGGACGATGGTATCAACGGCTTCCGGATGCTTGTAGAGAGCTGTTACGTTTTGACGCTCCCAATTCACTTCACCCAATCCGATATATTCTGGATGTTCTTGGAAATACGGAAGCTCCATGAGCTTATCCTTCAACTTATAGGCAAACTCCACTTCTCCATCTGTCAAAGTCAGGCTTTTCCAACTGACAAGTTCACACAATAAATCCTGTAATTTCTCTGGCGTTCCCCATAATGTGGCCACGGCTTGTTCACTCCCCTGATTGTTCATAGCTGTCTAACTTTCTTCTATTATAGTGAACTTGGCTGCAAATAAAAAGAGGGCGCGAAAAAAGCATAGATGCTCCTCCATAAAAAAAACGGCTCATTGTGAGAGCCGTTTTTTGCGTTTCTTCAATAAATCTTCTGCTGCACCGGAGCCGAACAACACTCCGATGACAATCAGCACAAGTCCGTATAAGTGGCCGGCAGTAATTTGTTCATTCAAAATCACACTGGCTCCCACGAGAGAAAATACTGTATTCAAGTTCATGAAGATGGCGGCTTTAGTCGGACCCGCCTGACCGATTGAATAATTATAGAGCATATGGCCGACCGCTGTTCCAAGCATGGCCGAGAACAGGAATGCCACCCAAAACGACGTTGGCACCGCAGCGAATGCTCGGATTTCACCTGGTTCCTGAATGAGCGAGATGATGAACAGAACCGTGGCCCCCACAATAAACATATAGCCTGTCAACAAGCGCGGATCCAGCGAACGCGCGGCATTGGCGATGACGATATAGCTCAACACCTGTGCCAGAATCGACAGGAAGACGAAAATATCCCCGATGTTCAAGCCAGTGGCTGCGCCATTTCCCACCAGTACGGTCGCGGCTACTCCCGCAAAACCTACCACTACCCCCAGCCATTGCAGGCGAGACGGCACATTTCTCATGATCAACGAAACCAAAACCGCTGTCAGCATCGGGCCTGTCCCAAGAATCAACCCGGCATTCGAGCCAGTGGTCAGACTAAGCCCGTTCGACAGGAAATAATGGTGGGCCACGACATTCAGAAGCGAACCGAGAAAGATGTATTTCCAGTCGCTTTTAGCCGGCCAGCGCAGCATTTTGAAACCCGCCAGGATACCGATGACCGACATGCCTGCCAGCAAAATCCGAAACGCTGTCAATGTGACCGGATCCACAAACGCTACCATGTATTTAACAGAGGCTAAGTTAAAGCCCCAGACAATCATAACTGCTGTCAGGATGCCGTAAATTTTCCACTGATTCACTCGCGAAGACCTTCTTTCCACTATCCGAATATAAGCCTGTATTTTACGCCTGTTTCAGCTATCTGTAAACGCCTAAAACTTTATTTGATCGATGATGCGTTGTAATTATAAGCTTTCCTGCCGATCAGCAAACTGAAAGCGATAAACGCCACAAGCGACAGCAATACCGGCAAAGTCACCGTATGTACGCCGAACAAATTGCCGTTTTCCAGGTTGTAGAAATGCAGTCCGATGTAAGTGATGATGCCCGTCGCCATCGAAGCAATTGCACCGTATTTATTGCCCCATTTCCAATACAGCCCGAGCACAATCGGCCAAATAAAGGCCGCTTCCAATCCACCGAATGCGAATAAATTCAGGAAGATCAATAAATCAGGCGGATCCAAAGCAAGCAGAAAGACGATTACGCCCAAGATGCCGGTGACGCCGAAGGACACCCGCTTGATGGTTTTGATAGTGGCATCAGGTTTTATGTAATTCAAGTAGACGTCTTTGACAATGGATGAACTGACCAACAGCAACAATGAATCGACTGTCGACATGATGGCAGCCATCGGGGCAGCCAGAACAATGCCCGCGACCCAAGGCGGCAAAGTTTCCAACGCAATGAGCGGAATGACTTTGTCGCCGATTTCGATGCCCGGCATAACCGGACGGGCAAAAACGCCGATCAAATGCATGTTCAGCATAATAAAACCGGTGACAATCGTTCCAATAATCAGCGCTCTGTGCATCGAACGCGAGTTTTTATAAGACATCGCCCGTACTGCAATCTGCGGCAATCCGACAACGCCGACACCGACCAGAATCCAGAACGATGACACATAGGCAGCACTTAAATCGCCTTCTGCTCCGTACGGCGTCACCAAACTCGGGTTTTCATTGATGAGGTCATTGACGATATTCGGAATGCCTCCGCCCGCAATGATGACGGCAATCAGCAAGATCAGCGTCCCGATCAGCATAACCGCTCCCTGCACAGCATCCGTCAAGGCGACGGCACGGAAACCGCCGATCGTCACGTAGACAAGCACACTGATCGCAAATAAAAACAAAGCCGAGTTATACGATAAGCCAGTCAGTGATTCCACCAGGCGAGCGCCGCCTATCCATTGAGCGGCCATAGCGGAAAACAGGAAAATAATGATGCTGAGCGCCGACAGCAGCACAACGGCTGAACTGTCATAACGGGATTTCAGGAAATCGATCATTGTAATTGCTTTGTAGCGGCGTGCCATAATGGCGTATTTCTTGCCGAGAATCATCAGCACAAAATAACCGGTGACCACTTGGGACATGGCAAGCAATACCCAACCGAATCCCATCGTGTAAGCAGTGCCCGGCCCCCCCAGGAAACTGGAAGCACTGCCGTAAGTCGCGACCATGGTCATGGCCAGCACAAAGCCGCCAAGTTCACGGCCGCCAAGGAAATAATCACTGACAAAGTTGGAGGTAGTTGATAATTTCCGGCTTGCCCAGTAGCCGATAAAGAAGATGATCAATAAAAAGACGATCATCGGCACTAAAACTGCGTAATTCATTGAAGGTCCTCCTCTTCTTCAAATGGCACATCTGTAAAGAAGAACTTCACGATGACGATCACCAGAACCGCAATCACCAAAAATCCGACAACGCAGCTGTAGAAAAACCAATCCGGCAAGCCGAAGACGTAGCTGTATTCCTCTACCGGCCGTGAGCCCATGCCGTACGCAAAGCCGAACCACCAGACAAAATTGAACAACGCCAAGCCGACGCCGATTTTTGCTTCCCGGTGGGCAACTTTAAATCGCCAATCCGTTTCTTCCATTTCATACACTCCGTTCATTCGCTTTTTTCATCTGCATCTATCGTACACCATTGCCCGCTGCAGATTAACCCCATTTGTCCGCTTTTCTTCCAATTTAAAACCCGAAAGCAGCTGCTTTCGGGTCGAGTAGCTAGATTTTATCGGGCCAGTACATATTCGACATACGCACGCCAATTCGTATTCTTGGCATAGTCGAAATTCGGCTGACGATTTGGAAACGGCATGAAGACTTTAGGCGGTGCAGTGAAGTTCTCAAGCTTTTCTTCATTGAGAACCAGAATTCCCGCTTCCGGTCCTTCAGTCAGCACGGCTTTGCCGCTTACTTCAAAATTGGTGGCGACCGGCAGGACATCCGGACGGCCATTGATGTTCAAGGTATGGGTTTTCCCGGCGCTGCCATCGTAGTCGAAGAGCCAGTTTATCGGAAGGGCAACAGCATCTTCCGCTGTTTCCAAGGCGATAGCGGTGTTGACGTTGCTGCCAAACGGCATCTTGCTTTCAACCGGCGCATCCGCTGCAATCCGGATTTCGTAATAGGCCAGCGGGTTGGTCTGTTCTTTTGGATCTAATTGGTGATAGGCCTCGAGCCATTTGGACTCTTCAGCAGGCATCTCGGAAACGCTGATAACCGTTCCAGTCGCAATGCCTTCGATCCCTTGCCCTTCAATATCCACTTGGTCCGAAACTTCAACCAATGGCCATTCATCTGCCAGCACATAGCTGAGGAATATTTTTTCATTCGAATAGATCTCAATGCTTAATGGTTCTGTATCCCGGTTGATTTTTGAAACCGTTCCATCTACCGGGCTGATGACTGACGGGTTCGACAGGCTTTGCGATAATTGAGCATCGAGTACCGCCAATTGGGATTCGATCGAAGCCAATTGCTGTTCCGCCTGCGCAATGCCCGCCGCATAAGATCCATCTTGTGGAACCGCGACACCGACAGAGACATTCACGTCGAACTTGATGGTTTCATCGTCTTCATTGGTAATTTCGGAATTGTCGGCTTTGTCTTGTGATACAGGTCCGCCTTGAGCAGCCCGCGCCTGTTGAAGCGCAGTGAGTGAACTTTGCACTTCAGTCCGCTGGCTTTCCAAAGCAGTCTTTTGTGTTTCCCAAACCTTGCGCTGTTCCTCGGATTCCGCTTCGTTCAAACTGGCAAGTTCCGACCCGGCCGTTACGCTGTCGCCTTCATTAACCATCCACTGCTGAAGCGCTTCGTGGTCCTGCACATAGATTTCCACAGTCCCTTGAGGTGCTGTCAATGCTTCTTTGAACAAATGGGTGTCGTATGTACGCGCATACGTTTGTTGATATTCGCCGACATAGACGCTTTTTGGCAAAATGCTTTTCTCACCGAACATCAGTAAAGTATTTGCCGTCAAAAAGGCAATGACCGCGATAGACAAACCTACGAAAAAGAATCTATTCAAACGGATTGCCCCCTTCCATAAAACCTCTCAGCATATCGTCCACCGGAATCAGGCTAAATGAAGCTACGATCAACGCTGCAACAATATGAAGCAGAATCAAACCAAGCAAAATCAGCTTTGGATTGATTTTCGTGAAATTACGAATAAACCGGTACTGAATCGCAATGATCAAAGACGTGAATAACGTCAATTGGTTGAAGAAATAAATTAAAAATTCGTTGTCCAGAAACGTCGAGGCAATCGGTCCGAATGAAAAAATCGATACGGACATCGTGAAGCCCGTCAAGGCAAACAGCAGGAAAATCAATCCTTTTTCAATAATCAGCAAAGCTGTCACATAAGTTTGCATGACAATCGCTGCACGCCATGGCATCCTCAGCATTTTGCTGAATAAAAAAGCAGCGATGTAAAGATGGAAAGCCAAATAGAAGCCCGCCCACAGCAGTGTTCCGGCAAGTGAAGTCCAGCGTGCCAATGTATACGCATCCCACATGCCCGCTGCCAGTAACGGCGTCAGCGATTCTGTGTTCATGCCCCAAATCTCCCCGAGAGCGAAAACCAGCAAGCCGATCGCAATAATCCAGGCAATGCGTTTACTGACATTGCGCATTTCGGTGTTTTGTAAATTATGTATGAGTTGCCCTTGTCTTGGGAAAAAGTGCCAGAATTTAAAGTCTGATATCATGCGCGTTGGTCCTTTCAAGGCATTTAACGTTCTGCTTCATTATACTTTACCAAAAAACCAACCTCTTTGGAACGCATCACCTGGTACATTTTACAATATTTAAAACGTTTGAGCCGAAAGGCATAGGGAATTGGTTGAAGTGAATAAGCGGGAGAAATTGTGTGCGTGCCTGGCACGCACACAATTCCATGATATTCATGTAGAGACTAAGAAACTTCATGTAGAGCAGAAACTAGTTAAGGTAGAAGCATGACTTACTCTTGTAGAAACCCGAATAGCTCATGTAGAACCCCAAACTTATTCTGTACAACTACAAAACCTCATGTAGCCTCACACATCCTAAGCAAAGGCGCGTGCACCACCGCTGCCGAGCGTTTCCAGAACCACTCACTGCCTATTTATTCCATACAAAAACAGATGCTTGTATCACCCCATCCCCCAGCTGAGCCGCGCCCCCGGAGTGGGTGGAGCAATAAGACTGGCAGCGATCTTCAGCTGCCTGGCTTATTGTGGGAACCCACTCCAAAGCGGCCGAAGCGACTTATAGAGACACTACAAAGCTATTATCTTCCTTTTTTCTGCCTGGCTTATCGCGGAAACCCACTCCAGAGCAGTCGAAGCGATTTATAGAGACACTATAAAGCTATTATCTCCCTCTTTTCTTCCTGGATTATCGCGGAAACCCCTTCCAGAGCGGTCGAAGCGACTTACAGAATCACTCAAAAACCATAAAAAAAAGAAGGCTGCTCTTGGCGAACAGCCTTCTTCCCATCTGAGATTATTCTTCGATGATACGGTATTTCTTATGTGAAATTACGGTCATGTTGGATGCCGCACCAATTTCTTTTGCGTCTTCTGGTGAAATTTCAACAATCACCGAGTTGTCCATAATTTTAAAGATGGTGCCGTTAACATCGACGCCGTTGCGAGTGAAAGAAATCCATTCGCCAATGTAGCGGGCTGCTACGAATTCTGATACTTCTTTTTCATGGGGTTGGAATGCCATCATTACCACGCCTCTCTTTTTAAAACACTATCTATACATTATAACACATTTCGCCACCCATTTCACCTCTCAGCCAACACCCGATCCAAATGATTTTATTCACAAAGCCGGTGTCAGAAGGCTTTTGGAAAATATAGAGAGGATATCTCTTCTTTAGTCATGGTCTTCCATTTTCATGAATCGGCGGACTGCGCATAACTCCGTTTCGTGTTTTGTGCCGGCCAGTTCAATGATTTCCACCGATCTTCCCGGCGTCGGGGAATGCAGCATTAATCCATTGCCATAGTAAATCCCAACGTGATGGAGATTCCCTTTTCCTTCTTCATAAGCAAAGAACAGCAAATCACCGATGTGCCAGGCATCCTGGTCGTACTTATCGATTTCCAGTCCTTCCAGCGACTGATCAACAGCATCGCGCGAAATGATGACGCCGTTCGCCTTCATTAAATTATAGGTGAATCCGGAACAGTCATAACCATAGCTCGACATGCCGCCCCATAAATAAGGCAGGTCCAAAAACCCGGCGCCTAGTTTGGCGATGTCCAGACCGCTCCCTCTTGGACTCTGGTTATAGGCAGCGACAATTTCCACAGCATCTGCCATGATCAAAGCGTCGCCATCCGGAGTTTGCAGGCGGACGAATTCGCCGAGTTCCTTAACCGGGAGCAGCGTATTAAAAGATACAGCTTTCAAAGGCGCGAAGCTTTCTGTCCATAGCTGAGCTTTATTTGCCGTTACACGGGCGTAGCCGAGTTCGGTCAGCGCTTCGACTTCCTTCAGCTGAGTCATCGGGACCCATCCCGGATAGCCTCGCTCGTCTTTGCGACACGGTTGCCACAATGCGATAATTTTCGCCCAACCGTCCACCACTTCCTCAATCACCACGGGCTCGCCGTAAAGAAGCTGTGTTTGGATACGGCCACTGTCAGTCAAGTCTTTATTGTCCTCACGGCTCATTTCCTGCAGCCATTTATTGATATTGGGATTTTCCGTAATGCCTTCCGCGTCGACCGGACGCGCTTTTTCCGGCGCCGTCCACACGGTCGCAACCGGCACACTGCATACCCACGTCGTAGATTCTGTCTTCAGCAAATTCTTCACTCCGTTTCTATTGTTCGTTCATTCAACTCCCGGAAGGATGGTCAAAGTTTTGGCATCGCCATCCAGCCGTGCAAGTGCGCCGAGCGGCACAGAGAAATGCGGTTCGCAATGGCCGATTTTAAAGCCTTTCACTACCGGAATCTTCAAGTCGCCAAAGTAATCGTTGAATACCTGATCCAAGGTCAGTGATGGCTTACGCTTTTTAGGGCTGGCATTTTTGAAATCGCCGATGACGATGCCTGCCGCTTCCTCAAATTTGCGTGCCAAGCGCAATTGGTTCAGGATTTCATCCACTTCATAAGGCTCTTCGTCGATGTCTTCAATCAATAAAATCTTGCCTTTGACATCCAAATCGAACTTGGTGCCGACTGCGCTGCGGATGAGCGACAAGTTTCCTCCGACCAGTTCGCCTTGCGCAATTCCACCGACGATAGTTTCAAGCGGCGCTACTTCCTCTGTGTAATGCAGCTCAAACGGTTCAAACAATTGGCCAAACATGCGGCCGCTCCGTTCATGGAATTCCGGTTTGCCGACATCTGATGCCAACATCGGACCGTGGAACGTAACCATCTCGGCGTATTCCCCGATCGCCGTATGTAAAAAGGTAATGTCGGAATATCCCCAGAACACTTTCGGGTTTTCCATAATCATGGCGTAGTCGATCCGGTCTGCGTAGCGGGCAGCGCCGTAACCGCCGCCTGCGCAAATGATGCCGGACACTTCCGGATCCTCGAACATGGCATGAAGGTCGGCCAAACGTTCATCATCTGTTCCGGCTAAATAGCCATGAGCCGCATCCACCGATTTGCCGAGCTTGATCTTTAAGCCCAGTTCTTCCAAAAACGGCAGTGCTTTTTGCAGATTTTCTTGATTGGGTGGACTGGAAGGCGCGATGATGCCGACCGTATCCCCTTTTTTCAGTCGTTTTGGCAATTTCCGCAAAATGATCTACTCCTCTTTTTCTGTATTCCATGCTTTTTCCATTATAACCTGAAATGCCTCGAGCCTTATCAACTCACGATTCAGCAAAACTTCGCCTGCATTGCGAGTTCGGCCATCACCAACATAGCCCGGTAGGCTTCTAAAATATCTTTCGCCTGAAAATGGACAATCGTGGTGCCTTCTTCCAAATGGCAGCCCGGCATCATCGCAGCCAGTTCCGCTTCGCCATAATTGGTGAACTCGATTTTCAACAGCGGAGATTCCGGCGGCACCAGCGGCTTAACATTTGCTCGGTTCTCGATGGCACGGATGGTTTGTTCATGCAAAAGCATTTGGGCTTTTTTCGGGTGCAACGTCTGAACAGCTGAACGCGACAACGTTTTTTTGACTGCTGCTGTCGTGACGTTCGGGATCAATGCTTCCGCTTCCCGGCAAGCACAATCGTCTCCCGCCACCAATAAAACCGGGACTCCGTGATAACCCGCCACATACGCATTAAATCCCAGTTCCCCAATCTCCACCTCATTGATCCACATCGTCCGGACCGCAAAAATCATGGAATGGGCCATCACACCTTTTTGCCCAGCCCGTGCATGATAGCCGGCAAAAAAAGCACCGGTGTAGCTGCTGTCCAGTCCTTCGACCATGGAATACGTTTTAATGCCCCCACTAATCAAGTCCGCTTCTTCATGCAGTTCCTCAGCAATGAGGTTATTCATTTTCGAATGGCTGTCATTGACCAAAAATGACGTTGAACCGGCATCAACTGCGCCGCGGATAATGGCGTTGGCGTCTTCTGTCATCAAGCGGCGCCCCCGTTCGTAATTGGCTTCTGCCGAATCGACGTAAGTGTAATCCGGCAAAGCTGTGACGCCTTCCATATCCATCGATAAATAAAATTTCATCTGGCATTCCCCTTTCGACTGACTTCCACAAGCCTTTATCCCACTTTAACGGGCAGTAAGACTCCCGCTTCTATAAGCGGGAGATCCACTGATCGTAAAAGTCCGATTGGATCGGACCGACAGTATGTCGGTTACATAGGCGTTGCCGCAGGACGCAGCGCGTTTAGCCTATGTTCTGCTTTTTATCAGTGGGGGATGAAGAAAACCCCCACTGATTGAAGTTTCTCTTTATCAATCAATGTACCAATATCAATCCGGAAGTTCAAATGCGTTCCTGGAGCGAAACGGGACAAATAAAACCTTTTTATTTTATTTTTTAGAATTTTTAGTTATTTCGTATGATGTTTATTAGGAATGATGTATTTATACTAAAAACAAGTAAGCAAACACTGCTACTTACCTGTAAGATCTTCCACTTACACAACCCAATCGAAAAGGAGCGGATCGTTATGAATTTTGACAAAGTACTGGAACTCGGATGGGGAGATCTTGCAATTGGAGTCGCTGGATCGACAGCAGTTATGTTATTCATCAATTTTTATACACTTATGTAAGGGGTGACCTATGAATATCGCAGAAACCTAAAAGCTCTTTTCCCATTCAAACGGAAAAGAGCTTTTAATGTGCTTTTTTGCATACAAAAACGCCTCCCCATGTATCTGGCAAGGCGTTACTATCCATAGGCTGCTGATTTCACTTTACAAACCTCCATATAATTGTTGTGATTCCCGCTGTTGGGCAATCAATGCATCGAACATTTCACGATCCCCTGCACTTAATGCCTCATCAATCATTCGGCTGTAGTTTTCCTGCTCCAAGAAATAAATGGCGTCGGCCGCTTCTTTTCGGGTTTGTTCGTTCACTTCGATCAACTCCGCTCTTTCTTCCTGCAGGATCGCTTGAAGATGTCTGTGAATATCCGACACGAGCAACAATTGATAGAGAGGTAAGCGGATAAAGCGATTGCCTTTCTGGAAGACGAAGACTTCGGAGAGATTTTCAACCTGGAACGTGTTGAGGTTAACGATGATCTCCTTGCCTTCCACCGGAATAAAATGGAACAGCTCGTCGTCTTTCATGATAGAGAAGTACTGATAAGCAAAAACGAACTTCACCAAATGCCCTTCTTTCTTCGTATAGAACGGCTTCATGAGTTTCACATGCAACATCTGACTCACCCCCATATTTTTCGTAATATTCTGATTACAACTATCATACCATAAAATCCATTTTTCGAACATAGATTTGCATAAGAACAACCTTATATAATAGACGTTTAAGCATATTATTTTGTTACAATTTTGACATAAAATAATTATTTTTTTATTATCCCGAGACAGCAGAATTGCTTCTCAGCCAAGATTTTAAATGCCTGTCTTGAGCAAGTCGATTGGTGCCGTCCAATTCAAAACAGCCAAAGCGATTCCTCTTCCTACATTCTGCGATACTATCCGCCGCATAAAACACAAAAGCCCTCCAACCGCCTAAAGAGGCTGTTAAAGAGCTTTTGAAATGGAATTCGTTATTTTTTAGTACGTGTTCGCTGATGCCGATGGCGAGGCGATGAGACCACGAAATGCATTTCGTTCGGATTGATATAGATGGATACTTTGTCCATGATATAGGCAACCAGCATATGAAATTCTTCATCCCTCATTTGCTTTCTATGAAAAATGATCCTGTTCATTTTGAAATCGACCTGCACCTGCTCCAGATGATCCGGAAACAATCGCGGGTTGTGAACGCTGTAGCATTCACCTTCTGATGAAATTTGCCAACTAATTTTGCCAAACACCAAGTCCGCTCTCGCGTCTACTACTTCCCATGCCGCCACGTCTTTCGGCTGCAAAACGGAACGCAAGTCGGGGATTTCCAAAACAAACGAATTGAACAACTATCATTCTCCTATCCGAAACGCTATAATTAGGTCTTTTATACTTTTATAATACCATTTACTTTACATAAAACAAGGATTTTCAGAAAATAAAGTAATGATTCTGTCAGTCGAAAACCGATTAACTTTTCTTCATCGTTTACGGAGCTCTTAGAAAGTCGTATAATAGAGGGAAAGTCTATTTTGGGGCGATGCATATGGCTACGGTTCAATCCCTGGCGAAAAGATTCGAAGATACGATTCACAATTATATGGCTGCTATCGACAAATCCCTTCTCCCAACGCGTGCGTTGGATGAAGAAATGGTTCGAAAAGCAGTCTTTTTAGTGCGCCATGACGGCGTGCAGATTCAGTCGTTCAACGAAGAACGCCTGTTGCTCGAAGCCGTCGTTAAAGATGCGCATGCGGTTAAAGTCATTCTTAATTTCGATAAACTGACGGCCATCTGCGCCTGTCCGCAGGATACAATGTGCCGCCACCGTTTGGCAGTTATTTTTGCCCTTTATCAAAAAATCGGTTCGTTATCCGAGTGGGTGGCATCATGGCGCGAGCCTGAAAACAAGCAACTGACTTTATTGTCCGAGAAGCGTTCTCCTGAGCAATGGACAAAATTGATTCGCAGCGTCTGGCGCGAAGCGATTCCGGATTACACGACCCGCAATTATTTTTATTTCGAACAGATGTACGATGGCCGTTTAAAAAACGCGTTGTCCTACGTGCCTTTGGAACGTGAGTGGAAAGTGCTTTACCGCACCTATGCCCACTTCATTTCATTGACGGAAGTCTGGGCTACTTTCATCTCAGGGACCCAGGAAGTTCACCATTCGTTCTTCAAGACCTGGTTCGATGATGAACTGCATGAATTGCGCGACTTGCTTGGCCAACTGCGTGGGCAGCACCGGACATTTGAAGCGGATGCTTTTTTTGAATACCTGAAGACACTGATCCGTGAATTCATGGAAGTGAAAGACGGTTCGTTCTCGCAGCGTTTCGCTCTTTATCAGCTATTCTGGACCAATTTGTTCACCACGAGCCGACTGCGGGAAGAAGAGCTGGCTGCCTTGAAAAATCCCGATGAACGGCTAAAAGCCTTTTTTGCGATCAGTTTAAAGAAAGATCTCGATATCAAGAAAATCTCACCGAATGAAGCCCATGACTGGGTGGAGCTGGCTGTTCTTGCGGAAACTGAAAATCATCCACAGGCATTGACCAATATATTGCTGGCAATCAAGCCGCACGTAAAAACGTTTCTGTTTGAAGGACTATATACGCAATACCGACACCAATATGTGCGGACGCTAAGCCGTCTGTTTTCGCAGATTGAATTGAGCGAAGTGGACTGGGAAGACCTGTTCAAACAATTTGGCCATTACGGCCTTCCCGCCTACTCGGCTTATTTGATCGAAAAACGTTTATACAAACAATGGGCAGAACTGCACCATCTCCATAACTCCCCTCTGTACTTTGCAGAGGAATGCGGACTCAAGGAAGTGCAGGCATCAGCACCTGATTACGTACTGCCTTTGTTTCACCGCTATGCGCTGGCTTATTTGGAAGAACGCAATCGTCCGAGCTACAAGCAAGCGGTCCGAATCTGGAAGAAGATGAAAGCTGCCTGCAAGAAAAGTGGTCAAATGGAGTTCTGGACTGCGTACATCAATGAAATCCGCACACAGAATAAACGCCTGCGTGCACTCCAGGAAGAGATCGAGAAAGGAAATCTGATATGAATCAATTCCAAACTGAAGGAAGCCGCCTCTATTATTTAACGATCATCCGCGGAGAACTTTTCCGTATACAGGCGACTAATGAAGCTGGCAACCGGATTCCACCGGAAATCTGGAAGCCATATTTGTATTTTCTGGACAAAGACAGTTTTTTCGGATTGACCGCCCAGACAGATGGCCTCGATTTGATATTGACACCTGCTGATTTTGTACGTCTCTTCCAGCGCGAACCGCATCATTATGTAACGTTTGCAGGACAGCGTGCAGAAGACGAAGGTTGGCTGAAACTTGCTGGCAAAGTAGCGGATTCTCTCAATGATCCACATCTATGGGATCATGTATCAGTTGATGGAGGCGAAATTTCCATCAACAAAACATACGGAGATGAAGAAATTCGCACTTTTCTTGGAGACACTATCCACCATCAATTGCGCCAAAAAGGCTTATCGGTTGCCCAACTGCCTTATATTCAGGGCTTTGTCCAGGAAGCAGGCTGGGAAGGCTTGGCGGATGCCGATGACTATGTCGTCGCTGTGCAGCTGAGCGAGCCGGATGCCGATGAATTCTGGTCCTTTAAAGTGGTCATGCGTTCGAAACGGGGCAGTGTTTACTGGTCCCCTTCCAAGCGCCGTGCAGATGAACCGATCGATAAGGCGTTGCCGGAGAAATGGCGGCCTTTTGCGGAGGATATCAAAAAACGCCAATCGCTGTTCTTAAGCCTCTGCCCTTCTGTCGACAGGTTCGACGAAGACCGCTTCTATCATGCGGAATGGACAGATGCCGAAATTCTTGAATTCCTGCGCAACGACGCGGAAATTCTTCAGGCTTTCGGTGTCGAAGTCTCGATTCCGTCTTGGTTGAAAGCCGTTCAGGAATCAAAGATCCGCGTCAAAGCCAATGTCAATTCGCCGATCAAGAAAGCGTCGGTTGTCGGGCTTGACCAAATCATCAATTTTGACTGGCAGTTTTCATTGAATGGCCATGAACTGAGCATGCAGGATTTCCAGCGCCTGGTTTCCGAGAACAAGGAGTTTATCCGCATCGGGAACGAATGGGTGCGAGTCGACTCGAATTTGTTGATGCAATTGCGGAAAATGATCGAAGAAGCCGAAGATGCAGACTGGACGATCAAAGACATGTTGTTCCAGAACGTACCGGAAATCATGCTCGATGAAACAGCGGATGAAGAGGATCCACTTGTAGAATTCCATTTGAATAGATCTTTAAAGACCTTGCTTGATAAATTATTGGATAAACGTGATTTGCCGGAAACACCGCTGCCAAACAATTTATTGACGGAGCTGCGGCCTTACCAGAAAATCGGTTTCGATTATTTGGTGTTCATGCGTGAAGAAGGCTTTGGCCTTTGCTTAGCGGATGACATGGGGCTCGGCAAGACGGTTCAGCTGATCACTTATTTGCTGCATGTCCACGGAAAAAATCCGGATCAGCCATCGCTGATTGTCTGCCCGACTTCGGTGCTTGGCAACTGGCAAAAGGAATTGGAGCGCTTTGCCCCTGATTTGAAAGTGGTGACCCATTATGGCAGCATCCGTCCGAAAGGCGAGGAATTCAATGCCTTTTTAGCGGCGGAAAAACCGGATGTCGTGTTGTCGACTTACGGGATTGCATCTTCTGACGACGAGGAAATGCAGAGCCTGCATTGGTCGAGCATTACACTCGATGAAGCGCAGAACATCAAGAACATGTACACGAAACAATCGCGGACCATCCGGAAATTCAAAGGCGACCATCATATCGCCTTAACCGGAACACCGATTGAAAACCGGCTGTCTGAATTATGGTCGATTTTCGATTTCATCAATAAAGGTTATTTGTACCGCATCAAGCAGTTCCAGGAAAACTTCATGATTCCGATCGAACGCGATAATTCTGAAGAAACAAAAGAAAAGTTGCGTCAGCGGATTCAGCCGTTCCTGCTGCGCCGGACCAAGAAAGATCCGGACCTTCAACTGAACTTGCCAGAAAAACAGGAACAGCTGGAATATTGTCCACTGACACCGGAACAGGCCGCTCTTTACGAAGGGCTCGTCCAGGATACGGTGCAGAAAATGGAGACGCTCACAGGTTTCGAGAAAAAAGGGCTGGTATTGAAAATGCTCAGCAAATTGAAGCAGCTATGTAACCATCCGTCTCTGTATTTAAAAGAGCCGTATACGAGCGCTGCTGAAATTCTGCCCCGTTCTCAAAAACTGGAGCGCATTGTGACCTTGGCCGGGGAAATTGCGGAACGCGGGGAACAATGTTTGATCTTTACACAATACATCGGTATGGGGCATCTCTTGCAGCAGGCCATCAATGAGCTGTATGGCCATGAAGTGCCGTTCTTGACGGGCAGCATGCCGAAACAGCAGCGTGATTCCCTAGTGGCTTCTTTCCAAGCCGGCAAATTCCCGATTTTCATCCTATCGCTGAAGGCGGGTGGCACGGGCCTGAACTTAACGGCTGCGACACACGTTCTCCACGCGGACAGATGGTGGAACCCGGCTGTCGAAAACCAGGCGACTGATCGTGCTTACCGCATCGGCCAGACTCAATTTGTCCATGTCCATAAATTTGTGACCATCGGGACAATCGAAGAGAAAATCGATTCCCTGCTGGTGCAAAAGCAATCGATGTCTGAAGAGTTTATTCAGTCCAGCCAGTGGATGACCGATCTGTCAGACAACGACTTGAAGGAATTGTTCACGTATTCGCTTTAACTAACTTAATATGATTTCAAATAATCCGGCCAGGTCCCCACCTGGCCGGATTCCCCTTTTAGACGTGAAACTTTACCCTTTTTGGACGGAACGGAAGATCGATTTCAGTTCACTTAGTTCCCGCTCCGCCTCTGCCAAGCGCTGATGGAGCAAGGCGGTCAATCGGATCAATTGCTCCATATGCACTTCCAGTTGCAGCTGTACATCCTTTGGCATCGCTAAGTGCCTCCTTTTTTGATGGCTATACGTTTACTTGTTCCGTCCCTGGCGATTGGAAATCGAAGTCTGCATCAGACTGCGGTGATTCCTGCTGAGGGGCGGTTTCTTCTTGTGGTTTTCTTCTGTCGAGGAAGCGGATCTGGTCGCCAAGGACTTCTGTCACATAGATGCGCGTCCCGTCTTCTTTATCATACGAACGTGACTGCAGACGGCCCGTAACGGCGACAAGTGATCCTTTAATGCAGTATTTCGAGACATTATGGGCTGGCTTGCCCCATGTTGAGCAAAGAACGTAATCTGTTTCGGTTTCTCCTTTCTGGTTTTTATAGTTCCGGGAAACTGCGACAATGAAGGAAGTATGTACCCGCCCTTCATTCAATACGCGCATGGTTGGATCTTTGGTTAAGCGTCCTACAATTCCGACTTGGTTCATTTTCTCACCTCCTTTCGCTTACTTGAAGCATACTAAGAAGATTGAATTCTTTGCAAAACCGGAAAAATTATTTTTAGCAGCTTTTGAGCTGTCATATTTCATTTTTGAAGCATGAGTAAACTTTTTTTCTTCCTGTGAATGGCAAGGTTCAGCGTCTTTTCATCTCAATACAGCTCCAATCAAAACTGGATTTTGATAGTATTCCAGTTTTTTTACATCCTCTTTTTCCGTTCGCTTGCCAATTCGTGCTTATGCTATACTGAAACAAAGCTAGTATTGGAGGCATTGCCGCATGAAAACATTTAATATGCTGTCATTGGGAATTGAAAAAGACGATCAAGTCACCGATTATCCGGTGCATGACGGCCTCATCATCAACCAGGAAAACAAAGACCGCTCATGGATCCTTGAAATGCTGGTCGACATTCAGCACCTGGATATATTTGAAAAACTGAAGAATTCCGAGGAAACAATCGATGTACAGGTTGTCATCTCCTACCCAGGAAACGAACCTGCACCTTTTGAAGTGGTTGTCCGCAAAGTGAAGATCATCGGGGACCATGCCTCCGTATTGATGAAAGGCACATTGAAACGGGCCCGCCGAAAATACGCAGAAACACTTCTTTCAGAACTGCTTGAAGACGGTCTTGAAGGACAGGAATTGTTGGAACGCTTTGAAACCGACATGCGTACGCGCCCCGGCCTGCGAAAAGATGAAGCCAAGTCATAAGTTTCTTCATACCCACTGTCCGGAAAAACAGGATAAATTTCAAAGCCTATAGTAAAAGAGCTGTTCTGAAAGTCAGGTTTGACTTTCAGAACAGCTCTTTATTTTCATTGATCTATTATTTCTCAGCAACTGGACCCAATGCGAACAAAATGTCGCATTCGCAAGCAAGTTCTCCGTCGACAGTGGCAATTGCATGGCCTTTGCCCATTGACCCGCGCAGTTTTGTCAATTCAACTTCCAGACGCAATTGATCGCCTGGAACTACCTGCCGTTTAAAGCGGCAATTGTCGATTCCGGTGAAAAATGCCAAACGGCCTTTATTGGCGTCCAGCTGAAGTACAGCTGCAGCTCCAACCTGTGCCAATGCTTCCACAATTAAGACACCGGGCATTACCGGATAACCCGGGAAATGGCCATTGAAAAAGTCTTCATTCGCTGATACGTTTTTCAGGCCGACCGCTTTCTTGCCGGCTTCAATTTCCAGAATTCGATCCACCATCAAAAATGGGTAACGATGTGGTAAAATTGCTTGAATTTGTTCTGTTGTCAACAATCGATTCATCTCCTCTTCACTTTCCGCTCATGATATCAAATATGTGCTGCCAGGTTTCCCATTTCAGCGCATCAGCAGGCTTTCCGTCGCCAATGACGCCAAATCCCACCATTGCCCCTAGAACGGCTGCTAACGCAACCAAAGCAATTACAATGAGAATACGGAGCCATATCGGAAACAGACGAATTTGCACCCACCACGTCTTTTCAGCGCCCTGTGTGTCTTTTTCTTTATCGGCTTTTTTCCGAAGAGAAAAATTCTTTTTCAGTTCAGCCATTCACTCCGTCAACCTTTCTTTCTGCTGGATTCCCGGCTATCGGGCAAAGCTCATGTCTAGTCATTATACTAAAATGTCCGGTTTTTGGCATCAGCTATTTGTCTTTGTTTGCTTTTCCGGAAAATGTTTTCTTTTGCTTCCAGCATCAGTCCAGTTCCCAATGCGACACATTCCAATGGATTTTCTGCAATGGACACAGGAATCTGCAATTGGGCAGCCAGCAGCTGATCTAACCCATCAAGCAGTGCACCTCCGCCCGTAAGAACGGCTCCGCTTTCAATTATATCTGAAGCCAGTTCCGGCGGGGTCTTTTCCAAAACCATCCGCGCCGCTTCAACAATTGAATTGACGGATTCTTTCAATGCTTCCCCAATCTCCATGGAGTTGATCTTCAGCGTCCGGGGAAAACCAGTCAGGATATCGCGCCCCCGGATTTCTATTTCTTTGGCTTCCGTATGTTTTAACGCTGTCCCAATTTCAACTTTAATTTTTTCCGCGGTTTTTTCACCGATCAACAGCTTATGGTGGTCTTTGACGTATTTCATAATCTGTCGATCAAATGAATCTCCAGCCGTTTTTATCGTTTCGCTTGTGACAATGTCTCCCATAGATAATACTGCGACATCCGTCGTGCCGCCGCCAATATCGATGACCATGCTGGCATTCGGCTGATAGATATCCAGGCCTGCTCCGATGGCTGCCACTTTCGGCTCGACTTCGACATAGACTTTTTTGCCGCCTGCCTTTTCGGCCACTTCGCGAATAGCATTTTGTTCAATGCTCGTGATATTCGTCGGACAACAAATTAAGATGCGCGGTTTGGTCATAAACCCTTTCAGCTTTAGGATATGCATAAAATGTTTCAGCATCGCTTCGGTAACGTCAAAGTTGTGGATGACGCCATCCTTCAATGGCCGGACCGCCACAATATGCTTTGGCGTTCTGCCCATCATTTTGCGCGCTTCTGTGCCGACAGCCAGCACTTCCTCCGTCTTCCGGTCCATCGCCACTACAGAAGGTTCATTCAAGATGATTCCTTTGCCTTTTACATAGATCAGGACATTTGCTGTCCCTAAATCAATTCCTATATCTTTAGAAAACATCAAGCCGCACTCCTTTTCTACCATCTATCCTGTTGAATTAATTTTTCTACAGCATATGTATTGATTAAATGATTCTCTTAACTGAATAGTTTATCACAGTCAGGATCTCATTGACAAAAATCCCTGGATTCAGCTCCTGCAATTAAAAAGGCTTACGGAGCTGTAAACCAGCGCCGCAAGCCTATGAAGAATAGATTAGACCAATTGCTCGACTTTCGTTTCTGCCTGTTCAACTGACACGCGCTCAATATCAGCGCCCAATGCTGCCAGTTTTCCGTGGAAGTTAACGTATCCGCGATCTAAATGATAAAGTTCATTAACACGAGTGATGCCCTCTGCAGCCAGTCCAGCTAAAATCAAGGCAGCAGCAGCTCTCAAATCGGTTGCTGCAACTTCTGCACCTTGCAGATCAGATGGCCCTTCCATAATAACAGAACGCCCTTCGATTTTAACCGTTGCGTTCATGCGGCGGAATTCTTCCACGTGCATAAAGCGATTTTCAAAAACGGTTTCTGTCAAAATGCCGTTGCCTTTGGCAGTCAGCATCAATGACATCATCTGTGATTGCATGTCCGTCGGGAAGCCTGGATGCGGCATGGTTTTGATGTCGATCGAGCGAAGTGGACGGTTTGCACGGATGCGCAATCCTTCTTCTGTCTCCTGAATGTCTACACCCATTTCACCCATTTTGGAGATCAACGCCGTCATATGTTCAGGAACGGCATTCTCAATGATTACATCGCCTTCAGTGATTGCAGCAGCAACCATGAATGTGCCGGCCTCCACACGGTCTGGAATGATATAATGCTCTGCACCATGTAATTCTTCTACACCTTCAATGCGCATTGTATCTGTTCCAGCACCGATTACGCGGCCGCCCATTTCGTTGATGTAGTTTGCAACATCAACAATTTCCGGTTCTTTTGCAGCGTTTTCGATTAATGTAGTACCTTCTGCCAAAGCGGCAGCCATCATGATGTTTTCAGTTGCGCCGACACTTGGGAAATCCAAATAGATTTTTGCTCCGCGCAAACGGCCAGTTGTTTTAGCTTCCACAAAGCCGTTTCCGAAAGTAATGCTTGCGCCCATTGCTTCAAACCCTTTTAGGTGTTGGTCAATCGGGCGTGATCCTATTGCACATCCGCCTGGCAAAGCTACACGAGCAAATCCATTACGCGCAAGAACTGGTCCCATCACCAAAATCGAAGCGCGCATTTTGCGTACATATTCGAATTGAGCTTCGCTTGATAATGTTGCTGAAGAATCGATCAGCATTTCATTTTTTTCAGGAAAATACTCAACCTGCACATTCAGGCTTCTCAAAACCTCCTGAATCGTGTAGACGTCGGCTAAATTCGGTACCTCTTTAATGATGCTCTTTCCTTTTGAAGCCAATAGCGCTCCAGCTAATACCGGAAGAACTGCATTTTTAGCACCCTCGACCCGTACTTTCCCTTTTAATTTTTGGCCGCCTTTTACAATAATTTGATCCACTGATATGCCCTCCATGTGTTTAATAGTCATCTATATGTATCCCATATACGTTAAAGTCCAATGTCATTATTTAGAAACAAAACCTTACTCATCCTACCCTGTTTTTTAGTAAAAAACAAGCAACTTTACTCTCATTTTGTGCTATTCATCTCATGGGACAATACATTGTTCGAAAAGTTTTCCGTTTTTATGTCCGCTAAAGGAAAAAAGTCACGTTTTAAAAATCAACTAGTAGACCTTTTCCCCTCATTAGAACCATTAAACCTTATACGAAATTTTATTTCCCTGGAAATAAAGATTTGCCGTTTTGCCATAGCCGTGAGGTTCAAAGCCATGGCAAAACGGCAATTTTAAAAAAGATAAGGCAATTGCCGCGACCAAGATGAAATATTTAGGAAAAAAGTAGATACCATGGTCCCGATTGCAATGCTAATAAAAATATAAAGAATTTGTGCTTGAAGTACATGATGCTTATGAATCCATTTTTCGAACATGATAGCACGCATCGCATAAAAAGCAACACCGGTAAAGAATATGTGGCTGAAGATTGAAATCAAAGCCGTTTGCCCAATCATGGTTTCCATCTGATGCACCCTTTCATAAAATGTCAGTTATTCAGTGATGTGAATCCCGTTAATCGCTTGTTGACCCATGCGAGGAAATTTCCTTGCTGATCAGTTGTCAGCTTTTGAAAATCTCAGTATCCTCGTTCTGTAGAACTACAGAACTAAATCCACTCTGTAAGAAATAGAAAAAGCGGACAAAAGTCAATTGCCCTTCTGCCCGATTTTGCCTACACTTTTTTAAATATCCAGCTTCATTGGCCAACTCCTTAGGCTTAAATCCTGCAGGAGCCGAACGGCCGCTTATGCTTTACTTTATTGTCCAGCTTCAGCGCCCAGATTCTAGGGTCATAAGCCACCCTGGCTACACGGCAAAGAACGCCGCTTCGCCAGTGCGTCTTATGCCCGTCGAATCTACACGGACGCTTATGCTTTTATTTAAACATTACCCTCATAAACGTTGATACGATTCATCGCACGTTTTAACGCCAATTCTGCACGTTTAAAGTCGATTTCATCTTTATTAGCCTGTAAGAGTGCTTCTGCACGTTTAGCGGATTCCTGAGCGCGTGCCAGATCGATGTCTGTTGCGCGTTCAGCCGATTGTGCAAGAATGGTCACTTTTTCAGGGCGGATTTCAAGAAATCCACCGTTTACAGCAACCAATTCTGTCGAGTTCTCTTTTTTCAATCGGACTGCACCGATTCCAAGAGGAGCGACTGTCGGAATGTGGCCGGGCAAAACGCCCATTTCGCCTGTTGCTGTAACTGCAATAACCATAGATACTTCTGAATCGTATACCGGGCCGTCGGGAGTGACAATATTGACTGTAATGGTCTTCATTTTTTTCCCTCCTGGTCCCTGGTTTTAGACTTCTACGCCCATGCTTTTTGCTTTTGCAATAACATCTTCAATGCGTCCGACCAAACGGAAAGCATCTTCTGGCAAGTGGTCATAGTTTCCATCAAGAATTCCACGGAATCCTTTGATCGTTTCTTGAACTGGAACATAAGAACCTTTTTGGCCTGTGAACTGTTCAGCAACGTGGAAGTTCTGAGAAAGGAAGTTTTGGACGCGGCGTGCACGGTTAACCGTCAGCTTGTCTTCATCACTTAACTCATCCATACCAAGGATTGCAATGATATCTTGTAATTCTCTGTAGCGTTGAAGCGTTTCTTGAACTTCACGTGAGATATTGTAATGTTCTTCGCCAACAATTTCAGGTGACAATGCACGAGAAGTTGAAGCCAAAGGATCCACCGCTGGGTAAATACCCATCTCAGAAAGTTTACGCTCAAGGTTAGTTGTCGCATCCAAGTGAGCGAAAGTTGTAGCCGGAGCCGGATCCGTATAGTCATCGGCTGGTACGTAAATCGCTTGGATAGACGTTACTGAACCTGTGCTTGTAGTTGTGATACGTTCCTGCAATTGGCCCATTTCAGTAGCAAGTGTCGGTTGGTAACCAACAGCTGATGGCATGCGGCCAAGAAGTGCTGATACTTCAGACCCTGCTTGAGTAAAGCGGAAGATGTTGTCGATGAAAAGAAGAACGTCCGCGCCTTGTTCGTCACGGAAGTATTCTGCCATAGTCAAACCAGTCAAGGCAACACGCATACGTGCACCAGGCGGCTCGTTCATTTGGCCGAAAACCATTGCCGTTTTCTTGATAACGCCAGAATCGCTCATCTCAAAGTACAAGTCATTTCCTTCGCGCGTACGTTCACCAACACCAGCGAATACGGATAAACCACCGTGTTCTTGAGCGATGTTGTTAATCAATTCCTGGATAAGAACTGTTTTACCTACACCGGCACCACCGAAGAGACCGATTTTACCGCCTTTGATGTAAGGGGCAAGCAAGTCAACAACTTTGATACCTGTTTCAAGAATTTCAACTTCTGTGGAAAGATGCTCGAACGTAGGTGCTAAGCGGTGAATCGGATCACGGCGCTCTGTTGCAGGAATTTCTTCCCCTAAGTCGATAATTTCACCAAGTACGTTAAATACTCGGCCTAATGTTACATCTCCAACTGGAACAGAAATTGCTCTGCCCAAGTCAGTTACTACTGAACCACGTTGCAGTCCATCAGTAGATTCCATCGCGATTGTACGGACTGAATCGTCACCAAGGTGAAGAGCCACTTCAAGCGTCAAAACGACTTGAGCTTGTCCGGGACGATCAATATTTACAGTTAGGGCGTTATAGATAGCTGGAAGTTGGCCATCAGCAAACTTTACATCTACAACCGGTCCCATAACCTGAAGAACGTGTCCTGTGTTCATGCTGTTCCCTCCTGTCTTACTTTTATTGAAACTTTATTGCAAGCTTCGACGGCTTAATCGGCCGCCTTCGCTTCAATTTTTTCGTTATTGTCCAGATTCCAGCGGCCCAGCTCTTCGGGTCATAAGCCAACCCAGCTGTGCGGCAAAGAACGCCACCCTGCTGGTCTGTCTTATGCCTGTCAGAGCTTAACGGGCGCTGTCGCTTTTCGTTATTATTCCAGTGCAGCTGCTCCGCCGACAATCTCTGTAATTTCCTGAGTGATTGCTGCTTGGCGTGCACGGTTGTATTGAAGTGTCAGTCCATTAATCAAATCAGACGCATTATCAGTCGCGCTCTTCATTGCTGTCATGGATGCAGCATGTTCACTTGCTTTGCCATCAAGAACGGCTCCAAAGATCAAGCTTTCCGCATATTGAGGAAGAAGAACTTCCAAAATCGCTTCTGCTGAAGGATCGAACTCGTAAGATGCAGTTGATCCGGTCGGTTGAATATCCGTCAGCGGCAAGACTTTTTTCTCTGTAACTTCTTGTTGAATAGCTGAAACAAAGTGATTATAGTACATATAAACTTCGTCATATGTCCCATCTGCGAACATACCAACAGCTTTGCGCGTTAATTCTTTAATATCCGAAAACGTCGGATGGTCCGGAAGTGCAATTGCACTTTCAAGAATCGTCATTCCTTGCTTCGCAAAGAATTCCTTCCCTTTCCGGCCAACGCTCAGGATAACAAAGTCGTCATTGGATGTATGCCGTTCACGGATTCTGCTCATGACAGTACGAAGAATATTACTGTTATATCCGCCTACAAGGCCACGATCCGATGTGATTACTAAATAAGCTGTTTTCTTTACTGGGCGGGCAATCATCATCGGGTTGCTGGTGTCCGTAGACCCGGCTGCGATGGATGCCACCACGTCCTGTATTTTATTCATGTAGGGAACGAATGCTTTCGCATTCACTTCCGCACGGCTTAGTTTAGATGCCGAAACCATTTGCATGGCTCGTGTAATCTGGCTCGTTTTCTTGGTTGACGTTATTCGTGTTTTTATATCGCGTAAAGATGCCACTGGTATTTCACCACCCTATTATTTTTTCTTCATATTCGACTCAGCGATTCCCCCGGTTTAACGGGCAGTATGTCTCCCGCATTGATATGCAGGAGATGGACTGACCGGTAAAATCCGATTGGATCAACCAGCATTCAGTAAGGCAAAAACCTTAACTGAATACAGTTTCTCTTTACTCTGATTTTGCGAAAGTGCGTTTGAATTCATTGATCGCTGCACCGAATGCGTCATCAGCAGGTAAACCTTGAGTTGTACGAATAGTATCCAAAATTTCTGTGTGGTTCGAATCCAACCAGCTTGTCAATTCAGCTTCAAAGCGAGAAATGTCGTTGATAGCGATGTCGTCTAGGAATCCACGAGTCAACGCATAGAAAATAACAACTTGTTTTTCAACTTTGATCGGATTGTTCAAATCTTGCTTCAAGACTTCAACTGTACGTTTTCCGCGTTCGATCTTAGCAGCTGTTGCCGCATCAAGGTCAGAACCGAACTGAGAGAATGACTCAAGTTCACGGAAAGAAGCCAAGTCAAGACGCAATGTACCCGCAACTTTTTTCATTGCTTTGATCTGAGCTGAACCACCAACACGTGATACAGAAAGACCGGCGTTGATCGCTGGGCGTACACCTGAGAAGAATAGATCCGATTGAAGGAAAATCTGGCCATCCGTAATCGAGATAACGTTTGTTGGAATGTATGCAGAGATATCGCCAGCCTGCGTTTCAACGAACGGCAATGCTGTGATAGATCCTGCTCCTAGAGTTTCGTTCAACTTCGCAGCACGCTCAAGAAGGCGTGAATGCAAGTAGAAGACATCCCCTGGATAAGCTTCACGGCCTGGCGGACGACGAAGCAATAGTGAAAGTTCGCGGTAAGCAGATGCTTGTTTTGTTAAATCATCATAGACGATCAACACGTGCTTGCCTTCAAACATGAATTCCTCTGCCATTGTGATACCTGCATAAGGAGCAAGGAACAGCAATGGAGCAGGCTGTGAAGCAGAAGCTGTTACAACGATTGTGTAATCAAGTGCTCCGTTTTTACGGAAAGTTTCTACTACGTTACGTACAGTAGATTCTTTTTGTCCGATAGCTACATAGATACAGATCATATCTTGGTCAGCTTGGTTCAAGATTGTATCGATCGCTACAGAAGTTTTACCTGTCTGGCGGTCACCGATGATCAATTCACGCTGTCCACGACCGATCGGCACAAGTGCATCGATCGCTTTGATCCCTGTTTGAAGTGGTTCATGAACCGATTTACGGGCCATAACCCCTTGTGCAGGGCTTTCAATTGGACGTGATTTTGTCGTGTTGATCGGCCCAAGACCGTCAACAGGTTGTCCAAGTGGATTTACTACGCGTCCGATAAGTTCATGTCCTACCGGTACTTCCATAATACGGCCAGTCCGACGTACTTCATCGCCTTCTTTAATGTCTGTGTACGGGCCAAGGATAATGATACCAACGTTGTTGGCTTCCAAGTTTTGCGCCATACCAAGGACACCAGTTGAGAACTCTACAAGTTCTCCAGCCATGACGTTGTCGAGGCCATGAGCGCGCGCGATACCATCACCAATGGTGATTACTGTACCAACGTCGTCAACTTTCATCTCTGATTGATAATTTTCAATCTGTTGTTTGATCAGACCGCTGATCTCTTCAGCTTTGATGCTCATGTATGTCACCCTCTCATAATTTCATAATTAACCGATTAGTTGACGCTGCAGACGTGCCAATTTCGTGCTCACGCTGCTGTCATAAATACGGTTTCCGATTTGAAGACGCAATCCGCCGAGCAACGATGGATCGATGATGTTTTCAATTCGTAAAGATTGTTTACCGATTTTTTTAGCGAAAATGGAAGAGATGGATGCGCGTTCTTCTTCCGTCAAAGGACGTGTAGAATAAACTTTCGCATCTTCAATTCCTTGTGCGTCATTAGATAAAGCAACGAACTCATCAGCCAAAGAGCCGACTTCGTCCAGACGTTTGCGTTCTGCCATCAATTGAAGCGTATTCACCACAAACGGATTTGCTTCGTTAAATACTTCATTGATCAAGTTTCTTCTTTTCTCAGCAGAAAGTTTTGGTGAAACGATCAAATTGTAAAGTTCCGGAGTCATTTCGAAGACTTTTTTCACTTCACGCAAATCATGTTCAATATCCAAAGACGATCCGTGCTTCTGAGCGACTTCAAACAATGCTAAAGCGTAGCGTTCTGCAACTAGACTCACTGAACTTCGCCTGCCTTCGCAATCGTTTCGTTAATCAACTGACGGTTGTCTTCCTCAGAGATTTCTTTTCCAAGCACTTTCGTAGCAGCAAGCAATGACAATGCCACAACTTCTTCACGAACCGCTGAAATAGCTTTATCTCTTTCGTTGGCAATTTCCTGAACCGCTGCTTCTTTCATGCGGCCAGACTCAGCACGTGCAGTCGTAATGATTTCCTCACGCGAAACTTCGCCTTGCTTTTTAGCGTTCTCAACGATTTCCTGTGCTTGTGTACGCGCATCTTTAAGAAGGCTGCGCTGCTCTTCAAGCAACTTTTGTGATTCTAGACGGCTGTTTTCAGCAGTTTCGATTTCACTCTTGATCAAATCTTCACGCTGCTGCATTACGCCCATCAAAGGACCCCATGCGAATTTCTTCAAAAGCACCATCAGCAAGGTGAAGATAACAAGTGTAGCGAGAATGTCTCCGATATTCAAAAACTCCCCGGTTGCACCGAGTACAAGATGGTCAAAAAACACGATTGTTTCACTCCCTTCAAGAGCCTAAAATACAATTTCTTCTATAGTAAGATCTTTTACTCTGTAAGATGAATTTTCAAAAGCAAGGTGGTGCATACAAGTTTAAATGGCGAAAATCATGTAGTAGCATCCCCACCATTAAACTTTGTGACTATTAAATACTATTGGTTCATAACGATGAACGCGATAACTACAGCGATGATCGGCAATGCCTCAACCAATGCAACCCCGATGAACATAGTTGTTTGTAGAACTCCGCGAGCTTCTGGCTGGCGAGCGATACCTTCAACTGTTTTTGAAACGATAAGACCGTTACCAATACCTGCGCCTAGTGCTGCTAAACCTACTGCGATTGCTGCTGCTAATAAACCTAATGAACCTGTCATTTTGATGTGTCCTCCTCAGGATAGTTGTTTTTTTTTTGCTCTACGAGCAGTTTATACTCAATGGTCGTCGGCAACTTTGTGCGACATGTAGACCATCGTTAACATAACGAAAATAAACGCCTGGATTGCCCCGATAAAGATCGAGAATCCTTGCCATGCCATCATAGGCACGATTGCTGATGCGAATCCAAATGCACCTGCTGATGCGAGGCCTGCCAACAAAGTCAACAGGATTTCCCCCGCATAGATGTTACCGTAAAGACGCAGACCGAGTGTCAGCGTATTTGCGAATTCCTCAATGATGTTCAATGGGAATAAGAATTTCATTGGCTTGATATAGCCTCCGGCGTATCCTTTGAGCCCTTTCAGCTTGATGCCATAATAATGGCTCAAGATTAGCACCATTGCGGCCAATGTCATCGTTACCGTCGGGTCAGCTGTTGGCGATTTCCACCAAAGATCTCCGTTGACAACTATTGCAAATGGAAGGCCTAACATGTTCGAAACAAAAATGAACATAATCAGGGTGATTCCAAGAACATGGAATCGGCCACCATCTTTCCAATCCATATTGCTGTTGATTATTCCTTTAACGAAATCCATGATCCATTCCATGAAGTTCTGCATGCCCGTTGGTTTGAGCTGCAGTTTCCGTGTAGAAATATAAGCAATAAGGAAAACGATAAGAGCGGCTATAGTTAGCATCATAACGTTCGATAGGTTAAACCAGATCCCGAACACCTCGAGCATAGGAGCGCCATGTTCCACGATTGTTTCACCTCTCTTTCCACATTGTTAATGGTGTTTCACATGATAAACAATCCGCTCTGCCAATAACAGAGCGTAAGGGACCATCAACCCAATTACCGTACTGACCAAGTGAATGTGCTCTGCGAACAAAATGGCGATCGCCACAGCTGCAACACCTGATGCAAACCGTAATGCCGTTCCAAGCGAACGAACTTTCGAGCCTTCAGCCACCGCACGGTCGAATTTCTCCATCCGCCGAACCAGGATCCACATGTTGTAAATGCCGAACAAAGTTCCGATTATGAGACCCGCGAACACTTCTTGATAAGGGGTAAACCCCCAACCAATAACGCAGAACGCCAAGATGAAAAAAATCATCTTTTTTAGTCGTGTATATATCTCCCTAAGTCCTTCCATTTTTTACTTGTCTCCTGATTCGAATTTGCGGACAGTCTGAAGCATTGCCCAAACACCGGCAGTGATGCCTATGAATAGGCAGATGATCATGAAAAACGGGGCGGTTCCGAGCCTGTCATCGAGCCACATACCTGTGAACACGCCGATAAGCACGGACCCGACAAGTTGTGAGAGGATGGCACTATAAATTGCCATCGCTTGTAAGGGACTTTTTGTTGGGCGCATGATAACCCCCTCGAACTTCGTTGATTTGACATTAAACCCTTAAAAAGAGCCGTCGCATCAGGCTTTCAAGACCACATAATCTATGTAAGAAAACCTTCTCATGCATACCCTTTGTAAGCATACAATAGGGGTAAAATCATGTCAATTAGTAGAAGTGAAAAACTTCACAAGCGATTTCCTTCCGACATATTGTCGACAAATTTTACCGAAAAAATTGAAATTGACGGTCTATCCCATTTACAGCTTTGAAAAATACGTATGCAGCGCTTCGACGATTCGGGCAGATGCTTGGCCGTCTCCGTATGGATTGGATGCTTGGGACATCGCCTTGTAGGCAGATTCGTCCGTCAGCAATTCTTTAGCCAATCCGTAAATCGTCTCTTCGTCAGTGCCTGCGAGCTTCAATGTTCCCGCGGTGATGCCTTCAGGGCGTTCAGTGGTATCACGCAAAACCAAGACCGGCTTGCCAAGTGAAGGCGCCTCTTCCTGAATTCCGCCTGAATCGGTCAGAATAAAGAATGAACGGGCCGCAAAGTTATGAAAATCCAATACTTCCAGCGGTTCGATCAAATGGATGCGCGGGTCACGGCCCAGTACTTCATCCGCCACTTCACGTACAGCCGGATTCATGTGAACCGGGTAAACCACTTGGATATCATCGTGCTCTTCAATCAACCGTTTAATTGCGCGGAACATATTTCGCATCGGCTGCCCTAAGTTTTCACGGCGGTGCGCCGTCAGCAAGATCATACGGTCTGTGCCGATTTTCTCCAGGATCGGATGTGTGTAAGTTTCGCGAACAGTCGTTTGAAGCGCATCGATTGCCGTATTGCCTGTAATGTAGATGGTTTCTGCCTTCTTGTTTTCATCCAGCAGGTTCTGAGCGGATTTTTCAGTTGGCGAAAAATGAATATCCGCCATGACACCCGTCAACTGACGGTTCATTTCTTCAGGATATGGCGAATATTTATTGTGTGTACGCAAACCGGCTTCCACATGCCCTATGGCGACCTGGTTATAAAAAGCAGCAAGGCTGGCAGCAAAAGTCGTTGTCGTATCGCCATGCACCAGCACGATATCCGGCTTCGCTTCTTTCATAACCGAATCAAGCCCCTGCATGGCACGCATCGTAACATCGGTCAATGTCTGGCGGTCTTTCATGATATTCAAATCGAAGTCAGGCGTGATCTGGAAAGTCTCCAGCACCTGATCCAACATTTCCCGATGCTGCGCTGTCACTGTCACAAGCGGTTCAATGGTGTCGGGATGTTTTTGAAGTTCCAAGACAAGCGGCGCCATTTTAATGGCTTCAGGCCGCGTACCAAATATCGTCATTACTTTCCATTTTTTCGTCAAGCTGGTTTACCCCGCCCTCTTATTTAGTACCGAATAACCGGTCTCCAGCGTCTCCAAGACCTGGAACGATGTATCCTTTTTCGTTCAATTTCTCATCAAGTGCTGCGATGTAGATATCCACATCCGGGTGAGCTTCTTGCAGTGCTTCCACACCTTCAGGAGCTGCGATGATGCACATGAAACGGATTTTCGTAGCGCCACGCTTTTTCATGGAGTTGACTGCTTCAATTGCAGAACCTCCGGTAGCAAGCATTGGATCTACAACGATGAAGTCCCGTTCCTGCACATCGGATGGCAATTTCAAATAGTACTCGACAGGCTGCAATGTGACCGGGTCACGGTACAAACCGATATGTCCGACTTTAGCTGCCGGAATCAATTTCAGGATTCCATCGACCATGCCGATTCCTGCGCGCAAAATAGGAACAACGCCCAATTTTTTCCCTGCAAGGACTTTCGATTTCGCCATTTGGACCGGCGTTTCCACGTCGATTTCCTCTAGCGGCAAGTCGCGTGTGATTTCAAACGCCATCAATGTGGCAATTTCGTCAACCAATTCGCGGAATTCTTTCGTGCCTGTAGACTTGTCACGAATGTACGTTACTTTGTGCTGAATCAGCGGATGATCAAAAACGTATACTTTTCCCATGGCCTATCTCTCCTTTTCAAACATTATCTTAAATAGTATAACAGAAAATTCTTTGCCCTAGTGGCCAGATCCTGCTTTGGTATTATTCAGTTAATTTCGCCTATGCTTTATTTTTCCAAAGAAAAAAACCGGGAAATATTTCCCCGGCTTAGCAGATGTTTCATTTGTTCATTTAAATGCATTTCAACATCGGGTTCAAAAGTGTCCCATTCCCGCTATGCTGAAACGTTTTTTCTTCTGTTATAATAAATACGCTTCATTGAGCGGCATCGCCTTGTAGAAGAAATAACCCTGACCGACCTTGCAGCCAAGCGCCAATAATGTTTGGCGATCCTGCTCAGTTTCCACACCTTCAGCCACTGCGCGCATATTCAGGTTCTCCGCAAGCTGAATGATGGTCCGGATAATCGCCAAAGTTCCCGGTTCGTGCATAGTTGAAATGAACGAACGGTCGATCTTCAATTCTTCGACAGGCAGCTTCTGCAGATAGCTGAGCGACGAATAGCCGGTGCCAAAATCATCAATCGATGTCGTAAACCCGCAATGCCTCAGATGCCTAAAGACTTTATTGGCCGTTTCGATATCCACAAAACCGATTCGCTCGGTTATCTCCAATTGAATCCATTTCGGGTCAATGCCGTATTCGGCCGTCATGTCCATCAAATACGGAACGAAAGAATGATGGAAGAAATGATCTGCAGAGATGTTGATGGCAACTTGCCGAATCTTCAACTCCTGCTCTGTTCTTTTCTTCATCCATTGCAGCACTTGCTTCAAGACGTTTTGCTCCAGCATGCGGATTTTGCCATTTTTTTCAGCTGCCGGAATAAAGACGTCCGGCGGTATGGTCCCAAGCTCAGGAGATGTCCAACGGGCCAGAGCTTCAAAACTCAAGATTTCACCGGTTGCCAAATCGACTTTGGGCTGCAAATGGACGCCGACTTCATTGCGTCTCAGTGCTGCTGTCAATTCATTCGCCACACGCAGGTCCTTCATCATGAATTCATCATGTTCACTTTCAAAATAACAGATCGCCTCACCAGTCTGAAGTTTCGCCTGTGACAACGCACTATCTGTACAACGAATTAACTCCTCGGAATCCTGCTGGTTTGGCGTTACGATCGCTACCCCCATTTTCAAGGTCAGGAACAATTCCATATCCCCTACTTTGACAGGTTCCACCAGTCCGCTCAGCAGATGATCCAAGTAATCCGGAATTTTTGTGAAAGGCGTCGCACTGTACATGGCTAGGGTTGAATCCGAAAAACGTGCAATCAGGTTATCCGACAAATTCTGTGAAAGCATCAACCGTTTGCCGATTTCGCGCAGGATCGTGTCCCCCGCCCGGTGGCCATATTGATCGACCACTTTGACGTATTCATCTGTCGACAAAAATGCGACAAAACCTTCTTTGCCTTCTTTCAGCAAATCCGTGATTTCAGTTCTGAAATAATTTCGGTTGGGCAAATCCGTATTTTCATCGGTATAAGCCAAGCGCAAAACCTCTTCGTGCTGACGGGAATATTTGATGGCCAGCGAAGCGATCGATGCAACTTCTTCCATGAATGCCAAATCTTTTTCATGCGGCGTCAACGGCGAAGGGAAATAAATTCCGAAAGTACCGATGGCGCTTCCTTCAACATTAAATATTGGAATTGACCAGCTGGACACCAAGTTATAGGTTTTCACTAATTGCTGATGATTTCGCCACAAGTAGTCCGTGCTCATATCATCCACGATTACTGCTTCTTGCCGGTGGAATGCTGCACCACAAGTACCGATGTCTTCCTCAACCACCGTTCCGTCGATGGCATCCTGGAACCCTTTCGGCATGGAACTGGCCGCACCGATTTTATAAAGTTCGGTATCGTCGATCAACAATACCGTACATTTCGCTCCATCAATAAAGAACGATTCGGCGGTAGTGCAGATATTCTGCAGCAACGCGCTGAGCATATAGCCTTTTTCGATTCCCGTGTATGTCTCTTTTTGAAGCTTGATCAAGGCTTCTGCACGTTTGCGGTCGGTGATATCGTGCTGGAGCATCAATGTGAATTTGAAATCCTTTTCTGGAAAAGATAAAGGCTGCACAGTGATTTCATTCCAAAAAGGAGTGCTGTTTTTTCGGTAATTCACAATCTCCACAATGCCGCTCTTACTGGCATCCACACATTTCCGAATTTGCTCTTTCGCTTCCATTGCAGTTTTTTCACCATGCAGAAAACGACCATTCCGCCCCAGGGTTTCCTCTTCGCTATAGCCGATCATTTTGTAAAAGGCATCGTTCGCATAAACGACGGGCTGGTCTTCCATCTCCGAATTAACGATCAGAAATGATGTATGGAATTCAACACCGAGACGGCGCAGCCACTCCATGATTACCTTTTTATCTCTCTTCAGTTCATGCGTGTGCATACGACGCGTCCCTCCTGTGTTGCTATGTATTTTAATAAAGCAAAGAAATCTGCTCCAAATTATGCAGAAAAAATAAAGCTGCCAAGCAGTTTACCCGGCAGCAGTATTCAGTTATTTATATAATGGATGCGCAGCAGTCAATTTGGCTGTACGTTCTGCAGCATCTTTTTTCACGGATTCATCTTCCGGATTTTTCAGGAGCATTGCCATGATTGCAGCAATTTCTTTCATTTCCGCTTCTTTAAATCCACGGGATGTTACGGCTGCAGTTCCAAGACGGATACCGGAAGTGACAAATGGGCTTTCCGGATCGAAAGGAATGGTATTTTTGTTTGTTGTAATACCGACTTCATCAAGTACATGCTCTGCGACTTTACCCGTCAGGTTCAACGAGCGGAGGTCGAGCAGCAGCAAGTGATTGTCTGTGCCGCCGGAAACGATGTCAACGCCTTCAGCGATCAAGCCTTCAGCAAGTGCATTGGCGTTTTTCACGACTTGTTCAATATACGTTTTGAATTCAGGCTGCTGTGCTTCGCCGAATGCAACGGCTTTCGCTGCGATGACGTGCATAAGCGGACCGCCTTGAATTCCAGGGAAAATGGTTTTATCGATTTTTTTCGCAAATTCTTCATTGCAAAGAATCAACCCGCCGCGTGGACCGCGAAGTGTTTTATGCGTAGTCGATGTAACAAAATGGGCATGAGGGACAGGATTAGGATGAGCTCCAGTAGCAACAAGGCCGGCGATATGCGCCATGTCGACCATCAAGTAAGCTCCTACTTCATCAGCGATTTCACGGAATTTAGCAAAATCCAATTTACGCGAATACGCACTTGCTCCAGCAACGACCATTTTCGGTTTGTGTTCCAATGCTGCCTGGCGGACTGCTTCATAATCAATCAATTGCTCTTCTTCTGTAACGCCGTACTCGACAAAATTATACTGCATACCGCTGAAATTCACTTTACTGCCGTGCGTCAAATGCCCGCCGTGGTTCAAGTTCATTCCAAGAATCGTATCACCTTTTTCCAAAACTGCTGTATAGACAGCCATATTGGCTTGTGATCCAGAATGGGGTTGAACGTTCGCATGTTCCGCACCAAAAATTTCTTTCAGGCGGTCGCGTGCAATGTTCTCAACGACATCCACAAATTCGCAGCCACCGTAATAACGTTTGCCCGGATAGCCTTCCGCGTATTTGTTGGTCAATACTGATCCCTGTGCATCCATAACTGCTTGTGAGACAAAGTTTTCAGAAGCGATCAATTCGATATTCGCTTCCTGTCTTCCTTTTTCTGCATTCATCGCTTCATATACTGCTGGGTCTAGCGCCTTAATCAATTCCATCTGTGTATCCCTCCTGTAATTGAACAAGCTCACGATCATAGCTCGCACGTGCCCCACCGATCAATTTCGGCCGGGTAGTAGCGGCTGCCACAATCGCTTCACCTACTAGTTTAACAGAAGTTCGCAGAGGAACGGCAACTCTTTTCAAATGCATGCCAATCATTGTTTGTCCGATATCGATTCCCGCATGGGCCTGGACCTCTTCCACTACGACCGGATCGGCCATATTGCTGAATGCATATGCACTCATCGAACCGCCAGCTTTGGCGACTGGAATAACCGAGACCGGTTCCCATCCATATTTTTCAGCAGCCTGCCGCTCGACCGTCAATGCGCGGTTGATGTGCTCACAGCCTTGAAACGCCAAAAAGAGCTGATGGCGTGCCGCGAATTTCTCCAAAGGTTCAAACAGACTTTCTGCAATATCCAACCCGCCGCCTGTTCCGATGCGTTTTCCTGCTACCTCTGATGTCGAACAGCCGACTACAAACACTTGGCCTTTCCTGAACTCGATCTGCTGCTCCAATTCGCTTAAAATCTCTTCCAGTTGCAATTGCCATAAAGTTTGCATGCCGACTCCTCCTTATTTTTCGAGGTCTGTGATTTTTTGGATGCGTTTTCCGTGTCTGCCGCCTTCAAATTCTTCTGTCAGCCAAGTTTGAGCGATTTCACGTGCAAGGCCCGGACCAATTACGCGTTCCCCCATTGCCAGGATATTTGAATCGTTATGCCCTCTTGTCGCTTTTGCACTGAATACATCATGGACAAGCGCGCAACGAATGCCTTTGACTTTATTTGCCGAGATGGACATGCCGATGCCTGTGCCGCAAATCAAAATACCACGGTCAAATTCTCCGCTTGCCACGCGGTCAGCAACCGGTTTTGCATAATCCGGGTAATCGACTGAATCGTCTGTATGCGGACCGAAATCCTGATATTCTATGCCAATTTCGTTCATTAGGTTAACGATTTCTTTGCGCAGGTTATTCCCGCCGTGATCTGATGAAATTGCCACTCTCATGGTAAACCCTCTTTTCTTAAAATCAAATTTATGGTTCAGCAAAAGCGCTCTTGTCGAATTGTGCCGAATTGCATTACGCTTTTAATTAATTCTAACATTTTTACGCAAAAAAGACAGGCAAACCCTCACTGGCTCGCCTGTCTTTTTCAGTTAAGTGATTTTTTCAATTAATTTATCAATCAGCTCTCTGAGTTCATGAAAGGTCTCTTCATAAAGTTCCAGCGGCCCTCCGTATGGGTCACTGATATCTTCTGCCGAACCTTCGGTGAATTCCTTCAATGTATAAAGCTTTGTCGCTGCTTCAGGCTGCGCCTGCAGAAGCGTCATTTTATGCGAATTGGTCATCGTCAAAATCAATTCCGCCCATTGCATATCCCCCGCCTCCAGAGGCTTGGACGTATGCGTAAACGAAATTTGCTGTTGGGATAAAACAGATTGGGCATTCCTGGACAGCGGTGCGGCGCCAGCAAATATCCCCGCCGAACGGACTTCGATGCCAGGCAATTTTTTCGCTGACAGGATGGCTTCAGCCATCGGGCTCCGGCATGTATTGCCCGTACAGACAAATAGAATCTTCATCCTGCACCTCCTTTCAAACAATCAGCTGAACCATTTATGGTCCGCTGCTTTTTCAAGTCTGTTCATTAACGCTTCGTCCATTTTCCCACCGGTTTCAACCGATGCCAAAATCAGGTCTGCATCTGTTGAATCACATTTGCGCAAGCTGGCATAAAGAGTTGCCATGGACAATGGAAAATTAAAATCAGCTTCAGGGTATTCTTCTTTGCTGATGACAGCTACGCGTTTCCCTTTTCCCCGGACATATTCAATTGCTTTTTCAATTAAACCTTCTTCATTTTCAATCAAATACAATGGAGCTGCAGGTGCGTAATGCATGTACTTCATCCCCGGGGATTTAGGCGTGTTGTTTTTGTTGTCAGAAGACAAACGGACCGTTCCGATGACATTCTCCAACTGCTGTTTCGACACTTTCCCTGGACGCAGAATAACCGGCGGCTCACAAGTTGTATCCAGCACTGTGGACTCGATGCCGATTTCCGTGGGACCGCCGTCCAAAATCAGCGGAATTTTGCCATCCATGTCATGGTATACATGTTCAGCCAAGGTTGGACTTGGCTTTCCGCTTGTATTGGCGCTCGGTGCCGCCAAAGGCAGCTTCAGTTCCTGCAAAAGCTTCAGCGCTACCGGATGATTCGGCACACGGACTCCGACTGTTTCAAGATTTGCGGTAACATTTCCGGCAAAGGTTTCAGGTTTTGCTTGCATGATCAGCGTCAAGGCTCCTGGCCAAAAAGCATCCATGCATTGCAACGCTTTTGCTGATACTTCCTGCACATATGTCAATGCTGTTTCCTTCGAATCAACATGGACAATCAATGGATTATCAGCAGGTCGTCCTTTTGCTTCAAAAATTTTATTGACGGCTTCCCAATTGGTCGCATCCGCTCCCAATCCGTAAACTGTTTCAGTCGGAAACGCAACAACCTCACCATTCCGAATGATTTCCACAGCCTGTTTATAACTTTCTTTTTCATCCACATTCTTATCCACAGAAATAATTTCCGTCTCCACAAGAACAACTCCTATTTTTAAGGGTTTTTACCGTCCTATCCACACAAAGTGGATAACTCCCTATTAGTTGTGCGCAAATTGTGCATAACTTACTCGATAATCGCAAAAACCATGCGATCCTTTTTGTTGATATCTTCTTTAATATAGACCACTGCGTCCGGAAAAGCGCTTTTTAGCATTTTTTCGACCGCCGGCCCCTGTTGATAACCTATTTCGAATCCAATGATACCTGGTTTATTGATCAACTTCGGAAACTGTTCAGCCATTTTTTCATACAAAGCCAAGCCCTCCTGATCGGCGAACAAAGCATTATGGGGCTCAAAATAGCGGACACTGTCGGACAAACTCGGCGCTTCTTCATGTCCGATATAAGGCGGATTCGATAAGACGACATCCCATTTCTGGTCTTTGATCGGTTCCGTCAAATCACCCAACCGGAAATCGATTTCCGCATGAAGGCGTTCGGCATTTAATGCTGCCGTCTCCAGTGCAGGCTGCGAAATATCGGTGGCGGTTACCTGCGCATTTGGCAACTCACATTTCATCGTGATGGCGATAATGCCGCTTCCTGTACCAATATCAGCGATCGCCAATTCTTCCTTGAAAAGATGGCGTTCAATCAGCTGCAGCGTTTCTTCTATTAGTTCTTCTGTTTCAGGCCTTGGAATCAAGACATCCGGATTTACCAGGAAGTTTCTGCCATAAAATTCTTCACTGCCCGTCAAATGCTGCACTGGAACCCCTTTGGCATGCTGCTCCACATTTGCCCAGAACCGGTTAAATTGAGCTTCACTGATTTCATCGCGCATGGCAGCGATCAAGCCCGAATACGAAAGGCCCAGTTCATGCTGAAGAAGGATGCGTGCAGCTCCTTCTTCACGGCCGTTCTCCAGTAAAAAAGAAGAAGCCCTCTTCAGGGCCTCATAAACATACTTAAGCTTGGTCATTGTTCAGGCTTTCCATGCGGGCTGACTGTTCTTCCACAATCAACGCCTCTATGATTTCATCCATTTTCCCTTGCAAAATCTGATCCAGCTTCTGGATCGTCAATCCGATGCGGTGATCGGTGACACGGTTTTGAGGGAAGTTGTATGTCCGGATTCGTTCAGAACGGTCGCCCGTTCCAACCGCAGATTTACGGACTGCGTCATATTCAGCCTGTGCTTCCTGCTGGAATTTTTCATAAACGCGTGCACGCAATACTTTCATGGCACTGGCTTTGTTTTTGATCTGTGATTTTTCATCCTGGCAGGTAACCACAGTGTTGGTCGGAATGTGCGTCAAACGGACAGCTGACATCGTGGTGTTAACCGATTGTCCGCCGGCGCCTGAAGATGCATATGTGTCAGTCCGGATATCATTCTCATGGATATCGATTTCCACTTCTTCAACTTCCGGCAAACAAGCCACCGTTGCGGTCGAGGTGTGGATCCGCCCGCCCGATTCTGTTTCCGGCACCCGTTGTACACGGTGTGCTCCGTTTTCATATTTCAATTTCGAATAAGCGCCTTTCCCTGTAATCATAAAGACGATTTCCTTGAATCCGCCAAGTCCGGTCGGGTTCGAATCCAGCACTTGGACTTTCCAGCCGTTCGTTTCGGCAAAACGGGTGTACATGCGGTAAAGGTCACCTGCAAATAACGCGGCTTCATCTCCGCCAGCTGCTCCACGGATTTCCATAATAACGTTTTTATCATCATTGGGATCTTTCGGAATCAACAACTTATGAAGGCGCTCTTCAATCACTGAAATCTGTTCTTCCAATTCGCTGACTTCTTCCTTGACCATTTCGCGCATGTCGGCGTCCATCTTATCGTCGAACATGGCTTTTGCTTCAGCCAATTGAGTTGTCAGATCTTTGTATTCACGATAGGCTTCAACCGTTTCCTGCAGATCCGATTGTTCCTTGGAATACTCACGCAGTTTATTGGTATCGCTGACGATATCGGGATCGCTCAGCAATTCGTTCAAACGGTCATATCTATCTTCTACTGATTGTAATCGATCAAACATAGGTGTCACCTCGAGTTCTAATTTTGTGTCGTTTTTGTGTTGGATTGAAACCTTCATCATGGCTGTTCGCTTGATTGGTTAAAGATTTTAATAAGCAGCTATACTTTCTCATCCGTATATTTCAGCTATGGAGCAACCCAGCGGAGACTCCACAGGATAGCGTAGCTGGTTTGTGGAATATCTGTATTCCAACTTAACTATTCACTTAACAGTAACACCCGCAGGCACTTCGTGATGATGGCGGCAGCGTGGTTCGTAGGCCTCAGATGCACCGACCAGAATTGTCGGATCATCTGACCCAGCTGGCTTGCCGTCGATCAGGCGCTGCGTCCGGCTCGCCGGAGAACCGCAAACGGTACAGACAGCTTGAAGTTTCGTCACTTGTTCGGCAATGGCGAGCAAAGCTGGCATGGGGCCGAATGGACGTCCTCTGAAATCCTGATCCAGTCCGGCAACAATTACACGGAAACCATGATCAGCAAGCTTTTGGATGTTTTCGATGATGTCTTCATCAAAAAATTGGGCTTCATCGATGGCAATGACGTCAAATTCATCTGTAATGTGATCCCACATATCAGTTGAGCGGGAGATCGGCAGAGCGATTACTGTTGCTCCATTATGGGAAACAACCGCTTCTTTGCTGTAACGGTCGTCGATTTTTGGTTTAAAAACGATAATTTTTTGTTTGGCGAATTGCGAACGGCGCACTCGGCGGATCAGTTCTTCGGATTTTCCGGAAAACATGCTGCCACAGATTAATTCGACCCATCCTGTTTGTTTCATGACGTACATAGGTGAGACCCCTTTCGGACACTTTGTTGTTAGTTTAATCATACCAAAAATCATTCAGCATCTTGCTGTTTTTTGGAATATGTAAGGTGTTTTTTTCTAATATGGAGAAAGCCATAATCAGGCAGCTTCTCCTTTATCTAAGGTGGATAAGGCATCCACTTGCTGAAAAAGCAGGAATAAACGAAAAAAAAATACCCGCCAGGCGTTTTCGCGCTAGGCAGGTATATTTTTAATTGATGCAGGAAAGCGGTAAACAGGAGGACAAAAATTCGTTGCGGAATTTCTGCTTCCTGTCCATGCTCTTCCAATATTACTCGTTGATTTCTTCTTTAAGGCCGTATTTTTTGTTGAAACGGTCTACGCGGCCATCTGCTGAAGCGAATTTCTGACGTCCAGTGTAGAATGGATGACATTCAGAGCAAAGCTCAACGCTGATGTTTTCTTTTACAGAACCAGTTGTGAAAGAGTTCCCACATGAGCAAGTTACTGTAGCTTGTTTGTAATCTGGATGAATACCTGATTTCATTTTGTTTTCTCCTCTCGCCCTGAACCATCTGGAACAGAGTTTAATCTATTTTTACTATTGCCTTACACGGTTCTTTAGACCGTATATGCAATAGCTTTGGTTTGATTCACTCTCATAATCATATCAAATTCTTGTGTCGTTTGCAAGCATTTAAATCATCTTCTTGTTGCTTCGGTGGGTCTTCATTTCCGTAGCCAATTGCTCGAAGAATTCTTCATTTGTATCTGTTTGGCCCAGCTTCTTCAGGAAACGTTCACCGAAATCATGAGAATCCGAGAAAGTTTTTCGGATGGACCAAAGCTTTTCAAGCTGTTTCGGCTCGATCAGCAACTCTTCCTTACGCGTTCCGGAACGGCGTATATCAAGTGCAGGGAAAATGCGGCGTTCAGCCAAAGATCGGTCAAGATGCAATTCCATGTTGCCGGTCCCTTTAAATTCCTCGTAAATGACTTCATCCATTCGTGACCCGGTTTCCACTAAAGCGGTCGCTAAAATCGTCAAACTGCCGCCTTCTTCGATATTTCGGGCGGCACCGAAAAAGCGTTTTGGACGGTGGAAAGCTGCTGGGTCTATTCCTCCTGATAGTGTACGCCCGCTTGGCGGAATCACCAAATTATATGCTCGGGCAAGGCGCGTGATGGAATCCATCAAAATGACAACATCACGTTTGTGCTCAACAAGGCGCATCGCCCGTTCAAGGACAAGCTCTGCGACTTTCACATGATTTTCAGGCACTTCATCAAATGTCGAAGAGACAACATCCGCATTTACGGAACGTTCGATATCCGTTACTTCTTCCGGACGCTCGTCAATCAGCAGGACAATCAATTCAGCTTCGGGATGATTGGTTGTAATGGAGTTCGCAATTTCTTTTAGAAGCATGGTTTTCCCGGCTTTTGGCGGTGCTACGATCAATCCGCGCTGACCAAAACCGACTGGCGCAACCAAATCCATGATGCGTGTAGACAAATGAGCCGGTGTCGTTTCTAGACGGATATGGCGATCTGGATAAAGTGGCGTCAACCCAGGGAAATGCACACGTTCTTTGGCTACTTCCGGATCTTCGCCATTAACGGCTTCGACTTGAAGCAAACCGAAATAACGTTCGTTTTCCTTTGGAGGACGCACTTTCCCGGAAACTTTGTCCCCATTCCGCAAATCGAAACGGCGGATTTGAGATGCCGAGATGTAGATGTCCTGTGAACTTGGTGAATAGTTGATCGGGCGCAGGAAGCCAAAGCCCTCTGATTGGATAATTTCCAAAACACCTTCCATAAAGAAGAAGCCTTCCTGTTCCGCGCGTGTCTTCAAAATCGCAAAAATCAGTTCTTTTTTTGTCAGCTTGCTGTAATTGGTCAATTTATATTCTTTTGCTAAATTATATAGTTCTTTTAATGTCATATTCTCCAATGCGGAGATTGTTATCGTTGCCATGTATCGGACACCACTCTTATTCGTATTATTTTTTTGTAGATAAGTTGAATGAATGGATGAGACTTTTTCCATCGACCAGAAGAACTCACGTAAGGCAGAGCTTCTTCTAAAACCAATTATGGCCTTTCATCGTTGTATTGGCTGCACTCTTCATAAGAAATAAAATAAGGGGTAAACCTGAGCCGGTTCACGCCATATCATCTTGTTAATTTCCCTTGATTAAACAATTGATTCAACTTATAGGGTTTGAGGATCGGTAGTGAATGATTGAGAAGATCTTAAAGAAGAAGTCCGGCAATTTGCCGGACTCATTTTATGAAGTAGGATCGTTAATCGTTCATTACGAGATTTGGTTTTTTCTGAAGGCTGTGACGCCCTTCGATAAAGCGGATCGTTCCGGATTTCGCGCGCATCACCAATGTATGGCTTTCTGCGAAACCGCCTTTCAGCTGAACTCCTTTTAAAAGTTCCCCGTCTGTTACGCCTGTTGCTGCAAAGATGGCATCATCGCCTTTAACAAGGTCATCCATCATCAGGACTTTGCTGACGTCAATACCCATATCGATGCAGCGCTGTGCTTCTTCTTCGTTTTGCGGAACAAGCTTCCCTTGGATTTCGCCACCCAGGCATTTTAAGCCGACTGCAGCGATAACGCCTTCAGGTGCTCCTCCAATTCCGAATAGAATATCAACGCCTGTCTGGTCGAACGCTGTATTGATCGCGCCGGCTACATCGCCGTCACCGATCAGTTTAATGCGTGCTCCAGCTGCTCGGATTTGATCAATGATGTCTTTATGGCGCGGACGGTCCATAATGGTGGCAACCACTTCTTCGATGTCTTTGTTTTTGGCTTTCGCCACTGCACGAAGATTATCGATGACTGGTGCGTTAATGTCAATTTTGCCTACAGATTCAGGCCCAACCGCAATTTTGTCCATGTACATATCCGGTGCGTTGAGAAGGTTGCCGCGATCAGCTATGGCCAGAACCGCTAATGCATTCCAACCGCCGGCTGCTACGATATTTGTTCCTTCTAAAGGATCCACTGCAACGTCCACTTCCGGACCATTGCCTGTCCCTAATTCTTCACCGATATAAAGCATGGGCGCTTCGTCCATCTCGCCTTCACCGATGACAACGACGCCGCGCATCGGAATAGTATCAAATACGACTCTCATTGCAGTGGTGGCTGCATCATCCGCTTCGTTCTTCATGCCGCGGCCCATCCATTTTGAAGAAGCAATTGCTGCCGCTTCAGTGATACGCACTAATTCCATCGAAAGACTTCGTTCCATACTATCAGTTCCTCCCGTTCAGCTTTAACTATGCCTTCAATATTGTAGCATATATTTTTATGCTAAAAGACCGTTAATTTGCATCCTGGCTAAGGTCGGACTTCATGCTTGCCACCGGGTCAATCGTCTCTCTCCGGATATCTGCACCAAGGCCCTGCAGTTTTTCAATGATGGACGCGTAGCCGCGTTCGATGTGGTAGATTTCACGGATTTCTGTTTCGCCTTCCGCCAGTAATCCGGCAATGACCAATGCGGCGCCTGCACGCAAGTCAGAAGCTACAACGGTTGCCGCAGTCAAAGGAGTCGGCCCTGTAACGATCGCCGCTCTTCCTTCCACACGGCCGCTTGCATTCATGCGGCGAAGTTCATCAATATGCTTGAAACGTGCGGAATAGATGGTATCGGTAATCATTGAAGCTCCTTGAGCCTGAGTCATCAGCACAGAAAACGGCTGCTGAAGATCTGTCGGGAATCCAGGGTACACCAATGTTTTTACGTCGATGGCCGTCAAGTTGTTGGATTTTGGAATATAGATCGATTCTTCGCCTTCCTGCACATCTACACCCATTTCGCGTAATTTGGCAGTCAAAGCTTCCATATGGAAAGGAATTACGTTGTCGATGGTTACCCCATCTCCTGCAGCCGCAGCCATAATCATGAATGTTCCGGCTTCAATGCGGTCAGGGATGATTGTATGGTTGGTGCCATGCAATTCTTCCACGCCGTCAATACGGATGACATTTGTTCCGGCTCCTTTGATTTTCGCGCCCATATTGGTCAATAACGTCGCTACATCAATGATTTCCGGCTCTTTTGCCGCATTTTCAATCGTTGTTTGGCCTTTCGCCATAACAGCTGCCAACATGATGTTGATTGTTGCACCAACACTGACGACATCCAAATAAATCTTGGCTCCACGAAGCTCATCGGCACGCAAGTAGATGGCGCCGTGTTCATTCGTGACTTTCGCACCTAATGCTTCAAAACCTTTGATGTGCTGATCGATTGGGCGAGGCCCTAAGAAACAACCGCCCGGAAGGCCAATTGCTGCATGTTTGAAACGGCCCAACATCGCGCCCATCATATAATAGGAAGCACGCAGTTTTTTCACATTGCCGTTCGGCAAAGGCATATCAATCATTTTCGTCGGATCGATGCTCATTGTTCCGTCTTCAAATGTTACTTCCCCGCCGATTTCTTCCAGAATACTTTTCAGTGTCCATGCGTCGGAAATACCCGGTAATCCTTCGATCGTTACTGGCGAATTCGCCAAAATCGATGCAGGAATCAATGCCACCGCACTATTTTTAGCACCGTTGACTTTGATTGTTCCGGAAAGGCGCTTACCGCCCCTTACTTTATATACATCCATAAATTTTCTCCTTTATCCCGCTTTAACGGGCAGTACGATTTCCGCTTATCCAAGCGGAAGATCCACTGACCGTAAAAGTCCGATTGGATCAACTAACAATCAACGGGGCAAGCCCCTTTTGATTGAATTTTCTCTTTATCCACTTTTCCCGGCAGTATAGTTGGCCGCAAAAGTTCCATTGCTTCAGCATGCCAGTCGGCTGCCGATCACAACTTGGGTTTTTCCTGCCATTAAAGGCAAGTCAATTTCCCGCCCTAAAAGCGGGAAATCTCTTGATGTTCTTATTTTACACCGTCTTCTACTGAACGTTTTTCCCAGTCAGCCAAAAATGCATCGATTCCTTGATCTGTCAACGGGTGCTTGAACATTTGGTGCATTACTTTAATCGGCATCGTAGCGATATGTGCACCATTCAATGCAGCTTCCGTTACGTGCTGTGGATGGCGGATTGAAGCAGCAATGATCTCTGAAGAAATATCATGGATAGCAAAGATTTCAGCAATTGTTGAAATCAAGTCCATGCCGTTATGTCCGATGTCGTCCAGGCGTCCAAGGAATGGCGAAACGTATGCCGCTCCGGCACGCGCTGCAAGCAATGCCTGGTTTGCACTGAAAATCAATGTAACGTTAACTTTTTTGCCTTCTGAAGCAAGTACTGAACAAGCTTTCAATCCGTCTGGTGTCATTGGCAATTTCACTGTGATGTTCGGCGCAAGATCAGCCAATTCACGGCCTTCTTTGATCATGCCTTCTGCATCAAGGGCAATCACTTCTCCGCTGATTGAACCATCAACAAGCGCCGCAATTTCTTTCAGGCGGTCATGGAATGAAACGTTTTTCTCTTTTGCTACCAAAGATGGGTTTGTTGTAACGCCGGAAAGGATTCCCCAGGCGTGTGCTTCTTTAATTTCGTCAAAGTTTGCTGTATCGATGAAAAATTTCATTATTTTTCTCCTCCAGTATGACGGGAAAAAGAGAAGGCGCCTTTCGGACGCTTCTCTCCCATCTTTTTTTGTGTCGTTATTATGCTTTTCCTGAACTTCCAAACTCACGCATTTTGCCGATTACAGTCTTTTTGATTGCTTCGCGGGCTGGTCCCATGTATTTGCGGGGATCATAGACATCCGCGTCGTTGTTCAAAACCTCGCGTACGGCTTGTGCTGAAGTGATCTGGCTTTCTGTGTTGACGTTGATTTTCGATGTACCAAGAGAAACGGCACGTTGAATATCTTTAGTTGGAATTCCTGTACCACCGTGCAATACAAGCGGAACGTCGCATTGCTGTGAAATTTCTTCCATTTCAGTAAACCCAAGATTCGGTTCGCCTTTATAAGGGCCATGGACTGAACCAAGAGCCGGCGCCAAGCAATCAATTCCAGTCTGTTCAACCAGCTGCTTGCATTCTTTTGGATCGGCATAAATAACGCCATCAGCAATAATGTCGTCTTCCTGTCCGCCGACAGTTCCCAATTCCGCTTCCACGGATACATTATGTTGTCGCGCATATTCTACAACTTGTTTAGTGATTTCAATGTTTTCTTCAAACGGGTGATGAGACGCATCAATCATTACGGAAGTGAATCCTGCATCAATCGCTTCCTTACATTTTTCAAAGCTCGAACCGTGATCCAAGTGGATTGCCACGGGAACGGTGATTTTGTAATCATGCATCAATCCTTTGACAATATTAACAACTGTCGTGAATCCACCCATGTAACGTGCTGCTCCTTCTGAAACTCCGCAGATTACCGGAGAATTCTCTTCCTGTGCAGCTTGAAGAATGGCTTGTGTGAACTCCAGGTTGTTTAAATTGAATTGACCGATTGCATATCCTTCTTGTTTTCCTTTTATCATCATTTCTTTCATTGAAACCAATGGCATTTAGAATTCCTCCTCAGCAATGTTTAAAGCAAATATCCTTTATACTATATCAAAAACCCTGTACTTACGCTACTTCTTCGCTGTTTACTGCTGCAATAGACCATTCACGGCATCGCGCACCTCAAAGACGTCGAAAGGCTTGGTAAAATAGCGCTCAGCTCCCCAGTTCATCGATTCCTTAATTAAATCCAATTCGCCGTATGCGGTCATCATGATGACGTGGACTGAGGGCTTGTTCTTCTTCAATCGCTTCAATATTTCAATGCCGTCCATACCTGGAATCTTCATATCCAACAACACCAGGTCCGGGCAAACTTCCTGCACCAATTCGAGTGCTTCTTTGCCGCTTCCGGCAGTGGACGTCTGGTATCCTTCTTTGCTGAACACTTCTTTTAACAACAGCCGGATTCCCGGTTGGTCATCTACAATTAAAATGGTTTTCAAGAAGAACCACTCCTTTGTCTGCTATACTTTTTTACGAGGTGAGTTTTATGGAACTGTTAACTGCACAATTAACTCCGCTGTTTGAGCACCTGGCAAAACAGCAGGAAGCCATTGACTCTGTAGCTGGTGTTTTGGCACAAGCTGCTGTTGCAGGCGGCACTATTTTCATCGCGGCGTTCGGTGAAATGAAAGCCGTCGACTCCGTTGCCTTTCATAGCAAAGATCCGTTGGCTTCTGCGGCCGAATGGTCGCCTGCAAGCATTGTCACCAGCAGTGACCGCGTTTGGATACTGGCAGCGGATAAAGAAGGCGATGAACTTGCTGGACGGCTTTCGGATGCGGGCATTCCGTTCGCTTTTATGGCACCGGATTCCGGCAACAGCGAGTTAGCCGACGCCTTTCTTCCATTGGACAAGCAGAAAGGCGCACGGTTACAGGACGATGCTCTGTCCATGATAGTTCCACATGCCATGGCTGCACTCTATGTCTACCACGCTGTCAAATCAAGCATCGACCAACTGCTGGCCGATTAAATTTTCCATGTATAAAAGCCTTCCCCTTTTTTATGTGGGAAGGCTTTTCCGTTTATTTATTGGCAATAGACGCTTTTACAAATTCACGGAACAATGGCTGCGGACGGTTCGGACGTGAAATGAACTCCGGGTGGAATTGGCAAGCCAAGAACCATGGGTGGTCAGCCACTTCAACGATTTCCACTAGGCGGCCATCCGGGCTTGTGCCTGTAAATTTGAATCCGGCTTTTTCAAAAGCTTCACGGTATTCGTTGTTGAACTCGTAACGGTGGCGATGTCTTTCGTAAACCAACTCTTCGCCGTATGCTTCATGGGCTCTCGATCCTTTTTCAAGTTTCGCAGGATACAAGCCAAGGCGAAGCGTGCCGCCTAAATCTTCGATGTCTTTTTGCTCGGGCAATAGATCGATGACCGGGTAAGCCGTTTTAGCGTTCAATTCAGAAGAATGTGCGCCTTCAAGATTCATGATGCTGCGTGCAAACTCAACAGAAGCCAATTGCATGCCCAGGCAAATACCGAAGAATGGCACTTTGTTTTCGCGTGCAAATTGAGTAGCAATGATTTTCCCTTCAACTCCGCGGTCGCCAAAGCCACCCGGAACGAGAATGCCGTCGCAATTTGTCAATGTTTCTGCCACATTGTCAGCATTGATGTGTTCGGCGTTGATCCATTCGACTTCGATTTCAGAATCGAATGCGAAACCGGCATGTTTCAAAGCTTCTACTACAGAAATATAAGCATCCTGCAGTTCCACATATTTTCCGACAAGACCGATGCGCACAGTGTTTTTAAGTGATTTCACTTTATCAACAAGCGTGCCCCAATCCGTCATATCGGCCTCTGGCGCTTCAATTCCGAAGTGATCAAGGACGATTTGGTCCATATGCTGTTCCTGAAGGCGAAGCGGCATTTCATAGATCACGTCAACATCGCGTGATTCGATTACTTCTTCCGGCTTGATGTCACAGAACAAGGCAATCTTATCTTTCATGTCCTGTGGCACTGGGTGTTCTGTGCGAACGACGATCAGGTTTGGCTGAATGCCCAGGCTGCGAAGTTCTTTTACGCTATGCTGCGTAGGTTTGGTTTTCATTTCTTTTGCTGCTCCAAGATACGGAATCAATGTACAGTGTACGTACATGACTTCGTCGCGCCCAAGATCTGAACGCATCTGGCGGATTGCTTCGAGGAATGGCAATGATTCGATATCTCCGACGGTTCCGCCGATTTCCGTGATGACGACATCCGCGTTGGCTGTTTTCGCAGCACGCAATAGACGGTCTTTGATTTCATTGGTGATATGCGGAATTACTTGAACTGTTCCACCCAAATAATCGCCGCGGCGTTCTTTTTGGATAACAGTCGAGTAAACTTTCCCTGTTGTTACGTTAGAGTATTTGTTCAAGTTGATGTCGATGAAACGCTCGTAATGACCAAGGTCCAAATCCGTTTCCGCGCCGTCATCCGTCACAAAAACTTCTCCGTGCTGGTATGGGCTCATTGTTCCTGGGTCAATGTTGATGTACGGATCAAACTTTTGAATCGTTACATTCAACCCTCTGTTTTTCAATAAACGCCCTAAAGACGCTGCTACAATCCCTTTACCGAGTGATGATACAACCCCACCCGTCACAAATATATACTTCGTCATGCCTGTTTCCTCCTCGAATGGTAAAAATAAAAAGCGCTCCACCTGCTGCATATGCAGGGGGAGCGCGTAAACTGTACGAATCATCTCTCCTATTTTAAGGAGCCCAGTAAAATCTTATCCAGTCTAGCCTAATAAGTCAAGGTAATAAAATGTTCAAATTACTTCAAATCGTCTTCTTCATCTTCATCGTCTTCATCTTCGTCGTCGATGATGTTGCCATCCAGATCTTCTACCAAAACATCGACGTCTTCTTCGTCGTCATCGTCTGCGTCGAAATCCAGGACTTCCACTTCGACAGGTGATTTGATCACTTCGTCATCATCATCCTCGTCGTCATCGTCGTCTTCACCGAAGTCTTCGAATTCCAACTCGTCTTCCAATGCCAATTCATCCAAATCGTCAAAGCCTTCATCGTCAGCGACTTTCGCTTTCTTCTTACGTGCTTTAACAGTCGGAGCGGATTCTTCTTCGATCTGCTCTACCGGGTACCATTCGCGAAGGCCCCAACGGTTTTCGCCCAAAATCAAAAAGCGGCCGTCGATATTCAAATCTGTGTAGAATTGAACCAGACGATCTTTCATTTCCTCTTTTGATAAGTTGAGCAATTTCTCGATTTCTTCAACCAATTCTGCATACGTTTTCGTTTCATGTGTTTCTTCAAGCATTGCATATGTCAAGTCAACAAATGACTCTTCTATTAGTTCTTCTTTAGATAATTCACGAATTTTCATTCCGTGCACGTCCCTTCTTCTTTCTTAACTTAATCCATTATATACAAACAACCTAGTCTCCGCTACCGTGTTTTCTTTTTTCTCGGATCTAATTGCATCCACCCGAAGTAAAACAAATAGAGCGCCAAGATCATAAAAGGAATGGATCCCAAAGCTTTATTGTACAGGAAGAAAATCAGTATGACACAGATTAGGATAATTATGTAGTGCACAGCTTTACGCATAGGATCATCCTTCTTGTTTTCTGGGATGTGTTTTCATTCATTATACAGAAAAAGGGTGGAGATATCGACTGGATAAGCGTGTGGAATGGGCTTTATGAAGATTGTTATTGCATCCGGTTGGAAATTTTTTCTTAATAAAATATATTATTGGATGTAATTTAAATAAATTAGCGTTTTATCTGCTGAACGTGCGTATTTTCTTATAAGCGTGCATATTTTTTCTCCAAGCGTGCGTATCGCTTTTTAAATTAATAAAAACCTTCGTCGATTTCAAAATCCGCTCTTTAGTTCTTCTCAAAAAAGCGAAAATCCCGGCTTTGGCGGGTTTTCGTCTTTTTTCGTGTTTTGATCCATTCAGCTTTTAGGCCTTAACTCGGCAGAACGCCTGCAAATCTGATCCAGCTCGCATCCCCACAAAAAAAGTAAGCAAAATCCACTTGAAATCGGATTCCGCTTACTTTATTGTATTTCATTCGGCTTCCCTCTTTGTCCAGCTCCAGCAGCCTGCCCCTCGGGTCGTAAGCTGCTTTGGCTGTGCGACTGGAAACACGCCCCTTCGCCAAACCCTCTTACGCCTGTCGGAGCAAAACGGCTGCTTCCGCTTTTCTACCTACATATTCCGTCGATACTGCCCGCCGACTTCATATAAAGCTGTAGTGATTTGGCCTAAGCTTGCGACTTTTACGGTGTCCATCAATTCTTCGAAGATGTTGCCGCCCGTCTTCGCAACTTGCTTCAGGCGCTCCAATGCTTCGGTCGAATCGTTGCGCTCCTGGAAGGCGCGCAAGTTGTTGATTTGTGTTTCCTTTTCTTCGGTTGTGGCGCGGGCGATTTCCATCGCGTTGATGTCGTCGTCTGATTGCGGATTCGGGTTCAAGTAGGTATTGACTCCGATGATCGGCAATTCGCCTGTGTGTTTCTTCATTTCGTAATGCATGGATTCTTCCTGGATTTTGCCGCGCTGGTACTGTGTTTCCATTGCGCCCAGAACGCCTCCGCGGTCGTTGATGCGGTCAAACTCGGTCAATACCGCTTCTTCCACCAATTGCGTCATTTCTTCGATGATGAACGCGCCTTGCAGCGGATTCTCGTTTTTCGACAATCCATGCTCTTTGGTGATGATCATCTGGATCGCCATCGCGCGGCGAACCGATTCTTCGGTCGGCGTCGTGATCGCTTCATCGTAAGCATTGGTATGAAGCGAGTTGCAGTTATCCTGCAGCGCCATCAATGCCTGTAACGTTGTGCGGATGTCGTTGAAATCAATTTCCTGTGCATGCAGACTGCGCCCGGATGTCTGTACATGGTATTTCAGTTTCTGGCTGCGTTCGTTGGCGCCGTATTTATCGCGCATGACAACTGCCCAGATGCGGCGTGCCACACGGCCGATGACGGTATATTCCGGATCCAGCCCGTTCGAGAAGAAGAACGACAGGTTCGGCGCAAAGTCATCGATGTTCATGCCGCGGCTCAAGTAATATTCCACATACGTGAAGCCGTTGGACAGTGTGAAGGCCAATTGGGAAATCGGATTCGCTCCCGCTTCGGCGATATGGTAGCCCGAAATCGATACAGAGTAGTAATTGCGCACTTTGTGATCGATGAAGTATTGCTGGATATCGCCCATCATGCGCAACGCGAATTCAGTCGAGAAGATGCAGGTGTTCTGCCCTTGGTCTTCTTTCAAAATATCGGCTTGTACGGTGCCACGAACGACTTGCAGCGTGCTTTCACGGACTTCTGTAAATTCTTCGACAGTCAACGTGCGGCCTAGTTTTTCTTCATTCAACTTGACCTGCTGATCAATTGCCGTGTTCATGAACATCGCCAAAATGATCGGTGCCGGTCCGTTGATGGTCATGGAAACTGAAGTCGACGGCGCACACAGATCAAATCCTGCGTAAAGTTTCTTCATATCATCAAGCGTACAGATTGATACACCTGATTCGCCGACTTTCCCGTAAATGTCTGGACGGTGATCCGGGTCTTCGCCGTAAAGTGTCACCGAGTCAAAAGCTGTAGACAAGCGTTTCGCATCGTCATCTTTCGATAGATAATGGAAACGGCGGTTCGTGCGTTCAGGCGTTCCTTCTCCCGCAAATTGGCGCTTCGGATCTTCCCCTTCGCGTTTGAACGGGAAAACCCCTGCCGTATACGGGAATGAACCCGGTACGTTCTCTGCGTAAACCCAAGACAGGATCTCGCCGTAATCAACAAATTTCGGCAATACCACACGCGGCACTTTGATGCCGGATAGGCTTTCCGTACGCAGGATCGTGCGGATTTCCTTGTCTCGTACTGATGTGACGAATTCGTCTCCGGCATACATTTCTTTCAACGCAACCCAATTAGCGAGAATGCGTTTGGATTCAGCAGTCAATTCCTCACGGACGCCGTCAGCCAGCGACTCGAGTGAAGCGACCAATGCATCATCCGGTGCTTTTTCTTTTACCGCTTCGATGGCGCCTTCCAATTGGAACAGACGGCGCGCAAAGGCGGCTTGTTCTTTGGATTTTGCGTGGTAGCCACGGACCGTATCGGTCAGCTCACGCAAGTAATAGCGGCGATCGTTCGGAATGATGAGGTTCTCTTTCTGGGTTTTGACGAATTTATCGTAATCCGTTTCCCAGTCAGTGCCCATTTTTTCATTGACTGTCGCTACCAATGCCGCGAACAGGGAGTTGGTCCCTTTATCGTTGAACTGGCTGGCGATTGTGCCGTAGACCGGCATTTCATCCAGGTCTTTATCCCATAGCAGATGGCTGCGCTGATACTGCTTCTGCACTTGGCGAAGCGCATCCTGCGAACCGCTGCGTTCGAATTTATTGATGACAATCAAATCCGCGTAATCGATCATATCGATTTTTTCAAGCTGTGACGGTGCACCGAATTCACTGGTCATGACGTACATGGAAATGTCCGAGAAGTTGGCGATTTCCGCATCTCCCTGGCCGATCCCACTTGTTTCCACAACAATCAAATCGAAATCCGCCGCTTTCACGACGTCCAAAACATCTCCGATTGCACCGGACAGCTCTGAGCGTGAACCGCGTGTTGCCAGGCTTCTCATAAAGACACGTTTATTGAAGATGGCGTTCATGCGGATGCGGTCACCCAAAAGCGCGCCGCCTGTTTTCTGTTTGGTCGGGTCGATCGACAGAATTGCGATTTTCTTGTCCGGAAGTTCAGACAGGAATCGGCGAATCAATTCATCGGTCAGCGAGCTTTTCCCAGCTCCGCCTGTTCCGGTGATGCCGAGGACCGGCGTGTTTTTCGTCTGTTCCCGTACCGCTCTCAACAATTCGTCAGTATCGGTGTCGCGCGTATGCGCTTCTTCCGCAGCCGTAATCAGGTTTGCCAGTACTACCGGTTCGTCGGCAGAAAGGTTTTCGATTTTCTGATCCGGTTTCACCGTCGAGAAATCACATTCCTCAACGATTTCCGTAATCATGCCCTGCAGGCCTTTTTTGCGGCCATCTTCCGGTGAGAAAATGCCGGCAATGCCGTATTCTTCAAGTTCTTTGATTTCACGCGGCAAAATAACGCCTCCGCCTCCGCCATAAATCCGGATATGCGATGCGCCTTTTTCCTGCAGCAAATCATACATATACTTGAAGTATTCCATATGGCCGCCTTGGTAAGACGAAATGCAGATCCCCTGAACATCTTCTTGGATAGCCGCATTGACCACTTCTTCAACCGAGCGGTTATGGCCCAAGTGAATCACTTCGGCACCGCTTGATTGCAGAATCCGGCGCATGATGTTGATGGACGCGTCATGGCCGTCAAAAAGACTGGAAGCCGTGACAAAGCGAATATGGTTTTTCGGCTGATAGGTTTTCGTTTCTTCGATTGTAGCCATTATGATCAAGCCCCCTGTATTGAAATGTTTTCTCCTGCCATCCCCTGCAAAAGAAATTTGGTTTGCATGTCGATAAATTCCTGAATGGTGAAGTCGCGCAACGCCCAGCGTCTGAAAGCCCACATTTGGCCTTGTACGAATAAATGATGGGAAGCCATGACCACTTCTTTCGGCGTCATTTTGATTTCCCCGTTGTCGACGCATTGCGTCAGCAAACGTTCAAAAAGCGCCACCATTTCAATTTCTTTATTCAGTACATAACTTAATGCGTCCTTCGGCAACGATTTGGATTCCTGGTACATGACCACGAATTCATCCTGCATATCATCGATCAAGGTGTAGTAATGCTCGATCGCCGTCACAAGGACATTAATGGAACCCTGTTCGATATCAAGCCGGTCCAGACGTGTGTTCACTTCGTCATAAATGGAGTCACAGACGAGGTACAGCACATCTTCCTTGGTCCGGATGTATTCATACAACGTACCGATACTGAAACCCGCGGCTTTGGCGATTTCCCGTGTCGTCGTCCGGTGAAAGCCTTTTTCTTTAAAAAGCGTGACAGCACCGCGAATCATCTGTTCGCGGCGCTTTTCAATCAAGCTTTCGTCTTTCACGGAGGACGCTATTTCACGCTTTTTGTTCATAAGGCAACCCTCCGCTTATTTCGTAACCATCCGGGAAATAACCAGACGCTGAACTTCCTGTGTGCCTTCGTAAATTTGAGTGATTTTCGCGTCGCGCATAAAGCGTTCAACCGGATAATCTTTCGTATAGCCGTAGCCCCCGAAGACTTGAACCGCTTCAACCGTTACTTTCATCGCTGTATCGCCGGCCATCAATTTCGCCATCGCCGACTCTTTGCTGTAAGATAATTTATTCGATTCCAACCAAGCTGCCTGGTAAGTCAATAGACGGGAAGCTTCGATTGAAGTCGCCATATCCGCCAGTTTGAATGAAACGCCTTGGTTGGCAACAATCGGCTTGCCGAATTGCTCGCGTTCTTTCGCGTAGTCGATTGATGCATCAAGTGCTCCTTGTGCGATTCCGACAGCCTGTGCCGCGATGCCGTTGCGTCCACCGTCAAGCGTCTGCATAGCGATTTTGAAGCCTTGGCCAAGTTCGCCCAAAACGTTTTCTTTCGGTACACGGCAGTTGTCGAAGATGATTTCAGTTGTCGGGCTTGAGCGAATGCCCAGCTTGCGCTCTTTTTTGCCGACCGAGAAACCTTCAAAGTCTTTTTCAACGATGAATGCTGTTGTGCCTTTATGCTTCGATTCAGGATCTGTTACCGCAAATACGATGTAGATGTCCGCAATTCCGCCGTTGGTGATGAAGATTTTCGAACCGTTCAATACATAATGGTCGCCGTCTTCTTTCGCTGAAGTGCGCATAGCGCCTGCATCCGATCCTGAAGCGGGTTCCGTTAAGCCGTAAGCGCCGATTTTCGTGCCTTCCGCCATTGGGCGAAGGTATTTTTGTTTTTGTTCTTCCGTTCCGAATGTATAAACCGGCCATCCTGCCAGAGACGTGTGGGCAGATAATGTAACGCCTGTCGATGCGCAGACACGTGATAATTCTTCAACTGCGATGCAGTACGCCAAATAATCCGAGCCGATTCCGCCGTATTCTTCCGGCCATGGAATACCCGTAAGGCCAAGTTCAGCCATTTTATCGAAAATCTCACGGTCAAAGCGTTCTTCTTCGTCACGCTCTTCCGCTGTTGGCGCCACTTCTTTATTAGCGAAATCTCTTACCATTTTGCGGATCATTTCGTGTTCTTCAGACAGTTGAAAATTCATTTTCCATTCCTCCAATAAATTATTTAAGTAGTTGTTTGCTGATGACGATGCGTTGAATTTCGCTGGTGCCTTCATAAATTTCCGTTACTTTAGCGTCGCGGAACAGGCGCTCGACCGGATAATCTTTTGTATAACCATAGCCGCCGAACACTTGAATGGCTTCAATCGTGACATCCATCGCCGCTTTCGAAGCGAAAAGTTTAGCCATGGAAGCTTCTTTATTGCAATCCTTGCCTTGTGAATACAAGTCCGCCGCGTTGTAGACCAGCAGTTTCGCGGCTTCCACCTGTGTCGCCATATCCGCCAGCTTAAAGCCGATGCCTTGCTGCTGGGCAATTGGTTTGCCGAACTGTTCGCGTTCTTTGGCGTAAGCCACAGCATATTCATAGGCCGCTTCAGCAATGCCGAGCGCTTGTGCCGCGATGCCGATGCGTCCGACGTTCAAATTCGCCATGGCGATGCTGAATCCTTTATTTTCTTCGCCCAGCAAGTTTCCAGCCGGTACCCGCATATTTTCAAAGGTCAATTGGACCGTTTTCGAACCATGGAGACCCATTTTCTTTTCGTTTTTGCCGATGACCAAGCCCGGTGTATCCTTTTCAACAATGAAAGCCGAAATTCCACGGGAGCCTGCAGAAGGCTTTGTCGAAGCGAAGACGATATACGTATCCGCTGCGCCGCCATTGGTAATAAAGACTTTCGAGCCATTCAAAACGTAATGGTCTCCGTCTAGGACCGCTTTTGTCTTCAGGCTTCCTGCATCCGAACCTGCCGCCGGTTCTGTCAGACAGAAAGCGCCAAGGTATTCGCCGCTCGCCAGTTTTGGTACGTATTTCTCGATTTGCTGCTGTGATCCGAAATTGAGGATCGGGTTGGTGCCGACCGACGTATGGACTGACAGGATAACTCCTACCACGCCGCTCGCTTTCGATAATTCGTGGATAGCCGTGATATAGGAAGTGAAGTCCATTTCCGCACCGCCGTATTTTTCAGGAGCTGTGATTCCCATCAATCCGAGCTCGCCCATTTTCTTTAAAATCGCCGTTGGAAATTCATCGTTTTCCATGTTTTCGATAAACGGTGTAATCTCTTCTTTCGCGAAATCTCGCACCATGTTGCGCATCATAAGCTGTTCATCTGTAAAGTGCAAATCCATTGCGGTTTTCCCCCTAATATTAAGTGTAGTCATAGAAACCGCGTCCGGTTTTCTTGCCTAGCCATCCTGCTTTGACGTATTGGCGCAATAACGGGCTTGGGCGGTACTTGCTGTCGCCGAACCCTTCATGCAGCACTTCCATAATGTACAGGCAAGTATCCAAGCCAATAAAATCAGCCAATTGCAACGGTCCCATCGGATGGTTCATGCCGAGTTTCATGATGTCGTCGATTGCTTCTTTGGTGGCGACCCCTTCTTGAAGTGTGAAAATCGCTTCGTTGATCATCGGCATCAAGATGCGGTTCGCAACGAATCCTGGGAAATCATTCACTTCCACTGGTGTTTTTGACAGCTGAACCGTCATTTCTTCCACTTTTTTATAAACCTCATCAGAAGTTGCCAAGCCGCGGATAATTTCCACAAGTTTCATCACCGGTACCGGATTCATGAAATGCATGCCGATTACTTGCTCCGGGCGGTTGGTGACTGCCGCAATCTCTGTAATTGGAAGAGATGACGTGTTTGTTGCCAAAATAGCATGCTGTGGCGCCACTTCATCCAGCGTTTTAAAGATGCTGTGTTTGATGGCCATGTTTTCAACAGCTGCTTCGATGACGATATCCACATCATGAGCATCCTTAAGATCAAGCGACGGTGTAATGCGTCCAAGGACCTCATTCTTTTCTTCTTCCGTCATGCGGCCTTTTTCAACATTGCGGGACAGGTTCTTGGTGATGGTCCCGATTCCGCGATCGTATGCTTCCTGCTTCATATCATTCAGTTTCACGTTCAATCCTGCCTGTGCGCAAACCTGCGCGATGCCGGAACCCATTTGTCCGGCGCCAATGACCATTACGTTTTGAATCGACATGCTTATTTTGCCTCCTTAGGAACTTCAATCATGATTGCGTCGCCTTGTCCGCCGCCTGAACAGATGGCTGCGATGCCGATGCCGCCTCCGCGGCGTTTTAATTCATAAGCCAATGTCAGGATAATGCGTGCGCCGCTTGCACCAATCGGGTGTCCAAGCGCTACTGATCCGCCGTTGACGTTCACTTTTTCAGCATCCAAATCAGCGATTTTCGAACTTGCCAGCGCCACTGCTGCAAACGCTTCGTTGATTTCAAACAAATCGATGTCATCCAGTGATTTGCCGGTTTTCTTCAATAACTCGTTGATGACGATGCCCGGAGTTTCCGGGAATCGATGCGGCTCGATCGCCACTTCCGTATGGGACAATATGTGCGCCAATACGTTTTTCCCTTCGTTCTGTGCGCGTTCTTCGCTCATCAATACAAGTGCAACTGCACCGTCATTGATGCCAGGTGCGTTTCCAGCAGTAATTGTTCCGTCTTTGCCGAATGCCGGTTTCAGTTTCGCCAATGCTTCAATAGTGGAATTGGCGCGTGGCGCTTCGTCCACGTCAACTGTAATCGGATCCCCTTTGCGTTGTGGAATGTCGATCGCGACGATTTCTTCAGAGAACAGACCTTTCGCTTTGATGGCACGTTCATGCGAACGTGCCGACCACTCATCCTGAGCTTCACGCGTCAGATTGAAATCTTCAGCGGTTGAGTTTCCGTAAGTCCCCATGTGGACTTTGTCCGGGTGGAACGAACACGACAATCCGTCATGGACCATGCCGTCAATTACTTGGGCATCTCCCATGCGAAGTCCCCAACGTGCTTTCGGAAGATAATAAGGTGCGTTGGACATGGATTCCATGCCGCCTGCAACAATTACTTCCTCATCGCCCAAGCGAATGATCTGGTCTGCCAACGTGACGCTGCGCATGCCGGATGCGCAGACTTTGTTGATTGTTTCAGATTTGACGCTGTAAGGAATGCCGGCTTTTTTCGCGGCTTGGCGTGAAGGAATCTGCCCTTGCCCTGCCTGCAATACGTTGCCCATGATGACTTCCTGGACATCTTCCGGCTGGATATCCGCCCGGCTCATTGCCGCTTTGATCGCTTCTGCCCCTAATTCACTTGCCGATAACGTGCTCAAGTTTCCTCCAAATTTCCCGAATGCTGTGCGTGCCCCATCGATAATAACTGTTTTTGCCATGATGATTTCCTCCCCTTTGCGTTTGCTTGTAAACGGTTTCAAGTATAGTGAAAAATATAAATGATGAAAGTAGAGCAGGGTTTAAGAAGTCGCTCCAGGCAACGTTTTCTGCTTTTTCTTTTATCCATCATTTAATTACTTTTGAATCAGCAGCGGTTAAAAACATTGTTCCTGCATCGCCGCGCTAGCTTAGTCGCAAGTTCCACAAGCTGAATTTTATTCAGCCCATAAAGTTGACTGAACGCTCGCTCGGTATGAGTGCAAAAGAAAAGGGAGTACTTCACTCCCTTTCTTTTTTCTTGCTTATGCTGTTATTCTACTTAATTTTCTGTCATTAGGCAATTATTATTTACTCATTGGTGTTTCTTAGTGGAGCTTCAGCTTATTGGACCACTGATTCAGGCTCAGGCATTGGTGTTTCATTGCCAAGAACGGCCATTTCCAATAGCTCAGCTACATCGTATGTTCCAACTTCATCTTCGACTTCTTTCGCTTTCGTACCATCTGACAGCATTGTCAGGCAGTATGGACAGCCTGAAGAAATCATGGTCGGATTGACTTCAAGTGCTTGTTCCGTACGGGCAACGTTGACGCGGTGGCCTGCATCTTCTTCCATCCACATCATTCCCCCGCCAGCTCCACAGCACATGCCGTCTTGGCGGTTGCGGACCATTTCGACCAATTCCACGCCTTCGATCGCTTTCAATATCTCGCGCGGTGCGTCGTAGACATCGTTGTAGCGGCCGAGGTAACAGGAATCGTGGAACGTGATTCGTTCGTTTACCGGGAATTGCGGTTTCAAACGGCCATCTTGGACCAGTTCGAACAGCATTTCGGTATGGTGGTAGACTTCTGCTTTAAAGCCGAAATCCGGGTATTCGTTTTTAAAGATGTTATAAGCATGCGGGTCAATCGTGACGATTTTCTTGATTTCCGCTTTTTCGAATTCTTTGATGTTGCCTGTCGCCAGTTCCTGGAACAGGAATTCATTTCCGAGACGGCGTGGCGTATCACCCGAGTTCTTTTCTTTGTTGCCCAGAATCGCGAATTTCACTCCTGCTTCGTTCATCAAACGGGCAAATGACAAGGCGATTTTTTGTGAACGGCTGTCGAATGAACCCATTGATCCAACCCAGAACAGGAATTCGAATTCTTCGCCGGCTTTGTTCATTTCTTTAACAGTTGGAATTGAAATATCTGGACGTGCATCTCTCCAGTTTTCTTTTTCTTTACGGTTAAGTCCCCAAGGATTCCCCTGCTTTTCGATGTTTGTCATCGCACGCTGAGCATCTTTGTCCATTTTCCCTTCCGTCATTACCAGGTAACGGCGAAGGTCGATGATTTTGTCGACGTGCTCGTTCATAACCGGACATTGGTCTTCACAGTTACGGCAAGTTGTACATGCCCAGATTTCTTCTTCTGTGATGACGTCTCCGATTAAGCTCGGGCTGTATAACTCGTCGATGCTGATTCCTTCAGCGCCTGCAGCCATCGCCAATTGGTTTCCTTGCGTATTGTTGAATGCCATTGCCGGCACCCATGGTTTTTTCTGTGTCATGACGGCACCTGTATTCGTCAGGTTGTCACGAAGTTTTGTAATAAGATCCATCGGAGACAGCATTTTCCCTGTTCCGGTTGCCGGACACATATTTGTACAGCGTCCACATTCTACGCAGGCGTAGAAATCGATCATCTGCCCTTGTGTAAAGTCGGTGATTTTTCCGACACCGAACGAAGGCACAGCATCCGGATCTTCTTCATCTTCCATCTCTTCAAAGTTGATCGGCTTCAAACGGCCGACATGGTCCACTCGGTGGAACCATGTGTTGACCGGTCCGAAGATCAAATGAGCGTGTTTCGATTGTGGAACATAAACCAGGAATGTCAGCAGGAACAATAAGTGTGCCCACCACATAACATAGAAAATCGTTACAGTTGCAGCTTCAGGCAACCAAGAGAATGCAGCAGCGACAAGTGAAGCGACTGGTTCAGTCCAAGCACCTTCGTGTCCGTGCCAAAGCATGGCCATTCCGTTGCCGATTAATACAGTTACCATCAATCCACCGATGAAAATAAGCACCAGCCCTGATTTCCATCCGCGCTTCAAACGGACAAGCTTTTCAATGTAACGTCTGTAAAACGCCCAGACCACCGCTACCAGAATCGTCAACGTGACGATTTCCTGGAAGAAAGTGAAAGCCGGGTAAAGCGGCCCTAACGGCAAATGTGAATCCGGTGACAAGCCTTTGATGATGAAATCAATGGCACTTGCCTGAACCAACAGGAAGCCATAGAAGAACATCACGTGAATCGTTCCGCTCTTCTTATCTTTCATTAATTTCTTTTGTCCAAAAACATTGACCATAACTTTCCGTAAGCGCTCGTTGAAGTTTTCCTCAAACTCGACCTTTTGGCCAAGCTTGATGAAATCATATCTCGACTTCAATAAATAAATGAAGAGATAGATGGCGTAAGCGGTTACAGCTATGAATAAAACCCAGTTTGCAATGAGCAATGGCTCCATCGTGATATCCCCCTTGTGTGTATATTCTAAAAATTCCCTACCCAAAGTTTACGTGAACACTAATAGATTGTCGATACTATGTTCTAGTTTAAAATATGAATGAGCATTCAGTCAACCTAAATTTAAAAGAGTTTTCAAATATCAAGCATTGAATGTTTGCTACACATAAGATACCAGTTAACGATTTTAAAATCTACAGTTCTTTTGTATGGAGAATAATTGCCGGACGACAAAGAACCATCATCCAATTACGGATAATGGTTTTGCCTCATTGAAATTCAATCGAAAAAAGATGTTCTCCAAAATAGTCCTTAAGATGTTCTCTCTTTGCCGGCAGGACACCCACCAGAACGCAAGTTGCCGGTCCGGCGGAGCTGCCGACGTTAAGATCCGCAGAAAATTCCACGGACTTGCCCATCAGCAATTCTGCTTCATGCGCAATGCCTTTCGATCCGACTGGCCAAACACGTTCGATCAGCTCCGATTCCAAAGCTTTCTTAATGACGGCAAGATCAGCGATTTGATCGGCCTTCGTGAGGACGTCTTCTCCGACCATTGGAATTCCGTAGACAAACCAGTTCAAAGATTCAGCCGCTTCTTGTTTGCGAGACTGTTTTCCGATCATCGTCACGGCGATGCCGGATTGTAAAGTGGCCATATTGGTTTCCGTGCTGCCCGAAATCGGCGGCAGCCGGGTTTCGGCTTCAGCAAAAAGGTCAGCGAGGCCCGCCCTATAGGCATCCCAATGAGCAGCACCACTAAAATTGTGAAGCAACACGGCCTGCGGTTCGCTGCCGGATGCCCATTGTTCAAGCAACGCGACCCGTGCGGCAAATTTAGCCGTGACGGAATCCGGAGCCTGGACCACATCCTGCTGTTTTTCACCGATGGCCGCAGAATTATCTGAAGTGATGACAAAGCCGTCTATTGAAATTTCATGACGCATGCAGTGAACCTCCACGTACTCTCAGCACGTAAGGCATCAGCAAAGCAGCCACTCCGGCATTAATGGAAGCGGCAATTACCAGACCCGGTACCGAAGCATAGAAAAATGCCGGCGACAAAAGAAAGTAGAACGGAACGGCTGCGACCATACCGTTGCCAACGATGAATGCTGGCCATTTCAACCACCGTTTTCCTGCCCGATGCAATATCGCGAACAGCCAGACGACTGCCCACATTTCAAACGCAATGATCAGATGAAACGGTCCGAGCGGCATGCCGCCAAACAAAGCCGAAATCAAATGGCCGAATGCCGCGATGGTCCCTGCAAGCGGCGCTGAAAAAAACAGCACGGCTACAAGAGCTGGCATTGAATCAAGTGCAATGGATGCAATGCCGAGCGGAATTTTGATCATGCCGCCGATTGCGGACAAGCTGATGAATAAAGCCGCAAGCGCCAGTTTCTGAGTCGTCATCCTATTCCACCGACTTTTTGCTGCGCCCGCCGTTCTTGAAAACTTTGGCGCTGCGTACGTATTCATTATCCGGAACGCCGGCACGTGAATTGACGACACGGGCTGCAGCGAACAGGTAATCGGATAAGCGGTTCAAATAGCGCTGGACTACAGGCGGGAAATCTTCTCCTGCTCTCATCAATGTTACTGTCTGGCGCTCAGCACGGCGTGTAATCGTGCGGGCAATATGCATAGTTGCCGCTGCCGGCGAACCTCCGGGCAGGATAAATCGTTCCAGTAATGGCGGCTCTTCCATCAATTCATCGATGCGTTTTTCTAAAACTTCCACCGGTTCTTCCGTCATTTTGTAATTGGGTTCTTTACGTACATCGGCCAAGTCGCCGCCGCAATCGAACAATTCGTTTTGGATGGCTTCCAAGTCCGCCAACAAGTCGGCGTATAAGTCAGGTGCCAATTCGGTCATCGCTTTGCCGATAAATGAATTCACTTCATCAATGGTGCCGTAAGCCTCAACGCGTGGTGCATCTTTGTCTGTGCGTGCTCCGATTAAACTGGTTTGCCCTTTGTCTCCGGTTTTTGTGTAAATTTTCATGTTCGTCTGCCCCTTTTTCCGCTTTCACGGAATGAATTTTTACTTCAGTTTTTCTGGAATCCCGTACCAAATGCGTGTAATGCTGTCTGCTTCAGCAAATAAGAACTGATAGATCCTGCCCAGAACGTCGCGCATTTCCCGTTCAATCCGCTCAGTCGGCACAATGCCGCGATTGAGATCTGTTAAAATCCAGGTTTGCTGCGTTTGTTCCCAACCGATCGTTTTTTTTACTTGCTCCATTAAATACTCTTCTGAAAAACCTTGTTCCAGCTGCTGTTTGACCCACAGCTCTAAACCGGCAATGACTATATTTATTTCTGTAGCTGAAGGTTCTGGCAACCGCCTTTCATTCCATTGAGCTGCCTGGCCTTCCAGCCGGTCTTTCACATATTGCCGCTTGCCGTTAAAGGCTCCACCGAAAACGATGTGCATAATGCCCGCTCCTCGAACGCTTGGCGGTTTGGCCACGTTAAAATGTGGCAGCCCCCGTGCAGCGCAATTTGATCTTGAAATTTTTCATTCAATGCCTGAGCCATTAGGTAACGAATCGGACCGCCGTGGAGAACCAATGTAACTGTATTGCCTTCCGGCAGTTTTCGGATGCCTTGTTCAATCCGCTGAGCCATGTCCGTAAGGCTTTCACCGCCAGGAGGCTTGCTGTTCCAAGGATTATCTATCCAGTTGCGGTACAGTTCAATGTCTTTCAGCTCTTCATAGGTTTTCATTTCCCATTGGCCAAAATGGCATTCCCGTAAATCCCGGTTTGCTCTGTAGACTGCATTCGGAAACAGTATCGCTGCCGTCTGGCGGCACCGCTTCAGGTCACTGCCCATAACGGTTTGAAGTTTCAGGTCAGGTTGTGTCTGAAACGGAAGGATCGCTTCATCGGTCCAACCGATATAACACTTTTGTTGATTGCCTTTTGTAGGGGCATGGCGAATTAAACGAAGAATAAAAGGCTGATCCATAATAAAATCTCCACTCCTTCCACATACGCACCGAACAAATCACCCGTCACGCCGCCGAAATTCCGAAGGCACCAGGCGCGGAACAGCCAAAGCGATCCGGCCACTAGCACCAGCAGCGTCAGTGCAATCCAACTAGTTGTGCTCCAAACCAATAACACGAAACCGATGGCAATAAAAATCAGCGCAGCTATGAACAGCTTTCTGTGGTCTGCCCGTTGTTGGAAAAATGCTGCCAGCCCTTTTGGTTTTGCTGAACAGGTCGTGCTGAACAATGCCAGCAAGCCGATTCTGGCTAACACCGGGATGAATAAAATCAGCACCAGCGAAACGGCCTGTACCGATTCCGCCACCACAATGATTTTCCCGACAATCGCCAACAGCAAAATCATGGTGCCAAAAGCGCCAATCCGCGGATCTCCCATGATGTCTAGCCGTTTATCCCGGTCCTGATAGGAAAAATAAGCATCCCCGGTATCCGCCAGGCCGTCCATATGGAGTCCCCCGGTCAGTACCATGCCAATGACTACGACGGTAAATCCGATCAACAGCGAACTGACATCCGTTGTTTCTCTCAAAAGCCATACTGCTCCGGCCAAGGCACTGCCAAAAAGCACACCCAGTACAGGCAACATCGCATACATCGCAGTGATATGGGCTTTTTCCATCGGCAGCTGTTTCTTTACCGGAATCACCGAGAAAAATTGAAGCGCCAATAGTAATCCTGTCCCTAACTGCCGGCTCATAAACTCGCCTCCATGATTTCTTCGACTTTCTGCCAGTCCAAGTGGCTCTTGACATGTTGTGCCCAGCGGTCAAATGGGTCTGCCACAGCTTCGGGTAATGGCACTGGCAAATTTTTCCGCTTGCGGATAGGTGCCAAGAAGGCAGTCCGGCACTCGCGATTCCGGAAAAATCCATGCAGATGCGTGCCCAGCACCTGTTCATGGAAATAGCCTTCTGCAGAACTTCCACTGCTTATGAGCGGATAGTCTGTTTGCTTCACGTTGCCGTGGTGGATTTCATAGCCGGTGACAGAAACTTTCGCATCTGAAAATGCAGCGAGGCCGTTCTTTCGTTGGACCACTTTCTGTTTTTCGAACTGGACATGCATATTCGGCACCAAGCCAAATCCCCGTTCTCTTTCTATTGCGATGCCATCATGGCCTTCGGGATCCGCCAGGGTTTCAGCCAACATCTGAAATCCGCCGCATAAGCCGACAATCCATGTATTCCCCTTCAATTCCTGGAGTTTTATGCCAAGCCCCTGCTTTCTCCAATAGCGCAAATCTGCAATCGTGCTTTTTGTGCCTGGCAGCAACAAGATATCCGGCTGTCCAATGTCTTCGACCGTTTCCGCCCAGCGGATGGTCACATCCGGTTCATTCAGAAACGGTTCTACATCTGTGAAATTCGAGATGTAAGGATGCCTGCAGATGACCAGTTCAATAGGATTTTCCACTCTGGCTATCCGCTGTACGGCCTGCACACCAAGTGAATCTTCCTGTTCGATTTCATGGCTGGCCATGTACGGGATGACCCCGAGCACCGGAATGCCTGTATACGATTCCAGAAACTGGACGCCGTCTTTAAAGAGCTGCGCATCGCCATGGAATTTATTGATGATCAAGCCTTTGACCCGTTCCGGTTCAGGCATCAAAGCGAGCGTTCCGACAATCGAGGCAAACACACCGCCGCGTTCGATGTCGGCGACCAAAATCACCGGCACATCCGCCCGTTTTGCCACCGCCATGTTGACCAGCTCCCGGTCGTTCAAATTGACTTCAGCCGGGCTTCCGGCTCCTTCGATGACCACATGGGAAAAGTCTTTGGCAAGGTTGGCAAGTGCCTGATCGATGACCTCCAGCCCTTTTTCATAAAACCGGGTCCGGTAATCCATGCCATCCATCGTCACCAGTTTTTTGCCGAACAGCACGACCTGAGATTTCATGCCGCTTTCCGGCTTCAGCAGAATCGGATTCATGTCCACTGTCGCCAGTGTCCGTGCCGCTTCGGCTTGGACACCCTGGGCACGGCCGATTTCTTCTCCTTTTACTGTCACATAGGAATTATTCGACATGTTCTGTGATTTGAAGGGAGCCACTTTCATTCCCTGATCGGAAAAAATCCGGCAAAAAGCTGTACAGATCATGCTTTTCCCGACATCTGAAGCGGTTCCTTGAATCATAATTCCGCGCATCTTGTCACTTCCTTCTGAATGCAAGGCCGTTTTCCATTTCAATGGCCTGATCGGCTTGCTGCACGAGCCAGATGTGGATGCGCCCGAGCCAGCTTTGGTAAAGTTCGTCGCGCACGAAATCGTCCAGCACTTCGTTCGAGACGACTGTCAGCAAATTAACGGTATCCAGCAAAGCAAGAATCGTCTGCTGCAGGCGATTCCATTTCTCTTCCATGCACCCCGGTTGATCGGCGCACACATTGCCCGTTTCCCAACCCTCGTAAAGCTCATTAGCCAGCCACGTCGTCACACAATCCCATAACACCAGGTCTTCCGGCTGCAGTTTTTCTAAAACACTCTCCATGCGGTAAGCTTGCTCAATGGTATGCCAACCGTCTTGAAAACGATCTAGACGGTGGCGTTCAATGCGTTTCTTCATTTCTTCATCATAAGCTTGCCCGCTGGCTATGTATACTTTCCGCGCGCTTCCCGCAGCGCGGACGACAGATTCCGCATAGGCACTTTTGCCGCTTCGGACTCCGCCGCTGATAAATATCAATTGGCCTTGAGCCATTCCTTAATCGCCTCCCGCAATTTCGTCATGTTTTCCGTTGATTTCATGCCGATTCGAAACCAGTTGCCGTCCATTCCTTGAAATGATTCGGTATGGCGAAGGACGATTCCAGCTTTTAAGAAATCTGTAAAAAATGCTGCAGAACAATTTGAATCCGGCAATTGGAATGACAGGAAATTAACTTCGGAATCAGTGCTCCGGCAATTGTTTGCTGCTAAAAACTGCTGCATTTTTCGGCGTTCCCCGGAAGCGGCTTGGATGACGTTGCGGCGGTAATCTGCTTCTCCTAAACACTTGGCTCCGATAACAGCCGATAAGGCATTGACGTTCCAATGCGCTGCCCCTTGCTTCAATTGGCCGATCTTTTCTGCCGCACTGACCACATAGCCGAGGCGCAACCCCGGAATGGCGTACATTTTGGTCATCGAACGGACAATGAAAACATTCGGAAAAGCCGGCAAGAACGGCATAAAGGAAGCCTCTTCTCCAATAAAATCAATAAAAGCTTCATCAATCACAAGTTCACAGTGGTGTTCCAGGCAAATCTGCGCAATTTCCTGAAGGGTGTCGGTGTCCAGTAACGTACCTGTCGGATTATGCGGATTGCAGATGTACAGCGCTGCGCATCCCGGGATTATGTTCCGGACATCTTGAACGGTCAATTGCCAGCCGTTTTCCGGCACCAATTGCAGCGCTTTGATCTGGACATTTTCCGCTTCCAGCGTTTGGCGGTATTCGGAAAATGCCGGTTCGATCAAGACAACCTGCCGGCTCCGATATCTTCTGGCCAGCCAAGTGAAAATTTCAGCTGCCCCGTTGCCTGCAGCGACTTCACCGGCCGCCACATCATGGAATTTGGCAGCTGCCGTACGGAACGGTTCTCCATCGGGATCTGGATAAGAACCGGTCAAACCCAGCATATCGGGCCAAATCTCTTCCAAAAAAGCCGGTGGGCCAAAAGGATGGACATTTTCGCTGAAATCTAAAATCTGTGGCGGCGGGCTGATGCCTGCCTTTTTGTATAAACGAAGTGGATTGGCTCCATGATTAGGCAATTCCAAACAAAATTCCTCCTAAAGCAAATATGATGAAAAAACCAGTGGTGGCCGTTTGCATCTGGCTGACAGCTTCTTTAATGTGGCTTGCTTCCAGTGGATAAACCGGCATACCCATACGTGCACGCTCCGACTCGATTCCACGGTAGCGGTTCAATCCGCCCAGTTCTACACCTAATTGCACGGCTGTCGCCGCCTCCAGCCAGCCGCTGTTCGGGCTCGGATGCTTTGGTGCATCCCGCAGCCATTCCGCCAAACGCTGACGCATGGTCAGTGATCGTTTGTTAGATGTGAGGATTAAAATCAAAAATCCGGTCAGGCGGCTCGGAATGAAGTTTAGTACATCATCCGCTTTTGCAGAGGCAAAACCGAACTGCTCAAACTCTTCATTTCGGTAGCCGACCATCGAATCAAGTGTATTGACGGATTTATACAGCCACAAGCCCGGAGCGCCGAGCAGAAATGCCCAGAACAGCGGTGCAGTGACACCATCGCTGGTATTCTCCGACACCGTCTCCACGACGCCTCTTGTAATTTCACTTTCATTTAAACCTTCTGTATCCCTGCCGACAATCCAGGACAACTTTTCACGTGCCAGGACAAAGTTTTTATTCGTCAATGGATCGTAGACCTCCATCGCTGCGTCTTTCAGGCTCTTCTGTGCAAGCCCGGAAGCGATCAATACGGCTTCTACAGCAATTCCCAAAAACGCATTTAAAGAATAAGCCCAAAAAACAACCGCGTAAACGAGCAGAAAAACGGTCACAGCAATCGTTCCCAGCAGCCAAAAACCGTTCCGGAAAGCGTTCGGTCCGTGATTCCAGCGTTTGGTCAACTTGCGGATCGCAGTCCCGATCCAGCGGACAGGATGTGGCCAATTGGGCGGATCACCAATCATACGGTCGATGGCCAGGCCCAGCGCAATAGCAATCAGATGCGAAATCATAGGCTTTTCGCTTTCGCCAACTGATACAATTTGAGCGCTTCAATAGTGCATTCGAAAACACCGACGCCGATCAATTTTCCAAGTTCGGTGATGGGGCCGGCATAAGGCAACTCCTCGCCTTGCTGCGTGGCTGCTACCAGGCAGCTGTCAGTGGACGTGCCGGTCGCGATCGTGCCGGTCAGTGGATCTTTGACTTGCTCCTGCTGAAGGGCTTTGGTCTTCGCTTCTGTTGCAGTGATCATTGCCTGGATAAACGCTTCATCGGATAAGATGCCATTGACCAGGATCCAGGTATTGATGGTCCCGACACGCAAGGTGCGCTCTACCGCTTTTGAGACGTCAACGCCGTTTCCAACACCAGCAGTGACAGCAATCACCACTGAGCCGAATGGGCCCTCATACTCTTTAATGATGGCATCTTCCGTTTGGACAGCTGTCATCATCCCTACAGTGTCCGTCGTTTTCAGTCCGCTTTCTTCGATATACTCGGACATTTCCTGGACACTGTTGTTGATGTTGTAAAATGCATCCACATGGCGGTTCATGAAATTGCGGAACCAACCGGAGCCTGCATTGACGACTGCGGATGATACCGTCTTTAACGGAATCGGACTCTGGTAGAGCACCATGTCTTTGGAAATCCGGAAGTCCTTTGCCCGTATGCTTGCCTCACTGGATTCGCGCTCGACGCCCGGCAATAAAGTGATCTGCGGTTTAGGCAGTTCCGGATGCGGGTGGTTGCTGACGCGTGTATGATAGACGGTTTCAATATCTTGTTCCCGAACCACTTCATGCGGTTCGCCGATCCGGACGACCCCTCCTCCATCCATCAGCAGCAATTGATCGCAATACATGGAAGCCAGGTTGATATCATGAAAAATAGAGACAATCGTCAAGTCTTTTTCAATGGCCTGCTTTTTGATGGTATCGAGCAATTCCTTCTGGTGATTGATATCCAGATGGTTGGTCGGCTCATCCAAAAGCAGGATCCCTGCATCTTGTGCCAGAGCCTGTGCCACGAAGACGCGCTGTTGTTCGCCGCCCGACATCCGATCGATTTGTGTCTGTTCATATTGGCTGATGTCCATCAACCCCATCGCTTCCACAACAGCTTCTTCGTCTTCATCCGACCAGGAAGAAAACCAGCCGCTTTGATGCGGATACCTGCCAAGTGAAACCGTTTCACGAACCGTATGGGCAAAAGCGTGTGCATGCAATTGAGGCAAGACCGCCATTTTCCTGGCCAGTTCTTTCGCCGTAAAATCAGCCATGGGTTTGCCGTCAATCCGGACTTCTCCACCTGCAGCGGGAAGCACTCCACTGATCAATTTCATCAAGGTAGATTTGCCGCTTCCATTGGGTCCCAAAATCCCGAGGATCGAGCCTTTATTGACAGTAAAAGATACGTCGTTGACGATATTCTTCTCGCCATAGCCGCCTGTTATTCCTTTTATTTCAAGCATGGTCATACCCCTCCTTTGCGTTGCCGGAAAAAGATGAATGCAAATACCGGTGCTCCGATAAATGCGGTAATGACACCGATCGGCAATTCCGTCGGTGAGATGATTGTTCTCGACACCAAGTCACAAATGATCAATAACGCGGCTCCATTGATGAACGATAATGGCAGGACGTGGCGATGATCCGATCCCCATAATAAGCGGGTCATATGCGGCACCACCAGACCGACAAATCCGATGGTTCCGGAAACTGAAACGGCTGCTCCTGTCAGTACCGAACCGCCGATTAAGATGATCATTTTGCTCTTTCTGACATCGACGCCCAAATGTTGTGCGCGTTCTTCACCAAACAGCATGGCGTTCAATTCTCTGCGTTTCAGCCACAAGACGAATGAACCGATCAAAACAAACGGCAGCGCCATCCGTACATATGGCCATCCGCGCATCGACACACTGCCCAGCAGCCAGCCGATGATTTGGCGCAGCTCTTCTCCGGTCAATGCAATCATCAGGGAGATGATTGAGCCCAGAAAAGAACTGAAGATGATGCCTGTTAAAATGACGGTTTCCATTTTCATGGAGCGATCCACCAATTTTGCGAAACTCATCACGGCGAGCATTGTGAGCAACGCCCCGATCATGCTCATGACCGGCAAAGTGAATGGTCCTAAAAATGGGATGGATATGCCAAAAAAGAGCGTCATCACAGCGCCGACTGAGGCACCGGAAGACACTCCCAGGGTGTAAGGATCGGCCAATGGGTTCTTCAGAAGCCCTTGGAACGCAGCCCCGGCAATCGCCAGTGCCGCTCCGACAAGCCCGGCTAAAATAACACGGGGCATGCGGATATTCCATAAAATATTGGCTGCTGCCTCATCCGAAGACGGATTCCATAACACGACGGGCGAAATGGAAACCGTTCCGACCGTCACCCCCAGCAAAATGGCGCCTGCTAAAATCAGCAGCGAGACGCTGTATGCCAGTACATTCTTACTCATTGAACACTTCAGGATAAACAGCTTTCGCCATTTCCATCAGCCCTTCTGATAAACGTGGGCCTGAACGGGTGAGCATGTCCGAATCCAGGTTATAGACAGCATCTTCTTTGACAGCTGTCACTTCCGCAAATCCATTGCGCGATTTGATTTGGTCGACTGCATCTTCGATATAGCCGCCTTCTGTTGTGATGATGACGTCTGGATCAGCTGCAACGACTGCTTCTGCGTCCATTTTTGCCCAGCCTACCAAATCGCCCGCTATATTTTCAGCGTTGATGAGCGTCAACATTTCATCCATGAACGTGCCTTTTCCGGTCGTGTAGATGTCGGGTTCACTTCCGACTTCCAGAAAGACAGTCTTCGGCTCTTCGATTGTGCTTGCCAATTCTTCGATTTCCGCCACTTGGACTTCCATTTCAGAAACGATGCTTTCCGCCTCTTCCATGGTGCCTGTCGCTTGTGCGATCACTGTAATGGAATCGTAGACTTCATCAAAGCTGACGGCATTGTTGACTACAAAGACCTCGAGTCCAGCGTCACGCAACTGCTGAAGCCCAGCGTCGCCAACACCCAATCCCGATTCATGCGCAAGCACCAAATCCGGTTGCAGGCCAATGATTTTTTCCACATTGAATTCCTGGCCGCCGATCTTTTCGACTTGCATCGCTTCTTCCGGATAATTATCAAAATCCGAAACGCCGACTAATTTGTCACCAACGCCAAGTTCATAAGCGATTTCTGTATTTGATGGCACCATCGAAACAATGGCTCCCGGTTCTTCCTCGATCACCACTTCTTCGCCTACTGCATCCGTCAACGTCACTGGAAATTCTACATCCGCAACTTCCGTCGGCGGTTCCGCCGGTGTTTCAGTATCCTGTTCTTCTACGGGCGTCGCCGTATCTCCGCAACCCGCCATCAATACCGCGGCCAATCCTGCGGTTGCACCAAACTTCCAAATCTTCTTCATGAATAAATCCCCCTTGTTGTTTTCACTGTTTATGCGGCAATCAGATATGCTATTTGGTTGGAATGGCATTTTCATTAATGAAAGAATTAACTTCTAGAATAATTTAAAGTTGTCTGGAGAAAATTTCCCAGAGAACACAAAATCCCCCGCAGCAAACTGCGGGGGATGGAAAGGACGCCATAAAAAAGCATGCGCATCCAGCCTTTCCTCGCAGGCGTTTGGGTGTGTCGTCATAAAGGCAGGTCTCCTGGCTTGTGGTCTTCGGTTTCTGCACCTTCCCAAAGCATTGCTTCAGTGGCATTTTGCAGATTCCTCTCACATACAGTGGCGGGACCGCGCCGGAATTAAACCGGCTTCCCTTTTAACTCATGTTCTTAGACATAAGCACCTTTATGAATGGTTCTCATATTCTGTTTCTTCATTTCATCCCGCTTCTAAAAGCGATAGATTCATTGATTGAAGTTTCTCTTTATTATACACGTAAACGTTTGTCTGTCTCTTACATTTTTTCCGGAGCTGCGACGCCGACTGTCTTCAACGCGTTGGCCAAGGTTGTTTTCACAGCCATGATCAATGCCAGACGGGCACCGGTCAATTCCGGGTTAGAGGCATCCAAGACTTTGTTGGCATTGTAGAAACTGTGGAAATTAGATGCCAATTCATGAATGTATGTCGTGATTCGGTGAGGTGCACGCTGCTTGGCTGCATCCGCAATGACTTGCGGGAAATCACCGATTTTCTTCAGAACATCGATTTCTTTTTCAGAAGTCAATAAGTTCAACTGGTCTTCTGAAACCGTCAATCCCTGTTCTTCTGCCTGACGCAAAATCGAAGAGATGCGGGCATGCGCATATTGCGAATAAAAGACCGGGTTTTCATTGGATTGTGACACAGCCAAATCCAGATCGAAATCCATATGCGTATCGCCGGAACGCATGGCGAAGAAATAACGCACAGCATCCAAGCCGACCAATTCGACAAGCTCGCGCATTGTTACTGCTTTACCCGTACGTTTGCTCATCTTCATTTTTTCGCCGTCTTTGTACAATTGCACCATTTGGATGATGCTGACTTCAAGCGTGTCGCGGTCATAGCCAAGTGCTTCAATCGCCGCTTTCATGCGCGGGATATAGCCGTGGTGATCAGCTCCCCAAACATTGATGAGCTTTTCGAAGCCACGCTGCAATTTATCTTCATGGTAAGCGATATCGGGCATCAAATACGTATATGTACCGTCATTTTTAATCAAAACACGGTCCTTGTCGTCACCGAACGTTGTCGAACGGAACCACGTTGCTCCGTCTTCTTCAAAAACATGGCCATTGGCACGCAATTTAGCTAAAGCTTCATCAATCTTGCCGTTTTTGTAAAGAGACGATTCAGAATACCATACATCGAATTTCACACGGAAATCCGCCAGATCCTGCTGCAATTTCGCCAATTCCACTTTCAATCCGTGCTGGCGGAATTCTTCAAAACGCTCTTCATGAGTCATGCTGACAAATTTGTCGCCATGTTCCTGTACCAACGCGTCCGCAATATCTTTAATATCCTGTCCGCGGTAGCCATCTTCCGGCATGCTGTCGCCTTGGCCAAGTGCTTCAAAATAACGGGCTTCTATCGACAATGCCAAATTATTGATTTGATTGCCGGCATCGTTGATGTAGTATTCGCGTGATACGTCATATCCTGCAAGGTCCAATACATTGCACAGCGAGTCGCCGACTGAAGATCCGCGGGCATGGCCCAAATGCAGGTCGCCTGTCGGGTTGGCTGATACAAATTCCACTTGGATGCGTTCGCCTGCACCTGCAGTTGAACGGCCGTAATCCGCTTTCTGGTCGAGCACGGTTTTGACGACGTCCTGTAAGTAATCCTTTTTGATGGTGATGTTGATAAATCCGGGACCGGCGATTTCCACTGTCTGGATGTTCGCTGTGTCTTTATCGAGGTTTGCTACAATCGCTTCTGCAATCGCGCGGGGCGGCTTTTTCGCCAAACGCGTCAATTGCATCGCAATATTTGTGGCGTAATCGCCGTTCGCTTTGTCTTTTGGTGATTCTAAACGAACTTCAACCGGTTCGGCTGTCAATTCCGCTTTTTCAATTGCTTCCGTAAATGCCGTTTTAATTGCCTGTTGGACTTTTTCTACTGCGTTCATCATTTAGCCTCCATAAACTGTATTTCCATTTCGTATTCACCGACAGGATCCGAGCCCAGTGCAAGGTCGTATCGGACTTTAAACCGCGTATCGCTGACCGACAATTCATGCGCCTTTGTCGTCAGCATAAATGACCCCTGTTCATTCGTCAGATTTCCCGTCTGTTCTTTATGTAATAAAAACGGGAGCCGCATCTGCAGGCCGCCGCTTCTCATAATCACCGCTTCGTCTTTTTGAAGTTTGACCGTTGTCCGGATTTCGAGTTCGTCCTGCTGTTCGGCATATTGCAGGTAACGCAGCTCGTTTTTCTCCGTCAAGGTTCCATGAGATTCCAATACCATCACTTGCTCTTCCATATCCGGCTGACGGATCGTCGTCGTCAGTTTGATCGTCACTGTCTTTTGCATGGCTCTCCGCCTCCCCGTCCTTTGATAACCTTTATATTATAGCTTGACTCGACTGTCTTTTTCAATGAAGGATTGGCGGTAACTGCAGATTAAGCAAAAGACCACATGTTTCAGCCTCAGCTGAATGCACGTGGTCTTTCATCAATTGTTCATTTTAATGTGTCGTTGCTCATCTTGTATAGGTTGTGACAAAAGAAGGGCGCGGGAAAATATTCGGGCGTTTGTCGATGCCTTCCGCTGTGCCGCGCTTGGCATGGGCATGGCCATATGCCTGCGATTCCTGCCAGTTTTTAAACGATTGTTCGTCTTTCCACAAGGTCAGAATGGCGTACGTATCGGAATTCACCGGCCGCAGTACGCGAATTGCCGCGAATCCTGGTTCTTTCTCTACCATCCCTGCCCGGTTCTGGAAGCGCGACTCGAACAGCTCACGGCCTTCCTCCGACACCGGAACGTTATTGAATACGGCGTAATAGCCATCATTGATGTCTCCCACAGCATTCAGTACCTGGTAAGCTTCCGCGCCCTGCAAACCAGGACCGCCTTCTGCTTCATAGAGCAATACCGCTTCGTCGTCATTGACCAGATAAATCAGCCGCGCATTTGCCAAATTTGCCATCAGCATCACCGCCTGATCGCGATGGCCTGTCCATTTATACAATTCCATTGTCAGCACCTCTTCCAGATAAGTAGTCTCCATCTATCTTACCGGTTTTAAATTAAAGATTCTATTTTGGAGAGCTTATGTTGCTTTGAAGATCCCAAATGGTTTGTGAATCGATACGTAAAATACAATAGAAAAAGCCGACTTGGAAAATTCCAAGCTGGCTCTTGCTGCAATTATATTGATTGATATAAATTTGTGCCTTTGCTTTTCTTATTGTTTAGCTCCAACAGCCAGCCCCTCGAGTCGCTTCGGCCTTTCCAGTAACGGCACAGAACGCCATTACCGGTAAGGCTTCCAGCGCTTGTCGCGGCTAGACGGCTGCCTCCGCTTTTCTCTACTTAACCCAACCCAAAATCATTTCACGCATCAGCTTGCTGGCTGTGTTTGCGGTTTGGTCGGAATGGTCGTAGACAGGAGCAAGCTCCACAAGATCAAAACCAACGACGTTGACGCCTGATGCTGCGATTGCATGGATTGAAGCCAGCAGTTCACGTGATGTGATCCCGCCTGCGTCAACTGTACCGGTACCCGGTGCATGTGCAGGATCCAAGACGTCCATATCGATCGTCACGTAGACATTGCGTCCTTCAAGAGTCGGCAATACTTCTTTCAACGGCTCAAGCACTTCAAATTTCGAGATGTGCATGCCTTGTTCTTTGGCCCACTCGAATTCTTCTTTCATGCCGGAACGGATGCCGAATGAATAGACATTCTTCGGTCCGATATGGTCCGCAATTTTACGGATCGGCGTTGAATGGGAATATTCTTCGCCTTCGTAGTTTTCTCGAAGATCGGTGTGCGCATCAAAATGGATGATCGCCAAGTCGTCATATTTACTAGCGACTGCTTTCATAACCGGCAATGACACCAAATGCTCGCCACCCATGCCCATTGGGATTTTATGATCAGCCAACAGGGTGTGGACGTAAGTCTCGATTTCGATCAAGCTTTTTTCCGGATTGCCGAACGGCAAAGGAATGTCACCTGCATCAAAAAATTTCACGTCCCCGAGCTCGCGGTCAAGGTATGGGCTGTATTCTTCCAAACCAATGGACACTTCACGGATTTTATTCGGGCCAAAACGGGATCCCGGACGGTAGCTGACTGTCCAGTCCATCGGCATGCCGTAGAGTACGGCTTTTGATTCTTCGTAATTCGGATGGCTTTTGATGAATACTTTTCCTGAATAAGTCTCGTCAAATCTCATCATTTACTCTCCTGTCAAATCTTTCACGAATTTCGGCAACACGAAAGCGGCGTTGTGCAGCTCAGGCGTATAGTATTTCGTGTCGATTTCATGGAAACGTTCAGCCGGAACTTCCAATGGGTTGTATTTCTTCGAACCGATGGTGAATGCCCACAGACCGCTTGGGTAAGTCGGGATATTCGCCAAGTACAAGTTGGTGATTGGGAAGATTTCTTTAACATCGCTCTGTACCTGCTTGATCAAATCTGCTTTGAACCATGGGTTATCAGATTGAGCCACAAAAATACCGTCTTCTTTCAACGCTTTTGAAATACCTGCGTAGAAGCCTTTTGAGAACAAGTTGACTGCCGGTCCGACCGGTTCAGTTGAATCCACCATGATGACATCAAATTCGTTTTCCGATTCTGCGATGTGCATGAAGCCGTCGCCGACGATCACTTCCACGCGTGAATCTTCCAGGCCAGAAGCAATGCTTGGCAGGAATTTTTTCGAGTACTCGATCACTTTGCCGTCAATGTCGACAAGCGTCGCTTTTTTGACAGACGGGTGTTTCAGGATTTCACGGATGACGCCGCCATCGCCGCCACCGACAACCAGCACGTTTTCCGGATTCGGATGCGTGAACAATGGAACATGTGCAACCATTTCGTGATAGACGAATTCGTCTTTTTCAGAAGTCATGACCATGCCGTCCAAAAACAGCATATTGCCCCATTCCGCGGTTTCCGCCATTTCAAGGTATTGGAATTCCGTTTGCTCCGTATGAAGCGTCTTGTTGATTTTCATTGTGATCCCGAAATTCTCTGTCTGTTTTTCTGTATACCAAAATCCTGCCATCTATAATCAAACTCCTTTTCAATCTAAATAAAATCCACCTAAAAAAGTATAAGTGTTTTCGGTAAAAGTGCAATATTTTTTTCCTATTCCTCTTTACCCGGGCTAAACTTCGTTACACATAAAATAAAAAGGTTTTCTGCACAGGGAATTTTTCCCTTCACAGAAAACCTTTTTAAAAGCCTGATGGTGCGAAGAAAGAGACATGAGGCATTGGCTTGGGTTTGTTCGCAATGGCTCACGGCACTTGCTCGCTATCAGGTGTCCTAGCTTTCTATTGAAAAGCTGTAGTTCTAGTGTACTGCCTTTTATAGACAACTTCAACCATCCGTTGGAAGCAAATTGAAATGTCACATTCTGTTCAAAAAGCTGGTTGTTCTCTGTAAATCTCACTTTGACAAAACCTTTATTTATTGGCCAAGCGGATTTCCTTACTTCCGGCCAAGATCATGATGAAGCTGTTCCGAGCTGCGCTGCCACATTTCCGGGTTATGGGTTTCCAGGTAGTTGGCCAGCACTTTTTTCGATGGTTCATCCATTTGATCGACGAGAATTTTGCGTTTCATCGATTTATCCATCCGGTTGACGTGGTCGGCCAAAATTTTATAGCCTCTGCGTTTCTCACGGTTAACCACCATTTCACATGCTGCGACTCCTGCGTAATAGGGACCTTCCGGATTGAAGTCGATGGTGATCCATACCAGCCAATAATCTTTGCCTCCGGCAGAGTCTTCCGGGTTAGTGGTGAATTTGATGCCGCGCTCCACTTCACTGCGGGCATGCATGGCGCCGATATCGATGAAAGCTTCCTGCTCTTCCACGTCGATGAACAGCGGAGAAACGTTCTCCAGAGACAAGGAACCGATGCCGTAGCCTTTATGGCCGTCTGTCGGATCGTTTTTTATGATGGTAAAGCCTACTTTTTGTTTTGGTTTTTCTTCGTTCGCCATTGTCTGAATCCTCCGTTCTGCTATGATGATAGTATTCTCAAGAAAAGGAGCTGTATCCATTATGCCATACGTAACTGTCAAAATGCTCGAAGGGCGCACAGAAGATCAAAAACGCGCACTTGTCGAAAAGGTATCTGAAGCCGTTTCTGAAACAACAGGGGCACCGATTGAAAACGTCACCGTTTTTATCGAAGACATGAAAAAAACCGATTACGGCACAAAAGGCAAACTTTTTTCAGATCAATGAAAAAAGTGGAAGTGCCTGTTCAGCTCTGACAGGCATAAGGCAGACCGGCGAAGTGGCGCTTTTTGCCACACAGCCAGGTTGACTTATGACCCGAAGAGCTAGGCACTGTAACTGGACACCGGGTTGACTTATGACCTGAAGAGCTAGGCACTGCAACTGGATCCCATGAAAAGTGAAAATGGCCGTTCAAAACTCCCGTAATGGGAGTTTTTTTCATTCCCACCGCTTACGAACGCAGTTCCTCTATAAATGCAAATGCCTCATCGATCTCCTCAGCCGTAAAGTTCAGCTTTCCTTTGACGACATGCAATTTATCGATTTGTTCCCCGCGGTTTAAATTATCAAAATACAGGAGCGTCGCGGTCAATTCCAGGAAGCGACCGCTTTTGGCATTCAGCTTCTCTGCCGTCAACGGGTTATCCAAAACGGATTTCCCCAATACTTTGCGGAACTCCTGGCCTTCTTCTGTGACGCTATATTTATATTGAACGTAAGAGCCTTTGTCCTCCAAGGCCTCGGACAAGAAACCCATGTCGCATAATTCATGTACACGGGCAGTCAATTCTTCAGAATACGGCCCATAAATATGGAACTCGTATTTTTCCTGGAACGGAATGTCCATCTTTTTCATTATGTAAATCATTTTCTGCAATTTCTTGCGGCCGGTTACACCTTCCGCGGTGGCAATAAAGTCCACGATTTTTGCGTGTTCCTGGAGCAACTATACCCCTCCTTCTCGAAGCATCTCCAAAATCTGCTGCTTGATGGCTTTTTTCTTGCCATCGATCAATAGCTCAGCTGGAAAATACAATTTATAATCGGTTCTGCGTTTGCCGGAAATGGCGTCTACAATTTGGGACAAACGCGATAATTCCTTGATGTCGCCGTTCGGCATTAGCAAATGGATCGGCAGGCGCTCTTCTTCCTCTCCCGGACGATAAAAATCGTAAGGCAAATCGGATGTCGAATCGTCGATCAAATAATATTCCGGGTCGATGCCTGCAGAATGAAACAGCTGAGCAAGTTCGCCAAGCTTTTTGTAATCTTTGCCCGGATCAAAATCCACGTACTGGAACAGGCGGCGGTTGACGAAACGGTCGCACAGATCCGCTAAGATCGGGTCGCGCTCCGTCATCCACAATTGGAAATAAGTCATCAAGACGCCTTCGTCCAAAGCCAAATACTCTTTCAGCGTAAAGCTGCGGTCGAAAAACGACAGGAAATGGGTCGGCGGCTGTGCGAATTTATAGCCGAGACCATGCAATTCCTTGGCCCGCTGAAGTATCTTCCGCAAAATCACTTCTGCACTGCGGGCAACTGGATGGAAATACACTTGCCAATACATCTGGTAGCGGCTCATGATGTAATCCTCAACCGCATGCATGCCGCTCGACTTGATGACAACCTGGTCATCGAGCGGGCGCATGACACGAAGAATCCGCTCCATATCGAAATGGCCATAGGAAACCCCTGTATAATACGCATCGCGCTGAAGGTAATCCATGCGGTCCGCGTCAATTTGGCTGGAAATCAACGACACCACTTGTTTATTCGAATAGGTTTTGGCAATCACTTCAGCCACTTTTTCCGGAAAACCGGTGGATACCTTGGACAGGATTTCATTGACTTCCGTGTCTCCAAGCAGAATTTTTCGTGTAAAGGCTTCATGGTCAAGCGCAAAAACCTTTTCGAATGAGTGAGAGAACGGCCCGTGGCCCAGATCATGAAGAAGTGCTGCGCACAAAACCACCAGGCGTTCGCTTTCGTCCCATTCCGGGCGTCCATGAAAAATATCATCCGAAATCCGCCGGACGATTTCGTATACGCCCAGTGAGTGGTTGAAACGGCTGTGTTCTGCGCCGTGGAATACTAAGTACGAGGTGCCCAATTGCTTGATTCTGCGCAAACGCTGAACTTCACGCGAATTGATCAGATCCCAAATCACTTGGTCGCGCACGTGGACATATCGGTGGACCGGATCTTTAAAGACTTTTTCCTCAGCTAATTTTTGCGTTGCGTAGCTCACTTGCGCACCTCCGTTTTTTTCATGTAACAGCTATTCTACACCAGCGCCTCTTCTCTATTCAAGAGGACGTTCCAGCATTTTGCGGTTGCGTTCAACCACCCGTTCCAAATAAAATCCGTACACTTCCGTCTCATCCGGCTGCAGCGGCATAGGTGCCGGTGCGCCCATCAAAGCGTGAAGGTCGAGCACCACTTCCTGGACGGTGATGGGTCTGCCAAGCAGCTCGCTGAGCGACGCCATCGTTTCAGGTTTTATTTCCGGGTAGGTGAATTTTGTCTCTTCGCCTTGAAGTCCCGCTTCGTAAAATTCGCGGATAACTTCTGCACGTTCCGAACCGCTCCCTTCAATGCATAGATAAACCTGCACTGCGATACCGCGGCGGATCCGGCGCTGCGAGATGCCGGCGAATTTCCGGCCGCCAATGCTGAGGTCATAAGAGCCCGGGCAATACGAGCCGACAATTTCATAGGCTTCGATGTCAGCTTCCGGAAATAATTCCTTCACCAGCTCAAGCATCAGTTCATACCCTGCCGGAATGTCGATCGCGTTGTCCTTTTCCGACAGCACCAGCGAAATATTCAGGACACCGGCGTCCAATACCACCGCCAGTCCACCCGAGTTGCGTACAATCGGCGTAAAACCGTGCGCTTTCAAGACCTCCATGCCTTCCTCGATATGGGGCAGGCGGTGGTCCTGGATGCCCAACACCACTGTGTCATCATGCACCCATGTGCGGACGGCCTGTTCACTTTTTCCGCTCCCCACCAATTCACAAAGTGTGTCGTCTGCTGCAAATGATTCCAGCGCTGAGCGGTTTTTGGCGCTCAAGGACTGGTCCCAAAAACGCCAGGATGTTTCTTCAAAAAATAACGGCATGCTGCTTCTCCTCTTTCTGCAATTCCTTGACTTCAGTTTACCCTTTTACAGACTCGCTGAAAACCCGTGCGCGTCATGTCAAATTGGTGACAGCCGGTAGTTTTGCAGGAAGTTGATGAGGTGTTGTGATAGACTGAATGGTGAGAGATTTACATTAAAGGAGTGTTTGATTAATGAATGAAGCAGCGATTACATTAGACGGCTGGTACGTCCTGCACGATTTCCGTTCGATGGACTGGGTAACGTGGAAAATGCTGACGGAAGAAGAACGCCAATTCGCGATCGATGAATTCCAGGCATTTATGGACAAAATCAACCAAGCCGATGAAAATAAAACCGGCGCACATGCGTTGTATTCAATTGTTGGCCAAAAAGCTGACTTGATGCTGATGATGCTGCGTGAAACAATGGACGAATTGAATGAACTTGAAACAGAATACAACAAGCTGACGTTGATTGCCTACACGGTTCCTACGTACTCTTACGTTTCTGTCGTTGAGCTTTCCAACTATCTGGCTGGCAAATCAGACGAAGATCCATACCAGAACCCGCATGTCCGCGCGCGTTTGTACCCTGAACTTCAGCGTTCACAGTACATCTGCTTTTACCCGATGGACAAACGCCGCGACGGCGACGATAACTGGTACATGCTTCCGATGGATACCCGCAAAGAATTGATGCTGTCACACGGCAAAATCGGCCGCAGCTATGCCGGCAAAGTAAAACAGATCATTTCTGGATCTGTCGGTTTTGACGACTACGAATGGGGCGTTACTTTGTTCGCAGACGACGTTCTTCAATTCAAGAAATTGATCTACGAAATGCGTTTTGACGAAGTCAGCGCGCGTTACGCAGAATTCGGTTCATTCTATGTCGGTACAAGACTAGATGCCGAAAGAACCGTTAAGTTTCTGGAAGTTTAATCAATATATACTGAAAGCCGCCTCTTTGGGCGGCTTTTTTTGTTTGATTTGTATGGGACCGCACCTCGAGGAGTGATTTCCGCACCTCAAACGGGTGTAACCGCACCTCGCCGACCCATTTCCGCACCTCAAACGGCTGCGACCGCACCACGCCATGGAATAAGCAACGGTTTCACACGCCGTTTTCCCAGTTAAATGGATATACTTTCCGTTTCAAGTAAAATACTTTCTATTTCGGCATGAATACTTTCCAAATCAGAGGAATTACTTTCCATATCGTCCTATTTACTTTCCGCATCCATAAAAGAGGGCCATCCGCGTAAAACGGATGGCCCTCCTTCTATCATTACAATGCTTTCACTGCGGCAACGATGATCATCACCCAAGCGGCGATAAATGCAACGCCGCCGATTGGCGTGATGGCACCGAGAATGCTGATGCCTGTTAAACTCAGGACATATAAGCTCCCTGAAAAAATGACGATTCCAGCAAGCATCAAATAACCTGCCCAGTTCAATGAACTAAGCGGCCCAAGCAGAGATGAGCTCATCAAGATGGCGATGACCATCAACCCGACTGCATGGAACATCTGATACTGCACGGCCGTTTGCCATGTATCCAAATACTTGTCCGCAACGCGCCCTTCCAGCAAATGTGCACCGAACGCACCAAATGCTACAGACAGAAGAGCGTTAACCGCTCCGGCAATCAAGAAAAACTTCATAAGTAACTTCCTCTTTCCATTTAAAATTCAAACAGCGAATCGCCGTTCGCGTCTTCTTCTTTCAGCTTGTTGACGGCAGATACCGTCTGCGGCTGAGGGGAATCGAGCGGCACGGCACGCGGTGTTTGATGATTGATCATCGGTTGATCGTCCTCCAGCAGCAAATCGCATAAAGCCCGGATTGCTGCAACTGAGTCACGCACCTTCGCCGGATCGCCGTTTCGCGCTCGCGTCGTGTGCCTGTCGATTTCATTTAAAATACGCATGTTGTCGATGGCCATGTTCCAGCCCCCTCTCCGATTTAGATTAATTCCAGTTTACCATGCAATTCTGCCGCAGGTCAGTCCAAACAGAAATCGATGGGCGCCTGCCCGCGGCTTTGTAACAGACTGTTCACTTTTGAATAAGGACGGCTGCCGAAAAATCCGCGGCTGGCACTGAGCGGACTCGGGTGCGGCGCTTCGAGTACATCATGCTTGTCCAGGTCGATGAGCCGTTTCTTCGTTTGGGCAGGCTTGCCCCATAAGACGAAAATGACCGGTTCTTCACGTTCAGATAATTTGCGGATTACTTCGTCCGTAAATGTTTCCCATCCTTTATTGCGATGGGAATTCGCTTCTCCGCCCCTCACTGTCAACACCGTGTTCATCATCAGCACGCCTTGGTCGGCCCATTTCGTCAAAGTGCCGTCTTTCGGTTTGTCGCAGCCGATGTCTTCCTTCAGCTCTTTCAGCATATTGCGCAGACTTGGCGGATGAGGCACTCCCGGCTGGACCGAGAAACTCAACCCATGCGCCTGGTTGGGTCCATGATAGGGATCCTGTCCCAAGATGACGACTTTGACATCTCCATAAGCTGTATGTTTAAAAGCCGACCAAATGTTTTCCTTGGCCGGGTAGACGGTTTGATTGGCGTATTCTTCTTTTAAAAACTCGCGCAGCTCCAAATAATACGGTTTGTCGAATTCCTGACCCACGACCTCTTGCCAGTCGTTTTGAAAAATTTGTTTGCCCATATCCATCACTCCTCGAATTCTACTGTAACGTCATAGTCCACCAGGCCGAACATTTCCTGGACCGAACGCGCTGCATTGTCTTCTGCCGTCTGCAGCACGCCCTGTCCTTCCGTTTCTGCCAACATCAGCTTTTTAGCTTCTTCGGCCAGCTCATAGGCCTCGGAAATATCAGCACCGCTGCGGAATAGCCCTTCATATGAATAAACCTCCACCTGATCCATGAACAATTCCGGTCCTCCTAAAAATTCGGCCGGCGGCAACGTCAATGTCGCTGTTTTCGCTTCTTCGTCAAGTACAATATCGCCCTCTGATACTTTTGAAAAATCAATGCCGGCACGAACCGATCCCGGAATGACCACCAGCAATTGGCGTTTCGTACCGGGCAGGTCCAGACCGATTTCCTGGCCGAATACCGCATTGTCCTGGCGCTCAATAATGACTTTCGAAAAAGCTTCGGCAGTCGAGAGTTCATTCAATTCCTGGATCTGTTCCAAAAACGCACCTTTGCTCTCAGTTGCAGTACTGCCTTTGATCATCCAAAACGTACCCAGCGGCAAAGCCACCAACAACAGCAATAAAATGGCAATCAATACAAGAAAAGAGTTCCGCCAGACACTCATCATCAATTTGGTTGTTTTCCAGAAGCCGGACTCTTTTGTTTCTCCTTGCCCTTTCACTTCTTCCAATAAACGTTCGATTTCCGTCAATTTTGGATCTTTCGCCAACATAACCCCTACTTTCTTGTATTCTATTCACTCTATCTTCATGTTACGATTATCTAAAGGAGCGATCAGCATGGCCGATTGGCGCGAAAAAATCACCAGTGTTTCAAAAACCAAGGGAACAACTGCTCCAGAAGGCGCGAAACGCGCCGGATTAGGCTGCCTTGGACTTATTATCGTAGCTGTTTCCATTCTAACATTACTCATTACCATTGGTCTTTTCAAAAGCGGCTTTGTCTTAATGGGAATTTTCACCACTGTATTCCTGCTTATCTGTGTCGCTACGGCAATTCTCCTGCTCGTGCCGAATAAGCGCAATCCGTTGTAAATGTATGAATTTTTGTTAAAATGAGAGCAAAGACATAATCCACTTAAAGGAGATTTACGCATGACACTCAAAAAAACACTAACTATCGCCGGATCAGATACTTCCGGCGGAGCAGGCATACAAGCAGACCTTAAGACTTTCCAGGAACATGGAACGTACGGCATGAATGCATTGACTGTCATCGTAACCATGGATCCTGAAAATGGCTGGAGCCACGGCATTCACCCTATTGCATTGGATACTGTGGACGCCCAGTTGAAAACCGCCTTTTCTACCGGCGTTGATGCATTAAAAACCGGCATGTTGCCGACTGTTGATATTATCGAAATGGCGGGCAAGGCAATTGCTGATTCCGGCATCAAAGATGTCGTCATTGATCCAGTTATGGCCTGCAAAGGGGAAGACGAAGTTTTGTTCCCTGAAAATGTAGACGCCATGATCAAGTATTTATTGCCAAACGCGAAAGTCGTTACACCAAACTTGGTGGAAGCGGGGCAATTATCAGGCAAAGGCACGTTGCAGACAGTAGAAGACATGCAAGCGGCAGCTGAAAAAATCCATGCCCACGGCGCTGAATTTGTTGTCATCAAAGGCGGCAAACAACTCAAGCATGACAAAGCAGCGGATTTGCTGTTCGATGGCCAAAAACATTATTTGCTGACTTCTGAAAAAACGGATACATCTTATAACCACGGCGCCGGCTGCACATTCGCAGCAGCAATCACAGCTAACTTAGCTAACGGCCAATCGGTTAAAGATGCGGTCTTGAATGGTAAAATCTTTGTTGCTACAGCCATCCAACACGGCTGGAAGCTGAACGAATACGTCGGACCGGTTATGCACGGCGCCGCCTCGAAGTTTACAAAGCCTAAAGTTGAAGTAACTGAATTGTAGAATACACCCCATTTAGCTGTCCCGAAAAGTCATGAAAATGACTTTCTGTGGACAGCCTTTTTTTATTGATTTTGCCACTGGCCTCCTCTCTTCTTCCCGTTCGGCATTCATACCGTACATTTTTCATTCCAGCTAACTTGTTAAACAACCTAGTTGACACACCACCTAACTGAATGCTATATTGTATTGCAACATAGCTGATGTATCTTACCCAGCAAGCTATTGATCAAAGGAGATGACGCAATGTCTTCAAGCCAGATGCTTAAAGGTATACTCGAAGGTTGCCTTCTCGGCATCATTGAAAAAGGCGAAACGTATGGTTATGAAATGATTGAGAAGCTGGAGTCGTATGGATTTCAGATGATCAGCGAAGGCAGTATCTACCCTGTACTGATGCGCATGCAAAAAGAAGGGTTTGTCCAATCCGTCCTGAAAGCATCTCCGAGTGGGCCAAAACGAAAATATTATACACTCACCGCTTTAGGACAAAAAGAATACGAAGAGTTTAAGCTGCGCTGGAATGAACTGTCCCATTCAGTCAATCGACTCGTAGAGGAGGAAATAGAATGATGCTGTCAAAAGAAAGCGAAGAGTTCATCGCAAACTTAAAAATGTACTTGATGACATCCGGGAAAAATGAAAAAGAGATCCATGAAATCTCGCAAGAATTAAGAGATCACCTGGAAGATGCAGAAAGCCGCGGGAAAACGGTGGATAGTGTCACCGGCGGTTCTCCTGAAACATATTTGAAAAACCTCAGCAGCGAAATGAAGTTTGATGTTTTTGGCATCTTAAAAGTATTGCCGATGCTGATTCTCTTACTGGCAGCTTATTTCATCACCGGTTCAGCTATACGCGGAGATTTGAGTTTTTCTTTATTGTCGATCATCGCTTATCCAGTAATCACTCTGTTCGGCGTCGTTTCTTATATTAACTTCATGCGAAAAATGAGCATCAGCACATGGTCTACTAAAAAAACAATGGTGATTCTTATGACGGTTCAATTTGTCATAAGCATTTCTTTTTTAGCCGTGTTGTTTTTAGATACTTTCATTTTAGATCCGCTGTATATTTATATTCCTTCGCGCGAAATCATGTGGGTCATCGCAGCTGCAGGAATCGCTACTTTTATTGCAGGCGCTTTATGGAGTAAATCCTGGTTCACTATCATCATCCCCATTCTTTTAGTTGGTCCCGATTTCGCCATGCATTTTGTTGATGTAACCGTTACACAGCAACTGATCATCAGTTCTTCCACTCTCTATATCGGTTTGGCTCTTGTCATGTTGTTCATCTTTCTCAAAAACAGAAAGCAAACGGGGCAATAGAGTTTCATCTGCCAAAGCATCCTAATCGCAATATCCCGCATATTTCCCTATACTGAAAGAATACCGATTCTTTAGGAGGAACATCATGGAACTAGTCGAAGTAAAAAAATTGCAAGTACAGCTGGACGCATTTGCAGGCAAAGATGTCTACCTTCATTTGGAAACGACAAACGGCTCTTATGCGACGCATTTCAACGAAGGCTTTTTCAATGCCGGCGCGTTCATCCGCAACGTGGTCATCAATTACGAGCTTGGAAAAGTGGTCGGCGACAGCCCGCACCGCGTGGGACTGAAGCTGCCGCATGGCTGGGTCTATGCACAAGGCATAACACATTACGAATTGGATGAACAGGGCCGCCTTTTGCTTGCAGGGCATGACGGCACTGGGAAATTGGCGGTGGCGCTGGAGATCAGCGAAACACCGTTCAGTTATTAAGGGAGGAACTTACCATGACAATTCCACAAGAACGCCATGTGCTGGTCGTCTTCCCTCACCCGGACGATGAAGCGTTCGGTGTTTCCGGAACGATCACCACACATATCAACCAAGGCACACCCGTTACATATGCGTGTCTGACACTCGGCGAAATGGGCCGCAACCTCGGCAACCCGCCATTTGCTACAAGAGAATCATTGCCGGTCATCCGCAAGCAGGAACTTCTAGCTTCTGCAGAGGCGATGGGATTGACTGACCTTCGGATGATGGGATTGCGCGACAAAACCATCGAATTTGAAGACGACGAGAAGATGGTTGGCCTAATGGCAGAGCTGATCGAAGAATTGAACCCGTCGAAGATCATCACCTTCTATCCGGACTATGCTGTCCACCCAGATCATGAAGCAACTGCCCGCGCGGTTGTCCGTGCAGTCCGCCGAATGAAGGACCGCCCGACCTTGCATTGTGTCGCTTTTGCGAACAATACACTGGAGATGCTTGGCCAACCGGATGTCGTTTACGATATTCAGGATGTTCGTGAGCAGAAAATGAATTCCATGAAAGCGCACATCTCGCAAACTGCTTGGATGCTTGCCGAGATGGAGCACAAGCTGCAGCAAGGCGATACAGAGACCGAAAACTGGTTGACGAAAGAACGCTTTTATAATTATCGCTGGCATGAGGATTTTGAAGAATCCTTCTAAATATTACCCCCTCAATATTTTCTTTATTGAGGGGGTATTTTTTATGGATGTTTTCAGATAATATAAACATTGGTTGTGGAGCGCTTTCATAGGGGAAAAACGTTGTATAATCAGTTATAATTATGTGTATTCATACACTCAGAAAAGGGGATTTATTTGTGAAAAAGTTTTCTATCTCAACCTGGCTGCTGTTTTTGATTCCTTCTCTACTCGGAATCATACTGTTTTTGGTACCAATTCCAACAGACGAAGGCTGGATGGTCACCATAGCAGTCCTCGCCAACCTTATGGCGGGATCCATCGAATCCATCGTACCGTGGATCATGATGGGCATTTTAATTGTAGCGGCCTTAGGTTCATTGGTTTTCATCACCAAAAAAGTCAACGAAACAGATTATGTTCCGTTTATGGACAAGCTTTTTAACGTCAATCTTTTTTGGACCATTGTCCGGATTCTTGGAGCAGTATTTGCAGTCATGGTGTTGTTCCAAGTTGGGCCAGAACCTATTTGGAATGAAAATACAGGAGGGCTCCTTCTTGCCGGCGACGGTTTACTGTCTTTCCTTTTCACCATTTTCCTTTTTGCTGGCCTGCTTCTCCCTCTATTGATGAACTTTGGCTTATTGGAATTTTTCGGCACGATGATGGTGAAAATCATGCGCCCGCTGTTCCGCCTGCCTGGCCGTTCATCCATTGATGCTTTGGCATCGTGGGTTGGAGATGGCACCATTGGGGTCCTACTGACAAGCAAGCAATACGAAGCGAATAAATACACGCAGCGTGAAGCCGCGATTATCGGAACAACATTCTCCGTCGTTTCCATCACGTTTGCGATTGTCGTCATTCAGGAAATTGGTCTTGGTACCTACTTCCTCCCTTATTACGCAACGGTCATTTTAGCAGGCGTCATTCTTGCACTTATTATGCCGCGGATTTACCCATTAACGAACAAGCCGACCACTTTCATGGACGGTTCACCACAGGAATCTCAGTCAGAAGACGTGCCGGCTGGTTATAGTGTCACTTCGCACGGCATCGAAAGTGCTTTGACGAAGGCGGAAGATAACCGCTCAGTCAGCAAATTCTTCAAAGATGGCTTTAAAAACGTATTGGATATGTGGATTGGTGTTGCACCGGTTGTTATGGCATTCGGTACTGTCGCATTGATCCTGGCTGAATACACTTCGGTGTTCACGATTCTGGGTACACCGTTCGAACCGTATTTGCGTTTGCTGGGCGTACCAGAAGCGGCTGAAGCTGCGCAATTGATGGTTGTCGGTTTTGCTGATATGTTCCTGCCGGCTATTTTAGGTGCAGGCATCGAATCTGAAATGACGCGCTTTGTTGTCGCCACCATGTCCGTTACACAATTGATCTACATGTCTGAAGTCGGCGGCTTGCTGTTAGGCTCCAAGATTCCTGTAAATATCCTGGACCTGATCATCATCTTCCTGCTTCGCACAATCATCGCATTGCCGATCGTTGTGGGCGTCGCACATCTGCTATTCTAATCAAATAAAAAAACGAAAAGAAACGCCATCCGCAGATTAGACTGCGGATGGCGTTTCTTATTGTTCATTTAATGAAATTCACTCAAGCGGGCTGGAGCTTTTTTTTTAATTTTTCCAGCATATCATATGTCATAGCATCCAAATCGTAGGAAGCTTTAAAGCCCCATTCGGTCTGGGCAGCAGAAGCATCGATGTTATCCGGCCAGCTGTCTGCAATTTCCTGTCTGATCGGATCGACCGCATAAGACATCTTGAAATCAGGAATGTGCTTGCGGATGGAAGCGGCAATTTGTTCCGGCTCAAAACTCATCGCTGTTACATTGAATGCATTTCGGTGGATTAATTTGGCTGGGTCTGCTTCCATCAAATCAACAATGGCCTGCAGCGCATCCGGCATATACATCATATCCATGTAGGTGCCTTCTGCAATGTAAGACGTATAGCTGCCTTGTTCGATCGCTTTGTAATAGATATCGACTGCGTAATCGGTCGTTCCGCCGCCCGGCTGAGCTACGTTGGAAATCAGCCCTGGGAAACGGACGCCGCGCGTGTCCACTCCGAATTTTGTATAGTAATAGTCACAAAGCAATTCACCAGCCACCTTGTTAACGCCGTACATAGTTGTCGGACGCTGCAACGTGTCTTGCGGTGTGTTTTTCTTAGGCGTTGACGGACCGAAAGCGCCAATGGAACTGGGTGTGAAAAATTGCATGCCGAGTTCACGAGAAGCTTCAAGCGCATTGACAAGTCCGCCCATATTCAAGTTCCAGGCAAGAAGAGGTTTTTCCTCAGCAGTCGCTGACAGCAAAGCCGCCATGTGGACCATTGTATCCGCTCCAAAGTCTTTTGCCAAATCGTGCATTCTCTGTGCATCGGTTACATCCAAGATTTCAAAAGGTCCTGACTGGTCGGATGATTGTCGGATATCCGTCGCCAGTACATTGTCATTGCCGTAGATGCTGCGCATTTTCCCGACAAGCTCCGACCCTATCTGTCCTAAAGCACCTGTAATCATAATTCGTTCCATTTTCAACACTCCTTTTCCGAAAAACATTTGTCCTGTGTAAAAAAACAAAAATTATCTTATAAACCTTGCTAATTAAACCTTTATTATCTAGCTATTATAAGTTGTTCTCTTTAAAAACACAAATACTTTATCGGAAAGCTTTGGTGAAAATGTCTTTTCTTTATTTAAAAGAAAAGCTGAAAAACTGCTATCTTCTGCTGTTCACTTCATTTGAGACTGTTGCGAAGGCATGCTATAATAAATCAGCTCTAGGATTTCTGTTGGATTTCATAACGGATTTTCCTTTTTTTAATCCTTAAACCAACTAATCCAGTTGGTTATAATGGCTTTATTGAACTTTTATTTATTTGGATTAAAATCAAAGGGAATGAAAGCCAACAAGGAATTTCGGAAAAAAATACAAACGAAACGAGGAGATTTACATGAAGAAATTCAGTTTGGCGTTTTTATTAGTTCTAGCAATGTTGGTTTTAGCTGCCTGTGGCGGTGGATCCCCTGAAGAAGACCCGACGACGGATGATGCGGCGGACAACGGCGGATCCGGAGAAGATGTCCTGGCTAAGGTCAAGGAAGAAGGAACATTGGTCATTGGTACGGAAGGAACTTACCCTCCGTTCACTTTCCATGACGCTTCCGGAGAATTGACTGGTTTTGATGTTGAGATTGCACGCGAAATCGCTGAGCGCCTGGGTGTGGAAGCTGAATTCCTTGAAACCCAATGGGATGCCATGTTTGCAGGATTGGATGCGGGCCGTTTTGATATGGTCGCCAACCAGGTCGGGATCAATCCCGAACGCCAGGAAAGCTATGAGTTTTCAGATCCGTACATCACTTCTACTGCAGTTTTGGTAGTTGCTGAAGACAACACAGAGATTCAAAGTTTTGAAGACTTGGAAGGCAAACTGTCTGCACAGTCATTGACAAGCAACTATGCTGAAACAGCCACTTCTTACGGCGCGGAACTTGAAGGCGTCGAAGGGTTTAACCAAGCGATTGAATTACTGAATTCCGGCCGCGTTGATGCGACCGTCAATGATAACTTGACCGTTTTGGATTTCCTGAAACAGCGCCCGGATGCAAAAGTGAAAGTTGTCGATGAATCCGGAGATGCTGCACAAAGTGCATTATTGTTCAGAAAAGACAGTGGCGCAATTGTGGATGAAGCGAATAAAGCGTTGGCTGATATGATCGAAGACGGCACGTACGATGAAATTTCCGAAAAATGGTTTGGTGAAAATGTACTTGAATAGTATTTTCTCAGATCCGGTCAGAATGGAACGGCTTGTGGATATTGCGCAATCCTCATTTCTTCCATTAATCGAAGCCACGCTGCAATTCACGTTGCCTTTGTCGATCATCTCCTTCATTTTTGGATTGATTTTGGCGATCTTGACTGCTTTGGCGCGGATTTCGACGGTTAAAATTTTCCAGATCATTGCCCGTGTTTACGTATCGATCATACGCGGTACGCCTTTATTGGTTCAATTATTCATCCTGTTTTACGGATTGCCCACACTCGGCATCACCATCGATCCGTTTCCTGCGGCAGTGATCGGCTTCTCCCTGAACGTCGGAGCTTATGCTTCCGAAGTGATCCGGGCAGCGATCCTGTCGATTCCAAAAGGCCAATGGGAGGCAGCCGACACGATCGGCATGTCCTATACACAATCATTGCGCCGCGTTATTTTGCCTCAGGCGTCACGTGTTTCATTGCCGCCCTTGTCCAATACGTTTATCAGCTTGATCAAAGATACGTCACTGGCATCGCTGATTTTGGTTACCGAGATGTTCAGGGTCGCCCAGCAAATCGCCGCAACCAACTACGAGTTCCTGCTGCTGTACGGGCAGGCGGCATTGCTTTACTGGGTCATCTGCTTTGCCTTGTCGCTGGTCCAAGGACGGCTTGAACATCGCTTTGACCGCTACGTTTCCCGATAATACAAGCAGTTCACTGATTGCAGTAAGGAGTCCGATATGATTTCAATCAAAAATTTGCATAAAAAGTTCGGTGACCTCGAAGTATTGAAAGGCATTGATGCAGATGTCCAAAAAGGCCAGGCAATTGTAGTTATCGGCCCATCCGGTTCAGGTAAAACGACATTTCTCCGTTGCCTCAATACATTAGAAACACCCACTTCCGGTTCTGTAACGATCGACGAACAGACCGCCGACTTCTCCAAACCTTTGTCGAAAAAGCAGATTATGGCTTTTCGCAAGCAGTCGGCCATGGTCTTCCAGCACTACAACCTATTCCCTCACATGACCGCTCTTGAAAATGTCATGGAAGGACCCATTACTGTCCAGAAGCAGGATAAAAAGCTGGCCCGAAAAAAAGCCGAGCAGCTGCTGACGAAAGTCGGCCTCGGCGAAAAGATCAACGACTACCCATTCCAGCTAAGCGGGGGGCAACAACAACGTGTCGGCATCGCCCGTGCGTTGGCACTTGAACCCAAAGTGATGCTCTTTGATGAACCGACTTCCGCGCTCGACCCCGAACTGGTCGGCGAAGTACTGCAGGTCATGAAAGACTTGGCCGCTGAAGGCATGACGATGGTTGTAGTGACACATGAAATGCGCTTTGCCAAGGGCGTCGCGGACGAAGTGCTGTTCATGGACGAAGGCCGCATCATCGAACGCGGCAAACCCGAAGACATTTTCAATCATCCGACAGAAGAACGGACAAAACGTTTCTTAAGTTTGATCCAGAAAACGGATGTCATCTAAAAACTCGCGGACCCAATGGGCCCGCGAGTTTTTTATGTTTATTTTTCTACAGTCCATTTCTTGACCGTCAGTTTTTCCAATTGTGCCGGATCCACTTCTACACCCAATCCCGGCTTGCCGGACAATAAAACGTACGGATGCTTATAAGTCAAATCACCGATTTCCTCGCTGAACAGCAGCGGTCCCGTCAGTTCTGTGCTTTCAATATTGATGCGTGCCATGGCTACATGATAGCCTGCAGCCGATCCAATAGATGATTCCACCATGGAGCCGATTTGGCACTTCATGCCCGCTGCTTCAGCGGTTTTCGCCATTTGGGCCGCATGGAAAATGCCCGCACATTTCATCAGCTTGATATTGACGACGTCTGCCGCCTGCAAGCGGATGATTTCCAAGAGGTCTTCCATTGACTGAAGGCTTTCGTCTGCCATGATCGGTACAGCGGTCTTCGAACGGACTTCGGCCAATCCGCGAATGTCGCCCATGCGGATCGGCTGTTCGATCCAGGCAATGTTCGCTCCTTCGAGCTGTTTAATGGCTGCAACCGCTATCCCTGAGGACTTCCACCCTTGATTGACATCCACGCGGATCGGCATGTCCTTGCCGACCGCTTCACGAACTGCCAAAATCCGGTCCACATCTTCCTGCGCCTGCCCTTTCCCTACTTTCAGTTTAAGGGACGCATAGCCCATTTCAACAGCTTTCTTGGCTTTTTCCGCCATGATTTCAGGTGCTTCAATGCTGAGCACTTTCGGGTAATCAAGATGTTCCGCCGCCTGTCCGCCGATCAAGTTGTATACTGGTTGGCCGGCCGCCTTGCCCATCAAGTCGTAGCAGGCAATATCCACAGCAGCTTTGGCTGCAGGGTTCCGTGCCATCAATGCGTTCATTTTTGAATGAATCGATTCGATGTCGAACGGGTTCATGCCAATAATGGCCGGCAGGAACAGTTCTTTCAACACCTCAAAAGCAGCCGTGAAATATTCTCCAGTTACATGTTCATCCGGAACGGCTTCTCCGTATCCAACCAATCCATTGTCGGTTTCCAGTACTAGAATCAATGCCGGCATATCCGGGTACGTCGCATAGGAAATGATGAATGGTTCGTTGAGTGGAAATCTGACCGCATGCAATGACGCTTTTGTGATTTTCATTTGACAGCCTCCATTAAATTTAACTTATTGTATACTTACTACTATAGTGAAATTCGTGAATGAATGGTATTTTATTTTCATCACAAAGGAGTTTTGACAAATGACGTTAACTGAACAGATCCGGTCGCTCTACGGCGAAATGGTGGAGACCCGAAGATATTTGCATATGCACCCCGAATTGTCGCATCAAGAAATCGCCACGCCCGCTTTTATTGCGGATCGTTTGGAAAAATTGGGTATAGAAGTTCGCCGGGACGTTGGCGGACGTGGTGTTGTCGGGACGATCCGCGGCGGAAAGCCTGGCAAAACGATTGCATTCCGTGCAGATTTCGATGCTTTGCCGATCGATGACCAAAAAGACGTTTCTTATAAGTCCACGGTTCCGGGTGTGATGCACGCCTGCGGCCATGATGGCCATACTGCCGCTTTGCTGGGCTTCGCCAAAACGATGGTGGCCATTCAGGAAGAACTGCCGGGCACAATTGTCTTGATCCATCAATTCGGCGAGGAACTATCGCCAGGCGGTGCACGCGCCATGATTGAAGATGGCTGCCTGGACGGCGTCGATGCGGTCTACGGTGCTCACCTGCAAAGCAAGATGGACAGCGGCCGGATTTATGTGCGCGACGGATTCCTTCAGGCTTCTGAAGATACCGTCAAAATTATCGTCCACGGTTCCGGAACACACGGGGCAGAACCGCACAACGGCGTCGATCCGATTTTGGCAGCGAGCCATATCATGGTTGCTTTGCAGTCCATCGTCAGCCGCAATGCCGATCCATTGAAAGAACTGGTCGTCTCAATCGGCAAATTCCATGCCGGCGATGCCGATAACGTCATTTCGAGCAAAGCAGTGCTGGAAGGCACAATTCGCGTATTCGATCCCGAACTCCGCGCGCTCGCCAGCCAGCGCCTTCGGACCGTTGTCGAGAACGTCGCCATCGCCATGGGCGCCACCGCAGAAGTGATCATCGAAAATGGCTACGATTCTCTTTGGAACCATTCAGCTGAAACCGATCGTGTCCGCATTGCCGGCCGTGAAGTATTGGGAGTTGAAAATGTGGTGGAAATCGATCCGGTCATGCCGGTCGAAGATTTCACTTATTTTACACAGGCCAAACCCGGCGCCTATTTCTTTGTCGGCGCGAAAATGGATGATGAACAGGCTGTTTACCCGCATCACCATGAAAACTTCGATTTTAATGAAACCGCTATGCTGGTAACAGCGGAAATGTTCGCTGCGATTTATTTTGAGGAGCAGAAATTGGCGTTGGACAGTATTGTGCCTGTTTTGGACAGTAAGTAAGCTGATTTCGACAGTGCTTCGCCAATTTGGACTGTATTTCACCCAACCAGGACTGTATATCCTATATCTGGAAATAAAAACACGCCCGGCAGCATAAAGCCGGGCGTGTTTTCGTGTTTTAGTTGATGACGCCTAATTCTTTGCCGACTTTTTCGTAAGTGGCAATGGCTTCATCCAACATTTCTTTCGTATGGGCAGCTGTCGGCATGTTGCGGACGCGTCCAGTGCCTTTTGGAACCGTTGGGAAGACGATTGATTTCGCGTAGACGCCTTCTTCGAACAAACGCTTCGAGAATTCCTGCGTCAACTTTTCGTCGCCGATGATGCAAGGAGTGATCGGTGTTTCTGAATGGCCGATATCGAAGCCTAGTTTATCCAGGCCTTTTTTCAAGTAATCGCCATTGTCCCACAATTTATCGTGCAATTCCGTTGAGTCGATGATCATTTGGACTGCCGCTGTGATAGCTGCAACGTCGCCTGGAGTCACCGCTGTCGAGAACAAGAATGGACGTGAACGAACTTTCAACCAGTCAATCAGATTTTTCTTGCCGGCCACATAACCGCCGACAACGCCGACTGCTTTGGATAAAGTACCCATTTGCATATCGATTTCTTTTTCAAGGCCGAAATGCTTCACGGTGCCTTTCCCTTTGCCGGTAACGCCTGAACCGTGCGCATCATCCACGTATGTGATCAAGTCGAATTCTTTGGCGATTTCTACAATTTCCGGAAGCTTGGCAATATCGCCATCCATCGAAAAGACACCATCTGTGATGACCATGACTTTATTGTAAAGGCCGGATTCAGTCGCTTCTTTCGCTTTCAGGCGAAGGTCTTCCATATCCGAGTGCTTAAATGCGATGATTTTCGCTTTCGACAAGCGGCAGCCATCGATGATGGATGCATGGTTCAACTGGTCAGAAAGAATCGCATCGTTCTTGTCCATGACAGCTGAAATGGCCGCCATGTTGCAATTAAAGCCGGATTGATAAGAAATAGCCGCTTCTGTACCTTTGAATTCAGCTAACTTTTCTTCCAACTTCACATGCAGATCCAACGTTCCGTTGATTGTACGGACTGCCCCTGCGCCGACACCGTATTTGTCGATGGCGTCTTTTGCCACTTGCTTCAAGTCTTCGTTGGTCGCAAGCCCCAAGTAGTTATTTGAAGAAAGGTTGATCAGTTCCTTGCCGCGCACTTTGATGATCGCGCCGTTCGGTCCTTCAACCGGATCGATTTCATTATAGAGGCCCTGCTCTTTTAATTCTGTTAAGTTCTCATCTAAAAATGCATCTAATTTTTTCGACAATGTCCTCTTCCTTTCACAAACAATCTCAGTTTCCATCTTACCATAAGGGGCATTTTCTCCAAAAGAAAAAGCGGACCGAGGTCCGCTTTTGCCTTATTTATTGCCTTTTCCGTTGTTCTTGCCTTTGCCTTTGTTCGGGTTGTCCTTTTTGTAGACGACTTCATAAGTGAATTCTTTCGCTTCTTTTTGCCCTTCTTCAGCAGCATAAGAAGTGATCATTTTCACATTGCCTTCACGGAGAACTTGTTGAAGATCCAAGGCTTGTTTCTCCGTCACGTTATACGGATCTACGTGGAAGACGCGTTCTTTGCCATTTTTCTTGGTTTGGATGAATGTTGTTGTAAAGTTGACGTAGTCACCTTTCAACTGCCCCAATGACTGGAAAACATCCGTTGACGTGCCGTCAGCCGAGAAATCACCTAATTTAATGTTCTTGATGAACCAGCCTGGGTTGTTGGAACCCCAGTCAGTCAAGTTACGGAATGAAACCAGGACATCTTTTCCTGCGTAAGCCGACAAGTCAAATGTTTCTGTTGCCCAGTCGCCATTTGTTCCCGTGAAGCCAGGTACGTTTTCCTTGATGGTCGGGTAGCCTTCTGCCACTACGTCACTGCGCGTATTGGCGTTTTCAAGCGAAGTCCATGTATCACCATTGTCAGTCGATACTTGAACCATGCCGAAATCCCATTGCTCTTCAATATCGTAGTAATGCTCGAACGTCAAAGCCGCGTTGGCAGCAGGCACTGTTGCTCCAAAGATCAATTCCTGATCTGCTTCGTCTCCGTTATTTGCATGCAATACTTGTGCACCAGACCCTTTTGGATCTGCTACAGTTTGCCATTGCAATGGCAGGAAGTCGACGCCGTCAAATTCCAGGCCGCGGACATCTTTGCCGAAATTGAACTCTTTAAAGTCGCCGCCCCATGCCGGAACGCCTTCTTTTTCAAATGTTTTCGCTTTTTCAAAATCTACAGTTTTGCCTCTTACCTCATCTGCAGTGCCAACTGGCAGTTTACGAAGGTCAATGCTGTCGATATTGTAGTCGCTGCTGACATCCGAATTGTCCAACGTCAATGCCGTCATGAAATTCTGGTAGACTTCCGTGAATGTTTTACCAGTGCCATAATCTTTCAGCACTTTGTCGACGCTTGCCATCCCTTGGCTGTCGCCATCTGTTGCCAACTCACGAATAAATTCCTGTCCAAACTTGTCGTACATATAAAGAGTGAACAAGTAGACCTGGCCATAATCCGCAATTGTTTCCGGGCCAGTCGCTGCTGTTCCATGCTCATCCCAGTTGACCAATGAGTTTTCCGGGTGATCCAAATAGAAGTTGATCGATCCTTCTCCATGGCCATAACCGCCCAGGAATTCAGAGAATGTCGACATGCCTTCGTTCAACCAAGTTTCCTCAGCGCCATCGTTATCGGCTTGGATCAAATGCTGCAACTCATGGATGGTTGTGCCGAAGAATGTGCTCTCCAAACGCGTTTCCCATGAATTCGTATCGATGGTGATGATGTTGCGGTCTGTATAGTTTTCAAGTGTTTGCCAGAAGAAGCCGGCAACAAAGAATGGGTAGCTTGGGTTGTTCCAGCCTTCATCCTGGACATTATCGACCAGCATGATGACTTTGTCAGATCCTTCGTAATAGTCATCAGGTAGTCCTACTATACCTGGAACAGTAGCCTTTGATCCGTCCAATTGGTCCGGTGTTCCAAAGAAATCCGTCGCTACCGGATAGATATTGCTGTCGAATTCAGCACGTAATTTATCCACCTGCGCTTGTGTTACCACATCGGCTGGTTTTGGGTTGTTCGGTCCATAAGCCAAATCATTGGCTACCCAGATTTCCACATTGTCGCCAATGCTGCGCAAAGTAAATTCTTTAAAGCTTAAGTTGCGGTCCAGGAATAATTTCGTTCCATGGTCTTCTGTAAATGCGCTGTCTGCTTTTGAATCAGACTCTCCGCCTGCCACTTCATCAGCCTGCGCCTTTATCTTTTTATCCGCTTCTTTTTTGAAATTTTCATCCTGCGTTAAATCATTCAAGCTTTGGTCGATATCGATCCGATCCCCGTATCGTTCGCTGTTCCAGTCGTTTACTGATGGCACTGCTTCGGTCGGTGCCGCTGCAGCTGCTGGCGCGAATAAAGATAGGGTTAACGCACTAGCCGATAAGATCGATACCCATTTGCTGTTTTTCATGTTGAATCCCCTTCCGAACTGTCAGAATATTATTTCTTTGAAAATCTTACCATGACAGAATAGTCAGAAGAATAGGCTATAAGATGTATTTCGAGTTACGAAATTTCAGGTAATATGGTTGTTTTTTCTGACATCCAACTAGTCCATATGGTTTCAATAACTTTAAAAGAACATAAAAAAACCGCCTGAAGTAGGCGGTTAGTCACTTATTTTAAAGCATTTTCCAGATCTTCAATCAAATCTTCCACATCTTCTATCCCGACTGAAATGCGCACAAGCCCTTCGACAATGCCCAGTTCTGCACGGCGTTCGATAGGAATGGAAGCATGGGTCATTTGGGCCGGTACAGAAATCAAGCTTTCAACAGCTCCTAAGCTTTCAGCTAAGGTAAAGTATTTCAGTTTGGCCAATAATTCTCCAGCTTTCTCTCTGCTGCCTACATCAAATGAAATCATACCGCCAAATCCGTTAGCCTGCTTCTGCATCAAATCACGTCCCGGATGGCTTTCAAGTCCTGGGTAAATGACTTTGCCGACCGCTTCATGCGCTTCCAGGAATTCAGCAATTTTCTGTGCATTCGAATTGGCTTCTTCCATGCGCAAGCCCAATGTTTTCAACCCGCGAATCAGCAGCCATGAATCCTGCGGCCCTAAAATAGCGCCGATGGAGTTTTGCACAAAATGTACTTGTTCCGCAAGTTCCGCTGAATTGACGACTACCAGTCCTGCTACAACATCACTGTGGCCACCGATGTATTTCGTCGCGCTATGCACAACAATATCAGCGCCCAGCGAAATCGGATTCTGCAAATAAGGCGTCATGAAGGTGTTATCGACAATCGTCAACAAGCCCTTCGATTTTGCAAAGGCTGAGACAGCTTCAATATCCGTCACTTTCAATAGTGGATTGGTTGGTGTTTCAATAAAAATCGCTTTCGTATTTTCTTTGACCGCCGCTTCCACTTCTTCCAAATTCCCCGTATCAACAAATGTGAACTCCAAACCAAAACGGTTCAGCACTTTATTGATGACGCGGTAAGTTCCGCCGTAGACATCATCTGTCAGAACGACGTGGTCTCCCGCAGAAAACAGCATCATGACAGACGAAATGGCAGCCATTCCTGAACCGAATGCAAAGCCGGCGTGGCCGAACTCAACATCTGCAATCAACTCTTCGAGCGCGTGGCGTGTCGGGTTTCCTGTACGTGAATATTCGTAGCCTTTGAATTTACCGACAGCTTCCTGCTTGTAGGTGCTGACCTGATAAATTGGTGTAGATACGGCGCCTGTCGCTTCATCGCCGACAATGCCCCCATGGATTAATCTTGTTTTCGGTTTCATTCCTGATCCTCCTTAAAAGTTCGGCCATAAATATCCTGGCTCATATAGCGTTCACTTGAGTCCGCAAATACGGTGACAATATGGCTTCCCGGTTTGGCAGCTTCCGCTTCCCGCAACGCTGCCACATAAGCGGCGCCGGAGGAACTTCCGACTAATAAACCCTCGTTTTTCGCCAATTCCCGGACTGCCATGAATGCTTCTTTGTCCGTAATCGTGTGGATCGCTTCGAAATAGTTCTCATCCATGTAATCCGGCAAAAATTCCATGCCGATGCCTTCAGTCAAATGTGGTCCGGATGGTCCGCCATTCAAAATCGAGCCTTCGGGTTCCACAATAACTGTTTTAACGGCTTGTTTTTTTGATTTCAAGTAACGCGCAGTCCCCATGAACGTGCCACCGGATCCTGCTCCTGCAATAAAGACATCGATTTCTCCATCAAGGGCTTCCCAGACTTCCGGCCCAAGCGTTCGGACATAGGTTTCGGGATTTGCCGGATTGGAGAATTGAGAAGGGGAAAATGCCCCTTCTGCTTCAACCAATTCCTTGGCTTTTTCGATGGCGCCTTTGATGCCTTTTTCAGTTGGCGTGTTGATGACCTCTGCGCCTAGGGCACGCATCAACCCTTGTTTTTCCTGGCTGAATTTCTCAGGCACCACAAACTTCACCTGATAGCCTTTGCCAATGGCTGCGATGGCCAGGCCGATGCCGGTATTGCCGGCCGTCGGCTCGATCATCGTGCCGCCCGGTTTCAGCACTCCGCGTTTTTCTGCATCTTCAATCAATGAAACACCCAATCGGTCTTTGACGCTGCCGCCGGGATTGAAATATTCCAGCTTGGCAAAGATGCGGCAGCCGTTCGGAATTTTGCTGTGTGTCAGTTCCAGCAACGGCGTATTGCCGATCAATTGCTGAATTTCAGTTACATAGTTCATCGTAATTCTCCTTAGATCGCTTCATCCGCGAAGACTTGGCTCCATTGGTCTTTTTTCGCCAGCATTTCGCGCGCCAGTTCTTTAGCGCCTTCTAAGCTATGGCTTGCAGCCCATCCGCATTGCACTTCGTTGCATGCCGGCACTTCGTCCGCTTCAATGACATCTTTCAAGGTGTTTTCCAAAATGCGCAGAATGTCTTCGAAATCGTCATGGTTGATAACTGATAGGTAATAACCTGTCTGGCAGCCCATTGGCCCAATATCCACAATGCTGTCCGAATGGTTGCGGCTGTGTTCAGCCATCATGTGCTCAAGGGAATGAAGCGCAGGCATATCCATATGCTCTTTGTTCGGCTGTTTAAAACGGATATCGTATTTGCGGATCGTATCGCCTTTTGCGCCGGTTTTTTCTCCTGCCAAACGCACATATGGCGCCACTACTTTTGTATGGTCCAAGTTAAAGCTTTCAACATTCATTTTTTTCATTCCAATCGCTCCCTATTTCTTATTTTTTAGTTGCGTCAATCAGATATACGTAATTGTTCATCTTCGACAATTCCACCGTAAACCCTGCATCCGTAATCAGTTTTTCCATCACAGGAACCGTTGTGTAATATTCACGGTTCAAGTCCTCTACTAGATTAGCATGACCTCTTGCTTGTTCAAATGCAATTATTTCCTTTTTGGCTGCTTCTGAAGCAAAAAGCGTGTCTGCAAAAACCACTTTGCCGCCCGCCGGCAATTGCTCGGCGTATAGTTGAAAAGCCTGTGCTTTTTCCGTGTCCGTCAAATGATGGAATGCGTATGAGCTGACAAAGCTTTGTGGTTTGATTGCTGTTTCGAACTCCAAAAAATCACCGTCCATGACAGTCAATTCGTTCATCTTTTCCGCAACCACTTCACGCATCGCCTGATTTGGTTCGATTCCGACCACTTCCAAGCCACGGCTTAAAAGTTTTTCCGTCAAGTTGCCGGTGCCGACACCGAATTCTATAACCGGACCAATCGCTGCATCAGCCACCGCCTGCAAAATTTCGTTATATTTCATGAATACATCTTTGTATTCCTCATCTTTTCCACTTACTGAATCATCATAGGTATGAACCCATTCATCGAAAATCCCCACAAACTCGCGTCCCATTGTTCAAGCCCCTTTTCTTATATTCAATAAAACCAATAGAGTTACTCGGCTTTATTTATAACATATTGGCAGAAAGGATTCAACTAATCACAACGGTCATGAGAATTGGGTTTTAGCATAGTAGAGCAAGAGAATGAGCACGTCCCCGATCTCTTGCTTTACTTAGCTTTTAGGCCATTCCTTTAAATCTTAAGGACTGGCGGAATGCCTTCTTTTTTGCCGATGAGCGTCACCAGCAGTTTTTCAAATTGCGGCAAGGATACTTGGACAATTCTGCCCGTCAGCAACGCAACTGCAATGGTGCCGATGCCGACCGGTCCGCCGAGCAGCCAACCAAGCAACGCCACCCCGACTTCAATCCCTGCCCGAACGACGCTGATGCTGAGGCCGGTCTTTTCAACGAGCATCATCATCAAGCTGTCACGCGGACCTGCACCGATTTTCGGCGACACATAGAGGCCGACGCCATAGCCTGACACGACGATTCCGGCTGACAAAATCAGGATTTGCCCAACCAGCGTATGGATGTCCGGAATCAGGAAATTGAAAATGTCGATAAAGACACCGATCAGCAGCATATTCAAAAAAGTGCCGATCTGTGGTACTTTCCGTGTGAAGATAGCGGTACTGGCAATCAGCGCAAATCCGGCGATGACCGACCACGTGCCGATGGTCAATCCGAAGTTCAGATACAGGCCGACATGCAGCACATCCCATGGCCCGATGCCCAGCTTGCTGCCTTTGATGGTCATGGTAAACCCAAGTGCGAGAACAATCAATCCGACAATAAAAAACAGCCAACGGTAAAACAGCGAACGCTTCATCCAAATCCTTCTTTCTTTTATTATGATATGAAAAATCCACCCATTCAAAACGAATGGATGGAAGCTTCATTGACCTGGAGCTGTCAATTCCGCAAAGTGGCCTTTTGTCGCAGCGGCCAGTTCCGCAGGAGCCAGTTTCAACTGCATGCCGATTTTACCGGCAGAGACAATCATTTCAGGCAATTGCTCCGCTTCAACTGACACGAAAGTCGGATAGGGCTTTTTCATCCCGACAGGCGAACAGCCGCCTCGAATATAGCCGGTGAGTGCAAGAATATCCTTCACCGGTGCCATCTCAATTTTCTTTTCGCCGGCCGCTTTGGCCGCTTTTTTCAAGTCCAGTTCTGCCGCAACCGGAATAACAAACACATATGGCTGCTTGGAGGCACCAATGGCCACCAAAGTTTTATAGACGAGTTCTGCCGAATGGCCAATTTTGGCAGCGACAGAAACGCCGTCCACTTTGCCGTCTTCGGCACTGTAATGAAGCAGTTCATAGTGGATCTTTTCTTTGTCGAGCATACGTGCTGCATTGGTTTTTGCGATTTTTTTAGCCATGGCGTTTTCTCCTTATCTGAAAACTTGCTTCTTCACAGCATACCATCATCAGCAGCGGGATTCTATTCGGTTTGGCCCAATAATTTTTTCAGTGCATCAGCCATCGCCGTATTTTGCGGCGCTTCTTCCTGCTGGTTCAAGTATTTATTGACGTCTTTTTTATTAGCTTTAGATTGACCGGATTTTTTGCGTTTTTCAAAGGCTGACAACTTCTCGCGATGTCCGCATTTGCAGACGAAAATCTTGCCGTCTCCTTCACCTTGCATCTCTAACTTCTTGTGGCAGTTTGGGCAGCGCGCATTGGTCTGCATCGCCACTTGCTTTTTGTAGCCGCAGTCGCGATCCTGGCAGACATTCATTTTGCCGCGCTTGCTGTTGACTTCAAGAAGCGGTTTGCCGCAATCCGGGCACATTTTGCCGGTGATGTTGTCATGCTTGAACTTTTTGTCGCTCTTCTTGATATCCGATACGGATTTTTCAGCGAAGACAATCATTTCTTTAATAAATTCTTCTTTTTTCAATTGGCCTTTGGCGATCTTGGTCAATTGCTGTTCCCAATCTGCTGTCAGCTTCGGCGACTTCAAGTCTTCCGGAACAAGTTCCAGCAACTGGCGGCCTTTTGAAGTGATCGTCAGGTCCTTGCCTTTTTTCTCAATCAGGAAAGTATTGAACAATTTATCGATGACATCGGCACGCGTTGCAACCGTACCCAGTCCACCGGTTTCGCCGAGCGTCTGAATCAGTTCTTTCGACTCGCCGCTCATGAACTGCGTCGGATTTTCCATAGCGCCAAGAAGCGTCCCTTCATTGAAGAAAGCGGGCGGCTTGGTTTTTCCATCCGTCAGCGCGATGCCTTTGATCGCCAGCTTCTGCCCGTTTTCAAACGGCGGCAGCGTAGTATCGTTGTCGTCATCTTCATCTTTGTAGATGCGTTTCCAGCCTTCATTGCGGATCGTATTGCCTTTTGCCTGGAACGTTTCCCCGCCGGCAGTCAGTTTGACGGTCGTCTGGTCGTATTCGTACTGCGGGTAAAATACCGCTAGGAAGCGCTTGACGATCATGTCGTATAATTTAACCTCTTTATCGGAAAGATCATGCAGCGGCGGCGTTTCTTCCGTCGGGATGATGGCGTGGTGATCGGAAACTTTTGCGTCGTCGATCACGCCTTTCTGCGGCGCTACCGGATTTTTCAAGATCATTGCGGCCAGGCTGCGGTAAGGACCCATTTGCACCGCTTTGACGCGGTCCTTCAAGGTATCCCGCATGTCGCTCGTCAAATGCTTCGAGTCGGTCCGCGGATAGGTCACAATTTTGTAGCGCTCGTAAAGATTCTGCAGCGTGTTGAGCGTCTCTTTCGCCGACCAGCTATAGCGCTTGTAGGCTTCTTTCTGCAGTTCGGTCAAGTCGAATAAAGGCGGTGCCGGCTGGCGTTTCGGCGTAATCTTGATATCCGTCACAGTGCCTTCGTGGGTGTTCTGGAGTTTATTGAACAAGCGGTCGATTTTGTCCTTGTCGAAGGATTGCGTCGAGTTGCCGTCCGTCCAGGTGAATGCCGCTTTGTCGGTAATCGCCTGCATGCCGTAATACGGCTTCGGCTGGAAATTGCGGATCTGCTTTTCGCGTTCGGCGATCATCGCCAGCGTCGGTGTCTGCACGCGGCCAGTTGACAATTGCGCATTGTATTTGACGGTCAGCGCGCGCGTCGCGTTGATGCCGACTACCCAGTCCGCTTCCGCACGTGCAACAGCTGCTGCGTAGAGATTTTCGTAAGCCTTGCCGTCTTTCAAGTTGTTGAAGCCGTCTTTAATGGCTTTATCGGTAACGGACGAAATCCACAGGCGCTTCACCGGCTTGCGCGTATTGGTCTTCTCCAGAATCCAACGCGCCACAAGCTCGCCTTCGCGTCCAGCATCTGTCGCGATGATGACATCTTTGACATCGCCGCGCTGCAGCTGGGATTTGACCGCGTTAAACTGCTTCATTGACTGTTTGATCGGCACCAGCTTGAACGGCTTTGGAATGATCGGCAAAGTATCCATTTTCCATTCCTTGAAGTCGTTGTCGTATTGCTCCGGCTGCGCATGCGTCACCAGATGGCCAAGTGCCCACGTGACGATATATTGCTTGCCTTCCAAATATCCATTGCCTTTTTGTTCGCATCCGAGAACACGCGCAATATCACGCGCCACGGATGGCTTTTCTGCTAAAACTACTGATTTCATTTAAATTCACCCTCATTTCTGATGTGATTATTGTAACATTTTCTGTTGAAGCTGGCTTTTGGGAGGGGTTTTTGTCGGTTGGAAAGTATTTAGCTTCCAATGGAAAGTAAACTCATTTTATTGGAAAGTATTTATAGCCTTTTGGAAAGTATTTTGACCCAAACAGAAAGCATTTCCAAATAACTTCCAGAATCCTTGAAACAGTATTGCTATCCCTAAGAATTTACGCTATATTGGAGCAGATTTATAAAAAAGGAGAGGATAAATTGATTTTTAAAGATCGAAACAAACCGCAAGAAATCTTCCAGCTCGAAAGCCTGCTCCAGCGCATATCACCCGTCCATCCCCAAGCTCCCTACTGGACCGAAAAACTCCGCCGCATCACTGCCGGTTACCACGGCGAATTGCGCGTCGACTCCCTTTGGCACGAAATCGATCTCCCTTTGCCGCATTACTTCATCCACGACTTATTCATCCAAAAAGAGAAGTCTTCCCATCAGATTGACAGCGTCCTCATCACCAGCCGTTTCATATTGGCATTGGAAATCAAAAGCATTTCCGGCCTGCTCAACTTCGATCCCCAACTGAGGCAATTTTCCCGTACCAATAAAGACGGCAGCATCGACGGCATGAAAAACCCGGATGACCAATTGCGCCGCCACGAAAAATGGCTGGAACAGTTTTTATTCCAGCAGCGGGTAAAGTTGCCTGTCATCGGCGTCATCGTCTTCACTTATCCTTCATCGGTCGTTCAATCGCGAGCCGGAAACCGTTTGATGGTCCAGGCTTCCGGCCTCCCCCACCTAATGGATCGATTGTTGGAAAAACATCCGCAAGAAATCTTATCAAAGAAGAAAACAGAATTAATCGCCCATAAATTGTTGGAGCTTCATTCTTCAAAACCTTCAGCACCTCTGGGTCTTTCGAATTCACTTTTGAAAGGTATATTCTGTCCTGATTGCTCGGACCGCTTACTGAGTTACCGCCGGGGGAAGTGGCGCTGCGAAACGTGCGCCCATGGTGACCCGGTCGCTCATCTTGAAGCATTGTTGCAATACCGGACACTGGCCAATACGACGATCAGCAATCGGGAATTCCGGGAGTTTACTGGACTTCACTACACTACCACCGCCTCCAAGCTATTAAAATCGACGAATATGCCCTTTGCAGGAAGTTATAAAGATCGAATATATGCTATTCCTGAACTTTTTGAAGGCATGGAAAGTATTTAGAGTTTATTAGAAAGTATTCAATCATTTACGGAAAGTATTTGCTCCTAAACAGAAAGTATTTGACTCTTAATAGAAAGTAAGCTCTTTTAATGGAATAAAACAAATCATTTCTTCAAACAAAATCCAAAATGACACCAAAAAAACCTCCCACACAGGGAGGTTTCTTCCTTCAATCAATGATTATCCAACGTTTCCTTCGACAGGTGCTTACTCATCTCCGCATATTGCACGAATACGCGTGCCAGTTCGCGCAGGCGGTTGTGGACGTCGTCGTTGGTGATGGTGTTGGTGTCGTCAAAATGGCTGCTGTGGGTGTAGACGTAGTTGGGCGTCACCAGGCAGCGGAAGTAATCGAGAATCGGCTTGAGCTGGTTTTCGATGACCAAGTGATGCTGGTAAGTGCCGCCGTTCGCCACAATCGATACCGGCTTGTAGCGCATGGTGCGCGGATGCAGCATGTCGAATGTATTCTTCAGGACACCTGGAATCGAACCCTGGAAAATCGGCGAGGCAATGATATAGCCGTCGGCTTCTTCAAAGCGGCGGACAATTTCCTGCATGCTGTCATTGTATTCACCAAGTGGACGGCCATCGACAAACTGATGGTCGTAATCGGCCAGCTTCAATATCGTTAATTCCATTTCAGGAGCGAATTCCTTGATGTAAGTCTGCACCTGTTCCAGAATGGCACCGGTTTTTCGTCCAAGAATCGTTCCGTCTACTAATAAAACTTTCATAATTCTATGTCCTCCTCAAAATGCGTAAGTAACGAATCGGTTGTATGTGTGTAAATCCACGTTATTGCAACTAAATCCGCAGCAACCCGTTTGTTCCAATCATAACAAACCCTGTTTCACATTACGTATCGAAAAGCTTACATATGGATGATTTCATTCTTTAGACTGAGTCGCAATTTTAACCCGTTTGTTTTCCAAACGTTCTTGCGTGCGGTCCGATTGGCGTGCAGGAGAAGTAAAGCTGACAACTACATCCCCAGCTTTTGGTTCAAGTTTATTGCTGCCCTCAAAGAACTCAATTTTTCCTTGGGACCTTTGAATAAAGAGCGGGATCATCTCATCTGACCATTTTCCTTTGAAGTCCTCGAAGCTGAATTGATCCGTCAATTGCGTCTTGCGCATCGTATAGCCTTCTTCGGTCTTCGCCTCCAGTTCATGGATATTCCATTGTTCTGCGAATAACGTCCGCCCGCTCAAGGAAACATGAAAGTCAGACGGATCCCCAATATGGATCGCTGTCTGGTAAAGGTTCGTACGACCCAGTTCCGGAACGAAATTATTGACGACAAGAGAGTTGTAGGAATCGGTCTCTGTAGCAACAATCATCGTCTCGTAAGGCGTTAACTCCACTTCATAATCCGTATGCTCCGACAGGATTTCACCAGCATATGTCTTCAATCCAGCTTGGCGCGCCCCTTGCAGGCGACCCCAGGAAGGGTCCACAATCAGTACGTTTTTATTGAAATCTGCCATTGCTTCACCAAGCTTTGTGGCAAACCGGCTGGCTCCCACAATGATGACACCTGGGTCATCCGCTGTTGCCAACCCAAGCTTTTTGCCAAGCCAGCTGATAGTAAAGCCGTGTACGATAACGGTCGAAAAGACCAGCGCAAAAGTCAGCGCCGTCAGCAGTTCCGCATCTGCAAATCCGGCTTCCAGCAAAACGCCCGCAAAATAACCGGAAACCGTCAAAGCCACGATGCCGCGCGGCGCAATCCAGCCGACCAAGGTTTTTTCCTGAATCGTCAAATCGGTGCCGATCGTCGATAGCCAAATCGACAAAGGCCGGACGACAAACAGCGTCGCCAAAACGAATGAAATGATCTGCCAGTTGAAGATGCTGATCAGGACTTCGAGGCTTAATGAAGCAGTCAGCATCACGAAAATACTGGAAATCAGCAGAACGGAAATATTTTCTTTGAAATGGCGCATGTCATTAATCGAAGCGATGTTCATATTGGCCATCATCATGCCCATTGCGGTCACCGCCAGCAACCCGGTTTCATGCATGATCAAATCCGACACGACAAAAGTCAGCAGCACCATACCAAAAACCATCGGCGCCTTCAGAAATTCCGGAACCTGCCCTCTCTCGAACATCAGCCCCATCAGCCACCCTGCTCCTGCGCCAAGTGCGGCTGCAAAAAGGGATGCCAGGAAAAACAGGCCAAAGGCGGCCGCTGTTTCGTCACCATTGGCAAACAATACAAACTGGAATGCAAATAAAGCCAGCAACGCCCCGAAAGGATCGACAACGATGCCTTCCCATTTCAGGATGGCTGCCGGGCGTGATTTTAACTTTGCTTGCCGCAATAGCGGCAGGATAACGGTGGGCCCGGTTACGATAAACAGCCCGCCGATAACAAATGCCACTGCCCACGATAAACCGGCAATGTAATGCGCAGCCAGGGACCCGGCGATCCAGGCAATGAATGCGCCGAGTGTGACGATCCGTAAAATCGGCTTGCTGAAGGTTCGGATTTCCTTGAAATTCAAATTCAAACTGCCTTCAAACAAAATGATCGCTACTGCCAATGAAATAAACGGATTGAACAGTTCCCCGAAACTCTCGGCGGGGTGGATGATTTCAAAAATTGGGCCGACAAGGAGGCCGGCAATCGACATCAGTACAATTGCAGGAAGCTGAAGACGCCACGCAATCCATTGGGAGAGCACTCCTAGAAATATAATGAGCATCAAATCAAATAATAAAGTATCGATGGCAAGTCCACTTCCTTTAGTTCTTTTTTGGAATTATACAGGTTTTATATTGTGAATGAAAATCGTAATAGATTCAAATTTTGTGTTTTTGTGTTACAATGGTAGAAAAATAAGGGTGATTTTGTGAACAAACAGGAATTGGAATACGCGATTGCTGAACTCAAGATGGATTATGTCCGCTACCAAGGCGATATCGAAAAGCTGGAAACGACTGGACATGCCGGAATGGTTGAGAAAGCGGAATTGCGTTTGGAAAAAATGGAACAACAACTTGCGGAATTAAACCAAAAACTCGCGGATCTGTAACCGCGATTTTTTTTATGATAATGGAGGAATTTATTAAATGAGTTTATTGACAGTAGAAAATTTAAGCCACACTTTCGGTGACCGGACCCTTTTCAACGATGTATCTTTCCGATTGGTAGAAGGCGAACATGTCGGATTGGTTGGAGCGAACGGCGTCGGAAAATCGACGATGATGAATATTTTAACGGGCAAAATCATCCACGATGATGGCCGCGTTGAATGGCAGCCACGGACGCATTACGGATATTTGGACCAGCACACGCAACTGCAGCCTGGCCGTTCAATCCGCGAAACCCTTCAGGATGCATTCCTGCCTCTTTATAAAAAAGAAGCGGAATTGAACGATATCGCCATGCAAATGGGCGATGCCGATCCTGAACGGCTCGAAGAATTGCTTGAGCAGATGGCAGAAGCGCAAGATGCTTTGGATGCTGGAGATTTTTACACATTGGACGGCAAAGTAGAAGAGATTGCACGCGGCTTGGGCCTTGATGCCATCGGCCTTGATCGCAATGTGGAAGCCTTATCTGGCGGACAGCGCACAAAACTGTTGCTGGCGAAGCTGCTTCTTGAAAAACCGAAAGTATTGCTTTTGGATGAGCCGACCAACTATCTGGATGAAGAGCATATTCAATGGCTCGTCAACTACCTGAAAAACTATCCGCATGCGTTCCTATTGATTTCGCATGATACGGAATTCATGAGCAGCGTCACTAGCGTTATTTTCCACTTGGAATTTTCACGTCTGACGCGCTACACAGCCACTTACGAAAAATTCATCGAACTTGCTGAATTGAGCAAGCAGCAGCATTTGGATGCTTATGAAAGACAAGAAGACATGATCAAGAAAACCGAGACGTTCATTGCGAAAAACAAAGCGCGTGCGTCGACAACCGGCCGTGCCAAGTCCCGCCAGAAACAACTGGATCGCATGGACCGCATCGACAAGCCGGAAATTGCCGCAAAACCGCAATTTGCTTTCAAAGAAACACGCAGCCCGAGCCGTTACGTAGTTGAAGCGGAAGCTCTTTCCATCGGCTACGATAAACCGCTTCTGCCGCCGTTGACGTTTATGATTGAGCGCGGCGAAAAAATCGCGCTTGTCGGCATGAACGGTGTCGGGAAATCGACGTTGTTGAAAACGATGCTCGGCAAAATCAAACCGTTGGACGGCGATGTACTTCGCGGTGAATATTTGACACCTAGCTATTTCGAGCAGGAAGTCAAAGCACCGACGCATACGCCGCTTGATGAAATTTGGGCTGCTTATCCAAGCATGGACCAAGGCCAGGTTCGCGGTGCCCTTGCCCGTACCGGATTGAAGAACGAACACATTTCCCGTCCGATGACACAGCTGAGCGGTGGCGAACAAGCCAAAGTCCGTCTGTGCAAATTGATGATGGAAGAAAGCAACTGGCTCATTTTCGATGAACCGACCAACCACTTGGACATAGATGCCAAAGCAGAATTGAAACGCGCTATGCAAGCCTATAAAGGCACCATCGTTCTGGTAAGCCACGAACCTGATTTCTACGAAGGACTGGCTACGAAAGTCTGGAATGTCGAAGAATGGATTTCAGCCGGCAAACCCGTGCAATCGTAAAGTACCGCTTAATCGAATAAAAATAAAAACGCCTCTTCTGTTTTTCAGAAGAGGCGTTTTTGTAGCTTGTGAATAAAAAAAATTATATGTTTTGCAGTACATTTACACATTTCATTACACTTATACCGAATCCTGTGCTCCATTCGGACGCTTTCCTGCGGGCTTGCGCCGAACTAACTCGGACTAGCGCCCGAGTGGATTTCGGCACTTCGCTTTCCCGCTGGAGTCGCCGACTTGCGCTCCGGATCCTTGCGTGAGAGGATGACTGAATTTGCTCAGGCTATTTCACCTTGGAATTGACTAACAAGCTTCTCTCTTTCACTGAAGTCACATACACACAACCGAACCGGCCTCGTCGCTATGCGTGCAGCATAGCGATGAAAGCTAGCGCAGCGATGCAGGAGCACTAGTTTTCCAGTGACGAAGAGGTTGAGCCTATGGAAAGCGGAGTAGCCAGAGCGGTTGGGGTTATGAACCGCCATTCACTATTACTAGACTACATCCACAAACAAAAACGCCTCTTCTGTTTTTCAGAAGAGGCGTTTTTTTAATAGGTCGTTAATTTGAACAATCTTTGGAAGCCGTAGATTCCGCGTTGCCAGAAAGTGAAATCGTTTTGGTATTCATCGGTTTCCAGCGTGTAAAGAGCGTCTTCGTTATTCCATAAGCGATCAAAATACGCCTCCATGTCCTGGGTCATTTCACTGTCGTTTGGAGCCACAATCCGGATATTGCTTTCCAGGTTGTAGTCATTGAATGCCCGCTCCGTGTAATTGGTCGAGCCTCCTGAGACAATGGTTTCCTTGTCGGTTTGGATCATGATCGATTTAGTATGGAACTGCCCGACCACAGCGTTGTACCAGCGGACTTGCAGATGCTCATCTGATTCCGCCAACATCTCATGGACCACCGGCCGGTTCGGCAAACCGGTCTTTTCGGTTCCAAAGGCATTTTCATTGGCATCAAGAATCAAACGGACATCCACTCCGCGATTGGCAGCTTCTGATAAGGCGTCCACCACACTGCTTTCTGCAATGTAAAACATCGCCAAACGGATGGCATCCCCTTTTGCCGTCTTTTCAATATCGGAAAGCAGGGCATCGAGCACTTTGCGTTCGGTCAGGTATTGCACCTGGTAGTCCCCTTGTTGTTCAGCTACTTCTACTCTAGGCAAATCGGGCCCTCCCGATAAACGGGATACGGCTTCTTCAGCCTCCAGCATGTCATTCACTACTGGGCCGCTGACTTTGAAGGCCATATTGCCGTGCAAACCGCTGGCATTATGAGGATTCGCTGAACTGATCAACGCTTCTTTTTCCGTAATCACCGCTTTTCGGTGATTGGCTTTAATGTTCATCATTTTCAAGTAGGAAGATACCGTTAAATCAGGTGCATCACTCGACATGCCATTCGGAACCCAGCCTCGGCCTCCTGCATCAAACCATTGAAAAATCACGCGGTAGAATCCGGAGTAAAGCGGCGTGGAGTCTCGCAGCTTGTCCAGATCCGTAGTGATGACTTCGACTCCCTCATCTTCCAGCGTACCCAAAAACTGATTTTCATAGGAACCATAGCCATAATTCAATGGATCGGTAATGAAATAAATCGGCATATCGGGATTTTCAGCTTTTTTATCCAATAAATGATCTGTTAAGGTTTCCGCTACTGCGGGAAAATCCATGTCCTGGTCATTGTAATTGTCAAAGAGAAAGAGATCGATGACGATGAATTCTTCTGCCTGATCGATCATGTCGTTTATTTCATTGAAGATCCGCAGTTCGCTTTCTGTTTTTGTACCTTCTTTATCTTGTGCATAGGATAAATCATAGATCATTTCCACCTCTTCGGCCGCATGGAGGTCGCCTGCGACTGAAATTCCCTCAGGCAATGGCTTGAAAGTATGCCAAACAATGACCGTAATATACAGGAATGCCAAAATGCCGACGCTGCCCATGGCAATTCGCCGCCTTTTGCTCCAATCCTGAAACTTTCTCTTTTTCATGAATCTTCCTCCTCGTGTTTCTATTATACCTGCTCCAGAGAAAAATTCTTTTAATATTTTCCATAAAAAAAACAACCGAAAATTCGGTTGTTTCAGGTAAATTAAATTGCCACTACGTATTCACGTGTCCGATCGTCTTCCATCAGCATGTCCTTCAGGCGTTGCTTGCCTCGGAACAAACGGGATTTCACTGTGCCGATTGACACTTTCATCGCATCGGCAATTTCAATCAGTGAGTATTGGTGGACATAGAAATAAAGAATGGTCGTGCGGTAGATCGCATCCAGCTCGGAAATCTTATGGCGGATCATCACAGAGACATCCTGTTTTTCCAATAATTCAGAGACACCTGTTGAATCTGAAGGAATCAAGTCAAGCAAGGAAACATCCAAGCCTTCAGGCTGCTGGATCAGATGCTTGCTTCGCCGTACATTTTTGCGGTAACGATCACGGAACGTATTCATACAGATTGTCGTCAACCACGCCTTTACATGATCCACTTCAGCAATCGAAGATTCGTAGCGTACAACTTTTAACCAAACTTCCTGCATCAAATCTTCCGCTTCGGCTTTATTGCGTGTCAGCTTCAAGCATAAATGATAAATATAGCGATTGTATTCTGTGTATAACGTTTCCATGATCGTGCCCCCGTCCGTTCTGCTTGTCCAGCGAAGTGATTTTCGCTTTCTCTTATAACCTTATAATGACGGAAGTCCATCTTTCACTCTATCGCTTCTGCTTTCATTTTCCTTACAAAGGTGTAATAAAGGGAACTTTTTCAAAATCCAGTTGTTAAAAAGGAAAAACCCCTGTCCAAGGACAGGAGTTTTCTATGCTAGCGCTTCTTCTTTATCTTTTTTTGTGATGGTTAAACGCACAATACGGTTACGGTCCATTTCATTGATTTCTACGTGAAGATTTTCATACACAAACTCTTCACCTTCGTCCGGAACATGTCCCAATTGCTGCATGACGAAACCGGCAATGGTGTCATGGTCATTCGGCACTTCCACTTTGAACATGTCGTTGACATCTTCAATTTCCAAGCGGCCGTGGCAAGACAAAGTCGTGTCGGTCATTTCAAAGACCAGTTCGTCGTCTTCTTCATCTGTTTCATCTTCAATATCCTGGCCGATCATTTCTTCAATAATGTCTTCATGGGTGACAATACCAAGAGTTCCGCCGTATTCGTCCAAAATGACAGCCATGTGCTTTTTCTTTGCCATCATCATTTTAAAGACTTTTTCAACGCTGACCGATTGAACCACGAATAATGGATTATCGTCCATCAGCTCTTCCAGCGTTAAATTCGGATTCATCGACCATTCGATCAGTTTCTTCGAATAGAACAAGCCTACAACATTGTCCATGCTGTCTTCATAGACCGGATAACGGGTATACGAAGAATCCAGGATCAGGTCGCGAACCTCTTCATAAGTGGAATCGATGGCGATCCCTACCGTATCGGTTCTGTGGGTGGACATGACATCCGAAACGTCTTTATGCGGGAAATCCAAAACACCTTTAATGCGTTCGGATTCATCCTCTTCAAACGTCCCTTCAGTTGAAGCGATGTCGACCATCGTCCGCAACTCTTCTTTGGTCATGGTCGCTTCTTTAACTGTTCCTTTGGAGATGATGCGAATGAAGATATTGGTGAACTGTGCAAGCAGCCATGTTAACGGCGTCAAAAGAACGACCAAAAAGCTGATGACCGGGAATACAATATAAGCCACTTTGTCAGCAAAAGTCGCCGCGATGGTTTTCGGCAGCACTTCACCGAAAATAATCAAGATCACCGTTAAAATAGCTGTTGCAAGTCCAACTTCCCATCCTCTTGTAATGGCAATCGTCGTCACCAATGTAGGCAGCATAATATTCGCTATGTTATTACCGATTAAAATCGTTGTAATCATTCGGTCCGGCTTCGCAATTAACTTCTGCAGTTTCTGAGACTTGACGTCACCCTGCTCGGCGCGAAGATGGACCTTCATCCTATTTACTGCCGTTAATGCCGTTTCGCTTCCCGATAAGAAGAACGACATGAATAGAAAGATACCTAAAGCTATAAACAATTTCATTTCCTCCAGTGTCAAAAACACAAAATTTTACGAACTCTTTCCGTATTAAACACTATACCATAGCTAATTTCCACTTGTCGAAAACCAAAACCTGGTATGTTATAATTTTTTCATAGTTAAATCCAATGAAGCGAGGGATCCTGATGAACGCTCAAGCAGTTGATCAATATTTTAAAGATAACCGTGAAACACATCTGGAAGAATTAAAAACGTTCTTGCGCATCCCTTCCGTCAGCTCCTTATCCGAACACAAAGCCGATATGCGCAAAGGCGCTGAATGGCTGATTTCCGCAATGGAAAGCGCTGGACTGGAAAATGCAAAAATCGATGAGACCGACGGACATCCTGTGGTGTATGCCGACTGGCTACACGCAGCAGGCAAACCGACCGTACTGGTATATGGCCATTATGATGTACAACCGGTCGATCCGCTTCACCTGTGGGAATCCGCACCTTTTGAACCGCAAGTCCGTGACAACAAACTTTATGCGCGCGGCGCAAGCGATGACAAAGGCCAAGTATTCATGCACCTGAAAGCTGTTGAAGCATTATTGCAATTGAACGGTGAATTGCCGGTCAACGTCAAATTCATCATTGAAGGCGAAGAGGAAATCGGCAGCCCAAGCCTTCCGAAATACGTGGAAGAAAACCAGGAATTATTGAAATCCGATATTATTGTTATTTCGGATACCGGTATGCAAGGGCCAGGACGCCCGGCTGTTTGCTACGGCTTGCGCGGTCTTGCCGGCATCCAGATTGATGTCAAAGGGCCAAAAGGCGATCTCCATTCCGGACTTTACGGCGGCGCGGTACAGAATCCGCTTCATGCCATCGTGGAGATCCTTCAATCGTTCCGCGACCAGGAAGGATTGATTCAAGTAGAAGGGTTTTACGACGACGTACTCGAAGTTTCCGACAAAGAACGGGAAGAGTTTGCGGCGCTTGAGTTTGACCTGGAACACGAGAAACAGGAAATCGGCATTTCAGAGGATTTTGGCGAGAAAGGCTATTCCTTCGTCGAACGTACATGGATTCGTCCGACTCTTGAAGTCAACGGCATTACAGGCGGTTTCTCAGGCGAAGGCATCAAAACCGTGCTGCCTGCAGAAGCCAGCACAAAAATCACTTGCCGTCTGGTACCAAACCAGGACCCTGATGATATCGTTGCAAAATTGAAAGCACATGTTGAATCCCATAAGCCTAAAGGGGTAACCGTCGAGATTTCTGAGTTCGACAAAGGCAAACCATTCCTGACGCCTTATGACCATCCTGCCATTCAGGCAGCCGGCCGCTCTTATGAAAAAGTATATGGCGTACCGACCGCTTTCACACGCATGGGCGGATCCATTCCAATCGTTGCCGCTTTTGATGAAATTCTTGGCCTGCCCGTGGTTTTGATGGGCTTCGGTCTTGCATCTGAAAATTTCCATGCACCCAATGAACATTTCCATCTTGAAAACTTCGATAAAGGGCTTCGCGTCATCAGCGATTACCTATACCAAGTTGCAGAGCTGGACTGATTTTCCCATAAAGGCCTTCCCAGCGTATCGGGAAGGCCTTTCTACTCTGCTTTTATTTTGAAATTGGAGGTCCCGCTTATGATCGTATACTGGCTACTTTCCTATATTATCGGCAATTTCCTGACAGCCTGGTGGATCGGCAAATGGAAAAGCGTTGATTTGCGCCAGCAGCGCAGCGGCAATCTCGGCGCCAGAAATGCTGGTGCTATCCTCGGCAAAACCGCCTTTGTCCTGACTTTTCTTGGCGATGCCGGTAAAGGTGCCCTCGTTGTCTGGATCGGCTTCTTCTACCATTTTTCCATTTGGGAAATTGCTGTGGCTGGCCTCGCCGTTGTCCTGGGCCACTTATTCCCTTTCTGGCTCAAGTACCGAGGGGGGAAAGGAATCGCCGCTTTCATCGGGGTCACATTTTGTCTAACACCGGATTTATTTTTGGCGATGTTCATATTGTTCCTGGCATTTTTTCCTTGGCTTAAAAGTGCGACTTTATCGATGCTTGCCAGCTTTGCCGGGTTTATCGCAATGGCCGTAATCCTCAATGTCTGGTTAGTCATTTGGCCATTGATTGGAGCCATAATTATTATTGTGATTAAACATAAAACCGATATCGAGGAATCGTTCAATGGGCGTTTCCGCTCCTCTTCTCTATAGGAACTTCTGCTTTTACAGCTATTGCTACCGCAGAAATATTATCCGTGTTATAGTTTTTGTATTCGAACTATTCTAACAGAAAAGGGAGTTTTTTTATGAAGAAACCGATTGCATGGGTAATGGATACAACCGGGTTTGTCACCGAAGAATTTAAAGCTCATCCTGATGTCTATATTGTGCCGTTGAATATTCATTTTGGCACAGAGGAATTTATTGATGATGGGGTGGATTTGACGAACGATGAACTTTACCGGCGCATAAAAGAATCAACCGAATTCCCTAAGACCTCACAGCCTGCTGCAGGAAAATTTGCAGAGCTCTATGACAAATTGAAAGAAGAATATGAATGCGCCATCGCCGTGCATGCATCGGCCAAGCTCAGCGGAACCATCGCATCTTCCACTGCCGGTGCCGAGATGAGTGAATTCAAGGTCTACGCCATTGACTCTCTGGCGCTGTCTTACGGTTTATCTGGGTTGATTGAACGCGGGCTCAAGCTCCAGGAACAAGGAGTTGAGGCAGAAGAAATCGCCCAACACCTGGAAAAAGAAACCGCTAATTTCCGCAATTACATTCTGATCGGCAATTTGACACAGCTTTACAAAGGCGGCCGCATGAGTGGCGCCCAGTACTATATCGGCAGCCTGCTGCAGATCAAACCGATTGTCCAGCTCACTTCCGATGGCGAACTTCAGCCGATCGATAAAGTTCGTTCACATAAAAAAGCGATTCAGTATTTGATCAACCATGCCAAAAAAGATTACGATGAGCACGGTGTGCGGCGTTTCCAGATTATGCACGGCCATGTTGTGAAAGAAGCCGAAAACCTGAAACAGGTCTTGCTTCAGGAAATGCCGGAAGCTGAAATTTTAATCGGCGATTTAAGTTCTTCTCTTGCTGTCCATGCCGGGGAAGGAACATTGGCATTTCAATGGCGACGGGAAGTTTCGTAAAACTTCTCCGTGACTAATGACACATAGCCCATAAGAATTTTCAGACTTTTTGTCTAAACTGACCGTTCTTGGACGGCTATTCCATCTCTATTCTGCTACAATAAGAGGAGAAGATTGATGGTGAGGTGGATTTAATGCAACATGTTGAACGAGAGCTTACTGAATACGTAAAACTTTGTGATGCAAGAGGCCAATTAAATCCAAAAGCCATTGGTTATGCCAAGCAGCCTTTGGTGGAAAGCAATTTAAGCGGAAATTTCATGCGTAAGAAAAAATGGAATTATTGGTGTGTATTCGGGGATGAAATCCTGTTTTCAGCCACTATTTCCCATTTGGATTATGCGACTGTCTGCTTTGTGTATTTCCTTAATTACGAAACCCAGCGCTTTTATGAAAAAACAGTCGTGCTTCCTTTTACACGTCACGTGAAGTTGTCTGAAAATGCCTTGGATCCCTGTTATTTCCGGAGCGATACCATGACGATCGAATCCATATACAGCCAGGATGCGACCCATTTAACAGTCAGCGTCAAGGACTTTGATGGAGAAGACTTGGAAGCGATCCTGGTCATTTCTCATCCTAAAGATTACGAATCCTTGAATGTTGTTGTCCCATGGAATCGCCAAACTTTCCAGTTCACTGGGAAGCATACGTCACTGCCAGTCAATGGCATGGTGAAAATCGGCAGCCAACGGTTTGAGTTTGAAAAACTCGACAGTTTTGCGGTATTGGATTATGGCCGTGGGGTTTGGCCTCGGGAATCTCTTTGGAATTGGGGTATGGCTTCCCAACGCTCACTCGGGAAAGTGATTGGCTTGAATTTAGGCGGAAAATGGACTGATGGGACTGGAATGACGGAAAACGCTTTTTTCGTCAATGGCAAAATGACGAAGATCCATGAAGACATTTTGTTTCATTACGACAAAGAAGATTACAAGAAACCCTGGCTGATCCATACCAAATTTTCTGATGATGTCCAACTGACGTTCTCTCCATTTTTTGAACGCGTCTCCAAAACCGATGTACGCCTCGTCAAATCGGAAGTCCATCAACTAATCGGCTATTATAATGGTTATGTCCGTTATTCCGATGGCAAAAAACTGAAAATCACCCGGCTTCTCGGTTCCATCGAGGAGCATTACGCTAAATGGTAAAAAGAAAAGACGAATTGGAGAAACATCCAATTCGTCTTTTTTCGCCTTCTTTAGTGGCACTATTTTTTTCTGCACCCTAGTCTTTGAAAGCCCGACTCCTGTTACTTCCGACTCTATTGTCCGAAATGTTCCAGCATCTTTTCGGGATGATCGGTAAAAATTCCGTGGACGCCGATTTTCTGCAGTTCTTCCGCGTAGCTCAGGTCATTGACCGTATAAACATAGACGATGGCGCCTTTTCGCAAAGCGTCTGTTGTCATTCTTCTGAAAGCGGATGGCAAGGAAATATGAATGCGTTTTGTTCCGATAACGCGGGCATAGTCGTAAACGTCAACCAGCACTTCAAAAGTCAGGATGGCGCTTTCAACCTGTTTGTCCTGCACAATCGACAGAATATCTTCGTGGTTGAAAGAAGAAATCAGCACACGATCCGTGAACCCGCGTTTTGCAGCGAGGTCGACAACTTTATCCGCTAAGCCATCATAAGGAAAGACATCGGTCTTTAATTCGATATTCAGCCTGTGGTTGGTCTCTTCAAAAATATCAAAGATTTCATCCAGTGTCGGAATCTTTTCGCCGCTCCATTCTTCGGAGTACCAGGAACCGCAATCCAATTCACGAAGTTCTTTTAAGGTCTTATCTTTTACATAGCCTTTGCCGTTGGTGGTGCGGTTGACTTTTTCATCATGGATGACGACGATTTCTCCATCTCTGGTTAAATGCACATCAATTTCGACGCCTGTAATCGGCAATTCAGCTGCTGCACGAAAGGCCACTAATGTATTTTCCGGATAGGCCCCTGAGCAGCCTCTATGTGCGTAAATCTTCACAAAACCCCTCCTAAATATCTGTTCGTATCTCCCATAATTCCGGGAAAAAGTATTGATCCAGAACCTTTTTCAAGTAATTGACTCCCGACGAACCGCCCGTTCCTTGTTTGAAACCGATGATACGTTCCACTGTTTTCATATGGCGGAAGCGCCATTGCTGGAGCCAATCTTCAATGTCTACTAGTTTTTCAGCCAGCTGGTACAGTTCCCAATGCGTATCCACGTCACGGTAAACCGTTTTCCAGGCATCGCGTACACTTTCATTCGATTCGTAGACCATGCTGACATCCCGCTCCAATATCTCTTTATCGATAGCAAACCCGCTTCTTGCCAGTTTCTGAATCGCTGCATCGTAAAGCCCTGGAGCATTAAAAGCTTTTTCAAGCTCGGCGTGAAGCGGCGCATCTTTTTCGTAGATTTTCAACACATGTTTGGTTTTATAACCAAGTGCAAATTCAATCATGCGATATTGGTAGGATTGGAATCCACTGGCATTGCCGAGATCGTCCCTGAACTCCATGTATTCAGCAGGCGTCAATGTCGACAACACATCCCAGCCCTGGATAATCTGGGATTGGATACGTGAGACCCTGGCCAATTGCTTGAACGCCGGCTGAAGATCATCTTTATGGATATTGTCGATAGCTGCCTGCAGTTCATGCAAGATCAGCTTCATCCACAGTTCCGATACTTGGTGGATGATAATAAACAAGGTTTCGTCATGATGGCCACTGACGCCATCTTGTGCCGTCAAGAGCTTGTCCAGATGAAGATAGTCACCATATGTCATGCTTTCCTTAAAATCTGTGCGGATATTCTTCTCAGCGGCAGCGGCGATATTCTGTCCATTTTCATAGTTGTTCATCAAAGTTGCTCCGTTCATTCTCGGCTTGGGCTCTGCTGGTCTGTTTTACCGTTTCGTCTGCAAATGATTAAATTCTCAAAAAAACGGGAAAGTGCTTACTATACCAATTCCCCGAAAGGATGTTAGCAAATGACTAGTAACAAAAAAAATCTATTGGCTCCCATACTTTTTTCTTCGGTGCTGCTTCTTGCCGCCTGTGGGGATGACGAACAAGTGACTGAGCCTGTAAATAATGAAAATCAAGGACAGCCTGCTGATGCCGGTGGAACCAGCAACGCTTCTCCTGAAGGCGGCCTGGACGAAGGTAGCATCGGCGGTGAAACATTCGGCTTTACTGAACTTGATGTTAATGTCGATTTCCCCGACATGGATGACATGATTGAAATCAATTATGAAGAAGACCGTGACAAAGTGGAAGCTGAATACCAAAACAAAATGACGGAAACGAATTTGTCAGGAAATGATGCCATGGATGAAATCGAACCCGGCCTCAGCCAATTGGAACTGACAACGGACACTCCCGATGATGAAGCCATCTCACAGGTCGTCGAAGCCTTTGGCATCGATAGTGGTTATACCGAAATCGAAATTGAAGTCAGATATCCGGACGGCACCGATAAAGAATATAAACAAACCGGCAATTGATTTAAAAGCAGCTGTTGCCGACAGGGAAACCATTCGCATAAGCGGATGGTTTTTCATTTTTCTAAGCTGTTTCCCGTTTCCAATATGAAATTGTCTGCAGTCTGTGAAAACCTGATTTCTCATAGACATGGAGCGCATCATTCTCTGTTTCGACATCCAAAAGGACTTTTTCAAGGTTACGCTTGAAAGCCAGTTCCCGGCACCATTTCAAGAACAGCTTGCCATAGCCTCTCCCCTGCTGATCCGGATGGACAGCAAATGCCGTTACCCATAATGCACCTTCTTCTGTCAAAAGCGTTGCCGTGGCAAGGGGCTGCCCGCCTTTCTTGAACAGCCATATTTCTCTTTCCGAAGCCTCCATATTATGCTCCAATATAGGCAGAATGCTGTCGTCGAATGCCTTAGCCAGCAACTCAGTCAATTCCTCCGCTTCTCCTGCATAAGGAACCACCTGAAACTCATCCGGCAGGCTACTGCTTGGCAGCGGTTCTGCAGATAGCAGGATCTCCTTGAAATCCGGGCGGAAGCCAAGGCTTTCCATAAATGCAGCGATGTCCGAATTGTTGACGAAAGCCGCCAGTTCACTTTCCGCCTGGCGCTGCGCCAAAGCATGAGCCACACCGTCTGCCAGCGCTGTTCCAAGCGAAAGCCGGCGGTAATCCGGATGGACGAAAAGCGACCACTCATAATGGTGAAGGCCCACCATATCCGCTGCCGCAGCAAACCCGATCAATTCATCCTCAGCGGTATAGGCAATCACTGCGAAACCCCTGGATTCATCCGCTCTCCATAGCGATGGATGGAGAACTGTCCGATTCTCGGATGGCAGATGTTCGAGCAATTGCGCCATGTCGCTGGCAGTTTGCTCATCTATCGGAAATGAAACGATCGATAGCGATAAATCCATTTTTCAACCTCCTGTAAACGATATCCTGCTAATGCAATGCGCGGGAATAGCTCTCGTTTTTTCAGTATTTCTCTGTATTTTCATCCTATCACATCAACTGGACAAATCGAGCTTGAAAAGAAAGAAAAACACAGACCTTTTCAATCAGAAAGACCTGCTCCGAATTTTCCGGAACAGGCCTTCTAGTTATCCGATACAGACGCTCAGTGGGGAAGACCCCACTGAGCGAAATTTCTCTTTATCCCGCTTCAACGGGCAGTACCCCCCCCACTTTTCAGCGGGGGTTTACTGACCGTAAAAGTCCGATTGGTTCAACTAACGCTCAGTGGGGAAGACCCCCACTGAGCGAAGTTTCTCTTTATAATTTCGCATCAGCCAGCATATTGGCGTAAATGCCATTTCCGTTCAATAACTGCTGCTGCGTTCCTGATTCCACCAATCTTCCCATTTCCATAACCAAGACCATATCGGCTTTTCGCACCGTATTCAATCGGTGGGCGATGACAAAACTGGTTCGCCCTGCCATCAAGTGCTCCAGCGCTTCCTGGATTTTCAGTTCGGTAACCGTATCGATGCTGCTCGTCGCTTCATCCAGCAACAGGATAACCGGATCGGCAATCAACGCACGGGCAATCGACAGCAATTGCTTCTGTCCCTGGCTGATCATGGACCCGTCTCCTGTCAGAATCGTGTCATAACCATCTGGCAGCTTCTCGATAAAGTCATGGGCATTGGCACCTTTTGCTGCCTCCACTACTTCTTCATCCGTTGCATCCAATTTCCCGTAACGGATATTGTCGCTGACACTCGCCTCGAACAGAAATGGATCCTGCAGCACAAAAGCGATCTGTTTGCGCAAGGTTTCACGCGGCATCTCTGCAATCGGGGTGCCATCAAGACGAATTTCGCCTTCATTGGCATCATAGAAACGCGCCAAGAGCTGCATGATTGTCGTCTTGCCTGCCCCAGTTGCACCGACAAGTGCTGCAGTTTGGCCGATGCCGACGGAAAAGCTGACATCACGAATGGTCCAATCTTCTTCTGCGCCTTCATACTTAAACGACACCTGGTCGAAAACCACTTCGCCTTCCAACTGTTTTTCCACGTTGAGGACCTGGTCGTCTTTTTCTTCTGTTTCATCCATAATCGAGAAAACTCGTTCAGCTCCAGCAATTGCAGACAAAACGGTGTTGAACTGATTGGCTAAATCGTTTAATGGACGGGTAAATTGTCGGGAGTACTCTGTGAAAATGACAATGACACCGATCGACACGGACCCGTTAAGCGCCAAGATGCCTCCGACACCTGCCACGATGGCAAAACTGCCGTTGTTCAGGAAGTTCATGACTTTTGGAATAAAGCCGGCATAGGTCCATGCCCAAAATCCGGCACGCCGAAGCCGTTCGCTTTTTTCGCGGAATTCTTCCATGACACGGGGTTCCTGTGAAAACGCCTTGATGATTTTTTGTCCGGAAATCGTTTCTTCGATCATGCCGTTTAATTCACCGATTGCTTTTTGCTGCTCTTTATAGAGCCTGCCGGTGCGTTTGGTGATCCATTGGATCGAAATGTACATAAGCGGAATGATGATCAAGGTCAACAACGTCAACAACGGGCTCAGGGTCAGCATGACGATCGCCGTACCGGTCAAAGTCAAAATACTCGAAAACACCTGGATAAAAGACGTATTCAAGGTCGAAGAAACGTTTTCGATATCATTGGTCATACGGCTCATTAACTCCCCATGTTGCCGTTTATCAAAAAACGATACCGGCAAACGCTGAAGATGTGAAAAGAGACGCGTCCGCATACGGAAAATCACTTGCTGTGCGATTCCCACCATCCAGAAATTCTGCAGATACAGCGAAACGGAATGCCCGATATAGACGAAAATCAACCACACGACAACGATGCCCATGCCATTGAAGCTCTGGGGAACGATGTATTCATCAATGATGAAGCCGATTAAATAAGGTCCCAGCAAGGCAAGAGCCGAGCTGACAAACACCAACGACAACACCACAATCAGCAGGAAGCGCTGCTCGTCGACCAGTCTCCAGATCTGCAGCAAGGTTGATTTCCAGTTTTCTGCACGTTCGTTCTTCTTCTCATCCTTTTTCTTCAAGTCTTCTCTCGAAAAAAGCGGTTCATGGCCGAATGGGCGGCGAATGGCATTAAACATATTCATCAACCTCCTCTTCCTGTTGGGACATCGCAATCTGGCGATACAGCTCAGAACTTTCCAAGAGCTCGGCATGGGTGCCGTAACCGGAAATTTGGCCATCTTCCAGCAACAGAATCCGGTCCGCCCTCATAGCGGTCCTGATTTTCTGCGTAACCACCAGCATTGTCGCTTGTTCCTGTTCCAACTCTTCCCATAATGCTGCTTCGGTTTTAACATCCAGTGCACTTGTGCTATCATCCAAAATCAAAATGGAAGGTTTGCGCACCAAAGCGCGGGCGATCGACAGACGCTGTTTTTGGCCGCCGGATAAATTGACGCCTTTTTGACCCACGCGGGTGTAATAGCCTTTCGGGAAACGTTCGACCGTTTCGTGGATCTGCGCTTTAATCGCCGCGTCAGCCAATTCGTCCTGCACTACTTCGTCTTTCCCCCAAGATAAGTTATTGGAAATGGTCCCTGTAAAAAGGAGCGATTGTTGGGGCACAATGCCGATCGTTTTTCGCAGAGCACGCAGCTGCCATTTCGTTACATCCCTGCCATGGATTGAGACCGTTCCTTCGGTGGCGTCATAGAAACGCGGAATCAGCTGCAGCAAAGAAGATTTGCCGGAGCCGGTCGCTCCCATAATTGCCAGTTTTTCATTGGCTTTCAAATGGAAGGAAATATTGTGCAGCACCGGCCTTGAAGTTTCCGGGTACATGAACCAAACATTCTCGAAACGGATTTCACCGCGGTGCACTTCTTTGGATTCGCCGCTCTCATCTTTTTCACGGACATCCTCTGCCAGCAGCACTTCCTCAATGCGCTCTGAGGATGCTTTCGCACGGGCAAATATCATGATGATGAAAGAGAACATGGTGAAAGCACCCGTCATCCGCATCGCGTAATTGACAATGGCGACCAATTCACCGATTTGGGCACCGCCACTGCGGATTTCAAAGGCGCCAAACCATAAAACAGCCAATAAGGACAAGTTCATGCCGAACAATAAAATCGGCAAAATGATTTCCATGATGCGAAATGCTTTTACTGTATCAATTTTCAATGAGCCTGCCACTTCCGAAAAACGGTTGGTTTCATATTTTCCGCGCAGATAGGCTTTGATCAGGCGCACAGCCTGCAGATTTTCCTGAACAATCCGGTTGACCCGGTCCAGACGCTTTTGGACAAAACCGAAATAGCTGACTCCTTTTTTGACCATGGCATACAGGAATATCAATAAGAATGGAAAAACAATCACCAAATAAAAGGCCAGTTTCGGATTAACGACAAATGCCATAATCATGCTTCCGATGACAAGCAAAGGGGCGCGCAGCATAATCCGAAGCCCCATATAGAGGACTTGCTGCACCAACGTGACATCACTGGTCAATCGTGTAATCAAACCCGAAGCCGGGAATTTGTTGAACATAGCCAGTGAAAATGATTGGATCCGCCCATAAAGAGCCTGCCGAAGATCAAACGAAAAACTTTGCGAGGCATGTGCTGCAAAATACGAATTGACGATGCCCGATACAAAGGCGATGACCGACAAGCCCATCAGCACTAAGCCCAATTGAATGATAACGTCCTGATCTCTCGCCACGATCCCTTGGTCGATAATGCTCGCAATGACAAGCGGCTGAAGCAACTCCACTGTCAATTCCAGAAGCATTAAAATCAATGCAATAACAATATAAAATTTATATGGTTTGGCGTATGAAAAAACTGTTTTCATGGGAGTGCCTCCTAAACGTTTCGAAACTCGAACCTTTATATTGACTAGTATGCCATAATTTTCAGATATCGAATAGGGATTTCTATTTTAAAGCAAACATCAAGCAGCCCGATTCTTCATTCCTTTTGATTGCTATAGCGGAATAAGCCAGAAAAGCGATGCCTTTTTAAGGGGCATCGCTTTTTCAGGTGATAGGCATCATTCATTACCATTTTGCTTTTATTGATCATATTGATCCGCGCCAAAGAACCGAATCCTTATGCTAATTCACCGTGCAGTTTTCTTCTTTGGATTGCCGGCAAGCGACAACCAGGTGACAAACACCAGCATGGCGAATGCCCCAAACAATTGAATCGGCGACAGCACCTGCCCGAACCAGAACACGGAGATGACCATTGCCGTCAACGGTTCCATGGATGAAAGAATGCTGGTTTCGACGGCCGTAATGTAGCGCATGCTGCTTAGAAACAAGATAAAGGCAGCTGTGCCGACGACAATAATGGCAAATATGGATCCAATTACCGGCCATTGGGCCAAGACCGGCCATTCATCTGAAAGGAAGATAGGATTTACCAGCCCTAAAAAAATTCCGCCAAAAAGCATCGACCAGCCGACAACGAGCAGGACGCCCCATTCCTGCATAAGCTGTGCAGGGTAAAGCGTATAAAATGTGAAAGCCAGTCCGACGAGAATTCCCCAGAAAAATGCTTCTCCGCTAATAATCAGTTGGTCAGGCCTGCCATTGGTCAGCAGCAGGAACAATCCCGCTAATGTTCCTGCCATTCCGATAATTTGGTAGACCGGCGGCAATTTTTTATGGGTTAGAGAAACAAAAGCAATAATATAGACAGGCGCCAAAAATTGCATCAAAGTGGCGACTACTGCATTGCTTGCTTCGATGGCAGCGACAAAACTATACTGGACACCCAACATTCCCAATACGGAAAATATCAGCAAAGGCCGGACCCACATTTTGTTGCGGAAAATGGCCGTAATTCGCACGCCTTTCAGCTTCAAGAAAAGAAGCAGGAAAAGGCCCGCCACCGTCAATCGTATAGTTAAGAGAAATGAAACGGAAATCCCGTAAACTTCCATGGTCCATTCCATCAAAGGACCCGAGGCTCCCCACAGCATCGCTCCGATTAATATCATGGCTATTCCTTTTAGACGTTCCATATCAGCTCTCCTTTCCTTCCAATAGAAAAACCAATCCCGAAAGATTGGCCATTAATTATTTAGAATGACAGATTCATCATTAAGCCCACGTAGAAACAAATGATAAAGCCGAGACTGAACAGCAATGACAGCCAAGCATTCAGCTGTCGGAAAAAACTCAACAGCATCATAGCCAATAGCAGCAAGCCAAGCCCCATCAGCAGTGAGCCGTTCAATGTCCAATCCAATCCGGCTGCCAGCGGGATATATAATGGTCCCGCCAATCCCTCCAAAAACCAAGCTCCGCCTTCAATCCGGAGTGTGTCATTAACGTCATGAGGAGGAGCCTGTTTGCTCATAAACGCAGTAAAAACAAAAACAAGCAGCAACAGGGTACTTTCAAGTTTTAGCCAAGACTGCCGGAAAACTTTTTGCTTATTGAGAAAGCCATTGATCAAAGCCGCCAACAGCACCGGAATAATGCTTAGGTGCTTCAGCAACAGCAATTGGCCATAAGGCAATGCCCAGGAATTCGCATAATCGGCCGGCGCCACAAAAAAGAACATAATAATGATGCCGCTGCCTATGACGGCTGCCACACAGAAAAACGCAAAAGGCGTAAACCAGGACAGAAAGCGCCGCCAATTTGAGCCATCCTTTGCGAACCAGCTTACATGGAGCAGAACCCCCGCCCACATTGCCATGAAAAGAACATGGATGGAATGAAGAGCGAAGCCGGCCCACAAATCAAGCGTGGAAATGTGGCTGTAAAAGCCCACGGTCAAAATAAGTAAAAATAAGTACAGCGCCTGAATATACCGGCTGCCCCCCAAATAGATGGAGATTCCCAAAATGATGCTGAGCAGCACCGTGATCAGCCAGCCTTGCCCTACCCGGAACCCGGTAATGGCATTCTGATAAGCCTCGCCCCATCCTTGGCTGCTCTGCAGGAATAAAGCCAATTCATAGACCGGCATAAAGGACAGCACAATAACACCGGCCGTACTGAGCAGCAGCAGAATTTTGGAAGTGGATAGCGATGGCTTTCGGTCATCCGGGATAAACTGGAGTACAATCGAGCCTGCGAGATACGAAAAAGCGACATACAGCAAGACATCGGCAATTGCGGAGAAAGACATCATTTTTTCTTCTTGAGCAACTTAAAGATTCCGTAGACGACCAAAACAGCAGCCGCCACAAGCAGAATCGTTACCAGTAAATTGCCGCCTTCTTCAGGCTGTTGTTCTACCACTTCTTCTGAAGGTGCCGCAGATTCCTCTGCCGGCTCTTCGGCTGTTTCAGCGGCAACCGGAGCTTCCTCTTCTTCAACAGTTACCCCAAAAGCGATTTCCCCTTCTATCGGGTGTCCATCTTCTCCAATGATATTCCAAAGAATACGATAAGATCCATTTTCCAAGGTTTCACTGAAAATGCCGTTCATTGTATCCCCTTCAATAGCAATACTGTCGAATTCAAAAGAACCGTTTTCTCCTTCAATTGTCATCGTACTGCCTTCTTCAATTCTTGTTCCAAAAACCAGTTCCGCCTCTTTTAAGGCTTCCGTCAAATTTTCACCTTCAGCAGGTGTCGATGACAATAGAGTCGTATGTGCCAGAGTTGAAAAAGGAATTATAAAAATCAGGAATAATAATACAAAAATTTTCTTTAACATACTCTTACCTCAATTTTCTTATGATTTATGCCTATTCTCTCACGATTATCGGCTAAAGGATAGTGAAAAAACCATAAACTTGTCATAGAGATTATTTTGAAAAGGATGACGATAGACCTTTTCTTCTCTATAATAAGAATAGACTACGGTTAAGGAGCGTCAAAGAATGAGCGAATTGCAAGGAAAATTAGCCGATACCCTCGTTTTCAACCATATTCCATTCCCCATCATCATCATGGATAAAAATGGGTTCATTGCATGGTGCAATCAGCATGCTGAACGTGTTTTCCAAATAGAATCCGAAGCTGTCAAAGGACAGCTCTCTCCTTATATGAATCCCGAAAAAGCAGCGTTGAACAAGCAGTCCTGGGACAAGTTACTAAAGACTAAGGAACCGGTCAGATTTGAAGATGTGGAAATCGAAATGGGCGACGGAGTAAAAGCATATACAACAGTTGTAGCCAAATCCTATACAGCCGACGACGAGCAGTATGTCATGACCATCTACGAACTGGACGAAACCGATGAAGACGGTTCTCCCGCTAAAGAATTAAACCATTTGCGGAACGGTCTGGACGACTCTTTCATGTTGCTTTATTTCGATCAGGAATTTTTGATTACCTATGCGAACCCACTGTTTTTGAAGTTGAGCAAGTGGACACCAAAACGTATTTTGGGCAAGCCTGTTTGGCATATGTTCGGAGACAGTGAAGAAGACGTTCAGTTTGTCGATTCGATTTTGTCCACTCTCAGACAAGGAAATGTCTGGAACGGTGAAGCGAAAAAAGTGAAAAAAGATGGAGAAATCTACTGGGTGGACTTAACGGCCATTCCGATGCAGCTTTCCGGTGATGATACTTATTACATTTTCCTGGAAAAAGACATAACCGCCAATAAGAAAGCCCAGCAGCATCTCGAAGAAATTGCTTTTATTGATCCGGTCACCGGCCTTGAGAATCGCCATCGCCTTGAACAGGTCGTAAATGAATACATAGAAGAAGAACGTCATTTCTCCTTTGTTTTCCTGGATATTGACCGTTTTTACACATTGCGCGACGTCTCGGATACGGATACAGAAAACGAGCTGCTCATCGAGTTCACTAAGCGCCTTCGGATGTATTTTTCCGATTCGATCATCACGCGTGCTGGCCTGCACGAATTTGCATTGGTTACACCGTTGAGCAACTGGTTTATCGAAGGCTTCCTTCATTACCTGAAGCAGCACCCGATTTACCTTCAAGGTACAGCAGTGCCATTGACCATCAGCGGTGCCATCACGAAATACCCTGAAGATCAGCAGAATTTCATGCATTTGATCAAAGCTTCCTATGCGACCATCAAAAAAGTGAAAGACCGTGGAGGCAGTGCCATTGCCGCACTGACATCTGATGACCACGAGCGGCTGAACCGTAAAGCATTTATCGAAAAACGGCTCATCTATGCCTTGGACCGCAAGAACTTACAGCTCCTCTACCAGCCGCAGGTCAATTTGAACAACGGCAAAGTGGAGCGCGTAGAAGCGTTGGTGCGTTGGACTGATTCGGAAATCGGTGTCATTACACCGGACGAACTGATTCCGATTGCTGAAGAAAATGGCTTGATCAATGAAATCGGCAGCTTTGTCGTCGAAACTGCCTGCCGTCAATTAAAAGAATGGCAAACCAAGGACATCGACTTGCAAATCAGCATCAACTCTTCTATCCGTGAGTTCAGAGACAAAGACATGGCGAAGATGGTACTTGAACAATTAAAAATCAATGACTGCAAAGCAAGTTCCTTGATGATCGAGATCACAGAGAAATTTGCACTTGAAGCAGAAGCGGAACGTTCGATTATGTCTCAAATGAAGACTCTTCAACAAGAAGGCATCAGTTTTGCGTTAGATGACTTCGGAACAGGTTACGCCTCATTCCGCTATATGCTTATGCTGCCAATTTCTTCATTAAAAATAGATCAAACGATTATTCAATCCATCACTAAACAGGAAAAAATACAAAAACTGATCAACGGCATGATTCAGTTCGGCAAATCACTCGACTTCCAAGTAACCGCTGAAGGCGTTGAAACCAATGAACAGTTTGAACTGTTGCGCGCCATGGGCTGCGACAGCCTTCAAGGCTACATCATCGGCCACCCGATGACAGCAGCAGATTTGGAGAAATGGTTGAACTAACTAGAAAAGCGGAAACGCCTGTTCAATCTCTCATTTCCACAAATTAAAAATGGGTCTGACTAACAAGAATCACTCTTGTGTCAGGCCCATTTTTCTTTGTATTCTTTTTGCCTGCCGCTTGAAGAACAGTTGCATCATCACTTCTGCAAAAACCAGTCCCATTGCCACAGCTCCGGAGATCATTAACGCTTCGGATGCGAAAGCGATAGCTTCCAGGTAATTGTTTTCAACGATGTTGCGCATAGCATTGTATGCCTTGCTTCCCGGAACCAATGGAATGATTCCCGCGATACTGAATATGATCATGGGCATCCGGAACTTCTTCGCCAGCAAATGGGCCACAATTGAAACAGCAAAGGCTCCAGCAAAAGAGGCTTGGACCGAATCCTCAAAGATCAGAAAGAAGCTGCGGTAAATGAGCCATCCGCTCATGCCCACCAGTCCACAACTGACCAGGGTCCGGCGCGGGGCATTGAAGATGACGCCAAATGCGCCTGCCGCCAAAAAACTAAGTAGCGCTTCCAATGGCCAATTCATTTGATTTCCTCCTTAAAACGATATGACTAAAGCGATTCCTGCACCGATGGCAAAGGCCGTCAAAAATGCCTCAGCTCCCTTGGACAAGCCGGATACAAAATGGCCCGCCATCAAATCCCGTACAGCATTTGTGATCAATAATCCCGGAACGAGCGGCATGATAGAACCGATGATCAGCGTATCCAAATTGGTCGCAATCCCTGAATAGACAGCGAGGGATGCAAGTATCCCGATTACAAAAGCTCCGATAAATTCAGCAAATATCTTAACACGCGTTTCTTCCAGGATCTTTTCCACAATGATGAAGCCGATTCCTCCGATTACAAAAGCAAATGGAAGGTTGATCCAACTGCCGCCCAATAAAATAAAAAAGCAGGCACTCGCCACTGAAGCGGCCAGGGTCTGCACCCATATACTGGATCGATAATTGGTTTGATCAATCATCAGCATTTCATCATAAGCCTGTTGCAATGTATATTCACCGGACACCAGGTTTCGTGAAACGGAATTGACGAGTGCCACCCGTTCCAAATCGGTGCTCCGGTTATTGATTCGAACAAATCGAGTTGCCAGCTCTTCACTTGGAGAAAACATGATGCCTGTTGGTGTAACAAAACAATGGGAGTTCACCATATTTTGCGATACCGCCATCCGGATCATTGTGTCCTCGACTCGATAGGTTTCGGCCCCGCTCTCCATCATGATTCTGCCCGCCAGCAAAAAACAATCCAACGCGAGTTCGCGCCGGGTCTCTCCTATTTGCGCCACATGTCTCTCTCCTCTCGCGGTCGGTTTCTGTACTCATCATAACGCACATGGACAAAAAATTAAACGCCCCAGGTCGTCGGGGCGTTTAATGGTGTGTTGGAGATGAATCGATAATTATGGTTTCAAGACGACTTTTGTACAATTATCCTGATGGTCGTTGAAAATCTGATATGCGTCTGCGGCACTTTCCAGCGGCACAATATGTGAAATGATTTCACGCGGATCGAATTCTCCGTTTTCGATTTTTTTGTAAAGCATCGGCATTAGGTGAATAACTGGAGCCTGTCCCATTTTCAAGGTGACGTTCCGCTCGAACATATTTCCAAGAGGGAACATATTGTACGTCAAGCCATAAACTCCTGTGAGCTGAATCGTACCAAATTTGCTGACGGCGTCTTTTGCAATATCAATTGCGCTGAGAGTACCACCTTGCAGCATCAATTTTTGCTGAGCTGCTTCTGCCGGCGATTTCTTGCCATCCATCCCTACGCAATCGATGACAACATTCGCCCCGCCTTGCGTGATTTCATGGATTAAAGCCCCTGTATTGTCATGTTTACTGAAATCAACAATTTCGACATTGTTCATTTTTTTAGCAAGTTCCATCCGGTAAGGAATTTCATCCACCGCAATTACGCGGCTGGCGCCTTGCATCCAGGCGAATTTCTGTGTCATGAGCCCGATAGGACCACAGCCTAACACAACAACCGTGTCGCCTTTTTTCACTCCTGCGTTTTCGACACTCCACCAAGCAGTCGGCAGAACGTCAGACAGGAACAGGAGTGATTCATCTTCCAACTCAGAGGATTCCGGGATGACAAGCGGCATGAAATTTCCGTAAGGTACACGCAAATATTCAGCTTGTCCACCAGAATAATCTCCATAGCGTTCCGTTAAGCCGAAATAGCCGCCTGTGTCGAAATGGGGGTTGCCATTTGAATTATCACACTGGCTCTCCATTTCATGGCTGCAATAAAAACAATGGCCACAGCTGACGTTGAAAGGAAGTACGATGCGATCTCCTTTTTTCACTTTGGTGACGCCTGACCCTACTTCTTCGACAATCCCCATCGGTTCATGCCCAATGACTGTATCTTTTGTCGTCGGCAAAGCGCCCTGATAAATATGCAAATCTGTTCCGCATATAGCCGTGGAAGTTATTTTCACGATAATATCATCATTTTTCTGGATTTCAGGATCTTTTACTTCTTTCACCTGCATGTTTTTTGTTCCTTGGAATGTTACGGCTTTCATCGATATCCCTCCATTTATAGTTTTCAGAATACTTCTCAACTTCCCTTTTTCTGCTAATTAAAAACATATAAAAAAAAGAGACGGATAAAAATCCGCCTCTTCTTTGCTACTGATCAAATTTCAGAATGCTGATGGGTTCAAATGTCTCCAGACCATAGCTCTTAATTTCACCATTCGCGACTGTATAAAGCGTGTCACCAACATAGAGGATCCGCTGTACAGCAGTGTTCCAATCTTCGTACTGATTGTCGCTTTGTTCGACCAAGCTTGCGGTTTGTGAAATGCCTTGGTCCGTGATGGTGTAGATCAACGCACCTTCGCCTTCAAATTCCACGTAATCGCCTGTAGTCTCTTTATAAATGGCAGCTGGAAAACCGAATAAGTTTTTCTCCTTATGCGTAAACAGCGCTTTATGGTCGTATTGAAGCGCTGAGTAAGTGCCTGCCCCTCCAATGATTTCCATATCTTTCTCTACTGGGGCATTAAAGTTACTGACGTCAAACAAAGAAATTTTCATGCCCCCTGTGACTACGCGCGGTTCTCCATTTTTTTCAGGCACCAGTTTCGTATCATAGCCGAAACCAATCAAATGATTGTCATCCAAAGGATGCAAGTAATTTGAGAAGCCCGGTATTTTCAATTCTCCTAGCACTTGCGGAGAAGAAGGCGCCGAAATATCAATGACGAAAAGGGGATCGGTTTCTTTGAAAGTCACCATATAGGCTTTATCTCCGATAAAGCGAGCGGAATAAACCCGTTCTCCAGGTGCCAAATCTTCCACTGATCCAACCTGCTTCATTTGTCCATCCAGAACGAACAGATGATTTTTCGATGGTGTGGTGAGATCCCAAGCAATCCCTTCTGTGGTCACCACTCGGAAATAGCCGTTGTGTTCATCCATGGAAAATTGGTTAAGAAGAGAACCCGTTATTTCTGAAGAAGCCAGGAACTCTACAGCCGTCCCGTTCAACCCGAATTTAAAAATCTCGGTATTGGCTTGTTCCGGAATCCAAATCATTGTTTCTCTGCCGCTCCGTACCGATTCATCATCCAACGGAACATAGGCAGAAGCGGTCAGATACAGATTTTCTTCATTCATGTAAAGCTGCTCACTGCCGCCCAAAAAACCTTCTGTCGAAATGTCGTTGGTTTCAGGTGCAGCAAGGTCGATCGCCGTGATGACGCTATAGCTGCCTTCCATCGTTCCAGGCAGAATCGCGATACTGTCGTAAGGGAGCGGTTGAAGGGTCCCGCCTTCTTTCGAATCATAGTGATGCGGCCGGAGTTCAGGCTCACTCTGTTCTTCCAAGATCCAATAATCGGGGTAAACATTGGTGACAAAGTAAAGGACATTGTTCGTCAGCCTTGCACCGTTCAAATTCCCTTCACTGCCAAACTCGCGGATCAGCTGAGGTGAAGTGGGCTTGCTGACATCGTATAAAGAAACAGATGTGACGTTCAAATGCGGCAACTGGTTCTCCGGCAGCTGGAAGTCATCTGTTGGCATGGCAGAAAAGCGGCTGCCCATAACCACCAAGGTGTCGCCTGATAAGAAAAGCTGCTGCGGATAAGTTTCTTCTGTAAATGGCAGCTCGGCAGCCACTGTCATTCCCTGCGGATTGCGGACATCCGAAATCACCACTCGAGACTCACTGATCGAGTAGACATACGAACCATCCGTTTTCACCAGGTCCGCTTCATCCACCCCATCCACCTGATTATTGGTGCTTGAATGACCTCCACCAGAACCTTCAGCTTCGCCTGCTGCAGAGTCGGAGGATTCGGCCGTCTCTTCACTGTTCTCTGCAACGGCCCCACCGTATCGCGGATTATTTCGCTGCATTTCCATCAGCCGGGAAAAGTACATGCGCAGCTCTTCTTCCTCTGACAGCTTTTCCAATTGTTCCTGAACAACGAACGTTATTTCAGTAGCTGCTAAGCTTTTTACAAAACTGTTTTGTAAGGCTTTTTTTTTGATATGCAATCGATATTCGCCTGTGGCCAGCCCCGGCACTTCCAAGGTCTTGCCATTGGCGTGGATGATCATTTCGGCAGCTATGTTTTCACCTTCTGCATCCGTGATGTACAGATCGCCGTTATTTACAGCATCCTGCTGAAGTGCAGAAGAAAAATTAGCTTTCCAGCCCTGCTCCGCTAACGCCACCGGAGATGCGCTCACCGACACCTTATCATTGAGAAAAACAAAAGCTAGAATAAGCGCTGTAGCCACGACAGCTGCAATGGCCCAGATTTTCTTCTTCATGATGCTTCACGCCCTTTCAGACATCCCTTTTCCCATTAGACAGCAATGCGCTGGAAAAGTTACACAGTTTATCCGAAATTCTTTACCATTGTCCGAAAAATCTCCTGGAATCTTTCTGGTGCTTCAGCAGTCTTGCCACCGCCTTGTGCAAACTGAGGATTGCCGCCGCCTTTCCCATCCGTCAATGCCAGCAGTTGCTTCAGCACTTCCCGCATATCGCCCGGCGCCTGTTCACCTTTTGCACAAACAAAACGCACATCATCCCCTGAACGGCTGATGAACAGCACGGTCGCCGCATGATGCCGGCTGATTACATAACGGGCGAGCTGTTGCAGCTCTTTGATCGGCCGGTCTTCAAACAATTTTTCGACAACGCCATTGTCTGGAAGAATCGCTTCCGCTTCCAGATTCAATAATTGTTCCTGCAAGGTTTTGATTGTTTTATCAGCTGTGGCTTTTTCAGCCAGCAAAGCCCCGGCAGCTTCGGACAATTCAGAAGCCGGCGCATTCAACTGAACAACCAATTTGTCAGTGGTGTCCATCAAAAAGTTAAAATACGTTAAAGCCCGATTGCCGCATAGAAAATAAACCCGTGTGCCGCCTTTCGCTTTTTCTGTGGAAATGATCTTCAACAGGCCGATGTCTGACGTGTTTTTGGGATGAGTGCCTCCGCACGCATTCAGATCAATGCCATCAATTCCAACCAAACGGATGTCGCCTTCAACTGCCGGCGGCTTTCTCAACTTTAATTCTTCGGCTTCTGCAGGACTGACCCACTTTGTGGAAATCACAAGGCGTCGGCTGATCGTTTTGTTGGCCATATCTTCGACTTCCAGCAGCTGTTCTTTTGTTACTGTATCCAAATCCAAATCGATGGAGACACGCTCTTGCCCTAAATGAAAACTTTGGGTTTTTAAGCCATATTCGTCCTCAAACAATGCGCTCAATAAATGTTGCCCGGCATGCTGCTGCATATGATCCCATCTTTTTTGCCAGTCCAATTTTGCAGCAAAACGTTCTTTTGGAAGCTCGACATCGGTATAATGGCGGATTTCTCCTTCCACTGTCTGGACATCCAGTACGTTTGCAGATCCGATATTGCCGGTATCTGCCGGTTGGCCGCCGCCTTCTGGATAGAAACAGCTTTGGTCCAAAACAGCATAAAAGCCTGCTTGATCTTTTCCAGTCTTTATCACTTCTACCATTGCTTCTGAAATCTCCGAATCCTGATAATATAATTTCATCGTCATGCTGACACCTCATTTTTTTGTAGTCTGCCATAGTTTACGGGATCTGTATTAGTGGGAATAGATAGATAAATAGAAGTACAGGAGGGCACATGAAATGCCTAAGTTCAATCGTTCCGTTTTATTGTATAACGGCAACGCAGGAGCGTCTACGATAGACTCCGTCCTGCGAATGGCCGTTCCGCACTTGGCTGAAGCCTCCAAGTCACTCGAACTTATCCAAACTGAATCACCCGAAGAGTTCGAAAATGCCTGCCAGACAGCTGCAACCCATGCAGACATTTTGTTTATCGCTGGAGGCGATGGGACGGTCCATTCTGCAGTCCGTGCCTTATCAGCTATTCCCGCCCCTCCTCCGATGGCTATATTGCCAAGTGGCACGTGCAATGATTTTGCACGCACCTTGAATATCCCTTTAGACTTGAATTTAGCAGCGGAAGAATTGATCAATGGGGAATTTAGGGATATCGACACGGGTCGGATCAATGGCGGGTCTTTCCTTAACTTTGCTGGCATCGGGCTGATCACGGATGCGTCTTCAAATATTGATCCTCATCTAAAAGAGCGTTATGGTAAGCTGAGCTATTTTATGAGTGCGCTGCAATCCATGCGACAGGCAGACCCATTCCCCGTGCAGCTGAAGATTGATGGCATCACCTATGCTGAAGAAGGCGTGCTGGTTCTTGTCATGAACGGCAAATCGATCGGTACGCATAACTTCCCATTGGCCACAATCGATCCGGCAGATGGCCTATTGGATCTATTTATTATCCAAACATCTTCTTTGGCTGCCCTGCGTGAATGGTTTTCATTGTCGCAGCCTGAAGTGGTGACTGAAGAACTTGAGCATATCGTCCATTACCAAGGAAAATCCATTTCCATCAAAACAACGGAAGAATTGGATGTCGATACCGATGGCGAAATCTATTTAAAGACACCGCTCGATATCGAAATTCAGCCGGGCAGCCTAAAAATGCTAGTGCCCAAACGAGCAGAAGAACTGATATAAGCCGAAAAAAGGCATGGCTCCAATAGGAACCCTGCCTTTTCACTGTTCGTTTTTAAAACGGCCAGAACTTAATTCATCAACTTTGGAAAGCCGAACGATGGACTGTCTCCTCGATGTCCACTCCGCGCTTGGCCATTTCCTGGATATATGCATCTCCCGGAACAATCATTTCCGGCGGATAGGCGCCCCGCTTATCAATAATTCCCTTGCCGATCATCTGCGCAACGACTGAAATCGTATAGGCAGTCGCACGGGCCATTGCCGTTACACCTGTCTTCGGGTCTTTCACGGTCACCATATTGTATTCGTAGGTGATTTCCTCTCCTTCTTTCACTCCTGATACCAACACCCGCAAGACGACGGCATCCTGCTTGTCTCCAAGTGCGGTTATCGGTTCAAGTACCGCTTTTAGAACAGCGCGAAGGTTCACTTCCCGTCCATCCACTTCCACGGTTTTTTTACGATCGGTAAAACCGAGATCCACCAATAGCTTAAATTTCTTGGCATGCCCCTTATAGCGCAAAGTTTTGTATTCCAAAGAATCGACATCACTGAAGGTATCCGTCAAAGTCGAAGTCCCGCCCGAAGTATGGAAGGCCTCCAGTTCACCAAAATTCTTAAAAGTGACATGTTCGATTTCGGATAATGATTCAACTTCCAGCAGCTTGCCGCTGCGAATGACATGGGATTTATCTGTGTAATGGTCAAAGACCCCTTCCAATGAAAAGACATGATTATACTCAAGAGGCGGTTCTGGATGAAGTGGGATGCCTCCGACATACAACCGTATATCTGATACTTGGTCCAGTTTGCCCGCACCATAGCCAGTCAGGATGTTGATCATTCCTGGAGCCACGCCCAGATCAGGAATCAGCGTGACTCTTTGTTGCTGGGCTTTTTCGTGCATGTCCAGGACAGCATCTGTAGCACCTCCAATATGGCCACCCAAATCGACAACGTGAACCCCGTATTGAAGGGCGGTGGCCGCCACTTTTTCATTGAAAGTATAAAATAGCGCATTGATGACAATGTCGCCTTTATTGATAGTTTCTGCCAATGCAGCATCATCAGCAGCATCTAGTTTCAGTACTTCCAGTTTATCGCTGCCAAGCTGCTCACAGAACAATTTTGCCTGGCTGATGTTGCGATCCGCTAAAAAGACTCGTTCCACCGCTTCCTCTTCAACCAGGTCCCGAGCCGCTTGTTTGCCCATCAATCCTGCGCCTAATACGACGATTTTCATCTCCCGCATCCCCTTTCGCCATTAAATGTCATTATCAATCTGAGCACGCTGCAATTTTCCGCTGTAATCGATATAGACACTTTTCCATTCAGTAAAGACATCTAAGGCAGCAACTCCCGAATCGCGGTGCCCGTTGCCTGTTCCTTTTGTCCCGCCGAACGGCAAGTGGATTTCCGCTCCTGTCGTACCAGCATTGATATAAACGATTCCAGTATCCAAATCACGCTGCGCTTTGAATGCCCGATTCACATCAGCGGTGTAAATGGAACTGGATAACCCATAAATCACGCCATTGTTGACATCGATCGCCTCTTCGAAACTTGATACTTCAATTATTGACACGACGGGCCCGAAAATTTCTTCCTGTGCAATGCGCATATCCGGCTTAACATCTGTAAACAATGTCGGAGCGTAATAGTTCCCTTTATAATAGATGCCCCCAGTCAGGATCTCGCCGCCCACCAGCAGTGTAGCTCCTTCCTGACGGCCGACTTCAATATAGGAATGGATTTTTTCAAGTGCCTGGCGATTGATGACCGGCCCCACTTTGACGGACTCGTCCATTCCATCTCCAATCGTCAGCGCTTCCATCTTGGACAGCAGACGCTTCTGCAGCTCTTCTTTAACGCCTGCATGAACAATCACCCGGCTGCATGCCGTACAGCGCTGGCCGGCGGTTCCGAATGCACTCCACAGAATCCCTTCCACCGCCAAGTCCAGATCGGCATCTTCCATGACGATTACAGCGTTCTTGCCTCCCATTTCAAGCGATACTTTCTTCAGGTTGCGGCCACCTGCCTCTGCCACTTTGCGCCCGGTTTCTGTAGATCCTGTAAATGAAATGACGCGAACGCCTTGATGCTCAATAAGAGCTGTCCCGACTTCTTGGCCCGATCCGAAGACAATATTGGCGACTCCTTCCGGAAGCCCGGCTTCTTCGAATATTTTCGCCATTTCGTAAGCCATCATTGGCGTTTCGGTGGCCGGTTTCCAAACGAATGTATTGCCTGCCACAATAGCCGGAAACGACTTCCATGTGGCAATCGCCACTGGGAAATTCCAAGGCGTGATCAATCCTACAACGCCGATTGGCGAACGGATGCTCATGGCAAATTTATCCGCCAGTTCTGATGGTGTCGTTTCACCAAATAACCGCCTGCCTTCCCCAGCCATGTAATAAGCCATATCAATTCCTTCCTGCACTTCACCGCGCCCTTCTTCGATGACTTTCCCCATTTCTTTCGTCAATACTTGAGCCAGCTGCTCTTTTCGTTCTTTCATCAGCCGCCCGATTTCATATAAATAAGCTGCACGTTTGGGAGCTGGCACATTTGCCCATTTTTTCTGCGCTTTTAGAGCCGCTTGTACTGCCAAGTCGACATCCTCTGCAGTGGACATTCTTACTTGAGCCAGCTCTTCTCCATTTGCCGGATTCAAAACTGGCCTGAATTTTGCCTGCTCTGCCTGTTGCCATTGGCCGTTCACGAAATTGGTCAATTTCATCATCATTGCCCCTTTCATCACTCGACTTTTGAGAACGCTTTCATTTTCATTATTCCATAGATAACTAGAAAATCCTAGGAAGTTTCTGAAATGTCTGTTTTTATTATTTTCTAAATTACACAGTTTTAAAGCAGAAATAATACATTTCAGCATCTTTTTCTCGAAACTATTGACACTGACGGTGCGTTATAGTGTATTTTAAAGAGAGAGGTGATTAGATTGTACAAAGTACAAGAAGTGGCAAAAATAGCGGGCGTCAGTGTTCGGACCCTCCATCACTACGACAGCATCGGTTTATTGAAACCGTCTAATATCGGCACCAACCGTTACCGCTACTACAATGGCAAAGATTTAAAATTGCTTCAACAGATTTTATTCTTAAAAGAATTGGATTTTTCGCTGAAGAAAATCCAGGAACTTGTGGCTGATGGCTTTGACCAGGAATATGCATTGTCCCAGCACATTGAATTGCTTGAACAAAAGAAACAGCGCATTGAAAATCTGATTGAAAATGCACAACAGACCCACCTGGAACTGCAGGGGCTGCAGAGCTTGCCAGATGCAGAACGTTTCTCGGCTTTCTCAAGCCAAAAGCAGGAAGACCTGCTCAAGAAATACCAAAAGACTGACGTGGACGTTCCTGTCTTCGAGCAGACTGAACCACCGCTAGAAACTTATCAGGCTGTACCGAGTTATGACAAAGAGGACTCCGCGGTTGCCGTTGCGGTCGCTCCAGTTGAAACGGCTTTGCATGAAGAACCTGCAGCAGCTTACAGCGAACCCGTGAAGGTGGAAAAAGAAGAAGAGGACTTGGACGAAATCAACCGTGAAGGGGACCGCATTTACAATACGGTTGCCAGTTTGATGCATTTGCCTCCACAGGCTGCTCCTGTCCAAACGGAGATGAAAGCTTACTACACGCTTTTGAACCGCTTCTATGATTGTTCACCGAAAATGTTCCGAGGCCTGGGTGACTTGTATGCATCCGATAGCCGGTTCGCCAATAATATCGATCAGCACGGTGAAGGATTGGCTAAGTACCTCAAAGAAGCCATGTATGTCTATGCTGAAGGTTTACAGGATGCGTGAACTCATCGGGCCCTGCAGCAATTGTGGTAAAGACGTCTATTGCCGTGATGGATTTCTCGATGGAGTTTATGTAGACGGAGAATTGGTCTGCTTTGACTGCCAGGAAGAAGTAGAAAAATAAACGGAATCCAAAACAAAAAAGCTGCCGATTCGGCAGCTTTTTTAGATTCCATTAAACGTTAGTTGTTTCTTTCAACGCATCAAGACGCGCCTGTACTTGTTCCCCGTTCAATCCGTGTTCAAAAGCATAACGGTTGCGCGGGTGTTCGCGGCATTCATCTGAACATGAACGCATGTATTTATGTTCGTTTTCTTCAGAAGCCAGAATTTTCGCGTTGCATTCAGGATTCGCGCAGTTTACATAGCGTTCGCAAGGTTCACCAGTAAAATGGTCTTTTCCAACAATCGTGTGTTCAATTTGGTTGACCGGCACAGCGATACGCTCATCAAAGACGTATAATTGTCCGTCCCACAGGTCGCCTTTCACTTCAGGATCTTTGCCGTAAGTGACAATACCGCCATGTAATTGAGCAACATCTTCAAAGCCTTCTTTTTTCAGCCAGCCTGAGAATTTTTCACAGCGGATGCCGCCTGTACAATACGTCAAAATTTTCTTGCCTTCGAATTGTTCTTTGTTGTCACGGATCCATTCCGGAAGGTCACGGAAGTTTTCAATATCCGGACGGACCGAGTTGCGGAAATGCCCAAGATCGTATTCGTAATCATTGCGCGCATCCAAGACGATAGTGTCCTGCTGCTGCATCTGCTTGTAAAATTCAACCGGCTCCAAGTAAGTGCCTGTCAGTTCATTCGGGTTGATATCTTCTTCAAGTCCAAGGTGAACGATTTCTTTTTTCGCACGAACATGCATTTTTTTGAATGCATGGCCTTCAGCAGCGTCAATTTTGAAAACGATGTCTGAGAAGCGCGGATCGCTTTTCACCATTTCCATATAAGCCTCAGTTTGTTCAATAGTTCCTGAACATGTACCATTGATTCCTTCTTCAGAAACAAGGATACGCCCTTTCAGCTCAAGCTCTTTACAGGCCGCCAAATGCTCAACCGCAAAAGCCTCCGGATCTTCAATCGGTGTATATAGGTAATAAAGTAAGACATTGTGTGTATGATTTTGCATGAATCATACCTCCTATTTCCTCAATTTGTTTCTGTGCCGAAAAGGCAGTGAAAACCTCAACCATTTTACAATAAATAACGGCAAAGTTCAACTTCGGCTCGTTGGAAGAAATCCCGCACTCCATTCTTAACTTCAAAAAAGACAGCTGAACGGCAGCTGTCTTTTTCTTTAAATTTATTCAGCAGACTCTGTTTTTCACCGACCGGCTTTCCAGACAAGCGCTGATTGCTTCTGCATTCAACGCCATCATCTCCAGACGGGTCTGAATCGTTGCACTGCCGATATGCGGCAATACCGTAACATTCGGCAATGTCAGCAGCGGATGATCGAGCGGAACTGGTTCCTGCTCAAAGACATCGAGCCCGGCGCCCCAAATTTTGTTGTCTTTTAAAGCTTCGTATAAAGCCATTTCATCGACGATGCCGCCTCTGGCAACGTTGATGAGGCAAGCAGTGTCTTTCATCAATTCCAATTCGGCTGCTCCGATCATCCCTTCGGTTTCCGGTGTCAGCGGCGTCAAGATGACCACATAATCCGAAACCTTCAGCAATTCCTCGAATCCGGCATAACGCACATCTTCCAAGCTTCGACGCGTCCGGTTATGATACAGGACGTCCATGCCAAATCCTTGCGCACGGCGAGCCACCGCTTCGCCGATACGTCCCATGCCAATGATTCCAAGCGTTGCCCCGCCAACATTCTGTCCCGTCATCCCCATTGGAGTCCAGGATTTCCATTCACCTGAGCGAACCGTCTTTTCCGCTTCAATGATTCTGCGGGCTGTTGCCAGGAGTAAAGCAAAGGTCAGGTCTGCAGTAGCTTCCGTCAAGACATCAGGTGTGTTGGTGACGGTCACACCATGTTTGCGGGCTGCCCCCAAGTCAATATTGTTGTAGCCAACTGCCAGATTGCTGACAATTTTCAAGTTAGGTGCTGCTTCAAATACTTCATTATCGATTTGGTCGGACAGCATCGTCCAAAGCGCATGCGCTTCTTTCGCTTCTTCAAGCAATTTTTCGCGTGGTGCGTGGGTGTCTTCTTCCGGCCACATCCGGACTTCATATTGTTCCTTTAATCCAGCTACTGCCTTATCCGGCAGTTTTTGTGTGATGAATACAATCGGCTTCATAGAAATCCCCCATTCTCTGCTATGCCCTGATTATAGCAATTTAAAAAACTGCGGGCAATTGCCAGCAGTTTCCTGTTAGTTGCGTGCTCTAATCTTCTTAAAATAATACCAAATAGCCGCGATACCGCATAATGCTATCAAAACATAGACTACGTTGGAGTAGAGTTCCAATTGATGCATGATTTGCTCTCTATTATCGCCTACTGCTTCTCCGACAAACACCAATACCGTATTCCAGATCAAGGTGCCAAGAGTCGTAAAAGTTAAGAATAGCCAAAATTTCATATTCGACATCCCTGCAGGAATTGAAATGAGACTGCGCACTAAAGGAATTAACCGTCCGAAAAACACTGTCCATATTCCAAAGCGGTCGAACCAGGCATCTGCTTTATGTATATCAGACTTCTTCACACGCAACCAATTGCCGTACTTATCAATGATTTTTTCCAATCGCTCCACGTCCAGCAACAAACCGACACCGTATAAAGCAACTGCACCCACAACCGATCCGGCAGTCGAGGCCATGATCACTCCCGGTATAGTCATCGTTGTCGTTGTGGTCATAAATCCACCGACCGTCAAAATCACTTCTGACGGTATCGGCGGAAAAACATTCTCCAGCATAATCAGCAGAAAGATGCCGAAATAGCCATAATCCGACATGACTGATGTAATCCAATCTTCCATCTAAACACTCCTTTTTACGAAGAAGGCCGGAAATTCATTTTCACCGACCATAGTTCTGAGCGGCTTCCAATACGCAAAGGCGGTCCCCAAAAGCCGAAACCCGAAGATACCACGAAATGCGTCTTCTTTATTAACCGATACCCGTAATCCAATTCAAAAATCCTTCTTGTCAATAAATGATTGGGCCACATCTGTCCTTTGTGGGTATGGCCTGACATATGGAAATCGGCATCCAGTTCCACCGGTTTTTTCAGATCAGAAGGTGTATGGTCCATGATGATCCACGGCATTCCGCCTTTTTCCGGCTTCAGCTGAGCCAGCGGATGGCGCTTGCCGTTCGTCCGGTCTTCACGCCCCGTCAAATAGAAACGATTTCCCACAAGAATAGTTTCATCTCTTAATATATTTACTCCCGATTTTTCCATCAGCCTTACCAGCAAAGGAATTTTTTTGCCGTAGTATTCGTGGTTCCCCAATACTCCGTAAACACCAAGTGAAGGATGCAATTGCGCCATTACCTCGCCCATGCCATAGCGGGCAAACCAGACAGGATCATCGTCCACGAGATCACCAGCTAAAAACACTACATCCGGATCGAGCGCATTGGTCTTGTCCACGAAACGCTGCAAATGGCTTTTCCCTGATAAAACCCCCAGATGAAAATCGGAGCCGATGACCATATGCAAAGGATCGGCTTCTTTTCCATCTACTGTGATTTCCAGGTTCCGGACGACCGGACTATAAGCCAAATAAGTGCCCACAATAAATATCACCAGCAATATTATCGCAGCAGCACTGCCGATAATGAACACATCGTCCATAAACTCAACTGCCAGTACGAGGACATTCGCAACCGGAATCACCAGGATCGCATACTGTAAAAATGCGAACCAATAGGAACCCAGAATCGTGAAACCCAACCACTTGTGGCCGATTCGCCCAATGATGTAACTATAGGCAACAACCAGCCACAGAACCGCAAAAACCCATGGATTCGCCCCTTCCCAAAAACTGGCCAGCCAACTATAGACCGCCCAGCCAAGATACGCAATGAGTGATGTATAAACCAATAAGGCACCACCGATGCCCGCCAGTATTTTCATAGAGGACCGCCTCTTTCTTCTTATAAAATAGATCCCATTTGAAATGGTTAATGTTTTATTGGAGTAGAAAATAGTATAGCACTTCACCTCCCAATTTGCGGTACTTAGACGCTTCTACGCCTCAGGTCCTAGTAAAAGATGCAGTCAGAGACCGTATTGGAAAATGCGCATGCTTAGTATGATTAGGTTAGAAATTGAGAGGAGGAAAAAAGATGAACAAATTTTGGTTAATTACCCTCGGCATCATTGCCGGAATCGTCGCACTTTCCAACCTGGGCCCAATGATCGGACTGGCAGTATCGTTAGTGATTGTCTATGCGGGGGTGCATTATTACTTAAGAAGCACCACGGCATTGGCGAAATTCTGGTGGGCATTTGTTGGTGTCATCGGCGGACTTGCAGCCATATCGAATGTGCCTGCATTGATCGGCGCCGCTGCACTTGCTGGCTTGTGGATGATCTACCGCCAATGGAATGGCCAAAGCGTTTCACTTGAAGCTGTGAAAGAAAGCGATCCATTTACGAACTTTGAACATCAATGGAATAAATTAAACAAATAAGGAGGAAACGAATATGACAACTTTATGGGAACGTTTCAAATTTGCCGTCGCAACTGACCTGGATGCGGTCGTTGCAAAGAAAGAGGAAAAGAATCCGCTCGCATTATTGAACCGCTACATCACAGAAGCTGAAAATCAGACAACGGCTACAGGGAAATGGGTAGAGCGCCAGTCCCAACTCAATGGTAAACTGGAGAAAGAACTGGCTGAGGCATCTGCTATGCTCGACAAACGCCAAAACCAATTGGAATTGGCGCAAGCTTCCGGCGAATCCGACCTTGCTGATTTTGCCGCAATGGAAGTGCAGGCTTACAGCGACCGCGTCAAGACTTTGCAGCAAAACCTGGATGAAAACATCGCTGAACTCACTGGCCTTGAACACCGTTACGAGGAAATGAAGCATAAAGTGAAAGACATGAAAGTGAAACAGCTGCAATTGATGGGCAAGGAAAATGCAACACGTGCCCATCATCAGATGGATAAAGTACTGAGTCCTGAGCTCGTCGCCGAACGCATCGGTTCATTCGACGACATGGCTTCCTATATCACAACGCTGGGCGCTAAAGTTGAAGAACGCCACGAACGTTCAGCAATGGAACGCCGTCTTGAATCTTTAGAAAAAAATAGCGCAAACCACAAAGAAATTGTTTAAACTGAAATGAGAAGAAGCTTTTCTTCTTCTCATTTTTTCTGATACAAAGAAGGAGGCAAAAGCTATGCAGCATTTTTCAACAAACAGGCAAGCGTTTTTTCTGTTGAGCGCTTTATTATTGATATTCGTAGAAGCTGCCTTCTTTGGAAACGGCAGTGTGTTTTTGATTCTTCTTGGTATCGGAACCATCTATTATGCGTTGCGAAATAACGTGAAATACCGCCGTTCTTATTTTTGGACAGGTGCTTTTCTCATCGGGGTTTCCATCCTGTCGATGTGGAGTTTGCGGCTGATGGTTTTCGGACTGGCCATCTACCTCCTGCTTCGTTTATGGAAAGGCGAAGAGTGGCTGCAGACCGCGCCTCTTTACGGTTCTACTGATAAAGGATTAATCCAAAACAAAGTCATGTCCGCCCAAAGCACACCGATCGAGTCCTATGAATGGAAAGATATTCATGTACAAGGCTTTATCGGCGATATCCTGGTCGATACCACCCATACCGTATTGCCGAAAAAGACCTCATTAGTTTCCATTCGCCAAGGATTCGGGAAAGTCCAGGTTGTCGTGCCTTATGAAGTTCCTGTACGCGTCTTCTATTCGACACTCCTGGGAGAAGCCCGGTTTTTCACTGGAAACAAACAACGGATTGTGAATGGCACAATCCACGCGGAAGACGGCTATCCCGCAGATGAGGGCAGTAAAGTCGAATTGATCATTTCCGTCACTACATGGATGGGAGATGTCGAGGTGATCCGCAGATGAAACAGATTCTGCCCCGTAGCCTGTTTTTCATATTGTTATTCGCATTGATCGTCTTCAGCATCCTTTTTGCATTGCTCGGACTGCCAACGGTCAACAGCTGGTCCGTCTTGTGGGAAGATTTTATCGCTGGTTTGCCTTTGGGCATTTGGCTGCTTGTCTTGATGCTGGCGTTGTCTGTCGGCATCTCGTGGTGGACCGAGTCCTTATCACGGGCAAAAGTTCAGGAGATTGAAGAAATTTTCCAAGCCCTTCTGCGCAATGAAGACAAGACAGTCGTTCAGGCAGCTCAAATGAAAACCCTGCCGCGCAATTTATCCAGATCCATCTTGAAGCTGCAGAAACTGTTGGAATCACAACGGAAAAGCCTGACACGCATCGCCAATGAACGGGCTGAAACACAGGATCAAATCATACAGGAACGCCTGATCATGGAACGCCAGCGGCTCGCCAGGGAATTGCATGATTCCGTATCGCAGCAGTTATTTGCCGCTTCCATGCTGCTGTCTTCCATGACTGAAAACGAAGATGTACAGCCCGGCCTATTGCAGACGGAGAAGATGGTCCAGCAGGCACAACTTGAAATGCGTGCACTGCTTTTGCATTTGCGTCCTGCCGCCCTGCATGACAAGAGTCTGCGCCAGGGTCTGTTTGAACTGGTCAGTGAATTAAAGGAAAAAGTTTATTTTACAATCGAGCACAAACTGGAAGAAGTACCTCTACAAAAAGGCGCAGAAGACCACCTGTTCCGCATTGCACAGGAAACTTTATCGAACACACTGCGCCATTCCAAAGCGACCGAAGTCCATATTCTTTTTATTGAGCGCGATAATTTTGCGATTTTGCGCATTCAGGACAATGGCGTCGGTTTTGAAAGCGAACAATCCAAATCAACTTCTTACGGGTTGAAACATATTGAAGAACGCGCCATCGAAATCGGCGCGACCAGCAAAATTGTTTCCGTCCCTTCCGAAGGTACGATTGTGGAAGTAAAAGTTCCGATTGAAAGGAAGAAAGCCCATGATTCGCATCTTATTAGTGGATGATCACGAAATGGTCCGCATCGGTGTCTCAGCTTATCTCCAATCCCAGAAGGATATGGAAGTAGCCGGCGAAGCATCGAATGGCCAGGAAGCGGTTGAAATGGCATTGGAGCTGCGCCCAGACTTGATTTTGATGGACATGGTGATGCCCATCATGAATGGTGCGGAAGCGACAAAAGCCATTGTCGACCAATGGCCAGAAGCAAAGATCATGATCGTCACCAGTTTCCTCGACGACGATAAAGTTTACCCGGCTCTTCAAGCGGGAGCCGTCAGCTACATATTAAAAACTTCCAAAGCTTCACGAATTGCCGACTCCATTCGCGAAACGATGAACGGCACACCGGTTCTCGAACCGGAAGTGATGAGCAAAATGATGAAACAGATGCGCCATGAACGCGTCCTTCACGATGACTTGACCGAACGGGAAATGGAAATCCTTCTGCTGCTTGCAGGCGGCTTGACCAATCAGGAAATAGCGGATCAATTATTCATCGCCCTCAAAACCGTCAAAACCCATGTCAGCAACATCCTGGCCAAGTTGGAAGTCCATGACCGGACGCAAGCAGTCATTTATGCCTTCCAGCATAAGCTGATTTCTCCACCTAAATAAACCATGAATAAAGCCGGACAGCTTTTACGCTGTCCGGCTTCTTTACTTAGAGAAATATAATTTTCCAGCTGTTCTTTCAATGTCCAGACTCCAGCGCCCAGCTCTTTGGGTCATAAGCCAACCCAGCTGCGCGGCAAAAAACGCCACACTGCTGGTCTGTCTTATGCCCGGCAGAG
>NZ_JACSPU010000019.1 GCF_014836985.1 Planococcus wigleyi | reverse complement strand
GTGGAGATATTCAATATGATACAATGAAAATTGATGTAACTAAGACTACAGTTGAATTGAAACCTACTACATTTCCAGAGTTGTCAGTAATTGACAACACAGGTAGTACAACAGGCTTTCAAGTTGATGCAGAAATGCTTTCATTTGATCATTCCACAATTGGAGATTTGAAATCAAAAAACTTTGGCCCTGTATCTTTCAAAGCGCGCATTTTTGGTTCTGGGAGTTTTTTTGGAATGAATAGTACTAATAATTATAGTGCTACTATCATTCAAAAACGTTATGGTTTTGAATCAACTTTAGTAGATCGTCAGTTGAATCTAGTTATAGGTGAAACTGATAAATTGACTTTGCCAATGAAAGATATGAAACCAGGTACTTTTACAGGCGTGATGGAATATACTGTTTCTCAGTTACCAGCACCAGAACCAGAACTTTAAAAAGGGGATCTTCCTCTTTTTTTATATTATTTTATATATTTTAATTAATATTGAATATAATATAAAAAAGCGAATGAAGTTTTTTTAGAGAGAAGGTGCTTATATGTTTAGAAAGAACTTGTTAATATTTATGACAATATTTTTGATGCTGCCAACAATGGTTTTAGGTCAGGAAGGAAGTTCACAGCCTTATGGAATTCAAGTCTTGAAGCATAATTTACAAGATGATTCGAATGCTGGTTATA
>NZ_JACSPU010000018.1 GCF_014836985.1 Planococcus wigleyi | reverse complement strand
ACATACGTCTGCATGCCAGGCCCGATGTATTCCGCACGCGGGCGGATCAGGCGGTTGTTCGAATACTGCTCAAGGATATGTGCCAGCCAGCCGGATGTGCGGGAAACCGCAAAGATCGGCGTGAACAGGTCGTGTTCGATGTTCAGGCTGTGGTAAACCGATGCCGAGTAGAAATCGACGTTCGGCGGCAGGTTCTTCTGGCCAGTGACGATTTCGTGGATCTTCACGGACATGTCGTACCATTTTTCTTCGCCGCGGATCTGCGTCAATTTCTGGGACATTTCACGCAAGTGCTTCGCACGCGGGTCGCCATTGCGGTAGACACGGTGGCCGAAGCCCATGATTTTTTCTTTGTTCGCCAGTTTTTCGTTGATGACCGCTTCCACGTTGTCGACAGAACCGATTTCCGTCAGCATCTTCATCACCTGTTCGTTGGCGCCGCCGTGAAGCGGGCCTTTCAAGGCGCCGATGGCTGCCGTGACGCCGGAATAGACGTCAGACAATGTTGCCACAGCCACACGCGCCGTGAACGTCGATGCGTTCAATTCGTGGTCGGCATGAAGCACCAACGCTTTATTGAACGCTTCTTCTTCCACTGCTTCCGGCAGGTTGCCGGACAGCATGTACAGGAAGTTCGCCGCAAAGCTCAAGTCCGATTTGGGTGCAATCGGCTCCTGGCCATTGCGGATGCGGCCGAAAGCCGTCACAAGCGTCGAAATCTTCGCCTGGATCTTGATGGCTTTGCGGTAGTTCGCTTCCGGCTCCATTACTTCTGCCTCTTCGTCGAACAGGCCAAGCATGGAAACTGCCGTGCGGAGTGCCGCCATCGGGTGAACCGATTTGATGTCGTATGTTTTAAAGTGGTCCAGCACAGCCTGTGGAACCGCCATGTTGTCTGCCAATTGCTGCTTCAGTTCCGCCAATTCGTCTGCTTTTGGCAACCGTTGATGCCACAGCAGATAAATCACTTCTTCAAAGCTCGCGTTTACGGCCAAGTCATCAATATCGTAGCCGACATATGTAAGTGTGTCATCAATGATCGAGCTGATCGCGGATTGGGTTGCTACTACACCTTCTAAACCTTTTG
>NZ_JACSPU010000016.1 GCF_014836985.1 Planococcus wigleyi | reverse complement strand
TTTGGTTAAGTCCTCGATCGATTAGTATTCGTCAGCTGCACGTGTCGCCACGCTTCCACCTCGAACCTATCTACCTCATCGTCTTTGAGGGATCTTACTTGCTTGCGCAATGGGAAATCTCATCTTGAGGGGGGCTTCGTGCTTAGATGCTTTCAGCACTTATCCCGGCCACACATAGCTACCCAGCGATGCCCTTGGCAGAACAACTGGTACACCAGCGGTGTGTCCATCCCGGTCCTCTCGTACTAAGGACAGCTCCTCTCAAATTTCCTGCGCCCGCGACGGATAGGGACCGAACTGTCTCACGACGTTCTGAACCCAGCTCGCGTACCGCTTTAATGGGCGAACAGCCCAACCCTTGGGACCGACTACAGCCCCAGGATGCGATGAGCCGACATCGAGGTGCCAAACCTCCCCGTCGATGTGGACTCTTGGGGGAGATAAGCCTGTTATCCCCGGGGTAGCTTTTATCCGTTGAGCGATGGCCCTTCCATGCGGAACCACCGGATCACTAAGCCCGTCTTTCGACCCTGCTCGACCTGTACGTCTCGCAGTCAAGCTCCCTTCTGCCTTTACACTCTGCGAATGATTTCCAACCATTCTGAGGGAACCTTTGGGCGCCTCCGTTACTCTTTAGGAGGCGACCGCCCCAGTCAAACTGCCCGCCTGACACTGTCTCCCGCCCCGATCAGGGGCGTGGGTTAGAATTTCAATACAACCAGGGTAGTATCCCACTGACGCCTCCGCCGAAGCTGGCGCTCCGGCATCTCTGGCTCCTACCTATCCTGTACAAGTTGCACCAAAAGTCAATATCAGGCTACAGTAAAGCTCCACGGGGTCTTTCCGTCCTGTCGCGGGTAACCTGCATCTTCACAGGTACTATAATTTCACCGAGTCTCTCGTTGAGACAGTGCCCAGATCGTTACGCCTTTCGTGCGGGTCGGAACTTACCCGACAAGGAATTTCGCTACCTTAGGACCGTTATAGTTACGGCCGCCGTTTACTGGGGCTTCAGTTCGCACCTTCGCTTGCGCTAAGCACTCCCCTTAACCTTCCAGCACCGGGCAGGCGTCAGCCCCTATACGTCACCTTACGGTTTTGCAGAGACCTGTGTTTTTGCTAAACAGTCGCCTGGGCCTATTCACTGCGGCTCTCTCGGGCTATACACCCTACCAGAGCACCCCTTCTCCCGAAGTTACGGGGTCATTTTGCCGAGTTCCTTAACGAGAGTTCACTCGCTCACCTTAGAATTCTCTTCTCGCCTACCTGTGTCGGTTTGCGGTACGGGCACCTCCCGCCTCGCTAGAGGCTTTTCTTGGCAGTGTGAAATCAGGGACTCGAGGACAAGTCCTCTCGCCATCACAGCTCAACGTATCAGGAATGGGATTTGCCTCATTCCACGCCTCACTGCTTGGACGTGCACAACCAACGGCACGCTCTCCTTATCCTTCTGCGTCCCCCCATTGCTCAAACGGCGGGGAGGTGGTACAGGAATATCAACCTGTTGTCCATCGTCTACGCCTATCGGCCTCGACTTAGGTCCCGACTAACCCTGAGCGGACGAGCCTTCCTCAGGAAACCTTAGGCATTCGGTGGACGGGATTCTCACCCGTCTTTCGTTACTCATACCGGCATTCTCACTTCTAAGCGCTCCACCAGTCCTTCCGGTCTGACTTCAACGCCCTTAGAACGCTCTCCTACCACGGACATCTACGATGTCCATCCACAGCTTCGGTAATCCGTTTAGCCCCGGTACATTTTCGGCGCAGTGTCACTCGACCAGTGAGCTATTACGCACTCTTTAAATGATGGCTGCTTCTAAGCCAACATCCTGGTTGTCTAAGCAACGCCACATCCTTTTCCACTTAACGGATATTTGGGGACCTTAGCTGGTGGTCTGGGCTGTTTCCCTCTTGACTACGGATCTTATCACTCGCAGTCTGACTCCCAAGTATAAATCACTGGCATTCGGAGTTTGTCTGAATTCGGTAACCCGGGATGGGCCCCTAGTCCAAACAGTGCTCTACCTCCAGGATTCTCTTCTTGAGGCTAGCCCTAAAGCTATTTCGGAGAGAACCAGCTATCTCCAGGTTCGATTGGAATTTCTCCGCTACCCACACCTCATCCCCGCACTTTTCAACGTGCGTGGGTTCGGGCCTCCAGTAAGTGTTACCTTACCTTCACCCTGGACATGGGTAGATCACCTGGTTTCGGGTCTACAACTGCATACTCTGTCGCCCTGTTCAGACTCGCTTTCGCTGCGGCTCCGCCTTCTCGGCTTAACCTTGCATGCAATCGTAACTCGCCGGTTCATTCTACAAAAGGCACGCCATCACCCATTAACGGGCTTTGACTACTTGTAGGCACACGGTTTCAGGATCTATTTCACTCCCCTTCCGGGGTGCTTTTCACCTTTCCCTCACGGTACTGGTTCACTATCGGTCACTAGGAAGTATTTAGCCTTGGGAGATGGTCCTCCCGGATTCCGACGGAATTTCACGTGTTCCGCCGTACTCAGGATCCACTCTGGAGGGGCAGGGTTTTCGGCTACGGGGCTATTACCCGCTGCGGCGGACCGTTCCAGGTCGCTTCGCCTAATCCTGCCTTTTGTAACTCCGTATAGAGTGTCCTACAACCCCAAGAGGCAAGCCTCTTGGTTTGGGCTGATCCCGTTTCGCTCGCCGCTACTCAGGGAATCGCATTTGCTTTCTCTTCCTCCAGGTACTTAGATGTTTCAGTTCCCTGGGTCTGCCTTCTCATGTGCTATGAATTCACACATGGATACTGCCCGATTAAAGGCAGTGGGTTCCCCCATTCGGAAATCTCCGGATCACAGCTCACTTACAGCTCCCCGAAGCATATCGGTGTTAGTGCCGTCCTTCTTCGGCTCCTAGTGCCAAGGCATCCACCGTGCGCCCTTTCTAACTTAACCAATGGTTAATTAAAAAGTTGTGGCCAATGGCCACGCGTACATGAATTGCTTGCATATA
>NZ_JACSPU010000015.1 GCF_014836985.1 Planococcus wigleyi | reverse complement strand
CACCGTGAGAACCTGCCTACCGGCGAGGGAACTCCCCCTCAAAATTGAGGGGGCTGGGGGGAGCTTTTGGGATGGGGTCGAGGGGAAGTTTTTCCCTCGTGGGTTTGGGCAACGCCCAAGGTTTGTTTGACTGGCAGCGGCAGGCATTTGGGCGAGTCGCCCAACGGCTTTTACCCTCGGAGAGCATTTTCATAGTGCACACAACGTGTCACTATACAGAAAATGTTACTTTGGCAAAGTAACAAACGTTTATGGTAGGATTGTGGTAATGGGGTGAGTCGTATGGGTATGAGTATTTCATTGAAAAAAGACACGGCAAAAACGAACATCAAACACAATAATCGGAAATTCAATGACAAAGAAAAAGAGCAGAATTCGCATATTGATTTTTCCCTTTCAGCTGACAATGTCTATCTGGTCGAACGAAGCTTGAAGGAATTGTACAAAGAGGAATTTGGACAAGCGCAATCAGATTACAACGACAAACAAAAGCGCAACGATCGGAAAATCAAAAACTATTATGATCAAGTGAAAGCCAGCAAAAAAACGAGCTTGCAGCAAGAAATGATTTTGCAGGTCGGGGATCGTGACCACTTTCAAGATAATCCGGAAAATCAGAAGTTGGCCAATGAAATTCTGAAAGAGTGGTTCGACAAATTCGAAGAACGAAATCCAAATCTCAAAATCTATAATGCGGTCATTCACAATGACGAGGCTTCGCCACACATGCACTTGAATTTTGTGCCGGTAGCGACTGGATATAAAAGAGGGATGGATAAACAGGTATCGTTTGATAAGGCCATTTTGCAACAGGATCAAACCCTCAACAAAGAGCGCCCATTTGATGACTGGCGCAATCGTGAAGTGCTATTGCTAGAAAAGATGCTCAAAGAGCGCGGCATCGAACGGGAATTGGTCGGAACGAACGAATTTAAAGACGTGAATGATTTCAAAGAGAAAAAAGAGCAGATACAGGAATTAGATACAAAAATCGTGGATTTGGAGAAGAAATACACGGCAGAACGTGAAAAGCTTCAGAAGGGCGTTCAAGAGCTTGTGAAGGCGGTTGAGTCCTCCAAGTCGATTGAAAGCATAGAAGCCGAAAAAGCAGGCGTATTTGACCGTAAGAACGTCAAAATGCCCGTTGAGGACTTCGAGAGTATGAAAACCCTAGCGAGGGCTTCTGAAGCCCTTAAAACGCAAAATAAGACGCTTGAGCGTGATTTAAGCGTTAGCGTTCATGAAAAACAGGAATTGCAGGAAGAAAATACGGAGCTGAAAACGGAAAATGAAGAATTGAAACGGCAAAACGAACGTTTGCAGAAGACAAACGAGCTTCAAGAGAAAACCATTCGCTATTTGAATGACATGGTGCATTTGCTCAAAAAGAACTCTCAGAAGTTTCTCGAAGTCAGTCGGGAGAATATGGTCGATTTTATCGGCAAGGTTCGAGCTGCAGCTTTAACTCACGAATTTAAGAAAGCACCAACTGAAAAATTGATGACGGCTGTTCCCGAAGAAGAACGAGCAGGAGCAAAAGCTGTTTTCGATTTGAAGAAAGAACAAGAAGAGCAGAAACAGAAAGAAGCAGAAAAAGAGAAAATGGCTGTGCCGAAAAGAAGACCAAAAGAAATGGAACACGAACGATAAAAAAAAAAAAAAAAAACCACAAGTGATTTCTTTTGAAGACGATGTATAAAAAAGCCCCCTGGATCTCCTGAATCCGAAGGGGCTTTTTTGTGTGTTTTTGAACTGAAAAAAAGCCCGTTTTTGGGGGCTTTTTTTGTGTGTTTTTTCTATCTTGATAACTAACGTCATTATTTTCGCGCGAAAATAATGACGTTAGTAGGTCTTCGCTCTTACGCCCTCAAGGGTTTTCGCTCTTAAAAAACAGTGATTTAAAGGATACGAATCCAAAAAAAAGAGACTTGCCCTTTTTCCGTCTGAAAGTTAAGCTTAAGTTACCACACAAAAGTTTAAAATCAGAGGGGAGGACAAGTCACTTTGGACTTATTAAATTTATATTGCTCACTTGTGACTTTACAACATTTATGCCCAAAAATCAAGATACTATAAACAACAAAAAAGCCTTTAAGCAAACCAAGCTTGGCAAAGATATAACAGAAAAATACGCGCCAAAAAAAGATTTAAATCGAAAAGGAGCCGCGTACATGGAAAAACATGTGCCGATCAAATCGATTGTGCGGTTCGAAACCTGTAGCGATTATATTTCGCATCTAACCAATGCAGAAATGAGCGTGAAGCGAGTGCATAAGACCAATGCTTGTGAAAATCGGTTCTGTCCTATCTGTACATGGAAAACGGCGAAAAAAGATGCCATCAAACTATCAGTTATGTTGAAAGCTGTGAAGGAAATCGAAGGCAAGGAATTTTTATTTCTGACGCTGACTTCGCCTAACTGTGGAGCTGGGGAATTAATCGAGGAACTGGACCGGTTCAACAAAGCAGTCAGTAAATTATTTCGAAGACGGAACGTACAGCGTGTGGTGAAAGGCTACGTTCGGAAAATTGAAGTGACGACAGACCAGGAACAATACATTACGGAAAAAGTTTTCAAGCGTAAGAAGGATTATTTTGAAATGCGTGGGTTGAAGGTCGGGGATCCGAATCCGACTTACAATACATACAATCCTCACGTCCATGCGATTGTGGTCGTGAACAAAAGCTATTTTAACAAGCCAAGCGATTTCATCAGCAAGAAAAAATGGTTGGAAATGTGGCAAGAATGCATGGAAGACAAGTCGATTACGCAAGTAGACGTCAAGAAAGTTCAGGATTCTGCCAATTCCAATGCGGTCTTGGAAATTGCGAAGTATTCGGCAAAGGGAAGCGACTTATACCACAGCGAAACTGTATTTGACACGTTCTATAAAGCCTTGAAAGGGCGTCAATTGCTGGTGTTTTCCGGAATGATGAGCGATTACGCCAAAAAGTACGAAAAAGGCGATTTAGACCGATTAAAAGAAAAAAACGAGGATGTCTATACGCATTTGCTCCGTTCACTTTGGAAAGGCTCGAAATACGACAGCAAGTTGCGTGAGTTGTCTCCAGAAGAGTTTGAGGAATTCAACAAACAGGCAGAACTCATCGAAGAAAGTGATGGGGTGGAGTAATGGGGAAAGATTATTATTACAACCCAAAAACACAAACTTTAGTGGGGCTGCTAGATGAAAATATTGTTGAATTTAAGAATAAAGATGAAGATTGTCATGACATAGAGTGCTATGTTGCTCTGCATGATTTAGCTGAAGATAGAGTTTATATTCAAGAAATGGATGAATTCCATGAAAGTTTTTTGGTTTTTACTTTAGATGAAATGCCGATGTTGCAATTGTGGTATGAGATGGATGACATTGCACTTGCGAGATTGAAAAGGATAATGGCAGAACTTTTGGAGACGGAGGTCTGATTATGATTCAATTTGACCGAATTGAAAATAACCGGGTGTACCTGGGATTTACGCAAGTGGAATTGGATTCGATTCTTTCGCTGTTGGAAAAACATCTGCCGGATGAGGAAATTACGAAACGGCTTGATGTATTAGCGATGGTATTCAAGAAAGAAAGTGACCCCAAAAAAAGGAGGTGACCATCTTATGAGTTCGAAAGAAAGACCAGAAGAACAAAGAGAACGTTTAAGACAAAAAGAATTAAAAAATAATCCTACGGGTTCTTTGCGAGATGGAATGAGCAGAGGAGAAAGCGGTAATTTGCAGGACATTTCTGGTGATATGGGTTGGAAAGGAATGGCGCTATTAATCATAGTGTTGATTATAGGCTACGTTGTTTATAGTCTGTTTTTCCGTTGAAGTGTTGGCAAATAACTGGATATGTGAAAAAGGGAGAGGGCATTCGCTACTCTCCTTTTTTATTTGGCCAGAGCAGTAGATTGACGGTAAGTGTCCACGGTAAATGTCTGACTGGAACGCAGTGGAAGGAATTTAAGGAGTGGATACGTGAAGTCGATCTGCACCCTGTCTCTGGTTCTCACGTCCACCGTGAGAACCTGCCTACCGGCGAGGGAACTCCCCCTCAAAATTGAGGGGGCTGGGGGGAGCTTTTGGGATGGGG
>NZ_JACSPU010000014.1 GCF_014836985.1 Planococcus wigleyi | reverse complement strand
GCAGGGGGATTAACCATACTGGTACTCCTTGAAATTGAACCGTCGTCATAAATCAATAGCCGTTCGTTGTTGCTGTCCACCACTTGTAAAACTGCCTCTATGATTTCTTTAACGCCCACGTAATCGCTCCTTTACTAATTTTTTCACTGATCCTTTTCTTCATCGTAAATGACCTAGTTAAGTTTGGATAGGTTAATTTTTTTGCCGGTATGTTTCTAAAAATCCGAAGGCGATATTTCCCTTTTCCTCCCCAGCACCACCTCAAATTGAGGGTGGTGTATAACTGGGCACTCCGGAATTTTTACTGCTGTCGATCGCCTTAAGAATCCGTTGTTCTTTTTCTAGAAATGTTTGGTCCAGTCCAAAAACGAAATCCAAAACAACGGGATTCACGGCGAGTGCCCATTTACACGCAGTGATTTTTTTCAAAAATAACCGCGTCCTCCTGGGTTTCCTGCAGGGGCTCAAATCATGTAGAAAAATTCACAGACCCAGCAAAACAGAGAAAGAGCATAAGGAAAACGTGCCCCCATTTTCAATGGGGGACGAGGCAGAGCCTCGTGTTGGAATGGGGACACCGAAATTGCCTTTTGGCACAAGTTTGTGCCAGTTTTTTTGCTCATTGGCACAACTCTGTGCCACTTGTTTTGAATCCGTAGGGGTTCGTTTTGACTTTCAACACTTCATTTTTTCGGTGCAGTTTTTTTCAAAAAAAGAGTCGTTTTTTTATCGGTTTTTATTTTTTTCTGGTGGTCCGGCAGCCAAAAAGAGGTGCCTCCACGTGGAGGCAAATGGCTTTTTTAAGGGCCTCCACGTGGAGGCATCTAGCCCTTTTTCGTGATATCACCCAAACCCCAGGCTCCGCCTGGTCTAGCACTAAAAGTGATAGCAGTTTTCCCTTATGCTCTTCGCAATCTTTTTTCAGGATTCGTGATTTTTGTGATTGTCCACTAGCCCCTGCGGGAAACCCAAAACGACGCCGTTATTTTTGAAAAAAATCACTGCGTATAAATGGGCACTCGCCGTGAACTTTTTTCCTTCGCGTTCTCAAACCGGTTTCCGAAATGAACGGTCCGGAAAAAAAGAACGGCAATCCGAACACAAAAAAAATCATCAAAAAATCCCGACCGGACTTTCTGTTTCCAGAAAAAATCCGGTCGGGATGTTGATGTTCATTACGAAGAAGGCGTGTCTTTTTTTGAAAGCCGTTCTTTTTTTTCGGCCAACTTTTTCAGCAGCTGGTCTTTCTCTTTGGTGAGTTCGGAATTCGGTTCGGCAGCTTCTTTCGGTTCCTCTTTGGACGTGAACCACTCCGGCAATTTCTCTTGCCTTCCGATGTGACGCTCCTTCATCGGCTGCAGATCGGCGAACGTAATCTGCCCTCCGGCTTCATGAATCTCCCACGCCGAGGTGATTTTGGATTTGATAAACCCGAGGGGATTTTTGACGGTTTTTTCCTCGTTGACGTAGCGAATCAGCCATTCCAATTCCTGTTCGGCATCGTCTTGCCAGATAAGTGAAGCGCCCTGGTGCAGCTGCGCAAAGAATGCCATGTCGAACTGATACCCATCAGCCAAGGTATTTAATCGAGTACGTAATTCATCCTCTAGAGATATCGATCTAAAAGTCTCTGAGTTTTGTTTAGAACTTGGAAGTTGAATTTCCTTATCAACTGAATGGTGAATAGTAAAGCCAATTTTTTCGACTTTACGTCCCTTTTTTATTTCAGTAAATTTAATATGTAAGTCTGTTTTTTCATTGACTTCTTCAATGGCTCTTTTTAAAACCCTGTTTTTGAAATGGGTGTACCGACTATAAGTCCCTTCCTCTATCCCAAATTTAAGCTTTAATTCATCAACTGGATATTCCCACTCTCCTAGGTGTTGCCATTTTTTCATCAGCTCATATAAGCGAATTGAATAGCCACTCCCTAAAGACAATATGTTACTTAGTTTGTAAGAGGTGAATTGAGTTTTCAGTTGTAATAAGTACGGCTTTAGATACGGAGAAAAAGAAAGTTTGATTATCCCTTCTCCTTCTTTATAACGTTGACTGGCAACCCAGTTTGTTGTTATAAAACCATCTTCATCAGGTATAAAAATTGTTTTCGCTTGCAGATGTAAAGCTACTTCTTTAATTTCTTCATATTTAGCATGCCCTTTTAAACCCAGCATTTCACTGAATTCCTTTATCGAAATGCTATATTCTTTAAAATCTATATCATTTGGTTGAATCATAGAAACCATAGTGAGGATAATCTTTTGTTCTCGTGCCGATAATGGCTTCATATGCCTAGCTTCAATCAATCTATTTGATTGAGTTACAACATGATTTTCATTCAAGTTAACACCTCTTTTTTTTATTGTGTCCTTATACGACAAAATAAGCGTAACAAAACCAGTTATAATAGTAAAGGTACCGATTATTAAAAAATGTGTCCTTTTGAACCCGAAAGTGTGTCCTTTAAACCCGAAAGTGTGTCCTTTTGAACCCGAAAGTGTGTCCTTTAAACCCGAAAGTGTGTCCTTTAAACCCGAAAGTGTGTCCTTTAAGTCTTTCAAACCCAGTCATACCAAGGGCTCAGAGCCTCTCTAAAACACTTAAAACACTTAAAACAAAGTAATTAAAACACCAACAACACGCGTACGCGCGCAAAAGAGTTGGTGGTGGGGAATAAACGGGACCGAAAGTGTGGCCTTTCAAGAACCAAAACCCAAATTCAAAAAAAGACACAAAAAAACAGAGGCTCTGCGTTTCTTCTTTTCCAGATAGCAATTTAAACGCCCAGAGACCCCCTAAGAGCGATTTCTAGAAAAAAGACGAACTCAGGGAAGCAATTTGATCCAGAGACCTCAGAGACCCCTTAGAAGGCGATTTAAAGCTAAGCGAAAAAACGAACCCAATTTGCTGATTTTTTCGGCGGTTTGGGTTCGTTTTTAGAGGCGAAATGCCTTCAAATTGCTTTCAATCTGCTCGTCCGTGATGCCGATGTAGCGCAGGGTGATCTGCGGATGGGCATGGTTGAGGATGTTCTGCAGCTCGGCAATGTCCCGGAATTGCTTGTAATGCCAATACCCAAAGGTCTTGCGCAGCGTGTGCGTGCCGATGCCATCCGGCATATCGACCATCTGGGCCGCCTTGTTCAGCTGGCGGTACGCTTGGACCCGTGTGATGGGGTTTTGCCCCTTGCGGCTTGGAAACAGCCATTCTGTGCCGTTTAACGTGCCGATATAGGCATTCAGCTCGTCGTAGATGTTGCCGAGGTGAATCGTCCGCCGTTTGCCGGTCTTGCCTTCACGCAGGGACACGACTTTCTTGCCCTGAATCTCGCTCACTTTGATCTTTAACAGATCCCCGACCCGCAGTCCCGAATTGATGCCCAGGAGAAACAAAATATAATCCCGTTCGCCGCACCATTTCTTCAAACTCCATTTCATGTCTTCGATTTTTTCCAAGGACCGGATCGGCTGCACGTCTTTGATTTCATTTTGCTTACTCATGAGAGAACTCCTTTTAGTTGATGGCTGTATTTTTTTAGGTACTAATTGCCGTATGTAACGAACTACTCAAGGCATTTGGGCCAAAAGAAAAAAGAGCGTCGCCAACGAAAGACGAGCCCAGTGGAATCAACGATCTGAATGTATCTTTTTTTCGGGTAATTTCAGTTTCGTTAGTTTATCTTGAAAAGTCAATGGAACCGGGGATGTGAATGTAACTTAATTAGACATAAGTTACATTCGGATTTAAATTTTAACAACAAAAAATGCCTCTCAAAAAAGGCATTTTTTCAGCGATATTTATGACCATTTTTCTTCATCGTCTACCCATTGTTTATTCTTTAAGTCATACGATGTGCCTTCGTCGTGAAAAACAAAGTATGATGGCAAATCCAATGAAGCCCCACCTGCGGTTTCCCAGCATTGACGGAACCAATCTGCAAATACCTGTTGTTCTTGTGGAACTAACGTCTCCTCATTCTGCTCGTAAAAGTCAAAAAATGCCTCCAGCTGATCATCATTTACCTGATAATATTCCACTTCTGGCAGGACCTCTTCACTTCCAGCAAAAACTGTTTGGTCATTTCCTTCGTTGAAAACTTCATTGGCGTCTTTATCCATGGAGAACATGGTTATGGATAGTTCGAACCTGGTAGGCTCTATAGATGGGGTGAAATCTAAAAGATCTATGTCAGAAGAAAAATTGTATGTAAAAATTCTTTTCATATTTGAAACCACTAAATGAGATTCTTTCTCCAAGTTGGCTTTGATAGAACTGATATACTCATCGACTGAAAACATAAATAAACCTCCTTAAAATTGTTTAAAAGCATTGATTATGACATTGATTTACCGATTTAAACTACTAAATATCATAACACCAATAATTGGAAAGTAACTACTTATTTTATAAATATTTCAACTCTTTTAAAGGTATTAATCTCCGATAAATGAATGTAACTTAATTACTATTAAGTTACATTCACATTTAACAAAAAGTCTCGAAAAATGGTTCCTAAAGGTTAGTAACTCGGAGAGTAGATCCTGCCGGTATCTGTATCCAAGACAAAATCAACTTCTATATCCTCGGAATACGGAAGTTGATCAAAGTTATGAAGCCGGCAAAACACATTGGCAAAGTCACGAGTCTCAGAAGTTAATTGGTCTGCTTGTCGATACATCTGCCTCAGTTGCTGCATGGAACATTTTTTACCGGTCAATATGGCTTGGTTGAAGTAACCGTCAATTTCAATAATCATCATAATCACGGCTGGTTGCTAACCAGCTATATAGCTTAAATTTTCAATACTTTCCTTTTTCTTATGTTACTAGAATTAAGATAAATCAAGTACTTCGAATGTAACTTAATTGCTATTAAGTTACATTCAGTTCCTTCTTAAAAGGTTGCATTTTACTTCCACCAATTTGGATAAGACTCCCACCACTCTTCTGCCTCTTTCATAGATTCTTTGATCTGTAGAGCAACTTCATTCGTGGTATCTTCATTGAACTCGAACATGACCTTATCATGACCACCTAATCGGTGACGATGCCAACCATAAGAGGGATTTCCAATATTATAAACTTTCATCTTATTTGGTGGACGAAATTCTCCAGAAATACTTGTGAATCCTTCTGGAGGGCATTTTGAAATTTCGATATATACGACGCCTCCCCACATACTAAATTGGAACATTAATAAATCAGCACGTTCTTCCGTTTTTCGATAAAAGTGCGGAAATGATCCTTTGAATCCTTTTTCTCTTAATGCAGGAATGACTACATTTTTTAACGAAACTATCATCGCATCTCTTTCCAAAGACAAACAAATGCACCTCCAATACAACTCTAATGAGAATCCAAGGGGAATCTACATGAATGTAACTTAATTCACATTAAGTTACATTCAGATTCAGTAAAAGATTTCTACGAAGTTCTTTTTTTAACGTGCTTAGGCAAAAACAAAGAGCTACTACCCATTAATATTCCTCCCAGGACTGCAAGAAATACACCAACTATAATCCATGTTGTAGTTAAAAAAGTGGATACATAAATTCCTGTAATAAGAAATAATAAGCCTATGAACATACATGTTAGTAGCTTCCCCATCTTTTACCCTCCAATACATATTTTGAATGTAACTTAACTGCACTTAAGTTACATTCAATTCCGCTAAAACAGTACCCTTTATTTGTTCCAGATTCTGGCCCATAAACTTCGTGTGTCTTTTTTGTGTGTTACCGTTTGAGTTTCACTTTCTGGCTCCTGTGAGGACGATTCTGGCGCATCTAACTCGGATTCTTCCGGTACTGGTGTAAGTAACTGCTTCTGTTGTTCTTCCATCCGATCGATCTTTTGCTGCATTTTCTCCAGGACTTCCACAAACATAATATCCCGTTCTTTTTGGCGCTCTTCTTGTTGCTGCAACTGGGTTTTCAGCTCTTTGACTTCATTTAACGTAGCAGCTGCTATGTCGTCGCTATCGCGCTCGCGTGGCGCTACGGAGACGCTCTTTTTTAAACCACTAGAGGCTTCTATGACAGCCTCTTCAAGCGATTTCTTACCGCTATGTACTGTCGCTATGATGCCTTCAATCGCTATGCACTCGCTATCTGTGTAGAGACGGGCATTTTTATGTGTTCGTTTGAATTGAATTCCTTCCTGTTCAAGTAAAGCCGAATACTTTCGTAATGTAGAGGGTTGGATATTTAATTTGGTACTTACTTCGCTAGGAGTCATCATTAAACCATCACCACCTCTTTTTGTTTCATGTTATAAGAGTTCGATCACACTTGCATCTTCTTTTTCTATGAAGGAGCTCTAGAAAAAAAGCCAAATAGAAATGGATGAGTCGCAGCCAAAAACACCTTTAGGAATAAAAGAACGTTAGCGATTGTCAAAAATACTTTACGAACGGTTATGAAATAGCATTTTTCGCTGGGAATAAAGTAAAGGAAAATTATGTTACAATTATTGTAAACAGAAAATTCTTACTTTTAATGTACTAAATTTAAAAATAGTAGAAGTATATTAAAAATACAAAGTGAAGAGGAGATAAATTTTGAATATTTTACAGTTTTTTATCGTTCCAGTGATAGTAGTTTTAATAGTTCATGTAATCATGTCGTCTATATATAAAGACGCAGAAAAAAAGGATAAAGGATTTGTGTTTAATGGGTATAAATTGAGTTACAGAAGAAGTTTTATCCGTTCTATATGGGCAATTCCATTTATACTCTTACTGTATATTGCTATATATTGGTTTGGTGATTTAACTACAAATGAATACATTGCAATAGGAATCATTTTCATGCTCTTAGCTTTATCAGACATTGCTACCAGTTACGTCAAATGGAAAAAGAATGAAAAGAAAGCATAAATCATTTTGAAGTAATCTACTTAAAGAAGCATATGCGTTTGTAAGAGTAGTGGTTTAAAAAATCAGTTTACATATCACAGGTTATCAGAAGTAATTAAACCGAAAGAAGATGCTAACTTACTAGCATCTTCTTTCTCTTTTTTTATGGGACTTCCGATAATTCGGGATATGTAAACCTTTTTAGCCCGTGCTTTTTGAAAAATTACCTCTTAGCGGTTTATTCATCGCCCTCTAAGTAATATCGACTAGCTGCATTGTAAATCGGCCATTCCCAGAATGCAGCTCCTTGAGACACCACAAAGCGCGCCAAAAACAGGTCAAAGTTAAGGGTCAAAGCTTGAGGGCCATCATCGTTATCAATTCGGTAAAGATAATTGGGGTTTTGATTCTCAACCGCTTCCAAACTGATGGCCAAGTAGTGGTCATACATGGTCCCTATTGGCAAGAAACCAGGATACACTTCCATGTAATACATATTCTCTTTCAGTTCCTGAACAGAAAACAGCTGCAATCCGCCTCCGCCATTGCTTCCTAAATCCGTAATGTATTGATAGATCCACGCTCCATTGTATTCCAGCAGAAAAGATCGATAGTCCTTTGGCAGCCGATGCTCAATACAACTTTCAAATTCGGCGATAGCCACTTTCTCAGCAGGGGGATTAACCATACTGGTACTCCTTGAAATTGAACCGTCGTCATAAATCAATAGCCGTTCGTTGTTGCTGTC
>NZ_JACSPU010000013.1 GCF_014836985.1 Planococcus wigleyi | reverse complement strand
TTTTAAATGATCGTTCTTAACTTGTAACGCAAAGAAAAAGAGAGGTCGGTGCAATACATGACTTTGGCAGAATACAATAAACGATACGAAACACTCATGCACAGCAACTTACCAAACCATGAGAAAGATCTCATGCTGTCTGCTCTTATGACTGAACTAGAATCAGCTTTTAATATTCCTATGCAGAAAACACCTGAATGGGAAGAACGAAATCGGAAAGTAATTGCTTTGTATCGTAAAGTATCTTTAAGCAGAAGCTTCTAAAATCTTATAAAGTAGGCCACAAAAAAAACACCCGAAGGGTGCTTGGATTTCATCCAACTCTTTCTACTATGTCCAAAAATGGTTCTTTATTAACGATAAATCCATATACTCAGGCTTCAAGTGTTTTAAAAATACGATTATTTGCTGTTGCTTTGGAGAAATTTTATCTGTAGAATTGTCAGTAATTAGAATATGAACGGAAAAAGAACCTCAACTGTTACAAGGTGCGACAACACCATTGTAACCGTCCCCCTATTCACGGTAGGGAAACTCTTGTCGAAGTTCTTTGTTGCTTCCTGATTTATACCCTCATTTTACGGGGTAATGCAGTTAGTTTCAAGGAAAATTATTCGCTTTAGCTTAATTTTAGTTAATCTGAGTAAAAAAGACACTGTTTCCCCTTATGTTTATCGGGAAACGGTGTCTTTTTCTGTTCCTGAAAAGGAGAAACCTCAATGACACTCTTAACAGCGTATAACCAGGATGTACAACGTTATTTTCAAGGCAGCTACTGCAATAAAATCCGCAAAGAAACCATCCTTTCCACGATTGAAGAGAAAGTCTTCAAGATGGGAAAAAGTTTTGGCCAACTGTTTCCAAATAAGCGAAAACTGGTGTTGGATGAAATCATTTATTTACTGAGTGGCAGAGGCATTTGCAAAATCGGTGCAGATAAACTGGCAGAAAAGGTCAATTGCTCGGTCCGCACCGTAAAAAGCGCTGTCGCTTCGATTAAGGAAACCGATCAACTGGTTGTGGCCCGGCTAGCAGATGACAAGGCAGGGAAATACATTTTCGTATACAAAGAACACCCCAACTTCAGCCAAATTTTAAATGAGGTCTTCTTCCTTGATTCACTGCCCCAATCGGATGTCGTTGCACCTCCTTTTGCACCTCTAGTTGCACCTCTTCAAAACGCTGAACCTGTTGGGGCTGTAAGTGTAGAAGGGCAAAAAACGAGTTCTAACCATATTAACTCTTTTAATTCACTACAAGAAAGAGATAGTATACAGCAAGCTATTGAAAATGATGTGCAAGATTCAAACCAAAACCAAGAAAAAACACGCGAAAAATTGCAGGTTTATCAGGCCAACCAATTTCAACTCATGCTATTTGATGAGATTATGGCGTTTCCGTTCCCTGATTCCATCAAAACGGTCGCTGGAACGCTTGCTTTACGGGTTGGAATGGACTGTGACGAGAGAAAAGTGCTTCAAGCGATGCAATTACTCAATAAAATGGCGATTAATCTGATGAACGGGGTAGAAATACGCAATATCGTGGCTGTTTTCAGTGAAGGAATGGCCAATCAGCGGTATTTAGTGGTTTCCAAACCTCATGTGCAGCCGTCTGCAACGCCTAAAGTCCGTTTTTATAACTGGTTGGAAGATTTAAGCTGATCCCGTAGAGGATTCCTTTTAGCCAGCGTGAAAAAATCCCCTTTTCAAGACCGGGAAAGGCCTTAAAAAAGGGGAATGTGGCTGAATGGCTTATGTTTCACTCATCAGCTGTTTTCTTTTTGTAGTTGATCGAACAAAATCCGAGCGCCTTCCGGACTTAACATCAGTCCCGGAGCAAACTCTTTGTTTTCTGCTAGTACCTGACCGGTTACGGCACACGCCCGATGCGCCTGGTATTTCTTCAGCAGCACAAAGTCGCCGTCCACGAAGATTTCCATGGCATCGCCTTCATTTAAATTCATGGTTCGTCTTAATTCGATGGGAAACACAAGACGGCCTAGCGGATCTATTTTTCGTATAACACCGGTACTTTTCATTTTTACACAACCTTGCCTTCAGTTTTAAAATCTTCACCAGTTTATCATTCATTGGTTGGGATTTAAATCCATTCTTTAAGGCATTTCTACGCCCATCAGCGAGAAGAGGAACTTGATCGCCAGATACACGGGGACGATGAATACAGCCGTCCCTAAGCCGTATTTGGCGACATCTGACCAGTAATTGAGCAACGCGCCTTTTCTAACGTTCTGGACCATGGTCTTGCTCCTTTTCTCGAGGTCGTCCATGTTTTCGTTCATTCTGCGGTTCATCTGGCTCATGCCGTTGCTCAACATGCCCTCGATCTCGCCCATTTTCTGGACGGTCGTTTCGTTGTTCGCTGCCATCTCGCTCGTGCCAGTTTCCAAGTGCTGCAGAAGCTGATTCCCGTAATCGCGCTGCGTGCTCTCGAGCGCTTTCAAAATCGAAATCATCTGTTGCTGTACGTCCTGGCTGACTTTCGTGATTTTCGCCAGTTCGTTGTCCAGTGTCATTTGACTGGTCCCGTCCTTGTCCATGTGGACCCGAATGTAGCTTTTCATCAACGTGTTGAGTTCGTTCGTTTCCTTCATCAGTTTTTCCAGTTCGTTCGAATTCGGCAGAGGCTGCGTCTGATAGACTGGCGCTTCCTCGCTCTTGACCTCGTTCAATTTGTCTTTCAAACTCATGCGTCAACGTCTCCTTTTCGTAAGCCAAGCCTAGTTTTGTTCCCCGGACAAACCGTTCAAAATCGGGGTGCTTGAAGCTGATGTTTTTATTGGTGATTTTGGTTTCAATGCCAAACTGCGCTTTTAATTGATGGGCGAGATCCGGCAGGCTGGTTGCCTGGCCTTTGATGCTGTCGATGCTTTCCCGAATCTCGTCTTTCCAGCTGTCTTTCCCTTTTTCTAGCAACGCTTTTTCCGCGAGGGTATAGCGAATCTGGGCCGTGGGTTCTTTGACGATCGACAAGCCTTTGGCCAAACAAAGTTGATCACTTTGTTCCCGAATCTTGTACAAGTCCTTCTTAGAGGATTGATACTTGCTGCCATTCTCGAAACTGACCGCATTGATGACAATGTGATTGTGAATGTGGTCTTTGTCGGTATGCGTATACACCACTGCTTCATGTCCCTTAGCAATATTCCGGGCTAAGTCCTGACCGATTTCGTTGGCCATTTTAGCCGTCACTTCGCCTGGTTTAAACGATTGAATGACATGATGGGCCTGAATGCCTTCTGTCTTGCCCCAGAGCTCTCTGGTGGCTTTAAATTGCGCCTTGGCATATTCTGCCGGGCAATCCACTCCACCCCGTTCTTTCGCGCGCTTCTCCGCATAGGAAATCAGTTTGGTCGCTACTTTTGTATTGCCGAGTTGAATTGTTGCCATAACGCGTGCAACTCCTTCTCTATGCGCTGCACTTCCTCTTTCGGAACTGCCGCCCCCTCATTGGCCCGCTTGGACAACTGATTGACGTTGTTTCCAATCGCGCGCAATTGCCGAGCCATCTCAAATGCCCCCTCCCGATCGATCTTGGGAGGCGTCATTCTCGCCCCTTGTGCCTGCTTCTTGCAGAAGGTCGGCACACTCATTCCAGCAGCTTGAGCCATTTGCTCAAGCTGCTGGAATTCGAGGTCGTTCACCCGAAATTTAATCTGTCGATTCTCTTTCCTGTTCTCTCCCAAAAAGACCGCCCCTCCTTTTCAATCTGCGATTGAAATTATGCTTCCTACTCGTTGGTGTGCTCCGAGTATATCAGCATAATAGAGGGTTGGCAAGCTTCGTAAATGGTACCCATTTACAGCTTGTTGGGGAGTCCCCCAATCCCCCAAAGACCTTGGGCGTTGCCCAACCCCACAAGGGAAATGCTTTCCCTTGACCCTCCCCAAAAATCAAAAAGAAGGTTTCTGGCACGCAGCTGATCGCTCGTCCCCGAAACCAAAAAGCAAGCCGATGGCCAAACGTTTTCACGTTTAGCAGCCGGCCCATTTAACCAAAAACCCCCTAGATCATCAGGCAATTATTCTGGCGATAAACGCCAACTAATTGCCGAAATCGCTTACGAGCCAAAACGAAATAAAAGGAATTGTTTTTCATTCTTAGAAAAACAGCTCCTTCTTTCTGATAGAAAATATATGGCATCCGTTTTATAACCGAAACGTCTTCAAGTTACTCTCAATCTGTTCATCCGTAATGCCGATGTAGCGCAGGGTAATCTGCGGATGGGCGTGGTTGAGGATGTTCTGCAGCTCGGCAATGTCTTTGAATTGCTTGTAATGCCAGTAGCCGAATGTCTTGCGCAACGTGTGCGTGCCAATGCCATCCGGCATATCGACCATCTGGGCCGCCTTGTTGAGCTGGCGGTACGCTTGGACCCTTGTAATCGGTTTTTTCCCTTTGCGGCTCGGAAACAGCCATTCTGAGCCGTTTAACGCGTCGATATAAGCATTCAGTTCGTCGTAGATGTTGCCGAGGTGGATGGTCCGCCGTTTTCCGGTTTTTCCTTCACGCAGCGATACGACTTGCTTGCCTTTGATCTCGCTCACTTTGACCTTTAATAAATCCCCTACCCGCAGACCCGAATTGATGCCCAGGAGAAACAAGATATAATCCCGTTCGCCGCACCATTTTTTCAGGCTCCATTTCATGTCCTCGATTTTTGCCAGCGATCGGATCGGCTGCACGTCTTTGATTTCGTTTTGCTTATTAGCCATTTTAAAAAACCTCTTTCCAAAATCAATAAAAAAACTTACTATTTCATTTTTTGATAATAAATTCTAACAAGTTGAGATAAAATGGAAGCAGGGGGGCGTTTTCATGAAAAAATTCACGTTATCTTTAGTTGGGGGAATATTAATTGGATTTATTTTTTCCTTTGTTTTTTGGGATTATCAAGGGTCTACGTATGAAATCCTCAACCAAGCTGGAATAGATCGTACCGTCAGCGAAATGGATTTTGACTTCGTCTTTAAAGCATCTTTACTTTCTCTAGTTTCGGCAATTTTAATTTATCTGCTTTGGAACTTTTTTGATAAAAAGAAGCATGAAAAGTTTGTAGAAGAATTTAATCGGAATAAAAAATCGAATAACTAATCAAAAACAAGAAGATATATTTAATCTTCTTGTTTTTTCTTTTCTATATGAATAAAACAGATGTAGCGAACTACGGAAGGCATTTTGGCCAAAAGAAAAAAGAGCGCCGTCAACGAAAAGCGAGCCCAGTAGAATCAAGGTTTTGAATGTATCTTTTTTTCTAGTAATTTCAGTTTCGTCGTTTTTTTCTAGAAAGTCAATGGAATCAGGGATTTGAATGTAACTTAATTTGTATTAAGTTACATTCAAAATTCATTTTCAAAGTACTTTTCATTAAAAATTTTTCCAATAGATAATTCATTTTATGCTAAGATAACAGAAAAAACAAAATACTTATTAGGAGGACCAAAAATGAAATACCTCTTCTTATCTGTTTTTGTAGTTATGATTCTCTGGCCCATTTTAGGTCTTCTGACAGGAGATATGGATTTTAGCGGAATGAGTCTATTTATTGGTGGGATAACATTAGGTTTCATCTTGAGAAAAGTAACTGAACCAGAACCAGATCCTGAATAAAGGAAATGGAAATACTCACTCAATAGGTGGGTATTTTTTATGGATTTTGAATGTAACTTAATTGCTAATAAGTTACATTCAAAAAACTGATTAAGGTTCTTTAAAACCATAGATGGCTACAAAAGTAAGGAATAGATATATGGCTAGACCACAAGCATTAAACGAAACTAAATAGAGTCTTACATTGCCTTTAAGTCCGAGTAATCCTAGAATGATCCCTGCTACACCGAAAATTAGCGGCAAATAGAAGTTTATCTCCATGATAAATACTAAAAGGTCAAAGCTTCCTGGAGAAGAAGGAAGTGCAAACGGTAAAATCATTAAAGCAAAACAAATTGCTGAAAGAATCGAGTAGATTTTTTTAAGCAAAATACCCCTCCTTCTGATTTACATCCTGTCTATATCTGAATGTAACTTAATTCACAATAAGTTACATTCAGTTTTTATAAAAAAGGCCCATTTATGTAATGGGCCAATAATTCCCTATGTAAGTTGAGCGCAATTAGTTTTTCATGTCTTTAACTAGAAAATAAATTCCTGAAGCAAAAAGCACCGTACTGATCACGAGGGGAAAAATTCCAATTGCTCCTAATGTCGAAACGAACAGTCCCATTTCGGAAGAGTACCCCACTGTTGCCTGATAAGGTGAATAAATTGCTGCGGCTACTAGTGTCAGTCCAAATAAAACCACACCTGACAATATCCCGATTCCCCCTACTACTATCTCTTTCATTTCATTCACCGCCTTCGGTATCAATTGATTTATATTAATAATTCCCTACCAGCAGATGAATTTCCTTTTTTTAGCACGTTATGAGCTTTGAGTTATTTTTTCTTGAGTTTGAATGTAACTTAACTGCACTTAAGTTACATTCAAATCCGCTAAAATAAAAAGGTTTAGGATACCCCTGTTTCCGAAGAATTAGAGGAGAATTTATCATGCATACTTAAAATGATTCCACATGCTAACACCGTTGCTAAAAACGAACCTACATATAGCAAAGGAGAAGGTGCAGAGCCGAAAGCAACTTCGCTGGGCAGATTTTCTACATTAGCCCAGGCGGCTTCCCAGTCTGGTTCATAATTCACCGTTTTTACGTATCCTATCGCCATAGTAGTCATAAAATAAATGCCATGGATAGCAGTTGCTCCTAGTAGAGATTTCGAAATAATCTTCATCCTAATTCCCTCCTCGTTTTCTAGATTTTAGCATATCAGCAACCAATGGTTTTATTTGTTCTAGATCCTTACCATAAGCTTTGATTATTTTTATCTTTTTCATAGCATTCAACTCGCTTTTCAGCTGCATTGAATTCTAGTTCTTCTAACGTGGGGCCAGCTAGTTGCTTCTGATCCTCTTTTAGCCGATCTATTTTTTTAATTTCATTTTACTGCTTCATTGAACCATCTATGAATTCATGTGATAAGATAAAAGCAAATGAAACGTTGATATGAAAGCATTCTTTATGTGACGACGTGATGATGAATGAACGACGAAAGGTGATGATAAGCATTCAAGAATGGTATAGCATTGCTGAATTGGCAGAGAAAACAAGAATCTCTGAACCCAGTTTAAGAAGATATATAACGAAATTTCATCCTTATTTCATGAGCAAGGGCGGGAATCGTGCCAAGAAATACGACTCTACTGCAATAGACGTTTTGCTGCGAATTAAGAAGCTATATGATGCTGGCTATGAAACTATTGGCGTGGCGGACGTTATAAAGCATGAATTTCCCGTGATTATTAATGATAATAAGCGTGATAAAACTGAAGAAAGCCATTCTGCGCGGGCTTTGGCGACTACTGAGGACGTGACGGAATTAAAGAAAGTCTTAACTGAAGTGAATCAAAAATTAGCAAAACAAGAAGAGTTTAATGCCTTACTCATTCAAAAATTAGAGGATCAAAATCGCTTTATTAAAGAGGCCCTAGAAAATCCTCCTCCTTTACTTTTAGAAAAAAAGACGGATGAAGAAGAGGCAGCCAAACCAGCTAAAGAATTAAAGAAAAGGTTTTGGAGTCGCCTTTTTAAATGATCGTTCTTAACTTGTAACGCAAAGAAAAAGAGAGGTCGGTGCAATACATGACTTTGGCAGAATACAA
>NZ_JACSPU010000012.1 GCF_014836985.1 Planococcus wigleyi | reverse complement strand
GCGTGAAAAAATCCCCTTTTCAAGACCGGGAAAGGCCTTAAAAAAGGGGAATGTGGCTGAATGGCTTATGTTTCACTTATCAGCTGTTTTCTTTTTGCAGTTGATCGAACAAAATCTGAGCGCCTTCCGGACTTAAAATCAGTCCCGGAGCAAACTCTTTGTTTTCTGCCAGTACCTGACCGGTTACAGCACAAGCGCGATGCGCCTGGTATTTCTTCAATAGCACAAAGTCGCCGTCCACGAAGATTTCCATGGGATCGCCTTCATTTAAATTCATGGTTCGTCTTAATTCGATGGGAAACACAAGACGGCCTAACGGATCTATTTTTCGTATAACACCGGTACTTTTCATTTTTACACAACCTTACCTTCAGTTTTAAAATCTCCACCAGTTTATCATTCATTGGTTGGGATTTAAATCCATTCTTTAAGGCATTTCTACTCCCATAAGGGAGAAAAGGAACTTAATCACCAGATACACGGGAACGATGAATACAGCCGTCCCTAAGCCGTATTTGGCGACATCTGACCAGTAATTGAGTAATGCCCCTTTTCTAACGTTCTGGACCATGGCCGCGCTCCTTTTCTCGAGATCGTTCATGTTTTCGTTCATTCTGCGGTTCATCTGGCTCATGCCGTTGCTCAACATGCCCTCGATCGCGCTCATTTTCTGGACGGTCGTTTCGTTGTTCACTGCCATCTCGCTCGTGCCAGTTTCCAAGTGCTGCAGAAGCTGATTCCCGTAATTGCGCTGCGTGTTCTCGAGCGCTTTCAAAATCGAAATCATCTGTTCCTGGACGTCCTGGCTGACTTTCGTGATTTTGGCCAGTTCGTTGTCCAGCGTCATTTGACTGGTTCCGTCCTTGTCCATGTGGACCCGAATGTAACTTTTCATCAGCGTGTTGAGTTCGTTCGTTTCTTTCATCAGTTTTTCCAGTTCGTTCGAATTCGGCAGAGGCTGCGTCTGATAGATTGGCGCTTCCTCGCTCTTGACCTCGTTCAATTTGTCTTTCAAACTCATGCGTCAACGTCTCCTTTTCATAAGCCAAGCCTAGTTTTGTTCCCCGGACAAACCGTTCAAAATCCGGGTGCTTAAAGCTGATGTTTTTATTGGTGATTTTGGTTTCAATGCCAAACTGCGTCTTTAATTTCTCTGCCAGATCGGGCAGGCTGGTCGCCTGGCCTTTGATGCTGTCGATGCTTTCGCGAATCTCGTCTTTCCAGCTGTCTTTCCCTTTTTCTAGCAACGCTTTTTCAGCAAGAGTGTAGCGAATTTGGGCCGTTGGTTCTTTGACGATCGACAAGCCGTTTGCCAAACAAAGTTGGTCACTTTGTTCCCGAATTTTGTACAGGTCTTTTTTAGCCGATTGATACTTGCTGCCATTTTCGAAACTGACGGCATTAATCACAATGTGATTGTGAATGTGGTCTTTGTCGGTATGCGTATAAACCACCGCTTCATGCCCCTTGGCAATATTCCGGGCTAAGTCTTGGCCGATTTCGTTTGCTAGTTTAGCCGTCACTTCGCCTGGTTTAAACGATTGAATGACGTGATGGGCCTGAATGCCTTCCGTCTTGCCCCAGAGCTCTCTGGTGGCTTTAAATTGTGCCTTGGCATATTCTGCCGGACAATCCACTCCGCCTCGTTCTTTCGCGCGCTTTTCGGCATATGAAATTAGCTTTGTCGCTACTTTTGTATTGCCGAGTTGAATTGTTGCCATAAGGCGTGCAACTCCTTCTCTAAGCGCTGCACTTCCTCTTTCGGAACTGCCGCCCCCTCATTGGCTCGCTTGGACAACTGATTGACGTTGTTTCCAATCGCACGCAATTGCCGAGCCATCTCAAACGCCCCCTCCCGATCAATCTTGGGAGGCGTCATTCTCGCCCCTTGCGCCTGCTTCTTACAGAAGGTCGGCACACTCATTCCAGCAGCTTGAGCCATCTGCTCAAGCTGCTGGAATTCGAGGTCGTTCACCCGAAATTTAATCTGTCGATTCTCTTTCCTGTTCTCTCCCAAAAGACCGCCCCTCCTTTTCAATCTTCGATTGAAATTATGCTTCCTACTCGTTGGTGTGCTCCGAGTATATCAGCATAATAGAGGGTTGGCAAGCTTCGTAAATGGTACCCATTTACAGCTTGTTGGGGAGTCCCCCAATCCCCCGAAGACCTTGGGCGTTGCCCAAACCCACAAGGGAAATGCTTTCCCTTGACCCTCCCCCAAAAGACAAAAAGAAGGTTTCCGGCATGCAGCTGATCGCTCGTCCCGGAAACCCAAAAGCAAGCCGATGGCCAAACGTTTTCACGTTTAGCAGCCGGCCGATTCAATATGAATTATTAAATCTTTTTAAAAAATATTAGACTGAGTATAGAGTGCATAGAAAGAGTAAATTACGATAATAACGCCAAGTATTATATTTAAATTCTTTCTTTTTCCATTTTCATTTTTCAAAGTTAAGAAAAATATACCTGAAAAAAAGAAACCTATAAACCAGCCGATTCCGATTTGCAAAAAGGCTAAAACGAAACCTATGAGTCCAATAACTTGGAGTATTCGTGTTGTGCTAATCATTTAATGAGCAACTCCTTATTTCCAAAAATGGAAAAATTATTTAAAAAAATATATTAATATATTTTATTTAATGATATCATAAAAAAAGTAATCAGAAAATAGAGAAAAGAGGATGGAAATGAAAAGGAAAATTTTAATTTCTACAGTAACATTTGCTTTAATGACAGGGGTTGCAGCTCCATTTGCTGGTGCTACATCTCCGCAAACATACGAATCTTCTCCTTTGAATACAAAAGAAACTCTTTCTGACGGAACAATCGTTGAAACTGTTTATGAAGAAGGAGATGTGCCAATTCCGTATAATACCCCAACTTCAAAAATTTCAGTTGACAGATTAGCACTTTCTTCTAACTCGGTAGTTTCTCCTGCTGCTGTATATGGATCTACGTGGATTTCAGCCGGTACTAAAAAATACTCACAAAAAATGGTCTGGACTACAGCAGCTGCAGCCTCAGCCGGTATTGGATTATATTTGAAAATCCCACATTTTTCAGGAGCCGCACTTTTAATAAACTATGTAATCGCCAACAAAAATAGCTGGGTTTACTATTCGGATAAACAATACTTTAGAATGGCCGGAGCTACCCTACAAATCAAGCATGTAGTTACATTCTATAAAGATTCAGCAAGAACTAAAAAAATAAATAGCCAAACCTACATCACTAATGATAATGGCGGTAAATAATTGATTTTAATTTCAGAGGAAAGATCCGAAAAGAAATTCTTTTCGGATCTTTTTGTTTATCCTTCTATCCTCATATTTTTTCGTGTTGACGTTCTCAACTACATACTGTATCTCTGTATAATTCAGAACAAGCATTTGAAAAATATACAGAATCTCTTTTTAGAGACGAAATGCCTTCAAATTGCTTTCAATCTGTTCCGCTGTGATGCCGATGTAGCGCAAGGTGATCTGCGGATGGGCATGGTTGAGGATATTCTGCAGTTCGGCGATGTCCTTAAATTGCTTGTAATGCCAATACCCAAAGGTCTTACGCAGCGTGTGCGTGCCGATGCCATCCGGCATATCGACCATCTGGGCCGCCTTGTTGAGCTGGCGATAGGCCTGGACTCGTGTAATCGGCCCGTCGCCCTTACGGCTCGGAAACAGCCACTCAGACGCTTCTAAGGACTTGATGTACCTATGCAACTCGTCGTAGATGTTGCCGAGGTGGATCGTCCGGCGTTTGCCGGTCTTGCCTTCACGCAGCGAGACGACTCTCTTGCCCCGGATCTCACTGGTTTTGATCTTTAACAGGTCCCCGACACGCAGGCCTGAATTGATGCCGAGAAGAAACAGGATATAGTCCCGTTCGCCGCACCAGTTCTTCAAACTCCATTTCATGTCCTCGATTTGATCCAAGGACCGGATTGGCTGCACATCTTTGATTTCATTCTGCTTGGTCATGGATGGGCGTTCTCCTTTTGAGTGGATGCTTCTTCTTGTTTCTTACGGGCTTTTTTTCTCAATAATTCCGTCACAATAATTCCGCCCACAATGTAGGCAACGAGTACCCAGCGTTGTGTGCGATCGGTCAAACTGGATTGGGTAATCAAAAAGGCAAAAATAGCGCCCACAATCACATAGACTCCCCGATAAGTTAGGATTTCTTTCATGTTTTCGTCCCCCTAAACAGGTGTTTCCGATTCCTTTTCCCTCTTTTTGGGTTTTTAATAAGGGCGATGGGTTGTTGAGCGTGGTTTAGTTTTGCCGGAAACACCTATGTAGCGAACTATTTAAGGCGATTCCGACCAAAAGAAAAAGAACCCGCCAACGAAAGACGAGCCCAATAGAATCAACGTTTTGAATGTATCTTTTTTTCTAGTAATTTCAGTTTCGTCGTTTTTTTCTAGAAAGTCAATGGAATCAGGGATTTGAATGTAACTTAATTAGACTTATGTTACATTCAAATATTTACATAATATCTTTATATTCAAACCATTTGAGGACTTGTATAGCCAAAAAGAACACAAATAATAGATGAAAATGAATTAGTTCACTTCTACTACAAACGTATAAGATACCTCCCCATTTTGCCATTCGGCGAATACTTCATAGACATAGCGGCCTTCACTGGATGGAACCACAAAATGATTGTTTGCTAATTTGATTTTCTGACCTCGCTCATCTTCATTCCAGAGATAGACAGACTGTGCAGGATCTTTTTCAATTTCAATTAGGACATCTGTGTTTGGTTCTACTTTAATGGCATTGAAACTTTCGGCTATTTGGGATGGAGACGAAGCATCTGTTTGAACAACTTCACTTCCATCCCCCTTTTTTCGTTCCCACATGCTATTTCCTTCTTCCATCTCATACGTTTCCCCGTTAACGATGACCGTTCCGGTCATGGATGGAGGAAAATCACTTGAAGGCTCTTCTGCTCCATTCACCACTTCAGAAGGATCGTTCGCACAACCCGTCAATAAAAATAAAAGTAATACCACTGCAAAAAACAAACTAGTTAACTTCATGCCTCATTCTCCTTTTTATTTAAAAGATTTTAAATAGAGCATGAAAACGAACCCTATAGTTTACCAGTTTTTGAATGTAACTTAATTAGGATTAAGTTACATTCACATGAGACAAAACTGTCTGGATTTCAGATGGTTTTTCATTAAATGCGAACCTTTTGGTCGGTTCAATCTCCTCATCAGCTACGCCAGATATCTTTGAAGTACTCGGACAATAACCCCTTTCCTTGGAACCTGTCTTCCAGAACAACTTGCAATTGTTGAAATTCGTTCTTCAGTTCGGCTTCACTAGAGTGAAGGGAACCTATGTAAGAATACCGATATATGGGGTCGTCTGGGTTTAGTTCATGGGCACGTTTCAACATCGATTTACCTTTTTCTTCCCAGTCTTCATAATCACCAAAGTAATACGGAAACAGAGAAATCATCCATCCGAAAATCCAGAGGAAATCTTCACAATCCTCGAAATTAGCTAACCCAAAATTCGTAACTTGAACTAATATGGCCGTTAACTCATCCAAGTCTACATTTTTGACCCCTAGAGGGACATCTTCGACTAAGAGATACCAACAAAAGAAACCAAGGCGAATATTCACTTTTAAGTCCTGAGGGTTTTCCTGCCAGTTCTTTATTAAAAGCGATCTAGCTTTATTCCACTTTTCCTGACTTTCTAATGCATCCACTTCTGTCCATTGCCAATCTATCACGGTGCTTCACCACCTATCTTGAGTACTTGATTTGAATGTAACTTAATTGCTAATAAGTTACATTCAAAAACTTTAAAATCTGATTTTGAGAAAAAACGAAACCTCACTGGAGAAAAATGGTATATATGATATCAAGTAAATTATTAAAATTTTTCTAGCGAAAGGGACGATGACATGTTTAAATCTAATCTCATGAACCAGCTACTTCAAATCGTCGGAATGTGGACGGTGTACTTTCTAATCTTATTCACTAGTCATTCCTTTTCCTATTCTCAAAATAAACCCTTTTTTCTTATTGCTACAGTATTTTATGTTTTACTAACTATGTTTTTCCTTTGGAGAATTAAACATCCTAGTAAAAAAGTGCAATCAGAAGAAAATAGAGTTTGAAAATAAGGCAGAGTAACAACGAAGGCCAGATAGGAGAGCTCTCTTATCTGGCCTTTTGAATGACTACCGGTAGTCCAATAAATTTTGTTTCTATTTAACTACCGGTAGTCGTTTTATTAGGAGTGGTTCGTGTAGATTTTCTGTTCTTTTTGTGATTTATGATGATCAAAGTAATTCCTAAAAGACCAGCGATTACCGTTAAAATAAATCCGCCTGTTGAAAGATCATAAATTAAAATGGCTGTAAAAAAGATAACTATCAAAGCATGATTTAAGTGATACTTGCTCATATTTCTACCTCGCTTTTCATTAGATTATTTACGTGCTGGGGTGACCAATAAATCTTAGAAGCGAATGTAACTTAATTAGCATTAAGTTACATTCGTTTTTCGGCTATTTTATTAAGTAAAGTCAAAAGAAAAGATTTTAAATAAGGCATTGGCAAGACGCATTTAATTCCACGTTGCAATTGTACATTCTCGATCTTCTAGCCAAAAACTATAAATTTCATTTTGATTCATGTTCACTAGTTTTATTCTTTCGTAACTGGTTTTTGGCAACTCGAACTGCAACTTCTGAATATCCTTTATCCAAAAAAACTTTAAGTCAGTAGAGTTTTCCATTAAAAATTCTTCGATGGCAGAATTGTAAGTTTGAGACGGTATTCTTAAGAACCTAAACGAATGGCTTGTACTAAGCACTTCGGCTTGCTTTAATACTTTAACTACTGGCAGGTGGGGAATACATACAATCAAAGAAAAATCGTTCTGGATTAACTGGCTAGTGATTGCGTCAAAAGAAACTTTTCGCATTTCCTTCAATCTGTCTGGTATCGTATCCGATTCATAAGGAACTGGAAATAAAAATTCAAACCGATCTTCCAGGTTTTCTAAATCTCTCTTTGTATAGAGTTTTTCCATAACAACCTCCTATATTCATTTTCCGCTGTAATTCTTTCGGGAAAGTGAATGTAACTTAATTCCCATTAAGTTACATTCACATCCTTTTCATTTAGAATTTTTTTCTGATTAAAAATGCTCCTTAGTTTATTCGAGTTCCCCTACAAACCAAATTTCACTTTCAAAATACCCATCTTCATCATCAATAACTTCTTTAAAACCTGCTATGGCTAGATCGTCCGGAATGGCTAACCCCCATTCAGTTTGAATGTTTCTGTTAGCCGAAAGAGGAATCCACTTGTAGTAGTCGCTATCCCTGTTAAAGAATTCGTTAAAATAATCTTCCCCTTTGAAGATGATGATTTGTGAATTCCATAAACCAGGCAAGTCAATTAAGACCACTACACGATATTTCTCGTCATCATGTGGCTGTAATTCTTTAAGATATTCTGCACGATCCAATAGCATTTGAATGCACAGCCGTTTGACCTTCCGAGGAGTTTTATCGGAACTGATAAAGCCTTGCCCAACCGGTAAGCGTAAATGCCAGTAACCGTTGTAAAATTCCGTTGGAAACGCCATTGTGTATTTTTCAATTAGGTTGACCATATCCTCAGTCTTCCGCTTAATCCCTCGAACTTTTTTCTCGCGCATCTATAATTTCTCCCCACTTTCAGTATCATGTGCTGAAATTAATACGAACCAATTTTATTAGAATTGAATGTAACTTAACTGCACTTAAGTTACATTCAAAAGACTGAAAAACAAGAAAAGATTCTTCAATATACAAATAAAAGTTTTTTCCATTATTTTCTTTAAAAACCTTTTTTAAGTGTTATATTTATATATGCAATTAAATACAGGAGGTTTCTATTATGGATAAAAAATTCTCAGTACCAGCAAAAAAAATTATTTCTTTACTCTGTGCTTTCCTTTTAGTTTTTGGATTGTTAACTCCTTCTTTTACTAACACTGCAAATGCAGAAACTGATGTTTCACCCACTAATGATTATATAATCGAAAAAGAACTTTATTTTTTGAACGATGAAAAACAAGAAATCGTATTAAATCAAGAAATCGTAAATATTGAGAACCAAATAAATGATTATCTTGATGAAATTCCTTACACAGAAGAAGAGTTCGAAGCAATGAGTGAGGAAGAATTTGAAGAAGTATATAACACATACTTCAATGATATAGAATTTCTAAACCTTGAAAATGAACATGAAGAAGCGTTTGAATTATTGGAAGCTCAACAAGGAAACATGCAGCCAAGAATTGCTCCTATACTTGTTCCCATTCTTGCAAATGTTGCAAGAGTCGCACTACAAACTGTTGTTAAACAGGGTACTAGAGTTGCATCTACCTACTTAAAAAAACATTTGAAAACTATTGGTAAAAATTATTCAGTCAAATGGAATGTGAAAAACTCTCAGGGCAAAGTTACAACATTACTAATGATTCAACATAAGCCTACAAAGCAACCTGTATTTAGATTAGATAATGGTAGCTTGCATGCACATTTAACACCAGGTACATCTACTTGGTATTGGCACTTTCACATAGGTGGAACTCCAACTGCTATGAAACAACATTACTCTCTCAGATCTATAATACCTTCGAAGTATAAACCAAAATCTAGTTTAACTTTATATTAAAAATAAGGAGCACTTATAATAAATTATTATAAGTGCTCCTTATTTTTTTTATATAAAGATATTGGAGGACGAGGTTTACTTCCTTCACTTATCTCATTTACGAAAAAGATATTAGAATTAACTTCTCCGTATTGTCCAACGTAAGGCATTTCTAGAGATTCAAATAGTTCAACGTCATCGTCTGCTACATTAATGACAAATGTCTGGTAGTCTTCCAAATCTGATGCAGTAAAATCTCTTACAGACTCTCCTTCTTTCAAGGCTTCATCAATCATTTTTCTTAATTCTAGTAAAGCTTTCTTATTACCTACAATAAATGATTCATGATGGGGCATATATTGTGCGTAAACATGAAGAAAATTGGTAGATTTAAATGTCATTTATTCTGCCTCCTCTTAATAATATTATCATAAATACCTTAATTAGTTTTATAGCTTTAATAACCTTCGTTTACTTCGTAAAAAGAAAATGAAGGATACTTTTTTCTTTTTTATTACTGTGAGAGCCGTTCTAGTGTATTTAATTTCGGGTCTTAGGATAGTAGTGGAGTTATTTTCTTCTCATTCTCTTCTATGAATCTCATTTTTACGATTTTACTCTCTACAGCTTTAGTAAGTCAGGTGTGAAGTCTCGTGATAAGATAAAAACAACCAGAATACCGATATGAAGGCTTTTTCCACATGATGATGACGTGATGATGTGACGATGAAAGGTGATGATAATATTGAAAGAATGGTATACCATTGGTGAATTAGCAGAGAAAACCGGAATTGCTGAGCCCACTCTAAGGAGATATATAACGAAGTTTCATCCTTATTTCACCAGTAAAGGCGGTAATCGCGCCAAGAAATATAACGCAACTGCAATTCCTCTCTTAGTCAGAATCAAAGCACTATACGATGCTGGCTATGAAACTGCAGGTCTAGCTGACATAATCAGACGTGAGTTTCCTGTGATTATTCATGATAACAAGGATAGTGAAACCAAAGAAAGCCAGTCTGCGCCTGTATTAGCGACTACTGAAGACGTGGCGGAGTTAAAAAAAGTTTTAACTGAAGTGAATCAAAAATTAGCAAAACAAGAAGAGTTTAATGCTTTGCTTATTCAAAAATTAGAGAATCAAAATCGCTTTATTAAAGAGGCACTAGAAAATCCAGCCCCTTTATTTTTAGAAAAAAAGACGGATGAAGAAGATGCAGCCAAACCAGTCAAAGAATTAAAAAAAGGGTTTTGGAGTCGTCTCTTTAAATAATTGTTCATAGAAAAACACCCCGAAAGGGTGTTTTGGAATTGATTGGATTGTCTTGTTTGTATTAAAAATGGTTCTTTCATACGGTTCGTTCTATGTATCGTGATTTAACGCATTTTTAAAATCCTCTTATTTGCTGTTGCTTTGCGGAAATTTTATCTGTAGAATTGTCAGTAATTAGAATATGAACGGAAAAAGAACCTCAACTGTTTAAAGGTGCGACCAACACCATTTAAACCGTTCCCCCTATTCTTGGTAGGGAAAACACTTGTCGAAGTTCTTGTAACTAACTTTAGTTATGCCCTTTATTTTAAGGGGTAATGCAGTTAGTTTCAAGTAAAATTATTCGCTTCAACTAATTTTAGTTGATTTGAGTAAAAAAGACGCTGTTTCCCCCCTTATGTTTATCGGGAAACAGTGTCTTTTTCTGTTCCAAAAAAGGAGCAAACCCAATGACACTTTTAACAGCGTATAACCAGGACGTACAACGTTATTTTCAAGGCAGTTACTGCAATAAAATCCGCAAGGAAACTATCCTTTCCACGATTGAAGAGAAAGTTTTCAAGATGGGAAAAAGTTTTGGCCAACTGTTTCCAAATAAACGAAAACAAGTGTTGGATGAAATCATTTATTTACTGAGTGGCCGAGGCATTTGCAAAATCGGTGCAGATAAACTGGCGGAAAAGGTCAATTGCTCGGTCCGCACCGTAAAAAGTGCTGTCGCTTCGATAAAAGAAACGGATCAACTGGTTGTGGCCCGGCTAGCAGATGACAAGGCAGGGAAATACATTTTCGTATACAAAGAACACCCGAACTTCCACCAAATTTTAAAAGAGGTCTTTTTCCTTGATTCACTGCCTGTATCGGATGCAGTTGCACCTCCTTTTGCACCTCTAGTTGCACCTCTTCAAAACGCTGAACCTGTTGAGGCTGTAGGCGTAGAAGGGCAAAAAACGAGTTCTAACCATATTAACTCTTTTAATTCACTACAAGAAAGAGATAGTATACAGCAAGC
>NZ_JACSPU010000011.1 GCF_014836985.1 Planococcus wigleyi | reverse complement strand
TTGCGCGGGCCGCGTTCAACGGCCGTTGCTGTATGTTGACGTTTTGCTGTTCAGTTTTCAAGGTTCAAGTTGTTTGCTGTCGTTCTTGACGACTCCTATGATATTAAAGCATATTATCCAAACTGTCAACACTTTTGGGAAATAAAATTATATTTATAAAACATTCCTTCTGAACCGCTCTTTCCCTTCTATAGGAAGAGTTTAAAAAAGAAGGCAAGTTAAACGGCTCTGTAAAGCCATTCTACTTGACTCCTCTTTCTCTTCAAAGCATTCTTCTTTTCGCTCAGGACTAATCTTACTTGCCAGACTATTATATGCCGAACATAATAAATCAGAATATTTCCCAATTTATTAAATGCCTATAATCTCTATTCCGGCTCTTCTTTCTATTAAAGCTCGCGCCGGCCTTCCAAAGCTTTTGACAACGTCACTTCGTCTGCATACTCCAAATCGCCGCCTACCGGAAGACCGTGGGCAATCCGTGTAGTCTTGATTCCTGATGGCCTTACCAGACGGGAAATATACATCGCTGTCGCTTCGCCTTCGATCGTCGGATTCGTTGCCAAGATCAATTCCTCTACTTCTTCGTCCTGAAGACGCTTCAGCAAGGATGGTACGTTGATATCTTCCGGACCAATGCCATCCATTGGAGAAATAGCACCCTGCAAAACATGGTACAAGCCTTTGTAATCGCGCATCTTCTCCATTGCGATGACATCTTTCGGATCCTGCACCACACAAATCGTCGTGCGGTCGCGCTGCTGATCCTGGCAGATATGGCAAGGGTCCACATCAGTAATATGGCCGCACACCGAGCAGAAACTTAAATTCCGCTTTGCATCCACAAGAGCTTTAGCAAAATCAAGCACGGTGTCTTCCTTCATGCCAAGCACAAAAAATGCCAGCCGGGCTGCTGTTTTTGGCCCGATCCCTGGCAATTTCATAAAACTCTCCATTAATTTCGAAATGGGTTCTGGATAATGCATCTGGTTTACCTCCTAGAACATGCCCGGGAGATTTAAGCCCTTCGTGAATTTCCCCATTGTGGAATTCGCATGTTCATCCGCTTTTTTAAACGCTTCGTTTGTCGCTACGATCAACAGATCCTGCAGCATTTCAACATCTTCCGGGTCTACGACTGTTGGATCCAATACAACATCCAATACTTCTTTGTGGCCGGATACAGTGACTTTGACCATACCGCCGCCAGCTGCTCCTTCGAACTTCAATGTACCAAGCTCTTCTTGAGCAATCGCCATCTCTTTTTGCATTTTTTGCATTTGCTTCATCATGCCTTGCATATTTCCTCCACCGCGCATAATTAGTTCCTCCTTAGAATTTTCATTTTAATCGTCATGAACTTCGACAAAGTCTTTTCCGAAAAGACGTTCGGCTTCTGAGATGAACGGATCTTCTTCCGCCACTGCCCCTTCACCCGAAAACGGATTTTCTTCTTCAGCCTCTGACTGTTTTTCTTCAGTGCCCGCTTTCAATCCGCTCTTTTTAATAAACTCTTCACGGATCTTCAGCCAACTGGCATCCGGAACAAAAACCGGCGTATAAGCTTTGCCTGCATACTGTTCCAGCAACTGGCTGAAAGTTGCGGCAAACGTCTGGTTTTCGGAAGCCATCTGGCAATGAATATCATACTTGAATTTTAACACAAATGCATCTGCTGATGCCGCTACCGGCTCTGCATCATTCAATAAAGCCGAATGCGATCGCTGCAATTGGTTCATGACTGTCGCCCAATTGGTTTTGATTGCTTGAATATCCACTTTGGTCGCATTTTTCAAAACATCCTGAATGCGTCCCGTCGGTATTTTAAAGCTGCTTTGCACACGCTGGCGTTTTTTCTGCTCGGCTGGTGCCGCCGCTGCGCCGCTGCCGGCCCCATTCTGTACTTGCTGCTGCAATTCGCGCACCAGGTTTTCCAACTGGATGACTTTCGCTTCCAGTTCGGGTGACACTGCAGAAGCCGTGCTTTGGACCGGCACATCCGCCTGCGCCATTTTCAGTAAGGCTGTTTCCATATAAATTTTCGTATGGTTGGAAAAACGCATTTCCTGCTGTGTCTTGGATAGAATATCAATCCAAGTGTACAGCGTCGCCGGTTCAAATCGCTTGGCCAGCTCTTCAAAACGCGGTTCATGCGTCGCCAACTCCAACATATCGTGAAGGTCTGGCGCCGTCTGGATCAACAAGAGATCACGGAAGAAGGTGATGAAATCCTCAACCAGCCGCACGGGGTCTTTGCCGTCGCGCACCAATTGCTCCAACAGAGTCAACGCCTGTCCGATATCTTTGGCAAGCAATGCTTCAGCGATTCCATAGAACATATCCTGGCTGATGGAACCCGTAACCAGCAATGCGTCTTCAATCGTCATTTCATCGCCGCTGAAAGATACTACTTGATCCAACAGACTGAGTGCATCACGCATCCCACCTGCTGCAGCTTGAGCAATTATTTTAAGCACTTGTTCGTTATAAGGAATCTGTGCATCCGTCAACACTTCCACCATACGCGCAACAATGTCTACTTGTGTATGCGACTTAAAATCAAAGCGCTGGCAGCGGGAAATGATCGTCAACGGCAATTTATGCGGCTCTGTCGTTGCCAAAATGAAGACCACGTGTTCCGGCGGTTCTTCCAATGTTTTCAGCAACGCGTTAAACGCACTGTTCGACAGCATGTGCACTTCATCGATGATGTAGATCTTGAAGCGGGAATTCGCCGGTGAAAACCGGACTTTCTCAATAATCTCCCGCATTTCTTCGACACGGGAATTGGAAGCCGCGTCAAATTCGATGACGTCGGTATTTGACCCTTCATTGATGCTCTTGCAGGAAGCACATTCGTTGCACGGCTCCGACGCCGGCGCCTGCTCACAGTTTAATGCTTTGGCAAATATCTTCGCTGCACTGGTCTTCCCTGTCCCTCTCGGCCCCGAAAACAAATAAGCATGTGTTGTCTTATTGTAAAGCAGAGCATTTTGAAGAGTTTGTTTGACATGCGTCTGACCTGTCATTTCAGAAAAGGACTGTGGTCTGTAAACACGGTAAAAAGCTTGATACGCCAACTTGTTCTCTCCTTTTGAAGAATCTGTTTTTCGTCCCTTTATTGTATCATAAAAAGCCGGTTCTCTTGAATGATTTCCCTGTACAGGAGAGGATGATTCCGTGAATAAAACAATAAAAAACCTGCCCGCTCAAGAGCGGACAGGTTTGAATTTAAAGATTATTGCCGTGCACCTTTCTTCGACTGCTGCACATAAGCGTTACCCTTGTCGTTGGCTCGATCTAGGCGATCCCGCGGCACATGGAATGTTCCACTTAATGCTGCTTCCTTCCGGACCTGACATGGTTCATGGGATTCCATTGCGCAGGACCCAGATGTCAACACTACGTGCAAGAGGCAGACCTTACATGCAAACAGCCTCAGAAAGGAATTCAGTCCTGCTAAAGCGGATTGCAGGTTACAGGACACCGCTATCTTCCCACCTAGCACGGCATTTACTAGTATACGAATGATTTGTTAAAAAATCAATCAGTAACCTTCCTTAAATCTTAATTTCTTTTTAATCGAGCATATTTCCGGGTGCAGATCGGTTTTTCATTAATTTTTTATAAAAAAGAGAATAATGGTTGACATCCATTATTCATCCATGATAAATTAATTCATGTCCAATACGGAGGAATACCCAAGTTTGGCTGAAGGGATCGGTCTTGAAAACCGACAGGGGAGTCAAATCCCGCGGGGGTTCGAATCCCTCTTCCTCCTCCATTTTTTGAATTTACACGCGCATATAAATTCGAGATTGGATTCGTTACGTATGTAACGAATTTTTCTTAAAACTTGTATGTCTGATTATTTCGATATAGAGTACCGGAAGGCTTCGGCTTTCCGGTTTTTTCATGTCCATTTTTTCGTATTACCCGGGAAATAAAACAAAACCCTTGAGCAAAAAATGCCCAAGGGTTTCTTTATTTGCGCAGAATAGAAGTTTGCTTCATAAAACTGCCGATACGCTCAACGATTTGCTCGGAGCAGTCCGGATTGTTCATCAAATCGTAATCGTTGATGTTCAAACGGAGAACTGGACAGCCATTGAAGGAATTGATCCAGTTTTCATAGCGCTGATGCATTTCCAGCCAATAGTCCACTGGTGTCTGCTGCTCCATCACACGGCCGCGCTCCTGAATGCGGGAAAGAATGTCTTCAATCGAACCCTCCAGATAAATCAGCAAGTCTGGGTGTGGGAAATAAGGTGTCATCACCATTGCTTCAAACAAGTTCGTGTACGTCTCGTAATCCACGTTGTTCATTGTGCCTTTTTCCCAATGCATCTTCGCAAAAATTCCGGTATCTTCATAAATCGAGCGGTCCTGGATAAATCCGCCGCCGTATTCAAACATCCGCTTCTGCTCTTTAAAGCGTTCTGCCAAGAAATAAATCTGCAAATGGAAGCTCCATTTCTCAAAATCATCGTAGAACAAATCCAAATATGGATTGGTATCGACATTTTCAAATGAAGTCCGGAATTGCAAGGCATCTGCCAAGGCTTTCGTCATTGTAGATTTCCCGACACCCACTGTGCCGGCTATTGTAATTACTGCATTCTGTGGAATGCCGTATTTTTCTCGTAAATTCATAAAGTCAAACTCCTCTTTTGTAAAGTTCCATCCACTTTATCTAAAATCAGCTGAAGATCGCCGCTGTTTTGGACAAAATCGATTTCGTCCCCATTGAAACGCAACACTGGAATTTCAGGATGCTCACGCTCAAAGCGTTCGATGAACTCGTGGTAATCGGCTGCCAACTGCTCCATATAGTCCGGCGTGATCATCTGCTCAAATTCACGACCACGCAATTTGATGCGTTTCATCAATGTATCCAGACTGGCATGCAGGTAAATAACCATATTCGGTTTCGGCATATCCACCGTCAAGATTTTATAGATAGCTTCATACTTGGCGTACTCAGCTTCCGGCAATGTGCGTTTTGCGAAAATCAGGTTTTTAAAGATATGGTAATCGGCGACGACCGGTTCCTGTTTGGAAATGAACTTCTTCTGGATATCGGCCAATTGCTTATAGCGATTGCACAAAAAGAACATTTCTGTCTGGAAGCTCCACTCTTCTATGTCTTCGTAGAATTTATTTAAAAACGGGTTTTCGTCTACTATTTCTTTTAACAGTTGAAATTGATTTTGATCGGCGAGCGCTTTCGTCAACGAAGTCTTGCCTACCCCAATCGGACCTTCTACCGTGATGAATGGCACCGGCATGTGAAGTCCTCCTTTTTCGATTCAAGTAAATTGCAATGCCATTTATTTTAACACACCAACTCGGTTAAAAGTAGAGTGGAAAATCGACAGTTTGTTTAATGGATCGCCGCTTTAAATGTTCCGCCATGCACTTCCTGGGTATCCATAATCGTCAAAAAGGCTTTGGAATCAATGTCTGCTACAATTTGTTTCAGTTTGGTGATTTCCAGACGGGTGACCACTACATAAATGATGTCTTTCGGAGAGTTCAAATAACCGCCTTTGCCATGCAGTTTAGTGAAACTGCGGCCCAGCCGGTCATTGATGGCCAACCCGATTTCTTCGTATTCTTCCGAGATGATCAGCACAGCTTTTGTATCATCCAAGCCCTGTATGACGACATCAATCGTCTTGGAAGCAATATAGTAGGTCAGAACCGAATACATAGCCTGTTCGATCCCAAGGACAAATGCGGCCCACCCAAAAATGAAGACGTTAAAGAACATGACAAACTCACCAATCGAAAACGGCAATTTTTTCGTCAGCAAAATCCCTAAAATCTCCGTTCCGTCAAGCGCTCCGCCGTTGCGGATGACAAGCCCGACACCGGCTCCCAGAAGCAGACCGCCGAATATAGTAGCCAGCAGCGGATCTTCCACGAAAGGTTCGATCCGATGTAAAGGTATTTCAATCAAGGCCAATGCCACAATGGCAAAAATGGAAGAAATAAAAAAATTGCGGCCAATATGCTTGTAGCCGAAATAAAGAAAAGGCAAATTAATGATGACCAGCAATATCCCAAAAGGAACTACCGTCAAATAATCCACGATCAAAGAAATTCCGATAATCCCGCCATCGATGATGGAATTCGGCACCAGGAACAATTCAATGGCAGCAGCGGCCATCGCAGCGCCAAGGATGATGAAAATATAGCGGATTGTAAAATGAAGCGGTTTTTCCTTTTTATGCTGTTTCACCTATACTTTCACTCCCTGTCTTTTTGTTTCTTTATTTTACGCTTTTCAATGATTTTTGTCTGCCTGCATTTTCCCGTTCTGTTTGCAGGCCGGAAAATGCTACACTAGAACTAAGGAGCGATGCATCATGAACGGAATGGAAAAAGATCATTTTTATATGGGATTAGCAATTGAAGAAGCGCAAAAAGCCGCAGCTAAAGGAGAAGTTCCGATTGGTGCTGTCGTTGTCTATCAGGACCAAGTGATAGCGCGCGCCCATAATTTGAGGGAAACGACACAAAATGCGGTCACCCATGCGGAACTATTGGCGATTCAAGAAGCCTGCCAGCACCTTGGCAACTGGCGGCTGGAAGATACAAAGATTTACGTAACATTAGAGCCTTGCCCGATGTGTGCAGGGGCTATCCTGCAATCCCGGATTCCACACGTCATCTACGGTGCTCGCGATGCAAAAGCCGGCAGTGTGGATTCTTTATACCGTTTATTGAACGACGACCGGTTCAATCATCAATGCCAAGTAACCGAGAACGTCCTCGCCGATGAATGCGGCCAGTTATTGACCCAATTTTTCCGAAACCTTCGGGAAATCAAAAAACAAAAGCGGAAAACCCAATTATAGGGTCTTCCGCTTTTATTCGTTGATGAATTGATCGATCAACCGATTGACGATGTCGGGCTGCTCGTGCTGAATCCAGTGGGTTGCTTCCCCGACAAACGCCAAATTGACTTCTTCACAAAAAGACATGCTTTCTTTTGCCAGCATGGGAGACAGGAACTGGTCACCCAATCCCCAGATGATCCTGACCGGCACTTTGATTTTTGTTTCCGGAATTTGACGGAAGCTCCCGCGCCGGATGGCCCGATACCAATTGAGCATGGCTGTCAGGGCATCGGATTGCGACCACGCTGCTTTGTATTGTTCCATTTCATGCGGTGAAAATGTATTCTTTTTGCTGGTCTGCTCAATGCTTTGTTGCATCGTTTTAAACTCTCCCATACCGAGAGCCTTTTCAGGCAGATTGGGCAGCTGGAAAAATGCAATGTAAGAGCTCTTCATCCATTGCAGGGGATTTTTCTTCAATACCCGCGGCATGGCTTTCGGATGCGGGATATTCAGGACGATCAGTTTGTCTACATATTCTGGGTGTGTTGCCGCCAAATGCCAGGCGACTGCCCCTCCCCAGTCATGTCCGATGACAATGGCCGACTCTTTTTTGAAATGCTCGATGATGCCGATGACGTCATCCCGCAAATGGTCGACCGTGTAATTATCGATTCCTTCTGGCTTGTCGCTTAAATTATAGCCGCGCTGGTCAGGTGCCACTACCCGGTACCCTTTTTCCGCCAGCGGCTGAATTTGATTTTTCCAGCCAAACCAAAATTCCGGAAAGCCATGCAACAAGACAACCAATAGTCCATCTTCAGGCCCGGCCACAGCAACATGGAGATTGATGCCGTTCGACTCCAGGAATTGAAAGTTCACGTTTTCCATCTAACAAACCCCCTTCACAAATGCTCTTTATCTACTCCTTACCCTTTTATCAAAATAAAAGACTCAAAAGCAAAGTGCTTTTGAGCCTTTTTTTATTTAGTGATGATCTTTTTGCCGCCCATATAAGGCTGCAGCACTTCAGGGATCTTGATTGATCCATCTTCCTGCTGGCAATTTTCAAGCAATGCCGCCACAGTCCGGCCGATTGCCAGTCCGCTGCCGTTTAAGGTATGGACAAACTCAGGTTTGCCGGTTGCTTCCCGGCGGAATTTGATGTTTGCACGTCTTGCCTGGAAATCTTCAAAATTACTGCAAGATGAAATTTCCCGGTACGTTTCTTGGCTTGGGATCCATACTTCGATGTCGTATTTCTTGGCAGCTGTAAAGCCAAGGTCTGCGGTGCACATTTTCAGTACGCGGTATGGCAATCCAAGAAGCTGAAGCACTTTTTCAGCATGGCCTGTCAATTTTTCTAATTCATCATAAGAATCTTCAGGCTTCACAAAGCGCACCAGTTCGACTTTATTGAATTGATGCTGTCTGATTAATCCACGTGTGTCGCGCCCCGCAGAACCCGCTTCAGAACGGAAATTTGAGCTGTAAGAAGCAAAGGCTTGCGGCAGCATATCCGCTGTCAGGATCTCATCACGATAGAAGTTCGTCACCGGTACTTCAGATGTCGGAATCAGGAAATAATCCTCTTTTTCGATCAGAAAAGCATCTTCTTCAAATTTCGGCAATTGGCCGGTACCGGTCAAGCTTTCACGGTTGACCATATACGGCGGCAGCATTTCTTCATAGCCATGCTCTTCCTGGTGAAGATCCATCATGAAGTTGATCAATGCGCGCTCTAATCGTGCGCCAAGTCCGCGGTAAAAAACAAAGCGGCTTCCTGTTACTTTTGCTGCACGTTCAAAATCAATGATGTTTAAATCCGTGCCCAGATCCCAATGCGGTTTTACTTCGAAATTGAATTTCGGCTTGTCTCCCCACGTGCGGATTTCTTCATTATCATCTTCAGAATCGCCGAACGGGACGCTGTCATGCGGAATGTTCGGGACACGCATCATGATGTAGTGGAGGCTTTCTTCCACTTCACGCAGTTCTTCATCAATAGCTTTGATGTTATCGCCGACTTCACGCATTTTTGCAATGGCTTCATCCGCATTTTCTTTTGCCCGTTTCATGGCAGCAATGTTTTGAGAAACTTCATTGCGTTCTGCCTTCAATTTTTCAGTCTGCGCGATCAATTCACGCCGTTTCAAATCCAATCCTTCAAAATCATCCAGTACAGAAATATCTTCTCCGCGTTTCGCCAGCTTGGCTTTTACTTCTTCAAAATTCGCACGTACAAAACGAATATCCAACATACTTGTTTCCTCCTAAAATATGATTAATAAAAAAAGACAACAAAAATAGCCCCCATCCCTTGGTAAAGGGACGAGAGCTACCCGCGTTGCCACCCTGATTGATCGGCAAAAGCCAATCCTCTTCATCACATAACGGCATTAAAACCGGCAATGGCTTTTTTCGCCATGCAACTCCGGGACGGATTCAAACGCGTTTTTCACCGGTTCGCACCAACCACCGGCTCTCTTTGGAAAAACAATCGTTTTACTACTTCCCATCAACGTTTCGTCTTTGAAATTAATCATACTTTACTATAAATTGCTTAATTTGGCAAGGGAAAGCCTGACCTACTGGGAATCATGCTTAAAAAGTACGCCGTAATGCGATGGTCTTCCGTCAGTTCCGGATGAAAAGAACAACCCAAAAACTGGCCGCTTTTTGCCATGACGATTCTTCCATCATGAACACATAATACTTCCGCAGATGGTCCGGCACTGACGATATGCGGAGCGCGGATAAAGACGGCATCAAATGCTCCGTCCAAACCTTTGATTTCAAGCGGTGCTTCAAAACTGTCCACTTGCCGTCCGAATGAATTTCGCTCTACCGCGACATCCATAACGCCAAGATGCGGTTCTTCGTAACCAACTACTGTTTTTGCCAATAAAATCAGCCCGGCGCATGTCCCGAACATCGGCTTTCCGCTTTCGGCAAAATCCCGCAATGGCTGCATCATTCCATACCGATCAATCAGACGGCGCATGGCGGTACTTTCGCCGCCAGGCAAAATCAAGGCGTCCAGCGTTTCGAGGTCTTTCGGCCATTTTACCAAAACGCCCTCCGCTCCGCATGCCTCAATGGATTGAAGATGCTCGCGAACAGCGCCCTGCAAAGCAAGAACTCCTATTCGTTTCATTTTACCAGCCCCGCTCCTGCATGCGCTCGCCTGCAGCAATGGTTGAGATTTCAATCCCTTTCATGGCAATGCCCAAGTCTTTTGAAAGCTCCGCAATCAATTTATAGTCCTGGTAATGCGTAGTGGCTTCGACAATCGCACGGGCAAATCGTTCGGGATTATCAGATTTGAAGATTCCAGATCCAACGAATACACCGTCAGCCCCCAATTCCATCATCAATGCCGCATCCGCCGGAGTCGCTACGCCACCAGCAGCAAAATTGACAACCGGCAAGCGGCCCAAACGCTTCACTTCTTTCAAGAATTCATAAGAAGCTCCAAGATTGCGCGCTTCCGTCATCAACTCATCTTCACTCATGGTAATCACTTTTCTCACTTCTGCATTCACTTGGCGCAAATGACGGACCGCTTCGACAATATTACCAGTGCCCGGCTCACCTTTCGTGCGCAGCATGGATGCCCCTTCACCGATTCGGCGCGCTGCTTCTCCCAAGTTGCGGCAACCGCAAACGAACGGCACCGTGTATTGATTCTTCAGCAGATGGAACTCTTCATCAGCCGGTGTCAGCACTTCACTTTCATCAATATAGTCAACACCCATCGCTTCCAGGATGCGGGCTTCTACGATATGGCCAATACGGGCTTTTGCCATAACCGGAATCGAGACGGTTCTCATCACTTCTTCCGTTATGCGCGGATCTGCCATGCGCGCTACTCCACCATCTCTGCGGATGTCAGATGGCACCCGTTCCAATGCCATGACAGCAGTTGCCCCTGCAGCTTCGGCGATGCGTGCCTGTTCCGCATTGACGACATCCATGATGACGCCGCCTTTTTGCATTTCAGCCATTCCTCTTTTTACACGGTCTGTTCCTTGCTCACTCATTTATTAATTCCCCCTATTTGTTAATAAATTCAGTATAATAAAGATTGACCATATAAAAAGACTCAGTTCTAATCATTTCAATAGGGTCAGTTGGAGGAAGTCAAATGGATATGCTCATGTTTCAACTTCAAAAACAATTACAAATTCCATTATATGAACAGCTATACCGGGAAATAAAAAAAGCCATCATTGAGGGCAGCATACAGGTCGATACCAAATTGCCGAGCAAACGGAAATTGGCCGATTATCTGCAAATCAGCCAAACCACTGTGGAACTTGCCTATTCCCAGCTTGTGGCCGAAGGATTTATCGAATCACGCCCGCGCAAAGGATTTTATGCCCAGCCGGTTGAAGAACTTGCCTATTTGGATATTCCGCAAGACGAGCCGGTCGCAAAAGAAGTTATTTCCTACAAAGTGGATTTCAACTCGGCAAGCATTGATACCCGCTCGTTTCCCTTTTCCACATGGCGTAAATTGGCCCGTGACATTCTTGATGAGTCAAGCCAGGAATTGCTATTATCCGGCCATCCTCAGGGTGATGATGCCCTGCGCCAGGAAATTGCCCGTTATTTGTACCAGTCGCGCGGGGTCGTCTGCGATGCTGAGCAAATCGTGATCGGTTCCGGTACTGAACAGTTGCTGCCGCTGCTGATCCGACTTCTTGATAAAACACTTGTGTTTGGCTATGAGAATCCGGGTTATGCATTGACGCACAGCATTTTTAATCATCATGACCGCCAATCGGTTCCCATTGAACTGGATCCCGATGGCATCAACGTCAGCGAACTGGAAGCATCCAATGTGGACGTCGCTTATGTTACACCCTCCCATCAGTTTCCATCCGGCTCTGTCTTAAGCGCCACCAAACGGGCGCAATTGCTCAATTGGGCAGCTGCTAAACCGGAACGCTACATCATCGAAGACGATTACGACAGCGAATTCCGGTATACCAGCCGGCCAATCCCAGCTTTGCAAAGTATGGATCGGAGCGACCGGGTCATCTACCTCAGCACATTTTCAAAATCATTGATGCCTTCTTTGCGACTCGCCTATATGGTCCTCCCTAAACGGTTGCTGCGGGCGTACCGGCAAACCTTTCTTCATTACTCTTCATCGGTACCGAGGCACGACCAGCAACTGGTTGCAACGTTCATGAAAGAGGGGCATTTCGCACGCCACTTGAACCGCATGCGCAAACTGTACCAGAAAAAAATTAAACAGCTAAGCGCTTCATTAGCTCCGTACGCGCCAACTGTCATGGTCTCCGGAGAACAGGCCGGCATGCACATCGTCTTGACCGTTCAAACAACGCTTACTGAAAAAGAGCTAGTCACACGAGCTCAAGAGGCCGGGATCCGCGTCACAGGAATGGAATCGTATGACGTCCATAAAAAAGACAGTGTCCAGCCCCAAATTGTGCTTGGATTCGGCGGCCTGTCGGAAAAAGAAATCCGCTCCGGCATTACTGAATTGATGTCTTGCTGGGGAATCCATTGAAAAAAGCCGGCCATCCTTTTGGATGACCGGCTTTCCTTATTAAAATAATCCTTTTACAAAGCCACCGGCATCGTCCCATAGAGAAGACAAGAACCCTCCTACGCTGCGCATTGATAAAGATACCCAGCTGGCGCGTTCTACAGATTCAGTCGTAGCCACTTCAATGTCTTTGGCGCTGCCGCTTAAATAACCGTATTCGGTTCCGTCTGCTTTCGCAATTTTTACGGTTCCAATTACTGCATCTTTTTCTACAGCAGCTTCAAGTTTGCCATTCTGGACAACGGAGTCATCCAACAGCAATTCCGGTTGATACAATTCTTTATCAGCTGTCCGGATCATCATCGTCACTGGCTCTTTGACGGCTACCGCCACTGCTTCTTCCACGCCGTTTTCAACAGGCAAAGTTTCCTGTCCTTCAAACTGATAGCCGGCAGGAATGATTTCCTCGGTTGTGAATTGCCCAAAACCAAAGTCCATCAAGGCGCGTGTCGCGTCAAAACGAGCTTTATAAGAACCGGCCCCTTCATTGTCCACAGCCCCCATTACGACTGCGATCAACCGGGTATCTTCACGTTTCGCTGTTCCTGCAAACGAATAGCCTGCGAAATCCGTGCTTCCGGTTTTCAGACCATCCATGCCTTCGTATTCATAAATCAAGCCAGGCAACATTGAATTCCAGTTTTGCATGCGTGTTTCATCTGCCGTTCCTTCGCGGAACATCATCACTGGAACTTTTGTCGTGTTCAGCACTTCGGGATAATCATTCAGCAGGATTTTCGTCAGTTTCGCCACTGACCGTGCCGGCATCATGTTTTCATCGGTCTTTTTGGTGCCTTCTGGATGCATATCCATAAGGCTCGAATTGCTGAGGCCAGTCGAATTAACGAACGTTGTTTCTTCCAAGCCCATTTCCTCAGCTTTGTCATTCATCAACCGAACGAATTCACTTTCCGTACCGGCAATTGTTTCAGCAATGCCGATTGTTGCAGCGTTGGCTGAGAAAATAGCCATTGCTTCATACAGTTCTTTTATTGTATAAGAACCATCTTGGCGGAATGGCACATTGCTCAAGCGCATGTCCTGAGAAATTTGGTAGGCATAATCCGTTACTTGATATTCCTGTTCCCATTTAATTCGGCCGTCTTCGATTGCTTCAAATAATAAGTACTCAGTCATCATTTTGGTCATGCTGGCTACCCCTAAAGGCTTTCCGGCATTCTTTTCGTAGAGGATCTTGCCACTTTCAGCATCCACCAAAATTGCAGCTTCCGCCATTATATGTAACGATTCTTCCGCTTGTGCTTGCTGCGGAACAATTGCAGTCAAAGTCAAAATTGCCATTAAAGCCATCAATAAACCTTTATTAAAAACTTTTTTCACTTGGATAACTACCTCCGTTTATAATATTCCACATGCTATTCTACCATATTCTCCAGACCCAAAAATGCAAACATGAAAAAAGCACCTTTTCCGTCATAAGATTGACCGAAAAGGTGCTGAGAAGTCGATTAAATTGAGTAGTTAGGAGACTCTTTGGTGATTTGTACGTCATGCGGATGGCTTTCGCGCAAACCGGCACCTGTCATGCGGATAAATTGTGCTTCATCACGCAAAGTCTCTAAATCTTTTGTTCCGCAATAGCCCATTCCGGCACGGATACCGCCAAGTAATTGGTGAATGGTATCAGAAAGTGGTCCTTTGTAAGGCAAGCGCCCTTCGATGCCTTCTGGAACCAATTTTTTTGCATCATCTTGGAAGTAACGGTCTTTTGAGCCTTTTTCCATTGAAGCGATTGATCCCATGCCACGGTAAGTTTTAAAACGACGTCCTTGGAAGATTTCAGTATCTCCCGGGCTTTCAGTTGTCCCTGCCAGCAAACTGCCCAGCATAACTACGTGGCCGCCTGCTGCCAATGCTTTAATGATGTCTCCGGAATACTTGATCCCTCCATCAGCAATGATGGCTTTGCCATACTTGCGAGCTTCTGTTGCACAATCATAAACAGCTGTAATCTGAGGGACACCCACGCCTGCTACAACGCGTGTTGTACAGATGGAACCCGGTCCAATTCCGACTTTTACTACATCAGCTCCGGCTTCGATCAACGCTTTGGTTCCAGTAGCCGTAGCTACGTTTCCTGCAATGATTGTCAGTTCCGGATACTCAGCACGAATCTGTTTAACCATGCCCAAAACGCCTTCTGAATGGCCGTGAGCTGTGTCTAACACAATCACGTCAACAGAAGCCTTCACCAGATGCTCGACGCGTTTCATTGTGTCTGAAGTGACGCCTACGGCTGCTCCTGCCAATAATCGGCCGTGCTCATCTTTAGCAGCATTCGGGAATTCAATCACTTTCTCAATATCCTTAATGGTAATCAACCCTTTAAGAAGGCCATTGCCATCAACAATCGGCAATTTTTCGATCTTGTATTGCTGCAGAATTTTTTCTGCATCTTCTAAAGTTGTTCCTACCGGAGCAGTGACCAATTGTTCTTTAGTCATGACATCGTCAATCTTTAAAGAATAGTCCTGGATAAAGCGCAAATCACGGTTTGTGATGATCCCGACAAGTGTAAGATCGTCTTCGTTCTTGACAATCGGAACACCTGAAATGCGGTATTTGCCCATTAGATGTTCTGCATCATAGACTTGATGTTCAGGAGTTAAGAAGAAAGGATCTGTAATAACGCCATTTTCTGAACGCTTTACAGTAACAACCTGTTCCGCTTGTTCTTCGATGCTCATATTCTTGTGAATAATTCCTAATCCACCCTGACGAGCCATTGCAATTGCCATTTTAGCTTCCGTTACTGTATCCATGCCTGCACTGATCACTGGAATTTTCAACTTAAGTTTTGGTGTTAATTCAACAGCCAAATCGATATCTTTCGGTAAAACCTCCGAATGAGCTGGTACAAGCAATACATCATCAAACGTTAAGCCTTCTTTTACAAATTTTGATTCCCACATAAGTAGACGCGCCTCCTGCTTCCTTTTAAATATTATTGTAAGGTTATCAGCGTCCATATAGTGTGTCAAGAAACTACGAAAAGAAAAAGTATTTCGAATAATTAATTTCATTTGTTTTAGGGTCGTTAGGAACGCTGTTTAAACAATTACTTACAAACTGCATCATCTTCTATGTCGAATGGGATGCATATTGGATGGCCGGTGTTACTCTGATAATTTTTTAGGCTTTCCTATACTTCTTTCAAATAAACAAAAAAAGCCGTTACCGGAATCGGTAACGACTTTCTTTCATTGTGCCCAGCGACGTCTTACTCTCACAGGGGGAGACCCCCAACTACCATCAGCGCAAAAGAGCTTAACTTCCGTGTT
>NZ_JACSPU010000010.1 GCF_014836985.1 Planococcus wigleyi | reverse complement strand
GGGCCGCGTTCAACGGCCGTTGCTGTATGTTGACGTTTTGCTGTTCAGTTTTCAAGGTTCAAGTTGTTTGCCGCGCTTATTGGCGACTTTTCAATATTATCAGCTTCCTAACAGGAAGTCAATAACTTTTTTACTTTATTTTCTTCCGCGTTATTTATTATGAAAAACGCGACAAGAAATAGTATAGCATCGTTTTAAAATAGAAACAAGTCTTTTTTTAAAAAAAGCCGATTTAAAGCTTTTTCACTTTAAACCGGCTATTCCTAAAGGCTTCTTATTCTTTCGGCCGCATTTGCGGGAACAATAAAACATCTCTAATAGAAGAAGAATTCGTCAACAACATGATTAAGCGGTCAATGCCTATTCCTAATCCACCCGTTGGCGGTAATCCGTATTCCAAAGCTTCTATGAAGTCCTCATCCATTTCATGGGCTTCATCATTTCCTTCAGCCTTTTCGATCAACTGCGCTTCAAAACGTTGGCGCTGATCAATCGGGTCGTTCAACTCAGTAAAGGCATTGGCATGCTCACGGCGAACGATGAACAATTCAAAACGGTCAGTAAACCGCTCATCCTCAGGATTCTTTTTAGCCAAAGGCGATATCTCAACTGGGTGTCCGTAAACGAAAGTAGGTTGAACTAATTGCTCTTCCACTTTCTGCTCAAAGAATTCATTTAAAATATGTCCCACTTCCATAGTAGGCTTCACATCGATCTGATGTTCTTTCGCCAAAGCGTGCGCTTCTTCTTTTGTCATCGGCTTCCAAAAATCAACACCTGTATATTCTTTTACGGCATCAGCCATATGTAGTCGTTTCCAACCTACAGCTAAATCAATCTCATCTTCCCCGTATTGGACAGTAGTAGTCCCCAAAACTTCCTGAGCAATATGGGCAACCAAGTTTTCAGTAAGCGCCATAATATCATTGAAGTCAGCGTATGCTTCATAAAGCTCCAGCATCGTAAATTCCGGATTGTGGCGTGTGGATATTCCCTCGTTGCGGAAGACGCGGCCAATTTCGTAAACTTTTTCAAGACCACCGACGATCAAACGCTTCAAGTGAAGTTCAATCGCAATGCGGATATATAATTCCATGTCCAACGCATTGTGGTGTGTAATGAATGGTTTGGCAGCTGCTCCCCCTGCAATTGAATGCAGCATCGGAGTTTCCACTTCCAGGAATCCTTCGTTATCCAAGTAGCGGCGCATCGATTGGATGATTCGGCTGCGCAGAATGAAAGTCTCTTTGCTGCTTTCGCTTGTCAGCAAATCCAAATAGCGCTGGCGGTAACGTTGTTCTACATCTTTTAAACCGTGGAACTTTTCCGGTAAAGGACGCAACGCTTTTGTAAGGAACGTTACTTCTTTCGCTTTTACCGATAGTTCCCCTACGTTTGTTTTAAATACAGTCCCTTTAACGCCTAAGATATCCCCCAAGTCGACTGTGTTGTAAAATTCATAAGCTTCTTCGCCAATTGCATCTTTGCGGACGTAAATTTGAATCTGTCCTTTAAGATCCTGAATATGCGCAAAGCCCGCTTTTCCTTTTCCACGTTTTGTCATAACCCGTCCAGCAATGACGACTTCGTGCGGCGTTTCTTCAAGCTCTTCTTTAGAAAGCTCTCCGTATTGTTCGATAATTTCCTGCGACAAGTGAGTCCGCTCAAAGCGGCCGCCGAAAGGATCCATTCCGTGATCACGGAATGCTTGCATTTTTTCGCGTCTCACCAATAATTGGTCATTTAATTCTTCTGACATGTCCTACACTCCTTTATCTATATAAAGCCAATCTCATTCATGTATTTCTCTATTGTACACAATTTCTTACCATACTACATAAAAAAGCTGCCACAAATTTGTGGCAGTCTCTGCATACACGCGAATCTTTGCTGCCCACATCTCCGCGCCCCACCTATTTAATACAGTTGTTAATGCACATCCTGCAGAAACGCCGCGAAGCTATTATAGGATTTCCATAAACGCACGCCACCAGTTTCTAGAGTTCCTGCCACTTCAAGACCAGGATCTATTTCCAATAAAGGGATGAGAACAAAAGCCCGCTCATTCATTCTCGGGTGCGGAACGGTAAGCCTAGCTGTTTCTATCCGGTCCTGATTGTATAGAAGAATATCAAGGTCAATTGTGCGCGGCCCCCATCTGACGAGACGCTTGCGGTTCAAGTTTTGCTCAATCATCTGGCAAACATCCAACAATGCCATCGCCGTCAATTCCGTTTCGAGCTGGACAACCATATTAAGGAACGGTTCCTGATCTGTGTAACCGACAGGATCTGTTTCATAGAGTGAAGAAATTTGGGTAACGGTAACAGCAGGCTGTTCCGCCAGCTGCGCAACAGCCTGCCTCAACATTTCAAAACGGTCGCCCATATTGGAGCCGAGTGATAAATAACTTAGGTTCATGAGAATTTCCCTCGCGTCAATTCGATGGCAACTGATTTATAATGGCCAGGAATCGGCGGATCCGGCTTGATGAGCTGGACACGGATGCCTTGCACCAATGGAAATTCCGAAAGAATACGGCTGGCAATACTTTCCGCTACAGCCTCCACTAATTTTTTCGGTTCGCCTTCTACAATTGAACGGCAAGCTTCATAAACTTCTCCATAATGCACTGTATGTTCCAATGCATCCGTTTCTCCCGCCTTCTGCAAATCTACCGCCAATGAAACCGTCAAGCGAAATCGTTGGCCGAGTTTCGTTTCTTCAGGGAACACCCCGTGGTAACCATAGAATTCCATATCATTCACGTGAATAAAATCCATCAGTCTTCCTCCTTGTACGGCCGTTTGCCGCTCAGTGCATCCATCATCTTCACCGCACGTACTGTTTCCTTCACATCATGGACTCTTACAATATGACAGCCTTGATTGACACCATAGCAAACAGTAGCCAACGATCCTTCCAATCGCTTATCAACAGGAACATCCAAAATCTTTCCAATAAACGATTTCCTTGAAGTGCCGAGAAGAATCGGATAACCCAAGTTCGCAAGCTGGCCGATCATTTGCATCGCTTCAAGATTTTGCGCCACTGATTTTACAAATCCGACGCCAGGGTCAAGCCAGATATTTTCCTGGCTCACGCCAGCCTTTAAAGAGATTTCTATACTTTCGTTCAAATCCTCCATAAAATCCTTTTGGAAATCCGTATATAACGTATCGTTACGGTTGTGCATAAGGATAATAGGCACATTCCATTTTGCCGCTATGCCTGCAATTGCAGGATCGTACTTAGCTCCCCAAATATCGTTGATGATGTGTGCACCAGCAGCAATCGCTGCATCGGCCACCTTCGATTTATAGGTATCAATGGAAATCAACACGTCAAACTGCCGGCGCAGTTCTTCGATAACAGGAACGATCCGTCCAATTTCTTCTTCATCTGAGATCCGCACATAGCCAGGACGCGTTGACTCGCCTCCCACATCAATGATGTCTGCACCATCTGCAATCATTTGCCGGGCATGCACTATCGCCTGTTCCACCCCATTGTATTTGCCTCCATCAGAAAAAGAATCCGGAGTGACATTCAGGATGCCCATAACGAGCGTTTTCTCATCGAAATTAATTTTCATGCAGATTCACCGTCCAAACTTTAAATATGTATCAATTTCCTGGGAAATAAAAGCGCGCCTTCATCTTACCTTAATTGACTGGTTTTTTTCCACAAAAAAAGAGCGGCCATTAAAGCGCACTCTTTCTGTATTTTAGTTGGATTCATCGAATTGGTAAAGCGGAGTACTTAAGTAGCGTTCTCCGTTGGATGGGATGATCGCCAACACTTTCTTGCCTTTGCCCAATCGTTTAGCCACCTGAAGAGCCGCGTAAATGGCAGCACCTGAAGATACGCCTCCAAGGATACCTTCTTCACGAGCCGCTTGGCGTGCCGTTTCATAGGACTGGTCGTTTGTGACTTGGATAATCTCGCTATAGATTTCAGTGTTCAATACAGCAGGAACAAACCCTGCTCCAATCCCCTGAATTTTATGCGGTCCCGGCTTGCCGCCAGACAATACTGGAGAATCCGTAGGTTCCACGGCCACGATTTGGATATCAGGATACTTCTCTTTCAACACTTGTCCCGCACCCGTAATCGTACCGCCCGTGCCGATCCCTGAAATAAAGGCATCCAATTGGTCGCCCATTGTTTCAACAATTTCCGGTCCTGTCGTCAAACGATGCACTTCAGGGTTTGCTTCATTGTTAAATTGCTGTGGCATGAACCAGCCGTTTTCAGCCGCTTTTTTCTCAGCAGTTTTGATGGCGCCATTCGGGCCATTCATTCCGTCTGCTCCTGGCGTCAAGATTAACTCCGCTCCGTAAGCACGCAATAGATTGCGGCGTTCCATACTCATTGTTTCGGGCATAACCAAAACAGATTTATAGCCTTTTGCCGCTGCGATCATCGCTAAGCCAATTCCTGTGTTGCCGCTAGTCGGTTCAATGATGGTATCGCCTTCTTTTAGATCTCCGGACTTTTCAGCCGCCTCAATCATGGCCAGGGCGATACGGTCTTTCACACTGCTGCCTGGGTTGAAGTATTCCAATTTCAAATAAACTTCCGCATCTTCCGGGCCTGTTAACCGGTTTAATTTCACAATCGGGGTTTGCCCAATCAATTCAGTAATTGAATTTCCTACACGCGCCATTCTTCAACACTCCTAATCCCTAGTAATTTTGTCGACTTTAATAAAGCTAATAGTATCAATAAAATAGACCGTTTGTCAAATTGTATGAATTCATAAAAAATAGACGTTTCGTTGCCGAAACGTCCAGAATTTATTCTCCGTAAAACCATTCCGCGTCAAATTCCTGCCAGAATGCTTCCGGAGTGACCGATTGCGGCAATTGTTCCAATGCCAGCTCACGATTGATGTGGCCTTCTACATCTTCAAACGAAAATGTCTGACCATCAACTTTTTCCGTTACAGAAATGATGGCGGTTTTGCCATTTTCAAGTGCCAAAGGAGATGACCAGGCGCCAACATCCACTTTCGCCACGTTCTTTGCGATATTAGCGTCTACGCCTGGCTCCCCACTTGAAATATAGCCGATGTCGCCACCTAAATTACCGGTTGCGCTGTCGACCGAACGTTCACGGGCAGTCGCTTCGAAAGAAGAGCCTTTCTCCAGCTCTGCAATGGTTTCTTCCGCCTCTGCTACTGAGTTCAACATAATCATACGCGTTCGGTAAGAGTCTTTCACATCGTAAAGCGATTGATTGTCATCGTAAAAAGCTTTGATTTCGCTGTCTTCAATGACAATATCTTTCGTCAACACTTTTTCCAGAATCAATTGGGCTGCAACTTTCTCGCGTTGGCGTGTTTCATCCGCTGCGTAAAGAGCCGTCTCTGTACCGTCCTGCGAAGAGCGGAGAAGCGCCAGTTCCAAATCAATTTCTTTATCACTTACTTTAATTCCATAATCTTTCGCTGCAGTTGCCATTACTTTTTCGTTGACCAGTTCAAGCAATGCTTCGCGGCCATGCTGCTCTTCCATAGCAGCCAGCCACTCTTCCCGTGTAATCTCATCACCGCTGACAGAAGCGACTTTTTCCGCATTGCCGGTATCGTTGGGTATCAGCCATGCAATAAACCACAGGAAGTTGGCCAGCAGCAAAATGCCGATGACCAGCAGCACCGGTTTGGTCTTCAGATGTCTTTTCGGCTTTCCCGTGCCTGCCGGTGGCACAGGTCGCCGGTTATTATGACTGGAGTTCATTGATAAACGACTCAAGTTCCTCTTTAGAATAATGATACGTTTCCAGACAGAAATGGCATTGTGCTTCTGCCATGCCGTCTTCATCGATCATGTCTTGAATTTCTTTTTTCCCAAGCCCCAGAATAGCTGTAGCAAAACGGTCTTTAGAACAATTGCAGTCAAAATGTACCGGCATTTTATCAAGAATTTGAATATTTCCTTCTCCAAGCACTGCTTCAAGAATTTCTTCAGGTGATAATCCACGCTGAATCATTTTGGAAACAGGTTCGATTGCGGCTAATTGTTCTTCTAATTTCGTAATGGTTTCATCATCTGTATTCGGCATCAATTGAATGACAAAACCGCCAGCCGCCAATACCGAGTTGTCTGTATCCACCAGAACACCAAGTCCGACCGAGGAAGGAACCTGTTCGGATGATGCGAAATAATAAGTGAAGTCTTCAGCAATTTCACCCGATACAATCGGTGTCTGCCCTGTGAAATTGTCACGCATGCCAAGATCTTTGACAACGGACATCATGCCGTTCGTCCCAACTGCACGGCTGACATCCAATTTCCCTTTTTCGTTCAAGTCAAAATGCGTTTGAGGATTAGAAACATACCCACGGACGCCGCCTTTTGCGTTGCTGTCAACCAGCAATGCACCGATGGGTCCGCCACCCTCAAATTTAATCGTTACTTTGTCGTCGCCTTTCAGCATAGCGCCAAGCATGACGCCTCCTGTCATGGCGCGCCCCAAAGCCGCTGAAGCTGTCGGCCACATCATGTGGCGGCGCTGTGCTTCTCCCACTGTTTTCGTACTGTCTACCGCAAATGCACGGACACTCCCATTAAATGCAAGGCCGCGTACTAAATAATCTGACACATTTATCGTTCCTTTCTTTACGCTTGGTTGCGTTTATAAATTAAATACAGTCCTTTTAATGTCAATAAAGGATCTACATAATCAATGATGGTCGACTCGCCGGCAATCAAAGAAGCCATTCCTCCAGTTGCAATGACAGTCGGTTTTTCCTTGCTTTGCTTTTTCATACGGGCCACAATGCCTTCTGCCTGGCCCACATAGCCAAAGACGATCCCAGCCTGCATGGCCGAAATTGTGTTTTTCCCAACGACTTGGTCAGGCGTGGAAATATCAATCCGCGGCAATTTGGAAGCACGGGCATACAGTGCTTCTGTTGAAATATTGATGCCGGGAGCGATTGCGCCTCCCATGTATTGCTGCTTTTCATCAATGTAACAGAAGGTATTGGCAGTACCAAAGTCCACAATGATCAGCGGGCTGCCGTATTCATGAATAGCTGCGACTGCATTGACGATACGGTCCGCACCCACTTCTTTAGGATTATCATACTTGATGTTCAATCCCGTTTTTACACCCGGACCCACAATAAGGGCCTTTACGTGAAAATACTTTTGGCACATGCGCTCAAGCGCCGACATGATCGGCGGCACTACAGAAGACATAATAATGCCATCAATCGATGAAAATCCGAGTCCTGCATCGTTCAAAAAAGCTTTGATCTGCATGCCGTATTCATCTTCCGTTTTGTGGCGAAGGGTTTCCATTCGCCAATGATGTATTAACTGATCCTGGCTGTAGACACCCAGGACAATATTCGTGTTTCCTGCGTCCAATACTAGAATCATGATTTGCCCTCGCTTATTGACGAATTTCCAACACATCATACCATAATTTCAGGAAAGCAAAAAGCTGGTTGCCTCTCCCCTTCAAAGGGAACGGGCAACCAGCTCATCGTTTATCTTATTTGCGTTTTTCTGGAATCGGCTCTCCTACTGAAGTTGCTTCGCCTTCTTCTGATGGCAGGTCTCCAGCTGAAGGGTCGGATGACGCTCCTACTGCATCTGGGACATCGCTATCTTTTTTCAAATCAGGCGTGCTTTCATCCCCAAAGTCACCATTAAGTGACTCATACGAGCGTTCAGGAAGCGTTCCATGATCTTTCAAGTGAAGGATCTGGGCAGCATCCAGGGTTTCAACTTCAAGCAATGTATTCGCGATCAGTTTCAGAAGATCTTCGTTTTCAGTCAGAATCTCTTTCGTGCGGATATACTGCTCTTTGATGATGCGTTGAACTTCCTGATCGATTTCAAAAGCAATCGCATCAGAATAATTTTGTTCTGAGTTAAAGTCACGGCCCAGGAAGACATTCCCGCCTTGTGCCGTACCGAATTGGACAGGTCCAATCTTGTCACTCATCCCATATTCCGTAACCATGCTGCGGGCAATAGCCGTTGCACGTTGGAAATCGTTATGGGCGCCGGTTGATACTTCGCCGAATGAAAGATCTTCAGCCACACGGCCACCAAGCAATCCGGCAATCTTATCAAGCAATTCCGGTTTCGTCATAAAGTAACGGTCTTCTCTTGGAAGCATAACAGCATAGCCGCCAGCTTGTCCGCGAGGAACGATGGTTACCTTATGGACGATATCTGCGTCATCCAATATTAAACCGATGACAGTATGTCCAGATTCGTGGAATGCCACGATATTGCGTTCTTTTTTCGAAATAACGCGATTTTTCTTAGCAGGGCCTGCAATAACGCGGTCAGATGCTTCATCAAGATCGGACATATCGATTTTAAGCTTACTGCGACGGGCTGCAACAAGTGCCGCTTCGTTCAATAAGTTCTCCAAATCGGCACCCGAGAATCCAGGTGTACGCTGAGCGATCGCTTTCAAATCAACATTTTCGTCAAGCGGTTTGTTGCGTGCGTGTACTTTAAGCACTTCTTCACGGCCTTTTACGTCTGGACGGCCTACAGTAATCTGACGGTCAAAACGTCCTGGACGCAGCAACGCCGGATCCAGAATATCTGGACGGTTAGTTGCGGCAATAATGATGACGCCTTCGTTTGCACCGAAACCATCCATCTCTACCAATAGTTGGTTCAATGTCTGCTCACGTTCATCGTGCCCACCGCCAAGACCGGCGCCACGTTGGCGTCCGACTGCATCAATTTCATCGATGAAAATGATACACGGTGCGTTTTTCTTAGCGTTTTCAAACAAATCACGAACTCGGGAAGCCCCGACACCGACAAACATCTCAACAAAATCAGAACCACTGATGGAGAAGAAAGGAACCCCAGCTTCTCCGGCAACAGCACGCGCCAATAGAGTTTTACCAGTACCCGGAGGTCCAACAAGCAAAATCCCTTTTGGAATGCGGGCACCGATGTCTGCGAATCTGCGCGGATCTTTCAGGAAATCAACAACTTCTACAAGTTCCTGTTTCTCTTCATCTGCACCAGCTACATCGTTAAAGCGAACTTTATGCTTTTGATCATCATATAGCTTCGCTTTACTTTTGCCAAAGTTCATCACACGGCCGCCTCCGCCGCCTTGTGATTGATTAAGCAAGAAGAAGAAAAGGATAAAGATGATGATGAAAGGAATGATGCCAGTGAAAAATGAAACCCAACCACTTGTTTGTGGAGCTTTCAAATATTCAATTTCAACACCATCTTGTGCTTTGGCAACTGCATCGATTTCAGCAGTCAACGCCTCGTTCTCCAAAGGAATATTGGTAACGAAAGATTGCCCTTCTTCATAACCGGTCATTTTCCCGGTTACTTCGTAAACCATAGCATCCGGCTGGATCGTCACTTCTTCAATCTGCCCATTTTCCAATGCTTCCAAAAATTCGTTATATCCTATATTTTCAGTCGGCTGGTTACTGTTGTTAAAGGTACCCAGAATCCCGATAATAACTAGGAAAATCAGTAAATAAAATATGGTGTATCGAAATATCCGATTCATCCCGCGCCTCCTCATAAAGTTTCCCTAAAACTATACTAAATACTACCATAGGAACATTTAAGCATACAACGAAAAGGCCTTATTCCCGCTGTTAAATAAACAGACTGTGAACGAACATTGTCTATCCTTCTTCTCCACTATAAACTGCAGGCTTCAAGATTCCGATATAAGGCAGATTCCGATATCTTTCTGCATAGTCCAACCCGTAACCTACAACGAATGCATCAGGCACTACAAAGCCGACATAATCCGCTTTCAAGTCTACTTTCCGTCCTGTTGGCTTGTCCAGCAAGGTAACGATCTTGATTGATTTCGCTTTCCGGTATTTGAACAGGTCAACTAGATAACTGAGTGTTAATCCACTGTCAATGATGTCTTCGATGATCAGGAGATCACGCCCTTCGACACTGGCGTTCAAGTCTTTGATGATTTTAACTTCTCCAGAAGAAACGGTAGCGTTGCCGTAGCTTGAGACATCCATGAAATCCATTTCGACGTAACCGTCAATGCGTTTCATCAAATCGCCCATGAAAGGCATTGCACCTTTTAAGACGCCGATAGCCAACGGATATTTGTCTTTGTAGTCCTCTGTCAACACCGCTCCTAATTCACGGGCTTTTTCCTGTAACCGTTCTTCACTGATCAATACTTCTTTAATGTCATTCTGCAAAATGGTGGACCTCCTAGTATTCCTTGTTTTACATTCTATTAAATTGTTCAATTAGTACCCAATTGTCTCCGTCACATCTTTGCTGGCTGACCTTGGCGGATGGGCGTATGCCTGGCACTAATAAAAGTTCGTTTTTGTCAGTCGCAATGACAGGCCAACTTTCTCTCATAGGCACAGGGATTTTTTCATCAATCATCAAGCGGGCCAATTTTTTCGGTTGATCCATTCCAGCAAGCAGAATCCGGTCTCCCGGTTTTCTGTTCCTTACAAAGAATCGCGAATCTTCCGGTGCGCAAAAATGCCAGACCGCAGCATCTTCCGCTTGTTCAAATTGGGTGAACGGCAGCACTCTGTATCGGCAGCCACAATAAACTTGCGACCAATCCCCGGTAAGGCGTACAGGGTCTGTTCCGGCCACTTTTCCCAACGATTGGCGATTGAGGAAAACCGTGTCGTATTGGCGGGTCGCTACATAATTTTGCGGCAAATGTAAAAAAACAGTGCCCGCTGAGCTCTGCATCATCTCCTGCATTTGCTCAACCAGCTGTCTTGTTACGGGAACTTGCTTCCGATTATATAGATAGTTTAATAGTAGTAGAACCATTCTTTTTTGTAAAGCATACGCTTCAAGTCTGAAACTTTTGGCAGACAAACTGATTTCATCTTCTTTGACCTGGATCAACTGCTGTAATTTCTCTTGGGCCAAATCCTGGAGAAACTGCTGATCCTGCTGCATATCTTCAGCCAACTCCACGAAATTTTGGGAGACTTGGCTGTTTTCTTCTTTAAGGAGCGGCAAAATCCGCTGGCGCAGACGATTCCGTGTATAGACTGCTTCTTGGTTGCTGGAATCTTCCCGATAAGAGACTTTATGCTGTGCAGCGTACGCGGCAACCTGTTCCTTTGTCACTGCCAATTGAGGCCGTATCAAAAAGCCCGGACCAAACGGCCGACTGGCCTGCATTCCAAATGAGCCGTCCTGAAGGCTTCCTCGCACGCCTGACATAAGAATCGTTTCGAGCTGATCGTCGGCATGGTGTGCGGTTGCAAACTTAGCGGCACCGGTCTGTTCCATGACTTCCTGAAAATAATGATATCTTTCCGAACGGCATACCTGCTGTTTGTTGCCGCCTTGTTCTTTCCATATGGCCGGAATTGGAACCGCCCGGCTAAAGCATCCGATTTCCCATTCAGTCGCTGTCGCTTCCGTGAACAACCGATCCTGATGGGATTCCTCGCCTCTCAACATATGGTCGACATGCACTGCAGCCAGCGAAATGCCAAGCTCCTCTTTTTTTGAATTCAGGAAATGGAGCAATACCATGGAATCAATCCCACCTGAACAGCCTACCAACACCAGATCGCCTGGTTCAAATAATTGGTGTTTGTGGATATGCTGCATCATCCGCTCTTGAAAACTCTTCATTTCCTCACCTCACTTGCCTAAGCCTTCTTTCTTCAAATACCGGAGAAGGTTAGGTTAAAAAAATTTCAATTTGCAATTGACATGTCCAACATTCAATAGTATGCTATTAAATGTTCGTTTAAACAAGGCGGCGTAGCTCAGCTGGCTAGAGCGTACGGTTCATACCCGTGAGGTCGGGGGTTCGATCCCCTCTGCCGCCATCATTTTTCAATTGAATACCTTAATACCAAGCAGCGCCTTTATAAAGGCGCTGCTTTTTTTCATGGAAACCTTCGCCAAACTTTCGGAATGTGCTAAAAAAAACGCTTCCCAAAGTGAGAAGCGTTTCAATATTAAATTCCAGCTGAGTTGAAGCATTTCCCTATACTATTAAAACAGCTAGCAAGTTAGCCTCTTTTTGCCCCTCTGCCGCCACGTTTTGATTCAGTAGCGCGTTTTAAGGTCGTCATGTTTTCTTCGCTGTCTTTCAAGAACTTCGCCATTTTAGTTTCAAAGTTCTCTTTTGGAGCGCGATCAAATGAACGATTGCTTGGGCGTGGTCGTTGTGGTCGTTCTGTTCCGCCTGCTGGCTGTGGCTTCGCTTTACGAATGGAAAGACCGATTTTACCGTCTGCTTCTACATTCATGACTTTCACTTCTACCATTTCGCCAACTTTAAGATGATCGTTGATATCTTTGACATAATTGTCGGCGACTTCACTTATATGCACGAGGCCTGTTGCACCAGTTGGAAGCTGAACAAATGCTCCAAAGTTTGTAATACCTGTGACTTTACCTTCTAACTTGCTGCCTACTTCAATCGACATAAAAAAAATGCTCCTCCTTAAAAATTAAGATGACTCCAAAAAGCTGGGCCACACTGTCATTTTGCGGGACTTGTCCCACTTTTTATTATAACCATCAAAAAAAGAGTGTCAACCGACTACTCTTCTTCTGATGGTTTTTCTTCATCTTTTTTTTCAGTATTAGGTGTAGTGAAAATGATTTCTCCTTCATCTGATAGGAAATAATCTTTACGCGCTAATTTCGCTAAATATTCTTCATCATTCAGTAGTAGAATTTGCTCTTCCAGTTGGCTCTGCTGTTTTTCAACCTCTTCAAGCTGCTGCAAAGCTTGTATACGAAGCTCTTCTTTTTCAGAAATCGTCTGTGTTTGTGCATAAATGGTGGAGCCTACCCAAATGGTGGCCATCAGGACCAGCAGGCCAAAGACGGTCAATCGTCTGAACAACCGGACTCGATGCGCTTTTTTGCGTTCCCCTTCCATTTCTACTGAACGGACATAGTCATTGCGAATTGAGGTGACTTCGCGCGTTTCCGCCTTTTGATCTCTCTTCAAACTCATGACCCGCTCCCCTTCCCTACTAACTTTGTCATTATTATACATGAAAACCCTTGATATTATAAGCTTTTTCTATAATTTTCCCTATTTTCACTGCATTTCTCGGCGTTATATTCTTCTCAATTTTATTTTTATTAATAAAAATACTATTGACTTAATTTTTATACAGTCTTATAATACTAATCATTATCTTTATATGAACATTCATAAGCTTTTTACACATAAAAAATAAAATCACACTAATAAATATACAAAATTAATGAATAAAATTGGAGTGAAGTGTATGACCGGATTGTTAACATTATCGAATGGACAAACATTTAAAGGCCATTGGCACGGCAAATCTTCTGCCATTCAAGGAGAAGTTGTATTTTTTACAGGCATGACCGGTTATGAAGAAGTTCTGACAGATCCCTCTTATAAAGGCCAGATCATTGTGTTTTCCTATCCGCTGATTGGTCAATATGGCATCCAATCCCTTTATGCGCAGTCTGATTCCATTCAAGTAGCCGGCATCATTGTTGCCGGCTTGTATGATGGGCCTTTGAGCAAAGATTCCATTCCACTCGCCGAATTTGCCATAAACCACGGCATTCCGATTTTGAGTGGTGTAGATACACGGTCGGTCATCCAAAATGTCCGCGAGTCTGGAACCATGCAATCCCAACTAATCCATACTTCTTTGCCGGAATTGGCCTGGGAACCCGTACAGACCTATTTTTTCCCGGCCACCACAACCACAGACAAAATCCAGACCGTCGGATCGGGTTCTGCCCACATCGGTTTGATTGATTTCCATTATAAATCCTCCATTTTAAATGAACTGCTCGAATTGGATTGCCGAGTCAGCATCATTCCATATGCAACTGCTACAGAAACGCTCGATTCGCTCCAACTGGACGGGCTGCTTTTTTCAAATGGCCCTGGAGATCCGGCAGCACTTCAGCATTTATTTCCTACATATCGAGATTGGGCTGAACGCTACCCAAGCTTTGGCATCTGCCTTGGACACCAGGTACTGGCTTCTGCCTTTGGCGCAAAAACGACAAAACTGGCATATGGACATCGGGGAGCCAATCATCCTGTGATGAACCTGCAGACTAAACGGGTCAGCATGAGTTCACAAAACCACAGTTACGTGGTCGAAAAAAACAGTTTGCAGGACACCCCGTTTTCTGTCCTTTACGAAAACGTCAACGACGGCAGTGTCGAGGGCCTAGTCCACGACACCTTGCCATTGAAGACCGTCCAATTCCATCCAGAAGCAGCGCCGGGACCAACTGACCACCTCGAATTATTCCATCAGTTTCTGGCGGCGGCACAACAGAAAGAGAGTGTGAAAATGCATGCCTAAGCAACAGCAAATCAAAAAAGTATTGGTCATCGGTTCTGGCGCCATTGTCATTGGACAAGCTGCAGAATTCGATTATTCCGGCACACAGGCATGCTTGGCTTTGAAAGAAGAAGGCATCCATGTAATCCTGATCAATAATAACCCAGCGACGATCATGACTGATAAATCCGTTTCCGATCAAGTGTATTTTGAACCGATGACCTTGGAAAGCGCTACGGCCATCATCGAGAAAGAGCGCCCAGATGGTTTACTCGCAACAGTCGGCGGACAAACTGGCCTGAACTTGGCGATGGCTTTATCCGATTCCGGCATTTTGGCGCAATACGGCGTCACCTTGCTTGGCACTGATATGAAAGCCATCAAACAAGCTGAAGACCGCGAGCAATTCCGTTCCTTGATGAATGAGTTAAGCGAGCCGGTCCCGGACAGCAACATCATCTACTCGATTGAAGGCGCTTTGGAGTTTGCTGCTTCAGCCGGCTACCCCCTCATCGTGCGCCCCGCTTATACACTCGGCGGCTTTGGCGGCGGAATTGCCGAAGATGAGGAAACTTACATCAAGCTGGTAAAACAAGGATTAAGCGCAAGCCCCATCCAACAATGCCTGGTAGAAATCAGCATCGCCGGCTACAAGGAAATCGAATATGAAGTCATGCGTGACGCAGATGGCACCTGCATCACCATTTGCAATATGGAAAACCTGGATCCTGTCGGCGTACATACCGGCGACTCGATTGTGGTGGCACCAAGCCAAACTCTGAACGACAAAGATTTCCATATGCTGCGGAGCGCTTCCATCCATATCATCGAAGCACTTGGCATCATCGGCGCATGCAATGTCCAGTTCGCACTGCATCCCGAAACTTCTGCTTATTATCTGATAGAAGTCAATCCGCGTGTCAGCCGTTCTTCGGCACTCGCTTCAAAAGCAACAGGCTATCCAATCGCTAAGATTGCCGCTAAATTGGCAATCGGCTACACATTGGCAGAATTGAAAAACCCAGTGACCGGTACAACATTCGCCAGCTTCGAACCTGCACTGGATTATGTAGCGGTAAAAATTCCGCGCTGGCCGTTTGACCAGTTTCCGCAGGCGGAACGCAGACTCGGCACACAAATGAAAGCGACCGGCGAAGTCATGGCCATCGAACGGCGCATGGAAGCTGCGCTGCAAAAAGCAATCCGCTCACTGGAACTGCCGATTGATGGCTTCCGTCTGGCGGCACTTGCTGATTTTCCTACTGATAGCTTATGCCAATTGGCGATCGAAGCCGATGACCGCCGGCTGTTTGTTCTTTTTGAACTGCTGGTGCGTGGACAGAGCATTGAATTTCTTCACAACATCACGGGGATCACCCCTTACTTCCTGTCGGTGATGGCCAATATCGTGAACGAATGGCAGGAACTGCAGCAATTGGATTGGAACAGCATGACACGTTCCCGCCTCCTGCAAGCCAAAACGCTCGGATTCAGCGATCAGCAGTTGGCTGACCTTTGGAATGTCTCTTGCCCCGAAATCTGGGGGCAGCGCCGCATTTGGCAAGTGACGCCCGCTTACCGCATGATCGATACATGCGCCGCTGAATTCCGCTCAGATACCAATTATTTTTATTCGACCTGGCAAGGTTCTTCCGATGTCGATCGCTCTCACCACAAGAAAAAAGTGGCGGTTGTTGGATCAGGGCCAATCCGCATCGGACAAGGCATCGAATTCGACTATTGCTGCGTACACAGTGTCATGGCCGCACAGAAACTTGGTTACGAAGCGATCATGATCAACAATAATCCTGAAACCGTCAGTACCGATTATGAAGTGGCAGACGCGCTGTATTTTGAACCGATGACGCCGGAAGATATTCTCAATGTCCTGGATTTTGAAGGCATCAACCAAGTCATCCTCCAGTTCGGCGGCCAAACCTCCTTGAATGTGGCAGCTGCCCTGCAGGATGCCGGCATCACCGTTCTTGGGTCTACTGTGGATCTGCTGGATCAAATGGAGGACCGTGACCGGTTCTATGCCTTTCTGGAGTCAATCGGCTTGCCGACCATTCCAGGCAAAACAGCTCTCGAAGCTACTGCTGTCATCCCGGCAGCCCGCTCACTCGGTTTCCCGGTGCTTCTTCGCCCTTCTTACGTCATCGGCGGACGCGGCATGATCGTGTTGCAGAATGAAACGGAGCTGAGCGAATGGCTTCAGCAGACAACCATGGAATTCCCTGTACTGGTCGATCATTTTGTCACCGGCAAAGAAGTCGAAGCCGATATCCTGACCGATGGCGAAAACGTCTGGGTTTCCGCTATTTTCGAACACGTTGAAGGAACCGGCGTCCATTCCGGCGACAGCATTTCCATCACGCCGCCCGTTTCCTTATCGCAACAGGCCATTGTGGAGCTTACTGAAACAGCGAAGCACATTGCCACCAACATGGATTATACTGGCTTGTTCAATATCCAGTTCGTATATGAAGGCGATCAATTATTCGTTATGGAAATCAACCCGCGCGCTTCGCGGACAGCGCCGATCAGCTCGAAAGTGACGGATGTGCCGCTCGTTCAGCACGCTACGGCTTTATTGCTGGGAGTGCCGTTTGAAGAGCTCCATATTGAAGAAAGCTATAATGGACAGCCGGAATATACCGTGAAAGCGCCGGTGTTCTCCCATATCAAACTTCCTGGATTATCGCCTGTCCTGTCTCCTGAAATGATGTCGACAGGTGAAGTAATCGGTTCAAGCCCTGACCTCGATACCGCATTGGCGAAAGCGCTGACCGGTGCCTCTGTCCAATTGGCCAATTTGGCCGACGGCGGGACAGTGTTTGCCGAGGACAGTTCAATTGACCAAGTGGACAACGCTTCATGGGAAGCACTCGGGTTCAGGATTGTCACAGAAGCGACTATGCCTTTCGAGGAATGGCTGAAAACAGAAACGAAGAAAGTTTATATCGACTTTGCCCCTGACCCGGAAAGCACCAACGCGAAGCAAGCTGCCATTCACCGTCTCCACGTATGGACACGCCCTGAAACCGCAGCAGCCTTCAACGGAACGTATTCATCCATTACCGCATTAGCGAAAGGAGTGCTTGCAAAATGACAATGGCGATCCCGTTTGCTCCATCGATTGTCCAAGAGGACTTCTTGTCCCTGAAAGATTACAGCACAGACGAAATCATGGATTTGCTGAACCTGGCAATTGAACTGAAAAAACCTGAGAACAAATACCTGCCGCTGTTGAAAGGCAAAGTGCTGGGCATGATTTTCGAAAAATCATCCACCCGCACACGTGTTTCCTTCGAAGCCGGAATGCTCCAACTGGGCGGCAACGCCATGTTCCTGAGCTCACAGGACACGCAAATCGGCCGAGGAGAAACCATTCCCGATACCGGGCGCGTACTGTCCGGTTACTTGGACGGATTAATGATCCGTACGTTCCATCAATCTGTAGTCCAGGAACTGGCAGACTTTAGTTCCATTCCCGTCATCAACGGCTTGACGGATGATTTCCATCCGTGCCAGGTGCTGGCGGACTTGATGACCGTTCTCGAACATTTCGGCACTTTGAAAGGCAAGAAAATGGCCTATATCGGAGACGGCAACAACATGGCCAACTCGTTGATGATCGGCGCTGCCAAAGTCGGCATGGACATCAGCGTCGCTTCGCCTGCCGCTTATGCACCTACTGCAAAGATGGTAGCGTTGGCTAAAGACATTGCCCAATATACCGGCTCGAAAATCGAAATTACGGAAAGCCCTGAACAAGCGGTTGCCGGAAGCGACGTGGTCTATACAGACGTCTGGGCAAGCATGGGGCAAGAGCAGGAAACCATCGAACGCCTGCAGCACTTCCAAGGCTTCCAGGTCAATGAAGAACTCGTTAAGCATGCCAATGAAGATTACATTTTCATGCACTGCCTGCCCGCACACCGTGAAGAAGAAGTGACGACAGCTATTTTGGAAGGTCCGCATTCGGTGATTTTCCAGGAAGCTGAAAACCGCCTGCATGCTCAAAAAGCGGTTCTTGTTGCCTTGATGGGCGACAAATAACCCACAGCAAACAGAAACACCTCAGGAATCCATGGATTCCTGAGGTGTTTTTTGTCTACTTGCCGTTAACTTTCAAGTACTCTTCCAGAGTCTTGCCGCTGTTCTTCACTTGCCCGGCCAATTCAGATCCCAGATAGCGGTAATGCCACGGTTCATACAGATAGCCTGTAATTTTTTCTTTGCCTTTCGGATACCGGAGAATAAAGCCATAACGATGGGCATTGGCTGCCAGCCATTTCCCTTCTTTTGTGGCGGCGAACGATTCTTTCAGCCATTGGGATTGATCGCTTCCGCCAAAGTCGAATGCCAATCCAGTCTGATGCTCGCTATAGCCGGGCTTGGCGCTGAAGCGGTTGGCTTCCGCTGCCCCATGCTTGCTGACGTAACTGTTGTACAACTCTTTTTGATACGCATAAGAACGGAAGCCACTGAACGATGTCAGCTGGATTCCTTGTTTTTTCGCCTCACCGGTCATGGCGTCCAACGCTTTTTGAGCCAGTTTGCTGACGCCCGGATTGTAGCTGGACGGCAGGCCGTATTTTTTATTGACGATCAGCACACCTGATGCATAAGTTCCCGGCGTTTCAGTGGAAGGTGCCGGATAAACTGCCGCTTTGCCTGGCGTTTCGTTGCTCAAGTAAGCTGAATTGACCCAGCCGGTTTTTTGGCCGTACTTCACTTTATACCAATTGGCGTCTTTTCCAAGATACTCGACCATTTTCCCTTTAGGTATCGAACCCACAATCGGATTGCTGGCACCCGGCTTGGAGCGCATGTTCAATTGGTCAAGGGTGACGTATGTGACGGGTTTGCCAGGCTGCGCTTTGGCGATCGGGAACAGCTCCGGAGCCAACAGCCGTGCCATGAATCCAGCAAAATGCTGGCGTTGCAAAGGCTCTGCCGGCTTGAATGCCCCTCCCGGAAAACCATTGGTGATGCCGGCCGTCGCCAACCGGCTTATGTATGCATTCGCCCAATGAGCAGAACTGACATCTGAGAAGACAACACCTTTATCGGCAGTTAAGCGATAGGCTCTCGTGAGAATTTTAGCCATCTCCGCACGGGTCAAAGCTCCTTTGGCATCAAAGTACCTGATGCCCTCCCCTGTTTCTTTGCCTCCAATAAAACCAAGTTCAACAGCCTTGGCAACTTCTTCATATCCGGCAATACCTGGTTTCAAGTCTGCAAAGCCCGGATCCGGAGCAGTGGTTTTCTTAGGTTTCATTTCACGCAGAATCATACGCACCGCATCCAGGCGGGTAATGGTGGCTGCCGGTTGGAAACTGCCGTCTGGAAAGCCGTTAATGATCCCCTGTCCTGCCAGGAAATCAACCTCCTTTTTGAACGTGGTGACGTCTTTGAAAGAACTTGCGGCGCTGGCCTGGCTCATGCCGATTTGTGAAGTTTGTTGCGGAGGAACCACCGAAACAGCAATCATCAAGGCAGCGGCCGATAATCCGATTTTTTTAGCCATCGTTTTTTTTGGCAATGCCATCATTTCCTTTCACCAGATCCCTTGCGGCGAATCTGTCTGTTTTCTATTTTCCATGGTATAGAAAATGAGAGGCCTTTTCCATGGTGCATTTTAATCAGAAAAAAAGCCTGCACTGGGCAGGCTTCGGCAAATGCTTATGCTTCGTCATCAATAAATTCAGGTTCGATCTTTTCCAACTTTTCTTCTTTAAGGATAGTGTACATATTGGCTGCTTCTTCTTTTTTCGCCACTTCTTTCAGTCCATCGATGCGCACCGTAACCACTTTTTGGCCGAAACGGATTTGCAGTTCGTCGTTTTCTTTAATGACCGAACTGGCTTTGGCTTTATTGCCATTTACCGTGATGCGGCCTTGGTCAGCCACTTGCTTTGCCAAGGTCCGGCGTTTGATCAAACGGGACACTTTCAAAAATTTATCGAGTCGCATGGTCAGTCTTCCTTTCTTGCCAACAGTTTGGCTTGGTTCCAAAATTCATCCAGCTGCTCCAATGTGTAGTCGCTGAAGTTTCCGGTTCCTTCTTCTACTTGCTGTTCCACGTAGCGGAAACGTGTTTGGAATTTACGGTTCGCCTGCATCATCGCTTCTTCCGGTGACAAATCGAAGAACCGGGCAAGGTTCACCAAGGTAAACAATAAATCGCCGAGTTCGTCCAATTGGCGGGCTTTGGAACCTTTCGCCACTTCCTGTTGGAACTCCTGCAATTCTTCATGGAATTTATCCCATGCACCTGCAGCATTCGGCCAGCTGAAACCGACTTTCGCCGCTTTTTTCTGGTAATTGAACGATGTGGTCAAGGAAGAACTGAAGCGGTCCTGCCCTGCCAATAAAGAATCTGCAGCCGGTTTTTCCTGTGCTTTGATTTCCTGCCAATTAGCGACAACCTGATCAGAGTCTTCAGCCGTCACATCACCAAAGACATGTGGATGGCGGCGGATCATTTTGGCGCTGATGGATTCGAGCACATCCTCCAATTGGAAGTAGCCGTTGTCCTGCCCGATTTGTGCGTGCAGGAACACTTGCAGCAACACATCCCCCAATTCATCGGCAATCGCATCATCGTCACCTTCCCGAATCGCCTGAAGCAACTCATGGGCTTCTTCGATCAAATATGGGCTCAGTGACTCATGCGTTTGCTCACGGTCCCACGGACAGCCTTCAGGACTTCTCAGCTTCGCAATGATGCTGCGGAAAGTCTGCCATTCTTTCAGACGCTGCGTTTGTTCCTCTGCGGGTGGCACGTAGACGGTCGTCAAGTTGTTGACTTCTGTCGAGCGGTCCAATTCATGAAGCGGTACGGTACGCAGCACTTCGTCTGCAGATCCGGCCGCTGTCACGATGGTCACCGGATAATCATCGGGGTATTTTTCCATCAACGTCAATTTGACTTCCGATGCGCTGAAGCTGTCATAAACCTGGGCAATCAGCAGATGCTGTGTCATGTTCACCTGATCGCTGGTCATCTCCGTACCGTCCATCAATTGGAAACCTTCGATCGGATCGATGCGAAGCGCACCGAATAGCGAATCCAGGAAACTGTGCCCACCTTCGATGGCTAATTGGCAACGTCCTTGCTTTTCAGCTTCGATCAAATTTTGCACTGTCTGTTCCGCCACTAATGGATGGCCCGGCACTGCATAGATCACTGCGGCCTGTTGGGACAGGCCGATCAGGGTTTCCGCAATTTCTTCATAGACCGGGCTGAAGCTATCGTGTTTTTCATAAACGGCATCAAAGCTCTGGAATGTTACGCCTTCTTCCCCAAGCTCTGTCAATACCGGGTGATCTGCGGTCCTTACGTATAAATTTTCTGCAGCTTTCAGCTTTTTATAGACACCCAGCGGCAATTGATCTAAATCTCCGGCACCGAGGCCGATTATGTGAATGGTGTTCATCGCTTCTCACCTTTTTTCTTTGAATTTATTGCTAATTGCAGTCCGGCCAGTTTGCGGCCGAACGGAATGATATACCATTCCTTTTCTGTAATGATGCGGCTTCTTGCAATTAGGGCCATGAATACCCCAGCACCTAGCGGAATGGCCGTTGCCGTAGTCAGAGCAGCGCCTAAGCGGCTTGATAAGCCATCAAACAGATAGCTGTCCGCCAAAAACGACCAGCCCAGCACGACTGCAGACATCGCCGCAGCGGCGCCAAAAAGCCAAGCATAATAGGTCCACGGTGCAAACTGCAGCGGCCAGACTTTTTTGAAATAAAACAGCAAGCCAGCGACAATCACAGCAAGGCCGATATTTCCTGCAACCGCCGCTCCAGCTACTCCCCATACTGGAAGCAGCAGCCAATTGGCGACGACTTTCACCGCTAACCCCATGATCAGCAGCAGAGCCGGAACCCTCACCTTACCGAAGCCATGCAGCATTGCCGTCATAATCAGCAGCAAGGACATCCAGACAATCTGCCAGCTGAAGATGATTAAAGCACCCGATTGTTCGCGTGTCTGGAACAGCATTTCATTAACATAAGGCATGACGAAAGTCAGCCCCACTGCAGCAGCGAATGCAAACAGGAACGATACACGGAAAGCTAACCTGGCGTACATTTCAGCTGGCCTGCCGCTGTGTTTTCGGGAAGTCCGCGCCACTAAAGGCACAATCGCCAAAGTCAGCGAAGTGGCAATCAAAATACCGAATTGCACCAATGGCTGGCCCCGGTCATAAATGCCTTTCTGCTCCATGGCTGCAAGCCGCGACATGCCGCTTGCTTCCAATAGACGGAAAACGGTAAACGAATCCACCAGCTGGAACAGCAACAGGATCAAGGAACTCATGCTGACGCTTATGCTGACGGCAGTCATTTCCTTGATGATTGGCCAAGTACGGATTGCGGAAGTATTCCTCAACATCTTTGAATGTCCGCGGAAATAGAGCAGCAGCAGAATCACGGCCCCAAGTCCTCCGGCAACCGCGCCCAGCATCGCCATCTGCCCTGCAGCATACAGTGAAAAACCGCTTGAAACAACAACCCACGTACCGAGTAAAATGACGGATACGCGCAGCCCTTGCTCCACCACTTGGGCGTAAGCAACCGGTGCCATATCATTGCGCGACTGGAAATGGCCTTTCAGCACGGCGAGCGGCGCCATCAGTAAGACTGAAAACGAACCGACTTTCAACAATTGATCCAATTGCCTGTCGCCCATCCATCCCGCCAGCAGTTCCGCACCCAAAAACAACAGCAGGAAAACGGTAAAGGAAATGATGGCTACATACATGAAAGCGACACGCAGAATGGCACCGTGGTCTTGCCTGCTGTTATCCGCCAACAATTTGGAAACTGCTACCGCAAAGCCGTAGGAAGTCCAGATGCCGAAAATAGCGACAAACGGATAGACCTGCTGGTAGATATAGAAGCCCTGGTCTCCGACGAGGTTTTGGAAAGGCACCCGGTAGACCGCGCTCAGCAGCTTCACGATAAATCCAGCAATCGTCAGCAGCACAGCGCCTTTCATAAATGATTTCATTGTGCCTTCATTGTTCACCGGATCCACTCATCTCTTACTTATAGTGACTTTATGTGTTGGGAAAAAGGATTTTACCATTATACACCCTTTAACTTAACTAACCGACTTCTCTTCACGGAGCGATTCCGGCAATAGTTTGATCATGCCTTCCAATACATCGAACGGATGCAGTTTCTTGGTTTTATTTTCATCAATAGACATGACCAGCTGCTGGCCCGCCATGCTGAACCCGACTGCGCGGCCATAGGCGGCAGATTCCTCCACCACTTTGCCGCCATTGATGCTGGCTGTGCCTTTTTCAGTCAAACGGATGGTTACGACTTTGCCATGTTGCTTGATCGATTCCACTCCTACTTGGCGCGCCCATACTTTCATGCGGGCAATGCGCAGCAAGCGGTCGGTTTCATTCGGCATATCGCCGAAACGGTCGATCAATTCATCCTGCAGCTCGATCATTTCTTCTTCCGTCTCTATGCCTTTGACACGTTTGTACATCTGAATCTTCTGGTAGCCATCGCTGATATAGGAATCCGGAATATAAGCATCGATGTCCAACGCAATTTCAATTTCCGGCACCACTTCTTTTTTGACTCCTGACTGGCGTTCCTCAATGGCTTCCTGCAGCATCTGTGAGTACAGGTCAAAGCCGACAGAATCAATAAAGCCATGCTGCTGCGAACCGAGCAGATTTCCCGCTCCACGGATTGTTAAATCACGCATAGCGATTTTGAAACCGGAGCCGAGCTCTGTGAATTCCTTGATTGCCATTAAGCGTTTTTCCGCCACATCCGTCAGCACTTTGTCGCGCTGGTACATAAAGTAAGCGTAGGCAACACGGCTCGAACGCCCGACACGTCCGCGCAATTGGTAGAGCTGCGACAAGCCCATGCGGTCGGCATTGTAGACGATCAGCGTATTGACGTTTGGAATATCAATACCGGTTTCGATAATAGTGGTCGTCACCAGGACATCATAATCGCCGTCCAGGAATCCGAGAATGACGGATTCCAGTTCGGTCTCACTCATTTGCCCATGGGCATAACCGACGCGGGCTTCCGGAACCAGTTGTTGAATTTCTTCTACTTTCCGCGTCATATCATCTACACGGTTGTACAAATAAAATACTTGTCCGCCGCGTGCCATTTCACGTTCGATGGCTTCGCGCACAAGAGCGCCGTTATGCTCCATGACGTAGCTTTGCACAGGGAACCGGTTGGCCGGCGGCGTTTCAATAACTGATAAGTCGCGCACACCGATCATCGACATATGAAGCGTCCGTGGAATCGGCGTTGCAGTCAGCGTCAGGACGTCCACATTGGTCTTCATTTGTTTGATCTTTTCCTTATGGGTGACGCCAAATCGCTGCTCTTCATCAATGATCAATAATCCTAAGTCTTTATACTGCATATCCTTCGACAAAATCCGGTGCGTACCAACAACAACATCCACCGAGCCATTCTTCAAGCCTTTAACGGTTTCGGTCTGTTGTTTTTTGGAGCGGAAACGGCTCATCAAACCAACGGTGATCGGATAATCTTTGAATCGTTCACTCATTGTTTCAAAATGCTGTTGGGCCAATATCGTTGTGGGCACCAGGAACGCCACTTGTTTGCCGTCCAATACCGCTTTGAAAGCCGCACGGATGGCCACTTCAGTTTTTCCGTAGCCCACATCCCCGCAAATCAGGCGGTCCATAGGCCGTTCATTTTCCATGTCACGTTTTACTTCATTTATGGAGCGCAATTGATCGACGGTTTCCTCGTAGGGGAATTCCGCTTCGAATTGGCGCTGCATATCCTGCTCTTCAGAAAAGGCAAACCCTCTTAACGCTTCCCGTTCTGCGTAAAGTTTGATCAGGTCATCCGCAATATCCTGTACGGCTGCTGACACTTTCGTCCGGGTCTTCTTCCATTCGGCGCCGCCCATTTTATGCAGTTTCGGTTCTTTTTCTTCAGACGCGATGTATTTTTGAATCAAATCGATTTTATCGACCGGCACAAATAATTTGTCGTCCGCTTTATAGACAATATGAAGGTAATCTTTGTGGACTCCTCCGCTTTCCAGCGTTTCGATGCCTACAAAACGGCCAATGCCGTGATGGATGTGAACGATGTAATCGCCCGGTTTGATTTCAGAATAACTCTTGATGCGTTCCGCATTCGTCAGCTTTTGCGCGCGTGTTTTCTTTTTCGGCTGCTGCTTGAACAATTCCGAATCGGTAATAACGGTCAAGCGCTGCAGCGGCATTTCAAATCCGGTCGACAATTCACCATCGACCAAATAGATTTTGCCGCCTTGGATTTCTGTTGAAGGCGAGGCAATTTCAGCTTCCATATCGTAATCCGCCAAAACGTCTCGTACTTTCTGCAGGCGATCGTCTCCCTGCGCCACGATAAAGATCTGGAACTTCCCTAAAGTCCAACGCTCCATTTCTGCTTTCAGCAAATGCATTTGGCCATGGAAGGATTGCATCGGCTTACAGGAAAAGGCAATCGACTTCTTAACCGAAACCATAGGAAATGTCCGTACGAATAAAGACAGGAACGTTACTTGCTGTTGAAGCTTCGACATGATTTCGCGGAATGTATACGTTAACGAAACGTCATGAAGAAACTTGCCTTCTTCCAGCAACGAAACGATCCAATCGCCTTCTTCACGTTCCAGCGTATCTGTCATTTCCTGAATCCGACCCAGTTCATCAAAAAAGACCAGTCCATTTCCCGGGAAATAATCACCTAGAAAGGCCGTTTGGGTATCAATCAACGAAGCATATTTGGCTAACTGCTCGGGAGTTTCACCTTGCTTCAATAAATCAATGTCATGTTGGACATGCTGAAGCATCAATGTTTTCGTATCGTCAGCTTTTATCTTCTTCAAGCTTGTTGCCAGTTTTGCTTCCAGTTTCCCTGCCAGGGTGATGCGTTGGTCTTTCGACAGCACCAATTCGCTGGCTGGCAAAATGCACAATGACTGGACTTTTTCGAGAGAACGTTGGTCTTCAGCTGAAAATAGCCGCAATGAATCCACTTCGGTATCGAATAATTCAATACGCACCGGATGTTCCAGGTTAAGCGGATAAATATCCAAAATTCCGCCTCGGAGTGCGAATTCACCAGGGGTGGTCACCATTGGCGTCCGGGAATAGCCCATCGCCACTAATTTCAACAACCATTCGTCTGTATCCAGTTCTTCACCTTCTGAAATCCGAAGTGTAGCGTAATCCCATTGTTCTTTCGTTGGCAAGAGCTTACGCATTCCCGCAACCGGTGTGATGTACACGCCTTTACCTACACTCTTCATGTGATCCAGCGTATCAATTCGGTGGGCCCGTAGTTCAGGACCCGAGAAAGACACTTCTGCGGCAATCAACTCTTCCGCTGGGTAAAGGTGAACCTGCTCCTCCCCGATCAAACGCACCAAATCATCGTATACGCGCTGCGCATGCAATAAATTAGGCGTCACAATCAATAACGGGTTTTCCGTTTCAGACCAGATGGTTTGGTAGAAAATCGGCCGTGCACTGCCCGATAAACCGGAAATCAGTTGATGGTCCTGCCCTTTTTTCAAATCGGTTATAAATTTCTGTGTATGGGTATCCTCCGAAAAGGTTTGTAAAATGTGGTTCATTCAACTTCCTCCTTCCAAAACATATAAGAAACAGAAAAAAGCTCTGAACGCCCAATGCGTCAAAGCGGTTATGCTCCATTAAATTGATTCATTACTTCTACATACGGTTTTGACAACCATGTCTCACAGGCTGCCGCGCTTTTCTTAATAGCGTCATCCACTTCCGGCCTTTCCTCTTTCGAGAATCGCTGCAGCACATAATCCGGCACTTTCATACCTGCAGGCGGACGGCTGATGCCAATGCGCAACCGGTTGAATTCTTGGCTGCCTAAATGCTGAATCAATGATTTGATGCCATTATGTCCACCAGCGCTGCCTTTTTGGCGCAAACGCAACTGCCCGGTCGGCAAATCAAGATCATCGTAAATGACAATGATGTCTTTTAGAGCGACATCGTAATATTCCATTAACGCACTGACGCTTTCCCCGGACAAATTCATATAAGTCAATGGCTTCAAGAGTATCACTTTGCCCTCAGGCCTATGGGTCACGGAATACATGCCCTTGAATTTGGATTGCGTCAATGGTGCGTTCCATTGAGCAGCCAAATAGTCAATAACTTTAAAGCCAATGTTATGGCGTGTATCTTCATATGCTTTACCTGGATTTCCCAGGCCAATAATCAGTTTCATACCCATCTTCCTTTGCTTTTTCACTGCCTTCTATTTTACTATAACCAATCTTGAAACAAAAAAATAGGGACTGTCTCTCGACAGCCCCTTATTTCTTGTTCGTATTTACGCTTCTTTGTTTTCTTCAGAATCTTCGCTGCCAACCACTTCTGGTTCTGCATCTTCGTCAGATACAGTTTCAAGCTCGTCCAATTCTTCTTGAGTACGAGGAGCTGTTACAGAAACAAGGATAAAGTCATCTTCGTCCAAGATTTCGTAAGATACAGTTCCACGGATATCGCCCACTGTGATTGTTTCGCCAATCGCCAGTTCAGTGGTATCCACTTCCACAGCATCCGGAATATCAGAAGGTTTCACACGAACATTTACTTCACGGTTCGGTTGTGTGATAAAGCCGCCTTCTTTTTCGCCTACAGATTCGCCAGTCAAGTGAACAGCTACTGCCACTTCAAGCTCATCGGACATATTGATTGCCAAAAAGTCGACATGCTTAAAGCTTCCTTTTAGGGCGTCCATTTGATAATCGCTCAAGACAACATTTATAGTCTTGCCGTCGATTTCCAGGTTGATTACGCCATTACGTCCAGATTCACGCAAAGTTTTAATTAAGTCAATTTCAGAAACAGTTACAGGTGTTGTTTCGGTTTGGAAACCGTAGACGACGCCCGGTACATTTCCTTTCGAACGAAGTTCGGTCAAAGCAGAATTCTTATTGCTGCTTTCTCTTTTTTGTGCGGTCATTTTTACAGTCATTACTTTCAGCCTCCAGTTATATTAAAAGTACATAATCACGATAGGTACATAATATGTATATACCCGTTCTTTGTATTTATGAAACATGGAGCATAGAAAGAAATTGTTGATGATCAATCAAAAAGAGTGCTGACTGATTTTTGTTCGTGTACACGGACGATTGTTTCAGCCAATAGACGTGCTACGGACAACTGTTTGATTTTAGGAGATTTCTTTTCTTCAGGCAATGCAATCGAGTTGGTGATGATCAATTCTTTGATAACTGAATCATTGATGCGTTGTACGGCAGGTCCAGAAAGTACTGGATGTGTACAGCACGCATAAACTTCTTTCGCTCCACTTTCAATTAACGCGCTGGCAGCAATTGAGATCGTACCGGCCGTGTCAATGATGTCATCGATGATGATGGCCGTTTTGCCTTCTACATTACCGACGATGTTCATGACTTCCGCAACATTCGGACGTGGGCGTCGTTTATCAATGATTGCAATTGGTGCTTTCAGACGGTCTGCCATTTTGCGTGCGCGTGTTACCCCGCCGTGATCCGGCGAAACGATGATGACATTTTCCAAATCAATGCCGCTCTCGTTAAGGAAGTAATCAGACAGCAATGGGACAGCCACCAAATGGTCAATCAAAATATCAAAGAATCCTTGAATTTGAGGAGCATGGAGGTCCAAAACAATAACGCGTGTAGCTCCAGCAGTTTCCAATAAGTTTGCTACCAATTTCGCTGTAATCGGTTCACGTGAACGGGCTTTACGATCCTGGCGTGCGTAGCCGTAGTATGGAATTACAACATTGACCGTACGGGCAGAAGCACGTTTGACGGCATCGATCATGATCAGCAGTTCCATCAAGTTCTCATTGACAGGCTGAGATGTCGATTGCACGATAAATACATCGTAACCGCGAATACTTTCTTCGATATTAATCTGGATTTCCCCATCGCTGAAATGTGTAACTGAACTTTTCCCAAGCGGAATGCCTGCGTGTTCAGAAATTTCTTCAGCCAGCTCCTGGTTCGAATTCAATGAAAAGATTTTCAATTTTGAGTTTGCATTTTGATAGCCCATTAGGTGTGAACCCTCCTATTTTTTACCGTTCAGTTTGTTTGCATAGCCTTCTTTATTTTCCTGGCGCGCGCGAGCAATCGCCAATGAATCCTCAGGTACATCTTTGGAAATGGTTGAGCCTGCAGCTACATAAGATCCTTTGCCTACAGTGACCGGTGCAATCAGATTCGAGTTGCAGCCGATAAAGGTATCATCTTCAATAACGGTCTGAAACTTATTTTTCCCGTCGTAATTCACTGTGATGGTCCCACAGCCGATATTCACGCCAGTGCCAACTTGAGCATCGCCAATATAGCTCAAGTGGGAAACTTTGCTGTCGTTCCCGACTTCTGATTTTTTGACCTCGACAAAATTGCCGATTTTCACGTCATTGCCCAAAACAGTCTGTGGACGAATGTGTGCAAATGGCCCTACAGCTGTATCCGTGCCGATGCTGCTGTCATGGATTTCAGAACTGCGGATTATTGTACGGTCGCCGATGACACTGTTGACAATATGGGTATTGGAAGAAATGATGCAGTCTTCTCCAATTTTCGAATTGCCGTCAATCGTGACATTCGGATGGATAATGGTGTCTGCTCCAATTTCAGCTTGTGCACTGATGTAAGCAGTCGCAGGATCGATAATGGACACTCCGGCTCTCATGTGCTTTTCAGCAATCCTTTTGCGCATGATGCCTTCAGCCTGGCTCAACGCTACACGGTCATTTACACCCAATGTTTCATCAAAGCTGTCTGTCGCATAAGCCGCAACGATTTCACCTTGTTTTTGAAGGATCTCAATTACGTCAGGCAAATAATATTCACCTTGAACGTTATCGTTGGAAACCAATTTCAATGCTTCAAATAATGCTTTATTGTCAAAGCAATAAGTACCCGTATTGATTTCTTTTACTTGCTGCTCTTCTGGGGATGCATCTTTCTGCTCGACAATCTTTTCAACAATGCCTGCACTGTTGCGAAGAATGCGTCCGTATCCAGTGGGATTCTCGGCAATCGCCGTCAAAATTGTTGCTTTCGCCTGCGTTTCCGCATGTTGGTCAAGCAAAGCCTGCATTGTTTCCGGACGGATCAAGGGCGTATCGCCACAAACAACCAATGTCGTTCCTTCCAGTCCTTCAATCAATGAAGCTGTCTGTTGTACGGCGTGTGCCGTACCCAATTGTTCCGCCTGTAAGGCATATTCACTTTTATCGCCCAGTTGCTGCTGCACTTTTTCAGCGCCATGTCCGACAACCGTGACAATTTTTTCAACGCCGAGCTGTTCGACGTTTCCTGTTACATGCTCGACCATCGGCATGCCGCAAACCGGATGAAGTACTTTATACAGTTTCGACTTCATTCGTGTGCCTTGGCCAGCCGCTAAAATTACTGCATATGTATTTGCCATTCCTTACCCCTCCTTTTAATCCGATAGAATTCCTTTTTCACAATCCTATCCAGTCATTTCTTCTATTGCTTGATAGATCCAGTTTTCAGCTGGCTATGTCAATTAAAAAATTCGCTTTTCCTTATTGACTATAGCGGAAAAACCTTGATTTTTCAAGGTTTCAGAGCATGACAATACCATGACAAAAAAAGTCAAACAAAAAAAGAGCCCTTATTATGAAAGAAGGCCCTTTGATTCAGCTCTATTAAACGCTGGCATTTTCCAATACCGCTTCGTTTTCACTTTGCTCATATGCAGTTAAGACAGCTTCTTGAAGCTTGGTACGCGCGCTCGAGTTGATCGGGTGTGCAATATCCCGAAATTCTCCATCCGGAGTTCTTTTGCTCGGCATTGCGACAAACAAGCCGTCATTTCCATCAATCACTCGAATGTCATGGATGACGAATTCGTTGTCTAGCGTGATAGAAGCGATTGCTCTCATTCGGCCATCGGTTTGTACACGTCGTAATCTCACATCTGTTACTTCCATTCTCTTCATCACCCCTTATCTCAGCTGCTATTTTTCATTCCTAATTATGGGTATTCGCCATAAAGGACTAATCTCCTTCATAATTTACAAAACTTATTAGAAAATTTGCTCAATGGAATAAAAAACCGGAAAGAAAGCTGAGTTCATCGGCAAAAAAAATACAGGCAAGCCCATAGTTCATGGGTTTGCCTGTATCCTTCAAAAAGAATTACTTAGCTGTTCACTTTTGCAATAACTTCGATTTCCACTTTTACGTCTTTTGGCAAACGCGCCACTTCGACAGTTGAACGCGCCGGCTTATGGTCTCCGAAATACGCGGCATAAATCTCATTCATTTCTGCAAAATCGTTCATATCTTTAATGAAGACAGTTGTCTTGATCACGTCACCAAGAGAAGAGCCCGCTTCCGCAAGAACCGCTTTCAGATTTGAAAATACCTGATGCGTCTGGTCAGCAATTGTGCCTTCAACCAATTCGCCGGATGCTGTTAATGGAATTTGACCTGAACTGTATAGAATTCCTCCTGAAACCACGCCTTGTGAATAAGGGCCAATCGCTGCTGCCGCTTTGTCTGTCGCTACGTAATTCATATTAAATTCCTCCATTTTCAAAGTAGTTTCCTTCTTCTAATGCAATGGTGCGTTCTTTTTCACTGACTTCATGCAATTTAACAAGAGACAGGTATTTTTCAACCAGCCGCTCATCCGAATGCTCCGCCTCTACAAGGACTGCAACACCCGCTAACGTGCATTCGAACTCTTCCAGCAGATTCTTCATGCCGTTCATCGTTCCGCCGACTTTCATGAAGTCATCGGTGATGAGTACACGTTGGCCGCTCTTCATGCTGCGTTTGGATAACACCATGGTCTGTATGCGGCGGGAAGATCCTGATACATAATTGATGCTGACTGTAGAGCCTTCCGTCACTTTGCTGTCTCTCCGGACAATGACTACCGGCACATTCAAATGGCGGGCAATTGCATGGGCAATCGGAATGCCCTTTGTAGCTACCGTCATGATGACGTCAATTTTTGCATCAGCAAATGCCGTCGCAAATACTTTTCCGACACGGTTCATCATTTCGGGATTGCCCAGTACATCCGTCATGTATAAATAGCCGCCCGGCAACAATCTGTCGGAATGGCTCAGCTCTTCCATCAAGTCTGCCATAACGGCTTTGATGTCTTTAGCCTGCAACCTGGGAATATACTTAACACCGCCCGCTGCCCCTGGAACCGTCATCAATAAACCCGTTCCTTTTTCTTCGAATGTTTCTTTGACAATGCCCAAATCTTCACTGATGGAAGACTTAGCGGATTGGTACAGATCCGAAAAATACGTCAGCGGAATCAATTTATGCGGGTGTTCCAATAAAAATTGTGTCATATCAACAAGCCGTTCACTGCGCTTCCACTTCAAAACTACCCTCTCCTAAACACGAATGATTTATAGAAAACTTACCATAAATGTACGTATTTAAGCAAGCAGCTCCCGTTCGCCGATCAAGCGTACTGCATATACTTCCGAACAAAAGCCCCGTAAGCCATTATAAATCCGCGGAATGCGCGCTTCTTGATGGACCAGGCCAAAAACTGTAGGCCCGCTGCCGCTCATCAAGACAGCATCTGCTCCAAATTTTTTCATCTGTTCTTTTATCTGTTCCACTTCCGGATACAATTTCAACGTAACACTTTCCAACGCATTGCCTAAATTGGCACACATCGCTTCATAATCGCCTTCATTGAGTGCCCGAATCATCCCTTCTGTATCTGGATGCTGTGCAGATTGGACATCAAATGCACCATAGACATCAGCTGTAGAAACGCCAATTGTCGGTTTTGCCAAGATAACCCAGCAATTCGGTGGAGTCGGCAATTCCTGGATGATCTCACCACGGCCTCTGGCTAATGCGGTACCGCCATAAACGCAGAAAGAAACATCCGATCCAATTTTGGCACCCAGTTCCGCCAGCTCATCAAGCGACAGGTTCAATTGCCAAAGTTTGTTCAGGCCTTTTAATGTTGCAGCTGCGTCACTGCTGCCGCCGGCTAATCCTGCTGCTACCGGGATTTTCTTATCCAGGGAAATAATGACGCCGGTCTTTATATTGAACGTATCTTTAATCAATTGTGCCGCTTGGTAGGCCAGGTTGCGGGAGTCATTCGGCACAAAACGGTCTGCAGACTGAATATGTATCCCTTTTGCTGTTCCCATCAATCCAATGCGGTCCGATAAATCCACAGTTGTCATGATCATTTCAATTTCATGGTAATTATCCGGACGTTTATGTAAAACATCAAGTGTTAGGTTAATCTTGGCAGGTGCTTTCACGTAGAGCATCTCACTGCCTCCTTTATATTCTGATGAAGACTATTTTAACATACCGCGAGGCAATGGAAAGCAAAGTGCTGGCAGAAACAAAAAAACTCGCCTTCCGCTTGATTAAGCAGTAGCAAGTTTTGAAGAATCTTATAAAATGTAGTTCAATTATTTCACGACAAGTGCATCTTCTGTTCCTTCGTACACAGTAATTTCTACCGCTTCAGTTAAGATGTCTGCGTAGCTGTAAGACACGCGTTCAAATGCATGCTCTTCTTGATCAAGCTCAATCACAAACACAGAGTGATATGTTTCGCGCAGGATTCCAGCACGTTCGACCGTTTTCTTGCGACCTCCGTTTGCCTTTAAAAGCAATCGTTTTCCTAAATGCAGATCCAACGATTTTTTAATATCCGCCAAAGTTTTGGGCATTTTGTCTACACCTCACTATAGACAAAATTCTACCATAATTTATTGAAATAGTCAAGCAAATTCCTAATTTTATCAGCGTCTATCCGTTTATGTCAATATTTTTTTATTCGAAATATCTTTATCCCGAAATAAGTTGTGCCGATATTGTAACAGAATGCTGATATTAGTGGAAATAAGCGTATAATTTGTCGGCCAATAAGCCAAATTCTTTAATGGTCAAGGTCTCTCCGCGCCGTGCCGGATCGATTTCCGCTTCTTCCAACGCTTTTAAAATCAGTTCTTTCTTTTCTTTGCCAAGCGGCATCGCAACTTGAAGGTTGTTTAAAATAGTTTTTCTTCGTTGAACAAACGACCCTCTCGTTACGCTAAAGAAGAAGTCTTCATCAATCACTTCCACTTCCGGCACTTCCCGTTTAGTCATGCTGATGACAGCGGAATCTACATTCGGCTGCGGCAGGAAAACAGATTTGGGAACAGTCAACGCCATTTCAGCCTGTGTATAGTACTGGATAGCGATAGAAAGAGATCCGTATGCCTTTGTTCCAGGTTTGGCTGTAATGCGCTCAGCCACCTCTTTTTGAAGCATAACGACCATGCCTCGGATCGGCAGCTTTTCCAGCAATAGTTTTAAGATGATGGGTGTCGTAACGTAATAAGGCAGATTGGCTACAACGACAATGTCGTCATACCCTGCCAATTCGTTGTCGATGGCTGCCTGTACATCCGTTTTTAGAATATCGGCATGAACGATAGAAATATTGTCGTAAGGAGAGAGTGTGTCGTCAAGAACCGGCAGCAGACGCTGATCGATTTCAAAAGCCAGTACTTTCCCTGCTTCTCTTGCCAAGTGCTCCGTCAAAGCACCAATACCCGGACCGATTTCAATGGCAGCAGACTGTTTTGTCAGTTTCGCCTGTCCAACGATTTTACGTAAAATATTGGGGTCGATCAGAAAGTTCTGCCCCAGACTTTTCTTCACTTTTAAATTGTATTTTGCCATAATCTGCTGTGTCCGGATGGGTGTAGCAATATCTTTAGTCATTGGTTTTCCTCCTGAATTAACGCTTGTACCGCTTTGATGAACTGGTCTTTCGAGATACCGAACATGTGAAGCCGCTTTTGGAGCTGCTTGCCGTTCGTATAGCCGATTTGCAGAGTGTTGCCGAGTTGTATACGGCGCTGCTTCGCTTTCGGATGGGCGACAAGTCCGGCATCGATCAAGTCTTCCATTGTAATCTCTACAGGACGCTCTTCCTGAAGCGGCGTATAGACGGCCTGCAAGGCTTCTCGGATGTCTTCATCGCGAGCATGCTCGATCCCTAAACCTTTGCCGTTTTTAGCAATCGTTTTTTCCTTCGCCAAAAATGCATGTTTCGCCTGAGGCACATGTTCTTCAATAATAGCACGGATCCGCCGCCCGGGATAATCAGGATCTGTAAAAACAATGACCCCTCTCTTTTGTTGGGCATGAGCAATGCGCTGCAGCGTTTCTGCTGAAATCGCCGAACCATTTGTTTCTATTGTATCTGCAATGACCGCTCGTTTGATTGCTACCGTATCGTCTTTTCCTTCAACTACTATAATTTCGTTTATTTTCATTTATTCTGTTCCTCTTTTCAAGCTTCTTGTTTTATTCTACACGTTGGCGGGTAGACATGTAAAAAGCTTTCCCGGGAAATATCCCAGGAAAGCCTGTAGTGGAATGGTTTGTAGATTAGTTAAGTACTCTCACTTTTACTTGTTTGCGCCCGAATGACAATGCATCGGATTTATTGGCCATGAACAAATCGATTTTATTGCCTTTGATTGCTCCGCCTGTATCGCCTGCGATTGCGTTGCCGTAACCTTCAACCCATACTTTAGAGCCTAGCGGAATAACGCTAGGATCTACTGCAATTACTTTAAGGCCTGGATTGGCATGCAGGTTGATGCCTGTCGCTGTAATGCCCGAGCATCCCGTGCAGCTTGCTGTATAAGCTGTAGCTGACACGTAGAATTCTTTACCGCCTGCTGGCTCTTCAGCTGGTTGGGCTTTTGCCGGTTCAGCTTTTGCTGGTGCTGGCGTTGCTGCTTTTTCAACAGAAGCCGTTTTCACTGCTGCTTTCTCCTGCTTTTTCTCTTGTGCAGGAGCTGCCTGTGTTGCAGGTGTTGCTTTTGCTGCTGGTGCCGCTTTTGTTTGAGCCCCACGTGAGACGCTGGCTACAACTGTCTTCGTACCGACTGCCGTTACTTGCTTGGTTGGTTCTTTTACAACTTTTTCGTTTTTAAGATCACGTTTTACTTCTTTACCGTTTTCTTTGATTACTTCATACGTTTTTTTAACTACACCATTTGCGCCTTTTTGAACGACTTTTTCGTTGCCTTTAAGCAATGAATCGTCTTTTTTTGTCTCTACTGCATATTTCACAGTATCTTCGACTACATCGGTGACCTTTTCAACACGAACCACTTTGACTTTTGAATTTGGAAGAACCAGTTCGTCCATTTCTTTTTCCACTCGGTCAAGTTTGCCTAAAGAAACTTTATGTTGTTTTAAAAAGTCAGCGACCGTAGTCGAAGTAGACCATACTTTCTTTTCATTAAGACCGTCTTGAATAGTAACTTCATAGGCTTTTTCAACTGAAATGGTTGTTTCTTCATCTACTTGTTCATCCAAAGCAGGTGATACCTTGTCATGTTTTGTAAGTTCAACATCCGCTTTAGCTAAAATTTCGGACACTGTATTTTCAGTTGTCCATGCAGAAGTAGCTTTTCCATCAACTGTTACGTTATATTGTTCTGCTGCATCCCACTCGAGTGCCAGATCTTCATTGATCGGCGTTTCCTTTGAATGGCTTAAGAAATCATGTTCTCCAGCTTCGATTTCCTGTTCCTCCAAAAATGCTCCAACTGTTTCTGCATGTGTTCTTACTTCTTCCTGTTCACCATTCGCTGTTACGGTAACCGTATTTTTTGTACCTTCATATATAGCAAAAGTTAAAACCGCTGCGAACAACAATACAGTTGCGATTGTGACCGTCAATGATTTACCTTTGAATATTTTTGATGAATTGGTATTATTTGCTTCATTTGACAAAAATAACTCCTCCTTCTTCACCTGAGTGATTATATGGGCTCATTTCCAATGTGTCAATCAATACGAATTTCTCAATTTCACTTTATTTGAGAAAGCTTATAAAACTTTTCTGCGTTTTGTGTTGTCGCTTTGGCGACCTCTTCTACTGAAATTCCTTTCAATCGCGCAATTTCTTCCGCAACCAATGGCACATAAGATGGTTCGTTTCTTTTTCCCCGGTAGGGATGGGGAGCTAGATATGGAGCATCTGTCTCAATCATCAAGTGATCAAGTGAAATCAACTCGGCCACTTCTTTCGGCTTTTTGGCATTTTTGAATGTTACGGGTCCGCCAAGCGAAATCATGAAGTTCATTTCTATACTTTCACGGGCCGTCTCCACACTGCCACTAAAGCAATGCATGACACCGCCGATTTCTTTTGCGTTTTCTTCTCGAAGAATTGTCAGCACATCTTCTGTAGCTTCCCGGTTATGGATGATAATCGGCAATTTGACTTTTTTCGCCAACCGGATTTGCTTCCGGAAAATTTCCTGCTGTACTTCTTTTGGTGATTTGTCCCAGTAGTAATCCAATCCGGTCTCCCCGATTCCCACTACTTTTGGATGAGCAGCAAGCTCTTCAATCCATTTCAGATCTTCTTCAGTACAATCGATTGCATCAACTGGATGCCAACCAACTACCGCGAAGATGAATTCATAAGTTTCGGCCAAATCGATGGCCCGTTCGATCGTTTTTCGGTCGAAGCCGATGACTACCATTTTCTCCACGTGATTTTCTCTTGCGCGCTCAATGACTTGTACAAGGTCCTCATCATATTGGTCTGCATTTAAATGTACATGGGTATCGATAAACATCAATCATTCTCCTCACATTAAGCTTTATTCTAATGGTTCTACCTGTATCTTTCTTCACAACAACATTACAATTAGGTAACAAAACATGTTAGTTCAATGTCAAAAGCGCTTTTTTCTCTGTAATACTGGGCATTAAAACCCACACAAACAAAAAAAGACCCACTGATAACAGTGGGTCAAAACAGGTCTTTTCCAGTAATCTTATTTAATTTTCGAGCCGTTCGGGAGCTTTTCAGCGACCGATGCCAAAGTCAGATACCCGTCTTTTTCACCAGCCAGGATCATTCCTTGCGAGAGTTCGCCCCGCAATTTCACCGGTTTCAAGTTCGCTACGACGACTACTTTTTTGCCGACCAGGTCAGCTGGTTTGTAATGTTCCGCAATACCGGACACCACTTGCCGCTGCTCGTAGCCCATGTCCAACTGAAGTTTCAGCAGTTTGGACGTTTTCGGCACAGCTTCACAATCTGTCACTGTCGCTACACGCAAATCCACTTTCGCAAAATCCTCAATCGCAATTTCCGGTACGTCCGGAACTTCCACGACCGCCGGTTCTTCTGCAGCAGGCGATTCAGTACCGCGCATTTGATCACGGATATATGCTACTTCCGGTTCCAGCTCAAGGCGCGGGAAGATTGGCGTTCCTTTTGACACGACTTGAGTGCCTCCAGGAATTTGGCCGAAGCTTTGAAGCGTATCCCAGCCAAGAGCTTCTTCTGTCAATCCAAGCTGCTCGATGATTTGTTTCGGTGCATTCGGTAAGAATGGCTGCAACATAACCGCAGTCATGCGAAGGCTTTCTGCCAAGTGCGCCATAACAGATGCCAATTGCTCTTTGGCAGCTTCATCTTTCGCCAATACCCATGGCTGTGTTTCATCAATGTATTTATTGGTCCGTGAAATCAATGCCCACACTTCACTTAAGACGATGCTGAATTGCATTCTTTCCATATGTTGCTCATAGACTTTTACCGTCTGCGCGGCTACACGTTGAAGTGGCCCGTCGAATTCGGTTTGCAGTCCGTTAATTTCAGGTATGGCTCCATCAAAGTATTTATTGATCATCGAGACTGTACGGTTCAATAAATTCCCCAAGTCATTAGCCAAATCAAAATTGGTGCGTTCCACAAACGACTCCGGTGAAAAGACGCCGTCAGAACCAAATGGCAGTTCACGCAATAGGAAATAACGCGTCGCATCCAAGCCATAGCGTTCTACGAGCATTTCCGGATAAACGACATTGCCTTTGGATTTCGACATTTTGCCGTCTTTCATCATGATAAAGCCATGGGCGAAAACTTTCTTCGGCAAGGGCAGATCCAAAGCCATCAAGAAAATCGGCCAATAGATTGTGTGGAAACGGACGATGTCTTTGCCGACTACATGGACATCAGCCGGCCAGTATTTATTGAACAAGCTATCGTCTTCTGAGCCGTAGCCAAGAGACGTGATGTAGTTGGACAGCGCGTCAACCCATACATAAATGACATGTTTCGGGTCTCCAGGAACCGGAATTCCCCAATCAAAGGAAGTCCGTGAAACCGACAGATCCTCTAATCCCGGTTTGATGAAATTATTGATCATTTCATTTTTGCGTGATTCAGGCTCAATAAACTCTACGTTATTTTCGTAGTATTCTAAAAGACGGCCAGCGTATTTTTTCATGTTGAAGAAATACGATTCCTCTTTTACTTTATGGACTGGGCGGCCGCAGTCTGGGCAGTTGCCGTTATCCAATTGATTTTCCGTGAAGAACGATTCACAAGGTGTACAATACCAGCCTTCATATTCGCCTTTATAAATATCGCCATTGTCGAGGAACGTTTTGAAAATCCGCTCGACGCCTTCTTTATGGCGGTTCTCCGTAGTCCGGATGAAATCATCGTACGTAATATCCATAGTCGACCAAACTTTTTTAGCAGCCTCGGCCATGTCATCTACAAATTCCTGTGGCTCTTTGCCAGCTTCTTTTGCTTTTTCTTCAATTTTTTGGCCGTGTTCATCCATTCCGGTCAAAAACCGGACATCAAATCCACGCAAACGCTTATAGCGCACCATCGCATCAGAAGCGACTGTCGTATAAGCCGTTCCAATGTGGAATTTTCCGCTTGGGTAATAAATCGGTGTAGTTAAATAAAAGGTGTCTTTGTTAGCAGTCACGAAAAATTCCTCCAGTTTTTTAGTATAATCCTTATTTTAACGAAGTCCCCTATTTTGTACAATCTTTCAATTCGACAAAGCCATTTTCCAGTGAAATTCGACATTTATCAGCTAATGCTGCGTCGGTTTTTTAGGGCTTTCTATACAACTATGTCAAAATTATGACTTCAAAACTCATGAATATCAAAAATATGATACAACTTATAAAATTTCATTATAAATTCGATAGTTTTTTATTGACCTAATTGCCAGTAGTTGGTATGATTTATGACAGGAAGTGGTAAATGTCGAATTTTGACGAATACACCCGATAAAATAAAAGGAGGACTATCATTATGAAATCAACAGGTATCGTTCGGAAAGTTGACGAATTAGGGCGTGTAGTTATTCCAATCGAATTGCGTCGTACTTTGGGAATCGCAGAAAAAGACGCTTTGGAAATTTACGTAGATGACGACAAAATTATCTTGAAAAAGTATTTACCAAACATGACTTGTGCAGTTACAGGCGAAGTATCAGACGACAACATGCAATTGGTTGGCGGCAAATTGATCTTAAGCACTGAAGGCGCAGAAATGCTGGTAAAAGAGATCCAAAACAACTTAAAGAAGTAAGATAAAAAAAACCAGGAAGCTAATGCATCCTGGTTTTTTTGATGCTTGCAAAGACAGAGTAGCTATTTTCAGTACCTAGCTTCAGCGTAGAGACTGCTTCAGCTTTTCTAGGTATGATAAGCCTGATAGACTTCTCGCTTAGACAGCTGGCGTTCGATGGCCGCTTCTTTGATGGCCTCTTTGGATGTCAGGTTCTTGGTTTCCATCAACTGGTCTACGTGTTCTTCGATAGATAAACTTTCCCACCACTTTACGCTTTCCAAAGGCTCCGGATCTGCATTGCCTTCCAGCACCAAACAAAATTCTCCGCGAATTTCATTTTCTTCTGCCCATATTACCGCTTCTTCAACAGTGCCTCTCAGAAACTCTTCGAATTTCTTGGTCAATTCCCGGGCCAAGGTGATTTTCCGTTCATTGCCGACCGCTTTTTGCATACTCTTCAAGCTTTCTTTCAGCCGGTGAGGTGCTTCGTAAAAGATCAGGGTCTCTTCTTTTTGGCTGAGTATGTCCAACTCTGCCTGCCGCTCTTTTTTATTGCGCGATAAGAATCCGTAGAACAAAAAAGGCTGCGGCGAAATCCCTGAAGCAATCAGTGCACTAAGGGCTGCATTGGCTCCAGGAATCGGCACAACAGGAAATCCTTCGGCAACCGCCCGTTTGACGATGTCTTCTCCTGGATCGGAAATACACGGCATGCCGGCATCGCTGACCAAAGCTACTGACTTGCCTTCTTCCAGGTACGAGAGGATTTTGAAGCCTCCGCTTTCCTGGTTGTGTTCATGGTAGCTGACCAATTTGGTCTGGATGTCAAAATAATTGCAGAGGTTTTTCGTGTTGCGCGTATCTTCCGCTGCAATGATGTCCACTTCTTTTAAAATACGCAATGCACGGATTGTCATGTCTTCCAGGTTGCCGATTGGAGTGGCCACCAAATACAAGGTGGATTGTTGATGCTGGAAACTTTTTTGGGATTTCATTTACCGTTCTCCTTTCCTTCAGCAATATAATGGATTTTCTGTGCCTTCGTTAACTGCTTGAAGGCATATTCCGCTTTCATTGCTGCCGGTTTCGTGTCGTAGCATTCGTGATGGATCAGCTTGGACGGCCCTTTGGCGCGTGTGTATTTCGCACCTTTTCCAGCGTTATGCGCCGCCAGCCGCTTTTCAAGGTTGTTGGTATAGCCAGCATAATACGACCCATCGGCACATTCCAGCACATAAAAATAATGATCACTGGCTGCCATATAACAATTCCCGCACATCTTCGGTATACTCGCCGTCGTCTCCGTAGACAATCAAAGGAGGCAAAATCTTTAAATCTGGTTTGCCGTCTTTAATGCCTTCAATCAACAAAGTATTGGCTTCCTTGCCCGCTTTCGGATATACAAGGCGGATCCGTTTCGGTTCTAAGCGATTCGCACGCATTGACGCAATCAAATCGATCAGACGGCCTGAACGATGGACAAATGCCGCTTTACCCCCTTGCTTCAACAATTGGCTCGCCGACAATACCGCCTCATCCAAGGTTAAGTGCAGCTCATGCCGCGCAATAGCCATGTGTTCACTGATATTTTTATCGCTCATTTCATGTGCTGGAAAATAGGGCGGGTTGCAGGTGACTACATCATATTTTTCAAACCCAAGCTGCGCGGGCATATTTTTGACGTCGCCTTCAACAATTTCAATTTGCTGTTCCAAACCGTTGTATTCCACGCTGCGGCGCGCCATATGCGCAAGCCGTTCCTGCAATTCTACGCCAATGATCCTTGATTCTGTACGGGCACTCAGAAATAACGGAATCGCTCCGTTCCCTGTGCACAGATCTACAATGGTGCCGCGCTTCAATGGAACATACGCAAAACGCGCCAATAATACCGCATCCAAAGAAAAGGAAAACACCGACGGACTTTGAATGATCCGCAGGTCTTCCGCCAATAAATAATCCAATCTTTCATCATCCACTAACATCTTTTCAACTCCTAGCATAACAAAAGGCTGCCGCCACACGAAGTGTCGGAAGCCTTTCTCTTTATTATCTTACAGACAGCTTTCTTCTGCCTTTATGTTCAGTTCTGTTTATTCAGGAACGATAAACAGAACAGGCAATCGTCGCCTTTTCGGGAACTGCCGAAATGTACATTGCAGACATGGTAGCCTTCATGATACAAGCGGGCTAAGTTATCATAGCCTTCACCAATATCCATAACAGCTTTTTTCAATTTCACCGGATCTACAGCAGCTACTTCCGGCACTGCTTGATGAAACTCATCCAACCGCGCGCGCAAATGATGATTCTCCAATTGCAGCGCATGATGTTCTTCCATCGTCCGAGCTACCACTGCTTTTAATTCGCTGAATTGTTCTTGCATGGATTGGAGTTGCTGTTCAAACTCCATTACCGTGTCCAAAAAATTCTTTTCCTTCACCTAAAACCACCTCACGCTCTCGTTCCTTGGCCCATTATCTCATCTAATGTGTATTCAAGTGTCTGTTCCTGCTCAGTCAATCGGATTTTCAACACCCGCTCTAAAATATTCATGCCTACAACACGGCCTTCGCCATCCGGTGTTGTTACTCGTGTACCGACATCCGGCATTTCTTTTTTCGCTGTTTCATACTCGTCATTCTCGTATTTTAAGCAGCACATTAAACGGCCGCATAAACCAGAGATTTTCGAAGGGTTCAGCGATAGGTTTTGATCTTTCGCCATTTTGATGGAAACCGGCTCAAAATCTCCTAAAAATGTTGAACAGCAAAGCATCCGCCCGCAAGGACCGATACCGCCAAGCATTTTCGCTTCATCTCGAACGCCGATTTGGCGAAGTTCGATGCGTGTACGGAAAATGGAAGCCAAGTCTTTCACCAAGTTCCGGAAATCCACACGGCCTTCCGCCGTAAAGTAAAAAATGACTTTATTGCGGTCGAAAGTGTATTCGACATCTACCAATTTCATATCCAAGCGATGCTCTTCAATTTTGTCGGTTCCCAGTTCGAAGGCACGGCTTGCTTCCAAACGATTTTCTTCCACCTGGTGGCGATCGCGGTCAGTTGCCACTCTTACCACTTGTTTCAAAGGCAGAACTACATCGTTTTCTCCAACAGTTTTCGTTGGTACAACCACTTTTCCATACTCTACGCCTCGTGCTGTTTCCACAATGACGTAATCGTCTTTTTCAATCCCTAATGCACCTGGATCAAAATAATATATTTTACCCGCTTTCTTAAAGCGGACACCTATGACATTATACAATTGCTACCCCTCCTGCAGATTCAGCATTAACTGCTCCATCAACAGCGTCCGGTTCATATTGCGCGGCAATTGTTGTTTGGCCTGTAAAACGGCCTGCAACTGCTTCGACAATACCGTAAAAGAACGCTGGAGAGCCATCTGCTTCCAAGTTTCTTCCATGTCTGGATATGTTCGTGCAGTTTCAAGACCTGCTTTTACCGAAGCAATGTCCCGATATGCAAATAATAACATGTCCAGACCTCTTTCGGCATCTTCTTTTTCTTTAAATAATGGCAGCCATTCTGCTTGAAGCATCAAAAGAGCCTCATGAACATTGCTGCCAGCCACTTCCACCAGTTTCAACACGGTTTTTCTGGCCTGGGCAAATTGTTCATCTTGAGCCAACAAGACAGCTTCTTCTTCGCTTTGCGTCAGCATGCTGACAGTTGCAGCCATTGATCCAGTCATTCCATCTGCTATCAGTTTTTCCATAAGCTTGGGACGCGACAGCGGACGAAAAGAAACCAGTTGGCATCTGGAACGGATTGTGCTCATCAATGCATTGAGCCTCTCAGTCAATAGAATGGCTGTCACATTAAACTCAGGCTCTTCCAAAAACTTCAGCAAAGCATTGGCAGAAGAATTGTTCATGCGGTCTGCCTGTTCAATCACGTATATTTTACGGCCTGTATTCAAACCGGTTTTATTCAATTTGAAGATTAACTCACGGATTTGGTCAATTTTTATGTTTTGGCCATCCGGTTCGATGAAAAGAACGTTGGTGTGGTTGCCGGAATTATAGAGCTGACAACTTCGACATGTTTCACATGGAACATTTTCCACAGGCGATTCACACAGCAGCAGCTTGACGAAAAAATGCGTAATTTCCGTTTTGCCAGAACCAGCCGGACCTTCAAACAGATAAGCGTGCGCTAACCGGTCTTTTGCATAAGCACCTTGGAGCCGCTTCATCACCACTGGCTGCATTTCCAAAAATTCATCAATTGTTTTTTGCACAAACTTCACCTTCAGACTTTGTAAAAAATCCCGTGTTCCGGTTGGAGCACGGGTTTTCTTTTATCGTACTGGCTGCCGGGCAGCCGCCTTTATTTAAAAGTGGTGGAATTGTTCAATCGGCAAGACGAAAATAGTTGCTCCGCCCACTTCAACTTCCACAGGATAAGGAATATACGAGTCAGCATTTCCACCCATCGGCGATACAGGTGCTACCATCTGTTCACGAGACCGGCAGTTTTCACGAATCAAATCCAGCAACTTCGGTACCAGGTCATCTTCTACACCGATTAAAAAGGTTGTATTCCCTGAGCGCAAAAACCCCCCTGTACTGGCAAGCTTGGTAGCCCGGAAATCATTTTTCGTTAACGCGTTGGATAATCGGTTACTGTCTTGGTCCTGTACAACTGCTACTACGAGTTTCATCAGCACTCACTCCTTTTTGTCTTTCTTCTATATAAGTATAACATGAACAAAGATATACGCTGCATATCTTTCCAGCTCTTTGCCAAAAAAACGGTCTTATCAAAAAGACAGCTGACCCTAAGAAGGATCAACTGCCGCTTGCCGTTCTTCTATAAATCGTACAGCTGTTTCCAATGCATCAGCATAAACGATGTCCAGTTCATTTTCTGCATTGATCAAGCGAATTCGTTCGGGATTCTGGCTCAACAGCAAGAGGTATCCTTCTCTTACTTTGTAATGGAATTTCATTGATTCTACATCCAAGCGGTTGATCTCACGGTCTGAATCTTTTTCGATCCGTGCCAGACCCACTTTCGGATTGACATCAAAATAAAGCGTCAGATCCGGCATGTATTCATCGATGGCAAACTTGTTGATGGCGAAGATCTCTTCCATTCCAAGACCCCGTGCATAGCCCTGATAAGCTAGACTCGAATCAATGTAACGATCACATAAAACGATGCTTCCCGCTTCGAGTGCTGGAATAATTTTTTCGACCAAATGCTGCCTTCTCGCTGCTGCATATAATAAAGCTTCTGTTCGCGCGTCCATTGCGGTGTTGTTCCGGTCCAAGATCACTTGACGAATTTGTTCAGCTATGTCGATGCCGCCTGGCTCACGCGTGCAAACCACAGAAAATCCTTTTTCCTCCAACGCAGTTGCCAGCATTTTCAGGACCGTTGACTTTCCCGATCCTTCTCCACCTTCTAGGTTGATTAAATAACTCATTTTCCAGCTCACCTTATTCCATGAAGTTAATCATTTTCTACTGTTTCAAACTCTTTTTACTATACACGAAATGGCTTCGATTTTATAGTGACCAGCAGAAAACCAACTATTCTTCATCTTCTGCCACTTGATATGCCCGGCGGAACAACTCCATTTGGCTGTCTATCACTGGCTCATCGTCCTTGCGCGGCACATAATGGTAAACCCCGTCCGCATCCTGCTGTCTGGCTTTGACATTATCGGCAAGCCCCAATTCCAGTATGTTTTTCACTTGCTGTTTAATGGTTTCGTCAACAATCGGAAATAAAATTTCAATGCGGTTATTTAAATTCCGCGTCATCATATCCGCTGAAGATAAGAAGGTCCGTCCTTTGCCGTTATGGTTAAAGTAATAGACACGGCTATGCTCCAACAAGCTGCCCACGATGCTCCGAACCTGAATGTTCTCACTGACCCCTGGGATTCCTGGACGCAGGCAGCAGATCCCTCTGACAATCAAATCCACTTTCACACCTGCATTGGACGCTTCATACAACTTCATAATAATGAGCTTATCCGTCAGTGAGTTCATCTTCGCAATGATGCGGCCATTGCCATGCTTTTTCTGGAAACGAATTTCCGTATCGATCAAGTCGATGATATCGGTCCGAATTGTAAAAGGCGCTACCGATAAATAATGGAACTCCGGCTTCTCAGTATAGCCGCTTAAATAATTGAAGAAGTTGGTAGCATCAATTCCGAACTGCCTTTTCGAGGTGAACAAGCTCATATCTGTGTAGATTTTTGCCGTCTGATCGTTGTAATTGCCGGTTCCTAAATGCACGAAACGCTCAATTTTATCGTCTTTTTTCCGCACGACCAAGGTGATTTTGCTATGGGTTTTCAAATGCGTCATGCCATAAATAACGTGGCATCCCGCCTTTTCCAACTCTTTTGCCCATTGGACATTATTTTCCTCGTCAAAGCGGGCCTTTAATTCAACCAGCACGGTTACTTGTTTGCCATTCTCAGCAGCTCTTTTCAGAGCCTTGATTACCGGAGAATCACCGCTCACCCGGTAAAGGGTCTGCTTGATGGCCAGGACATCGGGATCATCAGCGGCTTCTGAAATAAATTGAACGACCGGTTCAAATGATTCATACGGATGATGAAGAAAAACATCCTGCTCACTGACCTTTTGAAAAATCTGCTTGCCTGTTTCCATCCCTGCCGGCAGCTGCGACACTTTGCCTTCAAAGACCAAATGCTCCCAAACTGGTGCCATTTTTTTATAAAAGCTGAAAAACACCGTCAAATCCAAAAATCCTTCAATAGCATAGACATCTTTTTTATGGACTTCCAGTTCATTGGTCAAGTATTCCAAAATGGCCGGATCAAATCCTGGCTGCTGAATCTCCAGCCGGACAGCCGCTCCCCATTTGCGTTTCCGGAGCTCTTCTTCAATTTCCTTCAGCAAATCACGTGCGCCTTCTTCATGGATCGTCATGTCGGCATTGCGGGTAATCCGGAATACCGACGTTGAAATCACCTTAAAACCATGAAAAAGTTTGCGAATGAAGAAACTGATGACATCTTCCAGTAAAATCAGTTTGTAGCTGCCCTTTTTCGATTCCAGGCGGACAAACCGATCCAGTACAGAAGGCACCTGGACAATGGCGATTTTTTGCCCTTCTTCCGCCTGGTCTTCTACGTCTTCCAGCACCACCGCCAAATTGATGCTTTTGTTGAGCAACATGGGAAATGGACGGTAAGCATCGATGGCCATTGGCGTCAGTACCGGAAAAATATGATCCTCAAAATGCCGTTCCATTATATCCAATTGGTCTGCACTTAAATCCGCCATTTTGACGAATTCTACGTGCTCTTTTTGAAGCTTTGGCAACAATGTTTTTTGCAGCGTTTCATATTGCAGATCCACCAATTGATGGGTCTTCATCGCAATTTCATTTAATTGTTGCTTTGGCGTCATTCCCGCTTTATTCTCGGGTTTCGTAAACCCGACTTTCACCTGATCCTGCAGCCCTGCTACACGGACCATAAAAAATTCATCCAGGTTGGAGCTGAAAATCGCCAGAAATTTAAATCGTTCCAATAACGGGTTCCGTTTATCAAGGGCTTCCTGCAGGACCCGTTCATTAAAAGCCAGCCAGCTCAGTTCGCGGTTATTGTAATAAGAAGGATCCCTGAGTTCCACGCTTTTCTTTTTTAAAGTCTCCAATTTTGACTCCACCTTTTACTTATAATCCATTTATCTATCCTATCACCATCTGCCTGTCAGCAATACGAGATATGTCACTTGAAATGTTAATTATTTGTAAAATTTAAAATCAATCGTTTTCTTTAACTGCTTCTCTAAATGCTTTTTCTGTTTTTCCACCTGGTATTGTTCCGGCTTCCAATCTTCTCGGCATTGCACAGAAAAAACAAGTTTGTCCTCGTTTTCTTCCAGCTCAATCGTTTCCACAATATCACGTTTAGTTGCATTCAAACTGTACGCCAGCTTGATGATAGCGCCAAGCAGGCTGTATTTCGCCAACTCTTCTTTATTGAACCATTCCTCATACACATTAACGTTCCGTTTAAAGACCTCTTTATTTTTAAATGAAGCCATCAAAGCAATGACGATTCGGTCTTTGTGCAGCAAACCATCGATGGTGCGGTTGCCCAATAAGTAAAAAGTATGCTGATGGCTGGATTCCGAATCGATGTAGCTCCCTAAATTATAGAGTGCACTGCTGAGCTTCAAACGCTTATAGTCCAACTCTTCCAATGACAGCAAGCCCAACTCTTCCAATTCCTTTGAAATCAGCAAAGCACTATTGGCAACATGGAATGCATGGGTCAAATTGATGCCATAATCGATAGCCAGCTCGTGAAAACTTTCTTCCACAACATTCGGAAATACCGACAAATCGAAATCCTTGGTCGTCTCTTCATAAAACACACCATCCCTTAAGCCTTTTCTGCTGAGGGCAAACTGTTTGGTGTCGATCAATTCCATTAAATAGCGGAACACTTCAACAGCCGGGATGATGATATCCGCCCGGTCCTTCGACAGCCCTTCCAAGCGCTGCAGCTCTGAAAAATCCACTGACTTCAATAAATCACTGACTTCTTCTACGTCATCTCTGCTCATCATGTATTGATGAACACCAGACAGCGGATATTCAATATGCTCCTGATGGATCTGAGCCATGTTCCGCGCACTTCCCCCAATGCCGATCAACGGCAAACGCTTATCAGCCAGCCATTCCAATTGATCAAACTGCTCTTTTAAAAACGACCGCAACTCGCGCAATTCGCCTTTGGTCGGTGTGTTTCCTTCAACAAATTGCTGTTTCAATGATAAAGCACCAAACGGAAAACTGTAGAAAAAAATCAGCTGGCGATTATGGAAATAGGTAACTTCTGTACTGCCACCACCAATATCAACCGTAATGCCGCTGGCGAATGGTGTGGAATTGACGACGGCCAGGTAACCGTAGTTCGCCTCTTCAAATTCCGAGAGGATACGCATCGTAAAATCTGTTTCTTTTTCCACTGCTGCCAGAATGCTGTCTTGATTTACAGCTTGGCGCACAGCCGCCGTAGCCACACATTTGATGTCTTTCAATTGATGATGGCGGGTCACTTCCTGAAAACTTTTTAAAGTCTTGATCAGTACATCGATGCCTTCCTGTTTCAACACATTGTCTTCATTTAAATAATTACGGAGACGAGCAACGGCTTTCACGTTCTCACTCTCTGTAAAACGTCCGCTTTTATCCCGCGTGTAAATGACGAGCCTGATGGTATTCGAGCCGATATCAATGATTGCATACTTTTCCTGTTCCATGAAAATCCCCCACATTCTGTACCAAGTAAATGATGTTACAGTATACCCTCTTTAAGCATTTCTTATGCTCGGGATGTTTCTTGCTGAAGCACAGACAATTCTTTAGATGCGAGCCTGTGGTCTCCCTGTATCTGTGCATCAGAAGCCAGGTAATTCATGAGTTCCTCGACTTTGGCCAATGTCCATTTCTCGCCCGCCACCACCAGCGGAATACCCGGTGGATATGGAATCACCATACCCGCTGCAATACGGCCGATAACTTGTGTATAAGGCACCCATTCCTGATCCGTCAAATCAATTTCTTCAAAAGACAATTCGGGAACTGTTACTTGGGATACTGTTTTCACTTGGACTCTCATGTCTTTTCTCGCTTCGCCTTCCAACAGCTGTACCGCTTCTTTTAAACGGCTGCGAATTTCGGCAAATGGATAGGCATGCCATTGTTTCATTAAAGGCAAGATCAACAAGACCTGATAAAGGTCTGCCAGCTCAACATGAACCCCCGTTTTCTCCAGCATCTGTTTGAACTGGTAGCCGCTGTGATGGGCAACCCTCAGCATGATTTTCAGTGGATCATCAGACTCTACCACCGCCAAATGCGGAATCATCCGCAGGCTGCTGAGAAAACGCTCCCTCTTTTCATTGAACATCCGCATATCAGGCTGCGAATAATTTTGAAGATAAGAACGTGCATCATCCAATGAGGCAAGGATCAGATACGAAGGACTGCTTGATTGAAACATCCGTAAGTATTTTTGGATTCTTTTCACATTTACACGTTCGCTTCCAATATGTAAAAAAGAGCCCATCGTCATAGCAGGCAATGTTTTATGGGCTGACTGTACGACTACATCTGCACCAAGAGACAACGATGAGACCGGAAACGGGGCGCCTGCCTGAAAGTGGGCACCATGGGCTTCATCCACCAGAACGGCAATTCCATGTTCATGGCATAAAGAAATAATGGCAGTAAGTTCGTAGGAAACCATTCCATAATAATTGGGATAGGTCAGTACAATGGCCTTGGCTTCCGGATAGGCCTTTATCGCTTCTTCTACTGCCTTTAGAGGCACTGCAGCCGCTGTCATGGATTCCTCATCCCATTGCGGTGAAACGTAAACGGGCCGCACATGTGCAAGCTCCAACGCATGGAAGATCGACTTATGGGAATTGCGCTGAACAATGACCACATCCCCTTCTCTGCAAGCGGCGTGAATCATCGCCAGATTTCCGACAGTTGAACCGTTGACCAACAAAAAGCTGCGTTTCGCACCATAAGCTTCCGCTAATAAAAGCTGTGCCTCGTTGATCGCCTCTTCCGGATAATGAAGATCATCCAGACCCGCCAGTTCTGTCACATCGTACTGAAGAGCTGACTGAATTTCTTGCGGCAGTCCCGACAGGATGCCATGTTTATGTCCTGGTACATGAAAAGAAATGGGTTGTTTGTTTTGAAATTCGATTAATGCATCCACAATTGGGCGTCGCTGCGTCATGATTTTCCATCCTCACATTGATTGATTTACTTCATTATAACAATTTCAGCTGAGATCCGCGGTTCGGAAAACAGTCGGTTGGATGTTTTCAATTGCTGTAACTGATTTTCTCCAAACAAAAAAGCCGTTACCGGAATCGGTAACGACTTTTTTCATGTGCCCAGCGACGTCTTACTCTCACAGGGGGAGACCCCCAACTACCATCAGCGCAAAAGAGCTTAACTTCCG